>NZ_CP025407.1:0-1200000 GCF_002847285.1 Streptomyces sp. CMB-StM0423 | reverse complement strand
GCGGCGCTGGACGAGGTGGTGGGCTTCACCTCCGACCTGATCCGCATCGACACCACGAACCACGGCGGCGGCGACGGCGTGGAGCGCCAGGCCGCGGAGTACGTCGCGGAGCGCCTCGCCGGCGCCGGCATCGAGCCCACCCTGCTGGAGAAGGCCCCCGACCGGACGAACGTCGTGGCCCGCATCGAGGGCACCGACCCCGGCGCCGACGCGCTGCTCGTCCACGGCCACCTCGACGTGGTGCCCGCCGAGCCCGCCGACTGGAGCGTCCACCCCTTCTCCGGCGAGATCCGCGACGGTGTGGTCTGGGGCCGCGGCGCCATCGACATGAAGAACATGGACGCGATGGTCCTCGCGGTCGTACGGGCCTGGGCCCGCGCCGGCGTCCGCCCCCGCCGCGACATCGTGCTCGCCTTCACCGCCGACGAGGAGGCCAGCGCCGAGTACGGCTCCGGCTATCTCGCCGAGGAGCACGCCGCGCTCTTCGACGGCTGCACCCAGGGCATCAGCGAGTCCGGCGCCTTCACCTTCCACGCCGGCGACGGCCTGCGCCTCTACCCCGTCGCCGCCGGCGAGCGCGGCACGGCCTGGCTGCGGCTCACCGCCCGCGGCCGCGCGGGCCACGGCTCGAAGGTCAACGCGGACAACGCCGTCTCCCGGCTGGCCGCCGCCGTCGGCCGCATCGGCGAGCACCGCTGGCCCGTGCGCCTCACCCCCACCGTCCGCGCGGCGCTCGTCGAGACGGCCGCCGCCTACGGCGTCGAGGTCGCCCCCGGGGAACTGGACGACCCCGCCTTCGACGTGGACGCGCTGCTGGCCAAGCTCGGCCCGGCCGCCGCCCTCGTCGCGCCCACCGTGCGCAACAGCTCCAACCCCACGGTCCTCGAAGCCGGCTACAAGGTGAACGTCATCCCCGGCAGCGCCACCGCCCAGATCGACGGCCGGATGGTGGCCGGCGGCGAGGAGGAGTTCGCGCGCACGCTCGACGAGCTGACCGGACCGTATGTGGACTGGGAGTTCAGCCACCGCGAGGTGCCGCTCACCGCCCCCGTCGACGCGCCCCTCTACGCCGCGATGCGCGCCTCCCTGGAGCGCTTCGACCCCGGCGCGCACGTCGTGCCGTACTGCATGTCGGGCGGCACCGACGCCAAGCAGTTCTCCCGCCTGGGCATCACCGGCTACGGGTTCTCGCCGCTGAAGCTCCCCGCCGGGTTCGACTACCAGGAGCTGTTCCACGGCGTGGACGAGCGGGTGCCGGTGGACGCGCTGCACTTCGGCGTGCGGGTGCTGGACGACTTCCTCAGATCGGCCTGACGGCACACCGCCCCCGGGCAGCCGCGCGGGAAGCGGCCAATGACCAGCGAGCGCGCCGGCAGAGCGGCCGGCGCCTCGACCACCAGCGGAAAGAGACGACGCCGCCCGTGACCACCGCCCCGTACGGCTCCTGGCCCTCCCCCCTGACCGCCGCCCTCGCCGCGACCCACGACGGCCGCCCGGAGTATCTGGACACCGTCGGCGACGAGGTGTGGTGGACCGCACCGCGGCCGCGCGAGGGCGGGCGCCGGGCGCTGGTGCGGCTGCGCCCGGACGGCACCGAGGAGTCGGTGCTGCCCCCGCCGTGGAACGTGCGCAACAGGGTCATCGAGTACGGCGGCCGGCCCTGGGCCGGTGCCCCGCGCGCCACCGGCGGCCCGCTGATCGTCTTCACCCACTTCCCCGACCAGCGGCTGTACGCGTACGAGCCGGACGGCGGCGGCGAGCCGCGCCCGCTCACCCCCGTCTCCGCCGTCGGCGGCGGGCTGCGCTGGTGCGACGCCGTCGTGCTGCCGCAGCGGGGCGAGGTCTGGTGCGTGCTGGAGGAGTTCACCGGGCAGGCCCCCACCGACGTACGCCGCGTGCTCGCCGCCGTGCCGCTGGACGGTTCGGCGGCGAGGGACCGCGCCGCCGTGCGCGAGCTGACCGACGACCGGCACCGCTTCGTCACCGGCCCCCGCCTCTCCCCGGACGGCCGGCAGGCCGCCTGGATCGCCTGGGACCACCCGCAGATGCCCTGGGACGGCACGGAGCTGCGCGTCGCCGACGTCACCGGCGACGGCCGGCTTGCCGGGGTCACCACCGTCCTCGGCGCCCAGACCGGCTCCGAGGCGGAGTCCGTCGCGCAGGCCGAGTGGCTGCCGGACGGCACGCTGGTGGCCGCCACCGACCGCAGCGGCTGGTGGAACCTGCACCGGGTCGACCCCGCCACCGCCGTGACCACTGAACTCTGCCCGCTGCCCGAGGAGTTCGCCGACGCGCTGTGGAAGGTCGGGCTGCGCTGGTTCGCCGTCCTCGGCAGCGGCCTCGTCGCCACCCTGCACGGCACCGGCGGCACCCGCCTCGGCGTCCTCGACCCCGCCACCGGCGAGCTGGCCGACGTGCCGGGCCCCTGGTCGAACTGGGCCGCGGCCCTCGCCGTCGCCGGCGAGCGGATCTTCGGCACGGCCGCGAGCCCCGTCACCGGGTACGAGGTCGTGGAGCTGGACACCGCCACCGGCTACGCCCGCGTCGCGGGCAACGCCCACCGCGACGCCGTCGACCCGGCCTATCTGCCGCGGCCGGTGTCCCGCACCTTCGCGGGCCCCGGGGCCCGCGAGGTGCACGCCCACGTCTACCCGCCGCAGCACCCGGAGCTGACCGGCCCCGAGGACGAGCTGCCGCCGTACGTGATCTGGGCGCACGGCGGCCCCACCGGGCACGTACCGCTGGTGCTCGACCTGGAGATCGCCTACTTCACCTCGCGCGGCATCGGCGTCGCCGAGGTCAACTACGGCGGCTCCACCGGCTACGGCCGCGCCTACCGCGAGCGGCTGCGCGAGCAGTGGGGCGTCGTGGACGTCGAGGACTGCGCCGCCGTCGCCCGCGCGCTGGCCGACGAGGGCACCGCCGACCCGGCCCGGCTGGCGATCCGCGGCGGCAGCGCGGGCGGCTGGACGACCGCCGCGTCCCTCACCTCGCCGCTGGCCGAGGGGCTGTACGCGTGCGGCACGATCGTCTACCCCATCCTCGATCTCGCCGGCTGGGCCACCGACGAGACCCACGACTTCGAGTCGCGCTATCTGGAGTCGCTGGTCGGCCCGCTCGCCGAGGTGCCCGAGCGGTACCGCGACCGCTCCCCGGTCCACCACGCCGACCGGATCACCGTGCCGTTCCTGCTGCTCCAGGGGCTGGACGACGTGATCTGCCCGCCGGTGCAGTCCGAGCGGTTCCTGACCGCGCTCGCCGGCCGGGGCGTGCCGCACGCGTACGTCACCTTCGAGGGCGAGGGCCACGGCTTCCGCCGCGCCGACACCCTGATCCGGGCGCTGGAGGCCGAGCTGTCGCTGTACGCGCAGACGTTCGGCTTCGCGGCGCCGGACGTGCCCGCCGTGGACCTGGGCGCACCCGTGCCCCCCGCCGCCGCGGCCGCCCGCCCGGCCGCCCCGGGCACCGGGTCCGCCGCCGCGCTCGTCCGCCCCCGCCGGCTGCGCCCCGGCGACCGCGTCGCGGTCGTCGCCCCCAGCGGCGGGTTCCCGCGCAAGGAACTGGACGCCGGCGTCGAGGTGCTGCGCGGCTGGGGCCTGGACGTCGTCGTCCACCCCACCGCGTACGGCGAGCACGACGCGCTGCCCTACCTGTCCGCCGACGACGCCGCCCGCGCCCGCGACTTCGAGCGCGCCTGGCTCGACCCGGAGGTCGCCGCGGTCTTCTCCGGCAGGGGCGGCTACGGCGCCCACCGCATGCTCGACCACGTCGACTGGGCCGCGCTGCGCGCCGCGGATCCGAAGGTCTACGTCGGCTTCAGCGACGCCACCGCCCTGCACGAGGCCATCGCCACCCACCTCGGCGTGGCCACCCTGCACGGGCCGATGCCCGCCTGGGCGCCGTTCGTCGCGGATGACACCACCCGCGAGCACCTGCGCCGCACCCTCTTCGAGCCGGCCGCCGTGCAGCGCCTGACCAGCCCCGGCGCCCGCGCCCTCGTCCCGGGCCGGGCCCGCGGCGTCACGCTCGGCGGCTGCGTCAGCCTGCTGGCCGCCGGCCTCGGCACCCCGGGTGCCCGCGCCGGTGCCGCCGGCGGCATCCTGCTCATCGAGGACGTCGAGGAGGAGGACTACCGGCTCGACCGCATCCTCACCCAGCTCCGCCGCAGCGGCTGGCTGACCGGCGTCGCCGGCGTCGTCTGCGGCACCTGGGAGGACTCCGGCCCGTACGAGGCCGTCCGCGCCGTGCTCGCCAACCGGCTCGGCGACCTCGGCGTGCCGGTGCTGGAGGGCCTGGACTTCGGCCACGGCGTCCCCGCCCTCACCGTCCCCCTCGGCATCCCCGCCGTCCTCGACGCGGACGCCGGCACCCTCACCCTCGACGCCCCCGGGCTCGCCTGAGCCGGCGGGCGGCGTTCGCCCGAACGGGCCCTGCCGCCGGGCGCGATCCCGGCCGCGGGGCGCAGGCTGGGCTCATGGCTCATACCTCGGTACGGACGGGTGGCCCCCGGCAGGCGTTCACGGCCCGCCGGGTGGCCGCGCTCGTGCTGGCCGCCCTCGGCCTGGCGTTCATCTTCCAGAACACCCGGCGCACCCGCATCCAACTGCTGTTCTGGGAGGTCACCACGCCGCTGTGGCTGGCGCTGCTGGCGGTGGCGGTGATCGGCATGATCGTGGGCTGGATGCTCCAGCGCCGC
Organism: Streptomyces sp. CMB-StM0423; assembly: GCF_002847285.1. Taxonomy (NCBI): domain Bacteria; kingdom Bacillati; phylum Actinomycetota; class Actinomycetes; order Kitasatosporales; family Streptomycetaceae; genus Streptomyces; species Streptomyces sp. CMB-StM0423. The sequence continues at coordinate 1,195,304 of NZ_CP025407.1, read as the reverse complement.
AGGTGACGCGGGCGCCCCGCGGCCTCAGCCGGCGCCGAGCAGCGCCGCGCGCAGCGCCCGTACGGGGGCGGTGTCGGCGTCCTGCGCGCGGTGGGCCAGGGCGAGGGTCAGCTCCCAGCGCGGCAGGTCGGTGACGGGCAGCTCGACGAGCGCGCCGGCGGCCAGATCCGGGCCCACCGTGGAGCGGGTCAGCACCCCGGCGTGGCTGCCGCGCCGGGCCAGGCTCGCGACGGTCTCGGCGGGGGAGACGGGGTGGAGCCCGGTCGCCGGCACGGGGGCCGCGCGCAGCAGGTCGAGGAAGCGCTCCGCGCCGTCGCCCCACGTCGTACAGGCCACCGGATACGCGGCCAGGTCCCGGATCCGCAGGGGTCCTCCGGTGTCGAGCGGGTGCCCGGGGCGGGCGACGCAGACGACCGGGTCGGTCAGGAACGGCTCCACGGTCAGCGTGTGCGGGTACGGTCCCGGCACCACGAACCCGATGTCCACGGTGTGGTCGGCCAGGCCGCGCACCACCTCCTCACTGTGCGCGTCCGTGCACGCGACCTCGACGTCCAGCGCCGCGAGCGCGTCGAGCACCCGCGGCACCACGCTCGGCGCGAACGTGGCGTGCAGGGCGACCCGCACCCGCGGCCGGCCGGGCTCGGCCCGTACCACCGCGACCGCCTCCTCGGCGAGGGCCAGGCACCGCTCGGCGTAGGGCAGCAGCCGCTCCCCGGCCGCGGTGAGCCGCACCCCCCGGCCACCGCGCAGGAACAGCGGGCGGCCCAGGTCGCGTTCGAGCCGGGCCATCCGCTCGCTGACCGCCGGCTGGCTCAGCCGCAGCCGCGCGGCGCCCCGGCCGAAGCTGCCTGCCGTGGCCACCGACCGGAACACCCGCAGATCCTCCAACGACACCGCCATAGGAAAACCCTATGTCTCCTCATCGGAAAGATGCCTCTTCCCTGTCGCGGGGCCCCTTGTGAAGATCGGCTGCATGGACGTATCCATGCACGACGACGACCTCACCGCGGCGGCGCTCGCCGCCGAGCACCGGCGCCTGGGGAGTGCCGCGACGCAACTGGTCGCCGACTACGCCGCCGCGCTGGACGGCCTCCCCGTCTGCTCCGGCGCCACCGCGGCGGAACTCCGCGAGCGCTTCGCCGGGCCGCTGCCGGAGCGGGGGACGGACCCGCTGGAGCTGCTCGACGCGCTCGCCCGCGACGTCGTCGCCGACGCCACGCACAGCTCCAGCCCGCGCTACTTCGGCCTGTTCAACCCCGCGCCGCTGCCCGTCGCCGTCTGGACCGACGCACTGTGCTCCGCGCTCAACCAGAACGCCGCCGCCTGGCGGCAGTCGCCGACCGCGACCGCGCTGGAGGAACGCGTCCTGCGCTGGCTGTGCGACCTGCTCGGCTACGGCGACGGCGCGTTCGGCACGCTCACCAGCGGCGGGTCCGAGGCGAACCTCATCGGGCTGAAGTGCGCCCGGGACGCGGCGGCCGGCACCGCGGCCGCGGCGGGGCCCGGCGGCGCGCAGCTTCGCGTGTACGCCTCGGAGCAGGCCCACTTCTCGCTGGTCAAGGGCGTGGACGTGCTCGGGATCGGCCGGGACAACCTGCGCCGCATCGGCACCGACGCGCGCTTCCGCATCCGCGTCGGCGAGCTGCGCGCCGCGATCGAGGCGGACCTCGCCGCCGGGCTGCGGCCCGCCTGCGTCGTCGGCGTGGCCGGCACCACCTCCTCCGGCGCCGTCGACCCGCTGGACGAACTCGCGGACGTGGCCGCGGAGTACGGGCTGTGGTTCCACGCCGATGCGGCGTACGGCGGGGCGCTGGCGTTCTCCGCGGCGCACGGCGGGCTGCTGCGGGGCGTGGCGCGGGCGGACTCGGCGACGCTGGACCCGCACAAGTGGATGTCCGTGCCGTTCTCCTGCGGTGTGCTGCTGACCCGCGACGGCGCGCGGGTGCTGCGCGACGCCTTCGACACCGATCCGGCGTACCTGGACGACCGGCGGGGCGGGGACCGCGGATCGGCGGACGGCACCCCGGACGAAGAACCGCTCGACTTCTTCCGCCTCGGCCAGCTCGGCACCCGGCGCGCCAACGCGCTCAAGCTGTGGGCCGCGCTCGCGGGCCTCGGCCGGGACGGCTACCGGCGCATCGTGGAACGGCAGTTGGACCTCACCCGGTACCTCGCCGCGGAGCTGGCCGCCGCGGAGGACTTCGAGCCGGTGGGCGACGTGCAGACCGCCGTGTGCTGCGTGCGCTATCTGCCCGCGGCGGTACGGGACGCGCCGGCCGCAACGCGGGACGCGGTGCAGCGCACGCTCCAGCAGCGCGTCGAGCGCGGCGGCCGGGCGTGGGTGGCGACCACGGTGCTCGACGGGTGGCGGGCGCTGCGGATCAACGTCAACGGGTTCCTCACCCGCCGCGCGCACGTGGACGAACTCGTCGCGCTGCTGCGGGCGGAGGGGCCGCGGGCGGCGGCCGATGTCAGTGCCGGGCCGTAGCGTCGGCACCATGGACAGCACGCCAGGGCGGGGCCCCGAGGTCCCCGCCTGCCACGAGTGGACGCCGCCCGGCGCGCCGGGCGGCGCGACCCGCGCACCCGCGTCCGCCGCCGCCCCACCCGCGCCCGTGCCCGCGGCCGGTCCGGGCGGGGCGCTCGCGGCGATACGGCGGTGGCAGGACGGCCGGTGCGCGGTCTGCGGGCTGCGCCCGGCCCGGCTGGTCGTCGACCACCACCACGTCTCCGGGCTGGTCCGCGGCCTGCTCTGCGAGTCGTGCAACGTCGCCGAGGGCCGCCGCACCTCGTACTACGCCGAGCCGTACGCCTCGTACCGCCGCCGTCCGCCCGCGCTGATCGTCGGCCTCACCGAGCGCTATCCCCACTGGCGCCCGAACGCCTACCACTACGTCCTCGGCGACCCGCCCGACGACCCCGCACTCGCCGCCCGCGTCCTCGGCCACCTCATCCGCCACCCGCCCCGGCGCCCCACCGGACGCCCCGTCGAGATCCCCGGGCTGCCCGGCCACTACCTGGTCGGAGACGAGATGCGCCGTCTCGCCGAGCGGCTGGCGGCGGAGGCATAGTGGAGACATGACTGTCCTCTTCCGGCGTACCGCACCGATCCTCCGCATCTTCGACATCGCCAAGGCCCGCGAGTTCTACGTCGACTACCTGGGCTTCACGGTCGACTGGGAGCACAGGTTCGCCGACGGCTTCCCGCTCTACATGCAGGTCTCCCGCGGAGACCTCACCCTCCACCTGAGCGAGCACCACGGCGACGCCAGCCCCGGCGCCACGGTCTACGTCGAGATCGACGGCGCGGGCGAGCTGCACGCCGAGCTGAAGGCCAAGGACTACCCGTACCTGAAGCCGGGACTCGAAGAGGACGCCGGGATCGGCACGATCCTGGAGCTGACCGACCCGTTCGGCAACCGGCTGCGGTTCGTCCAGCCGAACCCCTGACCGGCGGCGGGGCGTACACTCGCCCGGTGCCCGAGAACGACGTCATCGCGGCCGGCGCCCGCACCGCGATCCGCACCCCGCGCGCCGCGGACGAGGAGGAGTTCCTCGCCCGCGCCCGGGCCAGCGCCGAACTCCACCACCCGTGGCTGTCCCCGCCCGCCACCCCCGCCGACTACCGCGCCTACCTGGAGCGGCTCACCGAGCCGCAGACCGAGGGTTTCCTCGTCTGCGAGCGGGAGTCGGGCGCCCTCGCCGGCTTCGTCAACATCAACGCCATCGTGCGCCGGGCCTTCCTCTCCGGCGCCCTCGGGTACGCGGCCTTCGTCCCGTACGCGGGCCGCGGCCTCATGTCCGAGGGCATCGGCCTCGTCGTCCGGCACGCCTTCACCCACCTCGGCCTGCACCGCCTGGAGATCAACGTCCAGCCGGGCAACGCCGCCTCCATCGCGCTGGCCCAGCGCGCCGGCTTCCGGCTGGAGGGCTTCTCGCCCGACTACCTGTTCATCGGCGGCGCCTGGCGCGACCACGAACGCTGGGCCCTGACCGTCGAGATGACCGACGTCGGCGGCGCCCCGCGGTAGCGGTCGGCGGCGCGGGTCAGCGGCGGCGGTCGACGTACTCGAAGATGCTGCCGTCGGGGTGGCGCGCCACCATGTTGCGCCCGATCGGCGTCTCCGACGGGCCCGCGACGATCTCCGCGCCGACCGACCGGAGCGTCGCGTACGCCTCGGCGACGTCCTTGACCGCCAGTGTCGCGGTGATTCGGCGCAGCACGTCGAGTGTTTCCGGCGGACCGGACATCAGCAGGAAGCAGCCGACCGCGGCGACGGAGACGCCCGCCTGCGAGAAGTGCTGGGCCTGTTCGCCGGTCAGCCTCTCGTACGTGTCGACGGCGGACTCCAGGTCGTCCACGCAGATGCGCAGTGAGGTGCCGAGGATCTCCATGGGGAAGAGTCTAGGGGCGGCGAAGTCCGCCCGGACGCCGGGCCGTTGGCACCGGTACGCGCCGGGCCCGGCGCGCCGTCACGGCACCCGGCACAGCACCTCGCCGTGCAGCACCGCGAACCACGCGCCCGCCGCCGCGCCCCACTCCCGCCAGCCCGCCGCGATCCGCGCCAGCGCCGCGGCGTCCGCGTGCCCGCCGTCGACCGCGAGGCGGGCGTACGACGAGGAAACCGTGCGGTCCGCCCACGACTCGCTCCACCACGCGCGCTCCTCCGCCGTCGCGAAGCACCACGCGCCCGCCGAGGCCGTGACGTCCTCGAACCCCGCCTCGCGGGCCCAGCCCAGCAGCCGCCGCCCCGCGTCCGGCTCGCCGCCCGAGGCGCGGGCCACCCGGCGGTAGGTGTCCAGCCAGTCGTCCAGGGCGGGCACGTCGGGGTACCAGGTCATCGCCGCGTAGTCCGCGTCCCGCGCGGCGACGAGCCCGCCGGGGCGGCACACCCGGCGCATCTCCTCAAGCGCCCGCACGGGGTGCGCGAGGTGCTGGAGCACCTGGTGGGCGTGGACCACGTCGAACGAGTCGGCCGGGAAGTCCAGCGCCTCGGCGTCGGCGACGGCGAACTCCACGTTCGCCACGCCCCGTTCCGCCGCCGCCGCGCGCGTCTGCGCCAGGATCCCCGCCTCGGCGTCCACCGCCGTCACCCGGCCCCGGGGCACGAGGGCGGCGAGGTCGGCGGTGATCGTGCCGGGGCCGCAGCCGAGGTCGAGGACGTGCATGTCCGGGCGCAGTTCGCCGGTCAGGTACGCCGCCGAGTTGGCGGCCGTGCGCCAGCGGTGCGAGCGCAGCACCGAGTCGTGGTGTCCATGCGTGTAAACGGCCATGGCGGCAGCGTAACTCCGGTCTCGTATGACGAGAAGTATCGTCTCGCTATCCGGGCAGCAGAAGCAGTCCCCGCGAACCTGAGCGCGTCCCCCGGGTAGCAGCGGGACCCGGATTGCCCGATCCTGGAAGACGGAGACCGCCGGCGCGAAGGAGAGCCGCAGATGGGCGAGAGCGACCGGCGCCGGGGCGGCATCGCCCCCGCGCGGCTGACCGACCAGCAACTGATAAGGGAGCTGGAGACCATCCACCGCACCCGCCACGACACGCTGCTGCACGGTTCCGCGGCGGCGCTCGCCATGCACAACACCCGCATGGCGCAGCTCGAAGGCGAGTACCTGAGCCGGCACCCCGAGCGCTCCGTCGCGCTCGGCCGCACCCGCGAGGGCGCGCGCGAGCGCGGCTGAGGACCGTGCGGACGGAAAGCGGGCCGGACGGGACGTCCAGGGCGTACGGGCCGGGCAGCACGGCGTACGGGCCGGGCACAGGGCCGTACGCGCCCCGCGCGCCCCGCCGCCCCCGCCCGGCCGCACCTCACCTGACCAGGCGCGCAGCGCACCGCCCCGGTGGCCGCCCGATCTGGGACAGTGGGAGAGATTCGCACTCTTGTGAGCGCCCGACGGGCGCGTGACGGCGGGAGGTGGCGCATGCAGCAGGCCGTCCCCGACGCCGGTCTGCCACCTCCCGCGGAGCTCGTCGACGGCTTCGCCGGCGCCGCCACCGCCGCCCCCGGGCCGCCGGGCGGCGGGCCGGAGCTGCGCGCCGCCGCCGCGGGCTACTGGCACCGCCGCGGCCTGGCCACGGACCCCGGGCAGACCGCCGCCGCACCCGGCGGCCCGGCGCTGCTCCTCGCCCTGGTCGCCGCGGTCGGGGGCGAGGTACTGCTGCCCCGCCCCTCCGCGTCCTGGTACGCGGCGCAGCCGGCGATCCTCGGCCGCGCCGTGCACCGCGTGCCCACCACCGCCGAGTCCGGCGGCGCCCCCGACCCGGTCGCGCTGCTGGAGACCGTCCGGCGGGTACGGGCCGAGGGCGGCGACCCGCGGCTGCTCGTCCTCTCCGTCGCCGACGACCCCACCGGCACCGTGCCGCCGCCGGAGCTGGTGCACGAGGCGTGCGAGGCGGCGGCCCGGGAGGGGCTGCTCGTCGTCAGCGACGAGACGTACCGCGACACCCTGCACGACCCGCATGCCACCGTCCTCGTCAGCCCCGCCGAGATGCTGCCCGACGACGTCGTCGTCCTCGCCGACCTCGGCGGCACGCTCACCCCGCCCGGCTGGCCCGCCGCCGTCGCCCGCTTCCCCGCCACCCGCGCGGGCGCCGTGCTGCACGCCGCCGCGCTGGCCGTGCTCGGCACCGCCGTGCCGCCGTTGCCCCCGCCCGTCGAGGCCGCCGCCGCGGCGGCGCTGGCCGAGCCGCCCGCGGTCACCGGCCGGCTGGCCGCGGGCGTCCGGCTGCACACGGCGCTCACCGCGGCCGTACGGGACGTGCTCACCGCCGCCGGCGCGCTGGTCCGTCCGCCGCAGGCCGGCTACCACGTGTACGCGGACCTCGAAGCCCTGCGCCGGGACCTGGCCCGCGGCGGCGTCGTGGACGCCGTGGACCTGGAGACGGCCGTCGTCCGGGCGCTGGGCCCCGGGACCCGCGCCCGCGCGGTCGCCGGCGCGCAGCGCTTCGGCGACGATCTGACCGCGCTGCGGCTGCGGGTGACGACGGCGCCGCTGCTCGGCGGCGCCGGGGGCGCGCACGCCGCCGCCCTCGCCCCGGCGCGGGCCCGGCCGCCCGCCGCCGCGGCGACTACCCTGACCCCCGCCGCCGCGCCCGTCCCGGCAGCTTCCGGCGCCCCCGCCGCCCCCGGAACCGCGGGGGAGGAGCAGCCGGATCCCGCGGAATGGCCGCAGGTGGCCGAGGCGTTGAGGTCCCTCGGATCGGCCCTCACCGAGCTGACAGGAGTCCGCCGTTGACCAGCCAGTCACAGCGGACGGGAGCCACCAGCCCCGCCGCACCGACCGAGCGCTCCACCGCGGAACCGCGTCCCCTCGGCGAGATCCGCCGCTGGCCGCGGTCCTTCACCGACCGCCTCAACGCCCCCCTCCCCGGCATCGGCATGCTCGCCCGGCTGGCCCGCACCGGCCAGTTCCGCCCGTCGGCCAGGACCCTCGAAGAGATCCCGGAGCTGCCCTACGAGCCGGGGCCGCTGCCCGCCGCGGACCCCGCCACCGTCGCCGTCACCTGGGCCGGGCACGCCAGTTGGGTGCTGCGCATCGGCGGCCTGACCGTGCTCACCGACCCGCTGTGGTCCCGGCGGATCCTCGGCACCCCCGCCCGCGTCACCCCCGTCGGGGTGCGCTGGGAGGACCTGCCGCCCGTCGACGCCGTCGTCGTCTCCCACAACCACTACGACCACCTCGACCGCCCCACCCTCAAGCGGCTGCCGCGCACCACCCCGCTGTTCGTGCCCGCCGGGCTCGCCCGCTGGTGCCGCCGCCGCGGCTTCACCCGGGTCACCGAGCTGGACTGGTGGGAGGCCGCAGAACTGCCCGCGCCCGGCGGCCCGGTGCGCTTCGACTTCGTACCGGCGCACCACTGGAGCAAGCGCACCCTCACCGACACCTGCCGCTCGCTGTGGGGCGGCTGGGTGCTCACCGACGGCGCGGGCCGGCGGGTCTACTTCGCCGGCGACACCGGCTACGGCCACTTCTTCGAGGAGATCGGCCGCCGGCTGCCCGGCATCGCCCTCGCGCTGCTGCCCATCGGCGCGTACTCGCCGCGCTGGATGCTGGGCCCGGTGCACATGGACCCCGAACAGGCCGTGCGCGCCTGCGGCGACGTCGGCGCGCGGCGGATGGCGCCGATGCACTTCGGCACCTTCCTGCTCTCGGCGGAGCCGCCGCTGGAGCCGCTGCGGCGGGTGCGGGCGGCCTGGGAGCGCACGGGCCGGCCGCGGGCGGAGCTGTGGGACCTGCCGGTGGGATCGTCGCGGGTGCTGTGACGGCGGCGCGGAGGGCACGGCGCGTACGCGCGGCGCATGGCCGCGTACGCGCTACGTGCCCTGCCCCCGGCCGCCGTGGCCGCGCAGCCGGCGCCACACCGGCGGCACCACGCTGATCAGCACCGTCAGCGCCACCGCCGCCGCCACGCCCTGCCACGGCTCGGGAAAGAGCGAGCCGCCGAGGATGCCGATCAACTGGTACGTGGCCGCCCACGCCAGACAGGCGGGGAAGTTGCCGCGGACGAAGGTGCGCAGCGGCATCCGCGCCAGCAGGCACGCCAGCATCACCGGGATCCGCCCGGCCGGCAGCAGCCGCGACAGCACGAGCACCGAGATCCGGTGCTCCTCCAGCTTCCGCTGGGCGTGGGCGAGTTGCTCGGGGGCGACCCGGTCGCGCAGCCGGTCCAGCCAGCGCGAGCCGTTGCGCGAGCGCACGCCGCGGCTGCCCAGCCAGTAGAGCGCGACGTCGCCGAGGAAGGCGGCGATCGAGGCGGTGCCGAAGACCAGCAGCAGCGTGTACGCGGCCTCGTGGTGGAAGGCGACGACGGCGGCCGAGCTGACCACGGCACCCGTCGGCACCACGGGCACCAGCGACCCGACGAGCACGAGCAGGAACAGCGACGGGTAGCCCACCGCCTGTTGCGCGGGGGCCACGTCCCGGGCGGCGGCGAGCAGCGCGGGCGGCGGGTTGGGCACCCTCAACGGGCCGCCTCCAGCCGCATGCCCTCGCCGTGCCCCAGCCGGTGCACCGCCACGTCGGGGGCCAGCGCCGCGGCCCGGCGGACGAAGTCGTGGCCGGGGGCGTGGAACTCGTGCGGCCTGACGGCGTCCATGCCGATCGGCCAGTACGTGCCGTAGTGCACCGGCACGGCCGCGCGCGGCGCCAGCTCCGCCAGCGCCTCGGCGGCGCGGCCGGGGTCGAGGTGCCCGTGGCCGAGGAACGGACCCCAGCCGCCGACGGGCAGCAGCGCCACGTCGCACGCGCCCACGGCGCGGGCCATGCCGTCGAAGAGGCCGGTGTCGCCGGCGAAGTAGGTGCGGGCCTCGCCCTCGAAGACGTAGCCGAGCGCGGGCGCGGTGCGCGACCCGTACGGCCAGCGGCGGCCGTCGTGGGCGGCCGGCACGGCGCGTATCGTCAGCGGCCCGGCGGCGACCTCGTCGCCCGGGCGCACCTCGGTCACCGGCAGCCCGCGCGACCCGGCGAGCCGCCCCAGCCCGGGGACGGCGCCCCGGGCGCCGTGCGGCACCACGAGCCGGGTGCCGGGCGCGATCCTGGCCAGGGACGGCAGGTGCAGGTGGTCGGAGTGCAGGTGGGAGACGACCACGACGTCCGCGATCGCGGCCGAGGGCGGCGGCAGCGCGCCGCGGCGCCGGCGCAGGTGCATCAGCCGCGGCACGAACAGCGGGTCGGTCAGCACCCGCACCCCCGAGTCCCGCACGGTCGCGGTGGCATGTCCCCACCACGTGATCTCGACCGGCAACGCCCGCTCCCTCCGCCGCCACCACCAGCTCCGGCCCCACCGAGGGTACGGCGTCCCGCGTGCCCCGCGCGGCCCCGCGGCGCCGGGCGGAACGGGTTGCCGCCCGGCTGTGGAAGGCTGGTACGACAGGAGCGGAGGTGAGACAGCGCATGACAGAGCCGCGGAAGGCGCCCGGCGGGTACTCCGGACCGGGTGAGGAGCCCGCGTCCGGGGAGGGCGCGGGGGAGGGCACCAGACCCGGCCCGGACCCCGGGTCCGGGCCGCATACCGGGTCCCCCGCGGACCCGGATCACCAGTCCCGCACGGAGCCGGACCCCGAGTCCGGTACGCGGCCTGGTCCCGGGTCCGGTACGGAGCGGGACCCCCGGTCCCGCGCGGAGCCCGGCCCCGGGTCCGGTGCCGAGCCGGACGACCGGTTCCGTACGAACACAGACAGCCTGTTCCGTACGGACGCGGACGACCAGTCCCGTACGGACGAGGACCACCCCTCCCGCTCCGCTCCCGGCACCGACTCCCGCGCCGGTCTCACCGCTCTGCGGGCGGCCGCCACCCGCAAGGGCCGCCGCGCCGCCGCCCGCGGCCTCGGCCGGATCGTCGTCGTGTGGGCCGTCGGCACGGTGACGATGCTCATCCTCGCCGGTGCCCTGCCCGACTTCCGGCTCCAGTCGCCCGACGGGGACAGCGCCACCCACATCGCCGTCACCGCCGCCGTCGGCGCCGGCGTCTTCGGCGTGCTCTCCGCGCTGGTGTGGCCCGTGCTCGTCCGGGCCCTGCTGCTGGTGCCCGCGTTCGTGCTCGGTCTGCTCGTCTTCTTCCTCAACGGCTCCCTGCTGCTGATCGCGCTCAGCCTCAACCCCACAGGACGCGGCGAGGCCAACCCGGAGACCGCCGTCGTCGTCGCCGCGGTGATGTCCGCCGCGTCCTCCGCCACCAGCACCGCGCTCACCGTCCGCGACGACGGCGCGTACCGCCGCCGGCTCGCCCGGCTCGCGTACCGCCGCGGCGCCCCCGCGGTGTCCCCTGACGCCGCCCCCGGCATCGTCTTCCTCCAGCTCGACGGCGTCGGCCACGACGTGCTGCACGCCGCGCTGCAGGAGCGCGAGCGGGCCGGCGGGCGCAGCCTCGGCGGGCAGCGGCTGCTCGCGCACCGGCTGCCGCCGGTGATGGAGACCGTCGCCTCCTGGCACGGCACCAGCCATCGGCTCATCCCCTGGCGCACGGACTGGTCCAGCCAGACGGGCGCCAGCCAGCTCGGCATCCTGCACGGCACCAACGAGGACGTGCCCGCCTTCCGCTGGTACGAGAAGGAGACCGGCGAGGTGATGGTCTGCAGCCATCCCTCCACCGCGCAGGAGCTGGAGCGCCGGGTCGCCGCGCGTGCCGAGGACCCGGCCGCGCCCCGCGGGCTGCTGGCCACCGGCGAGCCCGGTGACACCGCCAGCCGCGGCAACCTGTTCACCGGCGGCGCCACCCAGCTCGCCCTGGTGCTCTCGGTCGCCGTCCGGCGGAACAAGAAGACCCGCTCCCGCGCCGGGTACTTCGCCTACTTCTCCGACCCCGCCAACGCCTCCCGCACCTTCGCCTCCTTCGTCGCCGAGGCCGGCCGCGAGGTGTTCCAGTCGCTGCGCTCCCGGCTGCGCCGGGAGACGCCGCGCGTCGGCCGCGGCGGGCTGTACCCGTTCATCCGCGCCTTCGCCACCGTCGTCTCCCGGGACGTCGTCGTGACCGCCGTCATAGGGGACATGCTCGCGGGCCGCACGGCGGTCTACGCCGACCTCGTCGCGTACGACGAGGTGGCGCACTACGCGGGGCCGCAGCACCGCGACACCCAGCAGGTGCTGCGCCGCATCGACCGCTCCATAGCGCTCATCGCCAAGGCCGCCGAGCACGCCCCGCGCCCGTACCGCATCGTGCTGCTGTCGGACCACGGCCAGAGCCACGGCCCGACGTTCGCCGCCGCGTACGGCCTCACACTGCAGGACCTGGTACGCGCCGGCTGCGGGCTGCCCGTCTCGCGGCGGGCCGGCAAGTCCAGGAGCGGCGCCGAGGCGCGCACCGCCGCCCGCGCCGCGCTGCGCCGGCCCGAGCGCCCGGAGGACGGGCACGACGGCGAGGGGCGCCGCGGCCTGGAGCCCGTGGTGCTCGGCTCCGGGAACCTGGGCCTGGTGTCCTTCCCCGAACTGCCCGGCGTGGCCAGCCGGGAGACGATCGAGCGCCGCCACCCGGCGCTGCTGCCGGCGCTGACGGAGCACCCCGGGGTGGGCTTCGTGCTGGTGCGCTCCGAGGAGCACGGTCCGGTGGTCCTCGGCGCCGACGGCGCGGAGCACCACCTGGAGACCGGCAAGGTCGTCGGCATCGACCCGCTGCTGCCCTTCGGGCCCGGCGCCGCCGGGACGGTGCTGCGCACCGCGCGCTTCCCGCACGCCGCGGACATCATGGTCAACTCCTCGTACGACCCGCAGACCGGCACCGTGCACGCCTTCGAGGACCAGATCGGCTCGCACGGCGGCCTCGGCGGCGAGCAGAGCCGGGCGTTCCTGTTCTGGCCCGAGGGGCTGACGCCGCCGGTGCCCGCGGGGGAGACGCTGGCGGGCGCCGAGTCGGTGCACCGGGTGCTGCGCCGGTGGATCGGCGAGTGCGGCGGCCCGGTCGTGCGCCGGGCGGCGGCGGCCGGGGTGCGCGCGGAGCCGGTGGCGGAGGACCAGCACGCGGGGTGACCGCGGCCGGGCGGCCCGTCAGCCGGCGGTGCCGTACTCGGGGTGGGTGGCGAGCCACTTCGCGTAGACCGGGTTGCGCCGCGCCGCCTCCGCGTGCGCCGCGCGCGCGTACATCAGCACGGCGGGCGCCGTGCCCGCCGCCGGCGACTCCGGGTGCCAGCCGATGAGGTGCCGCCAGCTCAGCGGCGTCCCCGTGATCGGCACGGTGGCGATCCCCGGCGTCGGCGGCATGGTCGCCCGGCACAGCCCCACCGCGCGGCCGACCTGCACCAGGTGCGCGCACGAGACGGTATCGGTCTCCAGGATCGGCGTCGGCGTGAACCCGGCCCGCGCGCACGCCGCCGAGAAGCAGTCCCCGAAGCACCCCTCGCCGGGCACCGTCGTCCACCGCTCCTCGCGGAACCGCCCCAGCTCCAGCTCCGGTTCGTCCGCCGCCGGATGGTCCCCGGCCAGCATGAGGTACACCGGGTCCGTGCCCACGAGCCGCCACTCCAGGTCCTCGGCGGGCGGCGGGCTCTCGCCGCAGACGCCGATCAGCGCGAAGTCCAGCCGCCCCGAGGACGCCATCTCGCTGATCTCCTGTACCGACCAGGAGGTGTACGTGCTCACCGGCTCGTCCGGGTGGAGCGCCGCCAGCCGGTCCACCAGCGCCCCCAGCAGCGGCCCGTGCGTACCGCCGAGCCGGAACCGGTGCATGTCCTCCCAAGCGTTGGCGAACCGCACCGCCTCCTCCTGCAGCTCCCGTACCGCGGGCAGCAGCACCTGCGCCCGGTCGAGCACCAGCTCGCCGAGGGCCGTGGGCCTGGCGCCCGCCCGGTCGCGTACGAACAACGGGCCGCCCAGGGCCCGTTCGATGCGCTTGAGCTGCGCGCTGATCGCCGACTGCGCGAGGCCGAGGCGGCCGGCGGCCCGGGTGAGGCTCCCCGTCTCCGCGATGGCGCGCACGAGCTTGAGATGCCGCAGTTCCAGTTCCATCGCCGTCTCATCTCAGGCCGGGCACGGGCCGCTTCCGGAAACGTAGGGCCACGGACGCGGCACCGCAACAGCGCAGAAACCGGCTGGTCGACCGCCCGGGATCCGGACCGTGGGGAGCCGGACATTACCTCGCCGGTAATCGACGTGCGGAGCGGGGGCGGGCACCGTAGGGGCATCGGAGCCCGGACCGGCGCACTCCGGCCCGGGTTCCGGCTCTGACCAGTACCTACGTCGTCCGGAGGGTGATCCGTCATGTCCGCAGCCGTCTCCCCGACCGCCGCCTCCACCCCGCAGATCACGCTCCGCCGCTGGCTCGGCCTCGACGCCGTCGTCACCGGCGGCAACGGGCTGGCCTACCTGGCCCTCTCCGGGCCCGTCTCCGACCTCCTGGGCGTGGGCCGCGGGCTGCTGCTCGTGCTCGGCGCGGTGCTCGTCGTCTACGCCGCCGACGTCGCCTGGCTCGCCCGCAAGCCCGTGCCGCCGGCGCGGCTGGTGGCGCTGGTGGTCGACATCAACATCGCGTGGGCGGTGGCCAGCATCGTCGTCCTCGCCACCGGGGTGCTCGACCCGACCACCGCGGGGTACGTGTGGATCCCGCTGCAGGCGGCGGTGGTGCTGGGCTTCGCCGTCGTGCAGTACGGGCTGCTGCGCGGCATCCGGGCCGCCACCGGGCGCTGACCCGCCCGGACGTACGGCCCGCCGCCCCGGCGCTCGCCGGGGCAGCGGCCCGCGGCCGGGTCAGCGCACCAGCAGCGCCACGATCTTCCAGTTCGAGGTGTCCGGCGCGCCGACGCGCAATTCGGTCACCCGCCCCGACGCCCCGCCGTCGAGGACGAACTCCTCCCACTGGTACGCGCCCGCCGGCACCTGCGGTCCCGGCGCGAGCACCTCCGTCCCGTCCGCCGCGACGACGATCCCGGGCGTGGCGAAGCCGTCGTCGCCGCGCAGCACGGAGACCGTGCTCCGCCCTGCCGGCAGGCGCAGCCGCAGCAGCGCCGCGGGCTGGTTGTTGACCATGTCGCGGCGCAGCACGTCGGGAGCGCCGCGGTCGCGGGACATGGGTGCCGGCGCTCCGCCCGTCCAGCCGTAGTCCGCTTCCTCCGTCCAGGAGGAGTCGGGGGTCAGGGCGCGGTAGGAGGGGGTGACCGGGGAACCGGCCGGGCCCGCGTCGAGCGCGAGGGCCACGTCGTCGCCGTGGGGCACGGCGTAGCCGCGAACCGGCTCGCCGGTCACGGTCCGCCCGTCGATCTCGACGCCGGGCGTCAGTTCGTACGTCGCCAGCCGCCCCGCGGGGGCGGCGACGGCGGCGGGCGGGGTGACCTCGACGTCGAGCACCGGGTCGGTGTCGAGGTCCACGACCTCCCGTACGGTCGTCGTCGCCCAGCCGGCTGGCGCCCCGAGCGAGACCGTCACTTCCGCGACGGGCTCGCCGCCGGGGCGCAGCGCGCGGGTCAGCCGCACCCGTACGGCATTGGGGCGGTCCGCGAACAGCGGCAGGTCCGCGGTGAGTTCCACCGGCGGGCGCTGCTCCCGCGCGATGTCCTCCTCCAGTGCCGTCAGGAACTCCCGGAGCCGCGCGGTCACCTCCGGCTGCCGCGCCGTCAGGTTCACCGACTCCCGCGGGTCCGCGTCGAGGTCGTACAGCTCCGGCAGATAGCGCTGGTCCGAGCCGCGCCGCCGGACGTGCAGCTTCCACCGGCCGTCCCGTACGGCCGCGGCCCGCGCGCTGAGGAAGAACGGCACCGGCGCGCGCTCGCGCAGCCGCGCGCCGCGCAGCGTCGCCGTCAGGTCGGTGCCGTCCAGGGGCACGCCGGGATCCGGCTCGACGGCCGCCAGCGAGCACACCGTCGGCAGCAGGTCGAGGAAGGAGACCACGTCGTCCGACTCCCGGCCGCGCGGCACGGTGCCCGTCCAGCGGGCGATGAACGGCACCCGCACGCCGCCCTCGAAGACCTCGAACTTCCGGGACCTCAGCCCGCCCGACGAGCCCTCGAACCAGGGGCCGTTGTCCCCGGCGACGACGATCAGCGTCTCCCGGTCGAGACCGCGCTCGGCGAGCGCGTCGAAGAGGCGGCCGAGGTGGTGGTCGACGGATTCGATGGCGTCGCCGTAGAGGCCGCCGCGGGAGACGCCGTCGAACTCGGGCTCGACGGCGAGCGGGAGGTGGGGCATGGTCTCGGCGAGATAGATGAAGAACGGCCGGTCGCCGGCCCGGTCGATGACGTCGATCGCCTCGTCGGTGAAGCGCCGGGTGAGCGTCGCCAGATCGGCGTCGCTGTTCAGGGTCTCCACGGGTTGCTCGTCGCGCCAGACCTCGGTGGGGTACGTGTCCGCCGTGTACATCGCGTCGACGCCGAAGAAGGAGTCGAAGCCGTGCCGCGCCGGGTGGTGGGCGTCGAGCCGGCCGAGGTGCCACTTGCCGATCGCCGCGGTGACGTAGCCCGCGGTGCGCAGGTACTCGGGCAGGGTCCGCTCCGCCGTGCCGAGACCGTGCGCGTCGTCGCGGCTGAGCACGTCCGGTATGCCCGTGCGCGGCGGTACGCGGCCGGTGAGCAGCGCGGCGCGCGAGGGGCTGCACACGGGGGCGGCGCAGTAGCCCTGAGTGAAGCGGGTGCCCTGGCGGGCGAGCCGGTCCAGCCGCGGGGTGCGGATCAGCGGATGGCCGTAGCAGCCGAGGTCGCCGTAGCCGAGGTCGTCCAGGAGGACCATGATGACGTTCGGGCCGCCGCCCGCGGGCCGGGCGGGCTGTGCGGCCGCGGTCTGCAGGCGGGGCCCGCCGACCGAGACGGATAACGCGCTCGTACCGAGCGTCGCTGCCGATCCTGCGAGGACATCGCGACGGCTGACCAAGACGGACTCCCTTCGGACGCCGGCGCGTAGGGAGACCGGCAGGTGCCGCCGATCCTCGGACTTCGGCGGCCCCTGCGTCAAATAAGAGCGTATTACAGGTTTATGAAGGCGTGCGGGAGGGGATTTCCCGGCGCCATTCGGGCAAGTCAGCGGCGGGGCGGCCGCGTTGAGCCGCCACGGGATGCGCCGGGGTACGGGCCGCGGCGCGGCCGGGTCAGTGCACCACCAGCGCCACGAGCGTCCACCGGTTGCCCCCGGTGCCGGTCAGCCCCAGCTCGATCGTCCGCCCTTCGGGGCCGCCGTCGAGGATGAACTCCTCCCAGCGGTACGCCCCCGCGGGCAGCCGCGGGCCGGGCTCGATCACCGTCTCGCCGTCCGCCGCCACCGAGAAACCGTGCGTGGGCCGCTTGTCGTCGCCGCGCAGCAGCGAGATCCGCCGCCGGCCCGCGGCCAGCCGCAGCCGCAGCACCGCCGCCGACCGGTCGCGGACCACGCCGCGGCGCAGCGGGTCGGGTCCCGCGTGGGCGCGGGACTGCGGCGGCGCGGAGACCCAGCCGAACCCGGCGGCCCGGTCCCAGGCGGTGGCGGGGGTCAGATGGCGGTACGAGGGCAGCGCCGGGCGTCCTTCGGGTCCCGCGTCGAGCGCGAGGGCCGCGTCGCGGCCGTGCGGCACGGCGTGCACCTGCACGTCGGCGCCGGTCACGGTCCGGCCGTCGACGACGACCCGGGGCGTGAGCCGGTGGCCGCGCAGCCGCCCGGCGGGGGCGCCGGCGGAGGGCGGCGGGGTGACGTCGATCCCGACCACCGGGGCGGCGGTCAGGTCGACGGCCTTCCGCACGGTCGTCGCCGTCCAGCCCTCCGGCACCGCGACCGTCACCGAGACCTTGACCTTGCCGCCGCCGTCCGGCCGCAGCGCGCGCGACAGCCGTACCCGCAGCGTGTTGGCCCGGCCCGCGAACAGCGGGGGTTTCGCGGTGAGCGCCACCGCCGGGCGGCGCTCGGAAGCCACCTCCTCCTCCAGCGCGGCCAGGTACTTGCGCAGCCGCTCGGTGACCTCGGGCCGGCGCGCGGCCACGTTCGCCACCTCGCGCGGATCTGCCTCCAGGTCGAACAGCTCGGGCAGGAAGCGCTGGTTCCGCCCGGCCCGGCGGACGTGCAGCTTCCAGCGGCCGTCGCGTACCGCCGCCGCGTGCCGGCCGAGGAAGAACGGTACCGGCGGGCGCTCGCGCAGCCGCTCGCCGCGCAGCACCGTGCGCAGGTCGGTGCCGTCGAGCCGCACCCCGGGGTCCGGCACCACGCCGGCGAGGCCGCAGAGCGTCGGCAGCACGTCGAGGAACGAGACCACCTGGTGCGACTCCCGGCCGCGCGGGACGGTGCCCGTCCAGCGCATGAGGAACGGCACCCGCACCCCGCCCTCGTAGCAGCCGGACTTGCGGCCGCGCAGCCCGCCCGTGGAGCCCTCGAACCAGGGGCCGTTGTCGCTGGCGACGATGACCAGCGTGTCCCGCTCCAGCCCGCGGTCCGCCAGGGCGCGGAAGAGGCGGCCGAGGTGGTGGTCGACGGATTCGATGGCGTCGCCGTAGAGCCCGCCGCGGGAGCGGCCCTCGAACTCGGGCTCGACGGCGAGCGGGAGGTGGGGCATGGTCTCGGCGAGGTAGATGAAGAACGGCCGCTTCCCGGCGCGGTCGATCACGTCGATCGCCTCGTCGGTGAACCGCCGCGTCAGCGTCGCCAGGCCGGCGTCGTCGCGCAGGGTCCCCACCGGGGCGCCGTCGCGCCAGATCTCGGTGGGGTACGAGTCCTCGGAGAACATCGCGTCGACGCCGAAGTACGAGTCGAAGCCGTGCCGCGACGGGTGGTTCTCGTCGAGCCGGCCGAGGTGCCACTTGCCGATGGCGGCCGTGTGGTAGCCCGCGGCCCGCAGATAGCCGGGGAGCGTCTTCTCCGCGGCCCGCAGGCCCTGCGAGTCGTCCCGGCTGAGCACCTTGCGCACGCCGGTGCGCGGCGGCACGCGGCCGGTGAGCAGCGCGGCGCGGGACGGGCTGCACACGGGGGCGCCGGAGTAGCCCTGGGTGAAGCGGGTGCCCTGGCGGGCGAGCCGGTCCAGGTGCGGGGTGTCGATCAACTCCGAGCCGTAGCAGCCGAGATCGCCGTACCCCAGGTCGTCGAGGACGATCAGGACGACGTTCGGGCCGCGGCCCGGCGGCCGGGTCGGGTCGGGGTCGGCGACCGCAGCGCGGGCGTTGGGGGCGCCGGCGGACAGCGGTAAGGCGGTCGCGCCGACCGCGACCGCGGAGGTGGCAAGGACTTCGCGACGGCTGGCCATGACGGGGGCTCCCTTCGGGCGCCGGCGCGCTGGAAGGGACCGGCAGTTCACGCCGATCTTGCGTGACGGCGGACCTTCCGTCAAATAAAGCCCTACTAAAGGTTTATGAAAGCTTGTGGGTGGGAACCGCCCGGAGCCGATCGGGTAAGTCAGGAGCCGAGCTGCTGGCGCAGGTACTTCGTCGTCTCCGGATCCGCGGGCAGCAGCGTCTCCAGCGCCAGCTCCGAAACCGTCACGTCCATGGGCGTGTTGAAGGTCGAGATGGTGGAGACGAACGACAGCAGATGGCCGTCGTGCGCGACCCGCAGCGGCAGCGCGAACGGGGCCCGGCCGCCGACTTCCCCGACCTCCTCGTCGCCCGCCTCCGGCGGGAGCGGATAGGCCGCCACCTCGTCGTACAGCTCCTTCAGCGCGGGCGAGCGCACCAGCGAGAGCTGGCGGTCCATCTGGTGCAGCAGATGGGCGCGCCACTGCGGCAGGTTGCGGATCTTCTTCGCCAGCCCGTCGGGGTGCAGCGTCAGCCGCATCGCGTTCAGCGGCGGGCGCAGCAGTTCCTCCGGCACCTCGTCCAGGACCAGCAGGATGCCGCGGTTGGCGGCCACCACGTTGTACGCGCCGTCCACCACCACCGCGGGGAACGGCTCGTGCGCGGCGACGAGCTGCTCGACGCCCTGGCGCAGCTCGGCCATCGCCGGGTCGTCCAGCGGCGTCTCGGGGTAGTGCGGCGCGTAGCCGGCGGCGAGCAGCAGCGCGTTCCGTTCGCGTACGGGCATGTCCAGGTGCTCGGCGAGCTTGAGCACCATCGCCCGGCTCGGCCGCGACCTGCCGGTCTCGACGAAGCTGATGTGGCGCGCCGAGGAGTCCGCGCGCAGCGCCAGCTCCAATTGGCTCAGCCCGCGGCGCTCCCGCCAGTTGCGCAGCAGGGCGCCCGCGGTGGCGGCGCCGTCGTCGGGGCCGCCCGTACGGGGCGTGCCGCCGGCCGGCGTACCTGGGGTGACGGGGAGACCGGGGGTCGTCATGTCATCGACGGTAACCGAGCCCCGCGGGGTACTGTCGGCCGGGAACCGCCCCGCCGCGAACGGAGCCCCTCGCATGGCCGTCGAACCGCTTTCCCCGCAGGACACCGAGGACCGGCTCGCCCGGCTGCCTGGCTGGTCGGTGGCCGAGGGGGAGCTGCTGTCGCGCACGTACCGCTTCGACGCGCACCCGCCCGCCGCGGCGATGGTCGCGGACGTCTCCCGCATCCAGGAGGAGCTGGGGCACCACGCGATGCTCACGCTCGGGTACAACACCCTCGATGTCGCCGTCAACACCCACAGCGTGGGCGGCCGGGTCACCGAGCTGGACTTCGACCTCGCCCGCCGGATCGAGGCCGTCGCCCCGGAGCACGGCGCGAGCTGACGCGCCCGGCCACCGCCTCACCCCGGGGCGAGCAGCCGCTCCCGGGCCGCGGCGACCGCCGAATCCGGCAGCCCGGCCTTGGTGAGGTACGCCGCCGCGTCGAAGGTCGCGTGCGTGTCGGTGACGACCTGCGTGGCGGTACGGCCCGAGCGGGTCTGGATCTCGGCGATCTCCAGCGTCTGGTCCGGGTGGCCCAGGGCGGCCGCGGCCCGCCGGTGGTTGGGCCCGCTGAGCAGGTAGTCGGCGGCGATGTCGGCCGCCGCCACCCCGGCGAGCGTCAGCAGCACGAACGAGGCGAAGCCGGTGCGGTCCCGGCCGGCGGTGCAGTGCACCACGACGCCGCCCGGCGGGGCCGCCGCGACTTCGCGGACGACGGACGCCGCCACCTTCGGGACGTACTCCAGATAGGCCGCCCAGGTCAGCGGGGTCCCTTCGAGGTGGCCCCACTCGCGCCACCAGCGCACGTTCCCCGCCAGCTCGTCCACGGGCACCCGGACCAGCCCGATGCCCTCCGGGCGCGGCAGCCGGGGCCGGTGGTCGATGGCGTTGCGCAGGTCGATCACCGTGCGGACCCCGTGGTCCGCGACGGCGGCCCAGCCCGCCTCGGTCAGCCCGTCCAGGTTGTCGGCGCGCACCAGCGCGCCGGGCCGGGTGCGGCGGCCGCCGGCCGCGGGCAGCCCGCCGAGGTCGCGTACGTTGAAACAGCCGTCCCAGTCGAGCTCACGTCCGGCCCGTGCAGCCATCTGAGTCCCCCTCGATGATCGACTTCCGGTCGCCCCCTCAGACGCGGTTGCGGGTGCAACGGTTCCGAGCGGGACGACCGGCGGCCTGCGGGCGGGGCGCGTCAGTTCACGTCGTCGGGGTTGTCGCCGATGCGGTTGCCCGCGTCCAGGCCCGCGACGGCGGCCATGTCGGCGTCGTCCAGCTCGAAGCCGAAGACGTCGATGTTCTCCCGGATCCGCGACGGGGTGACGGACTTGGGGATGACCACGTTGCCCAGTTGCAGATGCCAGCGCAGCGCGACCTGCGCCGGGCTGCGGCCGTGCTTCTCGCCCAGCTCCCGCAGCACCGGCTCGTCCAGCAGCCCCTTGCCCTGGCCCAGCGGCGACCACGCCTCGGTGGCGATGCCGTGCGCGGCGTGGAAGGCGCGCACGTCGGCCTGGGCGAAGTCCGGGTGCAGCTCGACCTGGTTCAGCACCGGCACGACGGTGCCCTCGTCCAGGATCCGCTGCAGATGGGCGGGCTGGAAGTTGGAGACGCCGATGGCGCGGGCCCGCCCGTCCGCGTAGATCTTCTCCAGGGCCCGCCAGGTCTCCGGGTACTTGTCCTTGGCCGGCGCCGGCCAGTGGATCAGGTACAGGTCGACGTGGTCCAGGCCCAGCCGGCGCAGCGAGTCGTCGAACGCGCGCAGGGCGGCGTCGTAGCCCTGGTCGGAGTTCCACAGCTTGGTGGTGACGAACAGCTCCTCGCGCGGGAGACCGGACCCGGTCAGGGCCTTGCCCGTGCCCGCCTCGTTCCCGTAGACGGCGGCGGTGTCGATGCTCCGGTAACCGGCGTCGAGCGCGGTGCGCACCGCGGTCTCGGCCTCCGCGTCGGGCACCTGCCAGACGCCGAAGCCGAGTTGCGGCATCGCGACGCCGTTGTTGAGGGTGATGGTCGGAACGTTGCTCACGTGGGATGTATCCCTCTTCGTCGAAAAGTTCGTACAGGCGGTTCGCCCTCCCGACGCTAACCGCGATCGGCCGCCGTGGCATTCCCTCGATCAGCATCCGGACCGGGCCTACGTCTGGTAAAGAGCCTCGACCTCGTTCGCGTACGCCTTCTCGATCGCCCTCCGCTTCAGCTTCAGCGACGGCGTCACCAGCCCGTGCTCCTCGGTGAACTGCACGGCCAGGATCCGGAACGTCCGGATCGACTCCGGCGGTGACACCTGGGTGTTGGCCGCGACCACCGCCCGCCGGATCTCGGCCTCCAGCTCCCCGTCCCTGACCAGCTCGGACGGGGTCATCGACGGCCGGCCGCGCATGAGCTGCCAGTGCGCCACGCCGTCCGGGTCCAGGGTGACCAGCGCCGCGACGTACGGCCGGTCGTTGCCGACCGCCAGGCACTGCGAGACCAGCGGGTGCGCCCGCACCCGCTCCTCCAGCGGCACCGGCGAGACGCTCTTGCCGTTCGACGTCACCAGCAGTTCCTTCTTCCTGCCGGTGATGGTCAGGTAGCCGTCCTCGTCGAGGCTGCCCAGGTCGCCGGTGGCCAGCCAGCCGTCGCGCAGCGCGTGCGCGGCGCCCGGCCGGTCGCCGATGTAGCCGCTGAAGACCTGCGGGCCGTGCAGCCAGACCTCGTCGTCGGGGGCGATGTAGACGGTGATGCCGGGGATGGGGATGCCGACGGTGCCGTAGCGGGGGCGCTCGGGCGGGTTGGCGACCGCGGCGGCGGTGGTCTCCGTCAGGCCGTAGCCCTCGATGACCGTGATGCCCGCGCCGGCGAAGAACAGCCCGAGCCGGCGCTGCATCGCCGAGCCGCCGGAGAACACGAAGCGGGTCCGGCCGCCGAGTGCCGCGCGCATCTTGGCGTACACCAGCTTGTCGAACACCTGGTGCTCCACCCGCAGCGCCGGGCTGGGCCCCCGGCCCGCGTCGAAGGAGGAATCCTCGCGGGCCCGGGCGTGCCGGACGGCGACGTCGGCGGCCTTGTCGAAGACCGCCAGCCGGCCCTCGGTCTCGGCCTTGCGGCGGGCGGCGGCGTAGATCTTCTCGAAGATGTGCGGTACGGCCAGGATGAGGCTGGGCCGGAACGCCTTGAGGTCCGCGAGCAGCACCGGCGCCGACGGGTCCGGCTGGTGGCCGAGCTTGACCCCGCCGCGGACCGCGGTGACCTGGATCATCCGGCCGAAGACGTGCGCGAGGGGGAGGAAGAGCAGGGTCGCGGCGGGCTCGCCCTGGTACGGGCGGAAGAGGGCCTCGTAGCGCAGCAGGATGTTGTCGGCCTCGGCCATGAAGTTGGCGTGGGTCAGCTCGCAGCCGCGCGGCCGGCCGGTGGTGCCGGAGGTGTAGATCACGGTGGCGGGGGAGTCCGGGGTGACGGCGAGGCGGTGCCGCTCCACCACGTCGTCGTCGAGGTGCGCACCGGCGGCGGTCAGCTCGTCGATGGCGCCCTCGTCGATCTGCCAGAGCAGCTTGAGCCCGGGCAGCTTGTCGATCACCGAGCCGACGGTCATCGCGTGGTCCGCGCTCTCGACCACGCAGGCCACGGCGCCGGCGTCGTGCAGCATCCAGTACGCCTGGTCGGGGGCGGAGGTCGGGTAGACGGGCACGGCCTGGGCACCGATCGACCAGAGGGCGAAGTCCAGTTGGGTCCACTCGTACCGGGTCCTGCACATGATCCCCACCCGGTCGCCGAACCGCAGCCCCGCTGCCAGCAGCCCCTTGGCGAGGCCGAGCACCTCGTCGCGGAAGGCCCCTATCGTCACGTCCCGCCACTCGCCGTCGACCTTGCGGGCGAAGGCGATCTGCCCGGGATCCTGCGCGGCCCGCTGGAAGACCGCGTCCGCCAGCCCCCCCGACTTCTGTGCGTCTGCCAGGGGAGGCACGGTGAACTCGCGCAACGCTTTTCTCTCCTCAGACGGTGGGGCGCCCGGCGCGGCGACCGTACCCGAGGAGGCCGCTGATCTGCGGTCCTCCATCACCTCTGCACGGAACCTCTGCGAGGGGCGCACGTCGCCCGGCCGGCGGGAAAGGGGTGGCGAGTCCAGCATGGCGCGGCGCGCGCGGGCGCGGGGCGGGGACGGGGAAAGTGTGCGGGCCCGGTCCGTACGCCGCGGGTGGCGGCGGCGTACGGACCGGGCCCCGCTGCTCTCGCGGCGCCCTCTACAGCGCCCCGGCGTCAAGGGCCGTCCACAGCGACGGATACACCGGCCGGAAGCCCAGCTCCGCGCGGATCCGCGCGTTCGAGACCACCCCGTGCCACGGGTCGTCCGATGTCCGCTCCGCCATCCCCTCCGGCACCGGCGCGCCGACCAGGTGCAGCAGCTCCAGCGCGCTGACCGGCGCGTCGTCGGCGACGTTGTAGACCCGCCCGGCGAGGCCGGGAGCGCTCAGCACCCGCCACAGCGCCCGGGCGACGTCCGCCTGGTGCACCATCTGGACCCGCTGGTGCGCGGCCATGTGCGGGGTCCAGCGCAGCGACGCCTCCAGGTGGCCGTCGCCCTCGCCGTAGACGAACGCCAGCCGGGCGATGCGCACGTCGAGGCCGCGGTCCCGGTGGAGTTCGAGCAGGCCCTGCTCGGCGGCGGTCTTCGACCGCGGGTACGCGCCGGCCAGCGGGCCGTCCCCGCGGGGCTCGTCGGTCTCCACGGCGGGGCGGCCGCGGCCGGCGCCGTAGACGAGATTGGTGCTGGTGAAGACGAAGCGGCGCACGCCCGCCGCGGCCGCCTCGGCGCCGAGTGCGAGCGTCGCGTCGCGGTTCACGGCGTACGCCTCCTCGTCCGGCACGTC
Source organism: Streptomyces sp. CMB-StM0423 (assembly GCF_002847285.1). Lineage (NCBI taxonomy): Bacteria > Bacillati > Actinomycetota > Actinomycetes > Kitasatosporales > Streptomycetaceae > Streptomyces > Streptomyces sp. CMB-StM0423. The sequence goes on along the minus strand of NZ_CP025407.1, from coordinate 1,170,800 downwards.
CCGGAACGCCGCGGCGACGTGCACCACGTCCCGTACCCCGGCCAGCGCCCGGCGCAGGTCGCCGGGGTCGCGCAGATCGCCGACGACGAGGCGGGCGCCGCGCCCGGCGAGCGGCGCGGCCCGCCCGGCGTCGCGCACCAGGAGCCGCACCTCCTCGCCGCCCGCCCACTGCAGCAGCCGCGGTACGAACCGCTGCCCGACCGCCCCCGTCGCTCCCGTCACCAGCACGCTCATGGTCACTCCGCTCCTCGTACGCCGATGTCCCCGCCACCCTGCGGCCGGCGTGCCCGCGGCGGGAGAGACGGCTTCATCCGGGGACGGGCGGTCCCTGGCTGCGGGCGCACCGCTGCGGCACCCTTGGTGGGCATGGACAGAACGGAGCTGGCCGACTTCCTGCGCCGCAGCCGCGCGCGGCTCACCCCCGCGGACGTCGGCCTGCCGCCCGGGGCGCGGCGCCGCACGCCGGGCCTGCGGCGCGAGGAGGTCGCGCAGCTCGCCGGGATGTCCGCCGACCACTACACCCGGCTCGAACAGGCCCGCGGCTCCCGCCCGTCGCGCCAGATGCTCGCCGCCGTCGCCCGCGGGCTGCGCCTCGGCGACGACGAGCGCGACCACCTCTTCCACCTGGCGGGCGAGGAGCCGCCGCGCGCCCGCGGCGCGGGGGCGCACGTCCGCCCGGGGCTGCTGCTGATCCTCGACCGGCTCACCGACACCCCGGCGCAGGTGCTCGCCGACTGCGGCGACGTGCTGGCGCAGAACGCCCTGTCGCGGGCGCTGTCCGGGGACACCGCCGACCGCGCCGGGGACGGGCGCAACATCGTCTGGCGGTTCTTCACGGAGCCGGAAGGACGCGCGCTGATCCCGCCGGAGGACCGCGACGACGTCGCCCGCCGCGCCGTCGCCGACCTGCGGGCCACCGTCGCCCGGCGGCCGGACGACGCCCGGGTGGCCGGGCTGGTACGGCGGCTGCGGGCGCGCAGCGCGGAGTTCGCGGCGCTGTGGGAGGCGCACGACGTGGCGGTGCGGCGCCGGGAGGTCAAGCGGTTCGTGCACCCGGTGGTGGGGCTGCTGGAGCTGGACTGCGAGGTGCTGCTGAACCCGGAGCACGACCAGCGGCTGGTGGTCTACACGGCGCGGCCGGGCAGCGAGTCGTACCAGCGGCTGGAGCTGCTGCGGGTGGTGGGGCTGCAGCGGCTCACGGGCTGAGGCCGCTCCGCTCCCGGGCGGTCACGGGCGGGGCGTACTCGCGTACGAACTCCCGCCGCCACCACGCCCGGGTGCGGCGCAGCTCTTCCCAGTCGGTGTACTCGTACCGGAACAGCCGCGCGCGGACGCTGCCGGGCGGGGTGTCGGGGAAGGGGTTGTGGGCCAGCAGCCGCAGGGTGTCGCGGTCGCCGTCGAGCAGGCGCAGCAGGAAGGGGCCGAACCACCGCTCCGCGTACGCGGGGGAGAGCGCCGCGAACCACATCAGCCAGTCGAGCCGCAGATGGTACGGCGCGAACTGCCGCGGCAGCCGCCGCGGATCGCCGGGCTTGCCCTTGAACCCGTACTCCCGCCACTCGCTCGCCTCGGTGGGCCGGGGGTCCGCCGTGCCCTCGATGACGATCTCGTGCCGTACGCGGGTGATGCTGCCGAAGGCGCCGTAGGTGTTGACGAGGTGGAGGGAGTTGAACGAGGCGTTCATGCGCTGCCGCCGGGAGATCAGGTTGCGGGCGGGCCACCAGCTCAGCGCGAGCACGAGGGCGGTCGCGGCGAAGACGACGACGTTGAACCAGATGGGCGTGGCGCCGAACTCGGGCGGGCCGGGCAGCGGGGTGTGGTCGGCGACGAGCTGCCCGTCGATCGCGGTGAGGGCGATGAGGATGGTGATCCAGTTGAGCCAGGCGAAGTTGCCGGAGAGCACCAGCCAGAGCTGGGTGACGACGATGGCGGCGGCGGCGAAGCCGGCGACCGGCTGCGGCGTGAACAGCAGTACGGGCAGCCCGAGTTGGGCGACGTGGTTGGCGGCGGCCTCGACGCGGTGCAGGGGCCGGGGCAGATGGTGGAAGAACCAGCTCAGCGGCCCGGGCATCGGCTGGGTCTCGTGGTGGTAGTAGAGGCAGGTCAGCTTGCGCCAGCACCGGTCGCCGCGCATCTTGATCAGCCCGGCGCCGAACTCGACCCGGAAGAGCAGCCAGCGCAGCAGGAAGAGCACCAGCACGGGCGGCCCGACGGTGTCGTTGCCGAGGAAGACCGCGAGGAACCCGGCCTCCAGCAGCAGTGACTCCCAGCCGAAGGAATACCACGTCTGCCCGACGTTGACGATCGACAGGTACAGCGCCCACAGCACCGCCCACAGCAGCATCGACCCCCACAACGGCACCGCATCCGCCGCCCCACCGGCCACGGCGGCCGCCACGACGGCGCCGCCCCAGGCGACCCCGGCGAAAAGCCGGTCGGAGTACCGCACCTGAAACAGACTCGGCGCCTGCCGGAACGGCACCCGCGCGGTGAACCGCGGCACGGGCAGCATGCCGCGGGCACCGATGAGCGGCCGGAACTGCCGCGCCGCGGCGACGAAGGCGACGACGTACAGCAGGGCGAGCCCACGCTGGAAAACCAGCCGGCTCAGCCAGTACCCCTCAAACGAAAACCACGCCACGACGCCATCCGTACCACCACCCCCACACCCCCCACACCCCGCCGCGCCGGATCGGCGGGGGCGGCGGGCGGATCCGGCGCGCCACGGCCGCGAGGGTCTCAGCCCGGCGAATCACCGGCCGAAATGTTCCGGGCGAACACGACGAGCGGCGGATACGACATCCCCGCCGCCCCGGCCAACTGCGGGTGCCGAGCGGCAACCGGTTCCCGGACGGCGAATGTCCCGGCCCTTCGCCGATGCGCTCGTTGCTCCCGGGAACGACTCCGTCCCAGTCCGTTTCCTCGCTGCGCCCGTCGCGGTCGACGACATAGCCCACCACTGCAAACAGGCGTTCGGTGACGCTCGGCGCGCCTGGGCGCCACGCTTGTCCGTCAGGACTGCCGGGGGAAGCGGGCCAGTTGGCGGGACTGGGCTACCAGGCGGTCGGTGGAGTCCCAGATTTCGGCGTCCTCCTCCATGTGGCCGCCCGCGACGTTGCGGGTCGTGTGGATCACCCGGAGCCAGCCCGGTGCCGGGCTTGCGCGTAGGTGGGCCGTCAGTTCCAGCGTCGGGGCCCAGCCGATCACGCCCAGGTCGAAGCTCACCGGGGGGAGGACGTCCACCGCCATCAGCAGCAGCATCGCGTCCGGGTCCCGGTCCTCCGGCAGGCGGAACCAGCCCTTCATCTCGCCTCGGCCCGACGGCGCGCCGACCGCCCAGCCCACGCAGGACGGGTCCAGGCGCAGGTCGGCGCGGGTGAGCATCGGGGACTCCGCCAGGAACTCCGGCGGGGCCGCGCCACTGCCTATGCACTGCTCCACCGGCGCCAGCGCCGGGGGCTTCGCGGAGGTCCTGACGTCGTCGGGCTGGTCGGCGAGGCTGCCGTAGGCCGCCAGGACGCGCAGCCGGGGGCCGGGGCGGCGGGATCCTCCTGCTGGAGGAGTTCCGCGCCGCCGTGGGAGACGGAGTTGCCGCGCCGGATGGTCTCGGTGCGGACGACCGCAGGACCCGCGGTGGCCGTGGAGAGGTAGTACGCGGAGACCGACAGCGGGTCCGGGTGGCCGGGGCGGTCGTCGCGGGGGGTGCCGAGTTCGGCCGCCAGCGCGCGGGCGGTGACCGCGAGCAGCACGCCGCCGTTGATGCCCTGGCCGACCTTCCACGCGCCGGGCAGGTCCGCGTCGTACGTACCGGGCTCGCCCGGGCGCGCGTGGACGGCGGTCTCCCGGTCGAAGTCCGGGGGAGGGGTGGTGGTCATGGCGTGGTTCGCTTTCGTCGTGCGGTGGGTGGGCCGATCTCGAACGCCTCGCAGAGGCCGTCGAGTACGTCGTCGATGGTCGCCGCGCCGGTGGCCAGCGGCAGGGAGCCCCAGGACCACAGCTCGGCGGTGCCGTGCATGGCGGACCACAGCGCGCCGGTGAGCAGCCGCGGGTCCGCGTCCGCCCGCCAGCCCTCGGACTGCCGGGCCTCGACGAGGCGGACGAGGTTCTCGAAGCCGCCGAGGGAGGCGCGGCCCAGCTCGCGGTCGTGCGGGTCGAGCAGGTCGCGGCGGAACATCAGCGCGAACATCCCGGGCCGGGCCACGGCGTACTCCACGTACGCGCGCGTGCCCGTACGCAGCCGCCGGGCCGGGCTCGCGTCCGGCGGCAGCTTCGCCAGCGCCTCGCCCGCCCAGTCCTGCAACTCGCGGAAGCCCTGGGTGGCGACGGCCGACAGCAGCGCCGCGCGGTGCGGGAAGTGCTTGAGCGGGGCGCCGTGCGAGACGCCGCAGCGCCGGGCGATGGCGCGCAGGGTGAGGGCGTCGACGCCTCGCTCGTCGAGCAGTTCGAGCGCGGCCTCCAGGAGGCGCGCGCGGGTGTCCGCGGTCATGGTGGACAGTGTCTACCACGGAGGTGGACACTGTCTACCCGCCGCCGCCTCTGCGCGTCAGAGTGCGATGCGGTGTTCGCCTGCGTACACGTTCATGGTGTCCCCGCGCAGGAAGCCGACCAGGGTCATGCCGGTTTCGGCGGCGAGGTCGACGGCCAGGGAGGAGGGTGCGGAAACGGCGGCCAGGACGGGGATGCCGGCCATCGCGGCTTTCTGTGCCAGCTCGAAGGAGGCCCTGCCCGAGACCATCAGCACGGTGCCGGAGAGCGGGAGGCGGTCCTGTTGCAGGGCGCGGCCGACCAGCTTGTCGACGGCGTTGTGGCGGCCCACGTCCTCGCGCAGGTCGATCAGGTCACCGTCAGAGGTGAACAGCGCGGCGGCGTGCAGCCCTCCGGTGCGGTCGAAGACCCGCTGCCCCGCCCGCAGTCGACCGGGCAGCGCGGCCAGGGTCTCCGGCGTGAGTCGCATACCGCCGCCGGCGAGGGGCCAGCGTGCCGTCGTACGGACCGCGTCCAGGCTCGCCTTCCCGCACAGCCCGCACGACGACGTCGTATAGACGTTCCGCTCCAGCGAGACGTCCGGCACCGCCACTCCCGCGGCCAGCCGCACATCCACGATGTTGTACGTGTTCCCGCCCTCCGCACCGTCCACCGCCCCCGCGCAGTACGTGATCCCGGCCAGTTCCCCGCCCCCGGCCACCACCCCCTCGCTCACGAGGAACCCCGCCGCCAGCGCGAAGTCGTCACCCGGCGTCCGCATCGTGATCGCCAGCGCCCGGCCCCCCAGCCGGATCTCCAGCGGCTCCTCCGCCACCAGCGTGTCCACCCGCCGGTCCACCCGCCCCCCACGCACCCGCACCACCGGACGCCGCACCGTCACCCGACCCATGCCGGTCAGCGTACGCGGCCGACCGCGACCTCATCTTTGTCCTGATGATGGAGAAAGTAGATACCGATTCCTGCAGAACTTCTTCCCTCAGTGGCGAAGCACTGCTACGTTCCCCCTGGAATGCCGACAACGGCGTACGAGAACGACGTACGCGAGGCCGGGGAGGAGTGGCGTGAGGCGCATGACAGCTCGGCCCGCGAACGCGCACCAGGCGCGACTGCTCCGTCTGCTGCGTGACGGCGGGCCGAACTCCCGGGCGCAGCTCGGCGACCAGGTGGAACTGTCCAGGTCCAAGCTGGCGGTCGAGATCGACCGGCTGCTGCAGACCGGGCTCGTGGTCGCCGACGGCCTCGCCGCCTCCCGGGGCGGACGCAGGTCGCACAACATCCGCCTCGCGCCCTCGCTGCGCTTCCTCGGCGTCGACATCGGCGCCACCTCCATCGACGTGGCGGTCACCAACGCGGAGCTGGAGGTGCTCGGTCATCTGACCCAGCCCATGGACGTGCGCGAGGGCCCGGTCGCGGTCTTCGAGCAGGCGCTGGCGATGGCGGCCAAGCTCCGCGCCTCCGGGGTGGCGGAGGGCTTCGACGGCGCCGGCATCGGCGTCCCGGGTCCCGTCCGCTTCCCCGAGGGTGTGCCGGTCGCGCCGCCGATCATGCCCGGCTGGGACGGCTTCCCGGTCCGTGAGGCGCTCAGCCAGGAGCTGGGCTGCCCGGTCATGGTCGACAACGACGTGAACATCATGGCCCAGGGCGAGCAGCACGCCGGTGTCGCCCGTGCCGTACGGGACTTCCTCTACGTCAAGATCGGCACCGGCATCGGCTGCGGCATCCTCGTCGGCGGCGAGGTCTACCGCGGGACGAACGGCAGCGCCGGCGACATCGGCCACATCCAGGTGGAGGTGGACGGGCGCCCGTGCGCCTGCGGTAACCGCGGCTGCCTGGAGGCGTACTTCGGCGGTTCCGCCCTCGCCCGGGACGCCGAGAACGCCGCCCGCGAGGGCCGTTCCGCGCAATTGGCCGCCAGGCTGGAGGAGACCGGCGGGCTGGAGGCCAGGGACGTCGCCGTGGCGGCGACTGCGGGCGACGCGGTCGCGCTCGACCTCATCCGCGAGGGTGGCACCCGTACCGGCCAGGTCATCGCAGGACTGGTCAGCTTCTTCAACCCCGGGCTCGTGGTCATCGGCGGCGGCGTCACCGGCCTCGGTCACACGCTCCTCGCCGCCATCCGCACCCAGGTCTACCGCCAGTCGCTGCCCCTGGCGACCGGCAACCTGCCCATCGTGCTCGGCGAACTGGGCCCCACCGCGGGCGTGATCGGCGCCGCCCGGCTCACCAGCGACCACCTGTTCTCGCCCGCCTGACGCCGGGCGCGGACATCCGCGTACCACCCGTAAGGCCCGCACCACCCCAGGCCCAACCCACGCACCACCCGCGCATCACCCGGTACGACCCACGCACCGCTCCAGCACCACAGGCACCAGCAGCACCACCCGCACCACCGCGCAACTCCCGCAGCACCCCCGGCCGACCGCGGCACCACCCGCTGAGGCCCCCGCACCACGCCGCTGCCCTCCGACCACCCGCACCGCATCACCCGCACCGCCCGGTGAACCCGCCCGTTTGCGCTCCGCCCTGCCCAACCTGCCCCTGCGCAGCCGCAGTCGGAGCACCGCCGAGGAGATCCGTACATGGCGCCTACGTCAGATACGCCGCCCACCCCCGCCACACCCCTGCTCACCATGACGGGGATCACCAAGTCCTTCCCCGGCGTCCGCGCGCTCGACGGCGTCGACCTCGACGTCGTGGCCGGCGAGGTGCACTGCCTGCTCGGCCAGAACGGCGCCGGCAAGTCCACCCTCATCAAGGTCCTGGCCGGCGCCCACCAGCCCGACGAGGGCACCATCGTCTGGCAGGGCGACGAGACCGCGCTGAAGTCGCCCGTCGCCGCCATGCGGCTGGGCATCGCCACCATCTACCAGGAACTCGACCTGGTGATGCACCTGTCGGTGGCGGAGAACGTCTTCCTCGGCCACGAGCGCTCCTCCGGCGGGTTCATCAAGGCCCGCGAGGCGCACACCGCCGCCCAGGACCTGCTGGCCCGGCTCGGCCACCCGGAGATCTCCGCGTCCACCATCGTCGGCGACCTCTCCGCCGCCGGCCAGCAGGTCGTCTCCATGGCCCGGGCGCTCTCCCACGACGTGAAGCTCATCGTCATGGACGAGCCGTCCGCCGCGCTCGACCCCGACGAGGTCGACAACCTCTTCCGGATCGTCGCCGACCTCACCGGGCAGGGCGTCGCCGTCATCTACATCTCCCACCGGCTGGAGGAGATCCGCCGGATAGGCGACCGCGTCACCGTGCTCAAGGACGGCCGCGCCGTCGCCCGCGGGCTGCCCGCGCAGAGCACGTCGACCAACGAGATCGTCACCCTGATGACCGGCCGCAACGTCGCGCACGTCTTCCCCCAGCGGCCCGAGGCGCCGGTCGCGGGCAAGGATCCCGTCCTCACCCTCGAAGGGCTCGCCAGGGAGGGCGAGTTCGCACCCGTGGACCTCAGGCTGGCCCCCGGCGAGATCGTCGGGCTCGCGGGCCTGGTCGGCTCCGGCCGCTCGGAGATCCTGGAGACCGTCTTCGGCGCCCGCAAGCCGACCGCCGGCCGGGTGCTGGTCGACGGCCGCCCGCTGCGCCCCGGGAGCGTCACCGCCGCCGTCAAGGCGGGCATCGGGCTGGCTCCCGAGGAGCGCAAGTCGCAGGCGCTGCTGATGACGGAGTCCGTCAGCCGCAACGTCTCCATCTCCTCGCTCACCCGCTTCTCCACCGGCGGCTGGCTGGACCGGTCGGGGGAGCGGTCCGCGGCGCGGCAGGCCGTACGCGACCTCTCGCTGCGTCCCGACAACCCCGACGCCCCCGTCCGCACGCTCTCCGGCGGCAACCAGCAGAAGGCCGTGCTCGCGCGCTGGCTGCTGCGCGACTGCCGGGTGCTGCTGCTGGACGAGCCCACCCGCGGCGTGGACGTCGGCGCCCGCGCCGAGTTGTACGCGCTCATCCGCAGGCTCGCCGACGAAGGCGTCGCGGTCCTGCTCGTCTCCAGCGAACTCCCCGAGGTCCTCGGCCTCGCCGACCGGGTCCTCGTACTCCGCGAGGGCCAGGTCGTGCACACCGCCCCGGCCCGGGATCTCGACGAGCACCGGGTGCTCGACCTCGTCATGGAAGGGACCTCGTAAGTGTTGAGCAAATCGGACTCGCTCTCCGCCCCGGCGCCGGAGAAGCCGAGGGGGAACGGCAACGCCGCCGCCTGGCACAGCCGTCTGGACTTCAGACTCCTGGCGCTGGTCGGCGTGCTCGGCCTGCTGGTCGTGGTCGGCGCCCTCACCAAACCCGACCAGTTCCTGGACGTCGACAACTTCCGGCTGATCCTCACCCAGTCGTCGGCGATCGGCGTGGTGACCATCGGCGTGACGCTGGTCATCATCGGCGGCGGCATCGACCTGTCGGTCGGCGCCATCGTCGCCCTCGCCTCGGTCTGGGCGACGACGCAGGCCACGCAGGACTACGGCCTGACGGGCATGCTCTTCTGCGCCATAGCCGTGGGCATAGGCTGCGGCCTGGTCAACGGCGTGCTCATCGCGTACGGCAGCCTCGTGCCGTTCATCGCCACGCTGGCCATGCTCGCCTCCGCGCGCGGCTTCGCCGAGCAGATGAGCGACGGCCAGACGCAGATCGTCGAGGTACAGGGGGTGCTGGACCTCGGGAACGCGGACGCCCGCATCCTCGGCATCCCGTACCTGGTGCTCATTTTCCTCGGCGTCTCCGCCCTGGGCTGGGTGCTGCTCAACCGCACCACCTTCGGCCGCCGCACCGTGGCGGTCGGCGGCAACCCCGAGGCCGCCCGGCTCGCCGGCATCGACATCAAGCGGCAGCGCCTGCTGCTGTACGCCCTGTCCGGGCTCTGCTGCGGCATCGCGGCGTTCATGCTCATCGTGCTCGCGGGCTCCGGCCAGAACACGAACGGCAACCTGTACGAACTGGACGCCATCGCGGCCGCGATCATCGGCGGCACCCTGCTCAGCGGCGGCCGGGGCACCATCATCGGCTCCGTGCTGGGCGTGGTCGTCTTCACCACCATTACCAACCTCTTCGCGCTCAACAACGTGCAAAGCGACGTACAGAAGATCGCCAAGGGCGCGATCATCGTCGCCGCCGTCCTTATCCAGCACCACACTTCGCGTAAATCCTCGACGCAATGAAGGGTCGTACTCACATGCCAGAATCGCCTTTCAGCCGTAGAAACATGCTCTTCGGTGCCGCCGGTGTCTCGGCTGCCGCGTTCCTCACCAGTTGCACCAGCAATGACGACAGTGACGACGACGGCGGCTCCGAGCAGCAGCAGGCCAACGTCTCCGAGGACAAGCCCGGCAAGCCGGTCACCATCGGCTTCGCGGGCCCGGAGGCCGACCACGGCTGGCTCAACGCCATCAACGACAACGCGCGCTCGCGCGCGGAGAAGTACGAGGACGTCACCCTCGACATCACCGAGGGCTCGAACGACACGGCCACCCAGATAGGCCAGGTCGACTCCCTGATCAACAAGAAGGTCGACGTCCTGGTCATCCTGCCGGCCGACGGCAAGGCGATGACGCAGGCGGGGCTGAAGGCCATGCGGGCCGGCATCCCCGTCGTCAACCTGGACCGGATCTTCAACAGCCCGCAGGCGTACCGCTGCTGGATCGGCGGCGACAACTACGGCATGGGCCTGAACGCCGGCCGGTTCATCGGCGAGCAGCTCAAGGGCAAGGAGAACGCGAAGGTCGTCGAGCTGGCCGGGCTCGACAACCTGGAGCTGACCCAGCAGCGCACGAAGGGCTTCGACGACGCGCTGAAGAACTACCCCAACATCGAGAAGGTGGCCCGGCAGGCCGCCGAGTTCACCGTCGAGTCGGGCCAGCGCAAGATGTCCGACCTGCTCCAGGCCGTGCCGGAGTTCGACGCCATGTGGAACCACGACGACGACCAGGGCGTCGGCGTCAAGCGCGCCATCGACCAGTCCGGCCGCGACGAGTTCATCATGGTCGGCGGCGCCGGTTCCAAGGCCGTGATGGACTCCATCAAGGCCGACGACTCGGTGATCAAGGCCACCGTCCTCTACCCGCCGACGATGGCCGCGTCCGCGATCGACCTCGCGCGCGCCCTCGGCCAGCAGAAGGGCGTCTCGGGCATGGCCGAGTTCGAGATCCCGGCGTCGATCACGCTGTACTCCGCCGTCGTGAGCAAGGACAACATCGACCAGTACCTGCCGACCGGCTTCAACTGACGGGAATCCAGCGCCAGGAGCCGCACGCCCGGAGATCCCGGAACGACCGCTGCGGCGCGCCGGAAGCAGCCTACTGACAAGGAGTTCTATGTCCCACGACACGACCGCACCCGCGCTCGGCGTCGGCATGGTCGGCTACGCGTTCATGGGGGCGGCCCATTCGCAGGGCTGGCGGACCGCCGCCCGGGTCTTCGACCTTCCGCTGACTCCCGTCATGGCCGCGATCTGCGGCCGCGACGAGGACAAGGTGGCCACGGCGGCCCGCAAGATGGGCTGGGCCGCCGCGGAGACCGACTGGCGCCGGCTCATCACCCGGGACGACGTGCAGCTCGTCGACGTCTGCACGCCGGGCGACAGCCACGCGGAGATCGCCATCGCCGCGCTGGAGGCGGGCAAGCACGTGCTGTGCGAGAAGCCGCTCGCCAACACCGTCGCCGAGGCCGAGGCGATGGCCGACGCCGCGGCGCGGGCGCGGGAGCGCGGGCAGCTCGCGATGGTCGGCTTCAACTACCGCCGGGTGCCGGCCCTGGCGTACGCGCGCGAGCTGATCGCCCGCGGCCGGCTGGGTGCGCTGCGGCACGTGCGTGTGACGTACCTGCAGGACTGGCTCGTCGACCCGGAGTTTCCGCTCGCCTGGCGGATGCAGCGGGAGAAGGCGGGCTCCGGGGCGCTCGGCGACCTCGGCGCGCACATCGTCGACCTGGCGCAGTTCCTCACCGGCGAGCCGCTGGTGGGCGTCTCGGCGCAGACCGAGACGTTCGTGAAGGAGCGGCCGCTGCCGTCCGCGGCGGAAGGGCTCTCCGGCGCGGCGGCCGGCGGCGGCGAGCGCGGTCCGGTCACGGTGGACGACGCCGCCCTGTTCACCGGCCGGTTGGCCTCGGGCGCGCTGGCGTCCTTCGAGGTCAGCCGGATGGCCGCGGGCCGCAAGAACGCCCTGTCGGTGGAGCTGAACGGCGAGCACGGCTCGCTCTCCTTCGACCTGGAGCGGCTGAACGAGCTGCAGTTGCACGACCACGCGGAGCCGGCCGAGACCGCCGGCTTCCGGCGGGTCCTGGTCACCGAGCCGGAGCACCCGTACCTGGAGGCGTGGTGGCCGCCGGGCCACGGCCTCGGGTACGAGCACACCTTCGTGCACCAGGCCCGCGACCTCGTCCACGCCATCGCCACCGGCGCGCAGCCCGCGCCGTCCTTCGCCGACGGGCTGCAGGTCCAGCGGGTGCTGGCGGCCGTGGAGGAGAGCGCGGAGAAGAACGCCGTCTTCACGCCCGTGGTGCAAGCCGGCCAAGCCACCTGACCCCACCCGGATCAGCCGACCACCCCGGAGGCACTCCGGAGAAAGAGGCAGCACACGATGCCCCGGTCCTTCACCCTGTTCACCGGCCAGTGGGCGGATCTCCCCCTGGAGGAGGTCTGCCGGCTGGCCCGCGACTTCGGCTACGACGGCCTCGAACTCGCCTGCTGGGGCGACCACTTCGAGGTGGACAAGGCCCTGAACGAGCCCGGCTACCTCGACGGCCGCCACCAGTTGCTGGAGAAGTACGGCCTGAAGTGCTGGGCGATCTCCAACCACCTGGTGGGCCAGGCGGTCTGCGACCACCCCATCGACGAGCGCCACCAGGCCATCCTCCCGGCCCGGATCTGGGGCGACGGCGAGCCCGAGGGCGTCCGGCAGCGGGCCGCCGCCGAGATCGCCGACACCGCGCGGGCGGCGGCGGCCTTCGGCGTCGACACCGTCGTCGGCTTCACCGGCTCGTCGATCTGGCATCTGGTGGCGATGTTCCCGCCGGTCCCGCCGCACATGATCGAGCGCGGCTACCAGGACTTCGCCGACCGCTGGAACCCCATCCTCGACGTGTTCGACGCCGAGGGCGTGCGCTTCGCGCACGAGGTGCACCCGTCCGAGATCGCGTACGACTACTGGACGACGCACCGGGCGATGGAGGCGGTCGGCCACCGGCCCGCCTTCGGGCTGAACTTCGACCCCAGCCACTTCGTCTGGCAGGACCTCGACCCGGTCGGGTTCCTGTGGGACTTCAAGGACCGCATCTACCACGTGGACTGCAAGGAGGCCCGCAAGCGGCTCGACGGCCGCAACGGCCGGCTCGGCTCGCACCTGCCCTGGGGCGACCCGCGCCGCGGCTGGGACTTCGTCTCGGCAGGCCACGGCGACGTGCCGTGGGAGGACGTCTTCCGGATGCTCCGCTCGATCGATTACGCGGGGCCCATCTCGGTGGAGTGGGAGGACGCCGGCATGGACCGGCTGCAGGGTGCGCCGGAGGCGCTGCGGGCGCTCAAGGCGCTCGACTTCGAGCCTCCGCAGGCGTCGTTCGACGCCGCTTTCGGGGGCGACTGACCGCCGCAGCGGCGCGGAGCGCAGCCCGGCGGCGGCACCTGCCGCCGGGCCGCTCCGGTGTGTCCGGGGGGCACTTTGTCCTTATCAAGGATGAAGATAACTGAAGTCCTGTCAAAGGGCTTCTCTATCCCGCAAAAGGCGGTTACGTTCCTGTGATGTCCCTGACATAAACCCCCCACTCTCGGCAGGAGAGATCAGGTGCACACCAGAAAGATCCGGAGAACGCTCATGAGGACGGTGGCGGCCCTGCTGGCCGTGCCGGCCCTCGTGCTGAGCACGTCCGCCACCGGCGCCGCGCACCCGGGCGAGGACCACGAGGCCCCGGCCGCGGCGGAGTTCCAGCAGGTGACGCTGGCCAAGGGCGAGCCCGAGATGGGCGAGCCGATGACCATGGCGGTGCTGCCCGACCGGTCCGTGCTGCACACCTCGCGCGACGGCACGGTACGGCTCACGGACGCCGCCGGTACGACCAAGGTCGCCGGCCAGCTCGCCGTGTACAACCACGACGAGGAGGGCCTGCAAGGCGTCGGGGTCGACCCGGGCTTCGCGCAGAACCGGTTCGTCTACCTCTACTACGCCCCGCCCCTGGACACCCCCGCGGGCGACGCCCCCTCGGACGGCAGCGCCGCCGACTTCGCGCCGTTCGACGGCGTCAACCGGCTCTCCCGCTTCGTCCTGAAGGACGACGGCACCCTCGACACCGGCAGCGAGAAGGCGGTCCTGGACGTGCCCGCCTCGCGCGGCCTGTGCTGCCACGTCGGCGGCGACATCGACTTCGACGCCGAGGGCAACCTCTATCTCTCCACCGGCGACGACACCAACCCGTTCGCCTCCGACGGCTACACGCCCATCGACGAACGCGCCACGCGCAACCCCGCGTTCGACGCCCAGCGCTCCGCCGGCAACACCAACGACCTGCGCGGCAAGGTCCTGCGGATCAAGGTCAACGCGGACGGTTCGTACGACATCCCGGACGGCAACCTCTTCGCGCCCGGCACCGACAAGACGCGCCCCGAGATCTACGCCATGGGCTTCCGGAACCCGTTCCGGCTCAGCGTCGACAAGCCCACCGGCACCGTCTACGTCGGCGACTACGGCCCCGACGCCGGCACCGCGAGCGACGCCCGCGGGCCGGCCGGACAGGTCGAGTTCGCCCGTATCACCAAGGCGGGCAACTTCGGCTGGCCGTACTGCACCGGCGACAACGACGCGTACAAGGACTACGACTTCGGCTCCGGCGCCTCCGGCGCGGCCTTCGACTGCGGCGCGCCCGTCAACAACTCGCCGCACAACACCGGCCTGACCGAACTGCCCCCGGCCCAGGCGGCGTGGATTCCGTACGACGGCAACTCCGTCCCCGAGTTCGGCAACGGCTCCGAGTCCCCGATGGGCGGCCCGGTCTACCGCCAGGACGAGGTCGCCGACGGCTCCGCCGTGGCCTTCCCCGCCGAGTACGAAGGGAACTTCTTCGCCGGCGAGTTCGGCCGCAAGTGGATCAAGCGGATCGAGCAGGGCGACGACGGCACCGTCTCGGCCATCAACGACTTCCCCTGGTCCGGCACCCAGGTCATGGACATGGACTTCGGCCCCGACGGCGCCCTCTACGTCCTCGACTACGGCACCGGCTACTTCGGCGGCGACGAGAACTCCGCCCTCTACCGCATCGAGAACATGACCGGCGGCGCCTCCCCGGTCGCGGAGGCGAGCGCCGACAAGACCTCCGGACAGGCGCCCCTGGCCGTGCAGTTCTCCTCCGCCGGCACCACCGACCCGGACAGCACCGAGCTGACGTACTCCTGGGACTTCGGCGACGGCGCCACCTCCGACCAGGCCGACCCCGCGCACACGTACGCGGAGAACGGCACGTACAACGTCACCCTCACCGCCACCGACCCCGACGGCCTCACCGGCAGCGCCAACGTGCAGATAACCGTCGGCAACACCGCGCCCACCGTGACCCTGGACCTGCCTCAGGACGGCCAGTCCTTCTCCTTCGGCGACGACGTGCCCTTCGAGGTCACCGTCGCCGACCCGGAGGACGAGACCGTCGACTGCACCAAGGTCCGGGTCGCCTACATCCTCGGCCACGACTCCCACGGCCACGAGATGACCAGCGCCAACGGCTGCAGCGGCACCCTGAAGACCGCCGCGGACGGCGAGCACGACCCCAACGCCAACCTCTACGGCGGCCTCACCGCCACGTACACCGACGGCGGAGGCGGCGGCCAGGGCGCCCTGACCGGAACCGACCAGGCCAAGCTGCAGCCCAAGCACCGCCAGGCGGAACACTACGACAGCGCCCAGGGCGTCGCACCGCAGAACAAGCCGGCGGCCAACGGCGGCAAGACGGTCGGCGACATCCACGCCGGCGACTGGATCGCGTTCGAGCCCTGGGTCCTGTCGGACGTGACCCAGGTGACCGCCCGGATCTCCTCCGCCGGCGCCGGCGGCACCCTGGAGGTGCGCGCGGGCGCCCCCGACGGGACGCTCCTCGGCTCCACCGAGGTGCCGGTCACCGGCGGATGGGACACGTTCCAGGACGTCACGGCGACCCTGTCGGGCGCCCCGGACGGCACCACGAAGCTCTACCTCGTCTTCGCCGGCAGCGGTACGGACGCGCTGTACGACGTCGACGACTTCACCCTCACCACCGGATAGCTCCCCCCACCGCCCCGCCGGCTCCGGCCGGCGGGGCGTCCCACCCGACGAGACCCTCAAGGAGCGCCCCATGAAAGCTCCCGGACGCCTCGCCCTGGCGACGGCGGCGGTCGTGCTCACCACCATGGCCATGAACACGTCCGCCGTCGCGGAGAAGCCGGCGAAGAAGGCGGAGGACGAGCACGTGCTCGTCTTCTCCAAGACCGCCGGCTTCCGCCACGACTCCATCCCCGACGGGATCGCGACCATCCAGCAGCTCGGCGCCGACAACGGCTTCACCGTCGACACCACCGAGAACGCCGGCGTGTTCACGCCCGGCACCCTCCAGCAGTACGACGCCGTCGTCTTCCTCTCCACCACCGGTGACGTGCTCGACGCCAAGCAGCAGCGGGCGTTCGAGAACTACGTGCGCGCCGGCGGCGGCTACGTCGGCGTGCACGCCGCAGCCGACACCGAGTACGACTGGCCGTTCTACGGCGGCCTCGTCGGCGCGTACTTCGACTCGCACCCGCAGATCCAGCAGGCGACGGTCGAGGTCGAGGACCACGACCACCCCGCCACCGCGCACCTGGGCGACCAGTGGGTGCGTACCGACGAGTGGTACAACTACCGCACCAACCCGCGCGAGCAGGCCCGCGTCCTGGCGACCCTCGACGAAGGCTCGTACAGCGGCGGCAACATGGGCGGCGACCACCCCATCTCCTGGTGCCAGACCTACGAGAGCGGCCGGTCCTTCTACACGGGCCTCGGCCACACCAAGGAGTCGTACGCGGAGCCCGAGTTCCGCACCCATCTGCTCGGCGGCATCCAGTACGCCGCCGGGGCCGTCGAATCGGACTGCAGTTCTGCCGAGAGCGACTACACTCCGATCTTCGACGGCACTTCCACCGAGGGCTGGAAGCAGGCCGGGCCGGGCTCGTTCCGCCTGGAGGACGGCACCCTGACCTCGGAGGGCGGCATGGGCATGCTGTGGTACGAGGCCAGGCAGTTCGGCTCGTACTCCCTCAAGCTCGACTGGCGCATGGAGGGCGACGACAACTCCGGCGTCTTCATCGGGTTCCCGCCCTCCGACGATCCCTGGTCGGCCGTGAACAACGGCTACGAGATCCAGATCGACGCCACCGACTCCCCGGACCGGACCACGGGCGCCGTCTACGGCTTCCAGTCCGCCGACATCGCCGCGCGCGACGGGGCGCTCAACCCGCCCGGCGAGTGGAACACCTTCGAACTGCGCGTCGAGGGTGAGCACCTGCAGATCTGGCTCAACGACGTGAAGATCAACGACTTCACGAACACCGACCCCGCCCGCAGCCTTGCGGACGGACACATCGGGATCCAGAACCACGGTGCGGACGACCAGGTGTCGTTCCGCAACATCCTGGTGAAGGATCTCCCGTGAACGCCGTGGGCGGGAGGTCACGACGCCTCCCGCCCACGGGCGCACCGTGTATCTGAACTGAACACACGTGGGAGGCAGCAGCCGTGACGGTCCATCCACAAGACACAGCGCCGCAACCGGCGAACCCGGCGACGGCCGATACCGGCGTCTGGCTCATCGGCGCCCGCGGCTCCGTCGCCACGACCGTGATCACCGGCTGCGCCGCCCTGGCCGCCGGACTCCACCCCGCGGCCGGCATGGTCACCGAGACCGCGCCGTTCGCCGACTGCGGGCTGCCGGCGCCCGGCCGGCTGGTCTTCGGCGGCCACGACGTGGCCTGCACCCCGCTGCCCAAGCGCGCGGACGAACTCGCCGCCGGCGGCGTGCTCCCGCACGGGCTGCCCGCCGCCGTCGCCGCCGAACTGGCCGCCGCCGACGAGGAGATACGGAACGGCGGCCCGGAGCCCGGCGAGCCGTACGACGAGGAGGCGCTGATCGACTCCTACGCGGCCGACCTCACCGACTTCGTCCGCCGCCGCAACCTCGCCCGCGCCGTCGTCGTCAACGTCGCCTCCACCGAGCCGGTCGCCGAGGGCGACGCGCTGCCCGCCTCGTCCTGCTACGCCGCGGCGGCCCTGAAGGCCGGCTGCGCGTACGTCAACTTCACCCCCTCCACCGGAATGCACCACCCGCGGCTGCGCGAGCTCGCCGCCGCCTCCGGCCTGCCGTACGCGGGCCGCGACGGCAAGACCGGCCAGACGCTGCTGCGTTCCGTGCTGGCGCCGATGTTCCTCCAGCGCGCGCTGGAGGTACGGGCCTGGTCCGGCACCAACCTCCTCGGCGGCGGCGACGGCGCCAACCTCGCCGGCGACCCGGCCGCCGCGGCGGCCAAGAACGTCGGCAAGGAGCGGGTGCTCGTCGACTCGCTCGGCGCCGGCGTCGACGGCGAGGTGCACATCGACGACGTCCCGGCCCTCGGCGACTGGAAGACCGCCTGGGACCACGTCGTCTTCGACGGCTTCCTCGGCACCCGCATGGTGCTCCAGACCATCTGGCAGGGCTGCGACTCCGCGCTCGCCGCGCCGCTGGTCCTCGACCTCGTCCGGATCGTCGCCCGCGCCCACGAGACCGGGATGTCGGGTCCCGTGCCGGGCCTCGGCTTCTTCTTCAAGGACCCGGACGGCGGCCCGCCCGGGCTCGCCGACCAGTGGCGCGAGCTGCTGTCGGTCGCGGAGCGCCTGCGGGTCGCGCGATGAGCGCGGCGCAGCGGACGCGGGTGCGGCGACGGGGCGGCATGCGGCTGCTCGCGCTGGGCGCGGGCGCCGGTGCGGCCGGGGCAGGCGTCCTGGGCGCCGTCGCCGCCGCACGAGGCCGCGGGGCGGCACCCGCCGCCGCGGTGGCGGGTGCCGCCGGGCTGCTCGCGCTGGGCGCGGGCGCCGCGGTCCGGCGCCGGCGGGCCGTGCCGGTCGCCGCCGCCGTCTCCGGGGCCGTGCTGGGCGCGGCCGCCGCGGGGGTGGCCGCGCGGGTACGGCGGGACGGTGGTGCGGCACCGGCGGGCCGCGGGCCCGCCGCCGCCGTGGCCGGGGGAGTGGCGCTGCTCGCCGCCGCCGTCCCGGGCGCCGTGCTGCGCCGGCCGCGTACCGCCGGGCCGATCGAGCCGGAGGCGCGCAGCGCCCAGGGGCGCAAGCAGTCCGCGCCGCCCGCCGCGCAGGTGCGCGCCTGGGTCGAACTGCTCCGCGTCTCCGCGCTGTTCACCGTCCCCGGCGACGCCCTCGCCGGCGCCGCCGCCGCCGGGCTGCGGCCCAACCGCGGCACCGCGCTGGCCATCGGCTCCTCCCTCTGCCTCTACGAGGCGGGCATGGCGCTCAACGACTACGCCGACCGCGACGTCGACGCCGTCGAGCGCCCGCACCGCCCGCTGCCCTCCGGCCGGATCACCCCCCGCGCCGCGCTGACCGCCGCCGCCGCCCTGACCGCGGCGAGCCTCGGTCTGGCCGCGGCCGCGGGCCGCCGGCCGCTCGCGCTCGCCACCGCGCTCGCGGGGGCGGTGTGGGCGTACGACCTGAAGCTGAAGAACACCCCCGCGGGCCCCGCCGCGATGGCCGCCGCCCGCACCCTGGACCTGCTTCTCGGCGCCGCGGCCACGGAGGCCCGCGCGGCCCGCAAGGCCGCCCCGCCGGCCGCCGCGGGCGGGTACGCCACCGCGCCGCCGGCCGGCGCCGCCTCGTCCGCCCTGCGCCACCTCCAGGGCGGCGACGGCACCGGCTGGGCGGACGGACCGCTCGCCGCCGCCGTCCTCCTCGGCGTCCACACCTACGCGGTCACCGTCGTCTCCCGCCGCGAGGTCGAGGGCGGGTCGACGGCCGTCCCGCTCGTCGGCCTCGCCGTCACCACCGCCGTCGCCGCCACCCTGCGCCGCGGCAACGACCCGTACCCGCAAGCAGAGCCGCACCCCCGGGCGGACGGCGCCCCGCCACCCGGCGGACCCCGGCTGGCGCTCACCCCCGGTGACCTGCTCGCCGGCGCGTACGCCGCCACCGCCGTCCGCCCGTACCTGCACGCCGCGCTCAACCCCAGCCCGCAGCTCACCCAGCGCGCCGTCGGCGGCGGCATCCGCGCCATGATCCCGCTGCAGTCCGCCCTCGCCGCCCGCGCCGGCGCGCCCGGCAGCGCCGCCGCGCTGCTGGCCCTCGTGCCCGTCGCCCGCCGGCTCGCGCGGAAGGTGAGTCCCACATGAGCCGGCTGCGCCTGGCCTACGGCACCAACGGCCTCACCGACCTGCGGCTGACCGACGCCGTCGCGCTCCTCGCCGACCTCGGCTACGACGGCATCGCGCTCACCCTCGACCACATGCACCTCGACCCGCTCGCGCCCGACCTGCCCGCCCGCACGGCCACCGTGCGGCGGCTGCTGGCCCGGCACGGGCTCGCGGTGACCATCGAGACCGGCGCCCGCTACGTCCTCGACCCGCGCCGCAAGCACCACCCCACTCTGCTCGACCCCGACCCCGAGGCCCGCGCAGTACGCTCCCGGCTGCTGCGTACCGCCGTGAACGTCGCCGCCGAGCTGGGCGCCAACGCCGTGCACTGCTTCAGCGGTACACGCCCGTACGGGGTGTCGGAGCCGGACGCCTGGAAGCGGCTGGGCGAGGAGCTGACCCCGGTGCTCCAGGCCGCGGACGCCGCCGGCGTGCCGCTGGCCATCGAGCCGGAGCCCGGCCACCTGCTGTACGACCTCGCCGGGTTCCGCCGGCTGCGCGAAGGGCTGGACGACCCGCCGGCGCTGGCGCTGACCCTCGACATCGGGCACTGCCAGTGCCTGGAGGAGGCGCTGCCCGCCGACTGCGTACGGGCCGCCGCGCCCTGGCTCGCGCACGTCCAGATCGAGGACATGTGCCGGGGCGTGCACGAGCATCTGCCGTTCGGCGAGGGCGAGATCGGCTTCCCCTCCGTGCTCGAAGCCCTGCAGACCACCGGCTACCAGGGCCTGATCAGCGTCGAGCTGCCCCGGCACTCGCACGCGGGGCCCGAGCTGGCGAGCAGCTCCATCCGCTTCCTGCGCGCGGCGGAGGAAGAGGCGCGGGCGAGGGGGTCGGTGCCGTGCTGAGCCTCCCGTACGCACCCGCCACCGCCGTCGCGCGGCCGCCCGGGGTCCGCCGGTCCGCAGGGGCCGCGCGGTACGCCGGGACCCGCGCGCCGCGTGCCGCATCCGTGACCCGAGTGAGAGGAGCCGCGCAGTGGTGACCCCCGACCCCGCCGTACCCGCACCGGCCGCCGCACCCGCCGCGACGGTCGCCGCCCTGCGTGCGTCCGTCGAGGCCGGTCTCGCGCCCGAGGCCCGCGAGTGGCTCGCCGCCGCGCTCGCCGACGCCGCCGCCGGCACCCCCGGGCCCAGCGCGGGACTGCTCGCCTGGGAGGCCCACTTCGCCGCCGCGCGCCGCCGCGCCGGCGCCGGGGCCGCCGACGCCGTGCGCGTGCTGATCCTGCACGCCGCCCGCGCCGACGAGCAGGTCGCCACCCGCGTCTACGACCGCGGCGACGCCGCCGAACGCCGGGCCGTGCTGCGCGCGCTGCCGCACCTCGGCCCCGGCCCCGGCGCCGTACCGCTGATCGAGGACGCGCTGCGGACCAACGACACCCGCCTGGTCGCCGCCGCCCTCGGCCCGTACGCCGCCGAGCACCTGGGCGACCACGCCTGGCGGCAGGCCGTCCTCAAGTGCCTCTTCACCGGCGTACCCGCCGACGAGATCGCGGGCCTCGCCGACCGCGCCGCGGGCGACGGCGAACTCGCCCGCATGCTCGACGACTACGCCCGCGAGCGGACGGCCGCCGGCCGCGCCGTGCCGGCGGACCTCGACCGGATCCTCGCCCTGACCCGCCAGGAGGTGTGATGCGCATCTTCGACCCGCACATCCACATGACGTCCCGCACGACCGATGACTACGCCGCCATGTACGACGCGGGCGTGCGTGCCCTCGTCGAGCCCTCCTTCTGGCTGGGGCAGCCCCGCACCTCCCCGGAGAGCTTCTACGACTACTTCGACTCGCTGCTCGGCTGGGAGCCCTTCCGCGCCGCCCAGTACGGCATCGCGCACCACTGCACGCTCGCCCTCAACCCCAAGGAGGCCAACGACCCGCGCCTCCTGCCGGTCCTGGACGAGCTGCCGCGCTACCTGCTGAAGGACCACGTCGTCGCCGTCGGCGAGATCGGCTACGACTCCATGACCCCCGAGGAGGACCACGCGCTGGCCGCCCAGTTGGAGCTGGCCGCCGACCACGGGCTGCCCGCCATGGTGCACACGCCGCACCGCGACAAGGCCGCGGGCCTGGCCCGAACGCTCGACGTCGTCCGCGAGTCCAGGCTGGCGCCCGAGCGCGTGATCCTCGACCACCTCAACGAGACGACGGTGGCCGCCGCCCGGGACAGCGGCTGCTGGGCGGCCTTCTCCATCTACCCCGACACCAAGATGGACGAGGACCGCATGGTCCGCATCCTGCGCGAGTACGGCACCGAGCGGATGCTCGTCAACTCCGCCGCCGACTGGGGCAGGAGCGACCCGCTCAAGACCCGCAAGACCGCCGACGCCATGCTCGCCGCCGGCTTCACCGACGCCGACGTCGACAAGGTGCTCTGGCAGAACCCGGTGGAGTTCTACGGCCAGAGCGGCCGGCTGGAGCTGGAGCCGGAGAAGCCGGAGGCCGGCGGCGCCACGTACGAAGGGAACTCCATCTTGCGAGGGGGAAGCTGACCCATGCGCTTCCGACACCCCGACGGCTCCCTCGTCCATCTCGCGTACTGCACCAACGTGCACCCCGCCGAGGATCTCGACGGGGTGATGGCGCAACTGCGCGACCACGCCGAACCGGTGCGCCGCCGGCTCGGCCGCGACCGGCTGGGCATCGGCCTGTGGCTCGCGCGCGACGCCGTCCGCACCCTCGGCTCCGACCCCGCCGCGCTGCGCCGGCTGAAGAAGGCGCTCGACGAACGCGGCCTGGAGGCCGTGACCCTCAACGGCTTCCCGTACCAGGGGTTCGGCGACGAGGTCGTCAAGTACCGCGTCTACCGCCCCGACTGGACCGAGCCCGAGCGCCTGGACCACACCGTGGAGCTGGCCCGGCTGCTCGCCGCGCTGCTGCCCGACGACGTCACCGAGGGCACCATCTCCACCCTCCCGCTCGCCTGGCGCACCGACTTCGACGCCGCCGCCCGCAAGGCGTCGCTGACGGCGCTCGGCACCCTGGCCGCGCGCCTCGACGCCATCGAGGAGCTGACCGGCCGCTCCATCCGCGTCGGCCTGGAGCCGGAGCCCGGCTGCACCGTCGAGACCACCGCCGACGCGGTCGCGGCGCTCACCGCGGAGGGCGCGCCGCCGCCGGAGCGTATCGGCGTCTGCGTCGACACCTGCCATCTGGCCACGTCCTTCGAGGACCCGGCCACCGCCATCGCCGGCATCACGGGCGCGGGCCTGCCCATCGTCAAGTCCCAACTGTCGGCCGCCCTGGTGGCCGACCGGCCCGCGGATCCCGGGGTACGGACCGCGCTGGCCGCCTTCGCGGAGCCGCGGTTCCTGCACCAGACCCGGATCCGCGCCGCCGACGGCACCCTGCGGGCCACCGACGACCTCGACGAGGCCCTGGCCGGCGGCCTCCCCGACGACGGCCCGTGGCGCGCCCACTTCCACGTACCGCTGCACGCGCCGCTGGAGCCGCCGCTGACGGCGACGACGCCGGTGCTCGAAGAGACGCTGGCGCGCCTCGTCGGCGGTCCCGCGCCGCTGACGAGACACCTGGAAGTGGAGACGTACACCTGGCAGGCTCTGCCCGCACACCTGCGGCCGCGCAGCCGCGCACAGCTCGCCGACGGCATCGCCGCCGAGCTGTCCGTCGCCCGCGACCTGCTCACCTCGCTCGGCCTGAAGGAGCTGCCATGACGCCCCCGAAGCGGCTGGTCGTCGTCGACGTCGTCGGCCTCACGCCGCGTCTCCTCGACCACATGCCGAACCTGCGCGCGCTGGCCGACGCCGGCTCGAACAGCGCGCTGACGCCGCCGCTGCCCGCCGTCACCTGCACCGTGCAGTCGACGATCCTCACCGGCGCGCCGCCGGCGGAGCACGGGATCGTCGCCAACGGCTGGTACTTCCGCGAGCTGGGCGAGGTCTTCCTGTGGCGCCAGCACAACGCCCTCGTCGGCGGCGACAAGCTGTGGGAGGCGGCCCGGCGCGCGTACCCCGGCTACACCGTGGCCAACGTCGGCTGGTGGTACGCGATGGGCATGGACACCGACTACATCGTCACCCCGCGCCCCATCTACTACGCCGACGGCCGCAAGGAGCCCGACTGCTACACCCGGCCGCCTGAGCTGCACGACGAACTGACCGCCGCCTTCGGCACGTTCCCCCTCTTCAACTACTGGGGCCCGACGGCGAGCATCGTCTCCTCGCAGTGGATCATCGACGCCTCGCGGCACATCCTCGACGCGTACAGCCCCGACCTCACCCTCGTCTACCTCCCGCACCTCGACTACGACCTCCAGCGCTACGGCCCCGACGACCCGCGCTCGCACGCCGCCGCGCGCGAGCTGGACGACGCGCTGGCGCCGCTGCTGGCGGACACGCGGGCGGCAGACGCGGAGACCGTGGTGCTCTCGGAGTACGGCATCACGCAGGCGGCCACGCCCGTGGACGTCAACCGCGCGCTGCGCAAGGCCGGGCTGCTGGAGGTCTACACCCAGGACGGGATGGAGTACCTGGACCCGTGGGCGTCGCGCGCCTTCGCGGTCTCGGACCACCAGATCGCGCACGTCTACGTCCGCGACCCGGCCGACATCGAGGCCACCCGGGAGATCCTCACCAAGCTGCCCGGCGTCGCCGACGTGCTCTCCGACTCCGGCAAGAAGGCCCACGGCCTGGACCACCCGCGCGCCGGCGAGCTGGTCGCGGTGGCGGAGCCGGACGCCTGGTTCACGTACTACTACTGGCTCGACGACGACCGTGCCCCGGACTTCGCCCAGCTCGTCGAGATCCACCGCAAGCCCGGCTACGACCCCGCCGAGCTCTTCATGGACCCCACCGACCCGTACGTACGTCTGCGGGCCGTCTCCGCGATCGCCCGCAAGAAGGCCGGCATGCGCTACCGCCTGGCCGTCGTCCCGCTCGACCCCGCCCCGGTACGCGGCACCCACGGCCGCCTCCCGGACGACGAGCGCGACGGCCCCGTGCTGCTCACCACCCGGCCGGGGGCGACCTCGGGACCCGTACCGGCGACCGACGTGAAGTCACTGCTGCTGTCGCTCGCCGGTCTCGACTGAATCCCCGTCAAGGAGCGTTGCCATGTCCACCAAGAACAGAGACGAACTCGACCACGCCGTCAACAGACGCAGATTCCTCGGTGTCGCGGCCGGCACCACGGCGGCGGCCATCGCCGGCGCCGCGGGCGCCGCGGGCGCCGCCGCGCAGCCGCAGGGCAGCAGCCACAGCCGCCCGGCCGTCCCCCGGGGCAACCTGGGCATCCAGCTCTACACCCTTCGCGACCAGATCGGCACGGCCGGCTTCGCCGAGGTCTTCGACGCCCTGGAGCGCTACGGCTACGACCAGGTCGAATACGCCGGCTACACCCAGGGCAACGGCCCCCTCACCCTGCCCCAGCTCCGCCGCCTGGCCCGCAACCACGGCCTGCGCGGCATCGGCAGCCACGTCGCGTACCACGTCGGCGACCCCGCGGGCTACTCCTTCGCCACCAGCCTGGAGCAGGTCCTCGACGACGCCGAGGCCCTGGACCTGCCGTACGTCGGCACCTGGGACGGCCCGTTCCGCTACGGCACCACGGTGGCCGGGGTGAAGCGCGCCTCGGCGGAGTTCAACGCCTACGGCGCAGCGGCCCGCCGCCGCGGCCTGCGGTTCTACCAGCACAACCACGGCAACGAGTTCGGCTTCTGCAGCGACGACCCGACGGTGCGCATCTACGACCTCATGCTGGCCGAGACGGACCCGGACCTGGTGTTCATGGAGATGGACATCTACTGGGCCTACACCGGCGTCCACCGCTTCAGCGTCCGCCCGGACGGTACCCCGGCGCCGTTCGACCCGCTGGACTACGTCACGGGCGCCCCGCAGCGCTTCCCGCTGTTCCACGTCAAGGACGGCGAGCACGACACGGCGTCCCAGGACGGCTACCACATGACCGACGTGGGCGACGGCGACATCGACTACCAGCGCTTCATCGGCACGGTCACCAAGGGCCGGTACCGCAAGTACCACAACTGGCTGGTCGAGCGCGACGACGCGGTGAGCCCCGACACGAACCCGGCCGGCTCCCTGTCCACGGCCCGCCGCTCCGCCGCCCACCTCCGCCACCTCCGCGCCTGACGGCCGGGGGCCCGGCCCGGCCGTCCCGCCCGGCCCGGGCCCCCTATCCCCGCCTCGCCCGAACCCCCCGGCCCGCCGCCCCACCGGCGGGCCGGGGCCCGGACCGGTCACCACCCGCAACCGGCGGCCACGTACCGTAACCAAATACCGGTGCGAACGGCCCCGGAATCCTTGGTATCGTTGGCCGTGCCCCGCGGCCCTCTGCCGCGGCATGGCAACCCGGTCCGGGTGGCGGAATGGCAGACGCGCTAGCTTGAGGTGCTAGTGCCCGTTAAGGGCGTGGGGGTTCAAGTCCCCCCTCGGACACACTATTTGTACATATCTGCCGAATTTTTGGCATGCCGGATTGGCGCCCGTGTCTCGCCCAGGCGAGGGACGGGGCAACGGGCCCAGGTCGTCCAAGCGGATAGCCTGGCGTCGATCATGTAGGGGCTGAGTTCGGCGGTGAGGTCGGCATCGAGTTCAGGAGCGCGGTGACGACCGAGTCCTACCGGCTCACCTACAGCGGATCATGCTGAACAAACGTGTGGGACCGTCTCCGCACCAACTGGTGGAGGAGGCCGGGACGTTAGAAGCGGTCGAGGCGACAGCCCGCCAGGGCCGGCTCGACGGTGCCGTCGACCAGTTCCCTCGCGACCAGTCGGCCCACGCCTGGGGCGAGCGTGACTGCCGCGTGCATCACTGCCACGTACAGGCCAGGAACCTCGGCGACCGGGCCGACGATGGGCTCACCATCGGCCGGCATGGGGCGTGCGCCGACCCGGGTGCTGAGCAGCTCGACGCTCGCGGCGCCGCGGAAGGTGGACCGGATGGCCGCCAGAGTCTGTTCCGGCGAATCCGCAGCGGCGATGATCCGGTCTGTGGCGACCTGCCGGAGATCAAAGTCCTGAGTGTTGACTACCGTGCGGACCAGACCGGCCGGCGCGCGGAACCGGAAGAGCGTCGCTGGTGACGGGTCGACCGGGACACGTAGGTCCAGCGGCGCTGCCAGCGCCGCCGTCGCCACTCCGGCCGCAAGCACCACAGTCGCGCCCGATAGGGGCCCTGCGGCCGTCTCGGTCCCGACGACCCGACCCGCGGCGTCTCGCCGGACAGCGGTGACCGGGACGTCCGGATGTACTTGTGCGCCGTGAGCGCGGGCGCCCTCGATCAGCCGCTCCGTCACACCTACCGGGTCGACAGCGCCTTCGCCGGGTGCCCAGACGGCCCAGTCCGGGGGCTGCAGCAGGTTGGGCTCGAGCGTCGCCGCGGTGACCGCGTCGACGACCTCCTGCCCGGGCCCGGCTTCCGGCGCACTCTCCCCCGCGCGCCACGACAGTGAACCGGACCAGGTCACGGGAAGTCCCGGTAGCTCGGCCTCGAGCCGACGGTACTCGTCTGTCGCCGCCACCCGCAGCCCGGCGGCGCAACCGGTGCGGATGCTG
The DNA here is from genome assembly GCF_002847285.1 of Streptomyces sp. CMB-StM0423. Taxonomy (NCBI): domain Bacteria; kingdom Bacillati; phylum Actinomycetota; class Actinomycetes; order Kitasatosporales; family Streptomycetaceae; genus Streptomyces; species Streptomyces sp. CMB-StM0423. Next base: position 1,143,438 of record NZ_CP025407.1, on the reverse strand, counting down.
GCGGCGATCCAGGCGAAGGAGTCCACCGTCACCCCACGGGCCGGCCGGCCGGCATCGAGAAGGGTCACGACAGCGCCCGCCTTGGCGGCGTGATAGGCCACCGAAGCACCGACGATGCCGGCGCCGACAACCACGAGGTCCCTGCTCACTGACTGGCTCGACATTCTGAGGAGGCTACCTTCGCCGACGCTCCGCATCCGGAACTTTCCACGCCGGCTCAAAGAAGGCGCCACAGGTGCTGTCAGTTCCTGCGTCGGCTGGCGCCGGGGCCGGCTGGGGGTGGCTCCCTTCCGGGCTAGACGCCCGGTCATGAGAGTGATGGACGCCCAGGTGATCAGCGTCTCGGGGTGCTGGATGAGGCGTTCGCAGTCCCTCGCGTGGCGGCGGGCGTGCCGAGTGCGGTACCCGACCGCCGACACGCCCCCGACGCCGGTCGCGGCCCGCACGCAGTCCAGGGACGCACCGTCCGCGGTCCCCCTGCTCCCGTCCATCCGCCCTGCGGGAAGCCATGCCTCAAGTATGGGACGGGCAGCGGAGGCCGTCCCGGTAGGCACCTGAGGCACTCTCGATACCGGCATGGCGCTTGCGTAGCGTAGGACACCGCATGCAGGTCCCCGATCGAAGGTGGCGCTCGTGAAGTTCAGCTACGCCATGCTCCCCGACTACCCCGTGGCCGAGTCCTTGGATTCCATTCGGTTAGCGGACGACCTGGGCTTTTACGCCTGTTACGCGGCCGACGAGACCTGGCACAAAGATCTGTGGCTGCTGTTCGCGGCGGCAGCCGGCCGTACCGAGCGGATTCGGCTCGGGCCGAGTGTGTCACCGGTGACCTTGCGGGAGCCGACGCTGATCGCGCAGGCACTCGCCACCCTGGACGAGCTCACCGGTGGCCGCGCCGAAGGCGTGCTGTCCAGCGGCAACTTCGGACTGCTCGCCCAGTACCGGATCGACTGGACTCGTACGAAACCGCTGTCGCGCGTGAAGGAAGCACTGCAGGTGATGCGTACCTTCCTGGACGAGGGCGCCCTCACCTACGACGGCGAGTTCTTCTCCTACGACGGGCTCTTCACCTTCGCGCGGCCCGTGCAGGAACGCGTTCCGCTCAAGCTCGGCGCGATGCGGGGGCCCAAGTCCTTCGAGGCGGCCGGGGAGTTGTCGGACGGCTGCCATCACGCGCTGAGCTACACCCGCGAGGCGTACGAGTACGCGGTACGGCACATCCGTACCGGGGCCGAGCGTGCAGGCAAGGACTGGCGATCGCTCGACATCGGGGCCTGGGTGGTCTTCGCGACCGGGCCCGACCCGGCGGTCGCCAAGGAGGCGGCGCGCAGCATGGTCGGCATCTACGCCTCTTCCATGCCCGAGGAGCAGTTGCTCCGCAACGGAGTCGACCCGGCGGAGTTGAAGCCGGTCATCGAGGCGATCGCCGCCGGCGACCTGGCCCGAGGCATCGAACTGACCTCGCCGCAGGTCGCCGAGCGGCTCTCCATCGCAGGTACGCCCGAGGAGTGCCTGGAGAAGATCCAGCGGGACATCGCACCCAGCGGTGTCAACCACATGATCTGCGCCATCACCGACCGCACCATGGTCAAAGCCTTCACCGGCCGCGACCTCACCGAGGCGGCCGACGTGAACACGCAACTGCGGCTGATCAAGGAGCGGATCATGCCCGCCTTCACCTGACCCAGGATGCGAACCACACCCGCCAAGTTCGCCCGACGTCCCGGACCTGCGACGTACGGGCTCCTCAAGCTTCGGAGGGGCCCGCCTTGCGGAGGGCCGACGAGGCCGGCGGTGATGGCTTCGTGGAGGTTCTCCAGACGGCGGACCATATCGTCCTCGTAGAAGTCGCCGACGTCGTCGGGAGTCAGTTCCTCGAAGACCTTGGTGGCCTTGTCCAGGCTGGAGCAGAACCTGCTGCTGCGTTCCTGGACCCGCAGCTCGGGGTTCGACTCGACGGCCTGCTCGACCGCCTTGGCCGCGAGGTCCTTCATGGTGTCGAACGCTTCCGTGGTCCACTCGGCGGCGTCCTCGCCGTCGTCGAGTTCGTCGATACGCCCCGGACGAACGGGAAAGTCGAGCGCTTCAACGGCACTCTGGCCCGGGAGTGGGCATACGTCCGCGACTACCTCTCCGAACGCGACCGCCAGGCCGCGCTGGCGGACTTCCTGAACTACTACAACCACGAGCGTCCCCACACCGCCCTCGGCGGACGGCCGCCCGTCAGCCGGACCGACGGCAGCGACTACCGCGTCACCTTCGACCGCCCGCCCGAGCCGCTGGAGACCTTCCCCCAGCAGCTCGCGCTCGACGAAGCCGTGGAACCAACGTCCTGAGACACCACAGCTAGTGTGGTGACCGGGAACGTTCACCGGGGTGGGATCGTGCTGGTGGATGATGTCGCTTGTCGTGGGGTGGTTGCCGGACTGCTTTCGAAATCGTTGGACACCTTCGGGTTTAGTCAGCAAGTATCCGCAGGTGACAGATGATGCCGATCACCAGGGACCGTTCATGCGGAGCCCGAAACGTGTCCGTTTTGTCGAGCTGTCCGGCGGGGCGATGTCCGCTTTGGTCGATGGAGACCTGTCCGAAGCCAGCAGGATGACCGGGGTTTCGCTGACCGAGTACTTCGTGACTGACGGAGCACGGTGGCTGTGGCAGTTCCGGCTCGACCAGATGGTCACCGATCCCGACCATGCGCGGTGGATGGTGCGGCAAGCGGTCGTCGGTGACAAGGGTCTCGTCGTCGGACATGCCGGGTTCCATGGACCGCCCGATGAGGTCGGCATGGTCGAGATCGGCTACTCCGTCGCTCCTGACTTCCGTCGCCAGGGATACGCCCGGTCCACGCTGATCGAGTTGCTCCGCCGGGCTGCAGCCGAACCCGCGGTCGCGACCGTGCGGGCGACGATCAGCCCCGACAACGTGGCATCCCTGGCCACGATCTCGGGCTTCGGCTTCGTTGAGGTCGGAGAGCAGTGGGATGAGGAGGACGGTCTCGAACTCGTCTTCGAGGTGCCTGCCCGCCGGGTTCTACCCGCTTGATGGGAAGGTTCGCGGCAGAACGCTGAGCTGTGACCGAGGTGTCCGGCGCGGTGGTCAGACCGCGGCAGCGAGTGGGCGTCCGCCCCAGCAGGTGCCTTCTCGCTGCGGATGCGGACGCGGAGCTGCAGGTCGCGGAGTTCTCGCGGGGGAAAGCCCACGGTGCGGGCGCTGTCGACAGTGGACGTGCAGCGGGAGCGGACGGGGCAGGGGCGGCACTGGCTCTTGGCGAACCGGGCCACGATCAGCGGGGCCGGCGGTGGGTGAGGAGGTCAGGCAGGGGCCGTGCCAGCCCTGGCTGACCTGGCCCTGGGGGCAGGTGACCTGCTGATGGTCGTAGTGGACGAAGTCCCTCACCGGATGCGGTGGGCACTGGCCCGCCGCAGCGTCTGAAAGCCCGACGAGATCGCCTACTACCTCGCCTATGCCCCGTTGGAGACCACCGTCCGGGAGCTGGTGCGGATCGCCGGGACACGCTGGGCGATCGAGGAGTGCTTCCAGGCCGCGAAGAACGAGTGCGGCCTGGACCAGTATGAAGTCCGCCGCTACGTCGGCTGGTACGACGGCGATGCTTCGGGGGACGCCCTCGCGGGTCAGGCCCGTGACCGGGCGGCGGGCTGGTGAGGGCAAGCAAGGCCGTGACGCCGGTCGCGTACAGCGGGCAAGCGCAGAGGCGGTTCCTGGCACGGGCGAGCATGAGGCGGCGTCGATCTGCGTGTTTCAGACAGCGGTATCCAGGAGTACGAAGCCGCCGTCGCTGTGCGCGAGCACAGCGTCCTCGTCGCCCTCTCTGCCGAGGAGCGATGTCCGGTCGCAGCGGATCCGCAACGGCCGGTCTGGCCTGCCGGCTTTCTGCCGCCGGCCCCGCGACGAGCACGGGGAGCACGAGCAGTGCGCCGGCCAGCCGTCGGCTCACCGAACGGATGGGAGCTGAGGGAGTCGTCCCTCCGAGCCCGTTATGGGCCCCAGCGCAGATTGAACGATACATTTTCCACCTCAGGCATCGACTGGAATGTAAATGTGCATGACAGTATTTGTTTTCTCGAAACCTCGGCATTCATGTGGGTTTTTAGCTCGCTCACGAGGGTTGACTCAGGGGGTGGACGACCTCATATTTATCGATACACAGCCGCCTCTGGAGCCGCTGAGAGGATCTCCGGTGCGGTCTGCACGCATGGAGAGGCGGAAGAACATGGGCACGACGGCGCAGGCGAGTTGGACGGTGAGGACAGGCACGACGACCGGACCCGGAGGGCTGGGGGCACGTCGCGTCGCGGCGGTCGCCGTCTCCGCCCTCTTGGCGACGGCGCTCGCCGGATGCGGCTCGGACTCGTCGGAGGACGACGGACCGGGCACGGACGCGGCCGCGGAGCGCGGACCGATCACGCTGGCCACCGGCAAGGACACGACCGGCACCATCCAGGCGCAGCTGGACCGGTGGAACAAGGAGCACCCCGACGAGAAGGTCACCCTCGTCGAACTGCCGGAGAGCGCCGACCAGCAGCGCCAGCAGTTCATTCAGAACGCCCGGACCGAGTCGGACACCTACAGCGTGCTGAATCTGGACCCGATCTGGGTCGCCGAGTTCGCGGCGAACCAGTGGATCGACGAACTGCCCGCAGAGGAGTTCCCGCTGGATCGCATGCTCCCGGCCGTCGTGAAGACCGGTGAGTACTTCGGCAAGCAGTACGCCATCCCGTTCAACACCAACGCCGGGCTGCTGTTCTACCGCGAGGACCTGCTCGACGAGGTCGGCGCGGAACCGCCCGGGACCTGGGCGGAGATGAAGCAGATCTGTGCCGAGGTGCAGAAGCTCCCCGAGGCCCGGCAGATCGGCTGCTACGCGGGACAGTTCGACAAGTACGAGGGGCTCACGGTCAACTTCGTCGAGGCCGTCGCATCGGCCGGCGGCAGCATCCTCGACCAGGAGGGCAACCCCACGGTCGACACCGAGGAGGCCCGTGCGGGCCTGCAGTTCCTGGCCGACGGCTTCGAGGACGGCACGTTCCCCAAGGAGTCCGCCACCTTCCAGGAGGAGGACGGGCGCCGCGCCTTCCAGGCGGGCAAGCTGCTCTTCCACCGGCAGTGGCCGTACCAGTGGACCCTGGCCAACGCCGAGGACGGCTCCAGCAAGGTCGCCGGCGAGTTCGGCGTGGCGCCGTTGCCCGGCGCGGAGGGCCCCGGTGCCTCCACACTCGGCGGGCTCGACCTGGCCGTCAGCAAGTTCGCCGAGAACAAGGCCACCGCCATCGACTTCATCAAGTACTTCGCCGGCGAGCAGAACGCGCGGGCCAACCTGACGGCGATCTCCACCGCCCCGCCCTACACCGACCTGTACAGCGACCCGGAGCTGCGAAAGAAGTTCCCCTACCTCGCCACTTTGGAGAAGTCCCTGACCGGCGCCGTCCCGAGGCCCGCGATTGTGCAGTACGGGGACGCCACCGCAGCCATCCAGGAAAGGGTCTCGGCCGCGGTCGAGGGCACCACGCCGGTGGACGAGGCCCTGACCGGGCTGCAGCAGGACCTCACCGGCATCGGTGCCGAGAAGTAGCCGCAGCGAAAGTGAATGCGGTTCCCGTCAAGTCCGCCGCCCCACAGCGGTCCGGCGCTACGCCCCGGCCCGTGCGCATGTCACGCACGCGCCGGGCCGGCACCGGCCGCCTCGCGGCCATGCTGCTCTCCCCCACGATCCTGGTCCTCGCGCTGGTCATCGGCTATCCGGTACTGGCGGCTCTACGCCTGTCCTTCGTGGTCACCACCGACACCATCAACCCCCGGACCGGCTTCAAGGAGACCACCTCCGGCTACGGCCTGGACAACTACGAGAAGGTGCTCAGCGGCGAGTCCTTCCTGCGCCCGTTCTGGAACACCACCTCCTTCGCGCTGGTGTCCGTGACGGCCGAGGTTCTGATCGGCGTCGCCATGGCGCTGGTCATGCACCGTGCCTTCCGGGGTCGCGCACTGGTCCGGGCCGCGGTGCTCGTGCCGTGGGCGATTCCCACCGCGATCTCCGGCCTGCTGTGGAAGTGGATCTTCAACAGCCAGGGTGCCGCCAACGGGATCCTCCGCGCCGAAGTGCTGTGGAGCGCGGACGGCTTCCCGGCCTGGCTCTCAGTGGTCATCGCCGACACCTGGAAGACCGCTCCGTTCGTGGGCCTGCTGGTGCTGGCCGGGCTGCAGGTGATCCCCACCGAGCTGTACGAGGCGGCCAAGGTCGACGGTGCTTCACCGTGGCGCGCCTTCTGGCGGATCACTCTGCCACTCGTGCGGCCCGCACTGGCCGTCGCCGTGCTCTTCCGGCTGCTGGACGTCCTGCGCATGTTCGACCTGCCCTACGTTCTCGTCGGCCCGCGCAAGCACTCCGTCGAGACGCTGTCCATGGTCGCCTTCGAGGAGATGACCAACCTGCGCTTCGGCACCGCCGCGGCGTACGCCACCGCGCTGTTCCTGTACGTCGCGGTGGTCGCGTTCGCCTTCGTCAAGCTGTTCGGCGCCGACCTGGTCGGCCGCGGTACCGGGAGCCCACGATGAGCACCAGGACGAGCCCACGCACCGCCCGCGGCAGAGGCGCCCGGGCCCGCGGCTTGGCCCGGCGGGCCGGCATCGCCGTCGTGGTGCTGTACTGCCTGGCGCCCTTCTACTGGATGGTCGTCTCCAGCCTGCGCCGGCCCTCCGACCAGTTCTCCAACGATCCGCTGCCGGCGCCGGTCTCGTTCGACAACTACGAGGCGGCTCTCGAAGGCCGCAACGGCTTCGTCCGCGCGCTGGTCAACAGCCTGGTGGTCAGCGGCGTCACCACGGCCGTCACCCTGCTCGTGGCGATCTTCGCCGGGTACGCACTCGCCCGGCTGCACTTCCGGGGCAAGACGCTGATCCTCACGCTGATCGTCGCAGCGTCGATGTTCCCGCCCATCACGCTCGTCGTGCCGCTGCTGCGGCTGTTCACGGACGTGGGCTGGATCAACACCTACCAGGCGATGATCCTGCCGAGCATGAGCTTCGCGCTGCCGCTGGCGGTGTGGAACCTCACCGCGTTCTTCCGTCAGATGCCGGTCGACCTGGAGAAGGCCGCGCAGGTCGATGGATGTACCCCCGGTCAGGCGTTCCGCAAGGTCGTGCTTCCGCTGGCCGCACCCGGGGTGTTCACCACCGCCATCCTCGTGTTCATCTGCGCCTGGAACGAGTTCCTGATCGCGGTCAGCGTGGTGAACGACAAGCAGATGATGACCGCCAACGTGATCGTTTCGCTGTTCACCGGACAGTACAAGTACGACCAGCCGTTCGGCACCCAGATGGCAGCCGGCGTCGTGGTGACGCTGCCCCTGGTCGTGACCGTGCTCTTCTTCCAACGACGGATCGTCGATGGACTCACCGCAGGAGGACTCAAGTAGTGACACCGTCGACCTCCGTCCCGCCGGTATCCACCCCGTCGGGGGCGTCCGCGGGCTGGGTACTCACCACCGATGACCCGGAAACCGGCTACCACCCCACGTTCACCGGCAACGGCTATCTGGCTGCGCGCGTGCCGGCTGCCGGCAACGGCTTCGCGGAGGCGCCGGTGCGCACCCAGTTCCAAGTGGCCGGCTTCTATGCGGACCACGAGGGCGAATGGTCGCGCAAGGCCGGCCTGCCGGCGTGGACGACCCTCGACGTGGGCGACGGCAGTGGAACGTTCAACGGCGCCTTCTCCGCCGAGCGGGGCGGCGAGTACCTGGTGGGCGGCGACTGGTCCGCCCTCTCCTCCCCGGTCGCCACCACGGTCCGCGGCATCACCCGGTACCGGCAGGCGCTGGACCTGCGCACCGGCGTGGTCACCACGGAAGCCCGCTGGACCTCGCCCGCGGGACGGGTCGCGGACGTGCGGTACAAGGTACTCACCGACCGGTCACGGCCCCACGTCGCGGCCGTGACGGTGACCGTGACCCCGCTGTGGTCGGGACGGCTGGAGATCACCGACACCGTGGACCTTTCGGCCGCCTCCTGGACCGGCCGTAGCAGGACCACGTGCCGACAAGGGCGGATCGACACCTCAGTCACCGCCCTCGGCAGCGGCCTCGTGGCCGCCGTCGCCACCACTCTGAGCGTTCCGGCGCCCGCGTCGTACCGGCTACTGGGCGACGATGGCGAGCTGGTCACCCTGGACGTCGTCGCCGGCACCGCGTACGCCTTCACCAAGTACGTGGGGATCGCCACCGGCCACGACACGAAGGACCCGCGCGCCTTCGCCCGTTCCGCCGCGGTGAAAGCGTCGGATGCGGGTTATCGGCGGTTGGCAGAGGACAACCGGCGGGCCTGGCGCCGCGAGTGGGCCGGAGACATCGTCGTCCACGGCGACGACCGGCTCCAACGGCAGGTCAGAGCATCGAAGTACTACCTGCTCACCAGCGCGCGCGAGGGTTCGCCCTGGGCACCGTCGCCCGCCGGGCTCTCCAGCGACGGGTACAACGGCCACGTCTTCTGGGACACCGAGACCTGGATCTGGCCGAGCCTGCTCGCCCAGCACCCGGATATCGCCGCCAGCGTGCTCGACTACCGGGTCCGGCGCCTCGACGATGCCATGAACTACGCCGCCGGGCACGGGCAGTGCGGCGCGCGCTTCCCGTGGGAGAGTGGCCTGCACGGTCGGGAGGACACTCCGGTGTGGGCGCCCTTCGGGCGCTACGAACAGCACATCACCGCGGACGTGGCGCTGGCCTTCTGGCAGTACTGGCTGGCCACCGGCGACCGGCGGTGGCTGGCGGAGAAAGGCTGGCCCGTACTGCGCTCGGTCGCCGAGTTCTGGTGCAGCCGGGCGACTGAGGACGCGGAGGGCAGCATCCACATCACGGGCGTGATACCGCCCGACGAATACACCGAAACCCCGGTCGACGACTCCGTCTACACCAACGTGGCGGCGCGCGCCACGCTCCGCTTCGCCGCCGCTGCCGCGGCCGAACTCGGCCACCCCTCCGACCCCGCCTGGATTCGCACCGCCGACGGACTCATCGAGCTGTTCGACGAGGAGCTCGGCCGCCACCCGCAGTTCGCCGGCTACGACGGCCGGCAGATCAAGCAGGCAGACGTGGTGATGCTGAGTTACCCGTGGGAGAACGAGCAGAGCACCGAGGTGACCCGCGCTGATCTGGAGTACTACGTACCGCGGACACATGAGTACGGGCCGTCCATGACGGACTCGGTGCACGCCATCGTCTATGCCTCGCTCGGCGACGCGAAGACCGCGTTCACGCACACCCGGCGCAGCATCGAGCCGTTTCTGCGGGACCCGTTCGAGCAGTTCGCCGAGGCTCGGCGCGGCGGCGCCTTCACCTTCCTCACCGGGCACGGCGGGTTCCTGCAGGAGTTCCTGTACGGCTACTCGGGCCTGCGGTGGCGGGCCGACCAGGTGCTCGTCGCGCCGGTGCTGCCCGAGCAGCTCGACGGCCTTACGCTGTGCGCGCTCCGCTGGCGCGGGCGGGTGTTCGACATCGATGTGCGCCACACCGGCACCACGGTGTGGCTGCGCTCGGGCGAGCCGCTTCCCGTCGAAGTCTCCGGCACACGGCACGTCGTTCCCGAAGGCAGGCGCATCAGTGTCCCCACCGGCGGGCCCTCAGTGGAGGCGTCGCCCACGGCCGACTGACGGCCGGCGCGCAACGGCCGGGCGTCGAGGCCGTCACCGCGCAGCGGGAGTGCTGCTGGACCGGACCACCAGCTCAGGCTCCAGGAGCAGTTGCAGCGGTCCGGACGACTCATCCGGACCGCTCGCCCGCTCCTTGGCCTCGTTCTTCCCCCTCGCCTCCGCCCGCTGCGACGCCTCCGTCTCCTTCTTGGTCCCCGTGGTGAGCCTCAGCAGCTCGGCCATGATCGTGCGGCCCACCTCCTGAATCGGCTGCCGCACACTGGACAGCCCGAGCGCCGCGGCAGCCGCCGTGTCGTCGAACCCGACCACCCCCACGTCCTGCCCCGGGCGCACGCCACGGTCCCGCAGCGCCTGCAGTGCTCCGACGGCGAGCGTGTCCGTCGCGGCGACCACGGCGGTGGGCGGCTTGGGCCGGTCCAGCAACTCCGCCATGAGCCGCGTACCGTCGGCCATCGTGTCCGGGCCCCGTACGTCGAGGCGGTGGCTGTCCGCGAGCAGGCCGTTGCGGTCCATGGCTGTGACCCAGCCCTGCGCCCGAGCGTCGCCCACACTCGTACCCTCCGGCCAGCCGAGGAAGCCGATCCGTCCGTGGCCGCCGGACACCAGATGATCGACGGCCGCCGAGACGCCGGCGGCGTTGTCCACGTCCACCCAGCTATACGCCTCCGTCCCGGCCGCGGTGCGCCCGAACGCCGCGAAGGGCACCCCGGCGGCTGCCAGCCGGCCAGGCCGCTCATCGTGGGGCGCGATGTCGTAGAGCACCACGCTGCTCACCGTTCCGGACCGCCACAGAGACTGGCAGTACTCACTCTCGTCTTCGGGACCGTCGGCCGTGAAGAGCAGCACATGCCGGTCACTGGCCCGGCCGGCCTCGGCCAGGGCGTGCAGGAAGCCGTCCTGCACGCTGGCCACCGAACCGCTGACCACCGGCTGAATGCGGTAGCCGACCATCCCCGGAGAGCTGGCCCGCAGTGAGCGTGCGAGCCGATTGGGCCGGTAGTCGAGTTCCGCGATGACTCGCTGCACCCGCTCACGCGTCTCGGCCCCTACCCGCTCGGGCACGTTGACGACGTTGGAGACGGTCTGCCGCGACACGCCCGCCGCCGCGGCGACATCCGAGATCGTCGCAGGTGCACCGGCAGCAGAGCGCCCCTGTCCGGGATTACGTGCCACGTCACCGTCCACTTCCTCGATACCGTCCGGCCCCCTGGGGGCCACGCCACCCGAGAATGTCATGATGCACCACCGGCGAGAACTCGAATATTATCGTTCAACAAGCCCCTTCGACTCCACCGGCCGCCGTACGCGGCCCTGGTACTGCAGCGGTCTTTGTGGCGGCTCTGCATGATCGGTTCGTGCACCGTTTCGCCAGGTCGGAGCCGCTTGAGTCGGCTCTTGCCTCGGTGTGAGGGCTGAATCGCCCCGCTTGAGCGCAAGAACAGCCGGACACTCGGGCAGTCGGCCTGCCCGGCATCAGCCACCGAAAGCGAAACAGTCCGCCAACTCCGTCGGCAGACTGTCAAGAAAGATCGAGGCCGGGAATGCCTTGCCAAGGAGCTGAGCAGGAGACTGGCGATCTCGCCGGACAGGCCCATGACGGTCTCTGGCATCCCCGGTGTGGGGAAGACTGCGCTCGCGGTGCACGTGGCATACGCGGCGCGTGAGTCGTTCCCCGATGGTCAGCTGTATACGGACCTGCAGGGCTCGGGCCCGTCGCCCGCGGAGCCGGCGGCTGTCCTGGGCACGTTCCTGCGGGCCTTGGGTATCCCGGAGGCGGACATTCCCGAGCCGGTCGACGAGCGTGCGGCGCTGTACCGCTCGGCGCTCGCCGGACGCCGAGTACTGACTCTCCTGGACAACGCCCGTGATGCCGCGCAGATCCGTCGGCTGCTGCCGGGCCCGGAGGGCGGCACCGCACTGGTCACGTCGCGGGCGCGGATGACGGATCTGGCCGGCGCACCTCATGTCGACCTGGATGTGATGGTCCCGGACGAGGCGTTGCTGCTCTTCACCCGCGTTGCCGGCCCGGACCGTGTCGACTCCGAGCGCGACGCGGCGATGGACGTCGCCGCCTGCGGCCGCCATCCCCTGGCCATCCGCATCACGGCGTCACGCCTGGCAGCACGGTCAACGTGGACAGTCTCGGAGCTGGCCCGCAGATTGTCTGACGAGTACCGGCGTTTGGACGAGCTACGGGTGGGCGACTTGGCGGTGTCATGGTGGACGGTGGCGTCCGCCTTCACGGATTGCGAGTCCACGACCGCCGCGGTCGGCCCCGGGCTTCGACCCTGCGAACGGCGGACGGCCTCACGGAGCCGGTCGTGCAGGGCGCTCATCTCCCGTCCGTTCACCAGGTACGGCTCGGGCACGTCGCCCGTGTGAACGCTCGCGCTCACACGGGCGGCGGTGCATGTGGACGTGTTCAGCGTGACGCTGATCCTCCGTCGCGGCTTGCCCGGCTCACTGCTTGACGTCGATCACGCAGTCGCGCTGCGCCGGCGGCTGACCGGAACTCTGGTACGCCGTGATCGTGAACTGCGCGGTGCCCGCCTTGACCGGGGTGCCCACGATCCCTCCGGTGTCGGCGTTGAGTGCGAGCCCCGCGGGCAGGGCCCCCGAGGTCACCGCGTATCGCGTGGTCGCCGGCGTATTGGTCTTCACGACCGCCTCGTACAGGGAGCCCTCGGTCGCCGCGGGCAGCGAGCCGGGGCCGAGTTCCGGGGTCGGCGCGATGACGGCCTGGGGGTCGCCGACCGGGTTCCCGGCGGTGTCCAGCTCCTGCAGAGACCATCGCAGGCCCGGCTTGACCACGGTCAGGTGCCAGTTCGTCGTCAGATCGCGGAAGCGCTCCCGCTGCTCCGCGGTGAACGCACCCAGGTTGCGTGCCGTCTCCCATTGCTGGATGGCCTCAAGCAGCCGCTTGGTGTTCTCCCCGCCCGACACGAGGCTGGAAACCGAGGACTGGAATCCTGCTCCGGCGTTCAGCCCCGCGCCTCGGGCCAGCTTCCACTCCATGGTGAGCAGGCTGTCCGAGCCTGTGAGGCTGATCCAACCGAGCATTCCGGGGAGGTAGTTCGCCCGGAGGTAGGTGTTGTTCTTCAGGACCTGCTCCATGGAGGTGCTGCCGACTTCACCCCAGCTCGCCCGGGTCAGCGTGTCCCAGGTGTTCGAGGTCATCCGGCTGGTCTCGGAGATCAACCGGTCCTTGGCATCGGTTCGTGCATACGTCGTGTTCACCAGGTGAGCGATGCCGTAAGCGCCCCAGCCGGACTCCGATGCCGACTCCAGACCGTCCCAGGACATCCCGGTGATACCGGTTGCGTTCCATGCGGTGGACAGCCTGTCGATGATCTCGTCAAGGATGGCATGGTTACCGATCGCGCCGCCGTAGCTGTTGGCCACGGTTCGGGCGGCGCGGTCGCCCGCAGCGTGTGAGGCCGCGACCGATCCCCAACGCGCGCGACGCAGGCCGGTCAACTTCCACTCCTTCCCCACCTGCTCGGCCGCTTCGTAGCTGACGAATTCGTCCCCGATGCGCAATATGCTGTGGTATACGCCCGCAGCAAGCAGTGTGCCGGAGTCGAGGTACACGGTGGTGTCGCCGGCCGGCAACGGACGAGTGAGCGAGGCGCTGCCCCCGGTCACGAGCCGGTCGTCGGCGGGTGCCGTGACGTAGTCGTCTCGCGGGCTCCAGGCCCAGTCGTAGGCTTCATCGCCGGTGCCGATGAAGTCCGACAGGGTGTGCACGCCGAGTTGTACACCGTCGGTCCTGGCGATGTCCACGGCTGCCGCGGCCCCGGCGTCGCTCCCGCCCAGGCTCGCGTCGAACCTGTAGTGACCGCTCGACGCCCACGGGCCGTAGTTGGTGGTAAGTGAGTAGATGCGCCCCATGCCGGCCGCCTGGGCGAATCCTGCGGCCGCCGGAATGTTGTCGGTCCGCAGGTCGCCGAGCACCAACCATGACTGGTTGCTCGCCTGGGAGGTCTTCTGCCACTGACCGTTCAGCCTTGGGTACGGCAGCTTCTCGCCCGCCGCGATGTTGGACAGGATCGTCGGCGTCGCCTCAGGCGAGGCTCCGAAGAGTGCCATCTTGGAGCCTGCGATCTTGCCGTCGCGGCCGGGCAGCGGCCCGACCGCGATCGGGTATCCGTGTACCTTGCGGTGGCGTTCCTTGGTGTAGTCGAAGGTGAAGGCGCGCAGTACGGAACCCCAGGGAGTCACGCCCGCCGCGCTCCACTCCTCCAGAGAACCCACGCTCACGTGGTCCGGGTCGTGGTCGACTTCGCTCTCCCAGCCCATGTCCTGGTATTCCTGCGGCCAGGCGCCTTCGGTGCGGTCGGTCAGCGGGCGGAGCCCGATGGCGAAATCGTCGTCGCGGACCACGCCCACCGCTGTGCCGATCACCGCGGAGACCGACGTGGCCAGGGGGCCCCAGAGCAGGGTCTGCACATCGACGTTCCGCGGCGCGTCGACGGCGACCGCCTCGAACGTGGTGTATCCCCGCTTGCCGGTCAACTTAACCTGGATCGTCCAGTTCGCCGCCCCGTTTCGGAACGAGAGTATCTGGCCGCCGGGTCCGGAGCGGTCCACCTTGGCGGGTCGTTGCTGCTCGCCGTCGACAACCAGGCTGACCAGGGGCGCTGCGTGATCGGGCGCGAGATAGTCGACCCCGGTCCTGCTGTCCACCAGGCCCACGACCGTCCCGGCCTGGTCGAGTTCGAGGTCCAAATAGCCGGCCCGAATCCTGATCGACGGAGTCGTTCCACGAGACCCTGCCAGCGCCGGTTGCGCGCCGACCGCGGAGAGGGTTCCCGCGGGCAGCATCGTGACTGCCAGCGCTCCGGCTGTGCGGCGGAGTACGGTTCTTCGCGGGGTGTGCTGGGGAACGTGTGTCGGCTTCGGCGATTGCATGGCGGTTCTCCTGTCACATCTCGATTGGTAGTGCACGGACCGGACGGTCGTGCCGGTCATCCCTTCGTGGCACCGCCGGTCAGTCCGCGGACGAAGTGCTTCTGAAGCGCGAGGTAGAAGACGAGGACGGGCAGTGTGGCCAGCAGCATGAAGGCGAACACCGCCCCGAAGTCCTGCTGGTAGGGGCCGATCGAGCGGAAGATCCCGACCGTCACGGTGTTCCCGGCTCCCGGGCCCAGGACGAGCAGTGGTGTCAGGAAGTCGTTCCAGACCCAGACTCCGAGGAAGATGAGCACGCTGGCCGAGGCCGGCCGCAGGAGCGGGAAGACCACCTGCCAGAAGATCCGGAACCGGCCGGCGCCGTCGACCGCCGCTGCCTCTTCGAGTTCGCGGGGGACCGAGCGGACGAAGCCCATGAAGACGAACACCGCGAACGGCAGGTAGTAGCCGACGTCGACCAGCACCGCGCCCGGCATCGTGTGCATCAAACCGATGGCGTCCAGGATCCGTGTGATCGGAAGTATGATCACCGCGGGCGGGATCATCAGGCCGGCCAGCATGACGCCGAGAATGGCGCGGCTCCACCAGCGTCCCGACCGGACCAGGTGATACGCCGACATCGCGGCCAGCACGGTGGTGATGAGGATCGTCAGGGTGGTCAGGATGACGGAGTTGGCGAGGCCGTACCAGAACAGCCCGTCCGGCCGGCTGAGCACGTGCTCGATGTTGTCGAGGGTAGGCGGAGCCGGGAGCGCCAGCGGCGATGCGACGACGTCGGTGCTGGGTTTGAAGACGTTGACCAGAGCCACGTAGAGCGGCAGGCAGAAAACGGCCGCCACGGCGATGGCCAGCAGTGGGCGGACCCATGACGTTCGGGACTTCACAGGTTCACCTCTCGTCGTTGCAGGAGTTTCAGCGTGGTCACGCTCGCGGCCGAAACCACGACGAGCATGATCCCGGCCATCGCGGACGCCACTCCCGGGCGTTGCTCGGAGAAGGCGGTGCGGATCACCTCGAAGGCGACGGTGGCCGTGCCGTTGGTCCCCGGGCCGCCGTTGGTGAGCACGGCGATCTGGTCGTAGACCTTGAACGTGCTGATCATCAGCATCACGGTGTTGATCGTCAGCGCGGGTGCGAGCATCGGCCAGGTGATCGCGCGGAACTGCTGCCAGGGGCCGGCGCCGTCGAGGCTCGCCGCCTCCTCCAACTCGGCGGGGATTCCCGCGAGCCCGGCGAGGTAGACCACGACGGCGAAGCCGAGCATCTGCCAGACCATGATTCCGGAGACGGAGTAGATCGCGTACGACGGATCCGTGAGCCACCCCGGCGGGCTCTCGACCCCCATCGAGACGAGCGTGCTGTTCAGCAGGCCGTCGTCCGCCAGGACCGAGCGCCCGATCACCGACACCACCACGGCGGAGAGGATCACCGGTGTGAAGTAGACGCCTCGCAGCAAGCTGTAGAGCCGGCCCTGCCGGCGCAGCAGCAGGGCGATCGCGAGGCCGAGCAGGTTCGTCAGCAGCACCACGATCACGGTGATGACCACGGTGTTCCACATGGAGTGCCGGAACTCCTCGTCCTCCAGGAGGAAGCCGTAGTTGTCCAGGCCCACGAACGAGGTCTCCGGGCGGGTGGCGCGCTCGTCGGTCATCCCGATGTCGAGCGTCCACAGGATGGGGGCGAGGACCATCGCGGTGAAGAGCGTGAGGGTCGGCAGGACGAAGACGGCGAAGGCTCCCGCGGACGACCACGTCCGGGAGCGGCGCCCGCGCGGTCCGCCCGCGCGCCTGGACGGGGCCGGATCGGGCCGTGGCCGACCGGGCCGCGGGATCCCTCCGGTAGCGACGGTTCCCGTCCGGGAGCGCACGGAGTTCGTCACTGCGAGAGCTCCTCGAACTTCTCGTTCAGCGTCGTGACGAACTGGTCTACGTCCGCACGGCCGTTGAGGAGGTCGTTCAGTGCGGCGTCGGCTTTGGGTATGAAGCCCGAGGGCAGGGCCGGGATGCCGGCTTCGTTGCCGAAGCTCGGCGTCACCGTTCCGCTGGACTGGGCCTTGTCGTAGAGGTCGAGGGTCTCGTTGTACAGGGGCGAGAGGCCGGCGGGCGGTTTGTAGCCCTTGAGGGCGACGAACAAGCCGTCGTACCGTGCCCCGCCGTCGGCGTTGAGCTTGGAGAACTCGATGGCCCACTTCTTTGCCTTGTCGACGTCGGCGGCCTCGTCGCTCACGGACAGTCCGCCGCCGGTGTACACGGGCAGGACTCGCGAGCCGTCCTGCGTGGGCATGGGGAAGACGCCGATCTGTTTCTGCTGGGCCTTGTCCGGGGCTGCGGGGAACCACGAGCCCATCGGGTACATGGCGCCTTTGCCGGCGAGGAAGTCGTCCTGGGCCTGTGCGTAGGTGGCCGAGAGGTTGTCGACGTTGTCCTTGTTGGCCAGCGCCTCCATCTTGGTCGCCGCGTTGACGAACAGCGGGTCGCTGAAGTCGGTCTTGCCCGCGATGAGTTTGCCGAGCCACTGGGGGTCCTGGGCGTAGACCTCGTTGGCGACGAGCTGTGCGAAGGTCCAGCGTGGGCCGAGGCCGTCCGGTGCACCGCCGCCGATGACGAACGGTGTGATCCCCTCTGCCTTGAGCTTGTCGACCGCGGTGAGGAGGTCGTCCCACCGCTTCGGCGGCGTGGTGATGCCCGCCTTGTCGAAGGCCGCCTTGCGGTAGTAGATCTGCCAGGTTTGCGAGTTGGTGGGCAACTGGTAGATCTTGCCGTCGAAGCTGCTGGCGGTCGGGCTGACCCAGTCCGCCAGTTCCTTCTCGCCGAACTGGGCGAGCTTGCCCGACTCCGCCAGCCCGGCGGGGTCGATGGCGACCATGATGTCGGGCAGGGCGCCGGTCGAGTCGAGCTGGCGCGCGTACTCGTTGCGCTGCTCGGCGCTCGGCGCGACGAGCTTCTTGATCTTCACTCCCGGGACCTCGGCGCTGGTCCTGGCGATGATGTCGTCCCAGTACTCGGCCGTCAGGTTCGGTGTCTCGAAGGTGAGCAGGCTAAGCGTCACCTCACCCCCCGACTCCTTCCCGCCCTCGTCCCCGCCGCCGACGGCACAGCCTGCCAGTGCGACGAGGCCCAGTGCCGTGGCCATCGCGACACGGTCGGTCCGCTTGCCCATCGGGCGCCTCCTGCCTTTCTTGCTGGTCGAACCCATCGGGGATGCCGTTCGGCCCAGAATTTATATAAGTAAGTTGCTTAGCAATATTGCTGTCGGGGCGACAATGTAGATAGCGTGAGGTGGTGAGTCAAGACACACGGCAAGGCCGGCCCAGTGCGACCCCCTCCGGCCGTGCGGGGGATGCCCCCCTGTTGCGCAAGCTCAACCTCGCAGCCGCGGTGCGGGCTTTCCTCGAGCACACGTCGCTGACGGTGAGTGAGGTGTGCTCGATCGTCGGGGTCTCCCGGCCCACCGCCGATGAGCTGCTGGCGACGCTGCTGAGCGAGGGCTTCGTCCGTGAGGTGCGCGGGCGTCCGGACGGTGAGCGGTCCGCGGGAAGGCCGGCCCGGCGCTTCGAGGTCGTGGCCGAGGACTTCGCCGTCGTCGGAGTCGACATCGGCGCCCACAAGGTGGCCGTCGCCATCTGCGATCTGCGTGGAAACGTCGTGGCGATGCGCAGACGCAGCGTCGACTCTGGCCTGGGGCCGGCCGGACGCATCGGGGCCGCGGCACGTCTGGTGAAGACGGCCGTCCGGCAGTCCGGGAAGAGCTGGGAACAGATCCGCTCGGTGGCCTGCGGCATCACCGGGGTGATCGCCAACGGCTCGGAGGTCAGGGACCTCCGCACCGTTCCCGCGGGTCAGGACCTCGACGTCTACTCGCTCCCGGGCTTCGACGACATCGACGTGGCGTCGGAGGTGTCGGAGCGCTTCAAGCGCGACGTGCTGATCTCCAACGACATTTTCCTCGCGGCGGCGGCCGAGCAGTGGCAGGGCGCCGCCACCCAGGCACGCGACCTCGTCTACATGCACGCCGGCCGCCGCCTCGGGGCCGCGATAGTCATCAACGGGCAGATCCACAACGGACGCCGCGGCCTCGCGGCGTCCGTCGGCGCCATGAAGATCCTGGGGTGGGCCGACGCGATGGCGCAGCTCGACCACGAGAGCCGCAAGCTCGCGGGCTCGACCGCCGGGGAGTCCACCGGTCAGGATCTCCGGGCCCTCTTCGAGGCGGCGGCAAACGGCGACCGCACCGCGGTGCGCACCGTCGACCGCGTCGCCGAGGCACTCGCCCTGGGCGCGTCAACCCTGGTCCATGCCGTCGACCCCGACCTCGTCGTGCTCGGCGGCGGTTTGTCACGCACGGGGAACGTGCTTGCCGGCCCGTTCCAGCGGCACTTGGCCGCGACCTCACTCGACTTGCCGGAGTTCCGCGTGTCCCTGCTCGGCGACGAGTCCGTCGCCCTCGGTGCCGCCCGGCTGGCCCTCGACGATTTCAAGGCGCGCCTACTCGCCGTGCAGGCCTGATGCACCCCTCTTACGGAACCAAGGAGTCACCGACATGATCGAGCCGGGACACGTGGCCGTGCCCGCGCCCACCGCCCCCGTGTCCCTCTCCGGTTTCGGAGGGGCCGAGACCACGGCGATGGTCCTGCTGCCGCGGGCGGACGGCCTGCCCGACTTCGGGTGGATGGGGCTCGCTCTGGCATCGACGGACGTCCGATCCCTGACGAGCCCGGCCTCGGTCGAGACCACGGCCTGGAACTCCTGGCTGCTCGGCTCACCGGTCAGCGTGTTCCCGGAGCACGCACGCGGCTACCTCGGACGGCCTGCGCTGCTCGGCCACCGCATCGGCCCCGAAGGGCCCGGGAGTGCCTGGTCCACCGCCTTCGGCGTCGGCGTAGTGCGGGGTGACGACGGCTCGCTCGTGATCCAGGCCACCGACGAGTCGGCGGGACTCGGGCTGCGTTTCGAGGCCGAAGCCGTCGTCGGGGGAGGTCTCCGCCTCCGGCACCTGCTGACCAACGTTGGCACCGGTCCCTACGTGGTCGACGCGCTCGACGTGGTCATCCCCCTTCCGCCCGGCGCGGGCGAGATCCTGGACTTCACTGGGCGGTGGGCCCGCGAGCGGCAGCCCCAGCGCCATGCCCTCGGGGACGGGCAGTGGGTCCGGGAGCACCGCCGCGGCATGCGCAGCCTCGACGGCACCGGCCTGGTGGTGGTCGGTACGCCAGGCTTCGGCTACGGCGCCGGTGAGGTGCTCGGCGTCCACCTCGCCTGGAGCGGCAACCACCGGTACGCCGTCGAGCAGCTCAGCTCCGGTGCCGCCGTCGTCCGGACCGGCGAGTTGCTGCACCCGGGCGAGCTGGTCCTCGATGAGGGCGAGACGTACACGATGCCCTGGGTGCATGTGGCCGCGTCCGCGTGCGGACTCGACGGCCTGGCGGACGCGACCCATCGATACGTCCGGTCGCTCGCGGCACATCCGCCCTCGCCGGCACCCGTGATGTTCAACCCGTGGGAGGCGGTCTACCTCGATCACGACCCCGACAAGCTGACCGCACTGGTCGATATCTCGGCCGGGCTGGGCGCCGAGCGATTCGTGCTCGATGACGGGTGGTTCGCGGGCCGGGAGTCCCTCGACGACGGACTGGGCGACTGGACCCCGGACCCGGCGGTGTGGCCGGACGGGCTGGCACGGCTTGCGGACCGGGTGCACGGGAAGGGAATGGAGTTCGGGCTCTGGTGGGAGCCGGAGGCCGTCAATCCGAACTCCGCGGTCTACCGCGACCACCCCGACTGGATCCTGCGCACGGGTGACCGGTCGCCCGTGCTGGAACGCAACTGCTACCTGCTCGATCTCGGCCGGGAGGACGTGCGGGCACACCTGGTCCGCGCGTTCGACCGCCTGGCGGCGGCGCACCGGATCGACTTCGTCAAGTGGGACCACAACCGCGACCAGATCGACGGCGGTGACTCGCGCGGCTCCGGGCGGCCCGCGTCACGGCGGCAGACCCTTGCCTTCCGCGAACTTCTCGACGAGCTGGCCCGCCGCCATCCCGGCATCTCGTGGGAGAGCTGTGCCTCGGGAGGCGGCCGGATCGACCTGGACGTGCTCGAACGGGTCCAGAGCGTCTGGGCCTCCGACGTCACCGATCCGTTGTCCCGCCAGCCGATCCAGCACTGGACCGCGCAGCTTGCCCCGTTGGAGTACCTGGGCGCGCATGTCGCCGCGCCGGTCTCCCATCAGACCGGTCGGACTAGCAGCTTGGACCTGCGCGCGGCCACGGCGTTCTTCGGCCAGTTCGGCGTCCAGTGGGACCTCACGAAGGTGCCCACTCCCGAACTGGACCGCCTCGCGTGCTGGATCGGCCTCTACAAGCGGCACCGTGCGCTCCTGCACACGGGCCGGTTGACGCGCGTCGAGCTGCCCGACGGGCTGCTCGCGCACGGGGTGGTCGCTCGGGACCGGTCGGAGGCGCTCTTCTCGTACGCCCAGCTCGACGAAATCGTGCCCGTGCCACCGCGGCTCCGCGTCCCGGGACTCGACCCCGGCCGGACCTATCGTGTCTCGCTCGTCTCTCCGGCGGAACCGTCGGCGGCCTGGAAGGTCACCGGCATCCAAGCTTCCGGTGCGGCGCTGGGAGCCCTGGGGCTGCCGGGCCCTGCGCGGGCACCCCAGAGCGCGGCAGTGGTCCACTTGCACGCGGACTGATCCGGCGGCACCGCGGTCGGCAGGCGCTCCATGCAACGCGCTGCTCGCTCGCGCTCCACGCGGGGGCCGGGCCGGGTGCGCCGGGCCTCTTGACGTGGACACGGGAGCATCCTAGATTTCAGATCTATCGCGCATGTTATCGATACCAAGAGTACGGAATATCTCGCTGGCAGC
Source organism: Streptomyces sp. CMB-StM0423 (assembly GCF_002847285.1). Classification (NCBI taxonomy): domain Bacteria; kingdom Bacillati; phylum Actinomycetota; class Actinomycetes; order Kitasatosporales; family Streptomycetaceae; genus Streptomyces; species Streptomyces sp. CMB-StM0423. Next base: position 1,121,999 of record NZ_CP025407.1, on the reverse strand, counting down.
CCACGCCCGGGTCCATGGCGTAGCGGACATCGGCGCCGCGTCGCTGCTTCTTCTTTCAGTCGGCCGGTAACCCGTTCGGCATGCTGTCGTGCACCGTGGCAGACCGGCTGCCGGCTGAGCGAGAACGAGGTCAAGCGTTTCAGATGTGGCGAAGTTGCAAGGCAGCGAGGGCCGGCAGTCGCAAACCTGGAGGCGAAGTCGCCGGGCCGGGATTCCGAGTCGGTGCAGCATGCCTCTCGGCGACGTACGACAACCGCGAGAGCGCCACCGCGAAATGCGCCACACCGCACCGCGTCAGTCGATCGGAGTCAACATGCCTGAGATCAACCGCCGCTCCTTCATCGCCCGGTCGGCCGCAGTGGGCGCGGCAGCATTCGCCACCCCCATGTTCGGAGAGGGGCTGGCCGCGGCGGCGCCCGGTCGGCCGCCCGGCCTGGACGCGCTGACCAGCGCCTGGCTGCCCCGGCGGGAAGTCGTGCACTGGCCCGCGGTCAGCAACTTCTGGGGCGCGGTGGGAACCGGTGGCAACGTGCTGGCCATCCGCAACTTCACCCTCGCGCCCTACCTCGATGACGGTGGTGACTCATGCGTGCTGAGCATCGATGGAGTGCCGGTTCCCACCGGTAGCGCCCGATGGTCGGCTCATGAGATCACCCGCAAAGCGGCTACCGCGTCCGGCGTGGAGGTTTACACCGCCACCCGGCTGGCCTTCGAACGCAACACGCTGCTGCAGCGCATCACCGTGTCCAATCCCACGGCGACATCCCTGGTGGTGTCGGTCGAAGCCAACCCCCGCATCGCCAGGGGAGCGATGCCGGCCACCTGGGCTTGGGACCCCCCGCGGCCGGGCGGCGACCACACCTTCACCGCGCGCCAGGTATCCGGAGCGAACCTGCTGATATCCGACAGCGGTTCATCCGCGGTAACGGCGTTCGCATTCGCTCCGGCACCGACGCTTGCCGTGGGACCGACCGGCGGGACCGCCCGGTGGTCCGTCGCAGCGGGGCAGTCGATGACGATCGACACCGTCATGGAGGTGGGCCAGACCTCGACGGGCGCCCCGCTCGTGGACATCACCGACGCCACGGAGACGCTGGCCGCTTGCAACGCCACGATCCGCAGGTTCCAGGCGACCTTCTCCGCAGCGGCGGAGGAGTGGAGGAGCCGTTGGTACGAGGCATTCACCCCCGACAACGGCCATTACTCGGGTTTCCTGCCGGTCCTGCGTACGGACGAGACCGACATCGCCCGCCTGTACTACATGGCCATCCTGTCGGTGCTCGTATGTGAGCGCACCAATCTCTCGCCTGCCTTCTCCGACGTACTGGGCCGCCCTTCGGAGGGCTTCCGAGGACTCGACCGCGTCTACGTCACCGGCTCGCCGGAGTGGGCGTCCACGGTCAGCTACTTCTGGGACACCTCCTACTGTTCGGTCATCCTTGCCATGCTCGACCCGCAGATGATGAAGGCGAAAACCGCCTACTGGATCACCAAAGACATCTATGCCGGCTACGCGATCGACTGGGTGTCTGGCAACACGGTCGGACCGTGGTACAGCGCCAACGACCTGAGCGTCTTCACCACGACCCTCAACTACGTCAACCACAGTGGGAACCTGGCCTTCCTCGACACCACGATCCCCGGCACCGGGAAGACCGTCCAGGAACATCTGAGATCCATCGCAACGCACTGGGAGAGCCTGGTGCCGCAAGGCCAGTCCCTGGCCGACTACGGTGAGAACCACAACCTGTTGGAGGTTCTGCCGAAGTACACCCATCAAGTGGCATCGTTCAACGCGGGCAACGTCTGGATGATGGAGCAGGCCGCGGATCTCCACCGCCGCACAGGCGACCAGGCGGCCGCCAATGACCTCACCGACAAAGCGGATCACCTGCGACGAGAGGTCCTCGCACTGTACGACCCCGAGAACAACGGGGTCTGGAACTGCAGAAACAATGACGGCGCAACCGTTGCGGTGCGTACGGTCCTCGACTTCGCCATCGCGGGACGGCTGCTCGCTCCGTCTCTGTCCGAAGAGCAGAAGGCCGCCATGAAGCGCTTCGCGGCCACCGAACTGCTCGTGGGGGACTGGATGCGGGCCTTGTCCCTGTCCGACTCCCAGGCGCCGGTCAGCCGTACCGACCACGGCACCACGGGCGCCTACGACTCCTGGCCCGCGCTCACCGCCCAGACCTTCGCGCGGTTCGGCGACTACCCGAAGCTCCTGGCTCAGTTGAAGGGTTTCGCGGGGGTGACCCGCCGGGGCCCGTTCAGCCAGTCCCACCAGCTCCTCCAGATCGTGGGCGTATCCGTCGCCGACAGGCCGGCGCTGAACCCCGCCGGAGCCGTGACGGTCTCCGCATGGATCTGCCCGTCCCAGTGGCCCACCGAGGTCTGGCAGGGCAGCATCCTCGCCAAGGACTCCTGGGGCAACCGCGACGGCGGCTACGTACTTCGCGGCGGCGCCGGCGGTGAGATCTCGTTCGTCGTCGCCCTCGACGGCCGCTTCACCGAAGTGCGGACGACCGCCACGATCCCCACCTCGGGGTGGCATCACGTGGCGGGTGTCTACGACGGTGAAGGGATGCAGATCTTCATCGACGGCGTAGTCCGGGCCACGCGCTCGGCCACTGGCACACCGACCCCCTCCACCGGAACTCACCTGGTCGTGGGGAACTGCCCGAGCGACCTCAGCCGCCGTTTCACCGGCAGCGTCGACGAAGCCCGTGTCTACGCCCGGGCGCTGTCGGCCGCCGAGATCCACGCCCAGTACGCCGCGACCTCCCCCACGACCGGCGCCGACGACAGCTCCCTGGCGCTCCGGCTGCCCTTCGACGAAGGCCAGGGCACCACGACCACCGAAGCAGTCACGGATCAGGAATTCGACGTCGACGGCGCGACATGGGGCAGCGGCCGGGACGGCTTCGGCGCAGCGTTGACCTTCTCCGAGGAGGCCGGCTCCTTTCACGCGGTCATCGCCTCACCCAGCGGCCTTCAGTGTTTCAACAACCTCGCCGGCGGCGCCTTCGCCGATGTGATCATCACCGACCTCTTCGGCTACACCCCCGACGGCACCACCGCCGAACTTCGGGACGCCACGACCCCCAGAGGTATCAACGCGACCCTGTCCGGAGTCGTCTTCAACGGCAGACGCCATTCGATCACCAGCGGACCCGAAGGACTGTCACTGACCTGAACACGTGTGACCGTCCAGGCTGCGCCTGGACGGTTCCGCGCGGGTTTCGAAGTCTGCCGATCACACGGCGAGGGCGCGGTTGGGTGCCCCTGACCAGCAAGAATGAGGATTGTTGAGGTCCTTGTTCCTGCCGCAGCCGGAGGCACTTCCGGGCGCGGAGGCGGGCGCGGGCGATCTCCCGCTTGGACAGGATCCCCCGCAGGATCATCAGCTCCTCGTGCCCGCCGGGCTCGGGTCGACCCGGCCGCCCGGCTCGGATAGCCACAACCGGACGCCGTGGTGTTCGAAGAGCGGGGCCATGGCGGCGAACTGGCTGCCGTAGAAGGCCCGCAGGTCGGAGATTTCTCACCTCGCAAGATCCATCTCACCGCTCATGTCTGATCGCGGGTTCCTCAACCCCGACCTCGGCGCGGTACATGTCCGCTGCGCTCCGGCCGAACGCCGGGGAGGGCCGCCGCGAGCAGCGCGCCGGCGCCCGCGATGACACAGACAAGATCGATATTTCCCACGCCTTACCGGCTGCCCCCGTCACTGCGGGAGAATCATCTGTCCCCCGCCGAGTGTCCTAGGGGTGATCAATAATGGCGCGCCATGGGATGGATCGGGATCGCGACGGGCCACGAGCTCACCGTCGAGGGGACGCGGCGGCCGGTGCTCGCCTGCCGGACGGCTGCGGGCCGCGTGCTGGCCAAGGTGCCCGCCAACGTCAGAAAGGATCCGACCGCGGTACGACTCGCCGCCCTCTGCGACCGGCTCGGCGAGCACGCGCGGGCGGTGCACGACCGGGTCGAGTCCTGGATGGTGCGGTCGCTGCCCGTCCCGGCCGCGGTGTTCGCAGCCGTGTGGGACGACCCGGTGTGGCGCGAGACGGTCACTGACCTGGTCATCGCCCCGATCGTCGACGGCGCGCCCGCCCTCGGCCGCTGCGAGCTCCTGCGCGAGGGCGCGTGGAGGGGCGCGGACGCCTTCGCGATCCCGCACCCGCTGCTGCTCGGCGACGAACTGCCTATCTGGCGGGGGCGGAACCTTACGCAGGTTGTTGAGCAGGTACGCCGCGAGGTGTGGACGCGTCCCGCGAGCATGGACCGTAGGTTCGGCGTGGTCGGCACCTTCGGATACATGGACGCCCGCTACGAGAGCGGCGCCGGGTTCGAGCGCCGCGTGCATGAGCTGGGCGGGCGCATCAAGGGGGACAGGGCGCGGTTCACCGTGCACGCGCCCGAGCCGCTCGGCATCGAGATCGACCTCGACTGGAGCGGGCCGATGAGCCCGGCCTACATGGCCGAGCTGTGCTTCACCGCGGGCGGCCGGGAGATTGACGACATCGCCTGGTCCGAGGGCGTCCGCATTCTCATGGCTCTGTACGCGGGCCGCACCGTGGACAAGACGGAGCCGGTGATGGAGGCAGCCGAGGCGTACTCGCACTACTGCGATGCCCACCAAGGCGAGCCCGGCACCGTGGTGCCTTCCGGCAGCACCACCCCGGCGCGCCACGTACTGCTGCGCGCCGGGGCGGTGCTGCCGGGCACGCCCGCCGGCTCCGACGAGGACACGTGCGTCGCCGTCCGCTACGAGCACTCCGTCCTGGACGAGCCGGTCGTCGAACTCGTCCGGCGCGCGGCCGTCGGGGGAGACAAGGCCGAGAAGTCGCTGTACGACCTGGACCCGGTGGCGGAGACCGACGGCGGCACCGTGCACGCGGGCCCGCTCGGCTTCCTCGCGTCCGCCCTGCACCGGTACCCGGCGCACCGCGCCCACATCCTGGCCACGCACACCGGCCTGCGGGCCGCCCGCGGCCTGGCCGCCCGCAAGCCCGGCCTCGCGCGCACCGCGCTCACCCGTACCGGCGCCGACCTGGAGACGCACGCGCCCGAACTGCTGCCGCCGTTCTACGAGGAGTGCGCGGGGATCCTGGCCGACGCGGGCAGCGCCCGCTTCGCCGCCGCCTTCTTCGAGAAGGCCCGCGCCGCCGAGGACGCGCACGCGCTGCCGGTCGACGAGGGTGCGCTCGTCGCGGCGCACCTCGCCGCGGGACCGGACGCCGCCGGAACGGCCACGCTCAAGAAGCACGGCAAGCGGCTCGCCGCCCGGCATCCCGCCCCCGGCGCGTACCGCTGGCACCGCAGCCTGCTTACCGAGTGGTGCGAGGAAGTCCCGGACGGCGCGGACCACGCGCTGGCCCTGGCCGACGGCTGGGCGGCGCTGGCGAAGGCCGCCTGGCACGCGCTCGGCGGGCCCGAGGACGAACGCGCTGTACGGGCCCTGCTGGCGAGCGGCTGCATGGAGTCGGCACCGCAGGCCCTGTGGAAGTTCGTCCTTCCGTTGCTCGGCCCGATGGCACGGGCGGACGCGGGCATCGGCCGCGCGCTCCTCGGCATCCTGCCGCTGCCCGCCAAGGACACCCCCAAGGCGAAGAGCGCGGCAGTGTCGCTCCTCCTCGGCAACCTCGCGGGCGCGGGCCTGACCGCCCCGTTCACCACGTCCCCCGGGCTGGCGGGAGCGGCGGCGAAGGACTGGCTCGGCCGCTTACTGAAGCTGTACGCGGGGCTCGCACTCCCCATCGCCGGTCTCGGCGACCTCCTGCACGACGCCGGTACGCGGCTGCGCGCGGAGGGCCTCACCTGCGACGCCCATGAGGCGGTACTGGGAGTGGACGAGGACGAGGTCAACAGATGGGAGGAGACCGCCGCCGACCTCCCGCTCCTCGATCTCCTCCTGGACCGCGGCGTCCCGCTCGCGCGGCCCCGGCTGCTGCACACGTTCAAGCTGTACGACCGGCTCGCCGCCGGAACGGGCACCGACCTGGCCGCCGTTGCGGCCGACCCGCACTGGGCTCCGCTGCTGCGCGACGCGATCGTGGGCAACGTGACCAATCAGCTCAACGTCACCGAGCCCACCGTCCCGAAGCAGACCGCCCCCGAGACCGTACGGGCCCTGACCGCGACACCCGGAACCGCGCAGATCGTCGCCGCCATCCTGGCCGAGCATGCCGAACGGGTCCCACATCAAGGGCTTCCGGACGCGCACGCCGCCCTGTGCGACGCCGAACGGTTCACCCTCGCCGGAGTCCCCGGCCCCCTCCTGGACAGCGTGTGGACGATCGCGACCGGGACGGACCCGGCCCGCGCCCTCGCCGCCACGCTGAGCGGCGGCATCCTCGACGAACTGGAGCTGCCGGCCTTCGTCCCCGGCCACGTCCACACCATCACCGACTACCTGGAAGAGAGCGGCACCGACCTGCTGCTGATCGAGTCCGGCCGGCTCTGGGAGCACAAGTTCCGCGCCTGCGTCGTCACACCGCAGGGAGTCGGTCCGGCCCACGGCTTCGGCACGTACGAGCCCATCTCCAGCCGTTCCCACGAACGGACCGAGGCGCGCGACCTCTACGACCGCTGCCTGATCGCCGTGAACGGCCGGGTGACCGTACTGGACCACGGCGGCCCGCACTGCCCGCACGGCAGCGCGCACCCCGCCGCCCGCCCCGTCGTACCGGCCGACGGCGAACGGGTCGCCTTCCCCGGCGGCGCCGAGGCCACCGTGTGGCGCGGCCCGGGCCGGATCATCGAGCTGCGGGACCCGGCCGGGCGGACCATCGGCCGCTACGTCCGCGGCCGGGGCCGGGTGCCCGAGCACGACGGTGCCAGGAACATCGGCGTCGTCGCGCACCACCGCTACGCGGCCGGGACCCGCCTGGTCGCGCCCCCCGGCCGGTGGTCGGCGATGCGGCCGCGCGACCCCGAAGGATCCGGGGCGCTGCGCGCCGTCGACGAGAAGAAGGCGCAGGCCCTGATCGGCGTGGCGGACGCCGCGCTCGCCGCCGACCTCATGCGGGTGCTGGACCCCGAGAGCAGGTACGCGGAGCAGGACGCCGCCCGCGACGAGTTGGCGGGACGGCTCCGCCCGCTCCTGCCGGAGATCACCGACGACTCGCTCCGGCAGGGCGTCACGTTCCTGGTGTGGACGGCCGTCGAATGCCGCGAGCGCGCGTTCGCCCTGCTGGAACGCCTGGCGCTGACCCCGCCGCCCCACCTGCGGCCGGCGCCCGCCTCCGCGGCACCCGCGGTCCGGTCCGAGAAGTCCCACGAGCCGGACGATCCGGGGCCTGAGTCCGCGTACGAGAGGATCGTCCACTTCACCCGTGCCGCCGCCGATGTGCCGTACGACAGGAAGATCGCGATATTCAACGCCCCCGCCGTCAAGGGGGTCGAGAACACCCTGGGCCGCCTCGGCGCCGCCGTTCTGAAGGCCGCGTGGGGCAACGGCGGCGGGCGCGCGCTACTTCTGAAACTGGCCGCCGTCCCCGAACTCCTCCGTACCGACGGCACCTGGCACGTTGCCCGGCTGCGCCCGGAGTACGACCTCATGCAGATCCACTCAGGCCGCGGCCCCATCGCGGCCGCCGCCGTTGCCGACTACGAGAAGGCGGGGCACGGATACGCCGTCACGGCGCTCCTCTACACCCCGGACGGCCCCGACCCGCTCCTGTTCACTCGCAACCGCGTCGTCGAGCTGCGGACCTGCCGCGGCTGGGGCGACCAGGACCGGCTCCGGCGGGCACTCCGCCTGATCGCCGAGAACGGACCGCCGCCGGTCGACCGGGAGGCGACCGTGCGGGCGTTCGCCCAGGCCACCGGCCTGTCACCGGCCCAGTGCCTGATCCTGCTGTCCACCTCGGCCCGCACGCTCTCCTGGCCGGACGGCTGGGCCCGAGGCCGCGTCGCCGCCTTCCACAGGGACGACGCCGCCCGCGCCCGCGAACTCGACCTGACCGAGATCGAACTGCGCATCGCCGCGCTCTCCCTGGAGGCGCTCACTACCACCGACGAGGCCGTCGAAGTCGTGGAGCTGCTCATGCCCGACGACCCCGCCGACCTCTGGCGTACGGGCCCCGACCTGGACCGGGCGCTCGCGTATTGGACGGAACGCCACCCGAGGCTCACCCCGCTCACCACCGAGCAGTGGGTTACCCTCGCCTGCGGCGCCGAGGACGCCCTGGAGGCGCTGATCGCCCTGCTCGGCGAGCGTCCGTCCGTACTGCCGCTGGGTCACATCGCCCGCGCTGCGAGGCTTCTGGCCGACCGTCTGCCCAAGGACCACCTCGCCCGTACGACCGCTGCCACCCGTCTGCGTGACCTGCACGCACACGTCACCAGCCCGGACACGACCCTGCCCATCGCCGCCGGGGTCACCTCGGTCACCGCCCTGGAACGAGCCGCCGGAGCGGTCGCGGCCCATCTCCCGCAGAGCAGGCTCGCCATCGGCGAAGCCCTCACCCTGGAGCCCGCCGGAGACGGCTACCGCGTCCACCTCCGCCCGTCCCGCTGGTCCGACCTGTCCGCGTTGGCCCCGGCCCTCCGCCACGGCGGCACCACCGATGTCGCCCTGGCCATGGACGACCTGCGCTTCCTCCGTTCCTCCGAGCCACTGGAGGCCGCGGCCCGGCTGGAGTGACGTCCCCAGAGGTGTGCGGGTGGTGACAGGCGATCCAGTGGTCCGGGGCTGAGGAGGCCGCTCTGCGCGTAGTCGTGAACGGGTAGGCACCGCCCGGCGCGGCCCGACCGGCTTCCACCGCGGCACCTCACCCGTCACCTCGGCGGGTGCATCCTGATCGGCCAGCGCCTCCAGAAACTGTTCCAAGCCGATCACCCGCAGCGTTCCGACAGGTCACGCCAGGCGATCCCGGTTCGGAGCCTGTCGACCATGCCGTTGATGACCAACCGGTCCTCCGCACGATGCTGCTCTGTGACAGCCCGCGGTATCAGCGGAACGAGCAACTCCCACTCCGATCCGTGAGTTCCTCGGGCCCCGACACGCGACGCCCTTTACCTGGGAGGTAATTGAAGGTGCATGCCCTTCGGCGGCAGGTTCTTCGGTATGTCTTCCCTCTGGATAACTGTCGTCGCCCTCCTCTTCCTTGGTATGGGGTTGTTCGGCCTCATTGCGCCCGCTGCGCTCATGCAACCCTTTGGTATCGAGCTCAGCTCCCCGGAAGCACGCGGCGAGGTCCGCGCTGTCTACGGTGGGTTCGGTCTCGCTTTCGGAAGCCTGCTCGGCTGGGTGGCTCTCGATGGTTCCGGTGAGCTGCAACGGGGGATCGTGCTCGCGGCCGCGGTGGCGCTTGGGGGTATGGCCCTGGGGAGACTAGTGGCCCGGGCGGTGGAGCGCCCATCGGCGTTCTATCCTGCCTGGTTCTATTTCTGGGTCGAGATGCTGGGTGCTGGGCTGCTGGTCGCACTTGTTTTCGGGTGACCTCCCCCCTTCCCCGTCCAGAGGATCGTCTCAGCTTGACTCTGTCGGGGATGCTCGGGTCCGTTCCGCAGGCCGATGCAGTTGTCGAGGTGCTCGTTGTCACTCCGTCCCCGTTCCGGTGAGCAAGTCCCTTCTCTGACCGTGCAGATCGCGCGGGCGGGCATTCCGGTGGTGCGACGGCGATATGGGTGCGGGATCGGCTGGACGGGCTGTGGCACGAGCCCGAAGCGCGCCTTCGTCTCCACGATCACGCCGCGCTGGGCGGCCTGCCGGATCACCTGGGCCGTACATCGAGACCGAATACGACGAACGTGGCCCGCCGGTGGAGCAGCGCGTCCCGTACACGGACACCACGACGCGCACCACGAAGTTCACCTATGACCAGGCCGGCAACCGCACCAAGGTCGAAACCCCCCGCGGCGTCGCCACCGCAACCGCCGGCGACTTCACCGACCGCACCACTTATGACGAGTTGAACCGCCCGGCGCGGCCGTTGACGGGGATCATCCTGATCGTGTTGATACGCAGCGGCTCGGCCAAGGCGGGGCCTGCGATCGTCGCAGTGCTCTTCGGCTTCCTGCCGGGGTCGACGGGCTCGGGACCGGAATTACAGGACTTCCTCGACGAGATGGCCGAGAGCATCAGCGCGCTCGGCACCTGACAGGCCGGGTTGGCGGTGAGGCGTCGATCACCCCAAGGGGAGTGGTGTCCGGCGGGTGAGGTCGTGGGTGGAGTGGTCAACTCGCTCGGACACACAATTACCCCACGACCGCGGGTTCGCGGGCAGGTGCTGCTTGCCCTGGCCGGATCGTTCAGGCGGGGAGGGTGTCTCCGGGGAAGCCGTGGCAGGGGTGAACCTCGCAGCGCATCATCCCGGCTCGCACGCAGGGGTCCCCGGCCATGATCTCCGCGGCTTCCCCGGCCGGTACGGTCATGATCGCAACGCCGGCCGCGGTGTCGGAGGCGACTGGGCACAGGATCGCGATCACGCCCTCAGCGCGCAGCGACACCATGCGTCGCTGGTGTTCGAGTTCGATTGCCTCCGCGCCGTCCATGGTCCGCTCCGGGCCCCAGTGAAGGAGCGCCAGGCTGTAAGGCTTCGCGGTCGCGGCCAGGGCCCGAATCTGTTCGTCGGTCACGGTCGTGCTCATGATGTCTCCCTACTTCTCGATGCGCTCGGCCAGCGAGACGATGATTCCTTCGGGTCCGCGGACGTAGGCCATCCGCCACCTGCCCTCGTATGCGCCGATGCCTCCCACCAGGTCGTAGCCGTCGGCTGCGGCCTGGTCGACCGCGGCCTGGAGGTCGTGCACCTCGAAGGCGACGTTGCGCAGGCCCAACTCGTTGGCAGGCGCGGCAGGCGTACCCGGGAGGTGGTCCGGCCGTGTGAAGCTCGACAGTTCCAGCGTCGTACCTCCGCCGGGCGGTCGCAGCATGACGATCTCGGTGCGGGCGTCGGTCATGCCGATCACCGTGTCGAGGAACTCGCCTTCGACGGCCATCTTCCGATCGGCCTCCAGACCGAGGCTGACGAAGAACGCCGTCACGGCGTCGAGATCGGCGACGGTGATGCCGACGTGGTCGAACCGCCTGATGAATGTCACCGGCCCTCCCTTCGAGGTTTCTTCAAGAGACGCTGAGGAAGGTAGCACCCTGGGTTCCGTAAGGGAACCCTGCTTGATAGATTGCCGCCATGCAGAGAACGCGGTTCGGGGAGATGGCGTGTTCCATCGCGCGTACCTTGGACGTGATCGGCGAGCCCTGGTCGCCGCTGATCCTGCGTGACGTGTGGGCCGGGGTGCACCGCTTCGACCACATCCAGGCCGACCTCGGGATTTCCCGCAAGGTACTCACCGAACGGCTCAACCACCTGGTCGAGCAAGGGGTGCTCGAACGGCAGCCCTACGACGCCCGCCCCCGCTACGAGTACCACCTCACCGGCAAGGGCGCCGACCTCGTCGAGATGCTCATGGTGATGGCGCGGTGGGGCGACCGCTGGCTCGCCGGCGAGGCCGGGCCTCCCGTCCTGTACCGCCACCATGCCTGCGGGCAGATCGGCCACGTCGACCCGCGCTGCAGTCATTGTGGCCGGCCGATGCACGCCGACGACGTCGACCTCCTCCCAGGCCCGGGTTCGGCCTGACGGCCAAAGGCCGTACACGCCGCAGACAGACAGCGAAATCCTGCCGGAGCGCTGGAAGCCGTTTGCGTCGTTGACCTCGGCATCCGAGGGCTGACTCGGCGCTCTCTCACACCCGGGCCGGCGCCTTCGGAGCCGGCCCACGGCAACGGCTGATCGCCTGATCGGCTGAACGTACAGCCGGGCGGTGGCCGTCGAATGGTGCGATGGCAGGCGTCGGCCCACAGTGGCTGCATGCGCCCTCTGTGCGCATGACCACCGACGCTGACCAAGGGAGGCCGACATGCCCCGCGCGGTGAGGTTCGATGGCTACGGCGGCGTGGACGTCCTCCGGGTCGTGGATGTCGAACGTCCGGTCCCCGGGCCGGACGAGGTACTGGTCCGGGTGCGGGCCGCCGGCATCAACCCGGGGGAGAGCGCGATCCGGGAGGGCCTGCTCGACGCGATGTGGCCGGCAACGTTCCCCTCCGGCCAGGGCAGCGACCTGGCCGGCGTCGTCGAGGAACGGGGTGAGCGGGTACGGAATGTGGCAGTCGGAGAAGAGGTGATCGGGTACACCGACCGCCGTGCCAGTCACGCCGAGTACGTGGCGGTGCCGGCCGCCAACGTCACGCCGCGGCCTCCGGGCGTTCCGTGGGAGGCCGCCGGCGCCCTGCCTGTCGTCGGCACCACCGCCTACGCCGCGGTGCGGGCGGTGGGAGCCGGACCGGGCGACACCGTCGTGGTCGCCGGCGCGGCCGGCGGCGTCGGCACGCTCGCCGCGCAACTGGCCCGCAGCGCCGGCGCCACCGTGATCGGCCTGGCCGGCCCGCACCACGACGACTGGCTCGCGGCGCACGGCATCACCCCGGTCGCGTACGGCGAGGGCGTCGCCGACCGCGTCCGCCGGGCCGCGGGGGACGGCGTCCCGAACGCGTTCATCGACACCTTCGGCGCCGACTACGTCCGGATGGCCGTCGAGGACCTGGGCGTCCGGCCCGAACGGGTGGATACCCTCATCAACCACACCGATGCCGAGCGTTACGGCACCAGGACCGACGGCAATGCCCAGGGTGCCAGCGCCGATGTGCTGGCGGAGCTGGCCGCCCGGATCGCCGACGGTGATCTTGAGGTCCCCGTCGCCCGCACCTACCCTCTGGAGCAGGTTCGCGACGCCTACCGGGAACTCGAGCGCCGCCACACCCTCGGCAAGATCGTGCTGGTGCCCTGACCGACCGCCTGAGCCAGTGCATTCTTGTCGGCAGTCAGAGCGAACAAGAGCCTGGGAGGCCGCCGACTACGGCGCGATGACCCTTCCCTCGCAGCTCGGCACCGTCGAGTACCACGTCTAGGAGGCCGTGACCGCGGGAGCCCGCACACCCCTGGGCGGACCCGAGTCCGTTCAGTCGCCCTACGTCCGCCCCGTCGTGCTCCTCGACGTGCCGGAAGAATCGCCCGCCATGCGCGAGGAGACCTTCGGCCCGGTCGTCGCGGTCAACGCCGTGGCGGACCTGGACGAGGCGGTCCGGCGCGCCAACGCCTCCCCGTACGCTCTCGGCGCCGCCGTCTTCACGCGCACCCGCCGCGACGGCCTGGCGGTGGCCGCCCGGCTGCGCGCCGGCGCGGTCTCGGTCGGCTCGGTACTCGGCTACGCCGCCGTCCCCGCGCTGCCCTTCGGCGGCAGCGGGCTGTCCGGGTACGGGCGCGTCCACGGCGCGGAAGGGCTGCGCGCGTTCGCCGCACCCGCGTCGGTCACGTGCGCCGCTTCCGCCCGTACGCGGACCCCACCTCGTTCGCCACCCCGCGGACCCGGGCGGCACGCGCCGTGGAGTTCGCCCGGCGGCTGCACGCGCTGCGCTGACGAAGGGCATGCATCACCGGCCTGGCAACGGGCGACAAGGCCGCGTGCCCCGGTGTCGCCGCCGGTGCGGAGGCGGCGTACGACCTCCTGCTGCGTATCGCCTCCGCCGCCCACGGCATGGCGCTCTTCCTGCGCCAGGGGCTGATGGGGGTCTCCCCGGGCGCACTCGACCGGACCGCCGACCGCGCGGCCAGGACCGCCCGCGACATCGCCCGGAACTGCCCCGGACCCGCGTAGCACCGCCGTCTGCCCGGGCGGGTCTAGCCCAGTGTGCGGTCGAGGTTGACGGCGGCGCTGATCAGGGCGAGGTGGGTGAATGCCTGGGGGAAGTTCCCGAGTTGCTCCCCGGTGTGGCCGATTTCCTCGGCGTAGAGGCCGAGGTGGTTGGCGTACGTGAGCATCTTCTCGAACGCGAGCCGGCCCTCGTCGAGGCGGCCCGCCCGGGTCAGTGCCTCGACGTACCAGAACGAGCAGATCGAGAACGTGCCTTCCTCGCCTGGCAGCCCGTCCGCGCTGATCTGCGGGTCGTAGCGGTAGACCAGCGAGTCGGACACCAGGTCCTCGCTCAGGGCGTCGAGCGTGGAGAGCCACTTCGGGTCGGTGGGGGAGACGAACTTCGCGAGCGGCATCATCAGGAGGGATGCGTCGAGGAGGTGGCTGTCCTCGTACTGGACGAAGGCGTTCCGCTCGGTGGACCAGCCGTGGTGCATGATCCGGCGGTAGATCGCGTCCCGGGCGCGTCCCCACCGCACCAGGTCGGCGGGCAGTCCGCGGTGCTGAGCCATGCGCATGGCCCGTTCGATCGCCACCCAGCACATCAGCCGTGAGTAGAGGAAGTTCCTGGGACCGCCGCGGCTCTCCCAGATCCCCTGGTCGGGCTGGTCCCAGTTGTCGCAGACCCAGTCGGCCAGCGCGCTGATCGCGTCCCAGTAGGCGCTGGAGACGGGTTGCCCCCACTTGTCGTAGAGGTAGAGGGAGTCGACGAGCGCCCCGTAGATGTCGAGTTGGAGCTGGTTGACGGCGCCGTTGCCGACGCGTACGGGGGCCGAGCCCCGGTAGCCCTCCAGGTGCGGAAGTTCGCGTTCGGACAGGGCATGGCGCCCGTCGATGCCGTACATGATCTGCAGTGGTCCCGGCCCCTGGGCTGATTCGAGGCGGACGTGCTCGGAGAGGAAACCCATGAACGCCTCGGCCTCGTCGGTGAAGCCGAGCCTGAGCAGTGCGTACACGCAGAACGCCGCATCACGGATCCACACGTAGCGGTAGTCCCAGTTGCGCTCTCCGCCGATGTGCTCGGGCAGGCTGGTGGTCGGCGCGGCGATGATGGCGCCCGTCGGGGCGTAGGTCAGCAGCTTCAGGGTGAGGGCGGAGCGGTGCACCACCTCCCGCCAACGGCCCCGGTAGCGCGACTGGGACAGCCACCGCCGCCAGTAGCCGACGGTGGCGTTGAACTGCTCCTCGGCCTCGGTCACGGGGCAGTGGCGGGGCAGGACGTCGCCGCCGACCTGGTCGAGCGCGAAGACGGCTGACTGGCCCTCGTGCAGCTTGAACACCGACCAGGCATCCGGGCCGGCGACTTCGAGCGGCACACTCGACGTCAGCGCCAGGGTCAGTGACGGGGACTCGAAGACCACCTGACGGAGCTGCGCGTGCACCGTGTGCGGCTCCGTCCCGTACGCGAAGCGGGGTGCCACCCGGGCACGAAAAGGCAGCGATCCGCGGACGCACACCACGCGGCGGATCAGCCGGTGCCGGTCGGCCTCACGCGAATCGTCGACGATCGGCATGAAGTCCTGGATCTCCCCCACCCCGTCGTCCGCCGAGAAGCGGGTGATCAGCACATTCGTATCGGGGAAGTAGAACTGCTTCCTCCGGGTCGGGACATCCGCCGCAAGTTCGAAGGACCCGCCCCGCTCGGCGTCGAGAAGCGAGGCGAACACACTGGGTGCGTCAAAGCGCGGACAGCAGTACCAGTCGATCGTGCCGTTCGTGCCCACGAGCGCCGCGCTGCGCAGATCACCGATCAGGCCATGCTCGGCGACGGGCAGATAGCGGGACCCGTCGAGGTCGGAATCTCCCCAGGGCGCTTCGGCTTCACTCGTCATTTCCGGACCTCCCAGCACCTGCCACCCGGGGACCCACAGCTTGAGTCGCCGAAGAAGGGCGAGATTCCCCGACCGGCGGAAGAACCGGCTCGGCCGGCCCGATCTGGACGGACGCCGCACCGGGCGTTCACGATATGGCCGCAGCGCTTGGCCGGATCCACACACCGTCGTCCAAACCACGCTAATACGGCGTACCGCCGGCAGCAACAGGAGATTCACTCGCCCCGGATCGAGCAGCGCAAAAGCGGGCCGGGCCGGGGCGCAGCCTGCATGCCGCAGACGCGTCTCCGTGAAGGCCAGCCGATGGTGATCCTCTCTCTCGTCGGGTGCCGGCGGTCAGCGAACGTCCGCTGGGGAGTCGTCCCCGGTGCGAGGGTCGCCGGGGCGCAGTAGCAGGGCCGGCGGGAGGGCCGGGACACGGTCCTCGCGGCGGCCCCGGCTCGATCGCCCGCTTGATGCGAACACACTGGATCGTCCGCCGAGGGACAGCCGCGCACGGCCCGTCGCGTCGTGATGGTTGCCAGGAAGGGGAGGGTTGATGAAGGCGTCGAGTCACGACGGGTTCCGGGAGTTCGTAGCGATGCGCTCCACCGCGTTGCTGCAGCTCGCGGTGCTGCTCACCGGCGGGGACCGGCATGCCGCGGAGGATCTGCTGCAGATCGCGCTGATGAAGTCCTACGGGCGCTGGGCGCACATCGAGCAGCCTGAGGCGTACATTCGCCAGGTCATGTACCGCCAGCAGGTCAACCCTGGCGGCTGCGCAGGTACCGCGCCGAGACCACCGTGGCCGTACTGCCCGAGTCCGCCGCGGACGCCGGGGCGGACTCCGAGCTGCGGATTGCGCTGTGGGCGGCGCTCGGCCGGCTGAACAAGCGGCAGCGGACCGTGGTCGTGCTGCGCTATTCCGAGGACCTGCCCGAGGCCGAGGTCGCGGCGCTGCTGGGGTGTCCGGTCGGCACCGTGCGCAGTACGGCGCACCGCGCGCTGGCCAAGCTCCGGGCGCTCGTGCCGGAGCTCGGGCCCCAAGAAGCCACGGAACAGGTGCAGTCGTTCAGTTACACGTCGAAGCAGGATGCCCGGCAAGGACACGATGACCGGCATGGCGTCTCCCGCGGTGTCCGTGAGGCAGGGGACCGTGTACTTCTTCGGCCCGACGGGCGACCTTTCCGGCCTCGATCTGCGTACGGGCGAGCAGGTCTGGCGCGACCACGTCGACACCGGCAAGCCGGGCGGCCCGGCCCCCGGCCCTGGGGACTCGCCGCAACTGCTGCTCTACGAGGACGTGCTGGTGGCCAGGACCAGCAGCAAGACCTTCTCCCTGCTGCCGCGCATCGGAGACTCACGGAGGGGCCCTGGGCCGGGGCAGCACCACCCCTGCTGGCCCAGGGCACGGCCGCCTTCCGCTCCGGGGCCGCGCATCCGCCGTACGACTGGTAGACGTACCCCATGTGGCCCTGGCCTGCGCGTCTCTTCGCGGCGGTCACGGCTGGGCCGGAGAATGCGGGACCGCAGCGGCATTTCCGGAGACCAGACGAGCGAGGCGGTCATGGCGGGTTCCATCACTCCGAAAGCGGCCTCGGTCCTCCGGGGGGAGGCCGCGAGAGAGCTGTCGAAGGTGTTCAGGCTCAACGCCGCGGGGCTCAACTGGCCACGGGCGATCGTGTTCCTGGACGCCGCGCTGGTGCCGATGCTGGTCTTCTGGGCGATCGGGCACGAGCAGTACCTGCTGAGCGCGCTGTTCGGCCTGCTGTTCGCCGCGCTGGACGACCCCGGCGGCAGCTACGGGCACCGCGCCGTGCGTGTCTCCGCCTTCGCGCTGGTCGGCGCGGGGGTGACCGCGTTGGGGTTCGGCATCGGCGGAGAAGCCTGGGGCTGGCTGGTGCTCGCGGCCTTCGCGGTCACGCTCGTGGCCGGCCTGGCGGTCGCGTTCGGGGTACGCAGCCTCGTCACCGCCCTGCTCCTCAACATCTGGTTCATCGTCGCCCTCGCGCTTTCGTTCCAGCTCCACCACCACGCTCACCTCACCAGCCACACCTGGGCCCAGGTGGTCGCCTGGGCGGGAGGAGCGGCGCTGTGGCTCGCGGTGACGTTCGTCGAGTGGCTCGCCCGCGGCCGCGGGGACCGGCCCCAGCCGGTCCCGGAGCTGCCCGGTGACACCGCGCGGCAGCGTCTGACCTGGCCGGTGATCACGTTCGCGGTGATCCGCGCCGCGGCCGTGGCCGCGGCCTGCGCGCTCGCCTTCGGGCTGGACCTCTCGTACGGCTACTGGATCCCGGTCGCGACCGCCATCGCGATGAAGCCGAGTCTGGAGCAGTCCACGCTCGTCGCCGCGCAGCGCCTCGTCGGCGCTCTGGTCGGCGCCGCCGCGGCTTCGCTGCTGATCCTGCTCCCCGCCAGTGAGACCGGGACCAAGCTGTTCGCGGTGACCCGCGGGCTCGAAGTGGTCGCGCTCGTCCTGCTGATGCACGCCGTGGCGGTCCGCTTCTGGAACTACGCGCTCTACTGCGCGGCCGTCGCCGCCGGAGTGCTCATCCTGGTCAGCCTTCCGCAGCCCACCAACTACGACGTCGAGGGCTACCGGGTGCTGTGGACGGTATGCGGCGTGGCGATCGGCCTGGGCCTCATGCTGCTGGCGAGCAGGCTCGCCGGCGACGACGACGAATCCTGACCCCGGCCCCCCACGGGATCGGAGACCCGAACCCGGCACCACAGACATCCGATCTCATCCGGACGCCGGGGGTGTTCGATTCGCTGACTGCTGGCTACACTCCCGAAACACCTCCGATGTATCCAGGTGTGGGGAGCAGCCAGATGGGCAGACGCACCGTGACCGGACTGAGCATGCTTGCACTGTGCGCGGGACTCACCGTCCCCTCAGCCGCAGTCGATCCCTCCCCGTTATCCGTTGTCCCTGCCGCGCAGGCCGCGGCGGCCGGGTCCGACCCCGGGTCCGTTCTCTGGTACGACGAGCCCGCCCCCGATTCGCATGACGGCTGGGAGCAGCGGTCATTGCCGATCGGCAACGGTGCGATGGGCGCGTCCGTGTTCGGCGGCGTCGAGGCCGAACGCCTGCAGTTCAACGAGAAGACGCTGTGGACCGGCGGGCCGGGCGTGTCCGGCTACAACTTCGGCAACTGGGACGAGCCCCGGCCCGGCGCGCTGGAAGAGGTCCGGCAGCGGATCCAGGACGAGGGGCAGGTGTCCCCGGAGTACGTGCGGGACAAGCTCGGCCACGCGTCCGACTCGCCCCGGCACCGCCGCTTCGGGGCGTACCAGAGCTTCGGCGACCTGCGGCTCGACTTCCCCGGGCAGGCGGTGCCCGCCACCGATTACCGCCGGGAGCTGGACATCGGCCGGGGCGTCGCCGGGGTCTCCTACCGGTCGGGCGACGTGCGGTTCACCCGTGAGTACTTCGCCACCGCGGCAGACGGCGTCATCGTCGCCCGCATCAGCGCCGACCGGCCGGGGCAGGTGGACCTGACCTCCAGGATCGGCGTCCCGCCCAACCGCACGAGCGCGGCCCGGGCCCACGACGGGCGGATCACCGTCAGCGGCGCGCTCGACAGCAACGGCCTGGCGTACGAGGCCCAGCTCCAGGTGCTCAACGAGGGCGGCTCGCGCACCGACGGGGCGGACGGCACGGTGAGCGTGCGGGATGCCGACGAGGTGACGCTCGTCCTGGCGGCCGGGACCGACTACGCCGCCGACTACCCCGACTACCGGGGCGAGGACCCGCACGCCCGGGTGACCGCGGTGGCCGACGACGCGGCGGCCAAGGGCTACGGTGCACTGCTGCGCGACCACGAGGCCGACCACACCGAGCTGTTCGACCGGGTCGCGCTCGACCTCGGCGGGGAGATGCCCGACGTGCCGACCGACGAGTTGCTGAGCCGGTACGGCGAAGGGCCCGAGCCGGCCGACCGCGCGCTGGAGGAGCTGTTCTTCCGGTACGGCCGCTATCTGCTGGCCGCCTCCTCCCGCCCTGGCTCGCTGCCGGCGAACCTCCAGGGGGTGTGGAACGACATGGAGGTCCCGCCCTGGCAGGCGGACTACCACCTCAACATCAACCTGCAGATGAACTACTGGCCGGCCGACGTCGCCAACCTGGCCGAGACGGCCGAGCCGTTGTCCGCGTACGTCGACGGGCTGCGGGAGCCCGGGCGGGTGACGGCGAAGCAGATGTTCGGGGTCGGGCAGGGGTGGGTCGCCCACCACGCCTCCAACATCTACGGGCACACCGGCGCCTGGGACCACCCGGCGTACTTCTTCCCCGAGTCCGGCGCCTGGCTCGCGGACCAGCTCTACGACCGCTACCGCTTCAGCCTCGACGAGGACTACCTCAACGAGGTCGCCTACCCGGTGATGAAGGAGGCGGCACAGTTCTGGATCGGCAACCTGCGCACCGACCCGTTCGACGGCACTCTGGTCGCCACCCCCAGCCGCTCTCCGGAGATCGGCCCTGCGACCGCCGGCACGTCGATGTCCCAGCAGATCCTCTGGCACCTCTTCACGGACACCGCGGAAGCCGCCGCCAAGACCGGCGACAGGGCTTTCGCCAAGCGGGCGACCGCCGTGCTGGACAAGCTGGACCCGGGTCTGCGGGTCGGCTCCTGGGGGCAGTTGCAGGAGTGGAAGGCCGACCTGGACGACCCGGACGAGCACCACCGGCACGTCTCGCACCTGTTCTCCGTCCACCCCGGCCGGCAGATCTCTCCGGCCACCACGCCGAAGCTCGCCGAAGCCGCCAAGGTCTCGCTGAACGCCCGCGGAGACGACGGCACGGGATGGAGCAAGGCGTGGAAGATCAACTTCTGGGCGCGGCTCCTCGACGGCGACCGCGCGCACAAGCTGCTCACCCAGCAGCTCGGGCAGAGCACTCTCCCCAACCTCTGGGATACGCATCCGCCGTACCAGATCGACGGCAACTTCGGCGCCACCGCCGGGATCGCCGAAATGCTGCTGCAGAGCCACCTCGGCACGATCGACGTCCTGCCCGCGCTGCCGAGCGCGTGGGCGAACGGGAGCGTGGACGGGCTGAAGGCCCGGGGCGCGTTCACCGTGGGTACGACATGGCGGGCGGGCAACCCCACGGAGATCCGGCTCGCCTCGGCCGAGGGCGGGAGAGCAGTGCTGCGGCACGAGGCGTTCCGCGGACAGGTCCGGGTCTACGGCGACAACGGCAGGCCCGCCGGCTTCTCCACCGACGGCGACACCCTCAGGCTGCCGACGAGGGCGGGGGCGACCTACCGCATCGTCCCGCAGTCCGAAGTGACACTCGACGTCACCGGCGAGGCGCAGCGCCCCGGTCCCCCGTAACAGCCGTGCCCTCGGCAAGCCGGCGACCCGCTGGCCGGGGGAGGCTCGCGGACCTGCACGCCGGCCACCGCCGCCTGCTCCCGGCGGGCGGCGGTGGCCGGCCGTACCTCCGACAGGGGTTTCATAAGGCAGCGGTCCGCCGCAATGTGGGCATGGCGAAACTCCTGAGGCGGCACATATGTCAATTACCCGATAAGGCCCGCTAGTTCAGACATGTTTGCCGTGCCCGACCCGGGACGGTTCGGTTTGCTGACGGTGAATGCATTATCACCTAACGTGACGTTCCCCCCGGGTGCACCACTGCCGATGCGTTTCCACACGCAAGAAATTGCGCGGGAAGTTTGGAGAAGTTGTCAACCCAGGGCTTTGCGCTCATTCGACGATTTGCTCAGGGGCCTCGCCGGGAGGTCGCAGCCTTCGGAGGGCAGGGCAGACTCATGAGTGCGGTCAAGGTCAAGGTCCGGGTCGGAGCGGGCAGTTCCACGGATGACGGCCCGGAGGCCAGGGCGGTCCAGAGACGGTCAGCGGTGCCCTTGCTGCTGCAAGCGCTGCTGGTACCGACCGCCGCGGCCCGGGACCGTCCGGCCGTCGCCGAGCCCGGGTCCGCCGCGCCGCCCGGCGAGTCCGCGGCGACGCTCGCCGAGCGCAGGGCGCTCGCCCACACCTACGCCGTCTGCTACGCCCGGGCCGGCAAGCAGGAGAAGACCCTCATCCTCGACAAGGTGTGTGCGGCGACCGGCTGGCACCGCAGCCACGCCCGCAACACACTTCTGAACGCCGCACGTCCCAAGCTGGGCCGGAGGACCCCGCAGCGCCGGAAGTACGACGCGGAGGTCGTCGCCGCACTGACGCTCTGCTGGACCATCCTCGACCGGCCGGCGGGCAAGCGGCTGGCGCCGATGCTGCCCGAGCTGGTGCCGGTGCTGCGCCGCCACCGCGAGCTGGCCATCGACGACGAGTCCGCCGAGCTGCTCATGTCGATGTCCGCGGCGACGATCTCCCGCCGTCTCGCCCCGTACCGGCAGTCCTCCGGGACCGCCCCGCGGCTGCGGCCCGGTTCCCGGCCGCGCGGTGAACTCCCGCTGGTCACCTGGACGGAGTGGGACCACGGCCACCCCGGGTTCTTCGAGATCGCGGTCGTACGCCACGACGGCGGTACGGCAAGCGGCAGTTGCCTGCTGACCGTGGCCGCCACCGACATCGCCACCGGCTGGACCGAGATCCGGACGGTCCGGGGTGCCGGCCAGATACCCCTGGCCCTCGACGGGGTCGCGAAGAACCTGCCCTTCCCGGTGCTCGGGCTCGACTGCGGGAGCCACGGTGCAGAGATCGACGAGGCCCTGCTCCGCTGGTGCCGGCAGCGGCGGGTGACGTTCACCCATGCCCGCCCGGTCGGCCGGGGCAGCAACCACGTCGGCCAGCAGAGCTGGCGGATGCTGCACGAACTCGCGGGCGGCCACCACTACGACTCCCCGGGTGAACAGGCCCTCCTCAACGAGATCTGGGCCGCGCTCTCCCGGCTGACGAACTACTTCTACCCGCAGCAGCGTTCGCTCTCCGGCGGCGGGCAGGGCGGCGGCCGCAAGGAGTTCGAGACGGCGACCCCGTACCGCCGCACCGAGCGCCACCGCTGCGTGACCCCGGAGGACCGGGCGATCCTCGCCGACGTCTATCCGTGCCTCAACCCGGCCGAACTGCACCGCCAGGTCGAGCGCCTGGTGAACAGGCTGCACCTCATCGCCCAGAGCCGGGCGGCGCTGCGGCGCTGCCGCACCTTCGGCCCCGGCTTCGCCTGATGACGGCACGGCGAACGGCTCGCCCCCCGGCGATGCCGTAGGGGCGAGCCGTTCCGTCAGCCGGCGCGGGCCGCCGGTGCCCGCCGTGTGCGCTGTCAGTGCCGGGTGGCCGACGAGCGGTCGACGACATCCTGGTAGTCGGTCGTGATGGTCTCCAGACCTGCGGCCATCTCGTCGACGGAGCTTTCCGCCAGGGTGCGTTCGGAGTGGTCCATGCTGCGGTTGGCCTCGACGATCGCGTTGGCGGCCGGGAGCCGGACGCTCTCGTACCGCTTGAACGCGCCCGGCACGTCCTCGCCGGCGTCGGCGAGTTCTGCCGCCAGGGCGACGCCGTCGAGAATGGCCTGGGTGCCGCCGTTGGCCCCGATCGGGTACATCGGGTGGGCGGCGTCGCCGAGGAGGGTGACCCGGTTCTCGCCCCAGGAGGGCAGCGGGTCGCGGTCGGCCATCACGTGGTGCATGAGCTGCCCGCTCGACTCCAGCGCCGCGCGGATGTCGAGCCAGCCGAAGTCCCAGTCGGCGAAATGCGGCAGCAGGTCCTCGAACTTGCCGGGGCTGAGCTGCACTTCGCCCTGCCACTCCGGGTCCGCGGCCAGGCACACCCAGTTCAGGAGCACCTTGCCGCGCTCGGCGTGCGGCCGCGAACACGGGTACGCGACCATCCGGTTGCTCCGGTCGTCCGAGGCGATGATCATCGTCCTGCCGTCGATGAACTCGGGTATCTCGGTCAGGCCGCGCCACATCCGTACCGGCGTCCGGCGCAGCGGAGAGCCGTCGGGGTGCAGTTGCGCGCGGATGACCGAGTGCATGCCGTCCCCGGCGACCAGGGCGTCGGCTTCGAGAGTGGACTCGCCGCCGGAGCGGGAACTGACCTGGACGCGTACGCCGTCCGCGTCCTGCTCGAAGCCCCGCACGCGGGTCGCCGTACGGATGGCGTCGACTCCGAGGCGCGAGTGCACCGCGTCGAGCAGCATCATCTGCAATTCGCCGCGGTGGATCGAGTACTGCGGAAAGTCGTTGCCCGCGGCGATGCCGCGGGCCTCGGTCCACACGGTCGTGCCCTTGTGGTCGAGGTAGCGGTGCTCGCGGGTGGCGATGCCGGTGGCCGCCAGCTTCCCGCCCAGCCCGAGGGCGGTCAGTTCGCCGATCGCCGCGGGCTGGATGTTGATGCCGACGCCGAGCGGCCGGATCTCCTCGGCCTCCTCCACCAGGGTGACGCGCAGGCCGCGGGCGTGCAGAGCCAGCGCGGCGGCCAGTCCTCCGATCCCGGCCCCGGCGATGACGATGCCGGGGGAAGCTGTTCCGGTCATGACGGCTGCCACCTTTCTCTACGGATGAGCGTCTGTGCGATTTCTGTGGGGGAGGTCAGGGAGCGGTGAGGACCGGGACGGTGGCCTGGACGTCCGCAGGGCTGCGCCGCTGCGCGTAGCTCACGACATGTGGGGGATAGCCGGGTGGTCACCGTCCGATGACGACGAAGACCGCCAGGAGCACCGTGGCCCAGCCCATCAGCGCGGCGTGGTACGGACCGATGAGCGACTTCTTGTGCAGCGCCTCGATCGCCGCCTCGTGCGTGTTGTCGCTGACGTCCCTGATGACGGTGTACAGGAGCCGCTGGCTCAGCAGCCAGGCGGCGATCCACGGCACGAACGCCCAGGAGAACCCGAAGGTCACCCACACCGAGCCGAGGAACAGCGGGGCGCCCACGAGCAGCATCGAGGACTGGATGTACATCGTCTTGGTGAGTCCCCAGGCGACGGTGTAGGTCCTGATCCCGAACTTCTCGTCCTCGATGTAGTCCTCGGCGTGGCTGGTGACGAAGAGGGACACCAGGAGGAGCGCGAAACCCGCCAGGGCCACGACGCTGCCCCATTCCACGGCGTACTCGGAGGAGCGCAGGACGAACAGGCCGGGCAGGAAGACCAGGCTGAGCTGCAGGGTGGGGAGCTGCCAGGCGCCGGCGCCCTTCAGCTTCAGCGGGGGCACCGAGTACTGGAAGCCGAGGAGCCCGACGAAGACGGCCAGCGGCAGCAGGTCCCAGTGCCCTGTCCTGATGGCGAGGAATACGGCCAGCGCGCAGTTGATCGCCGTCGATACGCCGATGTGGGCGACGACCCGCGAGACCCCCAGCCCGTAGATGGCCTCGGACTGCCGGGACTTGTACAGCGCGTCCTGCTCACGGTCCGCCAGGGCATTGGTCATGTTCCCGATCTGCATGCCGGAGACCGAGAAGAGCACGCCCAGCAGCGTGTTGAGCGAGTAGACGTCCGACCATTCGTGCGCGCCCAGCAGGGCGGGGGCGAAGGAGACGGTGAGGATGACCGGCAGGAACTCGAATCGCCGGATGACACATGCGTACCGCACGCGAGTGGCCAGCGGAGGGCGTTGGCCGGGTGCGCCGTCGGAGTCGGTGAGCAGGGCGTCGAGTTGTGCCCTCAGCGGAGGAGCGTCGGCTTTCGGCATGGTCTGTTTCTCTCGTTCTCGGAGTGGGTCTTGCGGGTGTGTGGTGGGCGTAACCGGGGGGTGGGGCCGGGTGGGGCGCCCCGGGTGAGCGGGAGCGCCCGTCGACTCGCGTACGCCGCGCGGAGGCGGGTCGACGCCGGACGCCCACCCGGAAACCCGGTCGGCTGACGGGCTGCCCGCCCGTCAGGGCGCGGTCAGCGAGACTTCGCCGTCGAGCGTGAAGCCCTCGTAGTCCGCGGCGACGATCTCTCCCAGCTTCTCCCGGTACGCGGCGATGCCGCCGAAGTAGAAGAGCGTGCGCCGCTTCTTTCCGGGGATGTTGGAGCCGAAGATCCAGGAGTCCGTCTGCGCGAACAGGCTGTGCTCCGCCATCTCCCGGCACATGGCGGTCCACTCCTTCTCCGCGGCGGCGGTGGCCTCGACCGTGCCGGCCCCGCGCCCCCGGGCGGCGTCGATGGTCTCCGCGATCCACTCGACCTGCGTCTGGAGGGCGGGCGGCAGGTTGGAGAAGACGCTGTTGGGGCCGAAGACCGTGAAGAGGTTGGGGAATCCGTTGACGGCCATGCCGAGGTAGCTGCTCGGCTCCTCGCCCCAGTACTCCTTGAGCGAGACGCCGTCGCGGCCCCGGATGTCGATCCGGTTGTAACTGCCCTGCATGGCCTCGTAGCCCGTCGCGAAGACCAGTACGTCCAGCTCGTGCTCGGTGCCGTCCTCGGTCACCACGCCGGCCGGGGTGATCCGGACGATCGGGTTCTCCTGGGTGGAGACCAGCGTGACGTTGTCGCGGTTGTAGGTCTCGTAGTAGTCGGTGTTGCAGATCGGTCGCTTCGCGTAGAAGTCGGTCGGCATGAGCTTGCGCGCGGTCTCCGGATCCCGCACGATCTCCTTGATCTTCGACCTGATGAACGAGGCGGCGGCGTCGTTCGACTCCGGGTTGAACGCGATGTCGGCGAAGGTGCCGAACATGAAATAGAACCCGTTGCCCGCATCCCAGCTCTCCTGGAACTTGCGCTCGCGTTCCTCGGCGGAGACGCTCATCGCGGAGATCTGGCTCTCCTGGAAACCGCAGGCGACACGGGAGTTGAAAGCCTTCTTCCAGAACTCCTCGTGGTTCTCCCGGTAGTCCTCGATGAACTCGTCGCTGAGCGGCCCGTCGGCGGCCGGGACGACGTACTGCGCGGAGCGCTGGAAGACCGTGAGGTGTTCGGCCATCCTGGCGGCGGCGCCGATGAACTGGGTTCCGGTCGAGCCGGTGCCGATGACGCCGACCTTCTTGCCGGTGATGTCCAGGTCCTCCGGCCAGGCGCCGGTGTGCACCTGCGTGCCCGTGAAGCCGTCCCGGCCCTCGATGTCGGGGAACGCCGCGGTCGACAGCGGACCGAGGGCGCCGACGACGTAGCGGGCGGTGAACTCCTCGCCGTCGTCGGTCCGTACGGTCCACAGCCCGGAGGTCTCGTCGTAGGCCAGGGACTCGACGGTGGTATTGAGCTGGATGTCCCCGCGCAGGTCGTACCGGTCGACCACGTGCTCCAGATAGGCCAGGATCTCCGGCTGGGGCGCGTAGCGGGTCTTCCAGTTCCACTCCCGCAGCAGGTCGGAGTCGAAGGAGTAGCGGTACGCGATGCTGTCGACATCGGCGGCCGCGCCCGGATAGCGGTTCCAGTGCCAGGTGCCCCCGATACCGGTACCCCGCTCGAAGGCCCGCACGTTCATGCCGAGCGTGTTGCGGAGCTTGTGCAGCATGTAGATACCGGCGAATCCGGCGCCTATGACGATCGAGTCGAGGTGGGTCGGTTTCCTGGGCATGTTGGCCTTTCGGCTCGTGCTGGACAAGGGAACGGCGTGCTTCACCGGTGGAGCTCGACGACCTGCCGTCCGGCGGCGGTCATCCCGTACCGCAGCCGACGGCGCGGTCGCGTCCCGGCGGCGGACGGAATTCGGCGGCCTCCGGCGTGCGCCGGTATCCGGCGAGTCGCCGAGTGCGGGGTAAGGGAGCGCGCTCTGCCGGGACGCCGGGGTCGGGACCGGCCGTTCCGGGCAGGCGTTCGCGGATGCTGCGCATGGTGCTCCCTCAGACGTGGATGGTGCCTTCGGCGGCGACCGTGGCGTGGCCGCTGACCCGCACGCGGTCGATCTCGCCGCTGCCCGCGACGGTGGCCTCGGCGAACATGACCGAGTGGCGGCCGCCGAGCCGGCTGCCCTGGTGGATCTCCACCGTCTTCCCGTACGTCACGAGGCCGTACCGGGCGAGGTGGACGGCGAGCGCGCCGGCGGCTGAACCCGGGGCCGCGTCCTCGGCGGCGCCGTCGGCGGGCGAGAACATCCGCGCGTGCCACCGCTCGCCCTCGGGGGCGAAGCACGTGGCGGCCATGCCGGGGAAGGCGGCGAGCGCCGGGTGGCCTGGGCGCAGCCCGGCCAGCGCCGCCGCGTCGGGAAGTCCGACGAACACGTGCCGGGGACCGCTGCGGTAGACGTCCACCGGCAGGGTGGAGGCGGTGATACCGAGTGCCGTGAGCAGCGCCTCGGCGTGCTCGTACGGCTCCCAGACCGGGATCGGCTGCTCCATGGAGACGTACGCCACGCCCCCGCCGGACTGGGCCGCGGGAGTGCGGTCGACGGTGAACGGCACGACACCCGTCTGCGTCTCGAAGCGCAGCCGGTCCGTGCCCAGGTCGAGCGCGACCGCGGCCGCCGCGGCGAGCAGCGGATGCCCGGCGAAGGGGATCTCGTCGCCGGGGGTGAAGATCCGGACCCGTACCTCCGCGTCCGCGGCCTTCGGCGGCAGCAGGAACACCGCTTCTGACAGGTTCATCGCCTCGGTGATGCGCTGCATCTGCTCGTCCGTCAGGTCCGCCGCGTCGAAGAACACGGCGACCGGATTGCCGGAGAGCGGCCGGGTGGCGAACGCGTCGACGACGACGTACCGGTGCGCGGAGTCAGGGGTACGGACCGCGCCCGCGCCCCGGGCCGTGGCCTGGACCTCGAACCGGTCCCGGTGGGTGATCGGGGAACCGACCAGGGAGGCGGCCAGGTTCTCGGGGAGCGAGGCGGGCTGCTCGCCGTCCCACACCATGACCGCACCCCAGCGCTGGCCGTCCGGGTCGGCGATCCAGAACTTCTCCCGCAGCCCCTCGACGGCCTGCCAGTTGTGGACGACACCGTCCTCGTTCAGATGCCGCCTGAGGCTCTCGACCGTGGCGGGGGAGCCCTTGAGGTCCCACCACGCGATCTCCATCTTCATCGTGTCGGAACCCCTTCGCGCACGTCGGTGAGGGATGCGCGGCCCGAGACGATGTGCCCTGCCGGAGTGCTGGGGCCTCTACGGGGGGCGATCAGGGGGTCGATGACCGAGGGGACATTGCGGACCCGGGCGGGTTGACGAGGGTTATCCCATTTCGGCTGCCGGGCCACCGGAAGCCGCAGGTCCGGAAAGCCTGAATCGTTCACGTAATATCTCCCCCGTGGATTTACGAATGATGGACCGCTCAACTACCGGCCCGGCTCATGCCGCTCCACGGGTGTTCCTGTACTGCGTTGCGCTCATATCCGTTACCCCGACAGCTCTTGGAACAAGTTGCAATGTACGCACGTTCAGCCACGGATAGGTTGGGTGAGGTGCCGAGAATTTACCGACGCGACCCGGCGGTTGCAAACGTCTGTTGCCTCATGAAGATCCGCGCGTTGCCGTCGTGGTGCAGCTTTCCGGATGAAAACATTCCGATTTCCGTCACGGGCTGCGACGGCACAATTGCACGCGGTGCAAGTGTGGCTGCGCCTCGTCTCGGCGAATAAAAGAACGGAGCAATGCGGCGGGCCCTACCCGCGCAGGGTCAGCACCGCCCAGGCCGCCGTCGCGACCGCCGCGGCACCGAATTTGAGGAGGGTGAGGCGGGTCAGCAGCCGGTCGTCCCACTCCTCGCCGGTGCCGGAGGCGAACCGCAGGGCCGGGGTGGCCGCGCGGCCGAGCGCGAAGCCCGGACCGGCCGCCAGCGCCACGCCCGCGTCGTTGGCCAGCAGTACCCCCAGCGCGAGCGCGTACGGCAGGCTCGCCGACACGTAGGTCCGCACCCCGGTGCCCATCTCGAACCCGAACTGGAGTGCGCCGCGCGCCAGATGGCGTTGCAGCACGTCCTGCGGCACCTGCCGCGCGTTCTGCGGCAGCCGCAGGCGCAGCACCCCGGCGTCGCGTGCGACGGCGAGCAGCCCCAGGGCGACGGTCGTGCCCGCGCGCCAGTCCGCCGGGACCGGTGCGACCAGCCCGGACGCAAGCCACAGCACGGTGGCGGAGAGCAGGGCGCCGAGCAGCAGCCCGGTGGAGAAGACCCCCAGCACGGTGGTCTGTCGGTGAACGGCCCGCCAACCTGGCGAGGCAAGCGCGTGCGCGCTGTTCCGTGTTCAAACGGAGCCGGAGAGCGAGTAGCCGGCCAGGCCGCCGAGGATCGCCCAGGTGAGCAGGGGAGCGTACCAACAGGCCGCCACCGCACCGCCGCTGAGCACGAGCATCGGCACCGCCGGGTCGGTCAGCCGGCCGCGCCACGCCGGTCTGGCCGGTCCCGCGCCGATCCGGCCCAAGTCACGCCCCGCCGACGAGGGTGCGCCAGGTCTGCTGGCCGACGATCCCGTCGCTGGTCAGTCCGGCGCCGCGCTGGAACTCCAGGGTCGCGGTCGCCGTGAGCGCGCCGAACTTGCCGTCCACCGTCAGCGGGTAGCCGTGCTTCACGAGCTGGCGCTGGGCGGCGCTGACGGCGGCGCCGGAGTCGCCCTGCCGGACGGTGACCACCAGGTGGGTCCAGGTGGTCGCGGTGACCGTGCCCGTCGGCCGCAGCCCCTTGGCCTCCTGGAAGCCGCTGACCGCGGTCGCCGTGTCGGGCCCGAAGATCCCGTCCGGCTCGGTGGCGAACTGGTGGAAGCCCAGGAGGTGCTGGGCCGTGTACACGTCCGGGCCGCGCGAACCGTCCCGCAGCGTGGGCCAGGTGATAGCCCCCTCGCAGCCGCAGTCGGTGGTCCAGCGGCAGATGGAGCGCACCCAGCCGGAGCCGGAGTTGAAGTAGCCGTCGTGGCAACGCCGTTCGATGCCGCAGCCGCAGGCGCCGCACGCGCCGCTGAACGCCCACAGCCAGCCGTCGTACGAGCCGGAGTAGCACTGGTTGGGCCGCAGGGTCCAGGTCACGCCGTCGTTGCGGTGGAAGCCCGTGTGCGGGCCGCTCGTCTCACAGGCCGCGGCGTGCACGGTGCTCGGGCCGCAGCCGGGGGAGCAGTCGTGCGTTGACGCGTAGGAGGGGCACGCGCCCTCCCAGATGTCGTAGCCGTCCGCGTACGCCTCCCTGGCCGCCCCGAAGACGCCGAGGGCGGCGAAGCCGACGACCGTCGCCGATTGGAGCACCGTGCGCCGCCGGGGCGCCAGGCTCGGCAGCGAGGAGGTGCTGCGGCGGCGGGCCGGCCGGTCGGCGGCGCCGGAACGGCGCAGTTGGGGAACCTCGTCGAGGGTGGTCATCACGCGCTCCTCGGCTGACTGGTGTGGTGGGGGGCTGCGGCGAGAAGGTCGCCCAGCGCGTCGGCGGAGCCGAGCGGCTCGCTGCGCACGACGCGCCCGGAGGTGCCGACGAGCACGGCGAAGGGGGTCGCGATCGCGTCGTAGGCGGTGAAGAGGTCGGGCCGGTTCCCGGTGACCGGCACGCCGGCCTCCGTGGCGGGAGGTGCGTCGCCGGCGTAGACGGCGCGTACCGCGGTCGGCCCGTCGAGGCGGCCGGCCGCCGCCAGCACCTCGGCGCAGGTGCGGCATTCGGCGCTGAGGAAGAGCAGCAGCGTCTCGCGGTCCGTGGCCAGCAGCTCGTCCGCGTGCGGCGCGGTGCTGCCCGGCGTGACGCCCAGCCGCCCGGGGGAGCGGACCACCGCGCCCCGTGAGAGCTGGTGGACCTGCCGTACCAGCCCGGACACCACGAGGGCGAGCAGGGCGATGGCGACCCACGACAGGATCAGGGCGCTGGTGGTGAAGTCCACGGTCAGTGGCCTCCTTCGACGGCGGCGGCGGTGCCGCTGCGGGCCGGTGTACGTGCGCTCGGGATGGGTCGGACCATGGCGGCCGGCAGCACCCAGAGCAGGCTTGCCAGGGTGACGGCGGCCAGCGCCGCCGTGGTCCACTCGGCCGCTCCCCCGGGCGGGTCGCCGGTCCCCGCGGCCAGCGCGGCGCCGACGGCGGCCAGTCCCGCGAACGCCCAGGCCCGGCCGGCGACCCAGGAACTCAAGGGGACGTCCGAGCGGGAGCAGCCGCAGGGGCCGCCGCGCCCGGCCGCCAGGGCGTACCCGGTGTAGAGGGCGTAGCAGACGAAGATCAGCGCGGCGGCGCCGAGCACGGCGGCGAGCGCGGCGCGGTGGCCGGCGAGCAGAGCGGTGACGCCGGCGACGGCGAGCAGGCTCTCGGCCGCCGTGGCCGCCCGCGCGGCCGGCACCACGGCCCGGCGCGGCAGCAGCCGGTGGGCGGTCAGCGCGCCGGGCAGCGCGGCGGGCCGGCTCAGGTGCGCGGCGCCGCCCGCGAGCAGGGCCAGCAGCACCACACCGGTTGCCGTGGCGGCGATCAGGGACGTCACCCCACGGCCCGCAGGTCGAGCGCTTCGACCAGCGTGGGAACGCGGTCGGCGGTGGTGTCGGCCAGCGGCACGATGGTTGCCCACACCTCCTCGCCGGAGAGCACGAAGAACGGGCGCCCGTCCGAGAGCGAGTCGCGGAACAGCTCGCCCGAGGTCACCGACGCGCCTTTCCAGGGCGGGAGTTGCACGGTGTGCTCGCGGGTGGGCCGGCTCATCTCGACCAGGCCGAGCGTCGGCACCTCCTTGAGCACCGTCGCCGGCCGGGCCAGGCGGGTGCCGGCGGAGGCGTCCGGGGTGAGCGTGATGCCGTCGGAGTGCTCGGCGATGCCGAGGGTGCGCAGGAGCAGCAGCACGTCGCTGAGGGCGGCCCGGTAGAGCCGGGTGATCAGGCTGAACCGCCGGCCCTGCCAGACCACCAGCGTCGGGTTCTCCACCTGCTGCGACTGGGCGTCGTACTCGCTGGTGGTGGCGGTACGCAGCGTGCCGCCCTGGAAGGAGAGCTCGCTGTCGAACTCGGTGATCCCCAGCGACGCGGCCACCGACTCGGCCAAGTCGGCTGGTCCGGCGGTGAGTTCGTGGAGGCGGCCGTCGGCGATCACCTCGACGACGGAGGTCGCGGGCCGAGTCAGGTCGAGGTCGGCGGCGAGGCGGTACGCGATACCGTCCAACGCGCGGTGCTCGACGGCAGTGGATGACGCCACGTGGTCCTCCCGTAGAACGGTGTCCCGAACCTGCTGCGCTGACCGGTGGTCGACTCTACCCGCATAGAATGACGGTGTACATACAAGCCAGGCCGTTCGCTTCCCGGAGCCGCGCCTTTCAGCCGCGTACCACCACCGGCGACTCGCCGGCCGGCAGCACCTCGCCGATCACCGGGTGCCCCGGCACCTCGCCGGCCAGCAGCAGTCCTCCCGAGGTCTGCGCGTCGGCCAGCAACAGCCGCTCCACCTCGGGGAGTTTGCCGAAGTCCACCCAGGGCTCGACCCACGCCAGATTCCGCCGGGTGCCGCCGCTGACGAAGCCGTCCGCCGCCGCCGGCCCGGCCGCCGCCAGCAGCGGAACGGCCGCCGCGTGGATCGCCAGCGTCACGCCGGAGGCGCGCGCCAGTTTGTACGCGTGGCCCAGCAGCCCGAACCCCGTGACATCCGTGCCCGCCCGGATGCCCGCGGCCACCGCCGCGGTCGCCGCGTCCCGGTTGAGCGCCGCCATCACGGCCACCGCCTCGGGAAAGATCTCTCCGGTCGCCTTGTGCCGGGCGTTGAGCACCCCGCTGCCCAGCGGTTTCGTGAGGGTCAGCGCCCGCCCCGGCTCGGCCGCGTCCAGCCGCAGCATCCGCCCGGGGTGGACCATCCCCACCACCGACATCCCGTACTTGGGCTCCGGGTCGGTCACGCTGTGGCCGCCCGAGACCTGGCAGCCCGCCGCGTGCGCCACGTCACGGCCGCCCCGCAGCACCTCGGCGGCCAGCTCCATCGGCAGCGTGTCCCTCGGCCAGGCGAGGAGGTTGATCGCCGCCCACGGGGTGCCGCCCATCGCGTAGACGTCGGAGAGCGCGTTGGCCGCCGCGATCCTGCCCCAGTCGTAGGCGTCGTCGACCACCGGCGTGAAGAAGTCGGCCGTGGTGACGACGGCCCGCTCGGCGTCGAGGCGGACCACGGCGGCGTCGTCCCCGCCGCCCTCCAGGCCCACGAGCAGCTCTGCGGCCGGATCCTTCGGGCGGCTGCCCGTCCGGTTCAGGGAGGAGACCAGGGCGTCGAGTTCGCCGGGCGGAATCTTGCAGGCGCAGCCACCGCCGCCCGCGTACTGGGTCAGTCGAACGGTCACCCGCCGGACGTTACGCCCCAACGCCCCTGCGTGGACAGGGGGATGGGAGGGGCGTACGGGGACGTAGACTCCCTGCCGGAGGCGGGCGGGTGCCTGGTGGCCCTCACGGTCTTCAACACCGATGCGGTCGGGCACCCCGGCCGGGTGGGTTCGATTCCCATACGCCTCCGCCAGGAAGCTCCGACGCTGTCGGGACGCCACCGGGGAGGCCGGCGTTGACGGACACCAGACGCCGCGTGCCGCGTACCGACGCCCTGCTCGCCGACCCCCGGCTCGCCGACGCCGTACGGCGGCTGGGGCGCACCCTGGTCCGTCGCGCGGTCGCGGAGGCCCAGCAGCGGGTGCGGAACGGCGGGCTGGCCCCCGAAGAGGCCGCCGACGCGGCCGTCGCCGCCCTGCCCAGGAACGCCACCTCGCTGCGCCCGGTGGTGAACGCAACCGGCGTCGTCGTGCACACCAACCTCGGCCGCGCGCCGCTCTCCCCGGCCGCCACCGAGGCGCTACGGGCCGCGTCCGGCCCCACCGACGTCGAGTTCGACCTGGGCGACGGGCGCCGCGCCCGGCGGGGGAGGGGTGCGCTGGCCGCCCTCGCCGACGCCGTTCCGAACGCGGAGGCAGTCCATCTGGTCAACAACAACGCCGCCGCACTGGCGCTCGCCGCCACCGCCCTCGCCGGGGGCCGCGAGATCGTCATCAGCCGGGGTGAGCTGGTCGAGATCGGCGACGGCTTCCGCCTCCCCGAGCTGCTGGAGAGCACCGGCGCCCGGCTGGTCGAGGTCGGCACCACCAACCGCACCCACTTCGACGACTACGCGCGCGCCGTCGGACCCGGCACCGGGCTCGTCCTCAAGGTGCACCCGTCCAACTTCCTGACCACCGGCTTCGTCTCCTCCGTTCCCGTCGCCCGGCTCGCCACGCTGGGCGTACCGCTGGTCCACGACATCGGCTCCGGGCTGCTGCGGCCACACCCCGCACTGCCGGACGAGCCCGACGCCGCGACCTCCCTCGACCAGGGCGCAGGGCTGGTCACCGCCAGCGCGGACAAGCTGCTCGGCGGTCCCCAGGCGGGCCTGCTGCTCGGCCGGCGCGACCTCGTCGAACGGCTCCGCACCCATCCGCTGGCCCGCGCGCTCCGCGTCGACAAACTGACACTCGCCGCCCTGGAGGCCACCGTTCTCGGCCCCCGGCCCCCGGTCGTACGGGCCCTGGCCGCCAGCGAGGCCGAACTCGGCGCCCGCGCCGTGACGCTGGCGGCCGGGCTCGCCGAACGGGGCGTCGCCGCCGAGGCGGTGCCCAGCGAGGCCCGGGTCGGCGGCGGGGGCGCGCCCGGCGTCACCCTGCCCAGCGCCGCCGTCGCGCTGCCCGCCGCCCTCGCCGGGGCGCTGCGCGCCGGCGACCCGGCCGTCGTCGGCCGCGTCCACGGCGACCGGCTGCTGCTCGACCTGCGGACCGTTCCCGAGGAGGACGACGCGACGCTGCTCGCCGCCGTTCTCGCCGCGGCGGCCCCGCCGCCGGAGGAGGCGTGACCGCGGCCCCCGGCCTGGTGATCGCGACGGCCGGCCACGTCGACCACGGCAAGTCGACGCTGGTACGCGCCCTCACCGGCACCGACCCCGACCGGCTCGCCGAGGAGCGGCGGCGCGGCCGCACCCTCGACCTCGGCTTCGCCTGGACCACCGCGCCCGGCGGGCGCGCCCTCGCCTTCGTCGACGTGCCCGGCCACCACCGCTATCTGGCCACCACCTTCGCCGGGATCGCCACCGCGCCCGCCGTGCTGCTCGTGGTCTCCGCCGACGAGGGCTGGCGCCCGCAGACCGCGGAACACCTCGCCGCGCTCGACGCGTTCGGCGTACGCACCGGGCTGCTGGCCGTCACCCGCGCCGACCTCGCCGACCCCGCGCCGGCCCTCGCCGAAGCGGTGGAACGGACCGCCGGCACCGGCCTCGCCGGCGCGCCCGCCGTCGCCGTCAGCGCCCGCACCGGCGAGGGGCTCGACCGGCTTCGCCGCGAACTCGGCGCGCTGGCCGCCGCCCGGCCGCCGCCCGATCCGGCGGCCCCCGTACGCCTGTGGCTCGACCGGGCGTTCACCATGGCGGGCGCCGGCACGGTCGTCACCGGCACCCTGGCCGCCGGCACCCTCGCCGGGGGCGACACCCTGCACCTCGCCCCCGCCGGCCGCACCGTGCAGGTACGCGGCCTGCACAGCCTCGGCCACGCCGTTCCCCGGGTGACCGGCCCCGCCCGCGTCGCCGTCAACCTCCGCCGCATCGCCGCCGACCAGGTCCGCAGGGGCAACGCGCTGCTCACCCCCGGGCGTTGGTGGACCACGGACCTCGTGGACATCCGCTACGAACCGAGGTGCGGGACGGACGACGGCGGTGCGCCTCCCCGGCTGCCCGCCGAACCCCTGGTCCACTGCGGCACCACCGCGACCAGCGCGCGGCTGCGGCTGCTCGGCCCGGCCGCCGCCCGCCTCGCGCTCCGCACCCCGCTGCCGCTCCACGTCGGCGACCGGCTGCTGCTACGCGACCCGGGCTCCCGGCTGCTGCTCGGCGCCACGGTGCTGGACCCGGAGCCGCCCCCGCTGACCGGCCGGGGAGCCGCCGCCACCCGCGCGCGCCTGCTGGCCGGCATCGCCGAGCCGACCGACCCCGCGGGCCGGCTGGCCGCCGTCGGCCTGGGCGAACGCGGCCGGCTCGCCATGCAGGGCTACGCCGTGGCCGCAGACGGCGAACGCTGGCTGCTCGACCGAGGGCACGCGGAACGGCTGGCTGCCGCCCTGGCCGCGGCGGTGAAGGAACACGCCGAGGCCCACCCCGCCGACCCCGGACTGCCGGTCGCCCGGGCCCGTCGGCTCCTCGCGCTGCCGCCGGACACCGCCTGGGACGCCCTGGCCGCCGTGTCCGGTGCCGCACTGATCCTGCGCGACGGCAGGCTGTACCGCGCGGACGAGGCGGACCGGCTGCCCGCGGCGGTCGCCGCCGGGTTGCAGGGGCTGCTCGCCGAGCTGCGGTCCGCCCCGTTCCAGGCCCCCACCCGGCGGCGTCTGAACGAACTGGGCCTCGACGCCGAAGCGTTGAGCCTGCTCGTACGCCGCGGCGCGCTGGAGCGCGTGGGCGCGGTCTACCTCCCCGCCGGGTCCGTGGGCCGTGCGGCCCGCGAACTCGCGGGGCTGCCCCAGCCGTTCACGGTCGGCGAGGCCGCCCGCGCCCTCGCCGTCAGCCGCCGCGTCGCGATCCCCCTCCTGGAGACCCTCGACGAGACCGGCCACACCCACCGCCACCCGGACGGCCGCCGCGTCCTCACGGACGACGGCTGAGGGTTGCCGCCACGCTGCCGAGGCGGCCCCACCGAGCAACTGCCGGACCAGGTCGCGGATGCGGTCTCCTTTTCCAGGCGGGGGCCTTCCCCGGCGAAGGACAGCTCCCGGCCGTCCCGGAGGCCGGACACCCCGATGAGGGAGAGCACGCACATGAAGATCATCAGCGTGGCCAGTACCCAGGAGGTCGAAGCCCGCCCCCGCGCGGGCGGCGACGTCCCACCATGAAGCCCGAGTACGGGCTGCCGGAACGGGTCTCGGAGTGGTGCACCGCACCGCCCACCCGGACCATGCGCCGTACGAACTCGTCGAAGATCCCGCGGACGAGCTGGGCCGTGCCGTCGAGCGAGAAGGAGGTCATGCAGGGGCCGACGAGACCGGCGGTCGGATTGCCCCCGAGGAACCCGAACCGCTTCCCGCAACCGCCGCTCCACCACGCTCACCCGGGGCTGGGGACGGTGAATGTGGATCTCGACCAGCCCGGTGTCCCTGGCGTAGCTCAGCAGCCTGGACACCGTGGAACGCGAGGTCCCCAGTTCCTTGGCGATCGCGCCCATGGTCGCGCGCTGAAGGTAGTACTGCTGGGCGACGCGAAGGGCGGTCTCGACCCTGCCGTCCGCCGGGACTCCCGGCGTCTCCGGCTCGTACCGGTCGGGATCCCGATCCTGGTGCAGCGGCCGACGAGGCGAATCCCCGGGCATCTCCGCCACCGTGCCGGCCGCGGCCGAAGATCCGGCCGCCTGTTACGCGGCGGGCCGTTCTGCATAGCGGCCCGCCGCGGCCGGATTGTGCGGAGAGGCGGGGCACACGCCGCGTCACGCCGGAGTACCTCAGCCGGGGCCGGCGCCGGTCGCGGGCTGCGCTTCCGGCGGGGGCACGGGGGCGGTCCTGGTGAGTGCCGCGTGCCGGTAGTCGCGTGGCGTCAGGCCGCAGGCGGCGCAGAACGCGCGGGTGAAGACTTCGTGGTGCCCGAACCGACGCGGCTCGCCACCCGGTGGAC
The DNA here is from genome assembly GCF_002847285.1 of Streptomyces sp. CMB-StM0423. Taxonomy (NCBI): domain Bacteria; kingdom Bacillati; phylum Actinomycetota; class Actinomycetes; order Kitasatosporales; family Streptomycetaceae; genus Streptomyces; species Streptomyces sp. CMB-StM0423. The sequence goes on along the minus strand of NZ_CP025407.1, from coordinate 1,084,164 downwards.
AGGGACGGCCCGTTGCGCCGGATCGCCGAGTATCAGCCGGGCCCGTTCCAGGCGCTGACGGCGGATCCGGCCGCCGACCGCGGCTCCGGGTACGTGCGTCCGGAAGAGGCGGTGCAGGTAGCTCGGCGAGATGTGCGGTTCAGCGAGAAGTGGCTGGACATGATTAAGTCCCTGCTGCCTGTCTACGCCCGGGAAATCGACAGCGGTGACTACAGCGATGCCGCCTCCTCGGTCGGCCTCTTCGTCGCGGGCGCGGCCCACGACGAGGAACTGACCAAGGAGACGAACGTCGACACCACCTGGCTCGCCCCGCTGCACGACCTGGTGGAGAGGGCGGCCGCGGCCGGCCACGCCGAGCACAGCATCTCGGCCCTGACCGAAGTGCTCAGGGGCCGGGCGCGGAAGGCGTAGCACAAGGGCCGTCGCCCCGGCCGGCCGCGAGCGGGCCGGCGGGCTCCCGGGCAGGGTTCGCGAGGGGCTACGCGTCCGGGGCGCGGGACGCGTCGGCCCCGTCGAGCTGCCGCATCAGCGTCTCCGTGTCCGAGTAGATCCACTCCTCGGCGATCCTGCCGGCCGCGACGCGGTACAACTCCGCACTCGTGTACTCCACCCGCCGGCCGGTGGCCGGGATGCCCCGGAACTCGCCCTCGTGCGTGCCCTGCATCGTGAGCAGGACCGCGACGCGGTCGTCCGAGCCGAAGATGTCCTCGATCCGGACCTGGAAGTCGGGGAAGGCCGCGTGCATCACCGACACGTTCCGCCGCCAGGCGTCACGGCCGTGCATCTGGAACGGCATCCCCGCGATGTTGATCACGAAGTCCTCGGTGAGCATCTCGGTGCCCGCATCGAGGTCCTTCCGGTTGAGGGCGGCGAACGCGTCGCGCAGCAGCTCGACGGCGGCCTGGCCGGACCGGTGACTCGCAGACGTACCCATGAAGTTCCTCCTCGGAGGCGGTGGCCGGCCGCGCCGGCCGCGTGTCACCAGGAGAAACGCTGACGTCGCGACAAGGTCAAACGCGCCGGCCGTCTATGGGGCGGCGCCCTGCGAGCCGCGGACGTCCGCGACCGCCTGGGCCAGGCCGGCGATGCCGCCCGCGATGGCGCGCTCGGAGAGCGTCGCGTAGCCGAAGATCAGGCCGCCGGGGCCGGCCGGGTCGAGGCGGTAGCGGGCGACGCCGCGCAGCGCGACGCCGCGGCGGGCGGCCGCGGCGACGACCGCCGCCTCGTTGAGGTCCGGCGGCAGCCACGCCACCACGTGCTGCCCTGCCGCGACGCCGGTGGGGGTCAGCTCCGGCAGACGGGCGCCGAGCGCCGCCAGCAGGGCGTCGCGGCGGCGGCGGTAGACGGGCCGCATGCGGCGCAGATGGCGGTCGAACTCGCCGCGGGCGAGGAAGTCGGCGAACGTCAACTGGTCGATGACCGACGAGCCGCGGTCGGCGAGCAGCTTGGCCCGTGCCACGTCGTCCACGAGGTGCGGCGGCACCAGCATCCAGCCGAGGCGCAGCCCGGGTACGAGGGTCTTGCTGGCCGTACCGCAGTAGACGACGTGGTCGGGCGCGAGGCCCTGGATGGCGCCGACCGGCGCGCGGTCGTAGCGGTACTCGGCGTCGTAGTCGTCCTCGATCACCAGCGCCCCGCGCCGCTGCGCCCAGCGGATCACCCGCGCGCGGGCCGCCGCCGACAGCACCCCGCCGGTGGGCCACTGGTGCGAGGGCGTCAGCACCACGGCGTCGGCATCGGCCTTCTCCAGCTCCTCGACGCGGATGCCGTCGGGACCGACCGGGATGCCCACGACGTCCAGCCCGGACGCGGCAGCGAGCGGGCGCGCGTCGTCGTCCGGCGACGGATCCTCGACGGCCAGCCGGCGGGCGCCCCGGGCGGCGAGGACCTGGACGAGCAGCGAGACGCCCTGGCCGAACCCGCTGCAGATCACGGTGTGCCGGGGCCGGGCCGAGGTGCCGCGGACGCGGTTGAGGTAGTCGGCCAGCGCCTGGTGCAGCTCGGGGACGCCGCGGCCGTCGAGATAGGCGAACCGCTCGTTGGGCGTGGCGGCGAAGACGGTACGCACCGAGCGCAGCCACGCGGCGCGGGGGAACGTGGAGACGTCGGTGTGCCCGTACCCGAAGTCGACGGCCGGCGCCGCGCCTTGGGCCCGCGCGGGGGCAGCGGGTGCGGCGCCGCCCGCGGTCCCGCCCTGCTCCAGCGCGACCTGGGTGTAGCCGCCGGCCCGGCTGGTCAGATAGCCCTCGGCGACGAGCTGCTGGTACGCCTCGACCACCACCCCGCGCGACACCCCGAGGCCGGCGGCCAGCGTGCGGGTGGGCGGCAGCGACGCGCCGTGCCGCAGCCGGCCGGCCCGCACGCTCTCCCGGATCGACGCCGCGACCTGCCGGTGCAGCGGCTCGGCGCGGGTGCGGTCCCGGTCCAGCTCGATGAGCAGGTCCTCGGCGGTGCTGGAATTGGTCCGTATTCGGGGCATGGAATCGGACCTTACCGTGGGTACCGATCCGCGTCAGGCTCGGAGCATGACGACAGCGACACACGCCCGTACCGGCACAGGCCACTCCCTCTCCCGTTTCGCCGCCCGCCTCGACGGCCGGCTCCTCGCCCCCGGCGACGCCGGGTACGACTCCGCCCGTACCGTCTGGAACGCCATGGTCGACCGCCGCCCCCGGAGAATCGTCCAGGCCGCGAGCGCCGCCGACGTGCAGGCCGCGGTGCGCTTCGCCCGCGACCACGACCTGGAGATCGGCGTCCGCTGCGGCGGGCACAACGTGGCCGGCTTCGCCGTTCCGGACGACGGCCTGATGATCGACCTGACCCCCATGGGCGGCGTGCGCGTCGACCCGGTGCGGCGGCGGGCCCGTGTCCAGGGCGGCGCGCTGCTCGGCGCGCTGGACCGGGCCACGCAGCCGTACGGCCTCGCCACCACCGCGGGGAACGTCTCGCACACCGGCGTCGGCGGGCTCACGCTCGGCGGCGGCATGGGATGGCTGGCCAGGCAGTACGGGCTCGCGTGCGACAACGTCGAGTCGTACACCGTGGTCACCGCGGACGGCGGGATCGTGACGGCGGGCAGGACGGAGCACCCGGAGCTGTTCTGGGGGCTGCGCGGGGGCGGAGGCAACTTCGGCATCGTGACCGGGTTCGAGTTCCGGCTGCACCGGACGGGCACGCGGACGCTGGTCGCCGAGTTCGACTTCCCCGCGGAGGACGCCGTGCCGGTGCTGGAGGGCTGGCGGGACCTGAACGCCGGGGCGCCGCGCGAGGCGAGTTTCTCGGCCTCCGTCGCCGACGGTCCGGCGGGCGCCGGTCCGGTGGCCACCGTCGGGTTCGTGTGGGTCGGCGACCCGGAGCGGGGGCGGGCGCTGCTGCCGGCGCTGCGCGCGCTCGGCCGGCCGGCCGCGACGCGGATCACCACGCCGTCGTACCTGGAGCTGCAGACCAGCATGGACTCCAGCGGCGGCCACGCCTACCGCCGCTACTCCTCCGCCCACTACCTGCGCGACTTCCCCACCTCGGCGATCGAGCGGTTCCTGCTGCGCGGGGCGGTGGACCTGCGGGGCGCCGGCTCCGGTGCCGGCCTGCCCGGGGTCGGGCTGCAGGCGCACGGCGGGGCCATCGCCGACGTCCCCGACGCGGACGCGGCGTTCAGCCACCGCGGCACGATGTTCGAGTTCGGCGCCGGGTCGCGCTGGACGGACGAGGCCGAGGACGACGCCCGGATGGCCGCCGCCCGCGCCGCGGGCTCGGCGCTCGCGCCGTACGCGAACGGCGTCTACGTCAACTCCCTCACCGCCGACGACGGCCACCGCGGCATCCGCCGTGCCTTCCCGGCCGCCAAGCTGGCCCGGCTGACCGCACTGAAGGGGGTCTGGGACCCGCACAACGTCTTCCACCTCAACCAGAACATCCCGCCGGCCGCCCCGTGAGCCCGCGCCGGGCCGCGTCGCGGGACGGCGAGGACGGCGAGGACGGCGAGGAAGGGGCAGGCCCCGGCGGAGACCGCGGCGTTCGCGGGACCCCGCGGCCGCGGCTCACCGCGCCGGGGCCTCCGCGTGCAGCACCACCACGGCGAGGTCGTCCTCCACCGGCTCGGGGCTGAAGTCGTGGGTGGCCTGGCGGACCCGTTCTGCCACCGCTATCGCGCCCATGCCCGCGCAGTCGCGGAGGATCGCGGCGAGGCCGTTCCCGTCATCGAGGAGCCGCTGGCCGTCGCGGCGCTCGGTGACCCCGTCGGTGACGCACAGCAGGGTCTCGCCGGGGGCGAGCCGGAAGGTGTCGGCGCTGAACTCGGCGTCCTCGTCGATGCCGAGCAGCAGTTGGGAGCGGACCACGGAGCCCACTTCCCCCTCGGCGGTCATCCGCAGCGGCAGCGGATGACCTGCGCTGGCGAGGCGGCACTGGGCGCCGCCCGCACTCGGGTCGGGGGTCAGCTCCCCGTAGACCATGCTGAGGAAGCGGGGCCGGGCCGCCTCGCCCCTGGCGCTCACCGCCTCCGCGGCGTCCTCGGCCATCATCGCGTTCAGCCAGCGCAGCACGGACTCCACGCCGTGGCCCTCGCGGGCGAGCAGCCTCACCAGGTGGCGCGTCAGGCCGGTGACCGACATCGCCTCGACGTCCTTGCCCTGCACATCGCCCAGGAGGAAGCACCAGCGGCCGTCGCCCGTGGGGAAGAGGTCGTAGAAGTCGCCGCCGACGGTCTGCCCGCTGGCGTGGGGCTCGTAGACGATGGCCGACTCCATGCCGGGGAGCCTGCCCAGCGTGGACGGGAGCTGGCGGCGCTGGAGGGCGCGGCTGATGCTCGTCTGGCGCGTGTACTGGCGGGCGGTGACCAGGGCCTGCGCGACCTGGCGGGAGACGTCCTCCACGATGTGGGCCACGGAGTCGGTGATCTCGGGCGGTCCCGCCTGCCCGATCAGCAGGGTGCCGCGGTACGTCCCGCCGGAGACCAGCGAGAACGCCAGCGCAGAGCCGCCGTCCTCGGTGCCGGCGCTCTGCGGCCAGGGCCAGGGGGTGCCCGTGGTCCACAGTTTCGGCGGCGGTGCCTCCGGCTCCAGGTCGCCGCGGAGCGGGGCGATGCGCTGCTCGTCCGCGTGCCAGACGCTGGTGAGCCGCATCCCGCCGTCCTCTTCGAGCAGCCACACGGCGCACCAGTCGGCGAGCCTGGGCACCATGAGCTGGGTGGCCAGGGCGGCGACCATGTTCTCGTCGAGCTGCCCGGCCAGCAGTTCGCTGGCTTCGGCGAGCAGTGTCCCGCCGCGGCCGCCCCCACCGCCCCCGGCCTGGCCGCGGTATTCGGTACGGGCGAGGGGGTGGGCCAGCTCCGTGGCCTGGAGCTGCTGGTAGAGCACCGGGCTGAGCGGGCCGACCGGCACCTTCGTCTCGCCCGGGGTGGGGAGGGCGAGCCGGCACCACACCGCCTTCTCGGTGTGCCGGTAGGTGACCCCCCACGCGTCGGCGAGGGTCGACACGATCTGGAGTCCCAGGCCGCGGCCGGTGCCCGTGCCGTCGGTGGCGCCCGGCACGGTGGCGGTCGGCTGCCGGTCGTACACGTCGATCCTGGCGCCGGTCAGCGCGTCGTCCGCCTCCGGGTCCGTCTCCACCCGGCAGAACAGTTCCATCGGGGTGCCGGCGTGGATCAGCGCGTTGGTGACCAGCTCGCCGACGAGCAGCGCGGCGTCGTCCGCGAGCTCCTCGGTGCGCGGACCGAGGGAGGAGGTCGCCAGCGCCCGCTCGGTGATCACCGCGCGTACGAACGCACGGGCCCGGGCCGGCGACCGCCGGTCGGCCGGGAGTTCCGTACGAACGCCGGACCCGTCCTGCGCGCCCGGCCCGCCCGAAGAGACGGCCTGCACAAATGGCTCCTGTCTGATACCTCATCGTGACAAAATCTAATATAGTAGACAAAAGTCCCTTGAGGTGAGGGGCAGGACCCGAACGGTCCGGCCGGCCGCAGGCCATGCAGAAACGTGCAGGGATGGGGCGTATGGAGGACCGTGAGAAGCAGTCGGCGGCCACCGCCGAGCTGCGACCGCTGCTGAGCGCGCTCAGGTCGCTGCGCGACGGCGACTTCTCGGCGCGGGTGCCGGAGGACGGCGAGGGCGTGCTGGGCGAGGTGGCCGAGGCGTTCAACCGGGTGGCCGTCCGCAACGAGCACCTGGCGTCCGAGGTGAGCCGGGTGCGGGGGGTGGTGGCACGGAAGGGCGTACTGGACGAGCGGATCTCCGCGAGCACCGGGCAGGGCGACTGGGCCCAGATCGTGCACGACGCGAACGACCTGCTCGACGCCCTGGCCGTGCCGATGACGCACGCCACCCGGGTGCTGGAGGCGGTGGCCGAGGGGGACCTGAACCAGCACATGGAGCTACGGGTCGGTACCCGCCAGCTCCACGGCGACCTGCGCAGCCTCGGGGTCGGGCTCAACCGCGTGGTGGACCACCTGTCCACCTTCACCGGCGAGGTGATGCGGGTGGCGCACGAGGTGGGCACCGAGGGCCGGCTCGGCGGCCGCGCCAGCGTGCGCGGGCTGTCCGGCTCGTGGCGCGCGGTGACCGAGGCGGTCAACACCATGGCCTCCCGGCTGACCCAGCAGGTGCGCGACATCGCCGCCGTGACCACCGCGGTGGCCAGCGGCGACCTGACCCGCAAGGTGACGGTGGAGACCGCGGGTGAGCTGCTGGAGCTGAAGCTCACGGTGAACACCATGGTGGACCAGTTGTCGGCGTTCGCCGACGAGGTGACCCGCGTCGCCCGCGAGGTCGGCACCGACGGCATGCTCGGCGGTCAGGCGCACGTCAGGGACGTGTCGGGGGTGTGGAAGGACCTGACGAACAACGTCAACCTGATGGCGTCCAACCTGACCTCCCAGGTCCGCAACATCGCCCAGGTGACCACGGCGGTGGTGCGCGGCGACCTCAGCCAGAAGATCACGGCGGACGCCCGCGGCGAGATCCGCCAGCTCATGAGCACGGTGAACGCGATGGTGGACCAGTTGTCCGCGTTCGCCGACGAGGTCACGCGCGTGGCCCGCGAGGTCGGCACCGACGGCATGCTCGGCGGCCAGGCGCAGGTGAAGAACGTGTCGGGGGTGTGGAAGGACCTGACGGACAACGTCAACTTCATGGCGTCGAACCTGACGTCGCAGGTGCGGAACATCGCCCAGGTCGCCACCGCGGTCGCGAACGGCGACCTGTCGAAGAAGATCGACGTCGACGCGCGCGGCGAGATCCTCGAACTCAAGACGACCCTCAACACCATGGTGGATCAGTTGTCGGCCTTCTCCTCCGAGGTGACCCGCGTGGCCCGCGAAGTCGGCACCGACGGGAACCTCGGTGGCCAGGCGCAGGTCAGGGACGTGTCGGGGGTGTGGAAGGACCTGACGGACAACGTCAACTTCATGGCGTCGAATCTGACGTCGCAGGTGCGGAACATCGCCCTGGTGACGACCGCGGTCGCGAACGGCGACCTGTCGAAGAAGATCGACGTCGACGCGCGCGGCGAGATCCTGGAACTCAAGACCACCGTGAACAGCATGGTGCAGCAGTTGCGCGACTTCGCGGACGAGGTCACCCGGGTGGCCCGCGAGGTCGGCACGGAGGGGAAGCTGGGCGGGCGGGCCCAGGTGCACGGGGTGTCGGGGGTGTGGAAGGACCTGACGGACAACGTCAACTTCATGGCGTCGAATCTGACGTCGCAGGTGCGGAACATCGCCCAGGTCGCCACCGCGGTCGCGAACGGCGACCTGTCGAAGAAGATCGACGTCGATGCCCGCGGGGAGATCCTCGAACTCAAGACGACCCTCAACACCATGGTGGACACGCTGTCGTCGTTCTCCTCCGAGGTGACCCGCGTGGCGCGCGAGGTGGGCAGCGAGGGCCGCCTAGGCGGTCAGGCGCGCGTCGAGGGCGTGTCCGGCAACTGGAAGCGGCTGACGAGGAGCGTCAACGAACTGGCCCTGAACCTCACCACGCAGGTGCGCGCCATCGGCGAGGTGGCCAGTTCGGTCGCCAAGGGCGACATGTCGCGCTCCATCACCGTGGAGGCGCAGGGCGAGGTCGCCGACCTGAAGAACAACGTCAACCGCATGGTGTCCAACCTGCGCGAGACCACCCGCACCAAGGACTGGCTGGAGTCCAACCTGACCCGCATCGCGGGACTGATGCAGGGCCACCGCGACATGGTGGAGGTCGCCGACCTGATCCTGCGCGAGCTGGCACCGCTGGTCAACGCGCACTCCGAGCTGTTCTTCCGGGTCGACTCCGCGGCCGCGGACAGCGAGGGCCTGGAGCTCATCGCGGACTACGGGGTCGGCGGCCGGGGGCGGGAGGACCTCCAGTCGGAGTCCCCGATCCGCGGGCTGATCGCCCAGGCCGTACAGCAGAAGAAGCGGATCCTGATCGAGGACGCCCCGCAGCACTACGTGACCGTCGAGTCCGGCCTGGGCTCGGCCCCGGCCTCCAGCATCCTCATCCTGCCGATCCTGTTCGAGGACCGGCTGCTGGGCGTGATCGAGCTGGCGTCGTTCAGCAAGTTCAACGAGATCCAACTGACGTTCGTCGACCAGTTCGCGCACACCATCGGCGTCTCGTTCAACACCATCCTCGCCAACGCCCGCACCGAGGCGCTGCTGTCGCAGTCGCAGCGGCTGACCTCCGAGCTGCGCACCCGCTCCGAGGAACTGCAGCGGTCCAACGCGGAGCTGGAGGAGAAGGCGTCGCTGCTGGCCACGTCGTCCCAGTACAAGTCGGACTTCCTGGCGAACATGTCGCACGAGCTGCGCACCCCGCTGAACTCCCTGCTGATTCTGGCCCAGTTGCTCGCCGACAACGCCGACGGGCGGCTGTCCGACCAGGAGGTGGAGTTCGCGGGCACCATCTACCAGGCGGGCTCCGACCTGCTCCAGCTCATCAACGACATCCTGGACCTGTCCAAGGTGGAGGCGGGCCGGATCGACGTACGCCCGCAGCGCATCCCGCTCGCCAAACTGCTCGACTACGTACGCGCCACGTTCCGGCCGCTGACGGTCGACCGGGGGCTGGGATTCGAGGTGACCGTCGGCGACGACGTGCCGGCCGAGCTCCACACCGACCAGCAGCGCATCCAGCAGGTGCTGCGCAACCTCCTGTCCAACGCGGTGAAGTTCACCAGTAGGGGCGGGGTGGAGCTGCGGGTGGAGCGGGTCCCGGCGGAGGAGTTCGCGGAGGACACGCTGCGCGACGCGGAGACGGTGCTCGCGTTCTCCGTGAAGGACACCGGCATCGGCATCCCGGCGGAGAAGCTGGACGTGGTCTTCGAGGCGTTCCAGCAGTCCGACGGCACCACCAACCGCAAGTACGGCGGCACCGGGCTCGGCCTGTCCATCAGCCGGGAGATCGCCGGCCTCCTCGGCGGGCGGATCGACGCGGAGAGCGAGGAGGGCGTGGGCTCGCGGTTCACCCTGTACGTACCGGCACAACTGCCCGGCAAGGCGCTCGCGGCCGCCTCGGGGAGCGCGACGCCGGCCCTCGAACCGGCGGAGCCGCGCCGGCCGGGGAAGCGGCAGACGGGCGCGGACCGCCGCGAACCGCGGGACGGCCGGGGCGAAAGGCCGGGCGGCCCTGGCGAGACGCAGCCGGCGGCGCCCGCGGTCCGCGCCCCCGCCGCCGGCGCGGAGGGCGAAGCGGCCCGTACCACGGCGCGGACACCGGGGCCGGAAGCGGCGGGCGCCGAGGCGGTGGCTCCCGAAGCGGCGGGTACGGAAGCCCCCGCGGACCGCGAACGGGTGGACACCTGGCCCGAGACGACGCGGCTGAGGCAGTGGCTCAGCGGCCGACCCGGCCGGGTGCTCACCGGACGGCACGTGCTCATCGTGGACGACGACATCCGCAACGTGTTCGCCCTGACGCACATGCTGGGCCGGGTCGGGATCTCCGTGAAGTACGCCGAGAACGGCCGCGAGGGCTTCGACGTCCTGGACCGCTCCCCGGAGATCTCGCTGGTGCTGATGGACATCATGATGCCGGAGGTCGACGGCTACGAGGTGATCAGGACCATCCGCGCCACGCCGCGCCTGGCAGGGGTGCCGATCATCGCCCTCACCGCCAAGGCCATGCCGGGCGACCGGGAGAAGGCCATTGAGGCCGGTGCGGACGGCTACGTCCCGAAGCCGGTCAACGTCGACCGGCTGCTGACGGCGATCTACGAGCAACTGGAGTCGCACGACCGGCGGGCGGGCGGCGGCCGGGCCCGGGACGGCGGCCCTGCCGGCGATTCGGCCGGCGACTCGCGGGGCGACGACCCGACGGCACCGGGACGGGCCGCATGACGACCGCCGCCTCCCCGCCCACACCGCCGCCCGCGCCGGACCCGGCCAGCATCCTCATCGTCGACGACATGGAGGAGAACCTGGTCGCGCTGGCCGCGGTGCTCGGTCCGCTCGGCCAGCGCGTGGTGTTCGCCCACTCCGGCGAGGAGGCCCTGAAGGCGATGCTGCGCCAGCAGTTCGCCGTCGTCCTGCTCGACATACTGATGCCGGGGATGGACGGCTTCGAGACCGCCGCGAACATCAAGCGCATCGACCAGACCAAGGACGTCCCGATCATCCTGCTCACCGGGCAGGGCATCGACCCCGACTACGCCTACCGCGGCTACGCGGTGGGCGCCGCCGACTTCCTCGCCAAGCCCATCGAGCCCTGGATCCTGCGCACCAAGGTCAACGTCTTCCTGGAGCTGCACCGCAAGAACCGGCAACTCGCCGTGCAGGCAGACCAGTTGCAGCGGCTGCTGCTCGCCGAGCAGGGCGGCGACGCGGGGTTCGGGGAACGGCTCAGCGACGTCACCTGGCGGCTGGTGCAGGTCGAGTCGCTGCTGCGGGAGAGGGCGACTCCCACCGGGCCCGCCCTCGCCGACCAGGTCAGGAGCCTGGAGGCGTCGGTACGCAACCTCACCCGGCACGGCGGCACGGACACCCGCGAAGGCGCCGCACCGGATCCGGGCGGACAGCCCCCGGGTGCCGCGCCGTCACCGGACCCCGACGCCGGCCGCGACCGTACCGAAGAGGACGACGGGACCGCCCGGCAGGAGCGGCCATGACGGCGGGCCGGGGGACGGGTGTCACGTACCCGGGCCCTTCCGTACGGCGGCAGGCCGCTGGGCGCTAAGCCGCCGGGCGGTAGCGGGAGAAGAACGGCACCGCCTTGGCCACCTGGACCCGGGTGTCCTCCCGCGCGTCCGCGAAGCCCCGCACCTCGTTCTCCCCGTCCACGTACGCCCACGGAAGCTCCCGTACGTCCGTGCCGATCAGCTCGAACTGCCGCAGCGCCTCCTCCCAGCGCCCGCAGCGGGTCAGCGCCAGGGCCAGGTGGTTGCGGACGCCGGCGGCCGCCGGGTCGCCCGGCTCGTAGCCGGCGCTGACCTCCAGCGTGCGGTCCACGGCCGCGTGCACCCGCTGCCGGGGCACCGGGCCGCGGCCGAGGGGGTGTTCGGTGAGGTACTCGGTCACCGCTTCCACCGGCAGCGCGGCCAGCAGCCGTCCCGGCCGGGCCCGGGCCGCCGCGGTCTCCGCGAAGTCGAACATCTCCTCGTGCGAGCCGTACCACTTGGCGCAGAGGAACTGCAGGGCGTTGGCGTGGCAGCGGTAGTTGTCGGGGTCGGTGTCCATGACGTTCAGCAGCAGCCGGTCGAAGACCGCGCGGGGGGCCTGCGCGCCGCGGGCGTGCTGCAGGGCGACGCGCCAGGGCACCGGGTCACCGGGGTTGAGCTCCGCCGCCCTGGCGATGACCGGGGTGGCCTCCTCCAGGATCCGGAAGAACTCGGCGAACCGCTCGCGGGAGACGTGCTTGGCCCGCGCGGCGGTCCGCGCCTCCCAGGCGCGGCAGATCTGCAGGTCCGCCGAGACCAGGGCGGCATCCGGGTCGTCCCCCTCCTTCTCCAGCCAGACCTCCAGCCACCGGGGCCGCGCCAGGGCGACGTCGGCGAGTTCGCCCACGCACGTGTCCCGCCGCTCCCACGCCCGGCGCCGGCGGGTGTCGGCGAGCAGTTCGCGCGCCGGGCCGTGATCGCCCTCCCACGCCGCGGCCAGCACCGGCCGCAGTACGGGATCGGGGCGGCCGAGGCTCAGTTGGGTCACCGGCGGCAGCGAGGCGCCCACGGAGCGCAGGTGGCGGAGCACGCGGGGAAAGGCAAGCACCATGGGGAGACGCGACATGCACATATGACCGCGCGGATACGGTCAGGGTTGTCCGTGACAGGTCACGGCTGCACAACGCTCGGGGCCGGTGGCCTTGGCACGGTCCCCCGCCGGTGAAGCGGGGGTCCGTTCACCATCGGTCGCGGAGTTGCGACAGGTAATGGGCCTGCTTCTCCGGCGGCATCCGCCGGATGATCTGCTGGATGGACGGGGGGAGGTCGTCCAGCCGGTGGTCCGCATACGTGGCGAGGGACGCGACGCTGTTCCTCATGATGAGCGCGCGCGTCTTCCGCTTCCTGGCCACTCCGTGCGCGACGGACAGGAGCCGCCTGCTCTCCTCCGGGGACGTCCCGACCGGGTCGAGCGCCAGGGCGCAGTTGTTGAGCAGGATCGCCGTCTGGTCGGCGAGCCTGGCCGCGGGCCGCCGGACCTTGCGGACCCTGCACTCGGCCAGCTTGTCGGTGTGCGGCACCACATGGCTCTCGATCTCCGCGGCGGCGCGGCCCGGCCGGTTGTCGCGCAGCAGCCGCTGGGCGCGCTCCAGGCCGGACACGGCGAGCCTGAACGCGTCGGAGTACGGGGCGATGCGGGCGTGCCTGGCGGCCTGGCGGCGGTTCTTCCTGACGAGCTTGCGGGTCCTGCGGGTCTCCGCCAGCTCCAGCGCCTGGTCGAGGAAGTCGGCACGCGTGCGCACGGCGGAGGGCGAGCTGTCGCCGGCGAGCGCCAGGGCGCAGTTGTTGAGCAGGATCGCGGCTCCGTCGGTGAACTTGGCCGCGTTGTCCCGCGCCTCCTTGTCGTCGCTCGTACGAAGCTCGGCGAGCAGCGGCAGGACCTCCTTCTGCAGCGCCGCCGCTGCCTGCCAGGGCTGGTCCTCCTCCAGGAGCGTGTGCGCCCTGTCCATGGCCGGCAGGAGCGCCAGGTACTCCACATGCGCCCGGTTGTCCGCGACGAGTTCGCGCGTCTCCTCCGTCTCGGCCAGTTCGATGGCCAGGTCGAGCAGCCGGGCCGCTTCCGCCGCGGGCAGCGGTGTGCCGCCGTCGGTCGAGACGGCGCAGTTGTTGAGCAGCAGGGCCGTGCGTTCCCTCACCTTGGCGATGGAGCGCCGTACGCCCTCGCTGTCGAAGGCGCACAGGCCGTCCAGCCGCGGCAGGACCTCCCGCTCGACGATCGAGGCCGCGGCCGCGGGGTTCTCGGTGTGCAGGTCGCGGGCGCGCTCCAGCGCGGTCCTCACGGCCTCCAGCACCGGCTCCACCCGGCCCTCGACCGCCTGGCCGAGCAGGTTTCCCCCGGCCCACGACCAGGCGCCGAAGAGGGCGGTCACCCGGTGCGGTGCGCTGCCCCCGGTGGCGAGCTCGGCCATGGGGGCGACCAGGGTGCGGCGCACCTCGCCTTCGAGGACGGGCACGGCCGCGGGGCCGATCCTGACGTCGTCGAGCGCGGTGATGCGGTGCGTCACGTGGCCCCAGAAGCCCGGGTGTGCGAGCGCGCGCTGCCAGCCCGCGGCGGCGGCCCCCCAGCTCGGCTCGCCCGCGGGAGGCGCCGCACGGCCGCCCAGCTCCTCGTCCAGGGCCCAGGCGTGGGCCCGTACCGCGGAGTCGTGCGCCTCGTGCAGCGCGGGGTCGCAGCCGCAGGCGCCGTCCGGGGCGTCCCAGATCCAGAACAGCTCGTCGACTATCCGGCGCTGGGGATGGTCGAGGACGTCGAACACCGCACCGTACTGCTCCGCGCTCCGCCGGCCGGGCACGGGAAGCTCGCCCGCGGCGGGGATGTCCACCCCGGCGCGTACGGCCGTGTTGATCTGCTGCCTGCACCGGCGGATCGCCTGGCGCGTCGCGGTGGTCGGGAGGCCGGTCAGCCTGAACGCGTTGCGCTGGTAGAGCTCCGGGCCGGTGAGCTCACGCAGGCGCTCCATGGCCACCGGTGCGGTGCCGCTCTGCAAGGCAACCTCCTTGGGCTGCTGGGTCGACGGCGCGTGCGCCGTGTCACGAGGCGGTGCGGGGGGTGAGGACGACCGTGACGGTGCGGTTCTGCGCGTCGGTCCCGTACGGGGCGTCCCGCTGCTCGGCGCTGGCGATGGAGAAGGCCGTGAGCGGCCGGCCGCTGGCGTCGCTGAGCGCGCGGGCGGCGACCATGGCCCGCCACACGGAGGTGTCGGAACCGCCGCTCGCGGGCGCCTCGCTGACGTCGGCGATGTGGCCGAGCACCTCGATGCGCAGGTCCTCCCGCCCGCCGAGGACCTTGCCGAGCCGCGCCAGATCCGCGGCCCCGGCGTCCGTCAGCTCCGCCGCCCGGGAGAACAGGCCCTGCTCGAAGACCACTTCGACCGAGTCCTCGTGCCGCACCGTCCGGATCCCGGGCGTACGGACCGCATCCGCCAGGGCGTCGAGCGCCTCCTCCCGGCGGGCGTCGGCGGCGGCCGCGGTGCGCTCCCGCTCCGCGGTCAGCTCCTGCCGTGCGTCCTTCTCCGCGCGCTGCTCCGCCCCGGCCACCGACGCCGAGACGTCGGCCGGCCGGTCCCCGGAGTCGTCGGCAGAGTCCCCGGGGAGCACCCAGGCCGCCGCCGTGACCGCTCCGGCGCACAGGACGACGGCCGCGGCGGGCAGGAGCCGGTGGCGCCTGCGGTCGAACGCGGCCATCGGACCCGTCCGGCGGAACCGCCGGATCCGGTCCAGTCCCGCCGTGGCGGACGGGTCGTCCGGATGGCCGTCGAGCAGGTGCCGCCAGCAGCGCTCCGCTTCGTCCCACTCGCCGCGCTGGGCGTGGATACGGGCCCGCAGGTCCGCCACCTCCCGGTGGCCGGTGACCGCCGGGTCGTCGTTCCGGGCCAGCTCCCGCAGCGCCGCGTCCAGATCGCCGGCCCGGGCCGCCGCGGCGGCCCTGGCCACGGTCAGCTCGACCCGCAGCGCCGTGTCGCCGGCCGGCTCCGGCCGGGACCCGGGAAGCGGCTGCCGGGCAGGTTCCGTCGATGTCACCGGAGCCCCCCGGGGTCGCGGAGCCCTCCGCCTGGGGGTTCCTGCCGTTTATCAGCGTGCTCCTCCTTGGCGTGCGCGGGCAGCATCGCGTAGAGCCGCCTGTTCACGTCTGCCAGCGCGAACCGGTCCTTCGCGGCATAGGCGCGCGCTCCCTCGGCGAGCGCGGCATCCGCCTCGGCACGCGGCGTCATCATGCCGCGGCTGTTCGACAGCTCCTCGAAGAACCTGTAATCCAACTGGCCGGTGCTGTTGAGGATCTCCAGGTACAGCTCCCGCGCCCGCTTCAGCAGCCGCTCCAGCTCGGCGACGCGGTGGCTGCCGTCCTGCATGGCCCGGTTCACCAGGCCGCGCAGCCGCTCCAGCTCCTGCCGCTCGGCCGCGCCGCCGCCGCGCCGGAGCAGTCCTTCGCACTCCTTGAGCGCGTCTCCCAGCTCCAGCATCAGCCGCGGGACCTCGATGGCCTCCCGCTCGACATCGTCGAGCTGCGCGTGCAGTTTCCGCAGGCGCTGCTCGCACTCCAGCGCCGTGCCCGGGTCGGTGCGCGCGTTGTCGACCTGCTTGCGGAGCCGCCCCATGTCGTCGGCGATCTCCCGGAGGACGGCGTCGGCGCCCGAGGACCCGGACTCCCGGGCCCGTACCCCGAGTTCGGCTACCCGCTGCTCCAGCCGGTGCAGGCCGGCCACCAGTTCCCCGTGCTCCGGCTGGGCGCCCTGGAGCCGCACGTCGGCCTCGAACTCCGTGTCCATCGTCTCGACGATGGCCTTGGCCTGTCCGATGGTTTTGACCTCGTAGGTCACCTCGACCTCGCTGCCCTCCGGGAGGTCGTACCGCAGGTCGCCGCGGCGGAACGAGACCTCGCCGACCTCCTTGTTGTTCTTGGCGTCGGGCTCCTCGCCCTCCAGGAGGGGGATGCGGATGACCGCGTCGGGATCCGTACGGGTCAGGGCGATGGTCGTGCGGTACTTGCTGCTGCCGTGGACCGGCAGGGTCGCCCCCTTCCGCACGATCGGGCCGTAGGTGCCGTCGTACTTGCCGATGCCGAGCGAGTGCGTGAGGACGGGACCCGCCGGCAGGGTGCGGGTGTGGGTCAGCGACAGCGTGTCCGGCGTGAGCTTCTGGCGGACTCCGGCGGCGTCGGTCAGCTCCACGGTGAAGCGGGTCGTGGTCTCCGCCCCGATGGCGACGGTGGTGTAGAAGCCGCCGTTCGCGTCCAGGGTGACCTGCGGGCTCTGGAAGTTCCCTCCCGGGCTGTGCAGGGAGACGCTGTACCGGGTCCAGTCCACCGGGTCGGCGCTGTGCAGCTTGCCGGCGACGGGGATCCCGGTGGTGTCCAGCGACTGCGGTTCGTAGATCAGCTCGGCGGTGAACGTGCCGGCGGTGGGGCGCTGCGGCGGTGCCGGGAGGCGTACGCTGCCCGCGAAGATCGCCGCGCCGCGGGCGACCACGGTGGTGGGGTCCTGGCTGTGGTCGATGCTGATGCCGAGGCCCTCGCGCGGGTCGGCCAGCAGCTCGCGCAGTCCGGGGGAGAGCGTGGCGCCGCCGACGAGGAGCAGTTGGTCGATGTGGTCGGGCCGCAGCGAGCCCTGGGCCAGCGCCTCCCGGCAGAGCTTGACGGCCTGGGCGTAGAAGGGGAGGGCGAGGTCGTCCAGGGCGCCGCGGGTCAGGGTGTACGAGAACGTCTCCTCGCCGCCGTCGGTCCTGAGGTCGACGAACAGCTCGGTCTCCCCGGCCCGGGACAGCTCGATCTTGGCCGCCTCCGCGGCCGCCTTCAGCTTGGCGAAGTTCGTCCGCCACTGCTCGTTGCCGCGGGCGAAGTCCCGCAGCCCGAACTCGCGTACGACGGCGGGCGCGAGCAACTCCTCGACGATGGCCCAGTCGATGTTCTTGCCGCCCAGGTGCGGGTCGCCGGCATGCTGCAGCAGTTGCAGCTCCCCGTCCCGCTTGCTCATCACCGCCGCGTCGAAGGTGCCTCCGCCCAGGTCGAAGACCATCCAGTACGCGGACTCCGCGGCGTTGTCCACGCCGTAGGCGAGCGCGGCGGCGTTCGGCTCGTGGATGAGCGGGCACTCCTCGCCGAGCCCGGCCAGCGCCGCCGCCTTGCCGGTGGCGTTGGACTGGTTCAGCGCGAACGACGCGGGAACGGTGATCACGGCCGCGGTCGGCGGCTCGCCCACGTCGTGGGCGGCGTCCCGGCGCAGCGACTTCAGCACCTCGGCGGAGAGCTGCTCGGGCGTCAGGGAGACGCCCGCCCGGCGGAAGGCGAACGCGGCGTCCTCAAGGCCCATCTGGAGCTTGAACTCGGCGCACGCGTCGTCCGGATCGGCCTCCACCCGCTCGCGGGCCCGCCGGCCGACGTGGATCATCCCCGGCTTGGGCATCCAGACCGCGGACGGCGTGTAGTCCCAGTTCTCGTTGTTCTTGATGATCCGGGATCTGCCGTTCGCGAAGACCGCGATCTCACTGTTCGTGGTCCCGAGGTCGATTCCGAAGTCGATGGTTTCACGCATCTGGTCTCCCTGCCGGTCCGGCGGCCGGCGGCGCATGCGAGTCAGTCAGTGACGAGGCGGCCTGCCCACGACGACCTCGCCCATCTGGATGCGGTCGCCGCGGAAGTGGATCGTGGGCTTGAAGGTTTCGAGGACGACCTCGCGGGTGAGCGACGGGTCGTCCTCGAAGGAGAGGACCTTCAGCGGAAGACCGGGATCGTAGTCCTCCCCGTCGTGGTCCTTGATCTTGAGCTCGATGCCGTCCTGCAGCGCCTCGCGCGCCGTCCGCACGCTCTTGCTGATCTGCCTGGAGGTCTTCTGCGGCACGGCGTCCTGCTGGTCCAGCTTGCGCTGCGCCTTCCACACCCCGGTGGCCGCCTCCGCGAGCCGGCCGGTGTCGAACTCCGCCGCGGGGTCCGGTGCGGCGGCGGCCTCGCGGGCGGCGGTTCTGGCGGCGGCGAGATCGGCGAGCGCGGCGTCGAGCGACGTCAGGTGGGAGGCGACCTGCTCACGCTGGTCCGCGTCCAGCCGTTCCGGGGCGACGCGGAACTCCCGCGGATGCTTCCACTGCCGCCACCAGTCGGCCACGCGATCCCGCGATAGGCGCTGCTGCACGATCCTCACCCACTCGTGTCGGCTGAAGGGGCCCGTCGGTCGGTCGGGGCATGACTATGGCAGGGCCGGTCCGGGACCGGTCCCAAGGGGCGCCGGTCTCCGGCTCTTCCCACCGGCGTCCCCGGTCAGCGCGCCGTGGAGCTCCCCCAGCCGGTCCCGGAGCCGGCGCAGCAGGGCGAGGGCACGGGTGCGGGAGCGGGGAGAGGTGTGCCATCCGGCCGCGCCGCCGCGGCGGAGGCCGTCGTCGAGCCGGCCGACGGTCTCCCGCAACAGGGCCACCGCGGTGCGGAGCCGGCCGGGCGCGCCGGTCCCGGCCTGGTCGAGCAGGCTCGTGCAGCGGCCGAGCGCGGCCCGGGTCTCGCGCAGCAGGCCCGCGATCTCGTCCCGGGCGGGAGCCGGCGAAGCCGCGGGCAGGGGTACGGTGCCGGCGCGGAGGGCGGCGCCGCGGACGACCACGGTGGTGGGGTCCTGGCTGTGGTCGACCCGGATGCCGAGGCCCTCGCGCGGATCGGCCAGCACCTCGCGCACCCCGGGGGCGAGGGTGGCGCCGCCGGCGAGCAGCAGCCGGTCGATGTCCTCGGGGCGCAGCGAGTGCTCGGCCAGCAGGTGCCGGCAGAGCTTGACGGCCTGGGCGTAGAAGGGGAGGGCGAGGTCGTCCAGGGCGCCGCGGGTCAGGGTGTACGAGAACATCTCCTCGCGGCCGTCGACCTTGAGGTCGACGAAGAGCTCCGTCTCCCCGGCTCGCGACAACTCGATCCTGGCTTCCTCCGCGGCCCAGGTGAGCACGGCGAGGTTCCGCCGCGACCGCCCCTTCGCGAGGGCGGAGTCCGGCAGCGCGAGATCGCGTACGACGGCGGGCATGAGCAGTTCGTCGACGATGGCATGGTCGATGTTCCTGCCGCCCAGGTGCGGGGCGGCCACGTGCCCCAGCAGCCGGGGCTCCCCGCCCGCCTCCGCGACCAGGGCGGCGGTGAAGCCGCTGCCGCCCAGGCTGAACACGATCCGGTGGCCGCTGCGCGGGGCGGTGCCGTCCGCACCGTAGGCGAGTGCGACCGCGACCGGCTCGGGGAGCAGGGGGCAGGTCTCACCGAGCCCGGCCAGCGCCGCCGCCCTGCGGGTGGCGTCGTGCTGCTCCGGCGTGAACGACGCGGGGACGCTGATCACGGCCGCGGCCGGCGGCTCTCCCCGTTCGTGGGCGGCGTCCCGGCACAGCGACTTGAGCACTTCGGCGGCCAGTTGCTCGGCGGTGCGGGTGACGTCTGCCCGGTGGAAGCGGTACGCGTCGCCCGCCGTGCCCAGCTTGAGCACGAACCCGGTGTACGCGTCCTCCGGCGCCGCCTTCAACCGCTGGCGGGCCACGCTGCCGACGAGGACGCTTCCCGGACGCGGCATGGACACCGCGGACGGCGTCCGGTCCCGGCCCTCGCTGTTCCTCAGGACGCGGGCACCGCCGTCCTCGGCCACGGCGATGGCGCTGCCGGTGTCGCCTAACTCGATCCCGATATCGATGGTTTCGCGCATCCCACCCGCCCTGACTCGTTTGGTGCTCCGACCGGACTACCGGGTCCGCTTCGGGAAGGGTCCCGAGATGGCGTAGGTATAACTAGGTGTAGCTAGATATAACACTGTCGGGGGGGCTGATCGGGCCGTACGGGCGAGGCGCTTCACTCGGGTAAGTGCTCTGGGAAGGCGTGGCGTTGGAGAACCTGGGGATCGACCGGCTGGATCCGGCGCTGCTGGCGGCGGCCGACGGCCTCGCCGGTGCCGTCGCCGCGGCCGTCGAGACCGGTGCCGCCCGGGTCGAGCCGTCCCACCTGGTGATCACGCTCGCCCGGTTGCCGGGAAGCGAAGCCGCGCGGCTCTTCGACCGGAGCGGGATCCCCGTGGAGGCGTTCGTCGAGGCGCTGCGCGCGAAGAGCCCGCCCCGCACCGGCCTGCCGCCGACGGCGCTGACCGCGGGGACCGCCGCCCCGGCGACCCGGGAACTCCTCGCCGCGCTGCCGGCCGGGGCCGGCGAGCGGCACCTGCTGGCCGCCGCCCTCGCCCGCCTGGAGCCCGCCGCCGCCGAACTGCTCGTCGAGTACGGCCGGGTGGACCTCGACCGTGCGATCGGCGAGCTGTGTGCGGAACCGGCCGCGCCGCGCGAGGTGTTCGGCGACGACGGCCGGCTGCTGCCCGACCGCTTCAGCCCGGGAACTCGGCGGGTGCTGACCGAACTGGCCGGACTGGCCGCGCGGGGCGGCGGGGCGGAGGCCGCCCCGCTGCCCACCACGCTCCTGCTGCGGGCCATGGCCGCCGTGCCCAACGGCCTGGTCGAGCAGGGGTGCGGCTTCCTGGGCCACGACGTACGCGCGCTGCGCACGCAGCTCGTGTCCCTCACCGGCAACGGCGCCCCTCCCTCCGGCGCGCCCGGCCCGTCCGGCGCCCGGGTGGCGCTGTCCCGCGAGGGCGTCCACGAACCGCTCGCGCGCACGCTGGAGAAGGCCGCCGCGGTCACCGCGCAGCGCCGCGGCGAACTGATCGCCGAACGCGACCTGCTCGCCGCGCTGCTCGACACCCCCGTCGGGCTGGCCGCGGGGTTCCTGCGCGGCACCCGTATCGACATCACCCGGCTGCGCCGCTTCGCCGACACCCTCTACCAGGAGCACGTGCCGCAGGAGCCGGATGCGGACTCCCGGGCGGACATGCCGCCCCTGCACGAATCGCTCGCCTGGATGCACGAGCGCCTCGTCGGGCGGGAGTCGGTCATCGAGCGCCTCACCCCGTCCCTCGAAATGATCACCCGGTCGCTCAGACGCGGCCTGCGGCTCCAGGACCGGCCCCTGGCCAGGTTCCTGTTCTGCGGCCGGAGCGGCACCGGCAAGACCCTGGCCGCCCGCGTGCTCGCCAAGGTCGTGTACGGGTCGGAGGACGACGTGCTCTTCTTCGAGATGGGCCAGTTCAACACCAAGGAGTCGATGAACAACTTCATCGGCGCCGCGCCCGGCTACGTCGGCTTCGGCGAGGGCAAGCTCACCAACGGACTCCGCGACAACCCCCGCCGGGTGCTGCTCTTCGACGAGGTCGAGAAGGCGGACGGCAGGGTGCTCGACGCGCTCCTGCGGCTGCTGGACGAGGGGCAGATCAGCGACCCGGCGGGACCCGTGCGCGACGCCCGGGACTCGGTCATCGTGCTCACCTCGAACCTCGGCAGCACCGGCCCGGCGGGCGGCCCGGAGCCGTACGGCGCGGGCGAAGGCCCTGACGACGCCGCCCACATGCGGCGGATCATGGAGGGGTTCTTCCGGCCCGAGTTCCTCAACCGGATCGACGAGGTGATCCTCTTCGAGGCGTTCCGGCAGGACCAGCTCGAAGCCATCGCGCTCGGCGGGCTGCGCCGCCAGGCCGCCCAGGTGGGGACCCAGCTCGGCGTCGAGCTGTACTGGCAGCAGGACGTGCCGGCGCGGATCGCGGAACTGGCGGTCACCCGGCGCGGCCAGGAGGCCGCCCGCGGCGTGAACCGCTACATCGACGGCGTCTTCCCCCCGCTGCTGCGGCTGCTGGACGAGGCCGACGCCCGCGGCGAGTCCGTCGAACGGGCGCGGATCGTGGTGGACGGCGAGCGGCTGTCGGTGGTGAACGCCGGTGGCTGAGCTGCTCGACGGTCGCTACCTGCTGCACGAGAAGCTCGGCCGGGGCATGTTCGGCACGGTCCACCGGGCCGAACTCCGCGTGCTCGGGCACACGCTCCGGCAGGTGGGCGTCAAGCTCTTCCACGCCGAGCGGGCGGTACCGGTGCCCGAACTGCTCGGCGAGGCACTGCAGTTGATCGAGGTGGTGGAGAAGTGCCCGGATCCGGTGGTCCGCGACCGCTTCCTCACCTGCCACGACGCCGGCGTCGAGGGCGGCGCCACCGGACGGCCGTACATGGTGACGGAGCTGGCCAGGGGCGACCTGGCCTGGCGGCTGCGCGGCGGCCAGCTCCCGGTCGAGACCGTGCGCGACTACGCCCGCCAGCTCTGCCAGGGGCTCGCCTTCCTGCACGGGCGGGGCGTCGTCCACCTGGACCTGAAACCGGGCAACATCCTCGTCTCGGCGTCGGGATCGCTGAAGATCGGCGACTTCGGGCTCGCCCGCCGCGTCAGCTCGCTGCTGCGCCGCGCGCCCGCCGCCACCGGAACGGTGTGGTACGTACCGGCCGAGGTGCTGCAGTTGCAGGAGGCGGGCCCCGAGGCCGACGTCTACGCGCTCGGCCTCATCTGCTACCAGATGCTCACCGGCCGCCTCCCGCACCAGGACCAGCTCCGCGCCGCCGCACCGGACGAGGTCACCGCCCCCGACACCGACACCCTCGTACGGCTGAAGCTGCGCGACGCGGAGCCGCCGGGCACCCGCAACCCGGAGGTGCGGGACCACCCCTTCGAGGCGGTCGTCATGCGTGCGCTCAGCCCGCTGGCCACCGACCGGTACCCGGACGCCGGCGCCCTCCTGCGCGCGCTGGACGCTCCGGCCGGGGCGCCCCCGCCCCGTACCCCGACGCCGAGGCAGCGGCTGGAGACGCTGACGGAACACCTCCGCGGGGCGCTGCGGCGCGGCGACCTCGACCTCGCGGACGAACTGCGCCGGGAGGCGCTCGACCTCAACCGGGCGCTGCCGGATACCGCGATGGTCCCCGAGGTCTACGCCCTCGCGACCGAGGCGGCGCTGCGCCGTGACGACGGCGGCGGGGCCCGCGCGCTGGCGATGGAGGGTCTGGGCAGGCGCCGGTGCCCGGAGACCTTCCGGGCGATGGCGGCGGCCTTCGCCGGCACCGAGCTGGGACGCGGCTTCGCCCGCCGGAGCGGGGAGGGGGCCGGCGGATGACGGCGGGGCCCGAGCTGGAGCGGCTGGCCGGCGAACTGGAGCGGTTGCAGGAGGAGTTGTCCGGGCTGGTCACCGCCGCGGCGCCCACGTCCGCGTCGGCGTACGAGGCGCTGTGGCAGGACGGGGAGCTGCAGCCCTGGACGAGCGCGGCCGTCCGGCTCTGGGAGGAGGCGCCGGCGGCCGGGGCGGACGCCGAGGTCGTCCACCACCTCGCCATCGCGCACCACGCCCGCGCGTACGACCTGGAGGCGGCCGGCGACGACGCCGCTTTCGGCCATTTCGAGGAGGCCCTGCGACACTGGGCCTCGCTGCACGCGGACCCGGACTTCTGGCGACGGGCGCACGAGCGGCTCACCGGTGCCATGGGAGTCCCGGTGCCCGGCGAGGTCGTGGAGGAGGCACGTGCCCGGCTGCCGCGCAACCTGCTGGAGCCCCATCTGACCCTCGCCGCCCGGTTCCGGCTCACCGACCCGCGCCGCGCACGCGGGCACGTGCGGCTCGTGACCGGCTCCGGGTTCCCCGCCGCGATCGTGGCGGAGGCCCGCGCGGACCTGGTGCGCGACGTGCTCGGCGGCGTCCCCCGGGCCGTCGCCGAGGGCAGGTTCGCGGAGATGCTCGACACCCTGGAGACCTGGCTGCTCCTGGACCCGGAAGGCCACGACCTCCTGCGCGCCGTGCTCTTCACCGGCAGGAGCTGGATGGAGCGGCTGCGGGAGGAGTCGTACGCGACGCGGCGGATGGACGAATTGCTCGGCCGCGTGGACCGGCTCGTCCGGCCCGGACTCGCCTCCGCCGGCCCGCCCTCGGGAGAGCTGGCGAAGGAGCTGGCGCGGCACGAATTCCTGCTGGCGCTCCGGTCGTTCGGAGCACTCGGTACGGCCCCGCCGTCGCCGGACTCGCTGGGGTCGCGGGCCGAGGTGGAAGAGGCCGGGCGCGCCGCCGGGCGGGCGAGCCGGCACCTGGAGACGGCGCTGGAGCTGTACCCGGAGATGGCCGACGACCCCCGCTACGCGGAGGTCGGGGAGCTGTGGAACACCGTGCTGCCGCGGTACCGGGCGTGGCTGAGCGCGCTGTCGGCGCAGTTCCTGCTCACCGCCTCCGGCATCGGCGACCGGGAGCTGGCCGGAGCCCGTCGGCTCCTCGGCGAGGCGGCGGAGTACACGGCCGATCCGGAGCTGGAGAGTTTCGTCCGCTCGCTCGAGAACCTGCTCTCGATCCGGGGACCCCAGCCGACCAGGGGAGATGAGGCATGACCGACAATCCGTGGGCATGGCGCGACGGGTACAACCCCTATCGCGCCACCCCGTTCCAGGTACTCGCGCTCAGCCCGGAGGTGAGCGGGCGGGCGGAGATCCGCAACCACATCAGGAAGCGGCGGCAGCGCATCGAGCGCCGCGCCGACCGCTACCCCCTCTTCGGCCGCACCCTGCGGGTCGCCGAGGTGAACGCCGCGGAGGAGCGCATCAAGGACCCGGCGGCGCGCCTCCTCGCCGAGCTGTGCACGCACCGGCCCGAGCGGCCGGCGGAGCGGGAGCGGGCCGATGACGCAGCCCGCTGACCCCATGCGCATCGACGAGCAGGAGCGCCTCCTCGCCGCCCGGCCCGAGCCCCCGCAGGGCGTCGTGTGGCGGCTGCTGCGGGAGCGGGCACAGGCCGCCGACGCGGCCGTGGCGGACACCCACCGGCAGGTCGGCGAGCACAAGAACGTGTTCGAGCACTTCGCGCGGGACGTCGCCAACGCGCTGCACGGGCTGCACGGCGTCACCCCGGCGAATGCGGCCGACGCGCTGCCGTCCCTCACGGCCAAGCTGGCGAAGGCCCTGGAGGGATCGGGCGCGCGTTTCCTCGACCCGGCGGGCGAGCCCTACGAGGACGTCGAGATGTGGGCCGACGTGGTGGGTTCCGAGCAGCAGGCGGGCCTGGAGCGGGCGGTGGTGGCCGAGACGCTGCAGCCGGGACTGCTGATGGCCGACGGAAAGCTGGCCCAGCGGGCGCGCGTGTACCTGGCCGTCCCCGAACGGCAGGACGAGCGGCAGGACTTGCAGGGCGAGCGGACAGAACAGGAAGAGCAGGAGAGGGAGGGGGAGCAGGAGTGAGCCTCACCATCGGGATCGACCTCGGCACCACGAACAGCCTCGTCGCCGTGCCCGCCGACGCGGACATCCCGGGCAAGCAGGAGCTGATCAGGACCGGGCGGCTGAAGCCGGTCGGCGGCGCGCTGATCGTCACCGACGCGTACCAGGCGCCCCTCATCCCGTCGGTGGTGTGGCTGGAGGAGGACGGCACGCCGGTCGTCGGCAGCCTGGCCAAGAGCAAGGTCAAGTACGACGGGCAGCCGCCGCCCGCGATGTTCTTCAAGCGCACGATGGGCACCGACCAGCGGGTGACCGCGGGCCACGCCTCCCTGACGCCGCAGCAGGCGTCCACGCACGTGCTGCGCCGGCTCAAGGACCTCGCGGAGGAGGTCCTTCAGGTCCCGGTGGACCAGGCGGTCGTCACCGTGCCCGCGTACTTCGAGATGCGGGCGAAGAACGAGACGGTGCAGGCCGGCCTCGACGCCGGCCTGGCGAAGGTGGAGACCCTCATCGAGCCGTTCGCGGCCGCCCTGATGTCCACCCACGGGCAGCAGCCGGACGGGCCGCGGACCTTCCTCGTGTACGACCTGGGCGGCGGGACGTTCGACGTGTCCGTCGTGACCTGGAGCCCGGAGGCCGGTTTCGAGCACCTCGCCTTCGAGGGCGACCGCTACCTGGGCGGGTACGAGTTCGACAAGGCCGTCGTGCGCTGGATGGCCGAGCAGCGGCCCGCGTACGACCTCCGGCTCGACCCGGAGGAACCGGAGGAGGCCAGGCTGCTCGCCCGGCTGCTGGTCCGGGTCGAGTCAGAGAAGCACTTCCTCTCCCGGGAGACGCAGACCGAGATCTACGTGGAGGGGGAGGCGGACCGCGCCGGCATCCCCATGACCATCAAGCTGCCCTTCTCCCGTGCCGAGTTCGAGGACCTGATCCGGCAGGACGTGCAGCGCACCTTCGACCACTGCGACGCCGCGCTGCAGCGGGCGGGCCTCGGCCCCGCGGACCTTGACGAGATCGTCCTGGTCGGCGGCTCGTCGCGGGTGCCGGTGATCAGCCGGCTGCTGCGGGAGAGGTTCGGCCGCGAGCCGCGGCTGATCGACCCCGACCTGTGCGTCGCGGTCGGCGCGGGCATCAAGGCCGGCGCCGCCGGCATCCGGCAGGGAGTCCTCGAAATCGACCAGGTGACGGCCACCCTGCCCGCGACCGACATCACCGGCCGGGTCCACCCGGGCGAGCGCATCCCCGCGGCGGGGGACCTGCACGTCCTGCTGCGCTCCGGAGACGGCGTCCAGAACCACCGGCAGGAGACCGACGCCGAGGGCAGGTTCGTCTTCGACGACGTCGCGCTGCACGACGGGGACAACGAGCTGACGGTCACGGTCGTCGCGGGCGGGAAGGAGATCGAGAGCCGGCAGATCACCGTCTCGCCCGGCCACGAGCCGCCGCCCACCGACGAGGGCGACGTGCTGGCGCACGACTTCTTCGTGGAGCTGGCGGAGGGCCCGTACCGGATCGCCGAGGCGGGGACCAAGCTGCCCCACCACACCGACTTCCTGCTGGAGACCGCGGGCCAGGGGGTGCTGCTGCGCGTCCGGCTGCACGAAGGGCTCATCCCCATCGGGCAGGTGGACGTCGACGGCCTGCCCAGCACGCTGCCCGCAGGCACCCCGCTGGAACTGGAGCTGGAGTTCCGGCCCGACTGGTCGATCGAGGCGGAGGTACGGATCCCCTCGGTGGGCGCGCAGGGCCGCGCGGTGATCTCCGTACCGCGGGAGCACGTGCCCTCCTGGGACGAACTCCAGCAGCAGTTCCTGGAGGTCAGGTCCGGCTGGCAGGAGCGGCGGGCGGTCGCCAGACCGGAGGACGCCATGCGGTACGGGCCACGGCTGGACGCGCTCCTCCAGGAGTGCACGGCGCTGCTCAACCAGCGCCAGGACCGGGCCAAGAGCCACCACAAGCTGCGCGAGGCCGAGACCCTGCTCGGCAACATCCGGCTCCCGGGCGCGGACCCGATGCACCCGCCGATGCCGGAGTTCGAGAACAAGCTGGTCGAGCTGGCCGCGCTCTGCGACGACCTGGCGCGTGTCGATGCCAGGGAGGCGCAGCAGCACCGGGAGAGCATCCCCGGGCTGCGCGCCGCCGGACTCGCGGCGTACCAGTCGGGCAACAGCATGGACTGGCACAGCATCAACCAGGCGGTCGAGGACCGGTGCGCGGCGGTACGCGCGAGGTTCCAGGCCGACCAGCCGCCCCCGAGCCCGGCGAACATCCAGCTCATGCTCTACCGGGAGCTGGAGGAGCTGGACCGCGCGCTCCAGGACATCGACCAGCTCACCGAGGGGCGTTACCGGGGCCGGACCGAGGAGTTCCGCGCCGAGGTGGCCGGGGTCGTCGCGGCGGTGGGCAGCGTCGGTACGGAGGACCCGCAGGCAGCCGGCCGCTTCGCGGGGATCTACCGCAGCCAACTGCAGCCGCTGGCCGCCCGGATCGAGCGCTGGATGGAAGAGATCAAGGTCGGCGAACCCGGAGTGATCTGGCCCCGGCTGCCCCAGGCCGGCGGGAGGTAGCCGGTGGCCGTGATCGACTGCCCCCTGTGCGGCCGGGCGCTGGCCGCGCCGGCGCCCGAGTGCCCGGCGTGCCGCGGCGACCTGCGTCCGCTGGCGCAGGTCGCCGCCCTCGCCGACGAGTACTTCAACCGGGCGGTCGCGCTGGCCCGTGCGCAGCAGTGGCAGAGTGCCGCCGAGCACCTGGCGGTCACCCGCGCGCTCCGCCCGAACGACGTGGACGCCATCGTCCTGCTCGCGAAGATTCGCTACCGTCAGCGGGGCGGGCAACGCACCGAGGCCACGGGGCTGCTGCGGCGTGCGCTCGAACTGGCCCCGGACCGCGAAGATGTCCGCTCGGCGCTTGAGCAGTCCGCCAGAACCCGGAGGCAGCCCCGCCAGGCGCGGCAGCGGCGCCGCCGATGAACCGTGTGAGGCAGGTGAACACGCGTGCGCGACGCGCCTTCTTCCGGGGACGGCTACGAGCGTCTCCACGACCGAGGCACCGGCGCCCTGGCGGCGGGAAACGTCCAGGAGGCGATCGAGGTCCTCGGTGAGGCCGTGCGCCTGCGCCCGGAGCTGGTGGCCGCGCACCTCGCGCTGGGCGAGTGCTTCCAGCAGACCGGCAGGCCCGAGGTCGCCCGCCGCATCTACGAGTACGCCGGCCGGCTCGACCCGACCTCGCCGCTGGCCACGGCCGCGCTCGCCGGCCTGCCCGCCAGACCGGCGTTACGGCACGCCTTCGAGCTGGGGCAGGTCGTGCGCAGCGCGGACAACACCTACCGCGTGCTGGAGCGCAGGATGGGCGCGCACGGTGCGGTGTCGATCGTGGAGCCGGCCGGGCGCAGCAGCTTCTTCGACCGCGTCGGGTACCGGCGTTACGTACTCAAGACCTTCAACATCCCGCGGCCGTGGAGCGAGGAGGACCGGGAGCGCTTCGCCAACGAGGCGAAGACCTGGATGATGCTGGACCGGCACCCCCACATCGTCACCGCGCTGTGGGTCGAACGGGTCGAGCGCCACCACTGCCTGCTGCTGGAGTACGTCTCGGGCGGCGACCTGGGCGCCGCTCTCGCCGCGGGACCGCTCGACCTGGCGCGGGCGCTCCGCTTCGGTCTGCAGTTCTGCGACGCCATGGAGTACGCGGGCCGCACCCTCGGCATCGTGCACGGGGACGTGAAGGCCGCCAACTGCCTCGTCACCGCCGACGACACGCTGAAGGTCACGGACTTCGGGCTGGCCCAGGTGTTCGGCCCCGCGCAGGCGATGGGCGGCCGGCTGCCGGAGCTGAAGCCGGCGGTGCGGGCCATCTACATGGTGCCGGGCGGCACCCGCAACTACCGGGCGCCCGAGCAGTCCAGGTACGGCGCGCGGGTGGACGTGCGCACCGACGTCTACGGGTTCGGCGTGCTGCTCTACCAGATGGTCACCGGCGACCTGCCCGTCAGCGGCAGCGTCGCGGCCGAGCACATCAGGGCGCGGTCGGACACGGACGACCTCCCGGCGGGGCTGCGGGAGCTGGTGCTCGCCTGCGTGGAGCCGGAACCGCAGCGCCGGCCGCGCAGCTTCCGCAGCGTGCGGGGCGAGCTGCAGGCCGTGTACGAGATCGTCACGCGCCGGGTGGCGCCGGAGCCGGCGAAGCCCCGGCCCGGCGACCGGGACCTGTACATCCGCCGAGGTGTGGTGCTGGACGAACTCGACCGGCACGAGGAGGCGCTGACGTGGTTCGACAAGGCGCTGACCGTGGCCCCGGGCGACGGCTGGGCGCTGCTCAACAAGGCGCTGACGCTGAGCTCGCTCGGCCGCAGGGAGGAGGCGCTGGCCTGCCTGGACGAGGCCCTCGAACGGTACCCGGGCTACCACCAGGCGCTCACCGCCAAGGCGAGGGTACTCACCACCCTGGGCCGGTATCAGGAGGCGCTGGAGTGCGCGGCCCAGATCCAGAAGGGCCCCCTGCCGGGTCCCGGCTACCTCGCGGACGCGCTGGGCGGCCTCGCGGGCGCGCCGGGCGGCCTCGGGGAGCGCCCGAAGGATGCCGCGCGCCGACCGGGCGAGAGGCCCGACGCCCGCCCCGGCCATGGGGACGGCGGGCGCAGGCGCCCGCGGGACTCCGCGCGCCCGGGCGGCCCGGCCGGCGAACGCCGCACGGCGGCGGCGGGACCCGCCCCCCTGCATTCGCCCGGGGTCATGCTCGCCTGGCAGCTCGCCGCCGCCGAGGCCGCGTGGGGACACGCGCCCGGGATCGAGCCGGCGCACCTGCTGCTCGGCGTGTGCAAGCTGGGTGACGGGGAGCTGCCGGGACCCGCCGCCGCCCTGATCCGTACACTGCCGCCGCTGCTCGCCGAACTCGACGAGCTGCGCGGCCGATTCCGCCGGGCCGGGCTGGAGGTCACCCGCTTCCGCCGCCGGCTGCGTACGAGCCTCGCCCGCCCTGCGGCGCGCCGCACCGGCTCCGGCGACGGCGTCATGCACCGGACCCCGGCCGCGCGCGAGGTCTTCCGCCGGGCAGAGGAGCTGGGGGCGCGGGCCCCGGGCGCGGACGCGGTGGTGGGCCTGACCGAACTCCTGCGGGCCCTGCTGGAGTTGCCCGCCCCGCCCTGGCGTGAGCTGGCCGCCGAGCTGGGTGTGGCCGGCGGCCTCAGGGCGCTGGCGTACGACGACGGGAGTGCCCGGTGACCACTGCGCCCTACAGCGGCGGCGTCGGCCTGGCCCTGATGCTCGCCCTGAGCGAAGCCGCCCTGGGCGGTGCGGACGAGGCGGAGCCGGTGCACTTCCTGCTGGGGATCTGCAAGGCGTGCGAGATGCCGGTGGCCGACGCCGAGCCCGATCCCGCCGCGGACCTGGCCGCGGAACTGGCGGGACTCAGGGCCACCTTCGAGCGGGCCGGGCTGGACACCGCGGCCTTCCGGCGCCGGCTCCGCGCCCTGGTGGCGCGGCCGGACCTGAGCCCCCGGGGCGACGGCATGCCGGACAGCGGTGCCGCCGCCCGCGAACTGTTCTACCGGGCGGAGGAACTGGCGGAGGAGCAGCGCGACGATGCGGTGCGTCTGCCCCACCTCCTGGCGGCCGTCCTGGAGACCCCGTCCCCGCCGTGGGCGGCGCTCGCCGCCGAGATGGGGGTCGCCGACCTGCCCGGCGCGCTGCTGCCGGACCGGCCGCCGGCCGGTGAGGACCGGGGCGGCGGTTCCGCCCGGGTGGCCTTCACGGTGCTCCAGGGACCGCTCCAGGGCAAGACGTACGAGTTCCACGAGCGTACGACGTGCATCGTCGGCCGGGCGGACGGCTGCACGCTCCAGCTTCCCGAGGACGACGAGTACTCGGGGATCTCCCGGCACCACTGCCTGCTGGACATCAACCCGCCCGATGTACGGGTGCGGGACCTCGGCAGCGCCAACGGCACCTATGTGAACGGCGAGAAGATCGGCCAGCGGGACGCCGGCCGCCCGCCGCCCGGTGCGGACCGGCTGCTGTCCTCCGAGCGGGCGCTGAAGGACGAGGACGAGATCGGGCTCGGCGACATCCGGCTGCGCGTCGGCATCCGCGTCCCCGCCCGCTGCGCCACCTGCGGCAAGGAGATCGGCGCGGAGCAGGACGGCGACCGCTGCGTGATGTGCCGTACGACACGGCCGACATCGGTGCACGAAACCACGTCGGGACCGGGACCGGGACCGGAGCCGGAGCCCGGTCCGGCGTCGCGGTCTGCGCCGGAACCGCAGCCGCGGCCGGGCGGGGACGGGAACTGCGCGGCCTGCGGCAGCCGGCTCGCGGCCGAGCGCACCGCCCAGCCCGCCGTGGACGAGCTGTGCGGCGCGTGCCAGGGCGACCCGGAGCGGGTCATGGAGCAGCTTCTCCAGGTCGCAGACGACGGCACCAGGAGGCTGCACCTGTTCGGCGGCTACACCGTCCAGCGGCAACTCGGCCGGGGCGGTATGGGCGCCGTGTACCTCGCCAGGGACCACCAGACCGACGAGCTGTGCGCGCTCAAGGTGATGCTGCCGCGGGCCGCGGGCAGCGAGACGGCCAGGGCGCGGTTCCTGCGCGAGATGTCGACGGTCGGGATGCTGCGCCACCCCCATCTCGTACGGCTGCAGGACCACGGCTGCTGGAACGGGATCTACTTCTTCGTCATGGACTACTGCGACGGCGGCGACGTCGCCGGGCTCGTCCACCGGCGGGGCGGCCGGCTGCCGGACTACCAGGCGGTCGGGATCACCCTCCAGGTGCTGGACGGCCTGGCGTACGCGCACCAGGCGGATGTCCGCGCGTACGACCGGGAGGGCCGCCCGCTCGCGGTCCGCGGGCTCGTCCACCGGGACCTGAGCCTGCGCAACATCTTCCTCGACGGCGGCGTCGCGAAGGTCGGCGACTTCGGACTGGCGAAGGCGTTCGACGCCGCCGGGCTGAGCGGGCTGACGCACACGGGCACCAGCGCGGGCAGCCCGTCGTTCGTCTCCCGGCAGCAGGTGCTCCAGTTCAAGCGCGCCCGCCCCGAGGTCGACGTCTGGTCCGCGGCGGCCTGCCTCTACTACATGCTCACCGGCTCCACCCCGCGCGACTTCCCGGCGGGCGCCGACAGGTGGCGGGTGGTCCTGGACAGCCCCGCCGTCCCGATCCGCCGCCGGAGCCCCGAGGTGCCCGAGCGGCTGGCGAAGGTGATCGACCACGCCCTCACCGAGGACCCGGCGATCGGCTTCGGCACCGCGGCGGAGTTCCGCGGTGCGCTCCTGGAAGCCCGGGCCTGAGCGCGTACGCACCCGCGCCGCGGGCCGATCGGCACGCGCCCGGACGGTTGTCAGAGGCGGCTGGCACGATGCGGGGCATGTCGACTCCACTCGTGTGGCATCCCGCCACCCACGACCACGAACTGGCTCTGGACGGAACCACCCTCAGATGCCGCAAGTCCGACGGCCGCCTGCTGCCGTCGGTACCCAGAGCCGTACGCGGCAGCTCGACGGGCGGCAAACTGTCCGAGTTGCGCGACCGGTTGGTGCGGCACGAGGAGGAGTGCGGGGCGACCGTGGAGTCCTGGCTGCTGGCCGGCATACCGGTGCCCGCCGCCCTGCTGGCCCGCGTGTGGCCCGACCCGGGCTGGCGGTCCGCGCTGGCGCACCTCGTGGTGGCCGTCGGCGGGCGGACGGGCCTGCTGACGGAGGTGGACGAGGACGGACGTACCGGCTTAGTGGCCGCGGACGGTACGCCGCACACCCCGCCCGTGGGCCCCGTGTCCCTGCCGCATCCGGTGCTGCTGTCCGAAGCGGAGCGGTGGCGGCGACTGCTCGACGAGCGCGAGGAAGCCCAGGGCGTCCCGCAGCTCGCCCGCGAGATCCACCGCCGGCCGGACGGCGCGGAGCCCGGCGCCACCGGCCTCGACGACTACGCCGGGGGCGAGTTCGCGGAGCTGCGGCACGCCACCGCCCGCGCCGCCCGGTACGGCTTCGTCATGCGCGGCGGGTTCGCGTCGGTGCGTATCGCCGAGGACGGCGTCGGTCTCCAGGCCCGCTACTGGCTGGGGGCGGACGACCCCGGCCTGCCCGCGAACACCGGCCGCCTGCTGTGGGTGGACGCCTCGGAACGGCCCGTCCCGCTGGCCGAAGTCGGCCCCGTGGCCTGGTCGGAAGGCGTACGTATGGCAGAGCTGATCCACGCGGGAAGGACGACCGATGAGCGCTGACCCGATCGCGCTGGACACCGGCCTGGCGCCCGCCGGCACCCCCGGCGGCGAGCCGGTCACCGCCCGCCGCTACACCCACCCGCTCCTCGGCGCCCGCCCCGTGGTCCGGC
This sequence comes from Streptomyces sp. CMB-StM0423, assembly GCF_002847285.1. Classification (NCBI taxonomy): domain Bacteria; kingdom Bacillati; phylum Actinomycetota; class Actinomycetes; order Kitasatosporales; family Streptomycetaceae; genus Streptomyces; species Streptomyces sp. CMB-StM0423. Next base: position 1,050,681 of record NZ_CP025407.1, on the reverse strand, counting down.
TGAGCGGTCAGGCCGCCGCGCCCGGCGAGGACCGGGTGCTGGCCGCCGCCGGTTTCTCCGCACCCGACGCCGGCCCACCGGTGTCGGCCGGATACCGCCGCGAGCCCGGCTACCCGGCGTGGGCCGTGCTCCACGACCCCGCCCACGCCGGCGCGGCCCTCGCCGCGGCGCCCGGGATGGCCCGCGCAGAGCGGCTCGCCCGGCCCAAGCCGGGCCCCGCGCTCGACCTGTACGGCGAGATCGCCACCACGCTGCCGGACTCCCACCTCCCGGCCTACTGGGAGCAGGTCGGCCGGGCGTTCGTCGCCGCCGGCCGGCACCGGCAGGCCGCGATGATGTTCGGCCGGGCCCGCCAGGCCGACCGGCACCTGCCGGCCGTCGACCCGGCCCGACAGCGCGCGGTCTTCCTGGAGTTCGCCCTCGCCGGGGCGCTGTCGGTCAAGGACATCAAGACGTACGTCGCGGACCTCGGCAAGCGCCCGGGCGACCCCGTCGCCGCCTACCGGGAGCTGCGCGAACTCGCCGTACGCCGCACCCTCGGCGGCCTGCCGCCCTGGCCCGACATGCTCAAGCAGCTCACCAAACTCGCCAGGGCCGCCGGCCTCGACGCGGCGGCGGAACACGGGTCCGTCCTGGAGGCCCTCGTGGAGGCGCCCGCGCTCTGGCGCGCCTCGGACGGCTTCTGGACCTCGCAGCGCAAGGCGTGGCTGGCCGCCGTCGCCACGTCGGAGGCGGTGCAGCGGCGGCTCGTGTGGCAACTGGCCGGCCTCCCGTACTCGGAGATGGACGCCTGGTGGATCGCCTTCCTCGACGAGGCGGACGCCTTCGGCCACCTCGGTGAGGACACCGGCCGGTGGCTGACCGCCATGCTCCGCCGCTACCGCGGATCCGACGAACGTCCCCCCAGGGCACCGGAGGAGCTGCTGGACCTGCTGCCCCGCCTGGCCGCGCGGCTCGGCCCGGACGAGGGCCCGCTGCGCCTCGGCGACGGCACCGCCGCGGAGTACCGCATCGACGCCGCGGTCATCGGCGGCTGCCTGGCGGCCGGGATCCCGGTGCCGGACCCGGATCCGAAGCTGCTGCTGGGGCACTGGTGGGAGCACGGCCGCGTCGACCTGGCGGCGCTGACCGCCGACGGCCGGTTCGACGGCCCGCTGGTCCGCTCCCTCCTCCAGGACAGGTGGTCCGACGAACGCTGGCAGCGGGCCTGGACGATCGAGCCGCTGCGGCCCTTCCTGCGCAGGATCGTCGACGACCGGCTGGACTGCGCCGCGTCCGGCGCCCTGCAGAGCGCCCTCGACGCGTTCGACTGGCTCTACGGCACGCTGTCCCGGCGGGCGGTGGCGGAAGTGCCGGGCCTGCTGGACCGGCTCGCCGCCGTCGACCTCGTGGCGCCGCTGACCAGGACGCTCCGCGCGGGCATCCTCGACGAACTGGGCTGGGACGCCCTGGACATCGCCGCCGCCGAGCTGAAGGGCGAGGACAACTGGTGCCGGGCGAGCTGGCCCATCCTGTCCGTGCACGACCGCCGCAAGGCCATCGCGATCGGCCCCGGCGGCAGGATCGCCGAGCACCGGCTGGTGGTGCCGAAGGGCGCCGCCCAGTTCAGCTACGACGTCCGGGCGCTCTTCTCCCAGGGCGAGTTCCAGGTCTTCCACGCCGTCAACCAGGAGCAGAGCCTGTACTGGTCGGGCGCGCCGGCCGAGATCCACACGGAGCAGGAAACCTCGTGGAAGTGGCGGTACGGCGAGAAGACCCGCTCCGGCTACACGTTCCTGGGGCCCCGCGCCCGCCGGTTCACCGGTTACCGGCCGCTGACCGTGGGCGAACGCCGGGTCGGCCCCGAGGGGCACATGTTCCACGACGGCCGCACGTACTGGTGGTACACCGGCGTGGACAAGGAGTCCCGGGTGGTGCGCCCCATCGACCCGGCCACCGGGGAACTGGGCGAGCCCGGCCTGCCCGCGTTCCTCGATCCGTCCCTGCTGGGCGGGAACGAGGGCTGGCTGATCGAGCACTCGTCGCTGGCCCCGGTCGCCACCGGCACCGCCACCACCCCGCTCGGCACGGACGGCACCCACCTGGGCTTCCGGGTCGCCTACGACCGCGTGACGGGACAGGTCCGCTACCACCGCGTCGACGGCCCCCACGGCACCGCGCTCCCGATGACCGGTTCGCTGCCGCACGGCCGCTGGTCCTCCACGCCGCCCTTCCCCTGGGGGCTCCTCGACGTGCCGGGCTCCGACCGGCGGCTGCTGCTGGACGGCGGTTACGACGTCACCGCGCGCGACCCGGAGACCGGCACGGCCCACTGGCGGGTCTACATGATGGACCAGGACTGGATCGTCAACAGCCCGTCCCCGATGGCCGCGGGCACGCGGCGCATGCCGCCGAAGGCGTTCTGGCACTTCCTGACGCCCCGTGACCTGCCGGGCTCGCGGGCGCTGCGGGACATCTCCGAGGACACCGTACGGGCCCTGCTGGCGGCGACCGCCACCTCCGCGGCGGAACTGCGGAAGGCCCTCGGCGCCCTGCTGCCCGAGGTCCGCCACGAGCTGCTCCTGGACGGCCTCACCGGGTTCTTCCAGGAGACCGACCGCCGGATACAGCACCGCGACCGGCTGCTGACAGTGCTCGACCGGCAGACCCCCCGGCTGCTGGAGGTGCCCGAACCCGACCTGGAGGGCGCCCTGGACGGGCTGGTCAGCTACTACCACGAGGGCACCGGCGGTACGGTCCGGCAGATCGAGCTGGCCGCGGCCTTCCTCGCCGGCTCGATCGACGGCGAGACGGCCATGGCCCACTGGGCGGTGCACGGCAGTCACTACGACTGGACGGAGCTGGCCGGCCGCATCGGCGGCCTCGGCGTCCGCGCCGCCAGCGCCGTCACCCCGGCCGCGTACCGCGCGGCGGTGATCGCGCTGCTGCGCTTCTGGGCCGCCTCGCCGCTGACCGATCCGGCGCTGCACCGCGGCCTGCTGGACCCGGGGGAGGACGGGGACGAGGCTCCCCCGGTGGCGCAGTCCACCGCGGAGGGCAAGGTGCTGCCGCTGGACATCGCCATGCACTTCGGCGAGTGGTCCAGGACCGAGGCGGGCAGGAACTACCGGATCAAGGCGTTCCTGCAGCGGGGCGACATGCCCCGGCCGGAGGGGTTCGTCGGTATCCGGCCGGTGACCAGGGGCTGGGGCACGGTCAAGCGGCTGCGCCGGCTGGCCGACGAGCTGGAGCGGCGCGAACCGCTGCCGTTCGACCCCGACGCGGCGGCCCATCTCGCCAAGGCCGCCGGCATCGACCGGGCGGAGGCGGCCCTGTGGCTGACCGGCCTGCCCGGAGTCGACACCAGAGGTGTCCGCACCGGGAAGAGCCTGTCGCCGGAGACCCGCGCCGTCCTGGGGCTGAAGGTGACCGAGGCGGCCGACGCCTGCGACAGGCTGTGGCGGGTGCCCACGGAGGCCCGTCTGGCGCTGTACGACGCGGCGATGCCCAACGACGCGGGACAGCTCTGGAACCAGCACCTGATGGCCGAGCGGCTGGCGGAGGCGTACCGCCGGCAGCCGTCCGGCTGACGGCTCCGGCGTGATCACGGGGCCGGGTGGTCCGGCGGCAGGGACCTTCGGCCCTGTGATCGGTGCGGCCACCGGCACACGGTGGAGGAAGAGGTGCTTTGCCAGCGGAGGCGAGAGCACGAGCGGAGCGCGCTCCGATTCCGCGCTCCGCGCCGAGACGCGGAGGGAAGACGATGACGCACAGCGTGAAATGGAACGTCGGCCTCCACCTCTTCGAGGAGGCGGGGACGACGAGGGCGCGCGTGGTGCTGGACACCTCGACCGGGCGGTTCACCGGGCACGGGGACGCGCACAGGAATCCCGCGGACCCCGACGTGCCCGAGATCGGTGACGAACTGGCCGCCGGCCGGGCGCTGGACGACCTCGGCAGGCAACTGGTGGACGTCGCCCGGCGCGACGTCGAGGCGGTCGAGGCTTCCGGGCGGGATGCGCGCCCGGGCGACGGCTGGCCGTCCCCGGACCGGATGTGAGGAGACCGGCCGGCGGCGTAGCCAGTCCGTCGTAGCAGCGGGGCCTTGAGACGTGGGATCCGTTCGGCCGCCATGTCGGGGAGTTCGACTACCACGCCATTCTGCCGTCGAACTCGGACACCGGTCACGTCAGCGCGGAACCGACCAACGGCGTCCTCACCATCCGCGTTCCGAAGGCAGAGAAGACCGGGTCGCGGCGTATCGAGATCGGGGGCTGACCGCCGGCCCCGGCAGCATGACGAGGAGGCAATGGCGATCATGAGAGCCGAACCAGGCGATCAACTCGTGGTGGAGAGTCCTGCTACCGGAGCCGCCGGACGCGATGGCGAGATCGTCGGAGTCCGCCATGCGGATGGCACGCCTCCCTACGAGGTGCGCTGGTCGGACACGGACGAGGTGACGCTCGTCTGTCCCGGGCCCGACGCACACGTCCGCGGCCCCGGGCACCCGCCCCGGGGCGAAGCCGAGTCCGGCCGGTCGCGTACGGACCGCACGGGGGAGCGGGCAAGCGCCGAGCCGCACGCAACCACGCAGGTCAGGCCGCCCCATCCCGGTGACATCGGCCGTCGCGTGTCCGCGGAGCGCAGACGCCGGGGGCTGAGCCGGGAAGAGACGGCCCACCGGGCCGGAATGGCGCCGGAATACCTGGCATACCTCGAAGAACAGGCCGCCGACCCGACGGCGACCTGCCTCGCCCGCCTGGCCGGTGTGCTGGGCACGACCCCCGTCGCGCTGCGGGGCGGCGGCGGCATCGACCGGCCGCCCGGCCAGGGGCAGGCGCTCCGGCACCCCCGGATACGGGATCTCGGCCCGGACGAGTGCCGCAGGCTGCTGTCCGCCTCCGGTGTAGGGCGGGTAGCGGTCTCGACACCGCAGGGCCCGGCGGTGGTTCCGGTCAACTACGAGGTCGTCGACGAGTCGATCGCCTATCGGACCGTGCCGGACTCGGCTCCGGCGGCAGCCGTGGGATCGGAGGTCGCTTTCGAGGTCGACCACCTGGACGAGGACATGGGCCAGGGCTGGAGCGTGCTGGTCGTCGGACCTGCGCGAGTGGTGACCGACCCCGGCGCCGTAAGGAGACTGGCCGAGGGCGCCCACTCCGCACCGTGGGCCGGGGGCGAACGGGAGATGTGGGTCTCGATCCGGCCCAGGCGCATCACCGGACGCCGCGTCACGGAGGACGGACAGTAGCCTGGAGCGCCGGGCTGGTGACGCGCCGCCGCCGGCCGGCTCTGCCGGGAGCCCGCGGCGCGGCTTGCCCGCCACGGGCCCAACGAGATCCCCGCGGAGCCGCGAACCCCGGTGGTACGGCGCGTGCTGCAGCAGTTGCGCGACCCGCTGATCCTCGTGCTGCTCGTGGCCGCCGCCCTGACGCTGGCCACCGGCGATCTCTCGGACGCGACCGTGACCCTCTTCGTGATCACCGTGGTCGGTGTCGCACAGGAGATGCGGGCGGAACAGGCGGTCATGGCCCTGTCCGCCATGAGCGCCCCCGCCGCCCGGGTGGTGCGGGACGGTACCGAACGCTCCGTGCCGGCAGCCGAGGTCGTGCCCGGCGACCTGGTCCTCCCGAACCTCGAAGTCCATCGCACCCCTTGAGCTGGGGTGTTGCAACGACCACTAGAACGGAAGCGTACGGCGGGGGCCTTCATCGCCGTCGTGACCCTGGTGGTCGGCGTCTGGGCCCGGGAGACCGGCCGGTCCTGGCAGTCCATGATGTTCCTGATCCTCGGCGCCACGCAGCTCGGCGTGGCGCTCGGCTCCCGGGCCCGTCCGGGCAGTATGGCCAATCCGTTTCTGCTGGTCGCGGTCGGCGCAGCCCTGGGCCTCCAGGTCGCCGGCGTGTACCTGCCGCCCCTGCGGGAGCTGCTGGGCACGGAGCCGCTTCCGCTCACCGACCTGGTGATCGTCTGCGCGGTGTCCGGCCTCGGCCACGTCGCCATGCGCCTCCAGGCCCGGCTCTGGCCGGAACGGCCACCGAGCGGCGGCCCGCCGCGTCCGCAACGGCGTTGAGGCCGGCACCCGGCACGCTCCTCGCACATACCGCCGCGATCCCGAACGCGGAGCGGGACGTACCGGCGCCCGGCCGACGGCATCCGGGTGCTGTCTGACGCCGGCAGTCGGCCGCTCCCGGGCAGGTCCCCGCCGTGGTGCCGGACGGCCGTACGGTTACCCGCGAGAGGAGGCGGTGCCGATGCCCGCTGCCGCACCCGGTGAACCGGCCGGCACCCACCCTGCACGGCTCGGGCCGCGGCTGGACGGTCTGCACGCCGTGGTGTTCGACACCGACGGTGTCATCACCGACTCGGCCCGGATCCACGCCGCGGCCTGGCAGCTCGCCTTCGACGCGGCCCTGCGCGCCCGCCCGCCCGCCGACCCGGCGCTGCGCGGGCCGTTCGACCCGGTCGAGGACTACCGGCGGCATGTCGACGGCAAGTCCCGCATCGACGGTGCGCAGGACTTCCTTGCGGCACGCGGGATGGCTCTGCCCCTCGGCGGGCCCGCAGACCCCCCGGGCACCGGCAGCGTGTGGGCGGTGGCCGCGGCCAAGGAGAGGGCCTTCACCACCTGCCTTGCGGAACACGGAGTGGCGGCGTTCCCGGGCAGCGTACAGCTGCTGGACCGGCTGCGCCGGGCCGGGCTGCCGTGCGCGGCCGTCTCCGCCTCCCGGCACGCCCGGGACCTGCTGCTCCGCGCCGGTGCAGGGGACTACTTCGCCTGTCTGGTCGACGGCACGGACAGCGCCCGGCTGGGCCTGAAGGGCAAGCCCGCGCCGGACCTCTTCCTCGAAGCCGCCCGCCGGCTGGGGACGGAGCCGCACGACGCCGCCGTCGTCGAGGACGCCCTCGCCGGCGTCGAAGCGGGCCGGGCCGGTGGCTTCGCCCTGGTGATCGGGGTGGACCGCACCGGCACCGGGGCGGGCGCCGCGGACCTGGAACGTCGCGGCGCGCACCTGGTGATCCGCGACCTGTCGGAGCTGCTCGACCCGTGAGCGACGACTGGACCTGGACGTACGAGGGTTACGACCCGCGGCAGGAACGGCTGCGGGAGGCGCTGTGCACGCTGGGCAACGGCAACTTCGCCACCCGCGGGGCCGCTCCCGAGTCCGGTGCCGACGAAGCCCACTACCCGGGCACGTACGCCGCCGGCGTCTACAACCGTCTCACCTCCACCGTCTCCGGCCGTCAGGTCGAGAACGAGGACATGGTCAACCTGCCGAACTGGCTGCCGCTGCGCTTCCGCGCCCGCCCGCGCGGCGCGGCCCCCGGCCGCTGGCTGACCACCGCTGACGCCGACCCCGTCGCGTACCGGCAGCGTCTGCGGCTGCGAACCGGCGTACTGGAGCGCAGCGCGGTCTTCACCGACGCCGAAGGGCGCCGGATCGGGCTGGCCGAGACCCGCCTGGTCCACATGGGCGTACCGCACCTGGCAGCCCTGCGCACCATACTGACCCCGCTCGGCTGGTCGGGAGAGCTGGAGGTCGAAGCGGCGCTCGACGGCTCCGTGACCAACTCCGGCGTCGCGCGGTACCGCTCGTTCGCCGGCCGCCACCTCACCCGCGTCCACACCGGCTCCGACGGTCCCGACACCGTGTGGCTGTGCTGCCGTACGAGCGCCTCCGGCGTGCGTATCGCCGTGGCGGCCCGCACCCGCGTCGTGGCGGGTGACGTCACCGGCTCCCGGCCCGTACGCCACGGCGACTGCGGCATCGCCCGACTCCTGTTCGTACGGGCCGTGGCCGGCGAGCCGGTCACCGTGGAGAAGACCGTGGCGCTGTCCACCTCGCGGGACCCCGCGATCGCCGACCCGCTCCGGACCGCCCGTGAACATGCCTCCCGGAGCCCGGACTTCACCGCTCTCCTGGCCTCCCACACCGCCGCCTGGGATCACCTGTGGCAGCGCACCGGTCTCTGCGTACCCGGGGAGGCCGGGACCATTCTGCGGCTGCACCTCTTCCACCTGCTGCAGAGCCTCTCCCCGCACATCACCCACCTCGACGCCGGGGTGCCCGCGCGCGGCCTGCACGGCGAGGCGTACCGCGGGCACGTCTTCTGGGACGAGCTGTTCGTGCTGCCCTATCTGAATCTCCACCTGCCGGAGGTCTCCCGCGCCCTGCTCGACTACCGCCACCGGCGCCTGCCCGTGGCCCGCCGGGCCGCCGCGGCGGCCGGGTACCGCGGCGCCATGTATCCCTGGCAGAGCGGCAGCGACGGCCGCGAGGAGGCCCAGGAGGTGCATCTCAACCCGCGCTCGGGCCGCTGGCTCCCGGATCACAGCCGACTGCAGCACCACGTGGGCCTGGCCGTCGCCTACAACGTCTGGCAGTACGGGCAGGCCACCGGTGACACCGCGTACCTGTACGGCAGAGGCGCCGAGACGGTACTGGAGGTGGCGCGCTTCTTCGCGGACCTCACCGTCTGGGACCCGGCGTACGGCCGCCACCGCATCCGCGGGGTGCTCGGCCCCGACGAGTTCCACGACGCCTACCCGGATGCCGGCCGGCCGGGCCTCGACGACAACGCATACACCAACGTCCTCGCGGCCTGGGTGCTGGCGCGCGCGCTCGAACTCCTCGCCGTGCTGCCCGAGGCGCGCCGGCGCGAGCTGGCCGGGCGGATGCGGCTGGGGGAGGAGGAGACGACGCGCTGGGAGGAGGTCTCCCGCACCCTCCACGTGCCCTTCCACCGCGACGTGATCAGCCAGTTCGAGGGCTACGGCGAGCTCACCGAGTTCGACTGGGCCGGCTACCGCAGCCGCTACGACGACATCCGCCGCCTCGACCGGATCCTCGAATCCGAAGGCGACTCGGTCAACCGCTATCAGGCATCGAAGCAGGCTGACGTCCTCATACTCGGCTACCTCTTCTCCCCGGCCGAACTCGGGGATCTCTTCGGCAGGCTGGGTCACCGTTTCGACGACGAGCTCTGGCGCCGCACGGTCGACTACTACCTGGCCCGCACCAGTCACGGCTCGACCCTCTCCAGCCTCGTGCACGGCTGGGTGCTGGCCCGGGCCCGTCGCAGCACGGCCTGGACCTACTGCCTGGAGGCGCTCTCCAGCGACGTGGCCGACATCCAGGGCGGCACCACCGGCGAGGGCATTCACCTCGGGGCCATGGCAGGCACACTCGACATGGTCCAGCGCGGCCTGACGGGACTGGTGATCCGTGAGGACGCGCTGTGGCTCGACCCCGTGCCGGTGCCGCAGATGTCCGAGTACGTGCTGCGCTTGCGCTACCGGGGCCACCGCGGCATCGAACTGCGCCTGCGCGCCGGCCGGCTCCATGTCGACGTCCCGCAGTCAGCAGAGCCGCCGCTGACCCTCGTCCTGCCGGACCGCACCGTCACCGTCGGGCCGGGCGAGTCCCGCCGGCTCCGGCTTCCCGATGCCTGAACGGTTCCGTACGGCAGCGAATCCCCGGAGCGCCGCAGCCAGCGGCTCCTACGCGGGCTCAGGCGGCCCGGAGCGGAGTGCGGCCGACATCGTCCACCCGGAAGGACAGGCGGTCCGTGACGCCGACCACGCCGTCCACGGAGTTGCAGAGCCGCACGATGATCGGGATCAGGCTCCTGCTCTCCACCAGTCCCTGCAGCGTCACCCGACCGCCTTCCACACCGACCGACACCTGGTCGGGTGCCAGGCCGACGGTGTCATGCAGGACGTCGTGCTCGATCTCCTCCCGGACGGCGTCGTCCTTGCGGAGGAATATCTGTAGGAGGTCCCGCCGGCTGATGATGCCGAGCAGCCGGTCGACGTCGTCCACCACCGGCAGTCGCTTGATGTGCTGCACCTCCATGAGCTGAGCGGCTTCGACGACGTTCCAGTCGGGGCGGGCGCAGACGGCGGGGGCGGACATCAGCTCCTCGGCACGGGCACCTTCCGCCTTGGCGCGTTCCCACGCTTCGAGAGGGGGCAGGGGGACCCGTCCGCCGGTTCCGGGCCGGTCACTGGCTTTACGCAGCAGATCGGCTTCCGACACCACGCCGACGGGCCGGCCACCGCTGTCGACCACGGGGAGCGCGGCGATCTCGTTCTCCGTCAGCAGGCGGGCGACTTCTTGGAACGGCGTGTCGTAACGGGCGCTGACGACATCCCGCGTCATCAGATCGCTGACCTTGCGGTGCTGCATCTTCCCTCCCACGTTCGGGGTGGTCACTCGTGCGGGACGACGGCGACGGGTGCGGTGGCGTGGTGCATCAGGGCGTGCGTCACCGGGCCGATCAGCGTCGGGAACATCCGGTGCTTGTGTGCACGGCGTCCCCCGACGAGCAGTTGAGCGCCGGCGCTCTCTTCCAGCAGACGCGGCGCCACCTCGCCGTCCAGCAGGACGCGCTCCGCCTCCACCTCCGGATAGCGTGCCCGCCAGCCGGCGAGGGCGGAGTCGAGGTTCTCCTGCGCCACGGTCCTGAGATCCGAGCCGACCTTCGGGTCGGGCAGTGCCGACGGGTAGGCGTAGATGGACGAGCGCCGCCACATGTGGACGACGCGGAGCAGGCTGCCGGTCCGGTGGGCGGTGGCGAATGCGAACTCCAGCACGGGGTCGAACCCGTGGTCGAGATCCACCCCCACCACCACGGGGAGCTCGCCGTCCGCGGTGTCCGGGTGCCAGTCCTCCCGTACGAGGACGGTGGGCCCGGTGGCGTGCGCAACCACCGGCAACGCCACACTTCCGGTGAAGAAGCCCGAGGCCGCACCGATGCCCCGCGACCCCAGGACGAGAAGTTCTCCGTCCTGCGCCTCGTCCAGAAGTGCCTTCACCGCCGTCTCCGACGTCGCGCCACCGCTGATCTCCACTTCCGGATACCGTTCCGCCGTCTCCCGGCACGCGGTGGCGATCCGGTCCCGGACCCACTCCTCGTGCAGTGAGCCGCCCGGGGCGGCCTGCCGGCTACTCATGGACGACGCCTCGGCGTGGACGATACGCAGGGAGCTGCGGCGCGCGGCCGCTTCCGCCGCCGCCCACCGGACCGCCGCCATGCTCGGATCCGAGCCGTCTACGCCGACCACCACGTGCCGCGTTGTCATTGCTGCCTCCCCGGGGGGAACCGACCGGGCGGCGTGGTCACGACCGCAGCCCGGTCACGGAAGAGCGTCACGGCATTGGACATGCCGCTCCTTCAGCGTGCCGCGGCGGCGGCAGGCTGCACGAGGGCCGTACGGGTTCATCGCCGGGACCATCGGGCACACCGATCCTCCCGGCGGTGGGCGGACCGACCGGAGGCGGCGCGGGCATGACGCATCGTGACATTCCTGCTCCGGAAGCAGGCCGCGAAAACTGGCGTTAACCTGAGAAAAGTGCACGAGTGACGTGCCACGGAGGGTCGGTGAATGAACAGAGCGTGAGCCCTTACAGGCGTCGGCCGGGCGAGCTGATACGTCGGCGGGAACCGCCGCGGTTCACCGAACGCTGGCTTGAGGCCACCGCGGACGTCACTGCCGGCCTGCTCTCCGGGCTGGAGGAACCCGCCGTCCTGGAGATGATCGTCGAGCGCGCCCGCCGCATTCTGCGGACGGATCTCGGAGTCCTCGCCCTGGCCGAGGGCGGCTCAGGGCGTCTGCGGGTGGCGCTGGCCTCGGGCGCGGAGGCGGAGACGTACCAGGGCGTGCTCCTGCCCCGCCGCGGATCGTTCGCCGGAGCTGCCGCCGAGGCCGGGAGACCGATCACGAGCACCGACCTCTCCCGTGATCCGCGGATCACCGCGGGGTCGCCCGGTGTGCGGAGACCGGGACCGGCGGTGGCCGTCCCCATGGTCGCCGAGGAGGGGGTCAGGGGCGTGCTCCTGCTCGCGCGCAGCGATCCGCTCGATGTGTTCACCGAGGTGGAGACCGGTCCGCTGCTCGCCTTCGCGGGGCAGGCCGCAATCGCCATGGAACTCGCCGATCGCCGGCGCGACGCCGAACAAGTCGCTCTGCTGAAGGACCGCGACCGCATTGCACGGGACCTGCACGACCTTGCGATCCAGCGGCTGTTCGCCACCGGCATCTCGGTGCAGAGCGCGCTGCGCTTCGTCGAGCACGAGGAAGCCCGGGCCCGCCTGATGCGTGCCGTGGACGATCTGGACGAGACCACCCGGATCATCCGCTCGACGATCTTCGGCCTCCGCACCGGGCGGGAGACGGCGGGCGGCGGCCTGCGTGCCCACGTCGTCCGGGCCGTGGAGGACGCCGTGCCGGTGCTCGGGTTCACCCCCTCCCTCCGCCTGGAGGGCCTCATCGACACGGACGTGCCCGCGGACGTCGCCGACGAGGTCCGGGCGGTGCTGGGGGAGGCGCTCACCAACGTCGGCCGGCACGCCCGGGCGACCGCCGCCGAGGTGGTGCTGACCGTGACCGACGGCACGGCCACTCTGTCTGTACGGGACGACGGGGTGGGCATGCCGCGCGGCGGTCGGCGCAGCGGACTCGCGAACCTCGCCGATCGCGCGGAGAAGCTGGGCGGACGGTTCTCCGTCACCGCTCCGCGGGAGGGCGGCACGTGCGTCACCTGGTCAGTGCCCCTCACCCGTCGATGACCGGCCGGCGCCTCCGGGTTCTGGTCAGCCCTCCCGGGTACCGTCGCCGTCCGGCCGCACGCCCGCCTCCGAGGCGATGACGGCGGCCTGGATGCGGCGCTCCACGCCGAGCTTGCTCAGCAGCCGGGAGATGTTGTTCTTGACCGTTTTCTCCGAGAGGTAGAGCCGCTCGCCGATCTCGCGGTTGGTGAGTCCTTCGCCGATCAGGCCGAGGATCTCCCGCTCCCGGGGCGCGAGGCCGGAAAGCGCCCCTTCCTCCCCGGACTCCTCGGGCTCGCCCCGGAGGTTGTCCAGCAGCCGGCCTGTCGTGGCCGGATCCAGCATCGACTGCCCCGAGGCGACCGTGCGCACGGCCGCAACCAGGTCGGAGTCCTTGATCTGCTTGAGTACGTAGCCCGCGGCCCCCGCCAGAATCGCGTCCAGCAGCGCCTCGTCGTCGTCGAAGGAGGTGAGCATCAGGCAGGGGAGGTCCGGCATCCGGGAGCGCAGCTCCCGGCACACCGCGATGCCGTCGCCGTCCGGGAGCCTGACGTCGAGGACCGCCACGTCGGGCCGGAGCGCGGGGCCGCGGGCCACGGCCTCCTCGGCCGTCGACGCCTCTCCCGCCACCCGGATGTCGGGCTCGTCCTCCAGCAGGTCCCGCAGCCCGCGCCGCACCACGTCGTGATCGTCCAGTAGGAAGACCCGGATCGGTGCCGCGGCGGAGGCGGCGAACCCGTCCGGTCCGGTCACGTCGGCTCCGCCGGCGGTGGGGCGGTTGCGTCTCCGGGGCCGTCGTCCCCTTCGTACCCCGGAGAGGTCGCCTCCCGCCGGCGTTCCTGCGCGTCTTCGCCGGGCGCGCCGTCGGGTCGCTCCAGCCGGAACCCGACGTCCACGACGCCTTCGACCGCCCGCGCCATCCGCGCCGCCAGCGGCACGAGCGAGGTGTTGCGAAACCAGCCCGTGAGCGTCACGACACCCTTGTCGACCTGCGCGTGCACGGTGGCCCCGCCGAGGGGGAACAGGGGGTCGAGGACCTGCCGCTGCACGTCCTCCGCGATGTCCTGATCGGACCGGAGGAAGACCTTCAGCAGGTCGCCGCGGCTGACGACGCCGGTCAGGTGCCCCTCACCGTCAACGACCGGCAGCCGCTTCAAGCGCCGCAGCGCCATCGCCCGCGCGGCCTCCGCGAGGGTGGCGTCGGCCCGTACCGAGACGGCGGGTGTGGTCATGAGGTCACGCGCGACGACCGCACCGGCCTTCACGATGCCCTCCGGCCGCCGGTCCCGGTCCGCCACGGACAGCGCGCTGTCGCGGTACTCCTCCTTGGGCAGCAGATCGGCCTCCGACACCACGCCCGTGACCCGGCCGTCGCCCTCCAGCACGGGCAGCGCGCTGACCCGCCACTTCCGCATCGTTTCTGCGATCTCCTTGAAAGAAGCCTCCGGCCCGACCGCCACGACCGTCTGCGTCATGACGTCACTGACCAGATACGGCGAATGATTCACGACGATCCTTCCGGGGCCGGGACAGGGTGCGGGCCACGCGCCGGTGAGCAAGTTCGAGCTACCACTCCGGCGGGGCAACCTGCTTGTGCGCGCCGGACTTTCACCCGGACGGCGCACAGACCGCACCCGCTCGGGCGGCACCCGCCCGGTGGCTCCCCCGGGCGTCGTGGCGCGGCACCGGCACGGGCGGGCCCGGCCGGGACCCTTGGTTCGCAGCCGGGACGAGCGGCCCCTCCACCGGCCACCCGCCGCGGCGGACGCTGGAGAGGAACGCTGCGGCGCCCGCCCGCCACCGGCAGGCCCCGAAGAAAGGATGTGAGGGCGATGGCACATCCCGTGGTCGTCGGCACCGACGGCTCGCACCACAGTTCGCAAGCCATCGACCTGGCGGCCGACGAGGCGGCGCGGCACGGTGTTCCGCTGCGGGTCGTGTTCGCCTCACTCTGGGAGAGGTACGAATCGGTGGTCCCCGACATCACCGAGGTTGAGCGCCCGCCCTTCGAGGTTCTCGCCGAGAACATCGTCGCGTCCGGTGCGGAGCGGGCGGAGAGGCGTCAACCGGACCTGAAGGTGACCAGCCGGGTACTGTCCGACGAGCCGGCCACCGCGCTCACGGAGGAGAGCCACCAGGCGTTCGCCGTCGTGACGGGCTCCCGCGGCCGGGGCGGTGCCGCAGCGCTGCTGCTCGGCTCGGTGAGCCTCGCGGTGGCCGCCCGGGCCACCTGCCCCGTCATCGTGGTGCGCGGCGACGAGAAGACGTGGGACGACCGCTCCCGTCCCGTCGTCCTGGGCGTGAGCGAGCTGGCCGAAGGCCAGGCCGCCACCGATTTCGCCTTCCGCGAGGCGGCCGCACGGCACAGTCCCCTGCTGGCGGTACGGGCCTGGCGGTGCCCCGTGTTCGAGCCGGGAGGCCATCTCGGGCACGGCTCGGTAGCGCTCTACGAGGAGAATGCCTCGACGACCGTCACCGATGTCCTGGACGAGCCACGACGCGCTCACCCGGAGGTCGGGATACAGCGCCGCGTCGCCGAGGGCCCGGCTCACCACGTGCTCATGGGCGCCTCAGCGGAAGCCGGGCTGGTCGTACTCGGCGCGCCGCGCCGACGGGGGCACGCGGGGCTCCGGTTGGGGCGTGTGACGCACGCGCTCCTGCACAGCTCCACGTGCCCGGTCGCCGTGGTCCCCGAGAGGCACTGACGACACAGCGGTCAGGTGAACGGCGGCTCCTCAGGCGCCTCCGTCGGCGCCCCCGAGGCGGGCGTGGCTGCCGGGAGCCCGCTGCGCCCGGCCCTTTGCCTTCTTGCTTCCGGCCCGTCCGCCGTCCTTCTTGACCAGCACTTTCGCCTTGCTCTGCACCTGGGCCGCCGCCTTTCTGAGGGTGGGCAGCAGCCGTACGAGCGATTCCCCCGGGCACTTCGTCTCGTACGCGTCGATATGGCCGAGGACGGCCGGCACCGAGACGGAGCCCTCCTCGGCGAACCGGCTGTTGCTGTTGGTGGAGACGACCTGGCTGCGGGCGGTGGGGGAGATCCCGGTGAGACCGAGCTTCCAGGCGATGAGCACCGCGAGGGACTTCTGCAGCGGCTTCGGTACGGGCACGCCCTCCGGGTACGTGCCGATGACGGCGATTCCGGTCGTGCCCCGGTTGAGGCCGAGGGTGTGCGCCCCGACCACCGCGCGGCCCGCACCGCCCAGCCGGCCCTCATAGACCGTGCCGCACCGGTCGACCAGGAAGTTGTAGCCGAGGTCTCCCCAGCCCTTGCCGACGGCGTGTTCCTCGTACATGTCGCGTACGAAGCCAGGGCTTTCCGCGCAGTCGTAGTCGTTGAAGTGGCCGGTGTGGTGGATGACCACGGCGTGCACGGAGTCCGCGTAGCGCGGCTTCTGGTCGAGGAGCCGCGGATCGGCGCCCCACTGCTTGCGGCCGACGATGGCGGGCCGCAGCGCCTTGGCCGGGGCGTACGGATCGGCCGCGGCCTTCGGCTTCCGCTCGCCGGCATCCGGGGCGGCGGCGAAGGGCAGCGTCCCGGTGAGGGCCAGCACGGCGAGGACGGCAGCGACCACGGCTCCGGCGCCGGTGACCGCCCAGCGCAGGGGGCGCCGGGGGGTGTGGGAACCGCACACGCCTCTCATATTCTTCCAGCCTGGCGGCTCCCCGCCCGGCGCGCCCGCTGGACTGCTCTGTACGGAGGCTCCCGCCCCGCGGGCCGCGGCCGGGGTGACGAAGGTCTGGCTCGACGGCCGGCTCGAAGCCGACGCACTCGACTGGAACCTCGGCATGATCGGCGCCCCCGAGGCGTGGGGCGCCGGGCTGAGCGGCGCGGGTGTCGACGTCGCCGTGCTCGACTCCGGCGTCGACGCCGGCCACCGCGACCTGCGCGGACAGGTCGCCGCCGCCGCGGACTTCACCGGCAGCGGCGCCACCGGCGACCCCCACGGCCACGGCACCCACGTGGCCTCCATCGCCGCCGCCCCCGGGGTGTGGCTGCGCGCGGGTGACGCCGTGTCCGTACGGGCCGAGGGGTCGGTCGCCGGGGGCCGGGCGATCGACCAGACGATCATCGACGCCTACCCCGTGCGCTGAGGCGCAACGGGTACGGCGACGGTGGCGGGGGCCGCTGCGTGACCGGTGGGGCGCAGCGGCCCCCGGACGCCCCGTGGGCGTCCGCGTGGCGGCGTTTGCCCGGATCGCCCGCGGAAATTCGGTGCGCTGCCCGCCCCGTGAGGACGCAAGATGGTCCGCATGACTCTGGCCACTCCCACCCTGCACACCGCCCGGCTGCGCCTGCGCCCCTTCACCGGCGCCGACGCGGATCCCCTCTTCGCGCTGCACAGCAGCACCCACGTGATGCGCTACTGGGACTCCCCGCCGTGGACCGAACCCGCCCGCGCCGGGGTCTTCCTCGCGAGGTGCCGGACGATAGCGGAGGAAGGCACCGGGGCGCGGCTGGCCATCGACCGCGCTGCCGACGGCGCCTTCGTCGGCTGGTGCGGTCTGACCGCATTCGACGCGGACCACCGCAGCGCGTCGTTGGGCTACTGCCTCGACCCGGCGATGTGGGGCCACGGCTACGCGACGGAAGCGGCACACGCCGTGCTGCGGTGGGCGTTCGACACCCTGGACCTGAACCGGGTCCAGGCCGAGGCCGATACGCGCAACGACGCTTCCGCCCGGGTGCTGGAGAAGGTCGGATTCGTCCGTGAGGGGACCCTGCGGGAGGACTGCGTCGTGAACGGCGAGGTCTCCGACTCGTGGGTGTTCGGCCTGATCAGACGAGACTGGCGGCCGTCGGCCGGGCCGGCCGCGGCCGGCTGAGAGGGCGCCGCAGAACTCGTCCCCGTGGCCGGGCAACGCGGATCGGGCGCCGTGCACCCGGGCCGAGTCCGCGCCGAGCAGCCCGTACGCCTCCACCCAGGTCCACTCCGCCCCGGCGGGCAGCGGCACGTGCTCCAACTGCGTACGGGCCAGGCCGGCCTGGATCTCCAGAGCACGGAGGAGAGCCTGCCGCAGCGGCATCGGCCCGCGCGAGGACGGCACTGGCTTTGTTCACGAGAAGGGACAGCAGATGTCCACCAGCTCGGGAGGCACTTGAGGGCTCACCAAATCGAACACCAACTGGTCCCGGAAGTCACTTCGCGTAAACAGGTGCCTGGCCGCTCGAACGGGTCCGGAGCCAGTATGAGCGGGCTGCGACGGCCAGTGCGACCCCGTACACAGCGAACGCCATCATGCCGGCCCAGCCAACCAGCAGCGCGTCCCCCGAGGTCGGGAAGTCACCCTTCCGCATCGTTACCACGCCAGCCGTGGCCAGGACGCAGTAGGCGAGCCCGAGCACCCCGTATGGAGCGAGGGTGGCAGCACCGACCAGGGCCGGGGCCAGCGGGAGCCAGCGCGGAACTCGTCGACCGTGCAGGAGTGGCAACCAGCGTGGAAAGACCTGGCCCCAGGGGCGGAGCAGGCCCCAGAGCAGGAAGACGCCGAGAACGGCCAACAATACGGTGGCGTCCAGGCCCCAGGACTCAAGGGTGAGCCAGATTTCCGAAGCACCGTTGCGCTCGGAGATCGCGAGCATCTCATCCTTGCTTACCCCGGCGAAGGTGCCTCCCCATGCCCAGTACAACTTCATCGCGGCGTATGGGAGGAAGGCCACGGTCCCCGCGCAGGCCACGAGCTGTGTGCGTGGGGTGGCACAGGACGATGCCGGCGCGATGGCCCCGCGGGACGGTTGACGGTGTGAGCGGGCGGTTGCCATGAGCAACAGTGCCCCTACGGCTGCGAACAACCGGTTCGTGGCGGCTGCCCAACTGTCTACGCCTTCACCGAACATCAGTGTGATGACGTCCATGAGGAGGCTGAATGCGCCGACGACAGCCAGTCCACAGGCCACCCACACCAGCGCCCGCAGCACCGGCCGGGGCCCATACCGCACCACCGCCCCACTGGCAAGGGCCGCTAGTCCTCCCAAGCCCACATTCGCCCAGTCGAGCGCGGGCGACACCCTGCCGCTGCCGCCGTACAGCGGCAGCCCGCTGAGCAGGCACACGAGGCCGAACGCGGCGTACGCCACCCCCCAGAGCGCCGAGACGGAGGCCACCCAGCGCGGCCATCCGTGTAACCCCTTGCGCCACAGCATCTTCAGTGTCCGTCCGTCATCGGCCATGCTGCGAGCATCGCGCGGACCGCGGCAACGCGGCATCGACCGCCGGACCGATCCGTATCCCCTTGCAGGGGGAGTGATCGTAGGACTCAGGTCGCAGTCACCGAGCGCCACAGCAAAACGAACCGTCCATAGGAGATCCTGCCGATCAGTGAGTTCGTGTTCCGGGTACGCGGCAACAGTGCTGTCTCTTGTCGTGAACTCGAACAGACACCGACCGCAGTGCCTCCCGACGTGGTGAACATCTGCTGTCCGTTCTCCTGAACAGAGCCAACGGCACCATCCCCGAGGAGGAGGTGGCGCGGCTGGAAGGGCTCGGCGCCTGGATCACCAGGCACGAGGAAGCGGTGTACGGCACGACCGCGGGCCTGCCGGCCGGTCACCACTACGGGGCGAGCACCGTGTCGGCGGACCGGCGCACGCTCTACCTCTTCTGCTACGACCCGCCGCGCGAGGCGGTCGCCGTCCGGGGCCTGCGGACGGCGGTCGAGCGGGTACGCGTCGTGGGCAGCGGGGCCGAACTGGCCCACGAGGCCGTCGGGGGACCCGGCGCGCCGGGCATCACGTGGATCAGCGCCCCGGCCGCCGCCGACACCGACGCGTCCGCGACCGTCCTGGCCGTGGAACTCGCGGGCGAACTCGACCTCTACCGGGGGCCGGGACGGGACTGACGGCCCGTCATCCGCCCCCGGCCGGCGGCGCCGGCGATGTCAGTGCCCCCTCCTAATATGCGCAGTGGTGGGCCCGCTGGAACGGGGCGGGCCCAGCTCGCGGAGGGGACTGCCATGGCTGCCGGTTCTGGGGTGTCGACGACGTATCTGGAGCTGTCGCAAGACGGCGGCGGGGCGCACAAGTTCTACGAGGTGCGTGTCGACGGCCTGACCGTGATGGTGCGTTACGGGCGCATAGGGGCCGCCGGGCAGACGCAGCGGACGACCTTCGCCACGGAGGGGAAGGCGAAGGCGGCCGCCGCGAAGAAGGTGGGGGAGAAGGTCCGCAAGGGGTACGCGCCCGCTGTGCGGGGGCAGCGGGCCCCGCGCGCGGTGACCCGGCGCTCGGTGGCCTCGGCGCCGTCCACGGCGCGCGCGGTGGCCCCCGTGCTGTGGCGGTTCCGCACGGGCTCCTCGGCCTTCGGTATCCATGTCGACGACGAGCGCTGCTGGGTGGGCAACCAGGCGGGCGATGTCTACACGCTGGACCACGACGGCGGCGTCCTCGCCAGGTTCGGGCTGCCGGACGGTGTGAAGTGCCTGGTCGCCGACGACTTCTGGATCTACGCGGGGTGCGACGACGGCCGGGTCTACGACCTGTCGTCGAAGCTGCCGTTCGCCGCGTACGACATCGCGGCGGACGTCGACATCTTCTGGCTGGACATCCACGAGGGCGTGCTGAACGTCTCGGACCGGGCGGGACAGCTCACGGTCATCGACCACGAGGACGAGCACCAGTGGGCCCGCCGGAGCCGGGGGGAGCACGCCTGGCTCGTCCGCGCCGACGAGCGGGCCGTCTACCACGGCCACCACCGGGGCGTCACCGCCTACGCGCCCGACGGCAGCGGCGAGTTGTGGCACACGGCCACCCGGGGCGGCGTCCTGTTCGGCTGGCAGGAGGACGACGCCGTGTACGCGGGCACCGCGCACCACGCCGTGCAGCGGCTGTCGAAGACCACCGGCGCGATCGAGGCCACGTACCCCTGCGACAGCGCGGTGTACTCGTGTGCCACCTCGCCCGGCGGGCGGTTCGTCTTCGCGGGGGACTCGCAGTCCTCCGTCTACTGCTTCGACCGGGACGGCGCCCGGCTCTGGAAGCTCGGCACGGGCGGCGGCTCCGCGCTGTCGATGCAGTACCGCGACGAGCGGCTGTACCTGGTGACCACGGACGGCTCGCTGGTGTGCGTGGACGCGAGCGAGGCGGCCGTCTCCGCGGCGGAGCAGGGGACGGTGCCGGTGGCCCGGGACGTCAAGCTCGACGCGGCGCTGCCGACGTACGCACCGGCCACGGCCGTGGCCGCGGTGGACACCGTCGCCCACGCCCCCGCCGGCACCGTCGTCGTGGAGTGCGTACGGGACAGTGGCCGGGTGCGGGTGCACGTGGTGTCCGAGGGCTACCACCCGTCCTGGAACGTCCAGTTCCCGCGCGCGATACGCGAGCCCGGCGCGCGCTACGTCGTGGACGCCCTGCACGCGGCGGCCGGCGGCTTCTACCGGGTCCGGGGTGAGATCCGCCGGCTGCTGTGACGCGGGCGGGCGCCGCCTCCTTGCGGACCGGACCCGGAAAGCATTCGGCGTCCGGCCAGCCTTGAGCCGTTCGCCGGCGGGGACTTGCCGAATCGGTCCGCGCGAATTGGCGCGCGCGGGGCCGGGCCTGGGCGGCCGGAGGCTGTACCCGTGGCCTGAATACGCTGGCAATGGCGCCGTACGAGTGGACGGGCGCTGGATGTGACATGAGCAAGCGATTACCGGCCCGAGTTTGGGCAGGAATTTGCCCGGACTTTGCCCTGTCCTGGCCGGGTGAGCGCGGTGCGCGGTGCCGCCCGCTGGACCGGCGTACGGGCCGGTCCCGGTCAGTTGAGGACAAGCGGCCACGTTTGTGACCGGTCCGTGTGGGATGATCGGAACTCTTCCCGCAACGGGCGGCGGGCTCGCGGCAATCGTGGATGTGCGTTCTGGGGCGTAGGCGCGAATCCCTGGTTCCGGCGGCGTCGTCCCCGGTCCCGGACGTGTCCGGGCCAACGACCCCCCCAGGAGGTCCTCGTGGCGCGCCAGGAGCGAGCGATCCGCACCCGGGCTCAGATCCTCACTGCGGCCGCGTCCGTCTTCGGAGAGCGTGGGTACGAAGCCGCGACCGTCAGTGAGATATTGGCCAGGGCCGGCGTCACGAAAGGCGCCCTGTACTTTCACTTTCCGTCGAAGCGCGCGCTCGCCGAGGGCGTGCTGGCCGAGCAGTTGAACGACATAGACACGCCGGCCACGGAGTACCGCACCCAGGAAGTCATCGATACGGGCCTGGCGCTCGCCTATCGCGTACGCCGGGATCCGGTCATCAGCGCGCGTGCCTGGCTGTCCCTCGGTCAGGAGATGCAGCGGCTGTTCGGCGGCGGCGTCATCCCCGCGTGGCTGGCGGAAACGCGCCGCCTCCTGGAACAGGCCAAGGAGGAAGGCGAATTGCTTCCCCACATCACGCCTGCCGAAACCGCCTGGGTCGTCTCCGCCTGCTGGACCGGAGTGCAGGTCTATTCGGCCACCCTGTCGAACGGCGACGACCTGGAGGAGAAGGTGTCGCTGCTCTTCGCCCATCTGCTGCCGTTCATCGCCGCCCCGCACGTCCTCGGGAAGCTCGACTACCGGGCCGAGCGGGCGGGGGAGGTCGTCGCCGAGATGAACCGCCGCTACGCGGAGCTGGCCGCCAGGGAGGCGGCGGGCGACACCGGGGCCGTCCAGCGCCTCCGGGGTCGCGGGGAGGCCGGGGAGCCGGGGGACGGCCTCGCCGCGGGTGCGTGAGCGACCGGTGGCGCGGTAGCGGCGCGCCCGTCCGCTGGACCCGCGCTCGTGTCCCGTTGGAGGCCCGGTGCGTCCGAGGCGGCGTCGAGCGGGAGCCCACCCGTGCTGCACCGACGGCACCGAACGTGGCGGGAGGACCTCAAGGAGGTGGCCCGTGCGTGACCGGGACGCGGTGACGGTCGAGCGGGGCTCGGCGGACGCGGCGGAACTCGCCGCGCTCACGGTCGCCCTGCTGTCGAGACTGTGCACCGGGGCCGGGCTCTCCGGCGAGTACGTGCCGCACTCCGCGGCCGGCTGGCGCCGGTGGGAGCGCGCCGCCGCCTATCGCGCTCCGCACAGTTGGCAGTGAGGGGACATCTGATGACGACCGTCCAGGAACCGGTGCCGGCGCGACTCGGTACCGAGACCGGAGTCGCCTGCGAACGGATGCAGCAGTACCGCCGGATCCGTGCCCAGGCCCATGCGGGGCCGAGTGAGCGGGCGACTGCGGCGCAGAGGGCGAAGGGGAAGCTCACTGCGCGGGAGCGGATCGACCTGTTGCTGGATGAGGGGTCGTTCAATGAGGTGGAGCCGTTGCGGCGGCACCGTGCTTCGGGTTTCGGGCTGGAGGCGAAGCGGCCGTACACGGATGGTGTGATCACGGGTTGGGGGGCGGTGCACGGGCGGACGGTGTTCGTCTATGCGCATGACTTCCGGATCTTCGGTGGTGCGTTGGGTGAGGCGCATGCGGAGAAGATCCACAAGATCATGGACAAGGCGATTTCTGCGGGTGCGCCGCTGGTGTCGTTGAATGATGGTGCGGGTGCGCGTATTCAGGAGGGTGTCTCGGCGCTGGCCGGCTATGGGGGGATTTTCCAGCGCAACACCCGTGCGTCGGGTGTGATTCCGCAGATTTCGGTGATGCTGGGGCCGTGTGCGGGTGGTGCTGCGTACAGTCCGGCGTTGACGGATTTCGTGTTCATGGTGCGTGAGACGTCGCAGATGTTCATCACGGGTCCGGATGTGGTCAAGGCGGTGACGGGTGAGGAGATCACTCAGAACGGTCTGGGTGGTGCGGATGTGCATGCGGGGACTTCGGGGGTGTGTCACTTCGCGTATGACGACGAGGTGACGTGTCTGGAGGAGGTGCGGTACCTGCTGTCGATGCTGCCGCAGAACAACCGGGAGAACCCGCCGGGGGTCACTGCCGAGGATCCGGCGGACAGGTCCGGCGATGTGCTGCTGGATCTGGTGCCGGCGGATGGGAACCGGCCGTATGACATGCGCAGGGTGATCGAGGAGCTCGTCGATGACGGTGAGTACCTTGAGGTGCATGAGTGCTGGGCGACGAATCTGATCTGTGCGCTCACCCGGCTGGACGGTCAGGTGGTGGGTATCGTCGCCAGCCAGCCGCAGTCCCTCGCGGGTGTGCTGGATATCGAGGCGTCCGAGAAGGGTGCCCGCTTTGTCCAGATGTGCGATGCTTTCAATATTCCGATCGTCACCCTGCTCGACGTCCCGGGCTTCCTGCCCGGGGTGGACCAGGAGCACGGCGGGATCATCAGGCACGGGGCGAAGCTGCTGTACGCGTACTGCAACGCCACCGTGCCGCGGATCTCGGTGGTGCTGCGGAAGGCGTACGGCGGCGCGTACATCGTGATGGACAGCCAGTCCATCGGTGCTGACCTGACGTATGCCTGGCCGACCAACGAGATCGCGGTGATGGGTGCGGAGGGCGCGGCGAACGTGATCTTCCGGCGCGACATCGCGGCCGCGGACGACCCCGACGCCAAGCGGGCGGACATGGTCAAGCAGTACAAGGCCGAGCTGATGCACCCGTACTACGCGGCCGAACGCGGCCTCGTCGACGACGTCATCGACCCCGCCGACACCCGCCGGGTGCTGATCCGCTCATTGGCCATGTTGCGTACGAAACATGCGAATCTCTCCGCACGTAAACACGGCAACCCGCCCATGTAGTGCGGAACATCACATGTCACCAAAGAGCGGCGCCTTCCCCGGGCGCCGCAGCTCAACGCGGCTATCGCCAAGGGTGACAGTTTTGTCGACACGGTGATGCATTGACAAACAGACCGCTCCGTATCTTTAATCGAGTGATTCGCGTCACGGTGCACACTGTGATCAGGGGCAGCAGTGGACACGGGGCACGTCAAGCGTGGTCCGCTGCACAAATGGGGGAGCGATGAACATCGAAGTGCTTGGTCCGTTAACAGTGCACATACGGGGGAAAGTCGTTCTCCCGACGGCACCCAAACCGAGGAAGCTGCTCGCCATGCTGGCGCTGCGGGCCGACCGGATGGTGCCGATACCGGTCCTGATCGATGAGCTCTGGGGCGAGAACCCGCCGCGGAGCGCCCGCACCACCATGCAGACGTACGTCCTTCAGCTTCGCGAACTCATCGGGGAGGCGCTGGAGCTGGGCGGCCGCGACCGTGCGGCCGCCAAGGACGTCCTGGTCACCCTGCCGGGCGGGTACCGGCTGGAGACCGGCGGCGGAAGCGTCGACTTCCGCGAGTTCGACCGCCGGGTGGTCGCCGGCTACCGCGCGTTCGACGCGGAGGACTTCCACGCAGCCGCGCGGCTGCTGCGCAGCGCGCTCTCGCTGTGGACGGCGCCCGCCCTCGCGGACGTCCAGTCGGGCCCGTACATCCGGATGGAGATCAACCGCCTGGAGGAGGCGCGCCTGTGCGCGCTCGACCGGCGGATGGAGGTCGACCTGCGCCTCGGCCGGCACCGGGAGGTCCTCTCGGAGCTGACGCTGCTCGTCAACCAGCACCGCACGCACGAGAGCCTGCACCGGCAGTTCATGCTGGCGCTCCACCGCTGCGGGCGGCGCGGCGAGGCGCTCAGCGCCTACCAGCGGCTGCGCGCCACGCTCGTGGAGGAGCTGGGCCTGGAGCCCTCGCCCCAACTGCAGCGGCTGCAGCGGGCCATCCTCACCTCGCGGGGGACGCAGTCCCCGGGGCGCGGGATGGTCAAGAAGCCGGTGGCGCCGGCCCGGCACGGATGACCAATGGTGTCCGCGAGCCGCTCGTCGCGCCTGCGGGCCGCGGCGGGCGGCCGTCGGTCAACGGCTGCCTGCGGGGCGGGCGGCGAGCTGGTCGAAGCGCTGGAGCAGCGCCTGATGGTCGCGGGTGAGCCGGTCGAGGTGACGCCGCAGGCGGGCGATCTCACCGTGCAGGGCGCGGTCACCGCCGTCCGCCGGCGCCGCGGCGTCCGTACGCGCACCGGGGTCCCGCGCGTCGAGGAGGGGCCCCATCGCGACGGCGAGCCGCCCCGGGTGCCCGGCGCAGTCCGGCAGATCGAGCGCCGGGTCGTGGTCGAGCACCGCGCTGAGCCGGCCGCGGAGCGCGGGCCCCGGCTCGATGCCCAGTTCCTGGGCGAGCCGGGCGCGTGCCCTGTCGTACACGCTCAGCGCGTCGGCCTGCCGGCCGCAGCGGTAGAGCGCCACCATCAGCAGGTCGTAGAAGCGTTCC
Organism: Streptomyces sp. CMB-StM0423; assembly: GCF_002847285.1. Classification (NCBI taxonomy): domain Bacteria; kingdom Bacillati; phylum Actinomycetota; class Actinomycetes; order Kitasatosporales; family Streptomycetaceae; genus Streptomyces; species Streptomyces sp. CMB-StM0423. Next base: position 1,025,008 of record NZ_CP025407.1, on the reverse strand, counting down.
CGCAGCGGGTGGTGGACCGTCAGCTCGGTCAGCTCGCCCGTGATCTCGTGGTGCCGCCTGGTCCGCAGGCACGCCTCGTACAGCGCCTCCAGCGCCACGAGCCGCGCCTCCTCCAACTGCGCCACCTCGCCTGCGCACATGTCGAGCGGCGCCCCCTCCAGTACGGGACCCCGCCAGAGCGCCAGCGCCCGCCGCAGCAGCCGGGCGGCCCGTTCGGGATCGCGGTCCAGGAGTGAGCGACCCTCCAGCGCGGCCCGCCGGAAGCGGCCCGCGTCCGTCGCCGCCCCGCCGAGGCGCAGCGCGTAGCCCGCCGCGCAGGTGGTGATCCACTCCTGCTGCGGCTCGTCGGGGCGGGAGGGGGGCAGGAGCCGGCGCAGCCGGCGGATGTGGGCCTGGAGGGCGTTGGCCTTGTTGGCGGGCGGGGTCTGGGCCCAGAGCTCTTCGATGAGCCGGCGGGCCCCCACCGTCCGGTTCGCCTTCGTGATGAGCGCACCGAGCAGCGCGCGCTGCTTGGCTCCGCTCGGCACGATGCGCAGACCGGTGCGCTCGTCGTGGACCTCCACGGAGCCCAGGATGCGAAACTCCATCGCTTTTACTCCTTGCCCCTTGGGCTCGAACCGGAACGGATGCTCCTGCGAAAACGCTCTGGTGGCAGAACTGATCGAGTTCTTCGCGGTGTTTATCCAACGAGGATCTTAGAGCCCCGAGAAGGCCGCGGCTTGTCTGCTCAAGCGGCTTCCAGGGTGTTGTGTAATGAGGCTCAAGTCTGCGGAGGTGATGATTCCTGAGTTCTGGGCCAAGGGAATTGGAGAGCCGCTTGAAGAGCGATCCAGGGGCAATGGGGGGAAGCCGGGATGGTTGTTAACGTGCTTCCTGCCATGGCTCGGGCGGAAGAGCGTCGGAGTCCCACGATGCGACAAAATCGACATCAACGGCCGGCTGCCTGTCCGGAAACGGCGGCGGCCGGGTGAGGTACGGAGGCAACCGTGCGCATGAAGGTTTTGGGTCCGCTGAACGCCGAGGTCAACGGGTCATCCGTGGTACCCACGGCCAGCAAGCCTCGTCAGATCCTGGCACTGCTCGCCCTTTATCCGGGGCGGGTTGTTCCGGTATCGACACTCATGGAGGAGATCTGGGGTACGAAACTGCCGGCGAGCGCGATGACGACACTGCAGACCTACATCCTCCAGCTCCGCAGACGCCTCGGCACCGCGATGGGCCCCGATGCTCCCGGGACGGCGAAGGACATCCTCGCCACCCGGTACGGGGGTTACGTCCTGCAGATACCGCCTGAACGGGTCGACTTCTACGAGTACGAACGCCTCGTGGCGGCCGGCCAGCGGGCCGTCGAGGAGCACGGCGACGACCGGGAGGCGGCCGAGCTGTTCCGGCGCGGCCTGGACCTGTGGGACGGCTCCGCCCTCGTCGACATCCGGGTGGGCCCGGTCCTGGAGATCGAGGTGACCCGGCTGGAGGAGAGCCGGCTGGTGACGCGGGAGCGGTGCATCGACGCCGACCTGCGGCTGGGCCGGCATATCGAGCTGATCGCCGAACTCACCGATCTGGTCGCCCGCTACCCGCAGCACGAGGGGCTGCACTCCCAGGCGATGGTTGCCCTCTACCGATCGGGCCGCCAGGCATCCGCGCTGGAGATCTACCGCCGGCTGCGCCGCCGGCTGATCGAGGACCTGGGCGTCGAGCCGTCACCCCAGCTCCAGCGCCTGCACCACGCCATGCTGTCCGTCGACCCGCAGCTCGACGTCGCCGCGGGTCCCCGCCGGACATCCACCTTCGACCTGTACGCCGTCTGACGTCCGTACGCCGTCCGAAGTCACCCGCCGCCCCGGCCCGTACGAGCCGCCGCGCCGGTGCCGCCGTGAGCGCACCGCACGGCGAGCCGCCCGGCCACCGGGGCCTCCGAGACCCCCCACCCGCCGCTGCCGCTAGGGCCGCCGGTTCAGCTCGTGCTCGATGGCCTGCTCCAGCGGGGTGAGGGCCATGCCGGGGCAGAGCCGTTCCGGATGGCCCGCCGGTGGCCCTTCCGGCTCCGCCGGCCGCTGCTCCGGGGCGGTTCCGGGCTGCCGGATCGCGCCCGTGTAGTGCGTGCCGAAGGCCACCAGGCAGCGGTACAGCTCCCGCGCCACGCACTTCCCGAGGGCTCGCACGAAGGCTCGCATGGCGGCGCCCACCCCTCCTTCCCTCGTCGGCCGGGCCGGTCGTCCTTATGTACCCGTCCGTACGTACCCGTCATCGGCACGTACACCCTCGGCGAGCCGGGTCGAGCGCCCTTCGAAGCCGCCTCAAGCGCCGCGCCGCAGGCTGGGCCGACGACGCGAGCGGAACCCGAGCCGGGCGAGAGCTGGTCGCCGGCCCAGGAAAGGGGCACCAGATGCCGACGAGCGGCGTGCACCGCACCTGCCAGCGGATGGAGGTGGCGTCTCCCGCGGGCGTGGTCTACGGCCTCATCGCCGACGCGGGGCGGTGGCCGATCTTCTTCCCGCACCACATCCACGTGGAGCAACTCGCCTTCGACGGCGGCGTGCAGCGGCTGCGGATGTGGGTGAGCGCCGCGGGCGAGATCAGGTCGTGGCACCTCGTCCGCTCGCTCGACGCGGTACGCAGGCGGGTCGAGTTCCGGCTGGAGTTGCAGGCGGAGCCGGTCAGCGCGGTCGTCGGAAGCTGGAGCGTCGAGCCGCTCGGCTCCGGGCGGGCCCGGGTGGCGCTGCGGCACCACTTCTTCGTCGCCGGGGACGCGGCCGACGACATCGCCTGGGTGGTGCGGGCGATGGACGACACCAGCAGGGTCGAGCTGGCGCAGCTCAAGTCGCTCGCCGCCCGCTGGACCCGCCTCGACGACCTCGTGCTCACCTGCGAGGACTCCGTCCACGTCAACGGCCCGGTGGAGCGCGTCTACGACTTCTTCTACCGCGTGGGGCACTGGCCGCGGCGGGTCCCGCACATCTCCCAGGTGCGGTTGCGGGAGCGGCAGCCCGGCATCCAGACGATGGCCATGGACATCCGCGCGCCGGACGGCAGGATGCGCCGCTCGCAGTCGGTGCGCCTCGGCTTCCCGCACGCGGGGCGGATCGTCTACAAGGACACCGCGATGCCGTCGCTGATGGCCGCGCACACCGGCGAGTGGTCGATCGAGCCGGAGATCCACGGCGTACGGGTCGTCTCCCACCACAAGGTGGTGCTCCAGGAGGACGTCGCCCGCTCCCTCGACGGCACCAGGACCGGACTCGCGGCCGTCAGACGGCGCGTGAGGGAACGGCTGGGGCGCAGCAGCGTCGCCGCGATGAACCTGGCGAAGAGGCACGCGGAGAGCGCGGTCCGGCCTCGGTGACCGGCAGCCCGTCCACCCCGACCCCGCCGGCCGGCCCGGCGGCGGACCGCGCCGCCCGGCTGGAGGCGCTGCTCGGCGACCCCCGGGAGCCGGACAACCCGCACGCGCGCGCCGCGCTGCTGCGGGCGGACGAGTCCGGCGAACTCCCGGCCGCCACCGAGTCGCTGCTCGGTGCGGTGTCGCTGGCCGCGGAGCTGGTGCCGCGCGCCCTCGGCGGCCGCCTCGACGGGCTCGACGGGCTCGCCGCCGTGCTCCGCCCCCTGGGGCGGCGGCACTTCGGGCTCGGCTGGACCCGGGGCGTGGCGCCGTTCGCCGCCGCGGCGGCGGTGTGGGCGGACGGCACCGAGGCGCAGCGTGCGGCGACGGCGCAACTGCTGCTCGGCGGCGGCCGGATCGCCTCGCTGGCCCGTGTGCCCGCGACCGGTGCGGCGGCGGTACGCGGCGGGCTGCGGGCCCGCCCGGCGGCCGGCGGCTTCGTGCTCAGCGGGCACGGCCCCGCCGTGCCGGAGGCGGACCGGGCTGAGGCGCTCCTCGCGTACGCCCGCACCGGCGGCTCCGCCTCACCCCGGAGCCACTCGGCGCTGCTGCTCGACGTCCGCCGGCTGCCCGCCGAGCGGCTGCGCCGCGGCCCGCGGACGGCGGCGCCGCACGGCCGCTTCGCCCGCGTCGAGCTGGACGCCTGTCCCGTACCGCGGTCGCAGCTCGTCGGGGAGGTGGGCCGCTGCGCGGCGCTGCCCGGCGTCGGCACCGCCGCCCCCGCGCTGCCCGAGGCGCGGCTGCTCGCCGACCGCTACGCCTGGCTGCTCGCCGCCGCGGCCTGCGTGGCCGTGCGGCAGGAGCACGCGGGCCGCTCCTGGCCTGGCGAACCGGCCTGGGCCGTCGTCGCGCTCGGGCGCATCGGCCGCAGGCTGGCTCTGGACGTGCCGCCGCCCGGGGCGCGGACCGTGGAGGCGGTCGTCGCCGAACTGCTGCGGCGCCACCGCCGGTTCCGCAGCTTCGACCTGTACGGCCTCCGCCTCGCCGGCGAGGGCGCGGCGTACGGGAGGCGATAGCCGTGGGCACGGCCGCGATCGCGGCACCGGTGCACCTGCCGGTGCCGGAGTACGCGGACCGCGCGGTCACCCGGCGGCTGGCCCGGGACGGCAGCGTCGTCGTCTTCGCCACCTGGGGCGAGTGGCTGCCCACGGTGCTGACGGTGCCGGGGCTGCGCGGCCTGCTCGGCAGCGACTGGCAGCGCTACCGGCAGCGCCCGCACGGCGCGGTGCGCTACCGGTTCGCCGCGGCCGGGCTGCTGCTGCGGTTCGCGGCCGCCGCCGCGCTGCGCACCGAGCCGGGGGCGCTCGACCTCGCCCGCCGCCCCGGCGGCCGCCCGTACCTGCGCGGTCTGGAGGAGCTGGAGGTGACGATCACGCACTCCGGCGAACTGGTGGCGGCCGGGCTGAGCCGGGTCGGCCGCATCGGCGTGGACGCCGAACCGGTGGACCGGCGGCCGGCCCTGGAGGCCGTACGCTCGCGGATCCTCACCCCGGCGGAGTCCGCGGACCTCGACCGGATGCCGGCGGGCCGGCGGGCCGCGCACCTCCTGCGGCTGTGGACGCTGAAGGAGGCGTACGCGAAGGCCATGGGCCAGGGGCTGCGCATGGACTTCACCGCCTTCGGGTTCGGGCCGCGGGGGGAGTCGCTGCGCCGCCGGAACGGCACCCCCGCGCCGGGCGGCGGCGACTGGGCGTTCGCGACCCACCGGGTGCTGGGACGCTGTCTGCTGAGCGTGGCCAGGCAGGACACCGGCCCCGGCGACGGGCCCGGTGGCGCGGCGGGCACCGGGCTCGACCCGGCCGCGCTGGCCGTCGAGTCGGCGTCCGAGCCGCCTGGGCCGGGGCCCGCGGGGCTGCCCGAGCCCGGTTCCACGGCGCGTCGAGCCGGTTTTCAGGCGCCTCTCCAGCCAGCCCTTAGCGCGGCGCGTGAAGCTGCTGTGACGGCGCGACCGCCGACGGACTCCGAGGAGGGGACCATGGACGAAGAGGATTCCGTGATCCGTCCGACCGACATCCCGCAGCCCGCCCCGATGCTCAGGCTGCCGGGCTGCGACGACGACGATCCGACGGAACCGAACGTGGTACGGGGGATCGACTGACGATGACGCTGTCCCACCGCCCCGAGGCGGCGCGCGGCCAGGAAGGACCCGAGGCCGTGTCGGCGGCCCTGCCCGAGGTCACGCCGGGGGTCGCCGCCTTCCTGACCGCGCCGCACGCCGCCGTGCTCACCACCCTCAGGCAGGACGGGTCCCCGCACCTCGCGCCGGTGCGCTTCACCTGGGACCCCGCCGCGGGCCTCGTCCGGGTGCTCACGGTGCGGACGGCGCGCAAGGCCCGCAACCTGCTGGCCAGTCCGGGGGCGGCGACCGCGCTGTGCCAGGTCGACGGCTTCCGGTGGGTGACCCTGGAGGGCCCGGCCGAGGTCTCGGACCACCCCGCGCGGGTCGGGGAAGGCGTGCGCCGGTACGCCGAGCGCTACTGGTCGGCGCCGCCGAACCCGCCCGGGCGTGTGGTCGTGGAACTGCGGGTCGCGCGGGTGATGAGCCTCAACTGCTAGGCCGGGCCCGGCAGCCAGCGGCCCCCGCCGGCACCGCGAGGGCCGGCCCTCCCGGTGAGGTCAGCTCCCGGGCGGCGTCCCCTCCAGCCAGATGACGGTGAACTCCAGCAGCGTGAGCCGCCACCGGCCGTCGTCCGTGCGCCGGGCCTCGCCGCTCACCCCGGTGCCGGTGACGAAGAGCGGCGGCCGGTCGCCGCCCGGGTGGTGCACGTGGGTGGAGACGAGGTTCGCGCGCAGTCCCGCCACGTTTCCGCGGACGTCCGTCACCACGGGCGAGTGCAGATGCTGGGTGCGCGCGAACGCGGCGAGCGACGCACGGTGCCATTCCGCCATGCCCGGGATGCCCTCGTGCCGGCTCATCGGAAACACCACCGCGGCGTCCTCCGTGAAAAGCCCGCGGACCCAGTCGTCGTCCAGTTCCCCGGTGTCGAGACCGATCAGATAGGCATCCACGAGTCCGGCCACGGCGGTGGCGTCGAGAAATTCGAGAACGGCAGGTGATTCGGTGGAAGTCATGGCACGAGGATGCTGGAGGGAGCCTCTTCGGCCAAGCGTGGATGTGCTTCCTCTGACATTCTTGACGTTCTTCTGTAATTTACTGTCAGAGTTCTGTACTGATTCGTCTTTACCGCTCCCGGGCCGCCTGCCCATACTCGTCTCGACACCAGTGGGAACGACGACAGTTGGGCGACGATGGATAATCATGACGCAGATGTGATCATCGTGGGCGCCGGGCCCACCGGACTCATGCTCGCGGGCGAACTGAGCCTGCACGGAATATCGGTCGCGGTGCTGGAGAAGCTCACCGAGCCCATGCGGCAGTCCCGCGCCCTGGGCTTCTCCGCCCGCACCATCGAGGAATTCGCGCAGCGCGGTCTGCTCGGCCGGCTCGGCGACGTGGACGTCATTCCCGTCGGGCACTTCGGCGGCGTACCGCTCGATTACCGCGTGCTCTCCGGTGGTTCCTACGGCGCCCGCGGAATTCCGCAGTCGCGCACCGAGGCCATGCTGGCGGGCTGGATCGGCGAACGCGGCGTCGAGGTGCGCCGCGGCGTCGAGGCGAGCGGCCTGGCGCAGGACGCGGACGGGGTCACCCTCACCCTCGCGGACGGCGGCAGCCTGCGGGCGCGGTACGTCATCGGCTGCGACGGCGCGCGCAGCGTCGTGCGCACCGCCGCGGGCATCGACTTCCCCGGTACGGAGCCCGCCGTCGAGCTGCGCTTCGCCGACATCTCCGGGGTGCAACTGCGGCCCAGGTTCAGCGGCGAGGCCGTGCCCGGCGGCATGGTGATGGTGCTGCCGCTCGGCCCCGACCGCTGCCGCATCATCTACTACGACCGCCGCGAGCCGCTGCGCACGAGCACCGAGCCCATCACCTTCGCGGAGGTCACCGAGGCGTTCGGGCGGCTGGCCGGTGAGGACATCTCCGGCGCCACCCCGCACTGGGTCAGCTCCACCACCGACGTGAGCCGGCAGGCCGCCGAGTACCGGCGCGGCCGGGTCTTCGTCGCCGGCGACGCCGCCCACATCCACCTGCCGATCGGCGCGCAGGGCATGAGCGCGGGCGTCCAGGACGCCGTCAACCTGGGCTGGAAGCTCGCCCTGGTGCTCCAGGACCGGGCCCCCGACGCGCTGCTCGACACGTACCACGCGGAGCGCCACCCGGTCGGCGCGCGCATCCTCGCCAACACCCTCGCGCAGCGCATCCTCTACCTCGGCGACGACGAAGTCACGCCGCTGCGCGACGTGTTCGCCGAGCTGACCCGGCACGACGAGGTGCAGCGGCACCTGGTCGGCATGGTCACGGGCCTGGACATCAGGCACGACATGGGTCCCGGCGAGCACCCGCTGCTCGGCCGCCGTCTTGAGGACGCCGAGCTGGTCACGGACGGCTCGAAGACCACGGTGTACGAGCTGCTGCGGACCGGCCGCGGCGTGCTGATCGACCTCTCCGGCGGCCCGCGGCTGCGGGCGGCGGCCGGGGCTGGGGCGACCGGGTCGACGTGGTGGCGGCGGAGCCCGGCGAGGGGCTGCCGGAGAGCACCGCGATCCTCGTCCGCCCCGACGGCTACGTCGCCTGGATCGCCGGGACCCGGGAGGGCGCGGGGGGACTCGACGAGGCGCTCGCGCGCTGGTTCGGCCCCGCGGCCTGACCCCCGGGACGTACGGAAACCCACTTCTCCACCGACTCAAGGAGACACGCATGCCCATCCTCTCCCCCGAGGACAAGCACCTGACGGTCCTCAACCTGTTCACCACCGACAAGCCCGAGAACCAGGACCGGCTCATCACGGAGATGCGGAAGATCGTCGACACCGCCGCCTTCGAGGGCTGGCTCTCCTCCACCGTGCACGCCGGCCAGGAGAGCCCGGGCACCGCCAACTTCATCCAGTGGCGCAGCGGCGAGGACCTGGAGGCACGGTACGCGGGCGAGGAGTTCAAGCACCGCACGCTGCCCGTCTTCGGCGAGATCACCACCTCGATCCGGCTGCTGCAGAACGAGATCGTCTACACCCAGCGCCACCCCTCCCAGGGAAGCGTCACCGAGGTGTCCGCCGACCGCGACGACTTCACCGTCATCGAGGTCTTCAAGACCACCGAGGAGAACCAGGCGCCGCTCGTCGAGGCGCTGAGCGAGGGCCAGAAGTGGCTGGTCGACGTGCCGGGTTACCGCTCCCACACGGTCTTCCGCGGCCTGCGCGCCCGCTTCCTCGAGGGCGCCTTCGCGGTCGTCTACTCGCAGTGGGAGAGCAAGGAGGCGCACGACGCCTACCGCACCCGGCCGGAGGCCGACATGCCGGAGACCCGCCGCAACTCGGAGGCGACCCTCAAGTCGCTGGCCACCGAGCGGGACTGGAACTCCTACCGCGTGGTGCACAGCCGCAAAGCCGGTGAGTGACCGCCCGCGAGCAGCACGAGGAGACAGAGCCATGCACCGCAGCACCCTGATCGTGGCCCGGATGGCGCCGGACTCGGCCGCCGACGTGGCCCGGCTGTTCGAGCGGTTCGACGGGACCGACATGCCCGGGCGCATGGGCACCACGCGCCGGCAGCTCTTCAGCTTCCACGGGCTCTACTTCCACCTCCAGGACTTCGCGTCCGGCGAGGGCGAAGAGCGCATCGAGGGGGCCAAGGACGACCCCCGCTTCGTGCGCATCAGCGACGACCTCAAGCCGTACATCGAGCCGTACGACCCCGTGACCTGGCGCTCGCCGCGCGACGCCATGGCCACCCGCTTCTACGCCTGGGAGGCGGGCGCATGACCGGGCGTCGCGTCGTGATCACCGGGATGGAGGTGATAGCGCCCGGCGGGGTCGGCCGGGAGGAGTTCTGGGAGGAGATCAGCGAGGGCCGAACGGCGACCCGGGGCATCACGTTCTTCGACCCCGCCCCGTTCCGGTCCCGCGTCGCGGCGCAGATCGACTTCTGCGGGCTCGACCACGGGCTGAGCCCGCAGGAGGTACGCCGCATGGACCGCGCGGCCCAGCTCGCGGTGGTCGCCGCGCGCAACGCGGTCGCCGACAGCGGCCTCGACCCGTCGGGGCTCGATCCCTTCCGGGTCGGGGTGACGGTCGGCAGCGCCGTCGGGGCCACGATGAGCCTCGACAGCGAGTACCGGGTCGTCAGCGACGGGGGCCGGCTGGACCTCGTCGACCACCACTACGCCGTCCCGCACCTCTACAACCACCTCGTTCCCAGCTCCTTCGCGACCGAGGTGGCCTGGGCGGTCGGCGGCCAGGGGCCCACCGCCGTGGTGTCCACCGGCTGCACCTCCGGCATCGACGCCGTCGGCTACGGCGTCGACCTGCTGCGCGAGGGCTCCGTGGACGTCATGGTGGCGGGGGCCTCGGACGCGCCGATCTCGCCGATCACCATGGCCTGCTTCGACGCGATCAAGGCCACCACACCCCGCCATGACGAGCCGGAGCGGGCCTCCCGGCCCTTCGACGGCACCCGCAACGGCTTCGTCCTGGGCGAGGGCAGCGCCTTCTTCGTCCTGGAGGAGCTGGAGAGCGCGAAGAAGCGGGGCGCGCGCGTCTACGCCGAGATCGCCGGCTACGCCACCCGCTCGAACGCCTACCACATGACCGGACTGCGCCGCGACGGCGCCGAGATGGCCGAGGCGATCAGGATCGCGATCGACGAGGCCAGGCTCAACCCCGAGGACGTCGACTACATCAACGCGCACGGCTCGGGCACCAAGCAGAACGACCGCCACGAGACCGAGGCGTTCAAGAAGAGCCTCGGCGACCACGCCTACCGCACGCCGGTCAGCTCGATCAAGTCGATGGTGGGGCACTCGCTCGGCGCCATCGGCTCCATCGAGATCGCCGCGTCCGCCCTGGCGATGCAGCACGACGTCGTGCCGCCCACCGCCAACCTGCACACCCCCGACCCCGAGTGCGACCTCGACTACGTGCCCCTGACCGCCCGCGAGCACCGGGTGGACACCGTGCTGACCGTCGGCAGCGGTTTCGGCGGCTTCCAGAGCGCCATGGTGCTCGCTTCCCCGGAGAGGAGCCCCCTATGACCGCGGTCGCGGTCACCGGCCTGGGCATCGCCGCGCCCAACGGCCTGGGCACCGCCGACTACTGGGCGGCCACCCGCGGCGGCAAGAGCGGCATCGGCCGCATCACCCGGTTCGACCCGTCCGGCTATCCGGCGCGGCTGGCGGGGGAGATCCCCGGCTTCGTGGACGCCGACCACCTGCCCAGCAGGCTGCTGCCGCAGACGGACCGCGTCACGCGGCTCGCGCTGACCGCGGCCGACTGGGCGCTGGCCGACGCGGGCGTCGACACCGGGGCGTTCGACCCGCTGGACATGGGCGTGATCACCGCGAGCCACGCGGGCGGCTTCGAGTTCGGCCAGTACGAGCTGCAGAGCCTGTGGTCCAAGGGCAGCCAGTACGTGTCCGCGTACCAGTCCTTCGCCTGGTTCTACGCGGTCAACAGCGGCCAGATCTCCATCCGGCACGGCATGAAGGGGCCCAGCGGCGTCGTCGTCACCGACGAGGCCGGCGGTCTCGACGCGCTGGCGCAGGCCCGCCGGCAGATCCGCAAGGGCACGCCCCTGGTGGTCTCCGGCGCCGTCGACGCCTCGATCTGCCCGTGGGGCTGGGTGGCGCAGTTGGCCGCCGGGCGGATGAGCGAACGGGACGAGCCGACGCGCGCGTACGTGCCCTTCGACCGCGACGCCACCGGCTACGTGCCGGGGGAGGGCGGCGCGATCCTCGTCCTGGAGGACGCCGCCGCCGCCCGCGCCCGCGGCGCCCGGAGCTACGGGGAGATCGCCGGCTACGGCGCCACCCTGGAGCCCGGACCCGAGGCCGGCCCCGGGCACGTACACCGGCGGGCGCTGCGCCGGTCGATCGAGATCGCCCTGGCCGACGCCGGGCTGGACACCGGCGACGTGGACGTCGTCTTCGCCGACGGCGCGGGCGTGCCCGAGGAGGACGCGGCCGAGGCCGAGACGCTGTGCCAGGTCTTCGGGCCGCGCGCGGTGCCGGTCACCGTGCCCAAGTCGATGACCGGCCGGCTCTACTCGGGCGCCGCGGCGCTGGACGTGGCGGCCGCGCTGCTGGCCATGTGCGACGGCGTCATCCCGCCCACCGTGCACGTCGACCCCTGCCCCGAGTACGACCTCGACCTCGTGCTGCACCAGGCCAGGCCGGCCGCGGCGCTGCGGCACGCGCTCGTACTCGCGCGCGGCCACGGCGGCTTCAACGCCGCCATGGTGCTGCGCGCCCACCCGACCACCACCGGCTGAGACGGACGGACGGATACCGATGACCGACAAACCCTTCACCCTCGACGACCTCAAGCGGGTCCTGCTCCAGGCCGCCGGCGCCGACGAGTCCACGGACCTGGACGGCGACATCCTCGACGCCACCTTCGAGGTCCTGGGCTACGAGTCGCTGGCGCTGCTGGAGACCGCGGGCCAGATCGAGCGCGAGTACGGGATCTCCCTCGACGACGACGCGCTGGCGGACGACCTGACCCCGCGCACCCTGATCGACCTCGTCAACGGCCACCTGGCCGCGGCCCGCGCCACCACCGCCTGAGCGAACAGTGAGGAAGAAGCCATGACACACCAGCCGGCACGCGTCGCCCTCGTCACCGGCGCGACCAGCGGCATCGGCCTGTCCGTCGCCACGCTGCTCGCCTCGCAGGGCTACCAGGTGTTCCTCGGCGCCCGTACCGAGGACGGCGTCGTCGCCACCGTGAAGTCCCTGAAGGACAAGGGGTACGACGTCGAGGGCCAGGTGCTCGACGTGCGCGACACCGACTCGATCGAGAGCTTCGTCCGGGCCGCCGTCGAGACCTTCGGCGACGTCGCCGTCCTCGTCAACAACGCCGGCAGGTCCGGCGGCGGCGTCACCGCCGACATCGCCGACGAGCTGTGGGACGACGTCATCGACACCAACCTCAACAGCGTCTTCCGCATGACCCGTGCCGTGCTGACGCTCGGCGGGATGCGCAACCGCGACACCGGCCGCATCATCAACATCGCCTCGACCGCGGGCAAGCAGGGCGTCGTGCTCGGCGCCCCCTACTCGGCCTCCAAGCACGGCGTCGTCGGCTTCACCAAGGCGCTCGGCAACGAGCTGGCGCCCACCGGCATCACCGTGAACGCCGTCTGCCCCGGCTATGTCGAGACCCCGATGGCGCAGCGGGTGCGGCAGGGCTACGCCGCCGCGTACGAGACGACCGAGGCCGCGATCCTCACCAAGTTCCAGGCGAAGATCCCGCTCGGCCGCTACAGCACCCCCGACGAGGTCGCCGGCATGGTCGGCTACCTCGCCTCCGACACCGCCGCTTCCGTCACCTCCCAGGCGCTGAACGTCTGCGGCGGCCTCGGCAACTTCTGACCCCGGCAAGGAGCAGCCGTCATGACAACTCGCGAGGTCGAGCACACGATCGAGATCAGTGCTCCCGCCGGCACCATCTACACCCTGCTGGCCGACGTCGGCCACTGGCCGCGGATCTTCCCGCCGACGATCTACGCCGACCGGGAGGAGACCGGCCCGGACGAGGAGCGCATCAGGATCTGGGCCACCGCCAACGGCGCGGCCAAGAACTGGATGTCGCGCCGCTTCCTGTACCCGGCGGAACGGCGCATCCGGTTCCGCCAGGAGGTCAGCACCCCGCCGGTCGCCGAGATGGGCGGCACCTGGATCATCGAGGAACTCGGCGCGGGCGGGTCGCGGGTGCGGCTGCTGCACGACTACCGGGCGATCGGTGACGACCCGGACGACCTGGCCTGGATCGACCGGGCCGTGGACACCAACAGCACCACCGAGCTGGCCTCGCTGAAGGAGAACGTCGAGCGGGCGCACGCCGCCGACCGGGACGAGCTGACCTTCTCCTTCTCCGACGAGGTACGGATCGAGGGCACCGCCAAGGACGCCTTCGACTTCATCAACGAGGCCGGCCAGTGGCCCGAGCGGCTGCCGCACGTGGCGACCGTGCGCTTCAGCGAGGACACCCCGGGGCTGCAGTCCCTGGAGATGGACACCCGGGCGAAGGACGGCTCGACGCACACCACCAAGTCCTACCGGGTGGCCTTCGCACCGCACCGGATCGCCTACAAGCAGGTGACGCTGCCCGCGCTGATGACCCTGCACACGGGGATCTGGACCTTCGAGGAGGACGGCGACGGCGGCGCGGTCACCGCCACCTCCCAGCACACCGTCACCCTCAACACCGACAACATCGCCCGCGTCCTGGGCGAGCAGGCCACCGTGGCGGACGCCCGTGCGTACGTCCAGGGCGCGCTCAGCGCCAACAGCAGCGCCACTCTGGGGCACGCCAAGGACTACGCGGAGCGGATGGCCTGAGATGAGCGCGCAGGACGGCGTCCCGGGCGTACCGGCCGGAGGTTCCCCGCGGACCACCCGGCTCGACGCCCAGGTGATCATCGTGGGGGCGGGGCCCGTGGGGCTGATGCTTGCGGGCGAACTCAGCCTGCGCGGCGTCCGCGTGGTGGTCGTCGAGCAGCGGCACGGGCCGACGACGGAGTCGCGGGCCTCCACCCTGCACGCCAGGACCATGGAGATCTTCGACTCGCGCGGGCTTCTCCCCGATGTCGGCAACCCGCCGAACGCCACCCGCGGCCACTTCGGCGGCATCCCCCTCGACCTGACACTGCCCGGCGCGCACCCGGGGCAGTGGAAGGTGCCGCAGGCCAAGACGGAGTCGGTGCTGGAGGAGTGGGCGCTGTCGCTGGGCGCCGACATCCACTGCGGCACCCGGCTGCGGGTGCTGGGCGTCACCCAGGAGGGCGACTCCGTCGAGGCCGAGGCCGTCGGCAGGGACGGCGAGGTGGTGCGGCTGCGGGCCGCGTACCTCGTCGCCTGCGACGGCCAGGACTCGACGGTACGCAGGCTGACCTCGGCCCCGTTCCCCGGCCACGGTGCCGCCCGCGAGCTGCTGCGCGCCGACGTCGCGGGCATCGAGGTGCCGGACCGCAGGTTCGAGCGGCTGCCCCGCGGGCTCGCGATCGCCGCCCGCCGCGAGGACGGCGTGACCCGCGTGATGGTGCACGAGTTCGGCGCCCCCGTACGCGCCTCGGGCGAGCCGGACTTCGCCGGATTCTGCGCCACCTGGCGGCGGGTGACGGGCGAGGACATCAGCGGCGGCACCCCGCTGTGGGTCAACAGCTTCCACGACGCCAACCGCCAGCTCGCCTCGTACCGGCAGGGCCGCATCCTCTACGCGGGGGACGCCGCCCACCAGCAACTGCCCATCGGCGGCCAGGCGCTGAACCTCGGCGTGCAGGACGCCTTCAACCTGGGCTGGAAGCTGGCCGCCACGGTCCTCGGCCGGGCTCCGGCGGGGCTGCTCGACTCGTACCACACCGAACGGCACGCGGTCGGCCGCGCGGTGCTCGGCAACATCCGCGCGCAGGCGCTGCTCCTGCTGGGCGGGCACGACAACGACCCGCTGCGCACCGTGCTGACCGAACTCATCGGCCACGAGACGGTACGTACCACCCTCGCCGGCGCCGTCAGCGGACTCGGCATCCGCTACGACGCCGGCGGCCCCCCGCACCCCCTGCTCGGCGCGCGGCTGCCGCACGCCCGGCTCCTGGTCGCCGGCGCCCCGCGGACCACGGCGGAGCTGCTGCGCTCCGGCCGCGGCCTGCTGCTCGGCCTCGGCGGCGCGCCGCCGGCCGGCGCGGACGACTGGGGGGACCGGGTCGACGTGGTCACGGCGGAGCCGGAGACCGCGGGCGCAGACGCCGCGGCCGGGCAACTCGACGGCGCCGGCGCCCTGCTCGTACGCCCCGACGGCTACGTGGCCTGGGCCGGCGACCGGCGCGGCGACGGTCTGGCGGAGGCGCTCGGGCGGTGGTTCGGCGCACCCGGCGGGGCACGCGGCCGCGCCACCGCGCCCGGCACCGCGCGGCAGACGGAACGCACCCACACCCCGGCCCCCGTGCACCACGGGCCGGCCTGACGGACACGAGAGGGACGACGTGGATACAGATGTGATCGTCGTCGGCGCCGGCCCGACCGGGCTGATGCTGGCGGGAGAGCTGCGGCTCGGCGGGGCCCGCGTGGTGGTGCTGGAGCGCCTCGCGCGGCCGACGGGACAGTCGCGCGGACTCGGCTTCACCGCGCGCGCGATGGAGACCTTCGACCAGCGCGGGCTGCTGCCCCGCTTCGGGCAGGGCGAGACGCTGGAGATCAGCCCGATGGGGCACTTCGGCGGCGTGCAGTTCGACTACACGGTGCTCGCGGACGGCCACTTCGGCGCCCGCGGCATCCCGCAGAACGAGACCGAGGCGGTGCTGGAGGAGTGGGCCGCGGAGCTGGGCGCGGACATCCGCCGCGGCACCGAACTGGTCGAGATCGCCGACGGGTTCGCCGACGGCGACCACGTGGAGGTGGCGGTCGCCACGGCCGGCGGCGTGGAGCGGCTGCGGGCCGCGTACCTCGTCGGCTGCGACGGCGGCCAGAGCCGCACCCGCAAGCTCGCCGGTTTCGACTTCCCGGGGCTGCCCGCGACCCGCACGATGTTCCTCGCCGACGTGCTCGGCTGCCACCTCAAGCCCCGCTTCCTCGGTGAGCGGCTGCCCAACGGCATGGTGATGGCGGCGCCGCTCCGCGAGGGCGTGGACCGCATCATCGTCTGCCCGCATGGCGCGCCCGCCCGCGACCGCGACGACGACGTGACCTTCGCCGAGGTGGCGCGCGCCTGGCAGCACATCACCGGCGAGGACATCAGCGGCGGCACCGCCGACTGGGTCAGCTCGTTCAGCGACGCCACCCGGCAGGTCGGCGAGTACCGCAGGGGCCGGGTGCTGCTGGCGGGCGACGCCGCCCACATCCACCTGCCGGCCGGCGGCCAGGGGTTGAGCACCGGCGTGCAGGACGCGGCGAACCTCGGCTGGAAGCTGGCCGCGGAGATCCGCGGCACGGCCCCGGCCGGGCTGCTCGACAGCTACCACGCGGAGCGGCACGCGGTCGGGCGGCGGCTGCTGATGAACACCCGCGCGCAGGGCATCGTGTTCCTCGGCGGGGAGCAGTCGGACCCGCTGCGGGAGCTGTTCACCGAGCTGATCGGCGGCTACGACGACGTCAAGCGGCACCTGGCGGGCATCGTGAGCCACCTCGACATCCGCTACGACCTCACCGCGGCGGACGCGACGGACGGCACGGACACCCCCGGCTCCGCCGCCCCGGTGCACCCGCTGCTCGGCCGCCGGATCGGCATGCGCCCGCTGACCGGCGCCGGCGGCGACACCGACACCGTACGGCTGTTGCGCGGCGGCCGCGGCGTGCTGCTCGACCTTGCCGACGACGCCGCCCTCAGGTCCGCCGCGGCGCCGTGGGCGGACCGGGTCGACGTGGTGACCGCGGTGGCCAAGCCGCCCGAGGACGGCGACGACCTGCTCGCCGGCGCCGGCGCCGTGCTCGTCCGCCCCGACGGCTACGTGGCGTGGGCCGGCGGGGACACGGAGAAGGACCTCTCGGCCGCCCTCGGCCGCTGGTTCGGCGCCGGCCGGAGCGCGTGACCACCGACCCGCGGCCCGTCGTCCTGGAGGCGGCCGGCACCCGGCTGTCGGCTCTGCTCAGCGAGCCGGCCGGGGACCGGCCGCCCCTGGCGACGGTCGTCGCCCTGCACGGCGGCGGCATGACGGCCTCGTACTTCGACGCCCGCGCCCGCCCCGGCCTGTCGCTGTTGGAGCTGGGCGCCACGCTCGGCTTCGCCGTGCTGGCCGTGGACCGCCCCGGCTACGGCCGCTCGGCGGCCGAACTGCCGGAGGGCGTCAGCCTGTCGCGGCAGACCCGGCTGCTGCGGGCCGGGCTCGCCGACTTCGCCGGGCGGCACAGGACCGGTGCCGGGATGTTCCTGCTGGCACACTCGTACGGCGGGAAGCTGGCCCTGTCCCTGGCCGCCGCGGCGGGCGCCGGTGACCGGCTGCTGGGCCTGGACGTCTCCGGCTGCGGCCACCGGTACGCGGCCCTGCCGGGCGCCCCCGCGGCGGCGGGCCCGTCGCGGCGCGACACCCTGCGGCACTGGGGACCGCTGCGGCTCTACCCGCCGGGTACCTTCCGCGCCGGCCGCGGCATGACGACGCCGATGCCGGGACGGGAGGCGGCGGGACTGCCGCGCTGGCCGCGGCTCTTCACCCGGCTGGCGCCCCGGGTCCGGGTGCCGGTGCGGCTCACCTTCGCCGAGCACGAACGCTGGTGGCGGCACGGGGAGCCGGATCTCGCCGACCTGGCGGGCCGGTTCACCGCGAGCCCGCGCGTCCAGGTGGACCGGCAGCCCGGCGCGGGACACAACATCAGCCTCGGCTGGACGGCCCGCGCCTACCACCTGCGGGCGCTGGCGTTCCTCACCGAGTGCCTGGACCCTGCCTGACGGATCCCGCCCGCCCCCCGACGCCCGCGGGGCGCGGCGGACCGACGCCTTCCGGCGGCCCGTCAGCCCGCGAGCACCACGAGGTCGGGCCCGTCCAGTCGCTCCCTCTCCGCCACCAGGTCTATCGCCGTGATGACGTCGTCCTCGACGGTGAAGCGGAAGACCACCGCGGGCCGCCCGCCCGTCTCCCACACCGCGCCGGCCATGCCGTCGACGAGCGCGGGGCGGGCGAGCAGCGCCCGGCCGGAGAAGCTCTTCGCGACGTCGTGCGCGCCCCGTACGACCGCGGTGGCGCCGATGTCGACGGACGTCCTGTCGGCGTTCATCACCACCCCGGGGGCGAGCAGTTGCAGCAGGCGGTCGAACTCGCCGTCGCGGGAGGCGGCGAGGAAGGCGTCTACGATCTCGCGCTGCCGGCGCAGGTCGGGCAGCGGCACCGCGCCCCGCACCCGGCGCCGGGCCCGGCTCGCCAACTGCCTTGCCGCGGCCGGGCTGCGGTCCACGATCGGGGCGATGCCGGCGAAGGGCACGGCGAACATGTCGTGCAGGACGAAGACGAGCCGCTCCACCGGGTCCAGTGTGTCGAGCACCACCAGCAGGGCGAGCCCCACCGAGTCGGCGACGACGGCGGCCTGTTCCGGGTCGGCGGCCTCGGTGTCCGCGGCCGCGGCCGGCGCGCGGAACTGCTCCTCCAGCATCTCCTCCCGCCGCGCGCGGGCGCGCAGCATGTCGAGGCAGACCCGGCCCACGACGGTGGTCAGCCAGCCGTCGAGGTTCTCCACCGCCTCCGGGTCGCTGCGGTGCAGCCGGATCCACGCCTCCTGGACCGCGTCCTCCGCCTCGCCGGCGGAGCCCAGGATGCGGTGGGCCACCGCGTGCAGCCGCGGCCGCTTCCGCTCGAACTGCCGCGCCAGCCGCTCGCGCTCCGCCATGTGCCTCCTCCGTCCGGGCGCCGCCCGCGGGGTGTGCGCGCTGCACCTGTCACATCTTCACGGTGCGGTGCGTCATAGCAGTGACGATCCGAAGAGCAGGCGTGGCGGGAGCGGGGGCACACACCGACCCCCCTGCCACGACCGCGGCGGCCGGCGAGCCCGGGCCCGGCTCCGCCGTCCGCGGTCGATCCCTTCCACCTGAGCGGCGACGACGCGTCGTCGTTCCTTCCAATCCGGACGAGCCGCGGCATCGGCTCTCGACACCCGAGCGAGCGTATATGGCAACCCACCAAGCGGCACCCGGTGAACGCGCCGGCCTGAACACCCGTTCCCGCCTGAAGGACCGGTACGCGGGGCTGGTCTCCGGCCGCCGGACGAAATGGGCCGTGCTCCTGCTCTGGCTGCTGCTCGTCGGCGTGGGCGGCTCGCTGGCGGGCAAGCTGGGCGACGTACAGGACAACGACCCGGCGACCTGGCTGCCTGCAAGCGCCCAGTCCACGCAGGCCGTGGAGCTGGCCGAGGAGCACTTCGCGGACAAGGACAGCAGTTCCGCCGTCGTGGTCTACGCCCGCGGCGACGGCCTGACGGACGCGGACCTCGGCAAGATCGACGCCGACCGGACCGCGCTGGCCGGCGAGTCCGGCGTGGGCGAGGTGGCGGCGCCCGCGGTCTCGGAGGACGGCAAGGCCGCCTTCCTGACCGTGCCGCTGCGCACGCACCCGAGCGACAACAAGGTGCTGGCCGACGGCGTGGACGAGACCCGGGCGACAGCCGAGGACGGCGCCGCCGAAGGGCTGGACGTCCGGATCGCCGGCGAGGCCGGCAACATCGCCGACTACGACGAGATCTACGCCGGCATGGACGGCGCGCTGCTCGGCGCCGCGCTGGCCGTCGTCACGATCCTGCTGCTCCTCACCTACCGCAGCCCCGTGCTCTGGCTGATCCCGCTGACCGCCGTCTTCCTCGCCAGCCAGGTGGCCAGCGGCGTCGTCTACCTCCTCGCCGAGTACGCCGGGCTCGTGGTCAACGGGCAGAGCGCGTACATCCTGCTGATCCTCTCGGTCGGCGTGGGCACGGACTACGCGCTGCTGCTCATCGCCCGCTACCGCGAGGAGCTGTACCGGCACGAGGACCGGCACGAGGCGATGGCCGTCGCCGTACGCCGCTCGCTGCCCGCCATCGCCGCGTCCGCCGCGACCGTCGGCATCGCCACCCTCTGCCTCGTCTTCGGCAGCATGAACTCCACCCAGGGCCTCGGCCCGGTCGTGGCCATCGGCGTCGTCGTGGTCTTCCTCGCCATGACGTCGATGCTGCCCGCGCTGCTGGTGATCCTCGGCCGCTGGCCGTTCTGGCCCTACGTGCCGCGCCACGAGCCCGGCGCCGATGCCGCCGCGCCCGCCAAGGCCGGGGTGTGGACCCGGGTCGCCGGGCTCGTCGGGCGCCGGCCCCGGGCGGTGTGGGCGGTCGCCGCCGCCGCGCTCGCCGCGCTGGCCCTGGGGACGATGACCGTGGAGACCGGCCAGACCCAGGAGGAGCAGTTCACCAAGACCGTCGACTCCGTCGAGGGCCAGGAGCTGCTGGCGGCGCACTTCCCGGCCGGCTCGTCCGCGCCCGCCGAGGTGTACGTACGGGACGGCGGGGCGGACGACGCCCTGCGGGCCGTACAGGACGTCTCCGGCGTGCAGTCCGCCGAGGCCGCCGGATCCCGGGGCGGCTGGACCCGCGTCACCGCCGTCCTCGGCGACGCCCCGGACACCTCGGCCGCCAAGGACACGGTCGAGCGGATGCGCGACGCGCTCGACGGCGCCGGCGGCGAGGCCGCGGACGCGGTCGTCGGCGGCCGCACCGCCGTGCTGCTCGACACCGCCGACGCCCAGGCCGACGAGGAGATGCTGCTCATCCCGCTGATCCTCGGGGTGGTGCTGGTCATGCTCGTGCTGCTGCTGCGGGCCCTGGTCGCGCCGCTCGTGCTGCTGGCGTCCGTGGTGCTCTCGTACGCCGCCGCGGTCGGCGCCGCCGCGCTGCTCTTCCAGGCGCTCGGATACCCGCGCATCGACCGGGGCCTGCTGCTCTTCGGCTTCCTGTTCCTGGTCGCACTGGGCGTCGACTACACGATCTTCCTGATGACCCGGGTGCGCGAGGAGGTCCGCGCCCGCGGGCACCGCGAGGGCGTCCTCACCGGACTCACCGTCACCGGCGGGGTCATCACGTCCGCCGGCGTCGTGCTGGCCGCGACGTTCTGCGTGCTGGCGCTGGTCCCCACGGTGACGTCGCTCCAGCAGGGCCTGCTGGTGGCGGTCGGCGTACTCCTGGACACCTTCCTGGTCCGCAGCCTCCTCGTGCCCGCGCTGGCACTCCACCTCGGCCCCCGCGTCTGGTGGCCGGGACGCCTCGAAGCCGCGGCGGAGCGGCCGGCCGGGGATCCGGTCAGCCCCGCCAGGGCCGACGTCGGCGTGTGACCACAGACCCCCTCCGGGCGCGGGAGCCGATTCCCCCGTCCGTCACCCACCACCCACGGATGTGAGGACAACAGATGTCAGAACCGATATTGGTCACCGGCGGCACGGGCACACTCGGCCGCCAGGTGGTCTGGCGACTCCGGGACGCCGGGCGTGACGTGCGGGTCCTCAGCCGCCGCGCCCAGGAGGGCGCGGCGAAGGTCCCGGGCGTCGAGTACGTCCAGGGCGACCTGCTGAAGGACCAGGGCATCGCCGAGGCGCTGGACGGCGTACGCACCGTCATGCACTGCGCCAGCGACAAGAAGGGCGACGAGAAGGCGACCGCCAACCTGGTGCGTGCCGCCGGGGCCCTCCCGGAGGCACCGCACCTGCTGTACGTCTCCATCGTCGGCGTCGACGACGTGACGTTCGGCTACTTCAAGTCCAAGCGGGACTCCGAGCGCGTGATCACGGATTCCGCGCTGCCGTGGACGATCATGCGCGCCACGCAGTTCTACGACCTGATCCTCAAGGGCGCCAAGTCCGGCGCCCGGTTCCCCGTGGTGCCGGTGCCCGCCGGCTTCCTGGTGCAGCCCATCGACCCGGACGAGGTCGCGGCCCGGCTGGTCGAGCTGGCGCTCGGGGAGCCGGCCGGGCGGGTGCCCGACATGGCCGGGCCCGAGGTGACCAGCGCCGCCGACCTGATCAAGCGTTACCTGCACGCCAACAGCCGGCGCAAGAAGGTGCTCCAGCTCTGGATGCCGGGGCTCGGCAAGATCAAGGAAGGCAAGCTCCTCGTGCAGGACGGCGAGGGCCAGGACGGGCGCAGGACCTGGGAGGAATTCCTCGCCGCCAAGGCGGGGGCGTAGCGGCAGGTGCGGGCCGCGGCCGGGTATGCGGGCATTCCTGTCACATGTCCCGGCCGCCGGACGTCATAGCTGTGGGCACGGGACGTGGGACGTCCCGGCCGGCAGCAATCCATGCATCTTCGGAGGAGGAGAATTCCGATGGAATCCCGTATCAAGAATCCCGCAGTGATTCTTCCTGACGCCATGCAGCCCATTCAGGACGCTTTCAAGGCGGCGTTCGGCGGCAGTGTGCCGAAGGCCACCCTCGATCTCGTCCATCTGCGGGCGAGCCAGATCAACGGCTGCAGCACCTGCGTGGATTCGGGTTCCCGCAACGCGCGCAAGAGCGGCGAGACCGACGAGCGGCTCGCCGCCGTCGCCGCCTGGCGGGAGGCGCCCTACTTCACGGACGCGGAGCGCGCCGCGCTGGCGCTGACCGAGGCCGCCACCCGGCTCGCCGACCGCAGCGACCCGGTGCCGGACGAGCTGTGGGACGAGGTCGCGGAGCACTACGACGAAAAGGGGCTCGCCGCGCTCGTCCTGATGATCGGTGTGACCAACCTGTTCAACCGGCTGAACGTCGCCACCCGCCAGGTGGCAGGCGCGTGGGGCGCCTGACGCAGGCTTCCCCATCTGATCCCGGCCTCCGCGCACGACCCCCGTGGTGCGCGGGGGCCGGACGGCTGTCGCCGCCCGGCCCCGTGCCCTCCCCCCGGACCGCGCCCGCCGGGCGCCCGGTCCTTCAGCCCGCCGCGCCGGCCCCGCCGTTGCCGCGGGTCCCGCGGGTCCCGCGGTGGTGCCGCGCGGCCTCCGCGAGGGCGAGGAACGGCCGGTCGTCGTCGCTCTCCTCGGCGTGCCACTGCACCGTGACCCCGAAGGGGTGGTCCGGCACCTCGACGGCCTCGACGATCCCGTCCGCCACCGACCACGCCGTGGCCCGCAGGCCCTTGCCCAGCACGTCGACCACCTGGTGGTGGTGGCAGGGCACCGTGGCCGCGTCCGACCCGAAGACCTTCGCGATCCGGCTGCCGCCCTCCAGCGACACCCGCTGGTCCCCGTAGTCGCGCAGCCCGGGGGAGTGCCCGGTGTGCCCGATCAGGTCGGGAAGGTGCTGGTGGAGGGTGCCCCCGCGGAGCACGTTGAGCAGTTGCAGGGCGCGGCAGATGCCGAGGAACGGCACGCCCAGGCGCAGCGCCTCGGCGATGACCGCAAGCTCCGCCTCGTCCCGTACGGGGTCGACCGACCTGGTCTCCGGATGCCGCTCGGCGCCGTAGCGCGCCGGCTCCACGTCCGGGCCCGCGAGCAGCAGCAGCCCGTCGAGTCCCGCGACCGCGCTCGCGGCCTCCGGCAGCGGCGGCAGCAGCACGGGCGTGCCGCCGGCCCGCGCGACGCGGTCGACGAACTGCTGCGGGGTGAAGGTGGCCCGCATGTCGAAGATGGCCACCTTGATGGCCGACGTGGCCGCGGTGATGCCGATGACGGGCCGCCCGGCGCCGGCCGGACGCTCGCTCGCTGTCGTCATGGGCCGGGCCACCTACGCGCGGCCGTTCGGGGCGGACTCGGACAGGTTGATGCGCCACGACACCCCGAACCGGTCGTTCACCCATGCGAACTTGGCACTGAAGCCGTACGTCCCGATCGGCATGATCACCTCGCCGCCCTCGGCGAGCGCCGTGAAGACCCGGTCGAACTCGGCGGCGGAGTCGCACTGGACGTACACGGCCGTGGCGGGCGTGAACGCGTAGGAGTCCCAGGGCGCGTGGTCGTGCCCGCGGGCCGGCGGCCTGGGCATGTTGATGCACATGAACGCCTGGCCCGCGAGCGTGAATACGGCGTGCTGGAGCGTGCCCTCTTTCCAGCCGGTTTCGTCGGCGCCGGCGCGTATGACCCGTACCACCTCGGAATCGTCGAACAGCGACGTATAGAGTTCCACCGCCTCTTCCGCGGCCTCTTTGAAAGCCAGAAAAGTAGTGAGCTTCTGCCGGGCGTGTGCGGCCATGGACGGCTCCTGTTCTTGTCGGGCGCGCGTGGGAGTTCCCCTGCCGGGATCGCACGTTAACCCGCCGCCGCGGGCGTTCAACTGCTCAATTCGCCACTTGAACAAAGCGGTACAGGAGTCATGCTCTGGGCGGTGAAAGGCAGTGGCCTGCACAGGATCTCGGCTTGGAGGCAGTAATGACAGAAGTGGTGATCGCGGGCGCGGGGCCGGTCGGGCTCATGCTCGCGGGCGAACTGCGGCTGTGGGGCGTGGACGTCGTCGTGTACGAGCGGCTGGGCGAGCCCAGCGGCGAGTCCCGCGGGGTGGGCTTCACCCGCCGGGCGGCCGAGACCTTCGACCAGCGCGGGCTGATGGAGCGGCTGGGCGAGGTGGAGATCGGCACCCAGGGCCACTTCGGCGGCGTACGGATCGACTTCCACGCGCTCGACGACGTCCACTTCGGCACCCGCGGCGTGCCGCAGTACCGCATCGAGGACATGCTCGACGCCTGGGTGCGCTCCCTCGGCGGGCGGATCGAGCGCGGCTACGAGGTCACCGGCTTCCGGGAGACCGCGGACGGCATCGCGGTGGCGACCGAGGGACCCGGGGGGCCGACGGAGACCCACGCGCAGTACCTGGTCGGCTGCGACGGCGGGCGCAGCGTCGTCCGCAAGCTCGCCGGCATCGACTTCCCCGGACTGGAGGCCACCCGGGGGATGTTCGTGGCCGACATCGCGGGCTGCGACATCCGGCCGCGGCCCATCGGCGAGCGCGTCGAGGGCGGCATGGTGATGGCCATCAGCCTGGAGGACGGCGTGGACCGCATCATCATCCACCCCGACGGCCAGCCGCCGCACGACCACAGCACGGGCGAGGCGACGTTCCAGGAGGTCGCCGACTCCTGGGAGCGGCTGACCGGGCAGTCCGTCCACCACGGCGACGTCCGCTGGGTGAGCGCGTTCACCAACACCACCCGGCAGGCAGCCGAGTACCGGCGCGGCCGGGTGCTGCTCTCCGGCGACTCCACCCACGTGCACGTCCCCGCGGGCGCGCAGGGGCTCAGCGTCGGCGTCCAGGACGCCGTCAACCTGGGCTGGAAGCTGGCCGGTTCGGTCCTCGGCTGGGCGCCAGAAGGGCTGCTGGACACGTACCACGCGGAGCGGCACCCGGTCGGGCAGCGGCTGCTGCGCAGCACCCTCGCGCAGTCGCAGCTCTACCTCACCGGACCCGAGATGGAGCCGATCCGGCAGGTGATGCGGGAGCTGGCGGCCCTCCCCGCGGCGGCGACCGCGCTCGCCGGCATGGTCAGCGGCCTGGAGGTGAACTACGACGTGGGCGCCACCGGGCACCCGCTGCTCGGCGTCCGCCTGCGGCCCGACCTGAAGCTGGAACGGGCCGACGGCAGCCGCACCACCGCCGTGGAACTCCTGCACGCGGGCCGGGGCGTACTGGTCGACACCGATCCGTCGGGCCGGCACGCCGCGGTCGCCGCCGGGTGGGGGGACCGGGTGGACGTCGTCCGCGGCTCGTGGCAGCCCGGCGCCTGGGCGGAGAGCCGGCAGCTCGGCTCCGTCCTGGTCCGGCCCGACGGGTACGTCGCGTGGGCGGAGCCGGAGGGGGGCGACCTCGCGGAGTCGCTGCGGCGCTGGTTCGGGGCCGCGGGCACCTCCGCCACGGAGCCGGCGCGGGCCGGCAGCGCGGGCGCGCACGGCTGAGGACGGCCGCGCGCACGTACGCCCCGGGCCTCGTACGTCACCCCCCCGGGCCCGGGGCGCCGGCGCGGAGTCCAGCAGACCACCAGCCGCGCTCAGCGAGTGGTCGAGACCGTCCGGCGAGCATCGGCACCGCGGCACCTCACGTGCCCCGTACCACCTCTCAGATTCCCCGGGCCGGCAGTGCCGCCGGCGACATCCGGACTGCGGAGCCTCCCGCCGCGGTCGCACCCCGCTGACTCGAAGGGTGACCACCCGTGAACGACGACAACGCACCGGCAGCCAACGCCGAGCGCACCGAGCGGATCGCCACGCGGTCCCGCGCCGCCAACTGGAAGAAGCCCCCGCGGCGTATCGAGACGTCGGAGTGCATCACCTGCGACAGTTGCCTGCGGAGCTGCCCCGAGGAGTTCGGCGCCATCTTCGACCGCGGTCTCGACGTCGTGATCGTCCCGGAGCTGTGCTCCGGCTGCCCCGTGTGCGTACTGGAGTGCCCGGTCGACTGCATCTACGTCGACGAGGACTGGGCCCCGACGGACGAATCCATGTGGAGCCACATCGAGGTCACCCCGGTGAGCGCCCCGTGACCGCCCCCGCACCCCGCGACGAGTCGCGCGAAACGCGCCGGGCCGCCAACGCCCGCAAGCGCATCAGCCGCCGGCCCAGCCGCCTCGGCAGCCAGGCCGGCGCCACGCCCAAGCCCGACCGCGAACGGGAGCCGGGCGCCGGCTTCACCGGGCTGCTGGAGCGCGCCTGGGCACGGGCGCGGCAGGCCGGGGGACCGCGCGCCGCGGTCGGCGTCCTGCTCACCCTCGACGGACACGTGCCCGCCGAGGTGCAGTTGCGGGCGCTCGGCACGGTGGAAGAGGCCGCGTTCAAGGCGCTGTGGGGCCTCACCTGGCGTACGGGCGAGCCCGCCGCGGACGCGGCCGCCGACGGCGCGGCGGACGGAGACGAGGACGACGAGCCCGTCTTCACCGGCGAGCTGGCGCTCGCCCGCAGCGGCCGGGTGGTCGTACGGGCCCCCTCGCAGCCCCCGCTCCGCCAGCGGGACCTGGTCGGCGGCTCCCTGCGGGTGCCGTGGTCCGGCCGGGCCGTGCGGACCTACCGGCGCGAGCTGGCCGCCGCCAACGCCCGGCGCGCCGACGAGGTCGCGCACTGCCGTGACTGGCTCGCGGAGCAGGGCGACGCGGGCCGCGACGAACTGCTCGACCTGGCCACGGAAGCGGCCCTGCGCACGGCGCCGTTCGTCCTGTACCAGGAGGAGAAGCAGTACACGAACTTCCGCGACCAGAACAACATCACCGGCAAGACCCTCTTCCCCGGACACCCCGACTGCGCGCTGAGCAGCCTCCGGGGCCTACCGCTCGACCTCTGGTCCGACCACGACGTCCAGCTCCTGGTCTGCCTCGTCCTCCTCATCCGCTCGGCGGGCCCGGGCCGGGTCGAGGAGGCCAACGGCACGCAGCTCGGCCTCGACCACGTCGCCGCCATGCTGGAGCGGGTCAGGCGCGGCTACGCCGCCGCCCCCGGCGGCCCCGCCATCCCGCGCGCCGCGGCGCCGGACGTCGCCGCGCTCGACACGCTCGCCACGACGCTCGGCACCGTCCGCAAGGCGTTCCCCGGCCGGGTCCAGCTCTACCGCGAGATCCACGGCGCCCTCATGCACAAGATCGAGCGCGTCGCCGCCCCGCCGGCGGCCCGGGCGCACCGCTACGAGCAGGACATCTGCGCCCGCCTCAGCGAGCGGCTGCCGCTCGCCGGCGGCACGTTCGAGGCGCTGGCGGACGCCGCCGCCGAGGCGCCGCAGTGGCTGGCCCGGCCGCACGGCGCGTTCGGCAGCGGTCTTGAGTCGCTGGTGTACGAGACCGTCGCGGCCAGCGCGGACGTGTTCCGTACGGACTTCGCGATGAGCCGCGGGATGCGGTCGCTGCCCACGCTCGTCGCGAGGCTGCGGGCGGAGAGCTGGGCGGAGATCTGCGGCTGGGACATCACCAGGTACTTCTGCTGCGTGGTGCCCGCGCCGGAGGCGCGCCGGCACTTCGGCGACTCCGCCACCGCGATGGCGGACGCGGCGTGGGCGATGTCGTCGCGCATGCAGTACAACTCCTGGCACTTCATCGCCGGCAACCTGCCCCGTACCGAGGAGGTCCTGGCCCGCGACCACTTCGTGCCGCCCACCATCCCCGACATCGCCTTCTTCTCCGACCAGCACCACCACGGCCACGTCACCAACAAGGTCCGCTTCTCCATCCGTTCGCCGCAGGCCGTCGAGGTCGCCGGGCGGCGGTTCAACGGGTTCGTGGACCTGCGGCTGCTGCGCTGCGACGGGACGCCCTTCGACGAGCAGGACCTGCTCGCCGCGCACCGGGTGTCCGGCCTCGTCGGCCGGGTGACCGGGCTCGCCGCGGAACTGGCCGCCGCCGGGGAACCGGTGGAGGTCACGGCGTTCGACGCGGGCTGGCACCGGGCCACCATCGCGGGGGCTCCGGCCGCGGCGCAGGCCGCCGGAGCCGCCGGAGCCGCCGGCAGAGCGAACGGCCGCTCGTGACCGCGGGGCAGAGCGCGGGGCCCGCTCCGGGGCCCGCCCGGCTCAGGGAACTGCTGGCCGCCGGCGAACTCACCGCGGAGCGGCACGTACGGACTGTGCTGGACGCCATCCGCGCCGACACCACCGGCGCGTACGTCGCCGTCGCCGGCGAGGGCGCGCTGCGCGCGGCCCGGGAGGCGGACGCGCTGATCCGCGAGCGGGGCGCCGCCGCCTGGCTGGAGCAGCCCCTGCTCGGGGTGACGGTGTCCGTGAAGGACCTGCTGCAGACCGGCGACCTGCCCACCGGCCGCGGCTCGCTGCTCCCCAACACCCGCCCGCCGGAGGACACTCCCGCGGTGGCGCGGCTGCGCGCGGCCGGTGCGGTCGTCGTCGGCAAGACCGCCACGTCGGAGTACGGCTGGAGCGCGAGCACCGTCGGCCGCGTCGGCCCGCCCGTGCGCAATCCGTACGACCCCCGGCGCACCGCGGGCGGCTCCAGCGGCGGCGCCGCCGTGGCGGTGGCGACGGGGCTGTGCGACGGGGGGCTCGGCACGGACGGCGCGGGCTCGGTCCGTATCCCCGCGGCGTTCTGCGGCGTCGTCGGCTATAAGCCCTCGTACGGCCGCATCCCCTACGTCCCCGGCAGCATCGAGCGGCTGTCCCACCAGGGCACGCTGGCCCGCCGCGTCGAGGACGCCGCCGCGCTGGCCGCCGTCGCGGCAGGACCGCACCCGTACGACCCGGACTCGGCCCTCGGCTCCCTCGACCCGGAGCGCTCCCCGCGGCGCCTGCGCGTCGGGTGGGTGGAGTACGAGCGGACAAGCGCCGGCGTCCGCGCGGTCACCGAACGGGCGCTGGCGGCGTTCGCCGGCCGCGGGCACCGGGTGGAGCGGATCGAGGTGCGCTGCGCCGGGCTGTACCCGGCGCTGGTCGACATCCTCGCCGCCGCCGAGGCGGCCTCCACCGGGCCGGAGGACGAGGAACTGTGCGACCCGGGCCGCCTGGAGGTGGTCCGCCACGGCCGCACCCTCAGCGGCACCGCGGTGATCCGCGCCGAGGAGGTGCGCCACGCGCTGCGCACGAAGCTGCGCTCGGTGATGGACCGCTACGACGTCCTGGCGATGGCCACCGTGCCGGTCGAGCCGTTCGACGCCGGGGCCATCGCGCCCGAGTGGGCCGCCGACCCGCGCGACCTGCTGTGGCTCGCCTGGTCCCCGGCCACCTACCCGTTCAACATGACCGGCCAGCCGGCCGTCTCGGTCCCGGCGGGTCTGACCCCCGCGGGACTGCCCGCCGGGGTACAGGTGGTCGGGCCCGTGGGCGCCGACGCGCTGGTGCTCGCCACCGCCGCGCGGCTGGAGACCGACCTCGGCGTACTGCGGGCCCCGTGGGCGGCGCAGCCGCCACCCGCACCCGCCGCCCTGCCCGTCGTCGAAAGGATCTGAGCCGTGTACTCCAGAAAGTGGCGTTCGCCGTCGGGCGAGGAGAGCGTGGGGCGGCCGTCGTTCGTCGCCGACCACGACCTGTGGACCGACGACCAGCGCGCCGTCGCCGAACGGATCGAGGCCGAGCTGGGACAGCTCGAACTGGTCCGCCTGGTCTACGGCGACCCGCACGGGCTCGTCAGGTCCAAGACCCTGACCGTGCCGGCGTTCCGCTCCGTGCTCCGCCACGGCATGAACTTCAGCCCCGGCCCCTTCCTCTTCGACACCGGCCACGCCGTCGCCGTCGACTTCCTCGGCGACCCCGGCATCGGCGTCGAGGAGATCGCGGGCGCCGGGAACTTCATCCTGGTCCCCGACCCGCTGACGTTCCAGGTGCTGCCCGGCACCGAACCGCGCACCGCCTGGGTCATCGGCGACGAGTACCTGCGCGAGGGCACCCCGCACCCGCTGTCGTCCCGCGCCGTGCTGCGCGCCGTCGAGAGGCGGTACGCGGCCCGCGGCCTCGACCCGCTGCTCGGGCTGGAGGCGGAGTGGTACCTCACCCGGCGGCTCGACGACGAGCCCGGCAACGAGGGCAACGGGTTCGGCACCCAGGGCCGGGCGCCGCGGGTCGCGGCCGTCAACGCCGGCTACCAGTTCAACCTGGACTTCCGCTACGACTCCGTCGCCGCCGTCGCCGACCCGCTGGCGCAGTGCCTCACCGCGCTCGGCCTGCCGCTGCGCTCGATGGAGCACGAGTCGGGACCCGGCCAGGTCGAGACGACCTTCGCGCCGATGTCGCCGCTCGACACCGCCGACGCCATGCTGCTGTTCCGTACGGTCACCAAGCGGCTCGCCGCCCGCCGCGGCTACCACGCCTCGTTCATGTCGCTGCCGAAGCTGCCCTCCTTCGACCCCAGCGGCTGGCATCTGCACCAGTCCGTACGGGAGTCGGCCACCGGCCGCAATCTGTTCGGCGCCGAGGGGCTCTCCGGCGGGCTGTCCCCGGAGGGCAAGGCGTACACCGACGGGCTGCTGTCCTGGGCGCGGGAGCTGCTCCTGCTCTCGGTGCCCACCGTCAACGGCTACCGCCGCCTCCACTCCGCCCACACCCTGGCCCCGACCCGGATCGGGCTGAGCGTGGAGGACCGCACCGCGATGCTGCGGGTGGCGGGCGGCGGCGCCAACGCCCGGATCGAGAACCGTATGGGCGAGCCGTGCGCCAACCCGTACCTGAACATCGCGGCGCAGCTCTTCGCCGGACTCGACGGGCTGGAGGGCGGCACCGGCGGCATGCCCGCGGACCCCGGCGCCGGGCTCGTGCCGCAGTCGCTGCGCGAGTCGTTCGAGGCGTTCCGCGCGGGCCGGGCCGAGCAGTTGCTCGGCGCACCGCTGACGGCCTGTCTGACGCGGCTGAAGGAGAGCGAACTCGACCGCTTCGAGACCTGGTGCGCGGCGACCGGCGCGCCGGCCGGCGAGGTCACCGACTGGGAGCAGCGCGAGTACTTCGAGGCGTACTGAATCCGGGCGTACCGAATCCGGGCGTACCGAATCCGAGGCGTACGACGAACGACGACGGGACGGGTGGCACAGATGATTCCCCGCTACACGCTGCCGGACATGGGGCGGCTCTTCTCCGATCAGGCACGGTACGAGACCTGGGTACGGGTCGAGATCCTCGCCTCCGAGGCGCAGGAGCGGCTCGGCCGCGTCCCCGCCGGGGTGGTCGACGACATGCGCGGAGCGCCGGTGCCCGCCGCCGCGCGGGTCGCGGAGCTGGAGCAGGAGCGCGACCACGAGGTGCTCTCCTTCCTCGCCGCCTACTGCGAGGGCCTGCCCGACGCCTCGGCTCGCTGGGTGCACCTCGGCATGACCAGCTACGACCTGGTGGACACCGCCCTCGGCCACACCCTGGCCACCGCATGCGACCTGCTCAGCGGGGCCGCCCGGGAGCTGCGGCGCACGCTGGTCGGCCGGGCGCTGGAGCACTGGGACACGGTGATGATCGGCCGCACCCACGGCGTGCACGCCGAGCCCACCACCTTCGGGCACAAGCTGGCCGGCTTCGCGTTCGGCGTCGACCGGTCGCTGCGCCGGCTGGCGGCGGCGCGCGACGCGGTGGCGGTCGGCACGGTCTCGGGCTCCGTCGGTACGTACGCGCTCATCGACCCGGCGGTGGAGGCGCACGTCTGCGCGGCCCTCGGGCTCGGCGTGGAGGACTGCCCCAGCCAGGTCGTCGCCCGCGACCGGCACGCCCAGTTGCTCCAGGCCGTCGCCGCCCTCGGCGCGTGCGTGGAGCAACTCGCCCTGGAGCTGCGGCTGCTCCAGCGCACGGAGGTCGCGGAGGTGGAGGAGGGCAGGTCCGCGGCGTACCAGGGCTCCAGTGCCATGCCGCACAAGCGCAACCCGACCACCAGCGAGCGGCTGTGCGGCCTCTCGCGGCTGCTGCGCGGCCACGCCACCGCTGCGCTGGAGAACGTCCCGCTCTGGCACGAGCGGGACCTCGCCCACCAGTCGGTCGAGCGGGTGATCCTCCCCGACAGCCTGACCGTGGCGCACTTCCAGGCGACGAAGGCCGCCGAACTCGTCGCCTCGCTGCGGGTCCACCCCGAGCGGATGCGCGCCCACATCGACCAGACCGCGGGCCTCGTGCACAGCTCCGCGGTCCTCGCCGGGCTGCTGACCGGCGACGGCGCGGAGCGCGAGCGCGCGTACCGCGCCGTGCAGCGGGCCGCCGACCGTACGGTGGCCACCGGGGAGCACTTCGGCGCCACCCTCGCGGGCGAGGGCATCACTGCCGGCGAGCTGCGCCCGGAGCGCTTCCTGACCCGTCACGACGTGATCCGCGACCGATTGGAGAAGCTCGGTGCACTGGAAGACTGAACGCGCCGCCGGCGCCTCGCTGGACCTCGACGAAGTACTGGCGGTCTACCGGGACTCGGGGCTCGGCGAGCGGCGGCCGGTCGACGACCGGGAGCGGATGGCCACGATGGTGCGCGAGGCCAACCTCGTGGTCGTCGCGCGCGACGAGGGCGGCGCGCTCATCGGCCTCGCGCGCAGCGTCTCGGACTTCGCCTACGTCACGTACCTCTCCGACATCGCCGTCGTCCGCGCCCACCAGCGTGCGGGCGTGGGCCGCGCGCTCATCGACGCCACCATGGCGGAGGCCCCGGCGGCCAAGCTCGTCCTGCTGTCCGCGCCCGCCGCCCGGGACTACTACCCGCACATCGGCTTCACCCGGCACGACTCCGCATGGGTGCGCAGCACGTAACCACCGCGTGCGGTGCCGCGGCCCGCGGCCCGTCCGCCCACCTGCCGAGCACACCACACGGGGGAGGCATGACTCAGATGACGTCGCAGGTGCTGCCCGGCCTACGCCCGCCGGTCACCGGGACCACCGCGCCCGGGGTCCCGGCGGACGACGGGTCCCCGGTCACGGCAGCCACCGCAGTCACGGCAGCCGCGGGGGCGGGCGCCGGGGGAGCCGCGCCGGCCGCGGGGCCCGCGGGCCGGCGCATCCTGGTGGTCGACGGGGACCCCGACACGGGCGAGTCGCTGATGGCCCAGCTCCGCCGCTACGGGCACGAGCCGGTCGGGGCGAAGCAGGGCGGCGCCGCGCTGCGGGCGCACCAGGACACGGAGATGGTGCTCCTCGACCTCGAACTCCCCGACCTCGACGGCCTGGAGGTGTGCCGGGGGATCCGCGCGGTGAGCCATGTGCCGATCATCATCGTCACCGGCCGGGAGTCCGAACTCGACTGCGTGCTCGGCCTCCAGGCCGGCGCGGACGACTACGTCACCAAGCCGTACGGGATGCGCGAGCTGATGGCCCGTATCGAAGCCGTGCTGCGCCGCTCCCGGCCGCCGCAGCCCGCGGCGGGCCGGCACCTCAGGCACGGCCGGCTGCACATCGACGTGGCCTCCCGCCGGGTCACCGTCGGCGGTACGGAAGTCGCGCTCACCCGCAAGGAGTTCGACCTGCTCTGCCTGCTCGCCTCCCACCCGGACACGGTGATCCCGCGCAAGCAGCTCCTGCAGCGGGTCTGGGGCGACTCGTGGTCGCGGCGCACCGTCGACACGCACGTCAGCAGCCTGCGCGGCAAGCTCGGCGGCAGCGGCTGGGTCGTGACCGTCCGGGGGGTGGGGTTCAAGCTGGGCCACGCGTGACGGCACGCGCCGGGCGGCGCGTGCCGTCGGTATCCCCGGGGGCGGTCAGCGTACGGCGCCGACCGCCCCCGGTGAGCGTCCCGCGCCCAGCTCGCCGGCCAGGTCGCGCCACAGCCCCGCATAACCCCGCAGCAGCTCGGCCAACTGCTCCTTGCAGTGCGGCGGCAGGTTCACGGTGATCTTCTCGCGGTCCCGCGCGATGAGGTGGCAGGCGTCGAGCATGCGCAGGACCGTACGGCCCGTCTCCGTCATCCGGAGCGAGGGGTCGCGGCAGAGCGAGTCGAAGATGACGAACAGCTCCCCGGGCGACAGCGCGGGGACGGGCGGCGGCGCCGGCTCGCGGGCCGGCCGCTCCGCCGCGGGCTCCTCCCGCTGCCCCACCGGTACGGGGTCGTCGCCGCGGCGCAGCCGGTCCCGTACGTCGGCGACGGTGGCCGGCGAGATCCCGGCGCGCCGGGCGATCGACCGCAGCGACGCCCCCGGCTCCTCGCCCAGCAGCTTCGCCGCCAGCTCCCGGCCCTGCGCGGAACGGAACGGCCTGCGCCTGCCGTCGAGCCCGATCCGCGGCGCGTCGTGCGCCTGCCCCCGGGCGCGCCCGCGGATCTCGGCGACCGTCCGCGCGGACAGCCCGGCGACGGCCGCCACGGAGCGGTCCGACCACTGCGGCCTGGCGGTGAGGATGCGCAGCGCGGAGGCGATGCGGTCGTCCCGCGACAGGGGCAGCCCCTGGGCCACGTTCAGCGCCACGGCCAGCAGCCGCGCGTCGCCCTCCGAGCCGTCGAAGAACCGCGCGCCGATGGACGCGGCGCCGTTGAGCCGGGCGGCCCGCAGCCGGTGCCGGCCGTCGATCACGGCCATCCGCCCGCGGTGCACCAGGATCGGCGGCAGCTCCGCCTCCACCTCGGAGAGCGCCAGCGCGTAGCCGGCGTCCACGCCCGCGGCGCGGGGGCTGAACGTGACCACCAGACTGGCGACGGGCACTTTCTCGACGGGCAGGTCGCGGACCGCCTCGCGCAGCGCGAGCAGGGTGTCGGAGCCGCCCGCCCGCTCGGCGCGCACGATCTGGTTGATGAGCACAGACTCCTCCAGTGGCAGTCGGGGTCCGGCGGCGCGGCCCGCGCACGACACCGGGACCGCTGTCCGGCTCGAAGGCTCCCAGGGCGATCTGACGGCCCGCTGACACGCCGCTGACACGGCGCCGGGGCCCTGCCGGGGACCGGCCGCCGCGCGACCCGTACGCGAGTCGGCCCTGCTGGACTGCGGCTGCTCCCGGTCCGGGGAACGCACGTCCAGAGCTGGAGGAGACCATGGTCACCCGCCGCAGGGCCCTCGCCGTCGGCGTCGCCGCCGGGAGCACCGCGCTCACGGGCGCGGGGCTGATCCCGCTCGCGAACGCGGCGCACCGGGCCGCGTCCGACGCCCCGGACACCGCCCCCGGCGGCACCGCGACCGCGGGCGCCGCGGTCGCGAAGTTCGCCGTCCCGATGCCGGTCCCGCCCGTCCTCGCGCCCACGTACACCGTCGGCAGCGCGTCCGTGTACCACGTCACGATGAAGAAGGTGCGGAAGGAGATCCTGCCGGGCCTGCCCACCGACGTCCTCACCTACAACGGCCACTTCCCCGGACCGACCATCCGGGCCCGCCGCGGCGGGCCCGTCGTCATCAGGCAGCGCAACACCCTCGGCATGCCGACCGCCGTCCACCTGCACGGCGCCGCCGTGCACCCGGTCAACGACGGCCACCCCATGGACACCATCGCCCCCGGCGCCGAGCGGCTGTACTTCTATCCCAACCAGCAGCCGCACGCCCCGCTCTGGTACCACGACCACGCGCATCACATGGAGGCGGAGCACGTCTACCGCGGTCTTTCCGGCTCCTACCTGCTGACCGACGACACCGAGTCCGCGCTGCCCCTGCCCGGCGGGCAGTACGAGGTCGTCATCGCCGTGCGCGACGCCCGCTTCGACGACACCGGCGCGCTCGTCTACGCGATGGGCGACCGCGCCCGCAACACCCTCCTGGCCAACGGCGTCCCGTACCCGTACTTCCCGGTCGCCGCCCGCAAGTACCGGCTGCGGCTGCTCAACAGCGCCAACGTGCGCTCCTTCGACCTGCGGCTCGCCGACGGCGGCACCTTCCAGCAGATCGGCTCCGACGGAGGGCTGCTCACCGCGCCGTACCCCACCGACAGGGTCTTCCTCTCCGCGGGCGAACGCGCCGACGTCGTCGTGGACTTCTCCCGCTACCCCGTCGGCAGCAGCGTCGTGCTGCGCAACGCCGTCGGCCCCGGCACGCCTGAGGAGACCGGCGAGGTGCTGCGCTTCGACATCGTGCGCACCGCCGCCGACCCCAGCTCCGTGCCCGCCCGGCTGCGCGCCCTGCCCGACCGCCCCGAGCCGACCGCCGGCCGCACCGTCGACCTCAGCATGACGGAGGACGGCAGCACCCCGCCCGCCGCGTACATCGACGGGAAGGTCTACGACCCGGGGCGGGTGGACGCCGCCGTCACCTACGGCGCCCACGAGGTGTGGACCGTCACCAACTCCAACCGCGTCGCCGCGCACAACTTCCACCTGCACCTGGTGCAGTTCCGGGTGCTGGAGCGCGGCGGGCGGCCGCCGTCGCCGGCCGAGTCGGGGCTCAAGGACACCGTGTTCCTCGCCCCCGGCGAGACGGTCAGGCTCCAGGCGTCCTTCGACACCTACCGCGGCGACTTCCCGTACCACTGCCACATGCTCGACCACTCCGCCATGGGCATGATGGCGACGATGAGGATCGGCTAGGCCGTGGCCGCCACGACGGACCGCGCCGCGCCCGAACCGCGGGCCCGCCTCCGGGCCGGCATCCGCGTCACGCTGCTGCCGCTGTTGCTCGCGCTGCTGCTGTCGTCCCTGGACACCATGGTGATCGGCACGGCCATGCCGACGATCGTCGGGGACCTGGGCGGCGCCGGGCAGTTGGCGTGGACGGTCACCGCGTACACGCTCGCCGCCGCCGCGACGACCGCCGTGTGGGGCAAGCTGGGCGACCTGCACGGCCACCGCGGGGTGCTGCTGGCCGCGCTGGGCGTGTTCGCCGCCGGCTCCGCGCTCTGCGCGGCCGCCCAGGACATGCCCCAGCTCATCGCGTTCCGGGCGTTCCAGGGCCTGGGGGCGGGCGGCATCGCGGTGGGCGCCATGTCCGTGCTCGGCGAGCTGGTGCCCCCGCGCGAACGCGCCCGCTACGCGGGCATGATCACCGGCGTGCTGGCGGTGTCGATGATCGGCGGCCCGCCCGCCGGCGGCCTCGTCACCGACCACCTCGGCTGGCGCTGGGTGTTCCTGCTCAACCTGCCGCTGGCGGCCCTGGCCATGGGCCTCGCCGTCCTGCTGATACGGGTTCCGGCGCGGCCGCCGCGGGCCGGCGCGCCCTTACGCGCCGACTACGCCGGGGCCGCCCTGCTGGCCGCCGGGGTCACCGCCCTCGTGCTGGCCACCACCTGGGGCGGCGGCGAGTACGCCTGGGGCTCCCCGGTGATCCTCGGCCTCGCCGGGGGCGCGGTCGTCGCGCTCGCGGGCTTCCTCGCCGCCGAGCGCCGGGCCGCGGAACCGGTGCTGCCGCTGCGCCTGTTCCGTATCCGCAACTTCGCGCTGATGTCGGTGCTCGCCTTCCTCACCGGATTCGTGATGTTCGGCGCCGTGCTCTACCTGCCGCTCTACCAGCAGGCGGCGCAGGGCCTGTCCGCCACCGGGTCAGGGCTCCTGCTGCTGCCGATGCTCGCCACGCTGCTGCTCGTCTCCCAGCTCTCCGGCAGGTACACGGCGCGCACCGGGGGCTATCGGTCCGCGCAGGTGGCGGGCGGCGCCTTCATGCTGGCCGGCACCCTCCTGCTCACCCGGCTCGGCACCGGCACCTCCCGGCTGACCACGGGCGTGTTCATGGCGGTGCTCGGCATCGGCATGGGCTTCCTGACCCAGATCGTCGTCACCGTCGCGCAGAGCAGCGTCCAGGTACGGGAGATGGGCGCCGCCTCGTCGGCCGTCACCCTCTGCCGCACGCTGGGCAGTTCCCTCGGGGTCGCCGTCATGGGCGCGCTCTCCGGCGGCCTCGGCGAGCACGGCACGCCCGCCGTCGCGGCGGCCGCGGAGGGCGTGCGCCCGGCCTTCTGGGCGGCGGTCGTCGCGGCCGCGCTGACGCTGCTCGCCGCGCTGTGCGTACGCGAAGTGCCCCTCGGCGGCGCCGGGCCGAAGAGGTGAAGGGGGACCGCCGATACGTACGGGAGCCGCGGATTGTGACACCCCGGCAGGACCGGACCTCCACTCGCGATCAACCGCGGCTCCTCCGTCACGGCCGACGCTGGAGCCGTCAATCGCACCACCCCGCGAAGTCGACACCTGAGAGGCAGGGAGATCACATGCCCGCACGCCGTACCCGTCTGGCCACCGCCGGAGTCCTCGGCGCCACCGCCGCGTTAGGTGCCCTGGCGGCCAGCCCGGCCGCGGCCGCCGCCCCGGCCGTCACGGTGACGCCGAGCACCGGGCTCGCCGACGGCCAGACGGTGTCCGTGAGCGGCTCCGGCTACGTCGCCGGCAGCGCGATCGGCGTCAGCGAGTGCGTCCGCGACACCGTGTGCGCGGACGACACCGTCCACACCACCGCCGCCGCGGACGGCACCTTCTCGGCCCAGTACGTGGCGCGCAAGCAGTTCCAGGCCACGGACTGGAGCACCGGCCAGACCATCACGGTGGACTGCGCCGTGGAGCAGTGCCAGATCGTGGCCTGGGAGCAGGAGATAGGCCCCATCGCCCAGCCCATCTCCTTCGGCTGACGAAACGCGCCGGCGCCCGGCCGGTGAGCCCGCAGGGATGACGGCGCCGCGTTCCGCCCGGGCCCGGGCGGAACGCGGCGCGCGTCGCCCGTACCGCACGGCCGGCGCGCTGCCCCCGTCAGCTCCCCGGCTTCTCGCCGCCCAGTTCCGCCAGCACCCTGGCCACGCGCCGCTCCCGGGTCGCCGCCGTCTTCGCGCCCTCCACCGCGCGGACATGGCGGCGCTTGTGGGTCGGCGCCAGCCGGTCGTACGCGGCCCTCGCCCCCGGGTCGGCGTCCAGCGCGGCGGTCAGCTCGGGCGGTTCCACGATCTCCCGCGGCTCGGTGTCCAGCGTCACCTCCGCCTCGACCTCCTCGCCCTGCACCACCCCGCTCGCCTTCCGGTGGGCCGCGCTGACCCCGACGACGTACCGGCCGCCCATCGGGGCGATCCGCGTCCGCCAGGAGTGGCCGTTGATCTCGACGACCACCGGCGGCCGCCGGCCCGCCCCGAAACCGTCGACCACCTCGCCGGGCACCTCGAACCCGGTCGAGTTGCCGGCGGGTTCGATCATCGTGCGGAACCTCATCGTTGCTCTCCGTCCTGGGGGTGAAGGTGTCAGGGGCGGTGTCCGCCGTCACACTCTTCCGCTGCCGAGCGTCATGGAGATGACGGATGGCACCCGGCCGACGTGACAGCGCCGCGGCGCGCCCGGCCCCCGGCCGTCCCGACCTTACGTGCGACAGCGAGGAGTGAGATGCAGGCGCGAATAGCCAGTCCCACGGCCGCGGTACCCGGTGCCGTACCGGCGCTGCGGGCGCTGGGCGAGGCACTGAAGCGGTCCGGGGTCCCCGAGAGCACCCTGCTCCTCGTCTATCTGCGCACCAGCCAGATCAACGGGGCGAGCTGGAACGTCGACCGGCACGCCGCCGAGATGCGCGCCGCGGGGGAGCCGCCCGAGCGGATCGCCGCCGTCGCCGCCTGGCGCGACGCCCCGTACTACAGCGACGCCGAACGGGCGGCGCTGCTCCTGGCGGAGAGCGCCGCCCGGCTCGGCGACCGGCCGGACGCCGTCCCCGACGCCGTCTGGCACGAGGCCGCCCGCCACTTCGACGAGAGCCAGCTCGCCACCCTCGTCCTGGCCTCGGGCTTCTGCAACCTGTGGCACCGGGTCGTCGCCACCACCCGGCGGCCGGCCGGGCAGCCGCCGGGATGAGCACCGGCACCCCGCCGGCGCACCGGGCGGGCTCAGATCCGGCTCGCCTCCACGACGGAGATGGCCGCGGGCGTCTGCACCACCCGCTCCACTTTCAGCCCCGCCTGCGCCAGCAGCTCCCCGTACAGCGCCTCGGTCCGCTCCCGGCCGCCGACGAGCAGCATCAGCCACAGGTCGACGAGCTTGCCCGAGTGCGGCGCGTTGCGCTTGTCCGGCAGCACCATCTCCATGATGAGGACCCGGCCGCCGGGGTTCATCGCCTTGCGCACGTTGGTGAGGATCTCCACGGCCTGCGGCTCCGGCCAGTCGTGCACGATGTGCTTCAGGACGTACGCGTCCCCGCCCTCCGGCACCGGGTCGAAGAGCCCGCCGTCCGCGATCGTGCACCGGTCGGCGACGCCCTCCTTCTCCAGGAAGGCCGCCGCGCCGTTCTCCCCGACCCGGGGGTCGGACAGCACCCCGCGGGCCTTCGGCGACTTGCGCAGCACTCCGGCGAGGAAGTCGCCGCGGCCGCCGCAGAAGTCGACGACGGTGCGGAAGCGGGAGAAGTCGTACGCGGAGAGCAGCGGATCCGTCTCCGTCGCCGACATCGAGCCCATGCCGCGGATGAACACGCCCCCGTACTCGGGGTTCTCCTCCAGGTACTCGAACGCGCCCATGCCGCGGAGCTTCGGCAGGCTCGGCTCTCCGGTGCGCACCGCCTCGGCGAAGTGCGCCCAGTCCTCCCAGTGCGTGGGATGTCCCATCAGCAGGGCGATGCCGTTCATCGACATCGGCGCGTCCGGCAGCAGCGCCCGGGCCATCGGGGTGAGCGCGAACCGGCCGTCCTTCCGCTCGGTGAAGATCCCGTACGTCGCGAGGAGGCGCAGTAGCCGGCGCAGCGACTCGGCGTCGGTCTCCGTCTTCTCGGCGAGCCGCGCCACCGGCAGCGGCCCGTCCGCCAGCGCCTCCGCGACCCGCAGTTCTGCGGCCGCGTAGATCGCCTGGGAGACCATGGCGCCCTGCGCCAGCTCCAGCAGCGCGAACGGCGGCGGCGCCATCTTGCGGGTCAGTGACTGCAGTGCGGAGCGAATCCCTTCGACGACGCGGACGAGACGAGCGGGGGGCAGCGGTGGCATCGGATTCCTCCGTAAGGCGAGTTCCGTTTTTCCCGGATTCGCCGACGGTAGGCCAGCGCACCGCGGACTTCCACGTGTCCAATTCCGGCGCGAAAACGGAGTCCGACTCGAATACCACTTGAATACGAGGGGGTTGTCCAACTGCGCCCGCTGCGCAGTCGAACAGCGCACGACGTAATACCGCGGCAGTGTTTATGGTGTCGCGGATTGCCCATATCAAGCCCGCTCCGTGCGGCGGCAAGAAGGAGTGAGATGTCGAGCAAGAACAGGAAGTGGAAGAGGGCTGTCCTGTCCGCCGGCGTGCTGGGCGGTGTCACCGCGGTGACGCTGCCGGCGCCCGCGGTCGCCGACGAGACCGAGCCGGCGATCGAGGTCGTGGCCGGTGAGCTGAACAACCCGCGCGGGCTGCACGTGGACCGCCACGGGCGGATACTCGTCGCCGAGTCCGGCAAGGGCAAGGCGGGCTGCGAGGCCGGCAAGGCGTGCGTCGGCGCCACCGGTTCCGTCTACCGCATCGACGGCCGGAAGCAGGGCCGCGTCGTCAACGGCCTGCCGTCCCTCGCCGCCGGCGTGGCCAACCCGCAGCAGCCCATCTCGGCCACCGGGCCCGTCGACGTGGAGCCCAGCGCCTTCGGTTACGTCGTCCTCAACGGCGGTGGCAACACCAACGAGTTCCGCGCGGGCCTCGGCGCCGGGGCCGAGCACCTCGGCACCCTGCGGCACTCCGCCGGCCACACCGTGGCCGACCTGGTCGACTACGAGACGCGGATGGACCCCGACTGGGTGCTCGGCGAGCCGCCCACGCCGAACGAGCCCTCGTCGGTGCAGAGCAACGCCTGGCGGCTGGCCAAGACCGGCAAGGGCGGCTACCTGGCGACCGACGCGGCGGGCAACGACCTGCTGGGCATCTCCGCGTTCGGCTCGATCCGCGCCGAGGCCGTCTTCCCCGGCAACACCGTCAACGGCCAGCTCTCCGAGGCCGTACCCGGCGGTGTCGTCGAGACCCGCGACGGCACCGTCTACGTCTCCGACATGGGCGCCCTCAAGCCCGGCGCGGCCCGGATCTGGAAGATCGCACCCGGCCACCGCCCGGTGGTCTTCGCCGAGGGCCTGACGGCCGTCAGCGACCTCGCCCTGGACAAGTCCGGCGACCTCGTCGCGCTCACGATCACCGGCGGCTACGCGGCCGAAGGCCCCAAGCCGGGCGCGATCAACGTGGTCGACACCGACACCGGCGACGTGACCCCGGTCGGGACCGGCGACCGGCTGACGATGTCCTCGGGGGTCGCCGTCGGCCCGGACGACGAGATCTACGTGACCAACAACTCGGTCGGGACCAGCGGCGAGGTACTCAAGATCACCCGCTGACCACCGCCGGCGTCCGTCACCGGCCGACCGGCCGGTGACGGACACCCCCGCCCCCTGGCTACTAGCATGGGCGGCTTCCGAGAGCACCTGTTCGAGTCGGAGAGGTCCATGGCGGGAGTGCGGCAGGCGCGGGCGATGCGGACCCGCCAGGCGATCATCACGGTGGCCGCCGAGGTCTTCGACGAATACGGCTACGACAGCGCCAGCCTCAGCCGGATCGTGCAGCGTGCCGGCACCACCATGGGCGGTCTCTACTTCCACTTCGAGTCCAAGCAGGCGCTGGCGAAGGCGGTACTCGCGGAGCAGGGCCCGGAGCAGTGGCTGCTCCCGCCCGGAGCAAACGGGCTGCAGCAGCTCATCGACGTCACCATGCGCCTCGCCCACGAACTCCGCACCAACGTCGTGCTCAGCGCCGGCCTGCGGCTGACGTTCGAGCGCAGCGGCCTGGAGAGGGACGGAGCGACCCTCCACCACCTCTGGACCGACCACCTCCGCAGCCAGATGGCCGCCGCCCGCGCGGCGTCCGAACTGCTGCCGGAGGTCGACGAGGCGGAGTGCGCCCACATGCTGATGGGCGCGTACTTCGGCATCCAGGTGCTGTCGCAGGCGACGACGGGCCGCGCGGATCTGCCGGAGCGGGTGGCGGCGCTGTGGCGGTACCTGCTGCCGGGGACGGCGACGGCGGAGGCGCGCGAGCGGCTGGAGATCCGCCCGTACGAGGACCCGGCCGCCGCCGCGTCCGCGCCGGTACCGCCGACCCGCGGGGAAGCCGAGGCGGACGGATGAGGCTCACGGTCCTGGGGGCCACGGGCGCCACCGGGCAACTGGTGGTGCGCCGCGCCCTGGCCGACGGCCACCGGGTCACCGCGGCGGTCCGCGACCCCGCGCGGCTGCCGGTGACCGGCGAAGACCTGGACGTCGCCACCGTCGCGGACGTCACCGACCCGGAACCCCTGGCCGAAGTGTGCCGGGACCGCGACGCGGTGCTGTCCTGCCTGGGCCCCACCACCCGCCGCGCCCCGCGCATCCTCGCCCCGGCCGCCCACGCGCTGGTCCGCGCGGCGGAGGCGGTCGGCCTGACCCGTACGGTCGTCGTCAGCGCGGCCCCGGTCGGCCCGCCGGCACCGGACGACGGGGTGCTGGGCAGGCGGATCGTCTTCCCGCTGGTACGGGCCGTGTTCAGGGACGTGTACGCGGACTCGGCGGCGATGGAGGAGGAGTTGGCCCGCAGCCCCCTGGACTGGACGGCCCTGCGCCCGGGCCGCCTGACCAACACCCCCGCCACAGGCCACTACCACCACCGCATCGGCACCAACGTCCCCACCACGGGCGCCCTGCCCCGCGCCGACCTGGCCCACGCGATGCTGGACCTGCTCCCACAGGAGGCGACGAGGCGCCAGGTGGTGGGCGTAGGCCCCGCACCGAGGAGAAAAGGGCACCATGGAGAACCCGCCGCTTGAATACCCGGAGCTACGGGCGATTTTCCTGGAGTACCTGCGGGACCTGGGCGATGCTGCCTGGCAGTTTTCATGGTGGGTCGAGCGAGCGTCGGAACCGGAAGCACACAGCTACCACTTTGATCATTTCCTCGACTTCTTCGACGATACCGGCGTTCTGGACGTTCCGGAGCAGAAGATCGGTGGGATGCTCAGGAACGAAGACGAGGTCTCCCTTTGCCGCTCGCTCGGGAAGGCTCTCGATGACGTTCTGGACACCCCGGCTGAGACCACCCGCGAGCTACTGGATCTGCCGGTCTGGCACGAACTGATGCGGGTCGCGAGAGAGACTCATGAGACCTTGACACGGGCCGGTTCCGTTTGATGCCGCCCTTTGCGGAAGCGGTCTCTGTGCCGGCTGCCGCCTGACCGGCCCCCCAGGCGTATTGATCGCGACCGTCAACAACGCT
This sequence comes from Streptomyces sp. CMB-StM0423, assembly GCF_002847285.1. Lineage (NCBI taxonomy): Bacteria > Bacillati > Actinomycetota > Actinomycetes > Kitasatosporales > Streptomycetaceae > Streptomyces > Streptomyces sp. CMB-StM0423. The sequence continues at coordinate 980,774 of NZ_CP025407.1, read as the reverse complement.
CGTGATCAATACACCTGGCGCTCCGCACGGGAAGTGAAGCGGTGTACCGATGGGCGAGCCAGGGCGAGCCGGAGGGCCGTGGGGGGTGGCGGGGGGTACGGTCCGGACGTAGTGACGCAGATGCTCCCTGATCGGCAGGGTAGCCGGCACCTACCGCGCGGATAACCCGACATGCTCGTTCTCGCCGTAGCCTTCGCGGTCCTCGGTGCCGCCAGCAACGCCGCCGGCACCGCGTTCCAGCGCAAAGCCGCCGCCGCCGTGCCCCAGGGCGGCGGTCTGCGGCTGCTCCTCGCACTCGCGCGCAAGCCGGCATGGCTCATCGGCATCGCCGGGGTCACCGTGGCGGCCGTCAGCCAGGCGGTGGCCCTGGCCAACGGGCCGCTGTCCCTGGTGCAGCCGGTCTTCATCCTGGAGCTGCCCTTCGCCCTGCTGTTCGGTACCTTCCTGCTGCACCGCCGGCTGCCGGAGAAAGGCTGGTGGGCCGTGGCCGCCGTGGTCGCGGGACTCGCGCTGGCGCTCGGCGCCGCCGCCCCGACCGGGGCCCGCGACCTGGCACCGATGACCCGCTGGATCCCGGCGCTGATCGCCTGCCTGGGCGCGATGGCCGCCGCGGCGGCCGTCAGCGTCCGCAGCCCCTCCGGCCTGCTGCGCGCCGTCGTCCTCGGCGCCGCGGCCGCCGTGGGCAACGCCCTGACCGCCGCCCTGCTCAAGACCGCCACCTTCACCCTGATCCACGACGGCCTGCTCGCCTTCCTGACGACCTGGCAGACCTACGGCTTCGTCGTGTGCGGCATCGGCGCCGTGCTCCTCCTGGAGAACGCCCTCCAAGCCGGCTCCCTCGCCGCCTCCCAGCCGGCCCTCACCATCGGCGACGCCACGGTGAGCCTCGCCCTCGGCATCTTCCTCTTCGGCGAGAGCATCCGCCTGGGCTGGTGGCTGCTCCCCGCCTGCATCGGCGTCGCCATCGTCCTCGCCGGCGTCCTCGTCCTGGCCCGAGCCGTCCCCAACGTCCGCGCCGTAACCGGCTGACCCCCCGCCGGCCGGTGGGCACCGCCGTCCGGCGCCTCCGATGCGGCCATTCTTGCCAACCGGCAAGCCGCGGTGCGGTGATGTGCGCGCGACCCGTGTCGTCCCGGGGCACGTCTGATCATGCTGATGACCACATCCATCACGGCCGGTGACAGGAGCCCGGGGCAAGCCCGCGGCTCTCTCCTGCTGCGGTGTCCGGGTCGTGCCCTACCCGCGCGTCTCACGTTCTGCTGCCATGGCGGAAGTGGCGGGGAGGACGGCGTACCGGATCGAGGGGGCCCGGTGGGTACATCGACGCGGTGGGAAGGTCCGTACGGTCAGCGGTGGACGGCCGCGGCGAGTCGATTGCGCCGATGGCGGCCCTGTCAGCAGGGCGCGGACGGGCGGCTTGAGGAGATCGCCCGAGACCACCTGCATGCGCTCCACCGGACCATGCGGGCCGACAAGTCGGCCTTCGGTCTGCACGACGCCACATGTCGGCCGCGGCCGCGCTGGGCGTGCTGGCGCGGCCCGACACGGGCGCGGCCGTGCACGGGGATCCCGCGGGGGGCGGCTGCGCCTGGGACGTCTTGTGCGATCTCTACCGGGTGTTCTTCGCCGGCGTGGCGGCGGAATTCCTCCGGGCCGAGCGGTCTGCCGGACCGTACCCGTTACCAGTGGTGTCCGTGGGCGGACGGCGTCTCCTCCTCCCGGACGGAAGACCTGCGCCCCCTCCAGCGCCGGCTGCTCGAACCGTTCGACTTCACCGGCCTTCTCAGCGACACACCGCTGCCTTCGGATACGGACACCGCCGCTGCGCTGGATGTGGTCGATCAGGGGCGGGCCGAGCTCGCGCGCATGATCAAGGCGGGCGCCGCCGCCGCGCAGGCGTACCGGGTTTCTGAGAGTTCCCTGTGAATGGCGGCTTCGGCCGCCGACGGCCGGGTCGGGTCCTAGGCTGAGCTTTTTCGATCAACTCCTGTGGGAGCGAGGGGCGTTCGCGTTGGGCGATTTGGTTATCCGGGGCACCGTCATGGAGGACCTCAGAAAGACATTCAGCACGATCACCCGCCGCATGGAGAACGTCCGGAAGGTGATCGGCGGCGCCGATGGGGACGCCGTGGGGGACGGGAAGCTGGTCGACGAGGTGCACGACTTCGCCGACGAGTGGAAGTACGGCATCACGCAGATCGGTGAGACCACCGCCGCCACCGTGGACATGATCGACGAGATCGCCACGAAGTTCGACGAGCTCGACAAGGACCTCATGGAGACCCTGACCGAAGCGAAGGCCGGCTGACCGTGGCACCACCCGACCCCGCGCGCAGCTTCCCCACCCTCGGCTTCGACCCGACCCCCGGCGACGTGCACCGCACCAGGAGTCTCGCCAAGCGGATCGGGGGCGTCGCCGGTGAACTGCGCGACACCGTTGCCGATCTGGAGCGAATATCGTGCGGTGCGTGGAAGGGGAAGGCCGCCGTCGCCTTCTCCGGCTACGTGTCGGACGACGTCACGCCCAAGCTGCGGGAGGCCCGGGACTCCTTCCTTCGGAGGGAGGCTGACGGCATGGACTGGTATCCCGACGGGGACGAGACCCTGCAGTACCGGACGGGGGTGCACTTCGCCGCCGGCGTGGCGCCGCGTGTCGCGCGCGCACGCTGGTTCCGGGACACCGGGCGCCGCGACATCCAGCGCGAGCTGCAGGAGCAGGCGGGCTGGCCGGAGGGTCCGGAGTTCACCGTACGCCCGGCGGCCGAGCGGGCGGCGCGGCGTACGGGCCGGGTGCTGGGCGTCGGAATCCCGGCCGTCCTGAACGTCGTCGCGAACGCGCTCGGCGGCGGCGGCTCCCCCTTCGGCAGCCCGTCCGTGCGGGGCCGCCCGGACGAGCCGGAGAACGAGGTCGACGACTTCCCCGTCCTGTGGGCCGACCCGGGCACCCTGGCGCGCGGCGCACCCTGGCAGCTCGACCCGTCGCGCCGGCCGGACACGTACCGCACGCACGTGGCGCTCACCGAACGGCGCCTGGTGTTCCTCGGCACCACCGTGGGCTCGATCGGCCGCGCGGACGTCCTGTGGGAGGTGCCGCGCGACGCCGTCGCGGAGCTGCGGCGGATGCCGTACAGCGAACTGGAGTCCGACGTACGCCTCACCTTCGCCGACTCCTCCTGGATCCGGCTGACCGCGATGAACCCCGACGACGCGGCCCTGCTGATCCGGCATGTGCAGGGGGCGGTCGGCAGTCTGCAGCAGTCGGACCTGACGGAGGGGCAGCGGATCCGCGTCGACCGGTTCGTACGCGACCTGCCGGAGAACGCGGAGCCGCCGACGTTCACGGTGCTGCCGAGCGGCATCGTCCAGGTCTGCTGCCAGGTCCCGGCGAAGGCGGCGCCGGGACTCTACAACACGCACGCGATCCTGATGGACTCCGCCGGCGCCCCCGCCGAGCCCCGCCCCGGCGACCTCTGACCCGTCCCGGCCGGTCACCCGATCGCGCCTCCGGGGGCGGTGGTGCGGCGCCCGCGTCCCTAGCGTGGGGTGCGGGCAGGACCGCCCGCCGAGGGAGCCGGGACATGAGCAGCGATCCCATCCACGCCGAGGTCGACCGGCGGTGCGCCGCGATCGAACCGCAGGTCGTCCGGTGGCGGCACCACCTCCACCGGAACCCGGAGCTGCCCAACCGCGAGGCCGGGACCGCCGGACTGATCGCGGACCACCTCGCCTCGCTGGACCTCGACGCGGTCCGCACCGGTGTCTCCGGACATGGCGTCGTCGGCGTCCTGAGGGGCGGCGCGCCCGGTGACGGCCGGGTGGTCGCGCTGCGCGCCGACATCGACGCGCTGCCCGTACGGGAGGAGAGCGGCGAGAGCTTCGCCGCCACCGTCGTGGACGAGGACTACCCCGGCGGGCCGTTCCCCGTCGCGCACGCCTGCGGCCACGACGGGCACACCGCGATGCTCCTCGGCGCCGCCACCGTCCTGGCCGGGCTGCGCGACCGGCTGCCCGGCACCGTGCTCTTCGTCTTCCAGCCGGCCGAGGAGGGCGCGCCGGCGGGCGAGAAGTCCGGCGCGAAGGAGATGCTCGCCCAGGGTGCGTGCGACGACCCGGTGCCGACGATGGCCTTCGGCATGCACCTGGGCCCGCTGCCCGACAAGCACGTCGGCTACCGGGTCGGCAACCAGTTCGCCGCCTCCTGCATGGTCAGGATCGTGCTCACCGGGCGGCAGGTGCACGGTTCCACCCCGTGGGAGGGCGTCGACCCGGTGCCCGCGGCCGGCGCCGTCCAGGTGGGCATCGGCCAGATGTACCGGCAGGTCTCGGCCTTCGACCCGATCACGGTCACCATCGGGCACATCGAGGACGTCGGCAGGTTCAACATCGTGCCCGGCGAGATCACGCTGTGGGGGACGATCAGATGCGTGGCCGGGGCCGGCATGGGTGATGTCCGGAGGCGGCTCACCACGCTCGCGGAACAGACGGCGGCCGCGTACGGCTGCACGGCCTCCGTGGAGTATCTGCAGGACGTGCCGGCCGTGCACAACCGCGGGGAGTGGATCGACGCGGTCCTGCCGACCGTCGCGCGTGTGGTCGGCGAGGATGCGGTCTTCGAGACCCCGCCGACCCTCGGGTACGACGACGTCTCCGAGTTCGTCAACAGATTCGGGGGCGTGTACCTGATGCTCGGCGCGCAGGACGGCCGGCTGGCCGACGACGGCGGGCTGGAGCCCGTACCGGGCGGGCGGGGGCTGGTCTCCAACCACAACCCGCGGTTCTACGTCGACGACGACGCCCTGCTGTCCGGGGTGCGTCTGCACTGCCACGTGGCCTACGACCACCTGACCGGCGCGCTCCTGCCCCGGAAGTGACCGCGGCCGGAGCGAGGGCCGGCGGGTCGCGGCGCATCGCTGACTCCGCTTCCCGTGATGTCCGAATAGTCTGAAGTCTCCTGCGCGAGAGCCTGCGCGCACGGCGCCGCCGGAGAGATCGGACGGGACGATGGACCAGACCGCATCACCACCGGACACGGTCGTACTCATCCACGGCCTCTGGATGACGCCCCTGTCGTGGGAGCACTGGGTCACCCGCTACGAGCAGCGCGGCATGAAGGTGATCACGCCCGGCTACCCGGGGATCGAGCAGGGCGAGGCCGGCGTCGAGGCGCTGCGCCGTGACCCCTCGCCGCTGGCGGGGCTCGGCGTGCGCGAGGTCTTCGACCACCTGGCCGGGGTCGTGGCGGCACTGGACACGAAGCCGGCCCTGATCGGCCACTCGTTCGGCGGCACCTTCGTGCAGCTTCTCCTCGGCGCCGGGTACGGCGCGGTCGGCGTGTCCATCGACGGTGCGCCCGTCAAGGGGATCAGGGCCCTGCCGGTCAGCGAGATCAGGGCCACCTTCCCGGTCCTGCACAACCCGGCCAACAAGAACCGTGCGGTGCCGATCACCGAGAAGCAGTTCCACCACGCGTTCACGAACAACCTGAGCGAGGAGGAGTCGAAGGCCGTCTACGACCGCTACGCGGTCCCCGTCTCCGGCCGGATCCTCTTCCAGGGCGGCTTCGCCAACGTCACGCCGCACGCCGCGACGGCCTACGACTTCGCCGACCGCGACCGGGCGCCCCTGCTGTTCATCGCCGGCGGCAACGACCGCATCCTGCCGCCGGCCGTGCAGCACGCGAACTACCGGAAGAACGAGAAGCACGGCGGGGCCATCGTGGCGTACCGGATGTTCCCCGGCCGCAGCCACTACACCTGCGGTGAGGACGGCTGGGAAGAGGTCGCCGACTTCGCGCTCGACTGGGCGATCGAGCCCGCGCCCCTGCACATCGACGCGAACTGAGTGCGACGGAGCGGGACGCCGCCGGCGGCCGGGCTGTCAGTGCCGCGTGGCAGTATCCCGGGCATGAGCGGCGACGGGTTCGACTGGCACGGGTTCCTTGGGCGTTGGCAGGACGAGTGGGTTCCGCGTGCGGACGAGGAGGAGGACGACGAGGGCGGTGAGGAGGCCCGCTTCGTGCTGGGGCGGGCCGGGGCGGCGGAGGCGGTGATCGTCGCGGCCGAGGCGCGGCTGGGGCTGCGGCTGCCGGACTCGTACCGGGAGTTCCTGGCCGTCAGCGACGGGTGGCACGTCGATCAGACGGCCGGGGTCTATCAGCTCGGGGGCGCCGCGGACATCGACTGGTTCCGGGATCCGTACGACCAGAGTTCCGTGTACGAGGAGCACCTCGGCGACGATCCGCGCGCGGAGGACGTGCTGCTGTCCGGGATGTGGCGGCGGGCGGTGCGTCTGGAGACGGACTCCGACATGTCGCACGCGCTGCTCGATCCCGGTGACGCCGGCCGGGACGGCGAGTGGGCGCTCTACCTCTACCACGGCTGGAGCGGCGAACAGCCCGACCGCTACCCGTCGTTCCGCGCATACATGGAGGCCATGTACCGCGGCTTCCACCGCGACCGGGCCGAGCGCGCCGACTTCGTGAACGCGACGACCCGTGCCCAGGACGCCCGCGTGGCGGACGCCCGCCGGCTGGCACTGCGCGGGCGGTACGAGGAGGCGGTGTCCCTGCTCGAAGAGACGGCGTCCTACGGCCGGCCCGGGAGCGCCGTCCTGCTGAACCAGCTCCAGTACCTGGGGGCGCCGGGGAGTCCGCGGGCCTACGGCGACCTGGTGGCCGACCCCCGCTACCAGCCGGAGTTGCTGCCCGTGGAGGCCGCGACGCAGGGAAGGGACGGACGGCCGGACGGGGACGACCAGTGGCTCCGGATGATGGTCGCCCGCGGCGTCGACCGGGAGACCGCCGAGGCGGTACTGAACGCGATGCGGAACGGGACCTACGTCTACGCGCCCCCCGGCCCCTGGGGCCGGGCCGTCGCCGAGGCCCGGGAGGCGGCCCGCTGGGGCCTCACCGACGACGCGTGGCGGATCCTGCGCGGCGCGCTGCCGTCGTGGGAGGCGCCCGGGCCCTCGCTGATCACCCCGCTCGGCCTGCTCGCCGACCCGGTGCTGGGCCCGCTGGTCACCCCCGAGCGCGGGCGGGAGATCCTGGCGACCCCGCGGGCCGGGGAGAGCGGACCCGCCCCCGAGCCGGTGCCCGACCTCGACCCGCCGGGCCTCGCCTGGCTGGCGGAGCGGGCGGCGACCCGGCAGCCGTGGGACGGATACCGCGCTGTCTGGATCGAGGGGGCGGACCCCGCCGGGCTGCCCGCCCTGATCGGCGAAGAGGGTGCCGGGCTGAGTGCGCCCACGGATCCGCGCACGGCGTCCTGGGGGGCACCTGGTCCCCACGAGCGGGAGGGCGTGGAACTCTGGGAGGACCGGCCCGTGGTCGCCGTCGGCCGCACCGCGGAAGGCTGGGCGTTCGCCGTCGACGTCAACTCCCACCGCCATCTGACCGGCCTGTTCCGCTCGCCGGCCGCGGCCGCCTCCGCGGCCGGCCGCGCGGCGGTGGTCTGGCGCGAACCGACGAGCCGGTCCCCGGCCGACCACCCGACCGCGTTCCACCTGTCCGTGGCCGAACAGGGCGAGGAGCTTTGGGCGTTCACCGTACGAGGCACGAAGGCCGAGCGCTCCGGCGCGATACCCGACGCCCTGGACCCCGCCCGGCTGTTCCGCCCGGAGGACACCGAGCAGGAGCAGGAAGTGCGGGTCCTGGCGGCACTCCACACCGAACTCGGGCTCTCGCTCCCGCGCTTCGCGCTCACCCAGGGCAGACTCCCCGTCCTCACCACCCGGTCCTGGACCCGCGAGCCCCGCGAGGGCGAGGGGTTCGGCTACGCCTACATTACGATGGGCCCGCACCGGACCTGAACGCCCGCCTCGGCGGGACCGTTGTGCCTATCCGTTGAGATGACGGCGCATCACCCTCCGTTGTCGGCCGTGGCGTCCCGCCGTGACGGTGTGTGTCGGGCATGATGCTCGGCGTGGCGGTATGGGAGCCGGTGGCGGTGCTGCTCGGCGTGGTGGTCGGCGGGGTCGCGGCGCTGCACGGGCTGGGCGCGTGGCTGCGGGGCGGGCTGGGGGCGCTGGAATCGGGGCCGTTCAGCGGTGGACTGCCGCCCGCGGAGCACGCGTCGTCCCGGTTCCACGTGCGCTGGTATCCCGTGACGATGATCTTCCTGGCATTCGACATGGAGATGCTCTTCATGTACCCGTGGGTGCGCGTCGTCAGCGAGGTGGGCACGCCGGCGGTGGTCGAGATGTTCCTCTTTCTGAGCATCCTCTTCGCGGCCGTCGTCTACGCCCGGCGCGAAGGCGCGCTGCGGTGGGCCTGAGGGAAGCGCTGCGCCGCATCGGCACCCGGCATCCCGCCGTCCTGCTGGCCGTCCACCCCGGAGGTACGAAGACGCGGCTGGCGGTGGAGGCGGGGCTACGGCGACGTGGCTGGCCGGTGGCCGCGAGCCCGGCTGCGGCGAGCGGGCTGCTGGTCGTCGGGTCGGGCGGCGCCGGGGCGGGGGAGTGGACGGACGCGCTCTGGCGGCAGCTCCCGTATCCCAAGTCCCGGTCCGCGGTGACCGAAGCGGAGGGCGTCGAGACGGCGCTCGACGGACTGCTGCGGACGCTGACCGCACCCGCAGGTGCGGGTGTGGCGGGCCACGTGGGCCCGGGGGAGGGCGAGGCACGCGGGCGGCTCCGTGCGGGGCCTGGCGGCCACGGCGCGCACGATGCACACGCCGCGCATCTCCCTCACGCCGGGCCCGTCGCCGGGTTGCCCATGGCCGAACGTGCCGACGACCGCGACGGGCTCCGTCTCGACCGGCTGCATCTGCCGCTCGGGCCCGGGCTCGCCGACTGGCCCGCCGGACTCGTGCTCGACGTCGCCCTGCAAGGGGACGTCGTGCAGCACGCCGAGGTACGTATCACCGCGCCCGCCGCGGAGGAACTGCCGTACTGGGACGAGCCGTGGCTGCGGGCCGCCCGCGGCGAGGAGGTCGGGCGCGGCGCCGCCCACCGGCGGTGCTGCGCCGCGCACCTGGACAGCATCGCGCGGCTGCTCGCCGTCTCCGGGTGGCCCGATCCCGCCGCCCGCGCCCGCCGGTTGCGCGACGCCGTGCTCGACGGGGCGCCGGGCCAGGAGTGGGGTGCGGAACTGGGGCGGCTCGGGCGGCGCGTGCGGCGGTCGCGCTTGCTGCGGGAGCTGACGGCCGGGCTCGGCGCGTTGCCCGGCGCGCGGGCGCGGCGGTTCGGGGTGACCGGTCCCGCGCTGGCCGCGGACGGCGACGCGTACGACCGGCTGCTCACCTGGCTCGACGAGGCCGCGCTCTGCGCCGCCGGCGTCGACGACGACCGGCCCCTCGCCCCGCATGGCCAGCATGACAAGCAGGGCCCGCGCGGCCGCCTCGACGGCCCGCGGCCGCCGTCGCAGGCGCTCCTGGACGCCCTGCCCGGCCTGCTGCGCGGCGCCGAGTTCACGTCCGCCCGCGTGATCGTGGCCAGCCTCGACCCCGATCTCGACGAACTGGCGGTGGCCGCGCATGGCTGACACCGCGCCCGTGTGGGCCGTCGTGCTGCTGCCGTTCGCCCTCGCCGCCGCGGCGGTCCTCGTCGCCGGCTTCGACGCCGTGCTGGCCGCCGCGGCCGAAGGCGGCCGCCCGGGCCGCCCCCTGCGCGCCGCGCCGGCGCCGCTGCGCGCGGGGCTGCGGCTGCTGGGCCAGCAGCCGCGGCGTACGACCGCGGGCGACCCGTGGCTCGGCCGCATCGGGATCGCGCTCGTCCCCGTTGCCGCCGTGCTCGCCGGCGCCGTGCTCCCGTGGGGGTTCCGGGCCGTCACGGATCCGGTCGTGGGCGTGGTGTGGTTCAACGCGATGGAGGCGCTGGCCTGGGCCGCGGTGTGGCTGGCCGGCTGGGGGCCGAACTCGGCGCTGTCACTGGTCGGCGGCTACCGCTTCCTCGCCCAGGGCCTGGCGTACGAGCTGCCGCACATGCTCGCCCTCACCACCGCGGCGCTCGGCGCGGAGTCGCTGCGGGTCGGCGAGGTGGTGGCGGGGCAGCGCGGGCTGTGGTTCGCGGTGTGGATGCCGGTGGCGTTCGCCGTGTTCCTCCTGAGCGCGCTGGCGATGGCCTTCTGGGGCCCGTTCGACCACCCCCTCGGCCGGGACGCCGCGGGCGGTGCGGCCGCCGAGTACGCGGGCGTGGACCGGCTCGTGCTGCTGGCCGGGCGCTGGCTGCTGCTGGTGGTCACCGCCGGGTTCAGCGTGCCGCTGTTCCTCGGCGGCGGGCACGGGCCGTGGCTGCCGGCGTGGGCGTGGACGCTGCTGAAGACGGCCGCGGTGCTCGGCCTGCTGGTGGCCGGCCGGCGGCTGCTGCCGACGCTGCGGATGGAGCGCTATGTGGAGTTCGCGTGGACGGTGCTCGTGCCGCTGACCCTGCTCCAGGCTCTGGCCGTCGCCATCGTCGTGCTCGAACGGTGAAGGCGCGACCGGTGAACGCGCGATCCATGACGGAGGGAGACCGGAAAGATGCCCGATGACGTGGTGTTCTGGGTGCTCGCCGTGCCCGCAGTGGCGAGCGGGGCCATGGTCTTCCGCTACGACTCCATGGCCCGCGCGACGTACGCGCTGCTGCTCTCCCTCCTCTGCGTCGGCGGCCTGGTCATCCGGCTCGGCCTCGACTACCTGGGCGTCGTCGTCATCCTCATGATGACGATCGAGATGGCCCTCATGGCCGTGTTCATGGTGATGTTCATGATGAACCCGGCCGGGCTGCTGCCCATGTCGATGGTGCACAACAAGCGGGGCGCGGCCGCGGTCAGCGCCGCCGTCTTCGTCCTGCTGGCCGCCGGCATCGTGCTGGCCCCCTGGCCGGGGCGGCGCGGGAAGCCCGACGCCGACCCGACGATGGCCCTGGGCGAGTCGCTGATGGGCCCGCACATGCTGACGATGATGACGCTGGGCCTCGCCCTCTTCACCACCATCGTCGCCACCGTCGTGCTCGCCACCGGCCGCGGCCGCTACGACCGCTTCGGCGACGACCTGTGCGCCCGCCGCCCCGCCGATCCCGTACGCCCGGGGGCGCGCCGGTGACGCTGGAGCCGCTCCTGCTCGTGGCCGCCGCGCTGTTCTGCGTCGGGCTGTTCGGCGCGCTCTCGCAGCAGTCCGTCGTGATGCTGATGATGGGCCTGGAGCTGATGCTCGGCGGCGTCATCCTCGCCGCCGCCGCGGTCTGGCACTTCGTCGCGCCCGCCGCCACCGACGGGCAGGTGCTCGTCGTGCTGGCCGTCACCGTGATGGCGGTGGAGATGGCCGTCGGCTTCGCCGTGGTCACGGCCCTGTTCAGGACCCGCGAGGTCGACATGACCGACGACGCCGCGGAGTTGAAGGGGTGAGCGCGGCGCTGTGGGCGCTGGTCGCCGTGCCGCTCGCCGCCGGGACGCTGCTCGCCGCGATCGGGCGCAGGGCCGACCGGTACGCGCCCGCCGTCGCCGTCGGAGCCTCCGCCGCCGCCCTCGCCCTGGCCGGCTACGCCGCCGCGGCCCCGGCGGCGGTGCGGGCGCCGCTGCTGGCGGGGCTGCCGTTCGGGCTCGGCGCGCACGGGCTGTCCGGGCTGATGGCGGTGACCGTCGCCGCCGTCACCCTGGCCGTGCTCGTCCACAGCGCCGGCGACGCCGGCGCCGGGCAGCCGCGCGCCCGCTTCTTCGGCCTCATGCTGCTGTTCGGCGGCGCCATGCTGATCACCGTCACCGCCACGACCCTGCCGGCGCTGCTGATGGGCTGGGAGTTCATGGGCGCCACCTCCTGGGCCCTGATCGGCTTCCGGTGGCACGATCCGGTACGGACCGAGGCGGCCGGTGTCGCCTTCCTGACCACCCGGGCCGCCGACCTGGGGCTCTACCTCGCCGCCGGCGCGGCCCTCGCCACCGGCCAGGCGTCCGGTCTCACGCTCGACCGGCTGCACGAGGTGCCCGCCCCCTGGCTGCACCTGCTGACCGCGGGCGTCGTCGCCGCGGCGCTGGGCAAGTCCGCCCAACTCCCGTTCAGCTTCTGGCTGTCACGCGCCATGCAGGGCCCGAGCCCCGTCTCGGCGCTGCTGCACTCCGCGACGATGGTCGTCGCCGGCGCGTACCTGCTGCTGCGGTTGCAGCCGCTGCTCGCCGCCTCCGGCTGGGGTGACGACACGGTGGCCTGGACCGGCGCGGCCACCGCGCTCGCCCTCGGCCTGGTCGCGGTGGCGCAGCGCGACCTCAAGCAGCTCCTCGCCGCGTCCAGTTGCGCCCAGATCGGCTTCATGGTGCTCGCCGCGGGTGCGAGCGGGACCACCGGCGGCACCCTGCAACTCATGGCGCACGCCGCGGCGAAGAGCCTGGCGTTCCTCGTGGCCGGCTTCTGGCTGACGGCCTTCGGCGCCGGTACGCTGCCCGCGCTGCGCGGCGCCGCCCGGCGGAACCGGGTCGCGGGAGCGGCGTTCACCGTGGCCGCCCTGAGCCTCGCCGGGGTGCCGCCGCTGTCGCTGTGGGCGGCGAAGGACGTGCTGCTGGCCGGGGCGCTGGAGCACAGCCCTGCGCTGTACGCGGCGGGCCTGGCGGCGGCCGTCGTCTCGGCGGTCTACGCCGTCAAGGCCCTCTGGTACGTATGGCGCCCGCCCGAACCCGCACAACTCCCGGCCCCGGCACCGCCCGCGGCTGCGGCCGGACGAAGCGGAGCCGGGCCACCGGACCGCGGCCCCCGTACCCTCCCCGCGCCCGGGACAGTGGCGTGCGCCGCGCTCGCCCTCGCCGTCGCGGCCCTGGCGGTCCTCGCCCTGCCCGGGCCGCGCGCCGCCCTCGCCGACCGGATCGGCGCGGGCGGCGAAGCCGCCCCGTACGCCTGGGAGTTCGTCCTCCCCGCCGCCCTCGCCCTCGCCGCGTCCGCCGCCGCCTGGGCATGGGGCGACCGCCGCAGCCCCCTGCCCGCCCGGCTCACGGCAGCCGCGTCCGCCTGGCTCGGCCTGGAGGCCGCGGTCCGCGCCGTTCTCGTACGCCCCGTGCACCGCCTCGCCGCCACACTGGCCGCCTTCGACGACCGGGTGCTCGACCGCGGCGTCGACGGCCTCGCCCGCGGCACCCTCCGGCTCGCCGGCGGCGTCAACCGCGGTGCGGAGGCGGCCGTCGACGGCGCCGTCGAGGGCATCGGCGCCCTGAGCCGCGCGCTGGGCCGGCTCGCCCGCCGCCCGCAGACCGGCCAGGTGCACACCTATCTCGCCCAGGCCGTCGCGGCCTTCACCGTCCTCGCCGCCGTCTTCGTCCTCGTGAGGTGACTGCCCCCGTGCTCACGGCCATCGTCTTCCTCCCCGCCGCCGCGGCCGGCGCGTTGCTGTGCGTGCCGCGCGCCGCCGGCCGCCGGGTCTTCCTCCTCGCCTGGGCCGCCGTGTCCGCCGCCGTCCTCGCGCTGACCGTCGCGCTGTGGCTCGGCTACGACCACGGCGGCGGCATCCAGTACGAGACGAACGCCCGCTGGATCCCCAGCGCAGGCATCGGCTACCACACCGGCGTCGACGGCCTGTCGCTCCCGCTGCTGGCCCTGACCGCCCTCCTCTTCCCGGCCTGCGCGCTGTACGCGCTGCGCGAGACCCGCCGGGTACGGGAGTTCGCCGCCCTCTTCCTCTTCCTGGAGACCACCTGCCTCGGCCTCTTCGCCTCGCTCGACCTCATCCTCTTCTTCGTCTTCTTCGACCTGTCGATCGTCGCCATGTACTTCGTCATCGCCGGCTGGGGCCACCCGGGTGCCGCGCGCGCCGCGCAGAAGTTCTTCCTCTACACCTTCCTCGGCTCGCTCGCGCTGCTCCTCGGCTTCATCGGCCTCTCTCTCGCCGCCACCCCGCACACGTTCGACATCGTCACCCTGGCCGAGGAGAACCCGCTGGCCGGGCGGTCCGGCTACGGCGCCCTGGTGCTGCTGGCGATCGGCCTCGGGCTGGCCGTCAAGACGCCGACGGTGCCGTTCCACACCTGGCTGCCGCCGGCCCACACCGAGGCCCCCGCGGCCGGTTCGGCGATCCTGGCCGGGGTGCTGCTGAAGATGGGCACCTACGGGTTCCTGCGCATCGCGATGCCGCTGCTGCCGGGGTCGTGGCGCACGTACGCGGCCGTCTTCGTGGTCGTCGGCGTCGTCTCGGTGCTCTACGGGGCGCTGGTGGCCCTGGCGCAGACGGACTTCAAGCGCATGATCGCGTACACCTCGGTCAACCACATGGGTTACATCCTCCTGGCCCTCGGCGCGGCCGCCGCGCTGGGCGAGGACACCGCGGCCGCCCGCCGGCTCGCCGTGACGGGGGCGACGTACCAGATGGTCAGCCACGGGCTGCTGACCGGCGCGCTGTTCCTGCTCGCCGGCGTCCTCCACGAGCGCGGCCGCACGTACGCCATGGGCGCCTACTCCGGCGTCGCCTCCCGCGCCCCGGTCTTCGCCGCGCTCACCGGAGTCGCCGTCTTCGCCTCCCTCGGGCTGCCCGGGTTCTCCGGCTTCATCGCCGAGTTCCAGATCCTCGCCGGCAGCCTCGGGCCGCGCCCGGTGGCGACCGCGCTTGCCGTGCTCGGCATCCTGCTGACCGCCGCGCTGCTGGTGCGGGCGCTGCAGCGGATCTTCCTCGGCCCGCTGCGGCTGCCCGACTCGCCCGGCACCCCGCGGCCGTTCCCCGACCTGCGCGCCCACGAGGCGGCGGCGATCGTCCCGCTGCTGGCGCTCGCCGTCCTGCTCGGCGTCTTCCCGCGCTTCGTCCTCGACGTCATCGAGCCGTTCTCGCGCGGCGTCCTGGAGCTCGTCGCCCGGTGAGCGGGACGGCGAACGGCATGCATGAGAACCCGCTCGACCTGCTGCCCGAGGTGCTCCTCGCCGGCTCCGCCGTGCTCGGCCTGCTGCTCGGCGCCTGGCTGCCGCGGCACCGGCAGTGGCTGGTCGGCGCACTGGGCCTGGCGGCGTGTACGGCGGGGATCGCCGCGGCTGCCGTGGCGGCGGGCGGCGGGCCCATGGCCGCCTTCAACGGTGCCTTCGCCGTCGACACCGTGACGTCGGCGAGCCGCGTCGTCATCCTCGCCGGCACCGTGATCGTGCTGCTGCTCGGCTTCGCCCCCTTCGGCGGGGACGCGCGCGAGAGCGAGTTCCACGTGCTCGTCCAACTTGCCGCCCTCGGCGCCCTGATGCTCGCGGGCGCCCAGGACCTGCTGCTGCTCGCCGCCGCGTACCTGCTGGCGAGCGTGCCCTCGTACACCCTGGCCGGCTTCCGCAAGGACGCCCCCGGCACCGAGGCGGCGCTGAAGTACTTCGTCACCGGCGCCCTGCTCGGCGTCGTCATGCTCGCGGGCATCACCGTGCTGTACGCGGCCGGGCGCGCCAGCGCGTACCCCGCGCTCGGCGACGCACTGCCCGGCGCCCCGGTCGTCCTCGTGATCGCCGGCACCGTCGGGCTGCTGGCCGGGCTGCTCTTCAAGACCGGCGCCGTGCCAGGACACTTCTGGGTGCCCGACGCCGTCGAGGGCAGCAGCCCGCCGGCCGCCGCGCTGCTCACCACCCTGCCCAAGGTCGGCGCGCTCGCCGCGCTCTACCGGCTGGCCGCCGTGCCGCTCGCCGGCACCGGGGTGCCCTGGGACGAACTGCTCGCGGTGCTCGCCGCCGCGTCCATGACGCTCGGCAACCTCGCCGCCTTCTTCCAGACCGACGTCAAACGGCTGCTCGCCTACTCCACCGTCAGCCAGGTCGGCTACCTGCTCCTGCCCGTCGCCGTGGCCACCCGCGCCGACGAGGCCCAGCGGGCGCTGCTGTTCTACCTCGCCGGCTACGCGGTGACGAACCTCGGCGCCTTCGCCGTCGTCTGCGCCCTGCCGCACGCCCGCACCCTGGCCGACTACCGCGGTCTGCTGCGCGCCCACCCCGGCCTCGCCCTCAGCCTCGCCGTGTGCCTGCTCGGGCTCCTGGGCACCCCGCCCACCGCGGTCTTCCTCGGCAAGCTGGAGGTCTTCACCGCGGCCGTCGACGGCGGTTACCTCTGGCTCGCCGTCCTCGCCGCGGTCAACACCGTGGCGTCCCTCTTCTACTACCTGCGCTGGATCCGCCCGGCGTTCGCCGGCGCCGCAGGACCGGGGCCGCAGCCGCTCGTCCGGCCTGCCGCCCTGACCGCGTACGCCACGGCCGCAGTCTCCGTCGCCCTCGGCGTGGCCGCAGGCCCGGTCCTGGACCTCCTCGGCGGACCGCTCACCCGCTGACCGGCCACCCGCCGACCGGCCGCGCGCTCACTCGCAGGTGACGCTGTCGCGCGGGGTGTACGTCGTCGTGAACGTCTCCCGGTCGACCTCCCGGCCGCCGGACCTGAATATCCGCTCCACCTCGACGTCGAAGCCCTCCAGCGGGGTCTGCGGCTCGCAGGCTTCCGCGTCGCCCGTGCGGGTGCCCGCCTCCACCACGTTGGTCCGCGGCCCCTTGACCGACTCGATCTCGTCGTACTTCCTGGTGCCGAGGAAGGAGATCGTCACGGAGTCCTCCGTGGCGCTCGCCTCGACGTAGATCGCGTTGCCCGAGTCGTTCCGGAACTTGAGGTCGAGGCTGCCCCAGGCGACGGTCGCCTCCCGCCCCTCCGGGTAGCGCTCGATGTAGAACGAGTGGGCCCCGTACTCCTCGAAGTCGACGCCCGCGAAGAAGGCGGCGTTGAAGACGGTGGTCGCGACCGCCGAGACCCCGCCGCCGGTGGCCCGCGTGTACTTGCCGTCCAGGATCATGATCCCCTCGACGAACCCGTTGGCCTCCGTCCGCTCGCCCACGGTGTCGTTGAAGCTCCAGGTCCCGTCCGGGAGCACGACCGAGCCGTCGATCAGCTTGGCGGCCTGGCCGACGTTCTGCGTGCGGTACGGGGCCGGGGGGAACTCGACGGTGAAGCTGGACATCTGCTCCTTGATGCCCAGCCGGCCGGCGTTCTCGCCGGTGAGCTGCGGCTGGTCGACCCGGGCGCCCACGGGCCCCGTACGGGCGTCCCCACCCTCCTCGGGCAGCAGCTCCAGCACGGCCTTCGCCAGCGCCTTTTGGGTGATCTCGCGGCCCTCGGTGGCCTCGGAGGCGACCACGACCTGCTCGCCGTCCCAGCGCAGCCGGGCGTTCTCGGCCTCGCCGCCGACCTGCTCGACCTGGGCCGCGACCTCGGGCGCGCGGAAGAGCCCGCGGCCGTCGAGCCGGGGCGTCAGCCGGTCCGACTCGTCCGGCTCCATCGCGAGGTGCTCGCCCAGCACCTCCGGGGCGATCTCGATCTCCCCGCCGCCCGGGACGGTGAGCGTGACGGGCCCGGACATGGCCGGAGCGGCGAACCGGGCCATGGCGCGGTCGACTTCCGCCGCGCCGACCGCGGGCTCGGTCTCGCGCACCGGGAGCACCAGCGGGTCGTCCTCCCGGTCCGGGGCGGCGTCCTCCAGCTCCGCCAGCGCCCCGTCCACGTCGAGCGACCTGCCGGCGCGCGGCTGCACCGCCGCGGGCTCGCCGTCGTGGAAGGCGACGGACCCGTCGCGCACCTTGCGGTCGTACGACTCGGCGAGGCCGGCGAGCGCCGCGCGGCCCTTCTCCCCGTCCACGCGGATCACCGGCGCGACATCGCCGCCGCCCCCGGAGAAGAGCCGGCCTATGACGGTCAGCGGGCCGGAGCCGGACTGCGCGGCGTCGTCCACGGTCGCCTCGGCGTCCAGCGTGACGCCCGCCGCCCGGGAGTCGAGCTCGCCTGCCTCGTCGCCCATGCGCACGGGCAGGCGGTCCGGTACGAACTCCGCCCGGTTCCGCTCCAGCTTCTCCTGGGCCTCCGTACGGCTCATGCCCCCTATGTCGAGGTCGAGCACGCGGGTCCCGGAGGGTATGTCGTCACCGTCCACCAGCAGGCCGAGGACGTAGAGGAAGCCGAAGACGACCGCGACGGCTGCGGCCGCGACGCCCGCCACCAGAGGGGGGCGGAAACGGCCGGCGGGCGGGCTGTCGGGCGCCTCGCGACCCGGGGAACGGAGCACGAACTCTCCTCTGCGTGGCTCGACCTCTGGCCGTCGGCTGTTTTCCGCTAAGTACCTTAGCGGACGTCTCCGACAGCCCGGCCGGGCGGGGTGGCGGTGGTGGACGGGGCCCGGCTGCCGCTGTCCGCGCTCAGCCCAGCGCCGGGCCGCAGGCCAGCAGCAGCGGCGGTAACGGCGCGGCGAGGGAGGCGGCGACCAGGCTCCAGCCGGTGACGCGGCGCGGCTTGTGCTGCGGCGCCAGCATCCGGCGCAGCCGGATCAGCGCCCCCGGGCCGCCGGCGCCGAACGCCGCCTCCGGGGCCTGGCCCGCCGCGACCTCGTACATCGCGGTCGCCAGCACGTCGCGCGGGTGCGAGGACATCGCGCGGTCGTCCGCGATCATCTCCAGCAGCAGCGCGGTCTGTTCGCGGCCGAGCCGGGCCAGCGGCAGGCCGGGGAAGGCGCGCTGGAACGCCCGGGTGGTGGCGTGCAGCAGGTGGTGACGGCCGTCGAGGTGCGCGCGCTCGTGCGCCAGCACGGCCCGCAACTGCGCGTCGGTCAGCGCGTCGAGCGCCCCCTGCGTCACCACGATGCGCCGGGACCTGCCGGGCAGGCAGTAGACGGCCGCCGCGGGGTGGTCCACCACCGTCACCCCGTACTCGGGGGCCGGGCGGCCGACGGGCGCGAGCATGTCGAGGGAGCGGCGCCGCGCACGCGCCGTCTGCCGGAGGCAGTGCAGCAGCCAGCCGGTCGGTACGAGGACGACGACGAGCGGCGGCAGCAGGGGCAGGGCGTCCGCCGCGGTCGGCGCGGCGCCGCCGGTGGCGGCCCGGGACAGGCCGCAGACGCCGAGCAGCCCGGTGAGGCCGCCGTGCATGTGCTGCTCGGCGAGGGCCAGTTGGTAGACCGCCGACGCGGCGGTGACGACGAACGCCGCCATCAGCCCCTGCCAGACGACCACCGCGGCCTTCGGCGCCCGGTACGCCCACCGCGCCCCGGCCAGCGCATACGGTGCCACCGCCCCGGCGAGGGCGGCGTACGCGGCCAGCGCGAGGACGGTGGTCACGGGCCGGTCCGCCGCTTCGCCGACCGCAGGGCGGAGCGCAGCGCGTCGACGTCCGCCGTGGACATCTGCGCCACGAAGCTCATCAGGGCGCCGGCCGGGTCGGGGTTGCTGCCGAGCGCGTCCTGCATCAGCGCGGCGGTGTACTCCTGGCGGGTCAGGGTCGGCTCGTACAACCAGGCCCTGCCGTCCTTCGCGCGCCGGAGGACCCCCTTGCGGTGGAGGATGTCGGCGACGGTCTTGACCGTGCTGTAGGCGAGGGGCCGCGTCTTGTTCAGGTCCGCGAGGACGTCGCGCGCCGTCGCGGGCCGCCCCCAGCCCCAGAGGCGTTCCATGATCTCCGCCTCCAGCTCACCCAGACGTCGCACGCTCGCTCCCTTCGGGCCCGGCCCGGCGGTGGGCCGCGGCATCGGCGCGGCCTCATCGTAGTCGCGGCTCCGGCCGGGAAGCGGGCCGGGGCGACGGTGGTCGTTAAGGAAGTTAGCGTTTCGCGAGCGGGAGGCCGCGTCAAGCGGGGGCTCGCGCCCAGGGGTTGGGGAAAAGGCCGCGGGCCGGGCGGTGGGATCACAGCCCGGCCCGGGGTGCGGATCAGGCCTGGCCCACCAGCTCGTAGCCCGCCTCCTCGACCGCGCCGCGCACCTGCGCGTCGTCGAGCGCCGCGCCCGCCTGGACGGAGACCGTCCCGGTGGCGGCGTCGGCCTTGACGGAGGTCACGCCGGGGAGGGCGGAGATCTCCTTGGTGACGGACGCCTCGCAGTGCGCGCACGTCATGCCGCTGACGGTGAAGACGGTGCCGGTCTGCGGGGCGGCGGCCTCGGTGGTGGCGCCGCCGCCGCAACTGCCGTCGGTGGAGCAGCAGGAGTTGCCTTCGCTCATGGTTCTTCCTCCGGAATGACAGGTGGAACGCGAGGGGCGTGTGCCGCACTCACTCGCACGACCCTAATACCCCTAGGGGGTATTGGCAAGTCGCTGTCCGGTCTCCGCCGGCAGCCGGGGACGGCCCGGCGCCGGGGCATCATCCGCCCCACGGGCACCGGTGGGCGGTCTACAACACCTGCGTTCCGCGGCGTACAACTGACAGACGGGCGTTCCGCAGGATCGCCCGCTCGATCGGTCTGTATTGCCCTGAACTCCTCCGTATCGTCCCGTACTGCTCCTGTACCGTACGAGTCCCGGGAGGACCCTTGGACGCCGAGCTCTTCGACCTCTCCCGCCGCCGCTTCCTCCAGGCCACGGCCGCCGCCACCGCGGTCACCGCCGGCGCCGTCCTCGACACCCCGGCCGCCGCCGCACCGCGCGCCGCCGCCGGCACCCTCTCCTTCACCGCCGCCACCAACGGCTCCGCCACCCTCGCCCCGGCCGGCGACCGCCTGGTCGCCGAAGTACAGAACGTCCTGTGGTCGATCCCTCGAAAGGGTGGCAAGGCGACCGCCCTGACCACCGCGGGACTGGAGCCCAACCGCCCGCAGTTCGCGCCCGACGGCAGCCGCCTGGTCGTGTGCGCCTACCGCGGCGGCGGCTTCCACCTGTGGACCCTGCGGCCCGACGGCTCCGGGCTCACCCAGCTCACCGACGGGCCCCACGACGACCGCGCGCCCGCCTGGTCGCCCGACGGCAGCCGCATCGCGTTCTGCTCGGAGCGCGGCGGCGACCCGGTGGCCGGCAGCCCGTACCGCATCTGGATCCTCACGGTCGCCAGCGGCGAACTCGCCCAGGTCACCGGGCTTCCCGACCAGCAGGGTCCCCACCAGGGCGGCGCCTGGGAGGACTTCGACCCGGCCTGGTCGCCGGACGGCGCGCGGGTGTTCTTCGTCCGCGCCGCGGTTGGCGCCGGCGGCACGCTCGCGGCCCGCACCGTCGCCTCCGTGGCCGCGGACGGCCCGGGCGAGGTGCGTACCGAGCACACGGAGACCACCGAGGCGCAGGTGATGACGCCGGCGGTCGGTCCCGGCGGCCGGCTCGCGTATCTCCGTACGACCGCGGCGCCTTCGGCGTCGTGCACGCTCGTCGTCGACGGCACGCCCGTCGACCTCGGGGACGCGGACGTGTCGCCCGTACCGCCCCGCTGGATCTCCGGCGACGCGCTGCTGCTCACCGCAGGCGGCCAGTTCCGCATCGTGAACCCCGAGGCCCCCGCCAGGCCGGAGACGATCCCCTTCGCCGCCGCGCTGCCCGTCGACCGCCCGCGGTACCGCACCAAGGCGTACGACTTCGCCGACGGCGGCGTCCGCCGGGTACGCGCCGTCCACCTGCCCGCGCTGTCGCCCGACGCCAGCAGCCTGGCGTTCTGTGCCCTCGGCGCGCTCTGGACCGCGGACGTCACCGGCGGCGGCAAGCCGCGCAAGGTCCTCCAGGCGGAGAAGACCCGCTACGTGCTCGCCCCCGGCTGGACCTCCGACGGCCGCGGCCTGGTCTACGCCGACGACCGCGATGGACTCTTCGCCGTCCGCCGCCGCGACCTAGGCTCCGGCGAGGAGACCGTACTCGCCGAGGGCGGCCGGGTCTTCCCCGCCCTCTCCCCGGACGGGACGCGGCTCGCCTCCGTCGACATGACCGGCAACCTCGTCGTCACCGACCTCGACTCCGGTACCGAGAAGGTGCTCGCCGCGCCGCTGGGCGCGGGCGGGCTGCCGGGCCGGCCGAGCTGGTCGCCGGACGGGCGCTACCTCGCGCTCTGCGACCGCAACCGGCTCAACCAGCGCTTCCGCGAGGGCTACAACCTCA
This sequence comes from Streptomyces sp. CMB-StM0423, assembly GCF_002847285.1. Classification (NCBI taxonomy): domain Bacteria; kingdom Bacillati; phylum Actinomycetota; class Actinomycetes; order Kitasatosporales; family Streptomycetaceae; genus Streptomyces; species Streptomyces sp. CMB-StM0423. Next base: position 959,064 of record NZ_CP025407.1, on the reverse strand, counting down.
TCCGCCTCGTCGACGCCGCCACCGGCGCCGCCCGCCTCCACCCCGTCGCCCCGCACACCTCGATCTCCGACCGCTACGACTCGGGACCCGTCTGGTCGCCGGACGGCCGGTGGCTGGCGGTGGTCGCGGAGTCCGCGCTGTGGCTGCTGCCCGTACGGCCCGACGGCACCCCGGACGGCGCTCCGCGGCAACTGACCGACGAGGCCGCCGACCACCCGTCCTTCTCCGGCGACGGCCGGCAGGTGGCGTACCTGTCGGCGGGGCGCGTCCGCATCGCCGACGTCGCCTCCGGCGCCGCCCGCACGGTCCGTATCCCGCTCGACTACCGCCGCCCCGTCGCCCCCGACACCGTCGTGCACGCCGGGCGGCTCTGGGACGGCACCTCCGACGCCGTACGCGACGACGCCGACATCGTCATCCGCCGCGGCCGCGTCACGGCCGTCGAACCCCACCGCGCCGGCCGCCCCGCGGAGCGCCGCGTCGACGCCTCCGCGCGGACCGTCATCCCCGGGCTCTGGGACGCCCACATCCACCCCTGGCAGTCCACCTACGGCGGCAGGCAGACCGCGCTGCAACTCGCGTACGGCATCACCACCGCCGTGTCGCTGGGCGGCTTCGCCTACGAACAGGCCCGTATCCGCGAGGCCGCCGACGCCGGCGAGCTGGCGGGCCCCCGGCTGCTGGCCACCGGCGAACTGCTCGACGGCGCGCGCGTCGCGTACAGCATGGGCCGCGCCCACGGCACCCGGGCCGGGCTGCGGCGTTCGCTGGCGCGGGCGGAGGGGCTGGACTGGGACTTCGTCAAGACGTATGTGCGCGCGCCCGGTTGGGTGATGGCGGAGGCGGCGGCGTTCGCGCACGAGCGGCTGGGGGTGCGCAGCGGCAGCCACCTGTGTTCGCCGGGCATCCAGCTCGGCCAGGACCTGACGACGCATCTGCAGGCCACGCAGCGGCTGGAGTTCGGCCACGCGACGACGGCCTCGGGACGCGCGCACGCCGATCTCGTCGACATCTACACCGCCACCGGCGACTTCCACCTCATCGCCACCCCCTTCACCGCGCTCCCGCTGCTCGGCGCCGACCCGGCGCTGGCCGCGGACCCGCGGGTGACGGTCCTGATGCCGCCGTGGGACACCGCGGCCGTCGTCCAGCGCGCCGGGCAGCCGCCCAGCGAGGGGGAGTTGCGGACCCTGGCCACCGAGACGGACGTCTACCGCCGGATCCTGGCCGCGGACGGCACCGTCGCCCTCGGCACCGACCAGCCGCTCGTCCCCGTGGGCCTCCACCTCCACCTCGCCCTGCGCGCCCTGCACCGCGCCGGCCTCTCCCCGGCCGAGGCGCTCCGCACCGCCACGGTGCTCCCGGCCCGCGCCTTCGGCGCGGCGAAGGACCTCGGCACGCTGGAGCCGGGCAAGTACGCCGACGTGACGGTGATCGACGGCGACCCGTTCACGGACTTCGCCACGCTGGTGCGCACCGAGTCGGTCCTGCGCGGCGGCAGGCCGTTCGCACAGGAGGACCTGGTGCGCTCCTTCGAACCGCGGGCGACCCCGCGCGCGGATGCGGACGTGGACTGGCTGGACGTCGGCCGCCTCATGCGCCGAGACGGCTGCTGCGACACGGGCCTGTAGACCGCGCCCGATCCGGGCCCGGCTCTCTCCGCGGGGAGGGCCGGGCCCATCCTGGTGTCGGAGGCCGACGCGGGGGGCCGGGGACAGGGGAGGGAGTGGGCCGTGGGTGAACTGCCGGGGTCCGTCGGGGAGTTGCGTGCCGCGGCGGAGGAGGGGCGCAGGCTGAAGTACCTGTACTTCTGGGGGCACCGTCCCCAGCGCCAGGGCGTGGTGGACGCGGCCTGCTTCAGTCAGTGGTGGCCGGTGGAGTTCGAGGTGGACGGCGTCGCGTACGCGACCGCCGAGCACTGGATGATGGCGGCCAAGGCGCGGCTGTTCGGCGACGAGGCGGCGGTGGCGCGGATACTCGCGACCCGCCACCCCGGGGCGGCGAAGGCCGAGGGGCGGAAGGTGCGGGGGTTCGACGAGGCGGTGTGGGAGGAGCACCGGTTCGCGGCGGTGGTGCGCGGCAACCTGGCCAAGTTCGGCCGGCACCCCGACCTCGGCGTGTACCTCCTCGGCACCGGCGGCCGGATCCTGGTGGAGGCGAGCCCGGTCGACCGCGTCTGGGGCATCGGCCTGGCCGCCACCGACGACCGGGCGCAGGATCCCGGTGCGTGGCGTGGGCTGAACCTGCTGGGCTTCGCGCTCATGGAGGTACGGGCCACGCTCGGTGGGCGGGCGGCGGCAGGCACCTCATAGGGCGCCCTGACCGGGCTCTTTCCCGCCGTCGGCAGGCCGCGGGTCCGGGCGGGCGTGTTCTAATGAGTGCGCCCCCGACCCTGAGGACGACCAGCATGACCGCCACCCTCCCGCGCGCGGCCGTCCGTGCGCTCGTGGTGGTGCTGGCGGCGCTGATCTCCCTGGCCTGCGCCCCGGTGGCGCAGTCCGCCGCCGGTGCGTCCGCGGCGGACTCCCGCGGGAGTGTGAGCGCGCCGCGGGACGCCGCTTCCGAGCAGGTCTCCGCGGGCGAGGAGCGGGACGCTCCCGGGTGCCGGAAGTCCGGCAAGGCCGTGCAGCAGTCGGTGCCGAGCGTCCGGGCCGGCGGCGATCAGGGAGTCGTCTCGTACGCGGTACGGACCCCGCGGGCGGCCGGTGCGGCCGCGGACCCCGGTACGGCGGCGGCCCAGGGCCGTACACCGCCGGGGCCGGACATAGCGCGACTCACGGTGCTGCGGCTGTAGGAGGCGCCGCCGGCTCGGTGCGGGAAGGATCCCGTACCGCGAGCCGCCGCCGCCTTGCCGCCTGCGCGCCGCCGGCCCTCTCCGCTCGAAGGACGACGGGCCCGCGCGCACGCGGATCTTCCGCGTATCCCCGACTCGACCGCAGGACACCTCATGCCCTTCTTCCGTAACCGCGTGCGCCTCGCGCTGCGCGCGCTCGCCCTGTGGGGCGCCGCCCGCACGCTCACCGCCGCCGTCGCGGCGACGGCCACCACCCTGGCGATCGGGCTGCCGACCGCCCTCGTCCCCAACCCCGTCTTCGGCCGCGAGATCGCACCTGAGTGGTGGAGCTACCCGGTGCTGGCCGCCACCGCCCTGCTCGCCGGGGTGGTGCTGGCCACGTACGTCCGCCGGCCGGAGGCGCCGCCCGGGCCCGAACGCGGCTCCCGGCCGGCGGCGGCCGGCGGCGTGCTGTCGTTCCTGGCCGTCGGCTGCCCGGTCTGCAACAAGCTCGTCCTCGTCGCCCTGGGCACGTCCGGCGCGCTGTCCTACTGGGCCCCGCTGCAGCCGCTGATCGGCGTGGGCTCCGTGCTGCTCCTCGCGGTCGCCGCGGTGCAGCGGCTGGCCGGCGAGGCGGCGTGCGCCACCGCCACCGCGCCGACCGCACGCCCCGCGGAACCCACCGCCACCGCGCCGAGCACAGCCGCCGCCGAGACCACCGCCACCCCCTCCGACCCCACGCGCTGACCCGGGAGCCACCCCATGAACACCGACACCAGCAAGCGCACCCGCAAGGCGTCCACCCTCGTCGTCGCCCTGATCCTCGCCGCCGCCCTGGGCCTCGGCACCCTCTCCCTCTTCGCCGGATCCGGCTCCGACTCCGGCTCCGGCGGCGGCCGTACGGCGGACGCCGATCGCGGGGGCAGCGCCGGGAAGGACGCGCCGTCCGCGCAGGACCAGGCGCTGCTCGCCCTCCAGCGGCGTGCCGCCGGCGACCCGATGGCCCTGGGGAAGAAGGACGCGCCGGTGGTCCTCATCGAGTACTCCGACTTCCAGTGCCCGTTCTGCGGCAAGTTCGCCCGCGACACCAAGCCCGAGCTGGTCGAGAAGTACGTGGCCGCGGGCGTGCTGCGGATCGAGTGGCGCCACTTCCCGATCTTCGGCGACGAGTCGCAGGCCGCCGCCCGGGCCGGCTGGGCGGCCGGGCAGCAGGGACGGTTCTGGGAGTTCCACGACGTGGCCTACGGCGAGGAGCGGAAGAAGAACAGCGGCGAGTTCGCCGGCGACGAGCTGATCGCCATGGCGAAGGAGGCCGGGGTGAGGGACCTGGCGCGCTTCGAGCGGGACATGGCAGGCACGGCCGCCGAGGAGGCCGTGAACGGTGACGCCGCCGAGGGCCAGAACCTCGGCGTGACCAGCACCCCCGCCTTCCTCGTCAACACCACGCCCGTGCTGGGCGCCCAGCCCACCGAGGTCTTCGAAGAAGCCATCGACGAGGCCCGCAAGGCGGCGGGGGAGGCGGAGTGAGCGCGGACATCGGCTATCTCACCGCCTTCCTCGGCGGCCTGCTCGCCCTCCTCAGCCCGTGCAGCGCGCTGCTGCTGCCCTCCTTCTTCGCCTATTCGATCAGCGGCGCCGGCCGCCTCCTGGCCCGTACCGCGATCTTCTACGCCGGACTGTGCACCACCCTGGTGCCGCTCGGCGTGGCCGGCTCGTTCGCCAGCAGGCTCTTCTACGGCCACCGCGAGCTGCTGATCGCCGTCGGCGGCTGGACGGTCGTCGCGCTGGGCGTGGCCCAGTTCTTCGGCTTCGGCTTCGGCTCGCGGCGGATGCAGCAGGCCGCGGGGCGGATCAGGCCGGAGTCGGCGGTGAGCGTGTACGTGCTGGGCGCGGTGTACGGCTTCGCCGGGTTCTGTGCCGGGCCGATCCTGGGGTCGGTGCTGACGGTGTCGGCGCTCGGCGGCGACACCGTGTACGGCGGGGTGCTCCTCGCCTGCTACGCCCTGGGCATGGCGGCGCCGCTGTTCGTGCTCGCCGTCCTGTGGCACCGGTTCGACCTGGGCCGCCGGCGCTGGCTGCGCGGGCGCCCGGTCCGCGTCGGGAAGCTGGAGCTGCACTCGACGCAGATGCTCTCCGGCGCCCTGTTCGTCGTCCTGGGCGCGGTGTTCCTGGCGTTCGACGGCACCGGTGCGCTGCCGGGCGCGGTCGGGGTGGAGGACGAGTTCGCGCTGGAGCAGTGGACCCGGGACGTCGGTTCCGCCGTACCCGACGTGGTGCTCGTCGCCGTCGCGGCGGCGGTCGCCCTCGCCGCCGCCGCCGCGGCCGGCCGGCGCCGGAGCCGCGCGGCGCGGAACCCCCCTGACGTGCAAGGGGAGTTGCCCGCGGCGGAGGGAGAGACGCGGGCCGGCAACGCGGGTGGCACGGGGGTCCGGAGCTGAACGACGCCGCCGCCGGTGCCCGGGCGCCGGCGGCGGCGGGTCCCAGAACTCATTGCTATCAATCTATTGATTGCAATGTTTTCTTGTCCCATACTCAGGGACCAACGCGCACCGAGTTGATCGATGCGGCCGTTCCCACGGCCGCGAGTCCGGGAGGGAGGCGGGGCCCATGAGCGTATGGACGGTCGAGCGCACCGTCGACGAACTGCTCCGCCGCGAGCGGGAGCGTCGCGACGGCGGGCGGATCACCGACGAGTGGCCCGGCCTCGACCTGGGCACCGCCTACCGGGCGCAGGACGAGCTGCTGGCCCGCAAGGTCGCCGCGGGGGAGCGGGTCATCGGCGTCAAGCTGGGGCTGACATCCGCCGCGAAGCAGCGGCGGATGGGCATCGACGCCCCGCTGACCGGCTGGCTCACGGACGCGATGGTGCTGCCGGCGGGCGCGCCCGTACCGCTGGCGGAGACCATCCACCCGCGCGTCGAGCCCGAGATCGTCTTCACCCTGGGCCGGCGGCTCGCGGGGCCCGGGGTGACGGAGGCGAGCGCGCTCGCCGCCGTCGCGGAGGTACGCGCCGGGTTCGAGGTCATCGACAGCCGCTACCGCGACTTCAGCTTCGCCCTCCCCGACGTCGTCGCCGACAACGCCTCGTCCTGCCGGTTCGCCGTCTCCGCGGACCCCGTGGACCCGGCGGGACTCGACCTCGCCGCCGAGACCTGCCGGCTCACCGTCGACGGCGAGGTCGTCGACACCGCCACCGGCGCGGCCGTCCAGGGCCATCCGGCCCGGGCGCTCGCCCTCGCCGCCAACGCCCTGTCCCGGCGCGGTATCGCCCTCGAAGCAGGGTGGACCGTGCTCACCGGCGGGCTCACCGACGCCGTGTTCGTCGAACCCGGGCGGACGATCTCCGCCGAGTTCGCGACGCTCGGCACCGTCACCGCCGTCGGCGGCTGAGGCGCCGCACCACCCACCGCGCCCCGCCCCGACCCCGTTCTTCCCTTACGGGCCCCGCCCCCGCCGCCGTACGCGGCGCCCGGCCCGTCCGCACGCCTACGTCATTCCCCCTCGCCCGCCGTCCCCGCCGTGCCCGCAGCGCGGCAGCCGACGGCCACCCCATCGATCGTTCACGCAGCAGGGAGTCCGGTATGCCGTCATTGTGCCGTCGTCACAGAGCCCTCTCCATAGCGGCCGGAGCCGCTCTCCTCCTCACCGCCGCGACCGCCTGCGGCTCGGACGGCGGGGGAGAGGACACCGGCTCGGGACCCACGGACATCACCCTCGGGGTCATCCCCATCATCGACATCGCACCCGTCAAGCTCGGCATCGAGAAGGGCTTCTTCAAGGAGCAGGACCTCAACCCGAAGCTGCAGAACTCCCAGGGCGGCGCCGCGATCACCCCCGCGGTCGTCAGCGGCGACTACCAGTTCGGCTACTCCAACATCGTCAGCCTCCTCATCGCCAAGAGCGAGGGGGTGCCGGTCACGATGCTCTCGGTCGGGGCGCGCGCCTCCGACGACGTGCTGGACGACGGCTCCGGCCAGCTCATGACCAAGGACGACGGCATCGAGGACGTCGCCGGCCTGGAGGGCAAGACCATCGCCGTCAACACCCTCCTCGGCATCAACGAGGTCGCCGTACGCGCCAGCCTGGAGGACGCAGGACTGGACCGGGACGCCGCCAAGCTCGTCGAGGTGCCCATCCCCGACATGCCCGCCGCGCTCGACAAGGGCAACGTCGACGCCGCCATGCTGAGCGAGCCGTTCATCAGCATCGTGGAGAAGGACGGCGGGCACGCGCTGCCCGTCAGCTACGCCGGCATGGGCAAGCAGCTCCCGTTCGCGGGCTGGTTCGCCTCCGAGTCGTACGCGGGCGAGAACCCCGAGGTCGTCGAGCGGTTCACGAAGGCGCTGCAGAAGTCCCTGCGCTACGCCGAGGAGCACCCGGACGAGGCGCGCGCCGTACTCAACACCTACCTCGACCTCGACGAGGGCCTCACCGACGACCTGACGCTCCCCGGCTGGAACCCCGAGTCCGACCGCGACGAGATCGCCGGGCTGGCCCAACTGACCGCCGACGCCGGTCTGATCGACAACCTCGACCCGCTGGACGACCTGCTCGCCGACTGAGCGCCGCGCCCCCGCCGGCCGCGAGCCGCCGGCCGGGCCGCCGCCGGCCCCTGCTCTGCCCCGAGGAGCACCGACCCACCAGCCCCAGAGATGCCGGAGAAGACGTGAGAGTTCACCAGAGCGCCGACACCGGGCAGCCGCCCGCGCTGTCGCCGGCGGCGGACCGGCCCCCGGACCCGCCCACCGCGGTCGTCCCCGTCCCCGCCGCACCCTCGCCCGCGGCCCGGCTGAAGGCCGTGCCCGACGCCGCGCTCGGCGTCCTCGGCATCGTCCTGTTCGCCGGCGTGCTGGAACTGCTGCCGCGTGCGGGCGCGGTGCCCGCGAAGTACCTGCCGCCGTTCAGCGAGATGGTCCGCGCGCTCGGCGACGAGCTGGGCACGCCGGTCTTCTGGACCGCCCTGCTCGACACCGTCGAGGGCTGGGCGTACGGCCTGGCCATCGCCCTGGTCGCGGGCACGGTGCTGGGGCTGGTGATCGGCGGCGTCGAGGTGCTGCGCAAGGCCACCGCGTCCACCATCGAGTTCCTGCGGCCGATCCCCTCGGTGGCGCTGATACCCCTGGCGGTGCTCGTGCTGGGCACCGGCCTCGGCTCGACGCTGCTGCTGGTGGTCTACGCGGCCTTCTGGCCCGTGCTCCTCCAGGTGCTCAGCGGCGTCCGCGACGTCGACCCGGTCGCCCGCGACACCGCCGTCGGCTACGGCTTCTCGCCCTGGGCGCGGCTGCGTTACGTGGTGTGGCCGACCACGCTGCCGTACCTGATGACAGGGCTGCGGCTGGCCGCCTCCGTGGCGCTGATCCTGGCCGTCAGCTCCCAGCTCATCATCGGCAGCCCCGGGCTCGGCAGCGAGATCGCCCGCGCCCAGTCCAGCAACGCGATCCCGCGGATGTACGCGCTGGTGCTGGTGGCCGGCGCGCTCGGGGTCTGCGTGAACGTGCTGGCCCGGCTGCTGGAGCGGCGCGTGCTGTCCTGGCACACCTCGGTACGGACGGAGGCCGGCGCGTGAGCGGCGTCCCCGGTACGAAGACCGCGAAGAGCGAACAGCCCGTGAAATCCGTGAAACCCGTGAAGGCAGCAGCGGAAGCGGAGAGCCGCGGGGGCCGGGGGCTGCGGCTGCTGAAGCGCGGCGCGGTCCACCTGGCGTACCTCCTCGGGCTGCCCGCCGCGCTGCTGGCGCTGTGGTGGGTGCTCGCCGCGCGCAGCACCAACTTCTACTACCCGACGCTGGACGAGATCCTGGCCGCGTTCGCCGAGACCTGGTTCTCCGACCGGATCGTCGACGACGTGCTGCCCAGCCTCGGCCGGCTGGCCGCCGGCTATCTGGGCGCCGCCGTCATCGGCATCGCCCTGGGCGTGCTCCTCGGCACCCGGCCGCGGATCCGGGCACTGCTGGAACCGGTCCTGGAGTTCTTCCGCGCCGTGCCGCCGCCGGTGCTCATCCCCGTCCTCATGCTGGTCGCCGGGATCGGCGACACCATGAAGATCGTGGTGATCATCTCCGGTGCCCTGTGGCCGGTGCTGCTCAACACCGTCGAAGGGGTCCGCGCGATCGACGAGGTGCTCTCCGACACCGCGCGCTGCTACGGCCTGACCGGCACCGCCCGGCTGCGCCGCCTGGTGCTGCCGGGCGCGGCACCGCAGATCGTCGCCGGGCTGCGGCAGGCGCTCTCGATCTCGATCATCCTCATGGTGATCAGCGAGATGTTCGCCAGCTCCAGCGGCCTGGGCTTCACCGTCGTGCAGTTCCAGCGGTCGTTCGCCATCCCGGAGATGTGGAGCGGCATCCTGCTCCTCGGTCTCCTCGGCTTCGCCCTGTCGCTGCTGTTCGCCCTGTTCGAGTCCCGAGTCCTCGGCTGGTACCGCGGCCTGAGGCAGTCGCAGCGAGGTGAGAAATGACCGGCACGAGGGTGGCTCCGGCCACCGAGGACAGCGCGGGTGCGCTGGCCGTCCGCGGGGTGCGGAAGGTCTACCAGGGCTCTGGGCGGACCGTCGAGGCCGTCCGCGACCTGACGTTCACCGTCGGCGCGGGCGATCTGACCTGCATCGTCGGCCCGTCGGGCGCCGGCAAGACGACGCTGCTGAAGTGCGTCGCGGGGCTGCTCGCGCCCACGTCGGGCGAGGTGCGGCTCGGCGGCGCGCGGGTGCAGGGCCCGCCGCCCGGCATGGCGGTGGTTTTCCAGGAGTACGGGCGCAGCCTGTTCCCGTGGATGACGGTCGGCGCGAACGTCGAACTGCCGCTGAAACAGAAGAAGATCGCCAAGGCGGAGCGGGCGGTGCTCGTGGCGCAGGCGCTGGAGTCCGTCGGGCTCGCCGACGCCCCGGCCGCGTACCCCTGGCAGCTCTCCGGCGGCATGCAGCAGCGCGTGGCCATCGCGCGCGCCATCGCGTACGAGCCGAAGGTGCTGCTCATGGACGAGCCGTTCGCCGCCGTGGACGCGCAGACCCGGGCGGAGCTGGAGGACCTGACCCGCTCGCTGTGGCGGAAGCTGGGCATGACGGTGCTGTTCGTGACCCACGACATCGACGAGGCGGTCTACCTGGGCGAACGGGTGCTCGTGCTGTCCGCCTCGCCGACCGTGGTCATGGAGGACATCGCCGTCGACCTGCCTGCCGAGCGCGAGCAGTTGACGACCCGCGCGCTGCCCCGCTTCGCCGAGCTGCGCGCGGCGGTCTACGGCCAGGTGCAGCGCGCCAAGACCTTCCACTCCGCCGCCCCCGCGGCCGGTGCGGGGGACCGGCCGTGACGGGCGGCGGAGTGGAGGGCACGGCCGCCGGGGCTGCCGTGTCCGGCGGGGCTGCCGGGACGGACCCGGCCACGGACGTGTTCGCGGACACGATCGCCGAGCTGACCTGGTACGAGGTCGAGCGCGCCGCCCGTGGCGGGGCGGTGCTGCTCTGGGCCTTCGGCGTCATCGAGCAGCACGGCCCGCACCTGCCCGCCGGCACCGACGTCTACCTGCCCGGCGCCCGGCTGCGCGAGGTGCGGCGGCTGCTGGCGGCACGCGGCATCGAGGCGCTCATCGTGCCGCCGTACTACTGGGGCATCAACGTCGTCTCCGGCAGCTTCCCGGCCTCGTACGGGATCCGCCCCGAGCTGATGGAGCAGGTCATGGCCGACCTGTTCGCCGGCATGGCGGGCGACGGCTTCCGGCACGTCTTCTGCTTCTCCGGCCACGGCGACGCGCTACACAACCGCACCGTGCACGCCGGGGTGCGGGCGGGCCGGGAGCGTACCGGCGCCGACATCAGCTTCGTCATGGAGCCGGAGCTGGCGCAGCGGCTGGGCCTCGACCCGGACGACCCGGCGCTGACCGTGCACGCCTCCGCCGCGCCTGCCGGCGAGGCGCGGGGCGGCCGGGTGGCCGTCTCCTCGCCGGGATCCGCCGCGGGCGGCGCGGGGGCGGGAGGGATCGACGTGCACGCCGGGCGGTGGGAGACGTCGGTGATGCTGCACACCCACCCCGGCCTGGTCCGCGACGAGGTACGCGCCACCCTGCCCGCCACCGGGCACGGGCTGTCCGAACTCGCCGTGTGGCGGCGCGGATACGACGACGCCCGGCGCGTCACCCCGCGCGGCTACTTCGGCGACCCCGCCGCGGCCACCGCAGACGAGGGCCGGCGGCTGCACGCCACCGCCGCCGAACTGGCCGCCGACGCCATCGAGGAGCGGCTCGCCACCGGCTGACCCGCCGCCCGGCCGGCGGCCCCGGGCGCGTACCGCACGCGCACAGCATGACAGTTCAGCGACACACGACAGGAGCAGAGGAGCAATGGCAGAGATATGCCTGGCCCTGGCCGCGAGCCACACGCCCGGCCTGACCGGCTGGTTCGACAAGGCGCCCGAGCCCGAGCGCCGGGTGGTCTCCGAGGCGTACGGCGCCGTGCACGACGCCGTCGTCGCCTCGGGCGCGGACGTGCTGCTCGTCGTCGGCAACGACCACGTCGCCAACGCCCGGGTGAGCGACTACGCCGACTTCACCTTCGGCCTCGCGGCGGAACACCGCGGCCCCGACGAGTGGTTCAAGCCCTGGCTGCGCGTCGAGGACTACGCGCTGCCCGGCGACCCCGGCGTCGCGGCGAGCCTCTTCGAGGCCGTCAGGGACAGCGGCCCCGGCGTCCGCGCCGAGCCGGGCGACCTGCGCTTCGACGACAACCTCTCGGTGCCCACCGCCATGGCCCGGCTCGTCGAGACGGGCGTCCGGGTCGTGCCCGTCCTGCAGAACTGCACCGTCCCCCCGGTCCCCGACGAGCGCGCCTGCTACGCCTTCGGCGAGGCGCTGGGCGAGGCGATCCGCGCCCTGCCCGACGGGCTGCGCGTCGGCCTGCTCGGCTCCGGCGGCCTCAGCCACGAGCCCGGCGGGCCCCGCTACCTGGACATCGACGAGAAGTTCGACCGCTGGTGGCTCGACCTGCTCCAGGAGGGCGACCACGAGCGGATCCTGACCGAGGCGACGTTCGACCGCATGGAGCAGGCCGGCTCGGGCGGCACCGCGGAGCTGCTGTCGTGGGTGGTCGTCATGGGCGCCGTCGGCCCGCGCCCGTGCACCTCGCTGGGGTACGTCGCGGTCGAGCAGTGGCGCTGCGGCGTCGGCGCCGTGCAGTGGCACCTGGACTGACCGCCGGCACCCGTCACGACGCCCGTTCACTACAGAAGGACACCTGATGGCACTCGACCATTTCGATCCGCGGCTGCGGACGAACGACCTGGTGCAGGAGCTGAAGTGGGACCGCGAGCTGCGCGCCCGCTTCGAGACGTCCGAGGCGGAGGTCCTGGCCGCGTACCCCCTCACCGGGGAGGAGCGCACCGCGATCGCCGCGCGCGACTTCCGCCGCCTCTACCACCTGGGGCTGCACCCCTATCTGCTGTCGCAGCTCGCCCGGCTGATCTACGGCACGGGCGAGAAGGCCGGCACCTCGGAGGCGGCGACGGCGCTGATCCGCTCGCTGCTGGGGGACCAGTACGAGACCTACATGGCGGCGCGCGGTGACTGACACGCCGACCGGCACGGGGACCGCACCCCCCGCGCCCGTGGTCGACATCCATACGCACGCCATGCCTCTGCCGCTGCTGCGCGCGCTGGAGCGGGAGGGCCGCGCGGACCTGTCCGGGGCCGCGGACCACGTGCTGACCCTGGACCCGGCGCTGTGCGGGCTGCCCGCGGGGGCGCCGGTGCCGCTGCCGCCCGAGCAGTACGCCATGGACCGCAGGATCGCGCTGCTCGACGCGTCCGGCGTCGACCACCACGTGGTGGCCGCGCCGCCGTTCCTCTTCGCCTCGCAGGCGGCGGACGACGCGCTGGCGCTGGAGCTGGCCCGGCGCTCGAACGACGCGCTGGCGGAGTTCGCCGCGGGCTCCGGCGGCCGGCTGCACGGGCTGGCGACCGTACCCGTCGGCCACCCCGGGGCCGCCGCGGAGCTGACCCGGGCGCTGGACGAACTCGGCCTGGTGGGCGCCACGATGGGCACCTTCGGTGCCGGCCGCGAGCTGGACGACCCGGTCAACGAGGACCTCTGGTCGGTGCTGGCGGCGCGCCGCTGCTTCACCCTGCTGCACCCCAGCCGGGTCTCCGAGCGCGACCGGCTCGCCGACTACCACCTCGTCCAGCTCCTCGGCTATCCGCTGGAGACCGCCCTCGCCGTCTCCCGGCTGATCTTCGGCGGCGTACTCGAACGGCACGAGCTGACCCTCTGCCTCGCCCACGGCGGCGGCTGCGCGCACGCCGTCGGCGCGCGGCTCGACCTGGGCTGGCACCGCAAGCCGGTGGCGCGCGTGGTCGGCAGCGAGCCGACGGAGTTCCTGCGCCGGCTGCTGTACGACACGGCGGTCTTCGACGTGCGGACCATCGCCCGGCTCGTCGAGGACGTCACCGCCCGCAACGTCCTGCTCGGCACCGACACCCCGTTCGACCTCATGGACGACCGGCCGCTGGAGACCGTGCGCCGCATCGGCCTCGACGCCGCCGACGAGGCCGCGATCCTCGGCGGCAACGCCGCCGCGCTGCTGCCGGGCCTCGGCCTCGGCACCGGGCCCGCGTCGGCCGCCGGCGGGCGCTCGCTACCCTCGCCATCCCATTCCATCCAGTCGAAGGGCCGAGGACATTGAGCAGCGAAGCAGGGACGGACGAGCTGCGCCGGTCATCCCGCGCCGAGGCGGTCGCCAAGCGGATCGAGGGGCGGATCGCCGAGCAGTCCCTGCCCAGCGGTCACAAGCTGGGCACCAAGGAGAGCCTGCGGCGTGAATACGACGTGGCCGCGGCCACGTTCAGCGAGGCCGTCCGGCTGCTGGTCTCCCGCGGCACCGTCTCCGTACGCCCCGGCGTCAAGGGCGGCATCTTCGTCGCCTCGCCGCCCGCGCTGGTCCGGCTGGGCCGCAAGATGCTGGAGCTGAGCGGCGATTCGGTGTCGGTCTCCGACTGCCTGGTGGTACGGGACAACCTGGAGCCGCTCGTCGCGCAGGAGGCGATGCGCCACCGCACCGACGCCGACCTGGCGGAACTGCGCAGGCTCGCCGACGAGATGGCCGTCGAGGGGCTGTCCGCCGCGGACTACCTCGCGGCCAACTGGGCGCTGCACCGCAGGATCGCCGAGATCACGCCCAACCAGATCCTGCGCCACACCTACGTCTCGCTGCTGGAGTTCGTCGCCAGCAGGCTGCGCGGCGTCACCGCCGACGAGCCGAGCCGGATCAACCCCGAAGGCCCCGCCGTCCACCGCGAGCTGGTCGAGGCCATCGCCTCCGGCAGCAGGCAGCGGCTCGACGCCGCCATGGAGGCCCACGCCGGCCTCACCGTCACCCCCGGGGAGCCCGGATGAGCACACCGACCTCGCCTGCCACGACGGCGCTCGTGGTGATAGACGTCCAGAACGACTACTGCCACCCCGACGGCGTCTTCGCCGCGGCCGGGCTGCGGGTCGCGGACCTCGACGGCCTCGTGGCGCGGATCAACGCCCTGGTGGCGGCGGCCCGCAGCGGCGGCCGGCCGGTGGTGTGGGTGCGGATGGAGTGGCCCGACGACGCCGCCGTCGGGCTGCTCGCCGAGCGCAGCCCGTTCCTGCGCGAGCGGGGCCTGCGGCGCGGTACCTGGGGCGCGGAGCCGGTCGCGGGACTCGACCGGCGGCCCGGGGACCACGAGGTGGTCAAGCCGCGGTTCAGCGCCTTCCACCGCACCTCGCTCGACGGCCTGCTCGCAGGGCTCGGTGTCGACACCCTCGTCATGGCGGGCGTACGCACCGACTTCTGCGTGGAGTCGACCGTGCGCGATGCCTTCTTCCGGGACCTGCGGGTGGTCGTCGCCCGTGACGCCGTCGCCGGGTACGTCGAGGAGCTGCACGCCGCCAGCCTGCGGCTGATGGGCACCGTCTTCGCCGAGGTCGTCGGGGGCGGGGAGGCCGCCGCGCTGCTCGCCGGCGGGGCCGGCGGGGCGGCCGGGGAGGCGGCGTACCCGGAGACGTACGAGGAGACGGGCGGGGGGACCCACGGGAGGTCGCACGAGGGGACGCACGAGAGGAGCAGGACCGGTGCCGCTGGTCGAAGTGACGCTCGTTGAGGGCCGCTCGCCGAGCCAACTGCGCGCGCTGATCGGCGAGGTGACCCGGGCCGTGGCCAGGACCGCGGACGCGCCGCCCGAGGCCGTCCGCGTGATCGTCCGCGAGGTGCCCGCCTCGCACTGGGCCGCGGGCGACGTGACCATCCAGGAGCAGCAGGAGAAGCAGCAGCAGAAAGGCGAGGACCATGGACCTCATTCCGCACATCGTTGACGGCCGGGAGACCCGGTCGGCCTCCGGCGAGACCTTCGCCACCGTCGACCCGTGGACCCGCGAGCCGTGGGCGGAGGTGTCCCTCGGCGGTGCGGAGGAGGCAGGGCTCGCCGTCGCCGCCGCCCGGCGTGCGTTCGACGACGGGCCGTGGCCCCGGATGGGCTTCGCCGAGCGCGGCGCGATCCTGCACCGGCTCGCCGACCTGATCGACGAGCACCGCGGCGAACTCGCCCTCGCCGACACCACCGACATGGGCAAGCCGATCGCGGACAGCACCGCCAAGGACGTCCCCCGCTCGGCCCTGAACTTCCGCTTCTTCGCCGACCACGCCCGGCTCTCGGCCGGCGACGCGCTGCCCATGGACAGCGGGCACCACGCCTACAGCCGGTTCGAGCCCGCCGGGGTGGTGGCGGCGATCGCGCCGTGGAACTTCCCGCTGATGCTGGAGACCTGGAAGGTCGCGCCCGCGCTGGCCTGGGGCAACACCGTCGTGCTCAAGCCCGCCGAGGACACCCCGGCCTCCGCGACGCTGCTCGCCGGGCTCGCGCTCCAGGCGGGCATGCCGCCCGGCGTCCTCAACGTCGTGCACGGCTACGGGCCCGCGGCCGCGGGCGAGGCGCTGACCACCGACCCGCGCGTGGACCGCATCACCTTCACCGGCGAGTCCGGCACCGGCCGCGCCATCGCCCGCGCCGCCGCGGCCAACCTCACCCCCGTCAGCCTCGAACTCGGCGGCAAGGGTGCCAACGTGGTCTTCGCCGACGCCGACCTGGACTCCGCCGTCTCCTGGTCGATCAAGGCGATCTTCAGCAACGCAGGGCAGGTCTGCCTCGCCGGCAGCCGGCTGTACGTCCAGCGCGAGGTCTACGACGAGTTCCTGGCCCGCTTCACCGCCGCCGCCGAGGGGCTGGTGACCGGCG
Source organism: Streptomyces sp. CMB-StM0423 (assembly GCF_002847285.1). NCBI lineage: Bacteria > Bacillati > Actinomycetota > Actinomycetes > Kitasatosporales > Streptomycetaceae > Streptomyces > Streptomyces sp. CMB-StM0423. Next base: position 943,053 of record NZ_CP025407.1, on the reverse strand, counting down.
ATCCCAAGGACCCGGCCACCCAGCTCGGCCCGCTCGCCTCGGCGGAACACCACGCCAAGGTCACCTCCTACCTCGACGGCGTGCCCGCCGACGGCGGCACCATCGTCACCGGCGGCCGCGGCGACGGCTGGACCGTCCGCCCGACCGTCGTCACCGGCGCGCCGCCGGAGGCGCGGATCCACCGCGAGGAGGTCTTCGGCCCGGTCGTCGTCGTCACCCCCTTCGACACCGAGGCGGAGGCCGTGGCCGCCGCCAACGACAGCCCGTACGGGCTGAACGCGATGGTCTTCACCGAGAACCTGTCCCGGGCGCACCGCGTGGCGGCGGCGCTGAAGGCGGGCACGGTCTGGGCCAACTGCTTCTTCATCCGCGACCTGCGCGCGCCGTTCGGCGGGGTCGGGGACTCGGGGGTCGGGCGCGAAGGGGGGAACTTCAGCAGGGAGTTCTTCACCGAGCCGAAGGCCGTGGTGATGGCCGTGGCGCCCGCCTGAGACACACCCTCCCTGCCCCCCTGCTCGCACCGTCCCTCTCTCACGTCAGGAGTGCCCGCATGCCTGCTCCCTCCCGGGCCACAGGCGGCGCCCCGCCGTCCGACGCGGTGGCCGCGGCCGCCGGCGCGCTCGCCGCCGCCGCCCGAACCGGCGTCCCCTGTCCGCCCGTACGCGGCCTGATCGGCGCCGCCGATACGGCCGCGGCGTACGCGGTGCAGCGGCTGAACACCGAGCGGCTGCTCGGCGGCGGGCGCCGCGTCGTCGGCCGCAAGATCGGCCTGACGTCGCCCGCCGTGCAGCGGCAACTGGGGGTCGACCGGCCCGACTTCGGCGCGCTGCTGTCCGACATGGCGGTCCCGGACGGCGGCACCGTACCCGTCGGCAGGCTGCTCCAGCCCAAGGTGGAGGCGGAGGTCGCGCTCGTCCTGGGCGCCGGGCTGCCGTACGAGCAGAGCACCGTCGCCGACGTGCTGCGGGCCGTGGAATTCGCGCTGCCCGCGCTGGAGATCGTCGACAGCCGGATCGCCGACTGGGACATCACGTACGCCGACACCGTCGCCGACAACGCCTCCAGCGGGCTGTTCGTACTCGGCGGCACGCCGGTCCCGCTGTCCGGCGTCGACCTGCGGGCGGTGGAGATGGTGCTCAGCCGCGACGGCGAGCAGACCTCCGCGGGCCGCGGCACCGACTGTCTCGGCGGCCCGCTCAACGCCGCCGTCTGGCTGGCCTCCACGCTCGCCGCCGCCGGCGATCCGCTGCGCGCGGGCGACGTCGTGCTGACCGGTGCGCTCGGGCCGATGGTGCCGGCGGCGCCGGGCGACGAGTTCGAGGCCCGTATCACCGGACTGGGTTCGGTCCGGGTCACCTTCGGGAAGGGAGAGGCGCGATGAGCGACGGGACATCCGGCGGTACGTCCGGCGGTACCTCCGGCCGGACGAGGGTCGCCGTCATCGGCTCCGGCAACATCGGCACGGACCTCATGATCAAGGTGCTCCGGCTCTCCGGCAGCCTGGAGATGGCCGCCATGGCGGGCATCGACCCCGCCTCCGACGGCCTGGCCCGCGCCCGCCGCCTCGGCGTGGCCACCACGCACGACGGGGTGGACGGGCTGCTGGAGCTGGACGAGTTCGCGGACGTGGCGATCGTCTTCGACGCCACCTCTGCGGGCGCCCACCGCAGGCACGACGAGGTGCTGCGGGCCGCCGGCCGCCGGGTCATCGACCTGACGCCGGCCGCCCTCGGCCCGTACGTCGTACCACCGGTGAACCTCGACGCCCATCTGGACGCCCCCAACGTCAACATGGTCACCTGCGGCGGCCAGGCCACCGTCCCGGTCGTCGCAGCCGTCAGCCGGGTCACCCCGGTGCACTACGCCGAGATCGTCGCCTCCATCGCCTCCCGCTCCGCGGGTCCCGGCACCCGCGCCAACATCGACGAGTTCACCGAGACCACCGCCGCCGCGCTGGCGCAGGTCGGGGGCGCGGCCAGGGGCAAGGCGATCATCGTGCTGAACCCGGCGGACCCGCCGCTGATCATGCGCGACACCGTGTACTGCCTCGTAGGACCGTGCGACGAGGACGCGGTCGCGGACTCGGTGGCCGGGATGGTCGCCTCCGTGCAGGCGTACGTGCCGGGCTACCGGCTCAAGCAGCGCGTCCAGTTCGACCGCGTCGCCGCCGACGACCCGCTCGGCGCCCTCGCGCCGGAGCCCGGCGGCGCCGTGCGGGTCTCGGTCTTCCTGGAGGTCGAGGGCGCCGCCCACTACCTGCCGTCGTACGCCGGGAACCTCGACATCATGACCTCCGCCGCGCTGCGCACCGCGGAGCGGATGGCCACCGACCGAACCGCGAAGGTGAGCACCCCGTGACCGACACCCCCGCCGCCGCCCCGCTGTACGTCCAGGACGTGACCCTGCGGGACGGCATGCACGCCCTGCGGCACCGCTACACCGCCGAGCAGGCCCGTACCATCGCCGCCGCGCTGGACGCCGCGGGTGTCGGCGCGATCGAGATCGCCCACGGCGACGGCCTGTCCGGCTCCAGCATCACGTACGGCATCGGGGCCCACACCGACTGGGAGTGGATCGAGGCCGTCACCGACGCCGCCCGCACCGCCGTCCCCACCACCCTGCTGCTGCCCGGCATCGGCACCCTGGCCGACCTGAGGCTCGCCCACCGCCTCGGCATCCGCTCGGTGCGCGTCGCCACCCACTGCACCGAGGCGGACATCTCCGCCCAGCACATCTCGGCGGCCCGCGACCTGGGCATGGACGTGGCCGGCTTCCTGATGATGTCCCACATGGCGGAACCGGGGGAACTCGCCCGCCAGGCGAAGCTGATGGAGTCCTACGGCGCCCACTGCGTCTACGTCACCGACTCCGGTGGCCGGCTGACGATGGACGGCGTCCGCGCCCGCTTCCGCGCGTACCGCGACGCCCTCGACCCCGCCACGGAACTCGGCATCCACGCCCACCACAACCTGGCCCTCGGCGTGGCCAACACCGTCGTCGCCGTCGAGAGCGGCGCCGTCCGCGTCGACGCCTCCCTGGCCGGCCAGGGGGCGGGCGCGGGCAACTGCCCGCTGGAGGCGTTCGTCGCGGTCGCGGACCTGATGGGCTGGCAGCACGGCTGCGACCTGTTCCCCCTGATGGACGCCGCCGACGACGTGGTCCGCCCGCTCCAGGACCGCGAGGTCCGCGTCGACCGCGAAACCCTGACCCTGGGCTACGCGGGCGTCTACTCCAGCTTCCTCCGCCATGCGGAGTCGGCGGCGGCCCGCTACGGCCTGGACACCCGCACGATCCTGGTGGAGGTAGGCCGCAGGGGGATGGTCGGGGGCCAGGAGGACATGATCACCGACATCGCCCTCGACCTGGCCGGGGCGTAGGGCCGGGGCGCGCTCAGGCCCCGTCGTCCGCCCCGAAGTCGCCCAGCCCCGCGACGAGCCGGGCGCGGGCGGCGTCGAGGTCTTCCTGGTACGAGGGGCTGAAGATCTGCGGCAGCCGGGTCTCCAGGGAACCGCTGACCGTGAGCAGCGCCGACCAGACCGCGCGGTCGTCGACGACGGCCTTGAAGTCCCGGCGGTGCATCATCCGGTCGAGCCAGTCGGAGAGAACCAGCGCCTCGTCATCGCCGAGTTCGATCTGCATGTCACCCCTCCGACCATCTTACGGGACGCCGTCTCGCAGCAGGTAGGTGAGCCGGTCTTCCCCGCCCGGCGGAGAAGCGCATCCTCACCGGCCATGCCCTTGATCTGCCGCAACGCATCCGCCACGTCATCGGCGAAGCCGTGAAGTTCCCGGGCCGGTTGCCTGACCCGGTGCCGCGCGCCGGGGCGAGGCCGGGCGGAGCTTGCCGAACCCGTGGACGGCAAGGACGCAGGACGCCCCGCCGGTGGTCCCGGCGGGGCGTCCCCGGGGGTGGTGGTGGTCAGTTCGGGTAGAGCTGTTGTTGGGGGATGATCTGCTGGTCCTGGCCCGGGCTGGACCAGAGGAGCTTCATGTGGGCGTCGCCCGTCTGCTCCGCGTACTCGACCTTGAGGGAGTGGCGGGTGCCCGCCTCAAGGTCGACCTGGGCCTTGTCGACGCTGGTGTTGTGCGGCGTCCAGTTGTCGATGACCAGCTTGCCGTCCAGCCAGACGCGCACGTTGTCGTCCGAGACCGTGGTCAGGGTGTACGTCTCGGAGCGGCGCGGTTCGACGCTGCCGGTCCAGCGGACGCTGAAGCCGTCGGCCGGGATGTTCTTCGCCGGTGAACCGGTGTACTTCCAGGAGTGGTTGATGTCCGCGTCCGTGCGGGTGACCTTCGGCGTGCCGGTCAGCGCGGGGTTGTCGTAGACCTCCTGCTTCAGGCCGGTGCCGCCGCCCGGTGCGGCCGTCGGGCCGGGGTCGGCGGTCAGTTCGATGACGGTGGCGGCGTCGTTGGTGGCGCTGCCGGCGGGGGTGAGGTCGTAGCCGTCGCCGGCCTCGGTGACGGTGACCTGCTGGTCGGAGCCGAGCACGCGGGCCCCGGTCACCTCGATGTCCGTACGGGCCTTGAGGTGCAGGGAGCCGCCGGCGGCGGGCCACGTGGTGACGGCCGCGTAGAGCTTGTCGCCCTTGCGGCTGACGAAGCCCCAGTCGGGCTGCTCGACCAGCCCGCCGAACCCGGCGCCGTAGACCGCGTTGCCCTGGCCCGCGGTACGCAGCCAGTCGCCCATCTCGCCGAGCCGCTGCACCGAGGGCTCCGGGACGCGGCCGCGGGCGTCGGGGCCGACGTTGAGGAGGTAGTTGCCGCTGCGGGAGGCGGTGGAGAGCAGGTTGCGTACGAGCGAGGCGCTGGACTTCCAGTTCTCGTCGTAACGCGCGTACCCCCAGTGGCCGTTGAGGGTCATGCAGGACTCCCAGAGCTGCCCGTCGACCGGTGCGCCGGGGATCTCCTGCTCGGGGGTGCCGTAGTCGCCGTCGGTCACCCGGCGCTTGCCGACCCGGTTGTTGACGACGAGGTCGGGGTCGAGCCCGCGCAGGTACGTCTCCAGCCGCTCGCCGTCCTGCGCGGTCCAGGGGTTGTGCGGCCGGTCCGTCGCCCACTCGCCGTCGAACCACAGCAGCGCCGGGTCGTAATTGTCGACCAGCTCCTTGAGCTGGGCGTACATGCGCTTCTCGTACTGCGGGAAGGTCGCCGGATCGGCGAAGTCCGGGTCGTGCCAGTCCCAGATCGAGTAGTAGAAGCCGAGCTTGATGCCGGCCTTCTTCGCGGCCTTCTTCAGCTCGGCCATGATGTCGCGGCGCTTGTCGAACGCCGAGTGGTCGCGCAGGTTCCACGAGTTGACCTTCGTCGGCCACATCGCGTAGCCGTCGTGGTGCTTCGACGTGATGACGATGTACCGCATGCCGGCGTCCTTGGCCGCCCCGACCACGGCCTCGGCGTCGAAGTCGGCGGGGTTGAAGGTCGCGGCCTGCTTCTCGTACTCCTCGTCCGGGATGTTGCACTGCCGCTTGATCCACTCGGCGTCGCGGCAGACGGTGCCGTCGGGGCGGGTGTACTCGCCCTCCAGGTTGGAGTACGCGCCGAAGTGGATGAACATCCCGAACCGGTCCTGCCGGAACCAGCTCGTCCGCTCGGACGTGAAGGGGTCGTCCACGGCGTGATCGGTCCCGGACCCGCTGGCGGGCGGCGCTGCGGCGGGTGCGGCTGCGGCGGGTGTGGCTGCCGCGCCGGCGGGCAGCGCTGCGGCGGCGAGTGCGGCGGCGACGAGCAGGGGCAGTGCGGCGACTCTCCGCGTGGTGCGGGGGCGAGGGGTGTGCATCGCAGCTCCAATTCATCGGATGACCCGGAAGGTAGGAACGGATACATCGGATGTCAATGGGCAGCGCATCGGTAAGTTTCGCTGTGTAGCGGCGAGGTGTGGGTGATAGCTCCGATGTATGGGCCTGCGGGGGCCCGTTCAGACCCCCGCAGCGCCCGAGCTACGTGAAGCGGAGCTTGTCCTTTCTGGCGAGGTGGAGGGTCAGGAACGCCTGGCCCGCCATCGCGCCGATGCGGTGTTCGCGGCCGTAGTACGTGTTCTCGCCGGACGCCCCGTACGTGCGGCCGTCGTCGAACCGGGCCATCATGGCGAGCTGCTCCTCGTTGTGGTGGCGCTCCCAGGAGGCGGCGGCCGGGTCGATGCCGGTGTCCTGGGCGGTGAGGGAGACCAGCAGGTCGAAGTTGCCGAAGTAGAAGGGGAAGTGGGTGCCCCAGTCGTTGCCCTCGGGGTAGTAGATCTCGCCGCTGCGCGGCTGGTAGATGGTCTTCATGGTGCCGTCGGGGGCCTGGAAGGGCAGGTCGACGAGGGCGGAGTAGACGCGGGTGATGTTGTGCAGGGCGGCGCGCGGTGCGGCGCGGCCCGCGAGGCCGTAGACGAAGCCCTCGTAGAGGCTCTGGTCGAACGCGACCATGTAGAGCGGGTGCAGGATGTGGTGGTTGTCCAGGGTGCCGTCGTCGGCGATGTTCGTGCCCCGCAGCCAGGTGGACAGCTCGATGCCGTTGATCGTCTCACCGCCGGTGAGGTCCGCGGGGCAGGCGGCGGCCGCCAGCAGGAGTTCGACGTTGCGCCGGGCCCAGACGGGGGCGCGCGGGTGACCGGGCATCATGGCCTCGGCCAGCGAGAGGACGGCGGCGCTCCAGTTGTCCTCCTCCGCCTTGCTGTCGCCGGGGGTGACGGCGGTGCCGTCGCGGCGCTTCTCGTAGAGCTGTTCGCCGGAGGTACCGATGAGGTAGACGTCGTTGCCGGTGGTGAGCCGGTCCGCCTCCCAGGCCGTCATCGCGGCGAGGTGGCCGCGCTCCCGGTCGTCCAGCTCGTCCCAGAAGAGCCAGCCGGCGAGGGCGGTGTAGTACGCCCACAGGGCGCTCTGCCAGGTGTTGCCCCAGCGGGTGGCGGGATTGGTGTTGTTGGCCAGGTGGCGGGCCGCGATGGTGCGGATGAGGTTGCGGGTGCGGATGGTGGCGTTGGCGGCGGAGAGGGTGCGCGGGTCGTAGACGCCGGTGACCAGGGCGGTGGTGGCGGCGACGGCGGCCATGGCGGGCAGGCGGATGGCACGCTCGTCGGTGCCGCGGAGGTCGATGTAGCCGTCGGGGAGGTACGAGCGGTAAGTCCCGGCGTACCAGGGGCCGATGAGATAGCGCGCGCTGCCCGCCAGGATCGCCTTGACCCGACGTCCGGCGGCGTCGTTGGCGCCGTACGAGCCGAGCCGGGCCCAGTCGATGGGCACCACCCCGCCGGGGGCTGCGGCCGTTCCGGCGGCCCGGGCTGCGGCCGGCAGCCCGAGGGCCGAGGCGGCGCCGACGGCGGCGGAGGCGCCGATGAGGTGGCGGCGGGACAGACGGTGCGAAGAGGTCATACGGCGCTCCTGCGGTCTGTGAGGAAAGTGTCTCTGTGGATTCTCACGTGGGAATGGCATCTGACAAGGGGCGGCGTCGATACGCTGCGCACCACTCGGGGCCGTCGGCGCAGCGCCGGCGGCCGCGCCGCGCCGCTTCGGGAGGAGATCCGTGGAGGACGAGTCGCAGTCAGGGGAAGCGAGCCCGAAGGTGCGGGAGCGGGTGCGGGAGAGCTTCGACCGGCAGGGCCTGATGCGCCATCTCGGCGCCCGGATCTCCCTGGTCGCGCCGGGCCGCGTGCACATCGTGCTGCCGGCCAGGCCCGAAGTCACCCAGCAGCACGGCTACTTCCACGCGGGCGCCACGAGCGCGATCGCGGACAGCGCGGGCGGGTACGCCGGGTACACGCTCTTCCCCGAGGACGCAGACGTCCTCACCGTCGAGTACAAGATCAACCTCCTGGCGCCCGCGGTGGGCGAACACCTGGAGGCGGTGGGCACGGTGCTGAAGTCCGGGCGCACCCTGACGGTGTGCGGTCTTGAGGTCTTCGGGCACCGTGCCGACGGCGTACGCAAGCTCGTCGCCAACGGCCAGCAGACGCTGATCCGCGTGCCGCGGGAGCGATGACTCCGCGTAGAGTGGCCGTGACCTTGTGGGGGGTTTCCGATGCGCCGACTGCTTGCGTGCTGTGCCGTTCCGATCGCTCTGCTGGCCGGATGCTCCGGGTCCGATGAACTCGACCCGGTCACCGGTGAGTGGGCGGCCGACGGCGCGCAGCCCGCGGGCTTCGCGCACTTCGCGGACAACGCGACGATCAGCGTCGACGGCGGCAAGGCCACGCTCGGTACGCCGCCTTCGAGCCTGTGCGGCGGGGCCACCGTGGAGGCCACCGGCGACGACCGCTTCCGGATCGCCTTCGCCGGCTCCGACTCGTGTATCACTGTCAACGTGCCGGTGAGCCTGGACGTCCGGGTCGACGGCGACACCCTCCGGGCAACCCCGACCGGCGCCCCCGGCGACGCGGTGTACCGCTTCCGCCGCGCGGACTGAACGGCGCGGGCGAACGCCCGCCCGGTCCGCGTCAGTCGACGCGGCGGGCGAGGAGGGCCGCCTGGGCGCGGTCGCGGCAGCCGGTCTTGGCGAGGAGGCGGCTGACGTGGCTCTTCACCGTGTGCTCCGAGACGACCAGGCGGGCCGCGATCTCCGCGTTGCTCAACCCCTCGCCGATCAGGGTGAGTACGTCGCGCTCCCGCGGGGTGAGACCGGCGACGCGGTCCAGTCCCGTACGCCGGGTGCGGCGGCCGGCGGCGTAGCTGCGGATGAGGCGGCGGGCGACGCTGGGGCTCAGCGCGCCGTCGCCGGCGGCCGTGGCCTCGACGGCGGCGGTGATCTGTTCGTACGACGCGCTCTTGAGCAGGAAGCCGCCGGCGCCGCCGGTGAGGGCCTCGTCCACGTACTCGTCCATGTCGAAGGTCGTGAGCATCAGCACCCTCGTACGGTCCAGAAGCCCGCCCTCCGCCAGCCGGGCCAGCACCCACAGCCCGTCGTGGCCCGGCATGCGCACGTCGAGCATGAGGACGTCGGGCGCGAGATCGCGGGCCAGCCGCAGGGCGTGGTCGCCGTCGCCCGCGGTGCCGACGACGGTGAAGCCGGGGCGGGTTTCGAGCATCAGGCGCAGCCCGTCGCGTACGACGCGCTCGTCGTCGGCGATGACGACGCGGACGGCGGCGGCCCCGGGGTCAGCGTTCGGCACCGACGGGCCCTCCCTTCGGGGACGTCGACGGGGAGACCGGCGAGGATGCCACCGAAGAATCCGCCGGGATCGTGGCCGTGACGGCGAAGCGGCCGTCCGGCGCCGGGCCCGCGGTGAGGTCGCCGCCGAGCGCCGCGATGCGCTCGCGCAGCCCGGTGAGCCCCACGCCGCTGCCGGGGGAGGGGACGTGGCCGGGCGGCGGCGGGCCGCAGTCGACCCGGACCCGGGTGCCGCGCGCGTCGGCGCCGACCCGGATCTCGACCTCCGCCCCCGGCGCGTGGCGGCGGGCGTTGGCCAGCGACTCCTGGACCAGCCGGTACGCCGCGAGCTGCACGGGGCGCGGCAGCGCGGCGGCCGGCTCGCCCATCTCCAGGCGCACCCGGCCACCCGCCCGCTCGGCGGCCGCGACCAGGCGCGGCACGTCGGCGAGTTGGGGCGCCGGGCTGCGCGGGGCGGCCTCGCCGGTCTGGTCGCGCAGGACGCCCAGCATGTCGCGCATCTCCGTGGTCGCCTGCCGGCCCGCGCTCGCGACGGCGTCGATGCCCTCGCGCGCCCAGTCCGGCAGTTCGCCGGAGCGCGCCCGCAGCGTCTCGGCGTGCAGCACCAGCAGCGTGAGGGAGTGGGCCGCGACGTCGTGCATGTCGCGGGCGATCCGCACCCGCTCGGCCGCCGCCGCCCGCTCCGCGCGCAGCGCCTGCGCGCGCTGGGCGTCCGCCGCGCGCCGCTCGGCGGCGGCCAGTTCCTCGCGCCGGCCGCGCGCGGCCAGCCCCAGCGCCCAGGCGGCGGGCAGCGGCGCGAGCACGGCCAGCACGTCGGAGCCGCCGCGCCAGTCGTCGGCCGCCGTGGCGTGGTTGACCACCACGGCGACGGCGACGAGTGCCGCGCCGCAGGACAGGGCGAGCGCGGAGTGCCGGGGCGGCGCGTGGGCCCCGGCCGCATACAGCGCGAACGCCAGCGGCAGGACGGCCAGCGGCGTCAGGCCCACCTCGGCCCACGCGCAGGCCAGCTCGGTGACGACCAGCGCGACCAGCACGGCGGCCAGCGCTGCCAGCGGGTGGCGCCTGCGTACGGCGAGGCCCAGGGCGGCGGCGAGGCCGTAGCCGGCGAGGGCGAGCCAGCCTGCGGCGGAGCTGTCGGTGGTGGCCTGGTCGAGGAACGCCGGCGCCAGCGCCGCCGCCACCACGGCGATCTCCAGCGCCGCCACCGACCCCGGGCGGGCGGCGGTGAGCAGGGCGGGGGTGCCGGGCGTCGCGGTCATCGTGCCGAGCGTACGGGGACGGAACGCCGTCCGGCGCCGTCCGCGGGAGCGATCCGCGGCGGCGGCGACTGGTCCCTGAGAGTGAGACGGGCGCCGGGCGATGCGCTCGCGGCGGCGATGCCCGCGCGGGCCCGCCTCGCGCTCAATGGCCTCATGGCAGCGAACGCGAAGATCCCGAACGACCCCGCCCCGCCCCCGGGTCCGCACCCCGGGCCGCCTCCAGGTCCCACCCGCCTGGGCCGGACACTGCGGCGGACGAAGTGGCTGGTGGTGCTCGTGTGGCTGGCGCTGGCCGCCGCCGGCACCGTCCTGGCCGCCGGGCTCGGCGACGTCCAGCGCGACGACGCCGCCGCGTACCTGCCCGGCGGCTACGAGTCCAGCGTCGTCGCCGAGTTGACCGAACCCGATGCCGGCCACCCGCGGGCCGAGACCGCCCTCGTCGTCTTCAGCCGCGAGCAGGGACCGCTCACCGACGCCGACCGTGCGGCCGTCACCGCCGGCCGCACGGCGCTGGCCGCCGTCGACGCCCCGGGCGTCGGGCAGCCCGGCGCGCCGGTGGTCTCCGACGACGGCCGGGCCGCGCTCGTCCCCGTACGCATCCAGCCCGGACACGCCGACGACGAGCGGCTGGAGAACGGCGTGGCGGCGCTGCGGACCGCGCTCGACGGCGTCGGCGGCTCCGGCCTGCGCGTCCAGGTCGCCGGCGAGGCCGCCCTCGGCGTCGACAACAGCGGGGGCGACGTGGACGCGGCGCTGATGCTCACCTCCATGGTGATCGTGGCGGTCCTGCTGCTGCTCACCTACCGCAGCCCGGTGCTGTGGCTCGTGCCGCTGCTCGCCGCGCTGGCCGCCGTGCTGACCGCCCGCGGGGCGGCGTACGGGCTCGCCAGGGCCGGCCTGTCGGTCACCGACCTGTCGTCCGCCATCCTCATCGTCCTGGTCTTCGGGGCCGCCACCGACTACGCGCTGCTCCTCCTGGCCCGCTACCGCGAGGAACTCGCCCGCCACCCCGACCGGCACGAGGCCATGGCCGAGGCGCTGCGCCGCACCACCCCCGCCATCGTCGCCAGCGCCGGCACCGTCGTCGCGGGACTGCTGTGCCTGCTGGTCGCCGACCTCGCCGGGCTGCGCGGCCTCGGCCCGGTGGCCGCGTCCGGCATCGCGGTCGCGCTGCTCGCCATGCTCACGCTGCTGCCGGCGCTGCTGGTGTGCGCGGGCCGCTGGCTGCTGTGGCCGCGCAGCCCGTACCCCGGGAAGCCGCGCGGCGCGGACAGCCACCGCATGTGGAGCGCGCTCGGCAGCCGTGTCGTCCGACGGCCCCTGCGCTACGCGGTCCTGACCACCCTGGCCCTGGCCGCAGGCGCGGTCGGGCTGACCGGGCTGCACACCTCCGCCGACCCGCTGGACAAGGTGCCGCCGTCCGCCGAGTCCGCCGCCGGGCAGCGGGTGCTCACCGGCCACTTCCCCGACGGGGTCTCCGCACCCCTGACCGTCGTCCTGCCCGCCGACGCCGCGCCGCGCACCCTCCGCGCCGCCGAACGCACCGCCGCCGCCCTGCCCGGGGTCGCCGCCGCAGAACGCGGTGATCCGGTCGCCGGGCGGCCCACCGTGCGCGTGGAGCTGGACGTCGACCCGTACGGCGACGCCGCCCGCGACACCATCCGCCGACTCCGCGCCGACCTCGCCCGCGTCACCGACGGCGCCCTCGTCGGCGGCACCCCCGCCGTCCAGCTCGACTACCGCAGCGCGGCGCTCGACGACACCCGGCGCATCGTCCCGCTCGTGCTCCTTGCCGTCGCCGCCATCCTCACCCTGCTGCTGCGTTCCCTGGTCGCCCCGCTGGTGCTGATGGCCGCGAACGTCCTGTCGTTCGCCGCCTCCCTGGGGCTGGCGACGCTGGTCTTTGACCACGTGATGGGCTTCGGCGGCGTGGCCGCGGACCTGTTCGTCTACATCTTCGTGTTCCTGGTCGCCCTGGGCGTCGACTACACGATCTTCCTGATGGAGCGCGTCCGCGAGGAACGCCGCCACGCCCCCACCCGCGAGGCCGTCCACCGCGGCCTCACGGCCACCGGCGGCGTCATCACCGCGGCGGGCCTGGTCCTGGCCGGCACGTTCGCCGCCCTGGGCCAGATCCCGGACGTGACGGTCGCCGAGGTCGGCATAGCGGTGGCGATCGGCGTCCTGATCGACACCTTCCTCGTCCGCTCCCTGCTGATCCCGGCCGCGGTCACCCTCCTCGGCGAGAAGACCTGGTGGCCGTCCCGGCCCCCGAGGCGGTAGGCCGGGTCGTCAGCGGCCGTACCGGATGACTCCGTCGACCGGGGGCCGCCGGTCCGCGGCCCGTTCGAGCAGCGGGCTGTCCCGGAGGGGCGACTCCAGCTCGTAGTCGGCCCAGGTGACACCGCCCGCGATGACGTATGTCTCCACCGACCCGGCCTCCAGCAGGTAGATCTCGTGTCCCGCCCGGATCTCCCCGAGCCTGCCCTCCAGTTCCGCCCGCTCCGGCGGCGCGGCCCGGCGCAGATGCACGGGACCGAGGTCGTTCCAACTGGAGATCCGCCACAGGTCGGAGAAGAGGATGTCCCGTACGACGAGGGTGTCGTCCACGTCGAGGTCTTCCAGCGGCGGAGTGCCGCGGAAGACCGCGGCCGCGGAGGCGGGCCGGTAGACCAGCAGCCCGAAGTGACGCTCGTCCCGGAACTCGGGCTCCGCTTCTTCCCGCCGTTCGGTCGTCACGTCACGGGCCTCCATTCGTCGAATTTCCTGTCCCAGCGGTAGAAGTCGACCTTATCCATCAGACCGGCCTTGTGGACTTGGATCAGTTCCCACTGGGTCGCGAAGATGCGCCCGTTGGCGAACGCGTCGTCCGCCAGGTGCAGGCCGCCGGCGTCGTTGAGCGCGCGGTTCAGCGCGCGCGCAGGGCCGCCGCCCGCGGCGGGCAGGCCGTCGAGCATGAAGGAGACGCGGCCCTCGCCGCGGCCCACCCTGGCGATCGCGTTGACCACCTCGTCCTGCCAGGTGGCCGCGAACGCCGGATCCATGAAGTGCCGGGCCTGTACGACCTCGGCGAAGTCCTGCACCTGGAGCCCGCCGCGCGTACTGCGGCCGAGGGCCACGTGGTCGAGCGGGCCGATGAAGCACGGGGTGAGCCCCAGCGGGTCGAACCACGTGTGGGGGTTGTGGACGTAGGCGTACGGGTTGGGGGCCGGGGTGAGCCCGAGGGGGTCGGGGCTCGCGTAACGCGCCGTGTCCGGGTCGTAGTAGCGCTGGCAGTTGTAGTGGAGACCGGTCTCCGGATCGAAGTACTGGCCCGGGAAGCGCAGTGGGGTGTAGGCGGCGGAGTCGGCGGCCCAGCGCGTGTGGCCCCAGAGGGTGCGCCGCGCCCGCCACGCGACCGTCCCCTGCGGGTCGACCAGTTCGGTCGGGGCGCCGACGAGGTCGGTGACGATGGCGAAGAAGCGCGAGTCGACTTCCTCCTGGGTGGCGGCCGCCGTGAGCCGCTCCGCCTGCGCGACGGGCTGCAGCCCGTCGTACTCCCAGGTCAAGGTGGCGTGACGGGGCTGCCCCGCGGTCACCGTGGTCTGCTCCACCAGGGTGTTCCCGTCCCAGGTGAACAGGGTCTCCTCGGCGACGGCGGAGCCGTCGGGCGTCATCCGGCGCTTGGCGAGGCGGCGGCCGAACGGGTCGTAGAGGTAGCGCCAGACGGTGCCGTCGGGGGTGGTGACGGCGGTGATCCTGTCCTCGGCGTCCCACTCGTAGCGCCAGACCTCCGGCTTGCGCGACAGCCGGGTCCTGGTGCGTACGGTGACACGTCCTGCGGCGTCGTACGTGTAGCGGACCCGGCCCGCGCCGACGAGCCGGCCGCCGTCCAGCTCACGGGCCCCTTGGGCGTCCGGCGCCCACCGCTCGGGCCAGGACGCCCGCGTCTGGTTCCCGGCGGGGTCGTAGGCGTACTCCTCGCGCCAGTCGGCCGCCTCGACGCCGGTGACCCGGCCCACCGGGTCGAGCCGGAAGCGGCGCGAACCGCGGTCGTCCTCGACCTGGACGAGGTGGCCGTCGCCGCGGTAGCCGTAGCGGCGCCGCAGTACGTCGTCGGCGGGGGTGTGCACCCGCTGCTCGGCGAGGCGGCCGGCCGCGTCCCAGGCGCTGTCCAGAAGGAGGCCGTCGTCGATCACCCGCGTCGTTTCGCGGCCCGCGGCGTCGAAGGCCGAGCGGACGACGTGGCCGGCGAAGTCCACGGCGGTGCGCTGCCCCGTCTCGTCGTAGCCGTAGCGGGTACGGCTGCCGCCGGGCGTCACGCGCTCCGTGGGCCGTCCGATCGCGTCGTGCGCGAGGGTCAGCGTGCGGCCGTTGACCGTCTCGGCGGTCAGCCGGCCGAGGACGTCATGGGTGCGCCGCAGGTCGCAGCCGGGGGCGGTGGCGCGCAGCAGCCTGCCGAGCGGGTCGTGCGCGAACGTCGTGGCCGCGCCGTCGACGAGCTTGGCCACGATCTGGCCGGTCCAGTCCCGCTCGAACTCCACGGTCTGGCCGAGCGGGTTGGTCCGCGAGGACATCCGGCCCGCGGCGTCGTGGCCGTAGCCGATGCGGACGCCGTGGAAGTCGGTCTCGGCGGTGAGGTTTCCGGCCGGATCGTACTCGTACGTCCACTCCCGGCCCTCGGGGTCGGCCACGGCGGTCAGCCGCAGCAGCGGGTCGTAGGCGTAGCGGTACGTCGCCCCGTCGGGGTTGGTGCGCGCGGCGAGGAGGTCGAAGTGGGTGTACTCGTAGCGGGTGGCACCGTCCTGCGCGTCGCGGTGGCCGACGCAGTTGCCCTCGCCGTCGTACTCCCAGGTCTCCCGAGCACCGTCGGGCCCGGTGCGGGCGGCGAGTCTGCCCTCCACCGTCCAGCGCAGCCGGGTGAGCCCGCCGTGCTGGTCCGTCACCTCGGCCACCCGGCCGAACGCATCGTGACGGCGGACGATGCGCCGGCCGGCGGAGGTGGCTATGGTCAGGGGCAGCCCCGCGGCGTCGCACTTCACGTGCGTCGCCTGGCCCAGCGGATCGGTGATCCCGGCGAGATGGCCGAACTCGTCGTACGCGTAGCGCGTGAAGGACCCGGCGGGGTCGGTGACCGACACGACGTGGCCCCGGGAGTCGTACTCCCAGAACCAGCTTGCGCCGTCGGAGAGCCGGAGTGAGGTGAGCCTGCCGAGGCCGGAGTACGTCAGCTCCGACTCGGTGCCGTCCGGGTGGACCACCCGGGTCGGCTGGCCGGCCGGGTTGTTGGTGTAGCGGGTGGTGTGGCCGAGGGGGTCCGTCTCGGAAACGACGTGGTGATGCGCGTCGTACGCGGTGCGGGAGACCGCCCCGAGCGCGTTGATCTCGGCGACGACCTGGGTGTTCTCGTTGATCACGAAGCGGGTGGCGGCGCCCTCCGGGGTGGTCAGAGTGGTGATGCGCGCGCCCGGCCACGCGGGGTCGGTGCCGTCGTACGCGAGGACGAGGGCGAGGACGCCGGACTCGCCGCGCTGCGCGACGCAGCGGTCGTGCTCGTCGTACGTATACGTGTAGCGGCGGCTGTTGCGGTCCGTCCACGAGGTGATGCGCAGCCGCTCGTCGTAGGTGAAGCGCAGCGGGAGACCGGAGGAGTTGACGTCCTCGGTCAGGCTGCCGTCCTCGTCGTAGGCGAAGCTCTTGAGGGTGACGTCGGTGCCGTCGTCGGCGGCGCCGGCGAGGGCCAGGGCGGTGATGCGTTCCCCGGCCGTGGTGACCTTGAGGTGGTAGCCGCCGGAGTGCCGGATGCCGGCCAGGGCGCCGCCCTCGTCGTAGCCGAAGTCGAGGGTGTGGCCGTCCCGGTCCGACACCTGCTCGATACGGGCGACGCCGGCGCCGAGGACGTCGTCGTCCGCGGGCGGCGCGAAGCGGCGGGTGATGCCGCTGACGGGGTCGGTGACGCGGTAGCGGCCGTCCTCCAGGCGCCGCAGGGGCCAGCGGGGTCCCTCCTCGGGCAGGACGTCCTCGTCCGTACCGGCGGGATGCGGGTACTTCAGCAGCAGCCCGTCCTCCGAGACGAGGACCACGCCGTCGTCCTCGACCTCCACCCGCTGGTCGGCGGTGGAGGTCCAGGTGGGGCCGAACCAGCGGCCGGCCAGGTAACCCGACTCCGCCCGGCGGGTGAACACCAGCGGCAGCGCACCCGGCAGTTCGACGTCGGTCTGCGTCAGGAACATCTTTCCCGTCGCCATGTCCACCGGGTCGCCGCAGCCGCGGATGACGTTCTTGAGGCGGTTGTAGGCGCCCTTGGCCCCGCTCGCGAGCAGGTCACCGCCGCGCTTGGCCAGCCCCAGGACGGCGGACTTCATGGACTTCAGACCCTTGAGGGCGTTCAGCCCGCCCTTCAGGCCCTTGGCCAGTCCGCCGAGGGTGGTGAGGCCCTTCATGCCGGGGATGCAGTCGAGGGCGGCGAAGGCGACGTCCCAGAGGGAGGCTTCGCCGTTCATGTACTTGTAGAGCGTGTCGGCGAGGACGACGAGGGCGGCGGCGAGGACGACCCAGGCGAGGGGTCCGCCGATGATGAGGACGACGATGCCGAGGACGGCGACGATGACCTTGCAGACGGTGACGATGGTGTCCCAGTTGTCCTTGACCCAGTCGACCGCCTTCTCCCACCACTTGCGGTTCTGGATCCCGGCGTCGGAGGCGTCCTCCAGCTTGTCCTTCGCCTCGGACGCGGCATCCTCACGCATCTTCTTGGCGTCGGCGGCCATCTTCTTGGCCGCTTCGAGGCCGCCTTGCGCGTTGTCGACGGCGCTCTGCGCGCTGGCGCGGGCGGACTTGGCGTCGGTGGCGTTGCGGGTGGCGGCGCGTACCTCGGACTCGTCGGGCTTCTCCTTGCCCTCCTTCTCGTCGTACTCGTCGGTCTTCTTCGTCGCCCGGTCCACCCAGGAGTTCGCCGAATCAAGGCGCCCGCTGGCGGCGCTCAGATCACTCTGCGCCTCCCGGCCCTTGGCCAGCGCCTTGTCCGCCAGCGACTGGGCCCGCTCCAGCTTCGGCCAGTACGCCGCGAGCGCATCACCCGCCAGGTCGTACGACCGCTGAAGCTTCTTCAGGTTCTTGGGGACCTCCTCGAACTCGTCCTGGAACGCCTTCGCCGTCTTCCCCGCCCACCGCAGCAGCGCATCCTCACCGGCCATGCCCTTGATCTGCCGCAACGCATCCGCCACGTCATCGGCGAAATCGTGCAGCTCACGCGCCAACTGCTTGACCCGCTCCGGATCCCCCGGCGTGGGATCGTCATCCAGATCCAGGACATGCCAGTCCGTCGGGCGATTCCCCATACGTGTTCACCAACCCCCCGTGGCCACCGCCCTGTTGTGAGCTGTGAGCCTCTTTACGAAGGTACACCGGTCGTGTCCACGCAGGGCTTTCCGGCGCGGCGGCGGCCTCCCGGGCCTGATCGGCGGACCGCGGGCCCGGTGACGGCCCGCGCTCGCAGCTGCGCGAGATGTGCGCGTCGCGGCGGTAGCGTCGCTGTTCGGCAAGTCACGACGGGATCGGTGCCGGATCCGGGCGGCGGCGTTCGTGGGAGAGGCGAGAGGGCGCCCGCCGGGGCGTCCGGAGAAGGGAACGATGATGAAGCTGACGAGCGTCACCAACGTCTCCGTCGACGGAGTGATGCAGGGGCTCGGCCGGGCGGACGAGGACCGCAGGGACGGGTTCGAGCGCGGCGGGTGGGCGCTGCCGCTGTTCGGGCAGGAGGCGGAGACTTCGGCGACCTCTGCGGCGAGGTGGGGTGAGGAGGCGGGGCGGTCAGCGGTCGCCGGTGTCCGCGAAGGTCTCGCTGATCATGCGGGTGGCGAAGTCGGGGTCGTCGGTGAGGCGGTTGATGTACTCGGCGAGCAGCAGGGCGGTCGCCTCCAGGGGGTTCATCTCGTCCCGCGACCAGTCGCCGAACTGCCGCCGCCACAGGCTGGGGCTGAGCCCCGTGCCCGCGGCGACGAGCAGCCCCGCCATGGTCGGGATCGTCTCGGCGCGGATGCTCGCGGGCATCATGCGCAGCGACGCCACGAGGTTGGGCACCACGTACTCCACGACGTCCTTCTGCTGCGCCTCGTGGGCCATCCGCAGCCACTTCATGAACATGAAGATGAGCGTGCACGTGCCGTCCAGCACGTCGTCGACGCCCTGCGGGCCCATGCCGCCGGTGAGCTGCCCGACCAGCGCCCGCTGCTCGGCGTCCGTCCCGGTTCTGCCGTCGCGGATGCCCTTGAGCTGGGAGTCGATCAGCATGAGCGCGGCGCCCACATCGCCGGCGGACGCGTACCTGGGGTCGCAGGGCGATGTCATGGGGCTCCTCACGGGATGATGAGCATATGTAGCTCTACGTAGTTGTACCGCAGACCCTGCGTGAGGTGGGACTTCGGGGTTCACTCGTCGGGGTGGCGCACCGGGGCGGGGTGGGGCGCCAACGGCGGTGTCAGCGCGCCTCGTTGAGCGCGCGAAGCTGCCGGCGGTAGGAGAGCACCGAGGTCACCGCGAACACCAGCGGCAGCCCGGCGCCCATGACGGTGTACGGCGCGAGGACCGTCTCCAGGGTGCCGGGCAGGCTCACGAACAGCGGCAGCAGCATCAGTACGACCAGCGGGATGAACGACAGGCAGGTCCAGGCGAAGCCCGCCATCATCGCGATCTGCCGTGCTGCGTGCCGGTCGATACGTGCGGCGGCCGCCGGACTGTGCGCCCAGCCTGCCCCGCGCAGCCGCTCCCAGTGTGCGCGCAGCGCGGCGACCTCGCGGTCGACGTCGACGTGGCGGTCGTCGAGGTACGGCAGTTGCAGCCTGCTGCCGTCCGGCCCGTACGCGTAGGTGAGCACCTGCGGCGCGTGGTTCTGCATGCCGGCGCCGGGGTTGGGCTCGACCCGCAGGTCCTGGATGTCCGCCCAGCCCAGGGAGCGCTGCCGGACGACCCCGCGGACCCTGATCCCTTCCTCGTCGGCGGTGGTCGCGCAGCGCAGGGCGCCGCGGACGAGGAAGACCACGAGCAGCAGGATGGCCCCGCCGGCGGCCACGCGGATCTGCCAGGGGATGTCCTTGACGAGCAGCACGGGAATGATGCCGACGACCGACGCGAGACTCACGGCCGTGATCATCGCCCCGGCCTGGGCCGCGCTGATCCGGTACGTCCGCGGTAACCCGTCCCGGCTCATACGCCGTTCCCCCCGTCGCCCGGGCTCCGGCCGCTCTCCGCCGGACGCACGGCACATGGTGCCCCGGCGGGCCCGTCCGCGTCGAGGACCCGATCGGCCCTAGGTGTTCTGTCCGGGGAGGTTGTGGACGGGTGGGCGAGGTCTCGGCTGTGGGATCTTGAAGAGGTGAGGGCCTTCCTGTTCGGTGTGGATTGCGACATCTACACCAACAGAAAGACCCTCATGCCACACCGTAATGCACCCCTGACCGAGACTGGCCGGCTGCGTCTGGCCCGCTGCGTGGTCGAGGACGGCTGGCCCCTGCGCCGTGCTGCCGAGCGCTTCCAGGTATCGCCGACCACCGCACAGCGGTGGGCCGACCGCTACCGCGCGTGTGGTGAGGCGGGCATGGCCGACCGCTCCAGCCGCCCCCGCCGCTGCCCGCGCCGGACCCCGACCCGCACCGAGCGCCGGATCATCAAGGTCCGCGTCCTGCGCCGCTGGGGACCAGCCCGCATCGCCCACCTGCTCGGTCTGATCCCCTCGACCGTGCACCGCGTACTGACCCGCTACCGCCTGGCCCGCCTGACCCACCTGGACCGGGCCACCGGCCGCGTCATCCGCCGCTACGAACGCGACCGCCCCGGCGAACTGGTGCACGTCGACATCAAGAAGCTCGGCAACATCCCCGACGGCGGCGGCCACAAGGTCCTGGGCCGGCAAGCCGGCCGCAAGACCCGCAAGAACGCCGGCTACAGCTACCTCCACACCGCCGTCGACGACCACTCCCGCCTCGCCTACAGCGAAATCCACACCGACGAGAAGAAGGAGACCGCCACCGCCTTCTGGACCCGCGCCCACGCCTTCTTCACCGACTGCGGCATCACCGTCGAGCGCGTACTGACCGACAACGGCGCCTGCTACAAGTCGCACACCTGGCGCGATGCACTCGCCGACGCAGGGATCACTCACAAGCGAACCCGGCCCTACCGGCCACAGACCAACGGCAAGGTCGAACGCCTCAACCGCACCCTGCTCGACGAGTGGGCCTACGCAAAGCCCTACCGATCAGAACAGGAACGACGCGACGCCTTCCCCACATGGCTGCACACCTACAATCACCACCGCGGACACACCGCGCTGAAGGGCCAACCACCCGCCACCCGCGTCCCCAACCTCTCCGGGCAATACACCTAGCGCGCGACCTTGCCGCCCTCGATACGGGTCTGGCCGAGCGGCGTCGCGTCGCGGAACTCCGGCAGGGTCATCGGCTTGTCGTAGAGGAAGAAGCTCTGGTTGCTGCCGATGGTGAACTCCATGTACGCGCCGGTGGTGGCGTCGAAGCCGTAGTACGCGCTGCACTGGCCGCCCGAGTAGTAGACGCCGTCCATGCCGGGCGCCGTCCTCGTCACCATGCCGCTGTTGGAGGAGTCGACGTCCTCCGGCGGGGTGAGCATGGCGCAGTACGAGACCGGCAGCCCTTCGAGGACGAAGTAGCCGTACTCGCCGTTGGCGTTCTGCAGGTAGACGTACGACAGCTTCCCGGGCTTCTCCCAGTTGTCGACCCACTTGTTGATGGTCTCCCGGGTCGGGGAGTACCGCATCGCGTCCGCCGGCTGGCGCTGGACGAGCCGGTCGTAGCCGGACTGCTTGGTCCGCGACTCCTGGGCCTGGGAGGAGTCGTCCGTGCAGGCCGCGGCGGTGAACGCGAGGGCGGCGGTCGCGGCGAGGGCGGTGAGGATACGGATCAGGCGGCGCACGAGGTCTCCTTCGCGTCGGTGCTCAGCTCGGCGGGCAGCCCGGCGTCCTTGAACGCCTTGCGGTGCTCCTGCCGGGACTTGGCGTTGTAGTCGTTGACCAGCTCGGACCGGGCGGCGCGCAGCGCGGTGAGGGAGGTGGTGATCTGGTCGGTGCGGTACTCGGACGGCTTGGTGTCCAGCTCGTCCCGGAGCGCGCCGATCTCGTCCTCCTTCGTCTGCACCGCCGCGCACAGGTCGAAGAACTCCTCGTAGGTGGAGATACGGAACTCGCCCGAGCCCACGGTGCGCTCGCGCGCTTCCGCCGCGCCGCGGAAGGGCGCGGTGGACCAGGCCGCCCCGCCCCAGGCGAAGACGCCGGCGACGTAGACGAGGGCGAGCAGCACGATCCCGGCGAGCGTGTAGCGCAGGGCGCGGCTGCCTTCGGCGAACACTCGTGAGTCGGTGGGCACGGGTCCTCCTCGCGGTCGGGGCGCGGCCGGGCCGGATGCCCGGTTACGCCTGCGGCTGGCGCGGCTCGTCCCCCGCCGGTGCGGGTGGAGGGAGCCGGCCGGTACGGTCCGTGTCCGTCCGGTCACCGCCGCCTGCTCAGTTGTACTGCGCCGGTCCCGGGACTCCTCCCGGGCACGTGTGCGGGGTACGGGCCACGGCCCCGCCGTGCGGCGGTGAACCGTGACCCGTACCCCGGTGGCGCGGTGCGGCGGCCGCCGTCAGAGGCGTACCGCCTCGGCACCCGCACCCGCACCCGCGTCCGCTCCGGCCCCGGCGGCACCCGCCGCCGGACGGCTGCCGCGGCGGCCCATGAACAGCGCGGTCAGCAGCGCGCCCGCGGCCGCCACCCCGGCGGCTCCGGTGAACGCGGCGCTGAACCCGTCGGTGAGCGCCGGCAGGTCGCCGAGTCGGCCGGCGCCCTGCGAGGTGGCCAGCGCGGTCAGCGCCGCGAGGCCGAGGGCGGAGCCCACCTGGTACGTGGTGTTGACGATGCCGGACGCCAGTCCGGCCTGCTCCTGCGGGACGCCGGACATCGCGGCCATCAGCCCCGGGATGTACGCCAGCGACATGCCCAGCGCCGCGACCAGCGAGGCGGGCAGGACGTCGACCGCGAACGACCCGGTGGGCTCGACCGCCGACAGCCACAGCAGCCCGGCCGCCAGCGTCAGCAGCCCGCCGGCCAGCAGCGGCTTGGACCCGAACCGGCCGAGCAGCCGGGCGGACAGCAGGGTCATGACGACCATCAGCAGCCCGGTCATGGGCAGCAGCGCGGCGCCGGAGGCGAAGGCCCCGTAGCCGAGGACCTGCTGGAGGTAGAGGTTGAGGAAGTACCACATCGGGATCCAGGCGGCGCCGAGCAGCACCATGGCCAGGTTCGCGGACGCCAGCCGCGGCGTACGCCACACGCCCAGCGGCATGAGCGGCGAGCGGGCGGTGCGCTGGATCACCAGGAAGAGCGCCAGCAGCGCGGCGGCGCCGGCCAGTTGGACGACCGTGGCCGCGGCGCCCCAGCCCACCTCGGGGGCCCGGACGACGGCGAAGACCGCGAGCGCGAGCCCGGCGGTGACGGCGCCGGCGCCGAGCACGTCCACGCCGCCGCGGCGGGGCTGGACGGACGGCAGCAGGCCGGTGGCGAGCAGGGTGGCGATGCCGATGGGCACGTAGATGATGAAGATCCACGGCCAGCTCAGCCACTCGGTGAACACGCCGCCGAGGAACACCCCGGCGGTGCCGCCGGCCGGGGCCGCGGCGCCGTAGAGGGCGAGCGCCTTGCCCAGCTCCCGCGGGTCGTGGCTGAAGAGGATCATCAGCAGGGTCATCGCGGACGGCGCGATGAGCGCCCCGCCGACGCCCTGCACGGCGCGCCCGGCGATCTCGACCGCCGCGCTCTGCGCCGCCGCGGCCACCACGGAGCCCGCGATGAGCACGCCCCAACCGGTGACGAACACGCGCCGGGCGCCGAAGAGGTCGGAGAGCCGGCCGCCGAGGAGCAGCAGGCCGCCGAAGGCGACGACGTAGGCGTTGAAGACCCACTGCAGATCGCCCGGCGAGAAGCCCAGGTCACGCTGCATCTCGGGGAGCGCGACGCCGATGATCGAGGTGTCCATGATGACCATGAACTGCGCGGTGGCGAGCACGAGCAGTGCCCACCAGCGGCGGGGGTTGACGGATGACATGGCAGTACGCCTCCTTGAGGTGAATACCCCCTAGGGGTATGCGAGGAAGATATAACA
The DNA here is from genome assembly GCF_002847285.1 of Streptomyces sp. CMB-StM0423. Classification (NCBI taxonomy): domain Bacteria; kingdom Bacillati; phylum Actinomycetota; class Actinomycetes; order Kitasatosporales; family Streptomycetaceae; genus Streptomyces; species Streptomyces sp. CMB-StM0423. The sequence goes on along the minus strand of NZ_CP025407.1, from coordinate 919,565 downwards.
CTACCCCTGGGGGGTATGCAAGCCCGGGGTGGCGACGGCAACGACGGCCGCGAGATCACCGTGCGCTGGAGCTGCGGGCCATCTCCGTGCCCGGCTCCTCCGCCGCGGTGCCGCGCCCCCACGGCCGGCACTACTCCACGCTCTCCGAGGAGGACCCGGACGCCCCGGTCCACGACGTCACCGAGTTCAATCCCACCGTCACTTGGTCCGCCGGGCAGGTCATCTCCACCACCCGCGACCTGAACCGCTTCTGCGCCGCCCTGCTCGGCGGTGAACTGCTGCCCCGCGAGCAGGTGGACCAGATGCTCACCACCGTGCCCATCGAGTCGGAGGAGTCGGGTGCGAGCGGCGCATCCACCGCCGCGTACGGGCGCGCAACCGCCGGTCGGGATGCCTGCGTCCGAGAGGGGTACGGACCGGGTGCCGCCCGCGCCCGCGCGGGTAGCCTGCTCCCGGCGCGCGGCGAACAGGCCGTGCGCCGGGGCGACTTGGGGGGAGTGCCGGGGATGACGGGGGAACCACCGGTCGGCGTGCCGCAGGCGGCGCCGGCCGAGGTCGGGCCGTACCGGATCGTCAGACGGCTGGGTGCCGGCGGCATGGGCCAGGTGTATCTGGCGCGCTCCGCCGCCGGCCGCCCGGTGGCGGTCAAGACGGTGGACTCCGGGGGCCCGGTCACCGGCGACGCGCGGCGCCGGTTCGCCCGCGAGGTCGCCCTGGCGCGCCGGGTCAGCGGGGCGTACACGGCGGCCGTCGTCGACGCCGACCCGGACGCGGCCGTGCCCTGGATGGCGACGGAGTACGTGCCCGCCCCGTCGCTGGCCGAACTGGTCCGTACCCGCGGCCCGCTGCCAGCCGACGCCGCGCTGTGGGTGGCGGCCGGCACGGCGGAGGCGCTGGCGGCGCTGCACGCCGAGGGGATCGTGCACCGCGACCTGAAGCCGTCGAACGTGCTGCTGCCCGTGGCGGGACCGCGCCTCATCGACTTCGGCATCTCGCGCCCCGCCGACCTCACCCGCACCACGGTCAGCCTGGGCAGCGTCGCCTTCAGCGCCCCGGAGCAGGCGCGCGGCGAGCCCAGCACGCCGGCCGCCGACCTGTACGCGCTGGGCGCCACGGTGTTCTACCTGGTCACCGGCCGCCCGCCGTACGCCGACACCGCCGACTTCTTCCGGCTGCTGCCCCGCGTGGCCAGAGCCGAGCAGGACCTCACCGGGCTGCCGCCCGAGCTGGCCGGCGCGGTGCTGCCGTGCCTGCGGGCGGAGGCCGCCGAGCGGCCGGACGCGGCGGCGGTCGTCGCCGAGTTCGGCTCCCGGCTGGCGGCGCGGCCGGGCGCGGCGGGCGGCGGGGACTGGCTGCCGGGGGAGTGGCTGGCGGCGATCCGGGAGCGGGAAGCGGGCGAGGACGGCGCGACACCGGGTGCGGCAGCGGGCGGTACAGGGCCGGGGGGCCCGGAGTCCGCGGGGCCGGAGTCCGGCGGTCCGGACCGGACCCGGATCGCCGGTGAGGTGGCCCGAACGGCGAAGGCGGCCGGCGGCGCCCCGGCCGCACCGGCGCCCGCGCGGCCCCCGCTCCGGCGCCGCCGGCTGACGTGGCTGGTCGCCGCCGCCGCGGTCGTCGCCGTCGCCGCGTCCTCGATCGTGCTCGTCGCCCTGGCCGACGACGACGGCCGGAAGCTCCCGCCGACGGCCGCGGACAACGGTGCCGACGCCGACGGCGCCGCGGACCGCGACCCGCCCGCCGACGACGCGGCGGCCCCGGACCGGAAGGACGAGGCGGACCGGGAGCCCGAGGACCCGTACGCCGCGCTCGAAACGAAGGAGGACGTGGCGAGCGCCAAGCTCATCGACGCCGCGCGCAAGGGCGACTGCCTGACGGTCCACTACGCCGTCATCGGCTTCGAACCCGAGAACGCCACCCCCGACAAGGTCCCCTGCGACTCGCCCCGCGCCGCCACCCGCGTCACGGGCAAGTCCGAGGGCACGTCCGACGACTGCACCGGGGGCCCGGACAGCGTCGAGTGGTCGCTGCTCGACTTCGAGACAGGGCTCTGCCTGGACCGCAACTTCCAGGTCGGCGACTGCTTCCCGGTCCGGGAGTACGTCGGCGGCAAGCGCGACAAGGGCTACGCCGTCTCCTCCTCGCGCCGCTGGGCCGCCAACCTCGCGTCGCAGAGCGACTGCTCAGGCGGCAGCCCGTCGCGGATCTTCGAGCAACTGGCCCGCGTGACCGCCGTCCACCCGGCGTCCGCCGCGGACGACGGCGTGTGCACCGACGCCTGGAAGGTGCAGAGCGGCACCCGGGCCATCTGCACGGAGGTGATCGCGTGAGCGTGGGCGAAGGGGCGGGTCCCGGCGACCGGTTCGGCCCGTACGAGGTGCTGCGGCTCCTGGGCCGCGGCGGCATGGGCGAGGTGTTCCTGGCCCGCTCGCCCGCCGGGCGGCCGGTCGCGGTGAAGACCCTGCTCTCCGAGACGGCGCCGCTGGGCGCGGCGGAGCGCGCGCGGTTCGCGCGCGAGATCGCGCTCGCCCGCCGGGCCGGCGGCCCCCACACCGCCGCGGTCATCGACGCGGACCCGGAGGCGGCGGTGCCGTGGATGGCGACGGAGTACGTCGCCGCCCCCTCGCTCGGCGAACTGGTCCGCGACTGCGGGCTGCTGACCGACCCCGCGGCGGTCGGCTGGGTCGGGGCGGGCGTGGCCGAGGCGCTGCTCGCGCTGCACGCCGTGGGCGTCGTCCACCGGGACGTCAAGCCGTCGAACGTGCTGCTGCCCCCGGCGGGACCGAAGGTCGTCGACTTCGGCATCGCGCACGCCGCCGACCTCACCCGCACGCAGGTCACGCTGGGCACCATCGCCTTCACCTCGCCCGAGCAGGCCCGCGGCGAGCCCAGCACGGCGGCGTCCGACGTGTACGCGCTGGGCGCCACGCTCTTCCACCTCGCCACCGGGCACCCGCCGTACCCCGAGAGCGAACCGCTGCAACTGCTGGTCAGGGTGGCCGAGGCGCGCGTCGAACTCGCCGGGATGCCCCCGCAGTTGGACGATCTGATACGCCCCTGCCTCCGGCCGGCGCCGGCCGACAGGCCCGCGGTGCGGGAGCTGCTGCGGAACCTGACCGGCCGCGTCGCCGCCGCGCCCGGCGCGGTCGGCGGCGCCGGGCTGCTGCCGGGGGAGTGGCGGGAGCGGATCGCCGCGTACGAGCGCACGGGCGCCGCCGCGGCGGCGGAGGCGGAGACGGCCCCGGCGCTGGCGGACGCCCGCCCGGCACCGGCGCCACCGGTGCGGCCGCCGGGCCCGCCGGAGCCGGTGGAGCGGGGCGAACAGGCCGAGCAGGCTGAAGAGATCGAGCCGGTCGAGCCGGTCGAGCCGGTCGAGCCGGTCGAACGGGCCGAGCAGGCGGGGCCGGTCAGTCCGGCCGGGGACAGCGGGCCGGGCGTCTCTCCCGCCGCATCGAGGGGCACCGGGACCCTCCCCCTGCGCGCCGGCACCCCCGAGCCCGCCCCGGGCCCCGGTGATCCCGGCACCGCGACGACAGCGCCCACCCCGGTCCGTACCGGCGGCAAACGGGCCGCCACCGCGCCGCTGCTGCTCTCCCGCGGACCGGCCAGGCTCGCCGCGTTCACCGTCCTGCTCTGCCTCGGCGTCGTCGTCGCCCTCCTCATCGACCGGCTCCCCAGCGACGCCCCCGAGGCCCGCGGTTCCGCCCCGCCGGCCTCCCCCGCCGCCGATACGCCCGCCGCGCAGGACCCGACGCCGCCCCCCACCCCGACCCCCGCCCCCACCCCACCGAAGAACGAGATCGCCGGGGTGGAGAAGGGCGACTGCCTCAGCATCAGCCAGCCCGCCGACCGCAACATGGCCATGTGGGACCCGTGGTCAGGAGTGGAGGAGCTGGACCCCGTGCCCTGCGGTTCCGACAAGGCGTACATGAAGGTGACCTCGCTCCGCTGGAGCGAGACCTTCGGCGACCCGGTGTGCCCGCGGAGCGAGGCCCGCGACGAGTTCTCCGTCGACTACGACCCCGTGGACGGCAGTTACAGCGACGCCGCCGTCGCGGTCTGCGTCGCGCGGCAGTTCCGGGCGGGGCAGTGCTTCCCCGGCCTCTACGCGGCCGACGACAACTCGGAGAGCGCCGCGAGCCTGCTGTCCGTGACGCGGTGCAGCAAGACCGAGATCCCCGAGATCGACAACCGCATGTACCGGATCACCGGCGTCGAACCGCTGGCGGAACCGCAGACCTGCCCGCCCGGCTCGGACAGCTACTGGGCCTTCGAGAAACGCGGCTTCGCGCTCTGCGCGGGCATGCTCTGAACCCGCCGCAGGCCGCCCGCGCCGCGCCCTGTAGCGTGCCCGCGAGCGGCGAGGGGAGACCACTGGTGCACGGGGACGGGCGGGGCACGCACGGCGCGCCCGACCTGCGGCGGATGCCGGCCGCGGCAGCCGCGGAGGAGCCGGCGGACCCGGAGGTCGTGGCGGAGGCGCGGCGCCGCAAGGAGGCCGCGCTGCTGAACTTCGGGACCGGGCAGAGCGTCGTGGCCTCGTGGCTCTACACGAAGTGCCACCGCCACCTCGCCACCACCGCGATCCCGACCGCCGCCGTCACGGCCACCGGCGACGGCCGCTGCGCGCTGCTCTACAACCCGTACTTCTTCGCGTCGCTGGACTTCGAGGGCGTCGCATTCGTGCTGTTCCACGAGGCGCGGCACCTGATGCACCGGCACCTCTACGTGGACGAGGAGCTGCGCTCCGACCCGGTGTTCACGCTCGCCGCCGAGGTGGCGATCAACCACGTCGCGCTGCGCCGGCTGGGCCGCACCGCGTTACCGGAGGCGGTGCCGGAGGGCGGCGGCCCGCCCGAGCCGGTGGGCGTCGACCCGGACGCGGTGTACCGCGCGTACCGGGACGACCTGCGGGGGCAGGGGCTGGCCCCGCTGCCGTACCACGAGTTCATCCGCACCGACCTGACGGTCTACGGCGAACTGCGCCGCATGAAGGCGCACGACACCCCGCAGTCCGGTTACTGCGTGCACCTCGCCGGCGGCGCGGCCGGCACCGAGGTCCCGCTGGACCCCGAGACCGTCGGGCAGGTCGGCGACGACGTGCTGCGCGAGGTCATGCAGTCCGCGCTGCGCGGCGGCCGGTCGGCCCGCGAGGAACTGCTCGGCCTCGCCGACCGCACCGCCGACGGCGGCGAGCGGTTCAGCCGGCTGTGGGGCCGCCTCGGGCTCGACAAGCTGCGCGGCAGCACGCCCCGTACGCGCCGGGTCGACTGGTGGCAGCGGTGGCTGACCGACGTGCTCGCCTCCAAGCTGACCGAGAGCGAGCGGCTGGTCTACCCGAAGAAGCACGGCGCGATCGTCCTCGCGCTCGGCCACGAGCCGATGCTCACCCGCCGCGGCCCGGAGCGTACGAAGGTCGTGCTCGTCGCCTTCGACACCTCGGGGTCCATGCCCGACGCCGTGGTCGGGTGGCTGACCACCCTGGTCGGGCAGACGGACGGGGTGGAGAGCCACTGGCTCTCCTTCGACGGCGTCGTGATGCCGTTCGTGCCCGGGGAGCGGGTGGCGGGCGGCGGCGGCACGGACTTCCGATGCGTCGTCGACTACGCGGAAGGCCGGCTGGAGGTCGCCGGGAAGCCCTTCCCGCACGAGCCCGACGCGGTGATCGTCGTCACCGACGGCTACGCGCCCCACGTCACCCCCGCCGACCCCGACCGCTGGATCTGGCTGATCACCGACGGCGGCGACGACTGGCCGGAGCGGCACCACCGCCCGATGGCCTGCCACCGGGTCACGTCCGAACGACAGCAGAGGAGAAGCACCTAGTGGCCGCCGCGACACCACCCGCCGCGACACCGTCTGCCGCGACACCGCCGGAACCGCCCGCCGCGGGCCGGCAGTGGCGGGCGAACGCCACCTATCCCGACCCGCCGCAGGAGGGGCCGACCGCCAAGCTGGAGAAGTTCATCGACGCGATGATCGCCACCGGCCAGACCGGGCAGATCTTCGGCGAGCACGGCATCGGCAAGACGTCCACCTTCGTCTCGTACGTGCCGAAGCGCTACCCCGGCACCGGCCTGGTGGTCCTGCCCGCGGCCAACCTCGCCCCGGACGACCTGCTGATCAACGCCCCCGTACGCGACGAGCGCAGCGGCGAACTCGCCCTGCGCCAGCTCGTGATGCGCCAGCTCACCCCCGGCACGCCGTTCGTCCTCCTCGTCGACGACTCCCTCCAGGCGGGCAACACGGTCCAAAGCCAGCTCATGCAGATGGCCTGCAACTGGACCCTCGGCGAGTACGACCTGCGCGAGCTGGGCTGCGTCGGGGTGTTCCTCACCGACAACGAGTCGCTGGCCGAGACCAGCGTGCGCCGCTCCGACCTGGCGATCCTGGACCGGATGGTGACCCTCCGGCTGTCCGCCAACGACACCGCGTGGCGGTACGCGCTGGCCGCCCGGTTCCCCGACTGGGACCTGCGGGAGGTGTTCCGGCAGTGGGCCGCCCTCGACCCGCACCTGCGCGGCCTGCTCTCGCCGCGCACCCTCCAGCACGTACTCGACTGCGCCCGCGCCGGCTTCCCGCTGGCCTGGGGGCTGCCGCTGCACAACGGCCGCCGGCTGGCGCTGGTCGAGACCGGGGCCGAGGGTGCCGGCGGCGCGCCGGGCCGGGACCGTACGGAGGAAGTGCTCGACGCCATCGCGGCGGCGGTCGGCGCGGCCAACCCCGCCACGCTGACCGACCCGGTCCGCCGCATCCTCAGGGCCGCCGCGGCGCACCGCTGGGCGGTACTGCTCCAAGGGCCGCCCGGCTGCGGCAAGACGGAGATCGCCAAGCAGGTCGCCCGGGACGAGACCGGCCGCGAACCGGTGTACTTCTCGCTGCCGGTGACCAACGTCGAGGACCTGTGCGTACCGGTGCCGACCGCGGACGGCGCGCTGGAGGCGATGCTCGCCAGGTCGTTGCTCGACCCGGAGCCGAAGATGCTCATCTGGGACGAGTACAACCGGCCCAAGGACAAGGCGACGTACGCGAAGCTGATGGAGATCACCCAGGAGTGGACCCTCGCGGGCCGCGCACTGCCCGGGCTGCGCGCCCAGGTGGCGCTCCAGAACCCGCCGTACCACCTGGGCCGCAAGATGCTGGTCAGCAGCAACAACGTGGCCCAGGCCAGCCGGTTCACGGTCAGCTACGAGGTGCGTCCTGAGGACATCCCGGCCAACGAGTGGCTGATCTCGACCTACGGCGAGACCGCCGAGACCGTCCTCGAATGGTGGAACAACGACATCGACGACGAGGGCCGCGACTGGGTCACCAAGCGCACCCTGGAGCGGCTGATCAAGCTGCACCGCGCCGACATCCCGCTGGAGCAGGGGCTGATCTACCTCGGCGACGGCGAGTACGCGCCGGTGCCGCTGTCCGGCCTCGAAGCGCGGCTCGCGGAGCGGCCGCAGACCGGGCTGGCGGAGCTGGCCGCCGACCTGGCGGGCTGGCAGGCCCGGCTGGCGGCGGCCGTCGAGACGTCCGCGGAGGGCACCAACGACACCGACCTGGTGCACCAGGTGTTCTCCAACGCGGAGGTGTCGCAGCTCGAACGGCACCTCGACGTGGTGGCGCGGCTGCTGCCGCACCTGCCGCCCAAGCTGCGCGCCACCTACCTCGTGGGCCAGGCGCAGGCGCGCCAGCGCTTCTGGATCTCCGCCCTGGCCCGCATGGGCGAACTCGCCGCCGCCCCCGCCTACTCCTTGTCCTCTTCCTCCCCTTCCTCCTCCTCTTCGCCCTCCTCTTCGTCCTCGTCGTCGTAGTAGTGGTCCTCCCAGTTCTCGTCGATGTCGTCCTCGCCGAACGGGCGGACCATCGGGACCGCGACGGTGGACTGCTCGTGGTCCACCGTCCAGGAGTTGCGGAAGAAGTCGAACTTCAGGTGGAAGAGGCCGTCGTGCTCGGTGAAGAGGATCGGCGGCACCAGGAAGTGCGCCACGTCCACGGTCGCCGCGGTGGTGACGAAGTCCTTCGCCGGAGGCACCGGCGGACCGCCCTGGCAGGACGCGAAGTTGACCGGCTCCGGCGCCTTGCTGCCCAGCACGTGGATACGGTTGCCCTCGACGACGAACCGGTCCGGGTCGAGCACCACGTCCTCGCCGAGCATCATCACCGGCGCGGGCAGCACCTCCGCCTTGGCGGCGTCCTGCGCCTGCACGTAGTGCCCGATGACGTCGGCGTTGCGCGAGGTGTCGAAGTGCGGTCCGAGGAGGCCGCCGTCGCAGATGCCGCACGCGCAGTCGGGCATGTCGTCGGTGGCGGGCTCCTCGGGCTCCGGGAACAGCATGCTCTTGTCGAACGGCCCGAGGGGGGACGTGCCGCCGCTCTCCTCCAGGAACGCCGGTATCCAGTCGGTGCCCTCGGCCTCCACCACCGTCGTCTCGCACGCCGCGCGGAACGCCTTGTCGCCGACCTTGCAGTTGAAGTAGTCCAGCAGCGTGATCGCGGCGCACGCGGCCGGCGACAGCCCGCCGGACAAGGGGAACCAGAAGTCGTGCCCGTTGGCCACGAAGTCCAGCCCGCGGAACCGCTTGTGCAGGAACGGCTCGCCGGCCGCTCCCGCGCCGAGGTCGCCGCTCCAGTGCGCCGCGGCGACCCGGTTGTAGTAGTCGTCGGCGTACCGGGCGAGCTCGGGCGCGAAGACGCTCTCGCCGGTCAGGTAGCACGCCTTGGCGAACAGGGCGCCGATCTCCGGGTCGTGCGCGGCGTCCGGTTCGGTGAAGACCAGCTCCGTGCGGAGGAAGACCTTGCGCCCTTCGCGGTACGGGGCGCCTTCGTGCTCGTACCGCTGGTCGAAGATCACGCAGGTGAAGGGGGCGATGTCGGTGAGCCCGGCGCCGCCGGTCAGGTCCAGGGCGGGGCTGCCCGTGCCGCCGGTGAGGTACAGCAGGACGGTGTAGCGGGAGACGTGCCCGCGCGACCGGTCGTAGTACGGGGTGTCGCGGTGGCGGTGGAAGTTGGCGTCGTCCGGCTCGAAACGGTTGCACCGGAAGACGGGGTTGACGTGTGCGAAGCCGTCGAGCCGGGCCCGGGGCATGGCTCCCGCCACCGCCTTGGTCAGGGCCTCGGCGAGCAGGGCCGAGTGGAAGATGAAGCGGTCGCCGCCGCGGGAGCCGCGGTTGAGCGGCGGCACGTAGAGGTCGAGGCCGTCCAGGCCCTCCAGCCGCGCCCGCGCCGCCGCGGGCAGCCCGATCGAGAAGGAGTACGCCCCCTTGGCGAACTCCGTGCGGTCCGTCAGCTCGAACTCCAGCCCGGCGTCGGCGAAGAGCCGGTCGAGCGGCAGGATGTTCTCGTACGTACGGAACGACATCTCCCGCGGGTCCGCAAAGACGGCGGCCAGATACGGCGCCGCCTCGCTGGGCCGCGCGAACAGGTCGCGCACGCCCGCGTCGATGCGCTCGGCGTCGACGAAGCGGACCGCCTTGAACCGGGCCGTCGGATGCCAGGAGACCGCCAGCCCGTCGAGCACGGCGGTGGGCTCGGCGTCGGTGGCGTCGACCAGCGCGCGATACCGGTCGACCTCCTCCGCGGACGCCTGCCCGGCGGCGGTCGACAGGGCGAAGAACCGGTCGCGGAGCTCGGTGCTCACACGCTCCTCCAATAACTGCGCAGTACGGGCGGGAGTGGGGACGCGGCGGCGAGCCGGCGCGCGCCGGCTTCGCCGACGTCTGCGGCGTAGAGCAGCAGCCGGGTGAGCGAGCCGAGGAGCGGCGCCGCGAGCAGCGCCTGGGTGCCCTCCTCGCCGATCTCGTTGTAACGCAGGTCGAGTTCGGTGAGCTCTGTGAAGGCGTGCAGGGCCCGCACCCCCTTCGCGGTGAGCGCGTTGTGCTGGAGGCGCAGGCGGCGGACGCCGGTGAAGAAGGGATTGGCCGCGAGCGCGGCCAGGCCGCTGTCCCCGACGTGGCAGTACCGCAGGTCGAGCGCCTCGATCCGGCCGGGCGCCGCCGGCGCCGCGAGGGTCCGGTCCCCGGCCGCCTCGCTGCGGAAGTACGAGGACACCGCCAGCGCCTTGGCGCCCAGCGCGCCGACGCGGAGATAGGACAGGTCCACGGAGGTGAACGGGGCCAGGTCGAGCGTCGCGAGCGTGCCCGCCTCCACGTCGGCCGACGGCAGCGGCTCGCCGTCCTCGTCGGTGTCGTCGTCCCAGTAGCCGAACTCCGCCGGGTCGGTGTCCGGCGGCACGATCTTCAGCGCGGTCGCGAACGGCGCCGCACGCAGGGCCTGTTCGATCAGCATGGGCGCGTCGTCGTCCCAGCCGACGGCGATCGCCGTGGCGAACCCGTGCCGCCGCTCCCGGGCGCTGACCCCCTCCGGCAGCTCCGCGTCCCAGCTCTCGCGGTGCTCCGCCACCAGCGCGTCGATCTCCCGCTCGACCGCCTTCCGGCCGCTGCCAGGAGCGACGCGCGCCCGCCGCTCGGCCAGCCGGATCAGCTCCGCGCGGGGGTCGCCGCGCTCCTCCAGCCGGTCGCCGTAGACCAGCCAGGACGCCAGGTCGTCCGGGCGCTCCCGCAGTGTTCTTTCCAGGGCCCCTAAGGTCATTGCCGGAGGCTAACAGCGGGCACTGACACACCGGTTCGCCCCCCGGACGGGGAGGCGGACGCGCGGTGCGGCGGGCCCGGCCGGGCCGGTGGCCGGACGTTCTGCGATCAACCGATATCCGCCTATCGGACCGCAGATCACTCCTTCGAGTGCTATGTGGGGCCGGATGCAGGAATATCCCGCACCCGCTGGCACGATGATCCACATCTTCCTCCCCCGGGGCCGGAGTGCCCCAAGCCACCGTTCTCCAGCAGAGATTGCCGGCACCAGCAGGAGGTACATCGTTGTCCCGTAGCCAGGTCCCCGCAGCGCACGGCGGCGTCGGCGCACCGCGCCGCGACCGGCCGGCCGACGCACCCGGCACCCTGCCGGTGACCGCGGGGCAGCGGGAGGTGTGGCTCGCCGAGCAGCACTCCCCGCGCCAGGGGTCCGCCCTGCGGCTCGGCGAGTACCTGGCGATCGACGGGCCGGTGCGGCCGGACCTGTTCGAGGCGGCGCTCCGCCGGGTCGTCGGCGAGGCCGACGCGTTGCGCGTACGGCTGGTGCCGGGAGCGGACGGTCCCGTACAGGTGCTGGAGCACGAACCGCCGTGGAAGCTCGCCTTCGTGGACCTGAGCGGCACACCCGACCCCGAGGCGGCCGGGCGGGCGTGGGTCCGCAACGACCTGGCCCGGCCCATGGACCTGGCCGCGGGGCCGCTCTTCAGCTTCGCGCTGCTCAAGCTCGCTCCCGACCGGTTCTGGTGGTATCACACGTACCACCACGCCGCGGTCGACGCGTTCGGCTACGCGCTGGTGGCCCGCCGGGTCGCCGAGGTCTACACGGCTCTCGTACGCGGCGGGGAACCGGACCCCTCGCCCTTCGGTCCGCTGGCGGCGCTGGTCCGGGCCGACCGCGCGTACCAGGAATCGGCGGGCCGGGCCGCGGACCGGGAGTACTGGACCCGGCAGTTGGCCGGCTGGACCCGCGCCGACGCGGGCGCCGGGAACGACGCGGCCGCGCGGCTGCCGCAGCCGCGCCCGGCGCCCGGGGCGTCCCCGGCGGAGGGGCGGGCCGCCGCGGATTCCGCGCATCCGGCCGTGCCGTGCACCCCGTTGCTGCCGCTGCTGCGCCCGGAGGCGCTGCGTGCCGCGGCCCGGCGCGCCGGGATCTCCCGCTTCCGGCTGGTGTTCGCCGCCGTCGCGCTGTACGAGCACCGCCGCACCGGCGCCCGGGACGTCGTCGTCGGCCTGACCGTCGCGGGCCGGACCGGACCGGCCTCCCGCACCACCCCGGGGATGCTGGCCAACAGCCTTCCGGTGCGCCTGACCGTACGTCCCGGCATGCCGCTGCGGGACCTCCTCGCCCAGGTCGACGCGCGCATGCGGGAAGCCGTCGAGCACCAGCGCTACCGCGCCGAGGACCTGCACCGCGACCTCGGCCTGTCCCGCGGTCCCGGCACGGCGTACGGGCCGATGGTCAACCTCATCGGCTTCGACTACGACATCTCCTTCGCCGGCCACCGCTGCACCGCCCACAACCTGTCGTTCCCGCTGGCCGCCAACCTCATGATCATGGTGTGGGACCGCCGGGACGGCACCGGCCCGCACATGCGGCTGCACGCCCCGCCGGGTGTGCACGGCACGGCGGAACTGGCCGACACCCAGCGGCGGCTGCTGGACGCCGTGGCACATCTCGCCGACGCCGACCCGGACCTTCCCGTCGGGCGGCTCGACGCGGTGCCCACCGCCGAGCGGCGGCAGTTGCTCGCGCTCGGCGACGCCGCCGCGGCCGCGGCGCCCGCCGCGTCGGTCGCGGCGCTCTTCGAGGCACAGGTGCGCCGGACGCCGGAGGCACCCGCGCTGGAGTCCGACGGCACCGCCCTGTCGTACGCGGAGCTGAACGCCCGAGCCAACCGGCTCGCGCACGCGCTGGCGGCCCGCGCGATCGGGCCGGAGGACATCGTCGCGCTCGTGCTGCCGCGCTCGGTGGACCTCGTCGTCGCCGAACTCGCCGTGCTGAAGGCCGGTGCCGCCTATCTGCCGGTCGACCCCGTATACCCGGCCGCGCGGCGGGAGTTCATGCTCGCCGACGCCCGCCCCGCGCTGGTCCTGGACGACCCCCGCACCCTCGCCGAACTGGCCGCCGGGCAGCCCGACGGCGACCCGGGCGTCGCCGTCGACCCCCGCCGCCCGGCGTACGTGATCTACACCTCCGGCTCCACCGGGCGACCCAAGGGCGTCGTGGTGCCGCACACGGGCATCGCGTCCCTCGTGGCGTTCCACACCGAGCGGCTGCGGATCACCCCCGGCAGCCGCTTGCCGCAGTCGGCGTCGCCCAGCTTCGACGCCTGCACCTGGGAGATGTGCGTCGCCCTCCTCACCGGCGCCACGCTCGTCCTCGCCCCCGGGGACGACCCGCTGGCCGTCCTCACGGAACCCGGCTTCGGCGTCACCCACGCCTTCGCGCCCCCCTCCGCGCTCGCGGCGGTCGCCGCGCAGGACAGCCCCGTGACGACGCTCGCCGTCGGCGGCGAGCCGGTGCCGCCGGGGCTGGTCGCACGCTGGGCTCCGGGCCGGCGGCTCGTGAACGTCTACGGACCGACCGAGACCACCGCGATCGTGACCACCAGCCGCCCCCTCCCGCCCGACGGCACCGCCCCGCCGATCGGCCGGCCGCACTCGGGCACCCGCCTCTACGTCCTCGACGGCGCGCTGCAGCCCGTACCCGTGGGCGCCGCCGGCGAGTTGTACGTCGCGGGCGTGTCCCTGGCCCGCGGCTATCTGCGCCGGCCGGGGCTGACGGCCCTGCGCTTCGTGGCCGACCCGTACGGCCCGCCCGGCACCCGGATGTACCGGACCGGGGACGTGGTGCGCTGGCGCGCCGACGGGCAGGTGGACTACGTCGGCCGCGCCGACCGCCAGGTCAAGATCCGCGGCTTCCGCATCGAGCAGGAGGAGGTCGAGGCGGCGCTGCTCGCCTGCCCCGGCGTCGCCCGGGCCGCGGTCCTCGCCCGCCGCGACCCGCCGGCCGGCGAACTGCGGCTCGTCGCGTACGTCGTGGCCGCCGAGGACGGCCTCAGCGCACCGGTGCTGCGCGCGCGCCTGCGCGCCCGGCTGCCCGCCTTCATGGTGCCGGCGGCGTTCGTCATGCTCGGCGACCTGCCGCTGAACGCCAACGGGAAGATCGACCGTGACGCCCTGCCCGCCCCCGGGCAGGACCCCGGCGAGGCCGCGGGCGCGGCGCCGCGCACCCCGCGCGAGCGGCTGATGTGCGAGCTGTTCGCCGACGTGCTCGGGGTGCCGCGGGTCGGCGCGGACACCGACTTCTTCGCCGCGGGCGGGCACTCGCTGCAGGCGATCCGCCTGGTCGCCAGGATCCGCACCGCCCTCGGCGCCGACCTCGCGCTCAGCGCGCTGTTCGAGGCACCGACCCCCGCCCGGCTGGGCGCCCGGCTCGACGGCGCGGCCCCGGCCAGGCCCGCGCTCACCGCGGACCCGCGGCCCGCAGCCGGGGCGGTGCCGCTCTCGTACGCGCAGCAGCGGCTGTGGTTCCTGCACCGCGCCGAGGGCCCGGCAGCCACGTACAACATCCCCCTCGTGCAGCGGTTCACCGGCGAGCTCGACCCGGACGCGCTGGAGCGGGCGCTGGGCGACGTCGTGGCCCGGCACGAGTGCCTGCGCACCGTCTTCCCCGACACCGGCGGCACCGCCGACTCCGGCGCCGGGCCGCGGCAGCGGATCCTCGGCGCCGCCGCGGCCCGGCCCGCGCTGCCCGTCACCGAGGTGGCCGGCGCGGCGGAGCTGCGGCGGAAGCTGGCGGAGGCCGTACGCTACGCCTTCGACCTGGCCGTCGAACCGCCGCTGCGCGCCGAGCTGTTCGTGCTCGGCCCCGCCGAGTCCGTCCTGTGCCTCGTCGTCCACCACATCGCCGCCGACGGCTGGTCCATGACCCCGCTCACCCGCGATCTGGCGACTGCGTACGCCGCCCGTCTGCGCGGCCGGGAGCCCGACTGGGCGCCGCTGCCGGTCCGTTACACCGACTACACCCGCTGGCAGCGCCGCCTCCTCGGCGCCCCCGAGGACCCGGACGGCCTGCTGCACCGCCAGCTCGCCCACTGGACGGCGGCGCTCGCCGATCTGCCCGACGAGATCGCGCTGCCCCGCGACAGGGCCCGGCCCGCCGTCGCCTCGTACGCGGGCGGCCGGGTCCGGCTGCACATCGACGCCGAACTGCACGCGGCGCTCGCGGACGTGGGCAGCCGCTCGGGCGCCAGCCTGTTCATGGTGCTGCACGCGGGCCTCGCGGCCCTGCTCACGAAGCTCGGCGCGGGCACCGACCTGCCGGTCGGCAGCGTGATCGCCGGCCGCAGCGACGAGGCGCTGGACGACCTGGTGGGCTTCTTCGTCAACACGCTGGTGCTGCGCACCGACACCTCGGGCGACCCCGCCTTCGCGGAGCTGCTGGAGCGGGTACGGGACACCGCGCTGGCCGCGTACGCCCACCAGGACGTGCCCTTCGAGCGGCTCGTCGAAGCGCTGGGCCCGCCCCGGTCCCCGGGCCGGCACCCGCTGTTCCAGGTCGCGCTGTCCGTCGACGCCGACGAGACCGCGGAGTTCACGCTCCCCGGGCTGCGCGCCTCCCGGATCCGGGTGCCCACGCGGACCGCGAAGTTCGACCTGGACATCGGCATCGGCGAACAGCGCTCCGCGACGGGCGAACCCCTCGGCCTGACCGGCACCCTCGACTACGCCACCGACCTCTTCGACCGCGCCACCGTGCAGGAGTTCGCCGACCGCTGGGTGCGCCTGCTGCGGGCGGCCGCGGCCGAACCCGGGCTGCCGATCAGCCGCATCGACGTGCTGTCCGGCGCCGAGCGCCGTCTCCTCGTCGGCAACGCGGACGCGGACGGCGACGGTGAGTCGGCCCCCGCGCGCACGCTGACCGGACTGTTCGCCGCGCAGGTACGCGCCACCCCCGGCGCGGTCGCCGTCGCGGCGGCCGGTACGAAGCTGACGTACGCCCAACTCGACGCCCGCGCCGGCCGGCTCGCGCACGCCCTCGCCGCCCGCGGCGCCGGCCCCGAGGACGTCGTCGCCGTCGCCCTGCCCCGCTCCGCCGACCTCGTCGTGGCCCTGCTCGCGGTCCTCAGGGCCGGCGCCGCCTACTTGCCCCTCGACCCCGGTTACCCGGCCCCGCGGCTGGCCGCCATGGTCGCCGATGCCCGCCCCGTGCTGCTGCTCACGGACACCGCCACCGCCGCCGCCGGGACCCTCGGCGCCGGCGTCCCGCGGCTGCTGCTCGACGACCCGGCGCAGGCGGCAGAACCGGCGGCCCCGCCCGGCACGGAACCCGCGCGGGGACCGCGGCCCGGCCACCCCGCCTACGTCATCTACACCTCCGGCTCGACCGGCGCGCCCAAGGGCGTCGTCGCGCGACACGCGAGCGTCGCCGCCGTCGCGGAGCGGTACCGGGAGCAGGTCTTCGGCCCGGCGGCGAGGCGCGCCGGCGGCCGGCCGCTGCGGGTGGCGCTGACCGCCTCGGTGTCCTTCGACGCCTCCTGGGGGCAGCTCGCGGCCCTCGCCGGCGGCCACGAGCTGCACGTGCCGGACGAGGGCACGTGGACGGACGCGGACCGCTTCGTGGCGTGGCTGGCGGAACGGCGCATCGACAGCGTCGACGTCACGCCCTCGTACATGCAGGTCCTCTGCGACCGCGGCCTGTTCGCGGACGGGCACCACCGCCCCGCCCTCGCCGTCCTCGGCGGTGAGGCGCTGCCACCGGAGCTGTGGCGCGAGCTGCGCGCGGTCCCCGGGCTGACCGCGCACAACATGTACGGGCCCACCGAATGCACCGTCGACTGCGTGCAGGCGCGGCTCGACGGCACCGGCACGCCCGTCCTCGGCCGCCCCGTCCCCGGCGCCCGCGCGTACGTCCTGGACGCCGCGCTGCGGCCGGTGCCGCCCGGCGTGACCGGCGAGCTGTACGTCGCCGGGGCCGGCCTGGCGCGTGGCTACCTGCGCCGCCCCGGCGAGACCGCCCTGCGGTTCGTGGCCGACCCGTACGGCCCGCCTGGCGCGCGGATGTACCGCACCGGCGACCTCGCCCGCCCCCACCGCGACGGCCGGCTCGCATTCGCCGGGCGCGCCGACGACCAGGTCAAGATCCGCGGCCACCGCGTCGAACCCGGCGAGGTCGAAGCCGCCCTCGCCGCCCACCCCGAGGTTGCCCACGCCGCGGTCGTCGCGCGCGCGGACCACCGCGGCGACACCCGGCTCCTCGGCTACGCGGTGCCCGCCGCCGGCGACCCCGACGCGGCGGCGCTGCGCGCCTTCCTCCGCGCCCGGCTGCCCGCCCACGCCGTACCGGCCGCGATCGTGGCGCTGCCCGCGCTGCCGCTGACGCCCAACGGCAAACTCGACCGCCGCTCCCTGCCGGACCCGGGCCCCACCGGCGCCACCCGCACCGGGCGGGCCCCGCGCACCCCGTACGAGAAGGCCCTCTGCGAGCTGTTCGCCGAAACGCTGGAGCTGCCGGAGGTCGGCGTCGACGACGACTTCTTCGCGCTCGGCGGCCACTCGCTGCTCGCCACCCGGCTCGCCGCCCGCATCGGCGAACGGCTCGCCGTCCCCTTCGGCCTCGCCGCCCTCCTGGAGGCCCCCACCCCGGCCGGACTCGCCCGGCAGCTCAGCGCCGGAGGACCGCGGGCCGCGCCCTCCTGGGTGCCGGACCCCGAGGCGAAGCTCAGCCCCGCGCTGCGGTTCACCGCCGCCCCGCCGCCGGCCGGCGGTCCCCGCGAGGTGCTGCTGACGGGCGCCACGGGCTTCGTCGGAGCCTTCCTGCTCGCGGAGTTGCTGCGGGCCACGACGGCCCGGGTGCACTGCCTCGTCCGGGCGGGCACCGCCGCCGAGGCGCGCGAGCGGCTGGCCGCGGCGCTGCGGGCGTACGGCCTCGGCGCGGCGGCGGGCGACCCGCGGACCGTCGCCATCCCCGGCGACCTCGGATCCGTCGACCTCGGCGCCAGGCCGGAGCACTGGGCCCGGCTGCGCGACGGCGTCGACACGATCGTGCACGCGGGCGCGCGCGTCCACCACATCTCGCCGTACACCCTGCTGAAGCCGGCGAACGTCGAGGGCACCCGCACCCTGCTGGGCCTTGCGGCGGAGGGACGGCCGAAGGCGTTCCACCACCTGTCGACCCTCGGGGTGTTCAGGGCGTACGGCGCCGGTGCCG
The DNA here is from genome assembly GCF_002847285.1 of Streptomyces sp. CMB-StM0423. NCBI lineage: Bacteria > Bacillati > Actinomycetota > Actinomycetes > Kitasatosporales > Streptomycetaceae > Streptomyces > Streptomyces sp. CMB-StM0423. The sequence continues at coordinate 901,778 of NZ_CP025407.1, read as the reverse complement.
CACCCGTCACCGAAGAGTCTCCGACCGGCGGCGAGCAACACCCGTACGGCAAGGGCTACTCCGCGAGCAAGTGGGTCGCCGACCGGCTGGTGGAGCGGGCGTTCGCCCGCGGCGCGAGCGGCGGCATCCACCGCCTCGGCCGCATCTGGGCGCACTCCGCGACCGGCGCCGTCAACCGCGACGACATGTTCTCCCGGCTCCTGGTGAGCTGTGCGGAACTCGGCTGCCACCCGGTGGATCCCGCGCTCGACGAGGCGCTGCTCCCCGTCGACGTCCTCGCCCGCGCCGTCGTCGCACTGGTGCTGCGGGACGACGGCGGCCCGGGCGCCGTCCACCACCTCCACCACCCGCGGCGCACCGGCACCGGCGCCTTCATGGCGGGGCACGAGCGGTTGTACGGGACGCGCTCCGCGGCGCTCCCGCTCGCCTCCTGGCTGGGGCACCTGCGCGCCGCGGGCGCACGCGGCCGGGAGCTGCCGATCGCTCCGTACCGCGAGTATCTGGAGGACCTGGCCGGGACGGCGGTCCCGAGAGCCCACCCGGTGTTCGACAACGGCAGGACGATCGGGCTGCTGCGGCGGTACGGGGTCGGGATCCCGGAGGTCGGCGAGGCCGCCGTCGACGCCTACTGGACCTTCATGAAGCGCTAGCGCACGCCTGCCGCACGAGACCGACCGTCCGCGCCGCCGCCGCGGCGCGCTGCATGAGAGAACCGGTGGTTGCTTCCGATGACCTCGACCCTGGCCGCAGGCCCCCATGCCAACGGCGTGGCCGTGGCGGCACCGCGCGCCCGCAGCGGGACCGACGGCCGCGCCGCGCCCCGGCCGCGCTCGATCCTGCCCGGGCGGCAGCGCTGGGAAGTCGGCCTCTTCCGCGGCAGACCGGGACTCGCCCGGGTCGCGGAGGCGTCGCTGCGGCAGGCCCCCGGCATCGAGGACGTACGCGTCAACCCGGTCACCGGCCGGGTGCTGCTGCGGCACGACCACACCCTCGCCCCCCGCGACGCCGCCCGGCTGCTGCACCTCGCGGTCGACCGCGTGCTCACGGCCCTGCACACGCCCGCCGCCAACGGCCTGGGCACCGAGCCCGCCGCCCCGCCCGCGTACCTCCCCGAAGCCCGCCCTCCGCGCGGGTCCGAAGGGACCGCGCGCCGGCTGCCCCGGATCCTGGGTCTGGGCTGTGCGGCAGCGGCGGTGCTCGCCGGCGGGCCGCTGCTGCTGCGCCTCCTCAGGCGCCCCCTGCTCACCCTCGGCGCGGCCGCCGTGGCGACGGGCGTCGTCGTCCGGCGCGCCTGGCGCAGAACCGACCGGGCCCGCGAAGGGCCGGCCGGGGCGCGCCCGCAGCGGCACGCCGTGAGACGCATCGTCGGGCGGCACCGGCGCAAGTTCGGCATGGCCGCGCTGCTTTCCGCGCTCTCCACCCTGGCGGAGATGGCGCTCTTCGCGCTCACCCCCTCGATCGTGCTGCTGGTCGCGCGTGGCGGGAGCGCCACCCTCACCCGGTACGGCATCGCCGGCATCTCCGCCCAACTCGGCACCCTCGCCGCCGCCGGCGCGCTCGCCTGCGCCGTCATGGCGGGCACCGGCTACGCCGCCGGCGTCGCCTGGCGCGGGGTGGCCCAGGACGTCGAGGACGACTGGCGGACCCGTACCTACGCCCACGTGCAGAGCGTGGCGCCGGCCGACCTGGAGAACGAGCGCGTGAGCCGCGTCAACGCCGTACTGGCCGAGGACATCGGCCAACTCGGCACGTTCGTCGGTACGAACATGCACGACGTCGTGCAGATGGGCGCGGGGCTGGCGCTCCTCGTCCCGATGTTCCTGCTGCTCGCGCCGCAGCTCGCCTGGATCGCGTTCGCGCCGATCCCGCTCGTGGCCTGGCTCTCGTTCCGCTTCCACGAGCGCGCGGTGGCCGACACCGCCGCCTGCGGCGAGCGCCGGGCGCAGCTCAACAGCCGGGTCACCGAGAACCTGCACGCCCACACGACCATCAAGTCCGCCACGACGGAGGCGCACGAGATCGCCCGTATCGGCGAGCTGAACGGCCGGTGCAGCGAGGCCAACAGGTCCGCGGGGCGCAGCGCCGCGCTGCCGCCGCAGATCCTGCGGCTGGCCGGCGGCTCCGCGCTGGTGGGCACGGTGCTGCTCGGCGGACGGGCGGTGCTGCGGGGCGAGCTGGCGACCGCGGCGTTCGGCCCGCTGATCGAGCTCCCGGGCATCGCCATGCTGAAGCTCTCCCGCGTCGGCAGCGCCTCCGACCACTACCAGCGCACCCTGGCCGCCCTGGAGCGGATCGAGCGGCTGCACGAGCTGCCCGTGGAGCCCGACGGGCCCGCCGGGGACGGCGGCCCGGCCGCCGCTGGCCGGGAACTGCCCCTGCGCAGCCCGCGCGGGCGGATCGAGCTGCGGAAGGTGACCTTCGCCTACCCCGGCCGCGCACCCGTGCTGCGCGACACCTCGCTGATCATCCCGCCCGGCCGGACCACCGCCCTCGTCGGCACCACAGGCGCGGGCAAGACCACGATCGCCAAGCTCCTCATGCGCTTCCGCCACCCCGAGCGGGGGCAGGTGCTGCTCGACGGCGCCGACTTGCGCAGCCTGGCCCTGCCCGACCTGCGCCGGGCGATCGGGTACGTCACGCAGGAGCCGTTCCTCTTCGACGCGACCATCGCGGAGAACATCCGCTACGGCACCTTCCACGCCACCGAGGCCCAACTCGTCGCCGCCGCCCGCACGGCGGGAGCGCACACGTTCATCGACGGACTCCCCGACGGCTACGACACCCGGGTCGGCGAGCGGGGCGCGGCGCTCTCCGGCGGGCAGCGCCAGCGGATCGCGCTGGCCCGCACCGTCCTGCGCGATCCGCCGGTCGTCATCCTCGACGAGGCCACGTCCGCCGTGGACAACGAGACCGAGGCCACCATCCAGCGGGCCCTCGCCGTCTTCGGCGCCGACCGCACGATGCTCGTCATCGCCCACCGGCTCTCGACCGTCCAGTGCGCGGACCGCATCTACGTCATGGGCTCCGGGGGAGTGGTCCCGGAGCGCGGGACGCACGACGAACTGGTCGCGCTCGGCGGCGTCTACAGCTCGCTGTGGAAGCTCCAGTCAGGCGGGTCCGCGCTCGACTAGTCAGGTGGTCATTCCTTCAGGTGGTAACGACACGCGGGGCCTCAAGAAATGCCGCTGAACCGAGACAATGAACGTCCGTTGAGAACCAGGAGCGTGGAATGACGCACGCGACCAATCCGTTCGAGGACGACGAAGCCCGTTTCCTGGTGCTCGTCAACGACGAGGGCGAGCATTCGCTCTGGCCGGCCTTCGCCGACGTACCGCGGGGCTGGCGCGTCGTCCTCGCCGAGGACACCCGGCAGGCGTGCTTGGAGTACGTCGAGAGGACGTGGACCGACATGCGGCCGCGCAGCCTCGCCGAGGCCGGGGACGGTGGCCGATGACACCGCCGCCGACCGGGTCGGCGCCGGCCGCCTCCGCGCCGCCCGGCTCCGCACCGGCCCGCTCCGCCCGCGAACTCCCGCCCGCCGGCGGCCCGTACGCGCCCTCCCCGGAACTCCGCGCCGTCCTCGCCCGCCACCCCACGCTCGCGGACTTCGCCGCCCGCGTCACGGACTTCCTCGACCGGCATCTGCCCGAGCCCGGCACGGAAGAGGCGCCCCGTCCGCCCTGGCTCGACCTGCGCAGGCACGCGGCCCGGGCCGGGCTGACGGGCTTCGACGTGGCCGCGCGGGACAGCGACGGGAATCCGGGCGCCGTCGCGGGCCGGGCGCCCGGCGGCGGCCCCTGCGCGGCCGTGCCCGCGGGTCTCGAGCGGGTCGCGCAGGGGCTCGCGATGTACCTGGCCGGGCGGCGCGACTGCGACGCGCGCGAGGTCTTCAGCTCGGGGCACGGCGCGATGGCCCTGCGCTACGGCCCGCCCTCCGTCGCCCTTGCGGTACGCGACCGGGTGGTCGGGCGCGGCGAGTTGGCGGGCGTCGCCTCCAGCGAGCCGCACTCCGGCTCGGATCTGCGCGGCCTGCGCACCGTGGCGGCGGACCACGGCGACCATCTGGTGCTGTCGGGCACCAAGGGCCTGGTGAGCCGGGTGGAGGAGGCCGTCGGCTTCGTGGTCTTCTGCAAGGTGGTCGCCCCCGAGTTGGCCGCCGCCCTGACCGCGGAGGGCGCCGACGCCGGTCCCCGCGCGATGCTGCGGGAGGTGCCGCTGTCGGCGCTCTGGCTGCCGATGGACGCCCCCGGCGTGCGCACCCAGACGGCCGCCCCGCTGGGCCTGCGCGGCTGGAGCCTGGGCCATCTGCACCTCGACGGCGTACGGGTCGAGCGCGACCTGCTGCTCGGCGCCCCGGGCGACGGCCGCCGGATCTTCGACGCGCACTTCGCGGGCTGGCGGCTGATGATGGCGCTGGTCTGCCTGGGCGCGGCGGGTGCCGCGATCGACGAGGCGATGGCGCGCACCCGCCGGCGCAGCGTCGGCCGTTCGTCGCTGGCGAGCATCCCGTCCGTGGCCTCCCGGCTCGGAACCGCGGCGGCGGAGGTGCAGGCGGCCACCGCCTGGTGCTTCTCGCTGCTCGAGGGTCTCGACCGGGACGCCGAGGGCGTCGACGTGGCGGCCTGCTCCGCGGCGAAGGCCCTGGCCACGGACGCCTCGTACCGCGCCGTCGACCTCGGGCTCCAACTCCACGGCAGCGACGGGTACACGTGCCACACCCCGATGGAGAAGCGCCTCCGCGACATCCGCGGGCTCCGGATCGCCGACGGCCCGAACGACGTCCTCTACAGCGTGCTGGCGCACTCGCTGCTCGAAGGCGCCCGGGCGGGTGTGCGGGTGGTGCGGCAGCGGCGGGTCTGAGCGGAGCTCAGGGGAGCTTTCCGCGCAGCGCGGAGAGATAGAAGGGGATTCTCTTCACGGCCTTGCGTGACACCGGAAAGACCTCGATCTCGCCGCATCTGTGGTTGTTGATGGTGAGCACGTATTCGCCGTCCGCATGCCGTAGTTCCGCAGAATAAAGAAGGTCGTCGTCCCGGCTTTCTCGTTCATTCACACGGGAAACAATAGGTCACGTCGCGATACGGAAGATCGTCTCAATTCCGCGGCACTCGAAAGAGTGAAGATCCGCAGGTCAGGGTGGTGGCAAGTCCGCTTCGTCCGCTAGTCTCTGAATTAGCAGTCCTGGCAACGTGAAAGAAATTCGAAGGGGCGGGTGCCGACGATGCTCCCAGTGCTTCCAGTGTTTTTGGTCGGGGCGGTTTCCGCGCCTCTTATCAAGAAAGTGATCAGGCCGGTCGTCCGCGGCACGATCAAGACGTCCGTGAAACTCGCGGTCGATGTGAAACGTGCGGCGCACGAGATCAACGAGGACATCAGCGACATCGCCGCAGAGGCGAGCGCCGAAGCCTTCGCCGCGGACGTCAGGGGCGATGCGGAGGTGCCGCGCCAGGGCACCAAGAAGCCGCGCGCGGGCAAGGCGGTCGCGACCGACTGAACCGGGCCGCCGGCCCGGCGGCTGCGGGCCCGGATGCGACACTGCCGGGGAGGTGGTCGCATGGTGTCCGGGAGCCCGACTCCGCCGCGGAACGGTGTCGTTGTCGTCGGCGCGGGGGCCGTGGGTGCCTCCGTGGCGTACCACCTGGCGTGCCTCGGGGTGCGCGTGACGCTGCTCGACCGGGAGGCGGCCCCGGCCGCGGGCGTCACCGGCGCCTCCTTCGCCTGGATCGGCGGTACCGCCGGCGACTGGCCCGGCGGCGCCGAGGACCTGCGCGGGTCCGTGCTCGCCGACCACCGTCGGCTGGAAGCCGGGGTGCCGGGCTACGCGGTCCGCTGGACCGGCTCGCTGACGTGGACCGGTGAGCGGACCGCGGGGGACACACCCGCGGTGCCGGGCAGGCACCGGGTCGTACGGGACGACATCGCGGTGCTGGAGCCCCACCTCCGCAACCCGCCCCCGCACGCCGTCCACACCCCCGGCGACGGGGGTCTCGACCCGGAGGCGACGACCCGCGCGCTGATCGCCGCCGCCCGTGTCCGCGGCGCGACGGTGCTCCTCGGCACGGCGGTGACGGCGCTGGAGACCGCGGCCGGCCGGGTCACCGGCGCGCGTACCGCGACGGGATTCCACCCCGCGACGACGGTCGTCCTCGCCGCCGGCACTGGCGTCACCGCCCTGTCCGCGGCGCTGCCCGCCGAGGTGCCCGTACCGGAGTCCCCGGCCTTCCGGGTCCGGGTCGCGGCGCCGCCGGGGCTGGTCAAGACCATCATGGCGACACCGGAGTTCGAGGTGCGCGAGGTGACCGACGGCGAACTCCTCATGACGATCCCGTATGCCGGCGACTCTTCACCGGCAGCGCTGGCCCAGACCGCCGAGAACGCCCTCCGCCACCTCAAGGACGCCTTCCGGGGCGCCGATTCGTGCCGGCTGCTCGACCACCGCCTCGGCCGCCGGCCGATGCCGCCCCACGGCCCGCTCATCGGCTACGCGACGCCGGACCGCTCCGCCTACGTCGCCGTCATGCACGCGGCCCTCACCCTCGCCCCCACCGCGGGCCGCCTCATCGCCGCCGAACTCACCACCGGCGAAGCACCCCCCGAACTCCGGCGCTGCCGCCCGCCGGGCACGGGAGGGCGGGACTGAGCGCGTACGCCGGCGTCCGGGCGTACGCGGACCCGAGTAGCGAAGGTGTCTCCCCGTGGAGGACGCGGCCACAGGCCCGCGGGCACCAGGCTGGCCACCCGTGAGGATCACCGGAGCGCAGTTCGGCGACGCCGCCCTGGCCGCCGTCGTCACGACGGCCGGGCTCGCCGGCACGCACGCCGCCGGCGGACCGGAGCGTGCGGACGTCGCCGTCGACGCCCGCGGGTACGCCCTGTTCGCGACCGCCGCGCTCGCGCTCGCCGTACGCCGCAGATGGCCCACGGTTCGCGGTGGCGGCCGGATGCACCGCCGCCTACGTCCTCCTCGGGTACGCCTACGGCCCCATCCTCGCCGTCTTCATGATCGCCGTGCACACCCTCGCCCGGCACGTCCCCCCGGCGACGGCCGGTCCTTACGCGCTGGCCGCGCTGCTCGCCCTGCTGCCCCATCTGCTCGTGCGGGACCACGGGCCCGGGCTCCCGGGGGCGCTCCCGGTCTCCGCCTGGGCCGTCGTCCCGTTCGCGCCGGGCTACGCGATGCGGCTGCGGCGGCCACGTCTCACCGCCTTCGTCGCGCTCGTGCCCGGCCCGCTGCAAGTCGTCCCCGCGATCCGGGCCCGCCGCCGCGTCCCGGACCGTCTCGATCCTGACCGGGGCGCTGGGCCGCCCGGTGCGGGTGGAGGCGGTCGGCGACGACGACGTACGCGCCGCGCCGTGGAGGCCGCCGGGGGCATGGCCGCCGGCACCCGCGACCTCACCCCGGAGCAGCCGCGGGACGTGCTCACCACCACGCCCACCACCCTCGCCGCCCGGGCGTACGCGCACCTGCGGCCGCCGCTCAGCGAAGCGCCGCGGGCAGCGGCGGCGCGGGGCGGCGACGGCGCGGCAGGTGCCGCAGCGTGAGCACCCCGAGCGCCGCGTGCAGCAGCGCCGCGACCAGCGCGGCCGCGTGCAGCCCCGTGACGAACGCGGACTCCGCCTGACCGGCCGCCGCCGCCGTGACCCCCGGCGCCTGCAACGTCTCGGTGAGCGTCCCGGCCAGGTCCGGCCCCCGCAGCCGGAAGACCAGCGCCGCCAGCGAGCCGAGCAGCGCGATCCCGAGGGCGTTGCCCAGCTCGTTGCTCGTCTCCGCGATCGCCCCGGCGGAACCCGCGCGCTCCGGCGGCACCGCGGCGACGGCGGTGTCCGCGACCACGCTGAACGAGATGCCGTAGCCGACCCCCGCGACGACGGTGGCCGCGACGTACCAGCCGGCGCCGCCCGAGACCCCCGTGGGCAGGAGCAGCAGCAGCCCGCCGGCGATGACGAAGTGGCACGTGAGCAGCGCCGCCCGGGTGCCGGTGCGCGCGACAACCGCCGGGGTCACGACGCAGGTGACCGTGAGCACCAGCGCGCCGGGCAGCGTCACGAGGGCCGCGTCGAAGACGCCGAGCCCGCGCACGGACTGCAGGTAGATGCCGCCCAGATACGCCACCGCCGACCACGCCGCCAGCGGCAGCAGCCCGGTGACCGCCGCGATCGCGAACACCCGGTCGCGGAAGAGCCCGAGGTCGATCAGCGGGTGGGCGAGCCGCAGTTGGCGGCGTACGAACCACCACAGCAGGGCGACGCCCACGCCGGCCGCGACCAGCGGCACGACCGCGGGACCGTGGGCCGCCGCGCGCTTGATCCCGTAGACGGCCAGCAGGATGCCCGCGGCGGACAGCACGACACTCGGCACGTCGACGCAGCCCTGCCCGCCGGCGCGTACCTCGCGCAGCAGCCGCGGGGCCAGCAGCAGGAACAGGGCGACCACCGGGAGGTTGATCAGGAACACCGAGCCCCACCAGAAGTGCGCGAGCAACTGCCCGCCCACCACCGGGCCGATCGCGAAGCCGGCGGCGAAGGCCGCCGCGAAGATCCCGATGGCCTGCGCGCGCCGCCGCGCGTCGGCGAACAGCTCGCTCAGCACCGCGAGCGCGGAGGGCAGCAGCGTGGCGCCGGCCACGCCCATCAGCACCCGGAACGCGATCAGCAGCTCCGCGGACGGCGCGAACGCCGCGCCCGCCGAGGCGGCGCCGAACACCGCCGCCCCGGCCATCAGCAGCCGCAGCCTGCCGTACCGGTCGCCGATGCCGCCGAACGCGACGAGCAGGGAGCCGACCGCGAACCCGTAGCCGTCGAGTATCCACAGCGCCTGGTCCGCCGACGGCGACAGCTCCGCGGAGATCGAGGTCATCGCCAGGAACAGCACCGAGCCGTCCATCGCGACGAGCAGCACCGGGCCGAGCACCACGAGCAGGCCGAGCCACGCCCGCGGGCCCGGGGCGGGAGGAGGAGGAGTCCGCTGTACGTCCATGGCCACGACGGTGCTCCGGCGCGCGGCCGCCAGCCATCCCCGCACCGTGGGTACACCCCGCAGGGATACCCGGGGCCGCCGCACCCGCGCCCGCCCCGACGTAGCCTCGGGACCATGGAGCTGGAGAACCTCGGGGCGTATCTGAAGACCCGCCGCGGCCGCGTCACGCCCGCCGCCGCCGGGCTCGGCACCTACGGCGCCGCCCGCCGGGTGCCGGGCCTGCGCCGCGAGGAGCTGGCGCAGCTCGCCGGGGTGAGCGCCGGGTACTACACGCGGCTGGAGCAGGGGCAGACCGGCACCGCCTCCCGGCAGGTGCTCGACGCGCTGGCCCGGGTGCTGCGGCTGGACCCGGCCGAGACGGCCCACCTGCACAACCTCGCCCGCCGCCCGGTCGCGCCGCGGCTGCTCCGCCCGCCGCCCGAGGAGCCGCACCCGCGGGTGCTGGCGCTGCTGACGTCCCTGGCCGAGACGACGCCGGCCATCGTGCTGGGCCGCCGCGGGGACGTGCTGGCCTGGAACCGCACCGGGCACGCGCTCGTCGCCGAGCACGTCGGCTTCGACGCCCCCGGCGACCCCGCCCGCCGTCCTTCGGTGCCGCGGATGTTCTTCCTCGACCCGCTTGCACGGGACCAGCACGCCAACTGGGCGGAGCTGGCCCGCATCCACGTCGCGTACCTGCGGCTGACCGCGGGCCGCTACCCCACCGACGCCCGCCTCGCCGAGCTGATCGGCGAACTCGCCATGGGCAGCGCGGACTTCGCGGAGCTGTGGGCCGCGGGCGACGTCGCCGACTGCACCGTGGGCACGATGCGGCTGCGGCACCCCACCGTCGGCGCGCTCGACGTCGGCTACCAGGTCTGGCTGCAGCCCGACAGCCCGGACCACCGGCTGGAGGTCTACACCCCGGAAGACCCCGCGTCCGCCGACGCCCTCCGGCTGCTGTCCGCCCGGTCGCACCCGGCGGACGCCTGACACGATGCGGGGATGACCTCACCGAACGAGCACGGTGACGCCGACGGCGGCAACCGGCAGGAGCGGAACCGCCAGGAGCTGCGCGAGCAGGAGCCGAGCGAGCGGAGCCGGCAGGCCGGCTCCTTCGGCGCCGCCGCCGGCGCCTACGAGCGCGGCCGTCCGCCCTACCCGCCGGAGGCGACCGCCTGGCTGGTGCCGGAATCCGCCCGCGCCGTCGTCGACCTGGGCGCCGGCACCGGCAAGCTGACCCGCGCCCTGCGCGCCCCCGGCCGCGAACTCGTCGCCGTCGAGCCCTCCGCGGGCATGCGCGAGCAGTTCGCCCGCGTGCTGCCCGGCATACGGGCCGTCGCCGGCACCGCCGAGTCGATACCCCTGCCCGACGCGAGCGCCGACACCGTCGTCTGCGCCCAGGCGTGGCACTGGGTCGATCCCGAACGGGCCGTCCCCGAGGTCGCCCGGCTGCTGCGCCCCGGCGGCCGGCTCGCGCTGGTGTGGAACAGCCGCGACGAGTCCGTGCCCTGGGTCGCGGAGCTGGGCCGGCTGCTGCGCGAGTACGCCCCGGCGCCCGCGGAGGACCGCCAGACCGACCGCGTCGGCGCGCCGTTCGGGCCCGTCGAGCGCCGGGACTTCCGCTGGCGCCACCCGAGGACCGACGCGGAGATCGTCGACATGGTCGCCTCCCGCAGCTACGTGATCACCCTGGCGCCCGCCGTACGCGAGCGGCTGCTGGACCGGGTGCGGGCGCTCCTCGCGGTGGCGCGACCGGGTGAGATGCCGTACGTGACCGAGTGCCATCGCGCCCAGCGATGAGTTCCGCCGGGCCGGCCGGTCTCACCGTACGGATAAGCAATCCCTGAACGCCGGAGGAGCACCATGACCGCCCACGCAATGCCGCCCGTCGTCGACACCGGCACCTGGCGGCGCGAGCTGGACGCGCTGCGCGTCCGTGAGAAGGCCGCGACCCGGGAGCTGGACGCCATCGCCGCGCAGCGGCGCCGGCTGCCGATGGTCGAGATGCCCGATTACACCCTGGAGGGTGCGGAGGGGCCGGTCCGGCTGGTCGACGTCTTCGACGGCAGGTCGCAGCTCATCGTCTACAACCACATGTGGTTCGAGGACAAGGAGTGGCAGTGCGGCGGCTGTACGAGCTACACCGCGCAGTTCACCCGGTTCGGCTTCCTCGACCCGTACGACGCGCGGTTCGTCATCGTCACGCAGGGCCCGATCGACCAGGCGCTGGCGTACAAGAAGCGCGTCGGCAACCAGATGACCTGGTACTCCACCGCCAACAGCCCGTTCGGCGCCGACGTCGACGCCCCGAAGGGCGGCGGGTTCGCGCTCAACGTCTTCCTGCGCGACGGCGACACGGTCTACCGCACCTGGCACTCCAGCGGCCGCGGCACCGAGCAGTTGAGCCACACCTTCCCGCTCGTCGACGTGCTGCCGTACGGGCGGCAGGAGGACTGGCAGGACTCGCCCGAGGGCTGGCCGCAGTCGCCCGCGTACAGCGGCTGGCTCGACTCGAAGGACATCGCCCGCCTCTACGGCGAGGACGCGTAACCCGGCTCTCCTACGGGCCGGGAGGGGGCGGAGGCGGCCGCGAGCCGCGCCACCCGCTCGCCCGGGCCGCCGCCGGGGCCTTTGTGCCCCGGCCGCCCGGGCGCGGGCCCGCCCCGGCCGAGCAGCCCGGCGAGCGCGCCGTGCGCCGCGCCGGGCACGTCGGCGGGGGCGACGTGCAGCAGGACGACCTCCGCCGCCGCGGGCGCGTGCGCGCCCGCGGCGGCCACGCAGGCGGGCCAGGTGCCCTCGACGATCCACACCACCACGGCCACGGGTCACCCCTCCTCCGGTCACGGTCAGCGAGACCCACAGTGCCAGCACCGCGGCGCCCAGAGCGGCCGGTACGGCGTACACGCCGAGGCGGGTGAACTCCTGCAGTTCCACCTCCGCGTCGTGCGCGTGCACCACGCGCCGCCCTCGGCCACCGCAGCACTCACCGGCCCGTCCTCGCCGCTGCCGGCCCGCCGCCACGCGCGGCGAGGCCGTGTCAGACCGGCCTTCTAACCTGGTCCGATGGAGCGATTCGAGGGATACGGAGTGCTGGTCACGGGCGCCGGACAGGGCATAGGCGAGGCGGTCGCCCGCCGCTTCGCCGCGGAGGGCGCGGGCGTGCTGGTCACCGACCGGGACGGCGAGCGCGCCGAGCGGGCTGCCGCCGCGATTCGCGCCGCCGGCGGTACGGCCGCGGCGCTCGCCTGCGACGTGACGGACGGCGCGGCGGTCCGGGCGGCGGTCGCGTACGCGGCGGAGTCCTTCGGCGGGCTGCACGTCCTCGTCAACAACGCCTACGCCGTCCACCGCGACCCGCCCCGCTTCGAGGACTGGCAGGAGCCCGACTGGTACGAGGACTTCGAGGTCACCCTGCACGGCGCCGCGCGCTGCGCCCGCGCGGCGCTGCCGCTGCTGGCCGCCGCCCCGGGCCGGGCCGCGATCGTCAGCATCGGCTCGGTCAACGCCGAACGCCACTACGGCGAGCACGCGTACAGCGCCGCCAAGGCCGCGCTCGTCTCCCTCACCCGCACCCTGGCCGTGGAGAGCGCGGCGCGCGGCGTGCGCGTGAACCTCGTCGAGCCCGGCACCGTGCGCACCGCCGTCTGGGCCGACCGGCCCGAGGTCCTGGCCCGGGTCGAGGAGCACTACCCGCTGGGCCGCGTCGGCGAACCGGACGACATCGCGGCGGCGGTGGCGTTCCTCGCCTCCCGCGACGCGGCGTGGATCACCGGGGTCAGCCTGCCGGTGGACGGCGGGCTGCTGGCGAGCCACCTCGCGATGTCCCGGAGCATCGCGGGCGACGGGGCGTGACCGGCCGCCCGGCCACCGCGGCGGGCGGGCGGGTCCGCGGGCGGCGGTGACGGCGGGCTCCCCCTCGGTTACGTTGTCCGGGCCGCGCCCCCGACCCCGGACGGTGGAGACCATGACAGAGGAAACGTTCAACGACGGCAGGCAACGGGTGGTCGTCGACACCTCCGTGCCGCACTCGGCGAGGATCTTCAACTACTGGATCGGCGGCAAGGACAACTACGAGCCGGACCGCACCGCCAGCGCCCGGTTCCAGCAGGTCTTCCCGGAGATCGTCGATCTCGCCCGCAGCGGGCGGCAGTTCCTCCGCCGGGTCGTCGGCCACCTCGCGAGGGAGGCGGGCGTACGGCAGTTCCTCGACATCGGCACCGGGCTGCCCACCGCGGACAACACCCACGAGGTGGCCCAGCGCGCGGCCCCCGACTCCCGCATCGTCTACGTCGACAACGACAAACTCGTCCTCGCGCACGCCCGCGGCCTGCTCACCAGCACCCGCGAGGGCGCGACCGCGTACATCGACGCCGACGTCGAGGACCCCGAGGCGATACTCGCGGGCGCGGCGCGCACCCTGGACCTCGACCGGCCGGTCGCCGTCATCCTCATGGGCATCCTGGCGCACGTCGACGGCTACGAGCAGGCCAGGTCGGTGGTGCGGCGGCTGATGGACCCGCTGCCGCCCGGCAGTTACCTGGCGATACGGGACGGCGTCGACGGCAATGAGAAGTACAGCCGCGCCATCGCCGGCTACAACGCCACCGGCGCCGTGCCGTACCACCTGCGCAGCGCCGCGCAGATCGCCGGCTACCTCGACGGGACGGAGTTGGTCGAGCCCGGCGTGGTGTCCTGCCCGCTGTGGCGGCCCGAGCCGGTGGAGGTCGGCAGCCCGGTGGAGATGGCGGTCCTGGGCGGGGTCGGCCGGAAGCCGTAGCCCGCGGCGCGTTGCCGCCGCGGGCATGTCCGCCGCTCGCAAAGATCGGGCCAAGGTGCGCTTTTGCCCCCTGTGGCGCGTTACGCTACCGCGGGTAGCGTGAGTCTCGACGGCGAAGGGCCATCGCGGAGAACCGATGCCTGCGGAGGACCGATGACGGTGCCCATGGCGGCAGTGCACGACCCCGGGATCACGCTCGCCGGTGAGCACGAGCGCGGCGGCCGGCCCGTCTGCAGGTCCGTCCTCGGCTCCCGGCTGCGCCGGCTCCGCCAGGACCGCGGCATCCAGTTGCAGGCCGCCGCCCGCCAGATCGGCGCCTCGGTCGCCAAGCTGTGCCGGCTGGAGCTGGGCCAGGGCGGCTGCAAGGACTACGACATCGCGGCGCTGCTCGACTTCTACGGTGTCACCGACGAGGACGAACTCGACGAGTTCGCGGCGCTGACCCGCGGCGCCAACGCGCCGAGCTGGTGGCAGGAGTACAGCGACCTGATACCCAGTCAGGCGGAGACCCACCTCGGTCTGGAGGAGGCCGCCACCGTCATCCGCAGCTACCAGTCCCAGCGCATCCCGGACCTGCTGCAGACGGCCGCGTACGCCCGCGCGATCACCCAGCTCGGCTTCCCGCGCGACCCGGTGCAGACGGTGGAGCGCCGGCTGCACCTGCTGGAACGCCGCCAGCAGGCCCTGACCCGCGCCGACCCGCCGCGCTGCTGGGTGCTGCTCGACGAGGCGGCGCTGCGGCGCTCCGTCGGCGCCCCGGGGGTGATGGAGGGCCAGTTGCAGCACCTGCTCCGACTGCACCTCGACCACCCCACGGTCACGCTGGACGTGGTGCCGCTGGCGGCCGGCGGCACGGCCGCGGTGGCGCAGCCGCTGACGATGCTGCGGTTCGCCGAGCCCGAACTGCCGGACGTGGTCTGCCTGGACCAGCTCTCCGGCACCGTACGCATCGACAAGCCCAGCGAGGTCGACCGCTACCGGCTGGCGCTGGACAATCTCGCCGCGGCCACCAGCACCAGCACCGACGCCGCCGAGTTCCTGACCCGCCTGCTGCACGGCCACTGACGGCGCCGTACGCGCGGCGCGTACCCGCGGCCCGGCGACACACCCCGCGGGGGTGCTTTACCGGCCCCGCGCACCCACCGGCCACACTGACCCCATGACGGAAACGGAATCCTTTGCGTACGACGTGGTGGTCATCGGCGGTGGTCCCGTGGGCGAGAACGTGGCGGACCGCACCCGCGCGGCCGGCCTGTCCACCGCGGTCGTCGAGAGTGAACTCGTCGGCGGCGAGTGCTCGTACTGGGCCTGCATGCCCAGCAAGGCCCTGCTGCGGCCGGTGATCGCCCGCGCCGACGCCCGCCGCCTCCCCGGGCTGAGCGGCCTGGTGGCCGGCGACCTCGACGCGGCCGCGGTCCTCGCCCGCCGGGACGCGTTCACCTCCCACTGGGAGGACGACGGCCAGGTCGCCTGGCTCGACGGCATCGGCGCCGACCTCTACCGCGGCCGGGGCCGCCTCGCCGGGCCGCGCACCGTGGCGGTGACCGACGCCGACGGCGTGGTCCGTACGCTGACCGCCGGGCACGCCGTCGCCGTCTGCACCGGCAGCCGCGCCCTGCTGCCCAAGCTGCCGGGCGTCGCCGACGTCAAGCCGTGGACCAGCCGGGAGGCCACGAGTTCGGCGGTCGTTCCCGGGCGGCTGATCGTCGTCGGCGGCGGCGTGGTGGGCGTCGAGATGGCCACCGCCTGGCAGGCGCTCGGCTCCCAGGTCACCGTCCTCGTCCGCGGCGGCGGCCTGCTGGACCGCATGGAGCCCTTCGCCGGCGAGCTGGTCACCGAGGCGCTGACCGAGGCCGGCGCCCAGGTGCGTACCGGCACCTCCGTCACCTCCGTGGTCCGCGAGAACGGCACCGTCCTCGCGACCACCGACGCCGGCGACACCATCGAGGCCGACGAGATCCTCTTCGCCACCGGCCGCGCGCCCCGTACCGACGACCTCGGCCTGGAGAACGTCGGCCTGGAGCCCGGCTCCTGGCTGGCGGTGGACGACAGCCTGCGGGTCGAGGGCAGCGAGTGGCTGTACGCGGTCGGGGACGTCAACCACCGCGCGCTGCTGACCCACCAGGGCAAGTACCAGGCGCGCATCGCGGGCGCGGCCATCGCCGCCCGCGCGCAGGGCGTGCCGCTGCTGGAGTCGGACCCGTGGGGCGCGCACGCCGCGACCGCCGACCACGGCGCCGTCCCGCAGGTCGTCTTCACCGACCCCGAGGCCGCGGCCGTCGGGATGTCGCTGGCCGAGGCGGAACGGGCCGGGCACCGGGTGCGCGCGGTGGACGTCGCCCTGGGCTCGGTCGCGGGCGCCTCACTGTACGCGGACGGCTACCGCGGGCGGGCGCGCATGGTCGTCGACCTGGACGCGGAGATCCTGCGCGGCGTCACGTTCGTCGGTCCCGGCGTGGGGGAGCTGATCCACTCGGCAACCATCGCGGTCGCCGGCGAGGTGCCGGTGAGCCGGCTGTGGCACGCCGTCCCGTCGTACCCGACGATCAGCGAGGTGTGGCTGCGGCTGCTGGAGGCGTACCGCGGCTGAGGGGCCCCCGGCCCTCCGGGACACGGTCGGCTTCTCGCGGTACCCGTACGCCTCCGACGCCGCCAACGCGTACGCCGAGGTGCCGTGGGCGGGCGACCTGGAGTTCATCCACCACATGGCCGAGATCGCGCCCCTGCGCGACCTGTGGCGGGCCCGCGTCACCGGGACCTGAGGCGCCGCGTGCCTCGTACGCCCCCGGGGCGTACGAGGCACGCGAACCACCGGGCGTCCGGCCTCAGAGACCGAACTCCGTGGGCGGCAGCCCGAGCACGGAGCACGCCTCGCGGAGCACCTGCTGCTCGGCCGGGTCGATGTAGCCGTCGGCACCGGCGATGACGAACCCGGTCTGGATCACCGCCCGCGCCTCCGCCGCCTTCTTCTTCGCCTTGGCGATCTCCTGCAGCGCCTCCGCCTTGCCCGACTGGAAGTCGACCGTGAGCCGGTCGAGGTGCTTGGTGAACCGCTGCCGCAACTGCTCCGGCGGGAAGTTCTGCAGCACGTCGTTGCTCATGATCATCGACTCCATGCGCTCCCGCTCGGCGGGGTGCACGTGTCCGTCCGCGGCCGCCACGAGCGCGCAGACCGCCATGGTCGCGTCCCGGTACGCGCCGCTCTTCAGCTCCGTCTTCATCGAGCTGAGCTGCGACTTGAACATGCTCACGAGCTGGGCCTTGGAACCACCGCCCGAGCCCGTCGAGCCCTGGCTCCCGGACCGCCCTCCGCCCCGGGACTGCTGAAGGCCCTTGGCCTGATCCTTGATCCGATCAAACATCGACACTGAAATGCCACCTCGGGTTGCGGGCGTGCGCCCGGCTCGTCGGTTCCGGTCGTCGTACCGAAGACCGCGGTGCCGCGGTCAGTCTCTCAACGCCTCCGCAGGACGCGGAGGTTCCGCATATACCCGCCCGGGGGAACCGGGGAACCGCGCGGGGCGGGGCGCCGTCGGAGAGGCGTACGAGGGAACGAGGGGGGACGGCATGACGGGGGATCCGGCAGGTGTACGGCCGCGCAGCGGCGGGTGGTTGATCACGGCGGCGATCGTCGTGGGCACGCTGCTCGCGGGTGGCGTGTGGTGGGCGGTGACGGGCCCGGACGGCGCACGCGTCTCCGGCCCCGACGGCGCCGACGGCACGGTGGTGCCCGGGGCGGAGGCCGTGCACTTCGAGCAGGGGCACGGGCTCGCGGCGGTCCGCGCGCTGCTGCGGACGCCGGCGGACGTGCGGGCGTTCGCCGGCTGGTATCCGCAGGAGAGCGTCGGCGGCACGCTGCGGGAGAAGCTGCTCGCCCGCGACCTGGGCGCCGAGGCGCTGGTCGCCACGGGCTGGAGCAGCGGCTGCACCAGCGCCGGGGGCGCGGTGCTGACGTACGACGAGAACACCGGCTACGCGGCGCGGCTGACCGGTACGAAGACGCACGAGACGTGCGACAGCCCGTGGGACGTGCTCGCGGTCTTCGCCGTCCCGGAGAAGGACGTCGGCGCGGACCCGAGGATCGGCGGCGCCCCGCCGGGCCCGCCGGGACCGGCGGAACTCCTCGCCTACGCGCCGCTCGACGACGGCGCGGCGGGGCGCGCGCCGCGGGCGGCGGAGGTCAGCCAGCCTGACCAGTTCGACGCCTTCGTACGCCCGCTGCCGCCGGCGGCGACCGCGGCGCTGGAGAGCGAGCTGGGGAGCCTGTACGACTCGGAGCTGCCGGGTCCTGCGCGGCGCTTCGCCTTCGCGGGGCGGGGGTGCGGCGACGACCTGGTGCTGGAGATCACGTCGCGGCGGCTGCGGCCGGTGCCGGCGGGCGGTGCGTGCCGGGATCCGCAGCCCTACGTCGCGGTGTTCTCGGTGCCGGCGGACCGGGTGCCGTCGAGCGCGGTGATCGGCGGCTGATCTTCCCGTAGCGAAAGTTTCGGATGCGATCGCGAAAGTGGCTGGAAACCACTGTTGTCGCGCCGCGGACCCCTTCCTACCGTATGGGAGCGCTCCCACTCTGGCTTGGAGGTCCCCCCATGCGCTTCCACCCGCTCCCCAGGACCCGACCACTCGCGTGGGCGGCCGCCGCCGTCGTGGCCGCCGCGGCGATGTTCGCCGGCACCCTCGACGCCCGGCCGGGGGCCGCCGCCGACCGCATCGGGACCGTCGCCCAGGCGGCGCCCGGGGTCGAGGACGACGGCGCCGACTGCCCCGTCCCCAGCCCGCCCACCCAGGCGAACGCCCTGCTGCCCGACCCCTTCACGAAGCTGGACGGCACCCGGGTCACCTCAGGCGCCGACTGGCGCTGCCGCCGGGCCGAGATCAGGGAGCTGGCCGAGCGCACCGTCTACGGCCAGAAGCCGGCCAGGCCCGCGAGCGTCACCGGCAGCGTGTCGCGGACCGGGATCACCGTGAACGTCTCCGACCAGGGCCGCAGCGCGAGCTTCTCCGCCCGCGTCGACCTGCCGAGCGGCACCGGCCCGTTCCCCTCGGTCGTCGTCTACGGCGGCTTCGGCGCGGACACCGCCGCCATCAAGGCCGCCGGCGCCGCCGTCGTCAACTTCGACCCGTACGCCGTGGGCCGGGAGGGCACCCCGCGCAGCAACAAGCAGGGCGCGTTCTACAGCGTCTACGGCTCCTCCAGCAGCACCGGGCTCCTCATGGCCTGGGCCTGGGGCGTGAGCCGGATCATCGACGTCATCGAGCAGTCCGACGGCAGCGTGCTGCGGGCGGGATCGACCGGCGTCACCGGCTGCTCCCGGTTCGGCAAGGGCGCCTTCGTGGCCGGCGCGTTCGACCAGCGCATCGCGCTGACCATGCCCATCGAGTCGGGCACCGCGGGCGCGCCCGCCCTCCGCAGCGTGCCGCGGGAGACCGGCGCGCAGCCGCTGAGCAGCGGGTACTCGGAGCAGCCGTGGCTGGGCGACGCCTTCGGCGCGTACACCGGCAACCCGGCACAACTGCCCGTGGACACCCACGAGATGGTCGGCATGATCGCGCCCCGCGGGCTCTTCCTCATGGAGAACCCGCACGTCGACTGGCTCGGCGCGCGGTCCGGCAGCGTGGCGGCGCTCGGCGGGGCGGAGGTCTACAAGGCGCTCGGCGCGGGCCGGAACATCAGCTACTGGTCCGATGTGCAGGACGGCACCCACTGCGCCTCCCGGGCCGAGTGGCGCGGGCCGCTGCAGCAGAGCATCGCGACGTTCCTGCGCGGTACGGGCAGCGCCCCCGGCGTCTTCCGGATCTCGCCGAAGAAGCCGGGCAACCTCGCCGAGTGGCGCACCTGGCAGACCCCGGTCCTCACCGACGGCGGCTGACCCCCGCCGGCCCCCCCCACGCCACCCCCTCGGCCTACGCGGACCCGAGGGGGTGGCTTCGCGCGCCGGGCCGGGGCGCTCTCTGTGAGACCTTGGCCTTGATCACCGGCGCCGCGGCGGACCGCCGCGGCGCCCGCAGCGCGCGACGCCACCGGGAGGAGCGCTGAAGTCGTACACCGCCGACGCCCTCAACGGGCGCCCGCGCCTGGCCGGACTCGTCGAGCGGCTCCGCGCGCCCGCCGTGGCGCAGACGGTGCGCGCCGCCATGGCCGCCACCATCGCGTACGTGGTCGCCCTCCAGCTCACCGACGGCCGCAAGCCGCTCACGGCGCCGCTGACCGCGCTGCTCGTCGTCCAGGTGACCTTCTACGCCACCCTCACCACCGGCGTCCGGCGGGTCACCGCCGTCGTGGTCGGGGTGCTGATCGCCAGCGGGTTCAGCGCGCTGGTCGGGCTGAGCTGGTGGAGCCTCGGGCTGATCATCCTCAGCTCGCTGATCGCCGGGCGCATCGTGCGGGTGGACGAGTTCGTGCCCGAGGTCGCGATCAGCGCGATGCTCGTCCTCGGCGTAGCCCATGTGGGGGACACGGCGTTCACCCGGATTCTGGAGACCCTCACCGGCGCCGTCGTGGGCCTCACATTCAACCTGGTGCTGGCGCCCCCGGTGTGGGTGGAGAGCGCCGGCGACGCCATCGAGGATCTGGCCCGCCGCATACGCCGCCTGCTGCTGCGCAGCACGGAGCAGCTCACCGAGGTCACCCCGCCGTCGGTCGCCGCCGACCGGCTGCACGCGGCGCGCGAGCTGGACGAGTTCGTCGGCGAGGTCGACACCTCGCTGCGCCGCGCAGAGGACAGCCTGCGGCTCAACCCCCGGGTGAGCGAGGGCCTGATGCACCGGGTGGTCCTGCGCACCGGTCTCGACACGCTGGAGATCTGCGCGGTGGTGCTGCGCGTCCTCACCCGGAGCCTGTCGGACCTCGCGCAGGCCCGGCGGAAGGGGGAGCCGCTGTTCCCGCGCGACGCGGGCGCGGCGCTGCAGGACCTCTTCGGCTACCTCGGCGACGCGCTGGTGAGCTTCGCCCAACTGGTCGCGACCGAGGTCTCCGAGAGCGCCGAGACCGCGGCCGGCCGGCTGGAGGCGGACCTTGCCGCGGCCCGTGCCGTACGGGACCGGGTGGAGTCGCTGCTCCTGGAGACCGTGGGGCGCGACGAGGAGAACTGGTTCCTGTACGGCGCGCTCCTCGCCGACGTCAACCGGATCCTCGACGAACTCGACACCGAGCACCGTTCCGCCCGCCTGCTGGAGGCACTCGACCGCAGCAGCCGCGACTACCGCGAGCACATCCCCCGGCTCTCCCGCCTCGGCGCCTGGCTCACCCGCTGACCCCGCGGCCGTGCCGCCCGGCAGCCGCTCGGGGCCGTGGCGCCCGCGTCAGCGGTACGCCGCGGCCGCCGCCGCCAGCTCGTCCAGCGCCCGCAGCGACTCCGCCTCCGGCAGCGTCGGCAGGTCCAGCAGCACCCGCTCAAGACCCAGCTCCGCGTACGTCTCCAGGGCCGCCTGCTCGTGCGACGCGGAGTACGGCACCACCGGCGCGTCGCCCGCCACCTCCCGCAGCCGCCGCATCCGCCCGCCCAGTTCCCCGGCCGGCACCCGGCTCGGCAGCCACGTCGCGCCGTACGCGGCGACCCGCTCGAAGGCCGGCTCGCCGCCCCCGCCCACGTAGACCGGCGGATACGGCCGCTGTACCGGCTTCGGCCAGCAGAACACCGGGTCGAAGTCGACGAACTCGCCGTGGAACTCCGCCTCGTCCTGCGTCCACAGCGCGATCATCGCGCGCATCCGCTCGTCCAGCAGCCGCCCGCGGGTGCGCGGCTCCGTGCCGTGGTTGCGCATCTCCTCGCGGTTCCAGCCCGCGCCGACGCCGAAGGCCACCCGGCCGCCCGAGACCAGGTCGAGCGTGGCGACCTCCTTCGCGGTGACGATCGGGTCCCGCTCCACGACCAGCGCGATGCCGGTGCCCAGTAGCAGGTCCCTGGTGACCGGGGCCACCGCCGCCAGGGCCACGAACGGATCGAGCGTGCGGTAGTACTTCCGCGGCAGCTCGCCGCCGGCCGGCAGGGGCGAGCGCCGGTCGACCGGGATGTGGGTGTGCTCGGCGACGAACAGCGCGTCGAAGCCGCGCTCCTCCAGTGCCCGCCCGAGCACCGCGGGCGCGATGCCCTCGTCGGTCAGGAACGTCGACACCCCGAACTTCACGGGCGGCCACCTCTCTCGGGTACGCACGTCGCGTACCCGCTCGGCTACGCGCGCCACGCACGGTCGCACACCCCGGAGGCACCCGCAAGATCGGCCGCCCGCCGGCAGCCGCCCGGCCTGCGGCCCCGGCGCCGCGATGGCACAGTTGCCTGCAGAGGGCCGCCGCGTCCCGCGGCTCGCCCGGCCGGCGGTACCGGGGGAGTCCGGAGGACGGAACGGTGACCCAGAACCAGCAACGTACGGTGCACGCCCTCCTGGACGGCTACGGGACCACGTACGCCGAGGACGCGGGTATCCGGCTCCGCAACACCCCGCAGCCCCTCTACCGGCTGCTCGTGCTCTCCAGCCTGCTCAGTGCCCGGATCCGGGCGGGCGTCGCCGTCAGCGCCGCCCGCGCGCTGTTCCACGCCGGGATGGGCAGCCCGCAGCAGATGGCCGACGCCACCTGGCGGCGGCGGGTCATCGTCCTCGGCGAGGGCGGCTACCGGCGCTACGACGAGAGCACCGCGACCCAGCTCGGCGACGGTGCCCGGCTGCTGCTGGACACCTACGGCGGCGACCTGCGCGGCCTGCGCCGCGAGGCGGACGGCGACACCGCCCGGATGGGCAGCCTGCTCCAGCAATTCCCGGGCCTCGGCCCTGCGGGCGCGGCGATCTTCCTGCGCGAGGCCCAGGGCGTCTGGCCGGAGGCCGCGCCGTACATCGACGCCAAGGTCGTGCAGGGCGCCGGCAAGGTGGGCCTGCCGGAGGACCCCTCCCGGCTCGCCCGGCTCGTCGGGGAGCCGCAGCTCCCGCGGTTCACGGCGGCGCTGGTGCACTGCGCGCTGGACAAGGGCGCGGCGCAGCAGGTCAGGGAGCTTACGCACGCGTGAGGGCGGGCGGTACCGGGCCGCCCGGGCGGGCGGCCCCCGCATGGCATCCTCGGTGGCATGAGCATCGATGTCCGCCCCGCCTCGGTCTTCGAGGACGTCCGGGCCGTGCTCGGGCCGAAGTCCCCGGACGCCAGCGTCTGCTGGTGCCTGAGCTACCGGATTCCCTCCCGGCTCAACCAGGAGCTGCGCGGGCCCGCCCGCGGCGAGTACGCCGCCGGGCTGTGCGCCGCCGAGCCGGCGCCCGGGGTGCTCGCCTACGACGGGGACGAGCCGGTGGGGTGGGCGGCGGTGGCGCCGCGGGCGGAGACGACCTTCGCGCGCAACCGCAAGATCCCCCACCTCGACGACCTGCCGGTGTGGGCGCTGTGGTGCGTACGGGTACGCCCCGGCCACCGCAAGAAGGGAATCTCGCACGCCCTCATCGCCGGCGCGGTCGACTTCGCCCGCGCCCACGGCGCCCCGGTGGCCGAGGCGTACCCGCTGGACAACGGGACCGCCCGGGTCGACCTGACGATGGCCTACGCCGGGCTGAGGAAGAACTTCGAGCGCGCCGGCTTCACCCACGCGGCCGACACGACGTCGGTGCTGGCCGGACACCCCCGGATCCTGATGCGGCTCGACCTGCGCTGAGCGCGTACGCGAGCCCGGGGACACCCGGGTCGGAAGAGGAGGGATGTCTAAAATGCCGCCGAATGGGGTACGTGAGGCCGAATGAGAGTCGGCGTGATCGATGCGGGATCCCACACGGTGCGCCTGGTGGTCGCGGACGCGGACGGCCAGGTGCCGCTGCCCGTGCACACGGCCAAGCGGCAACTGCGCCTCGCGGAGCTCGCCGGCCCCGACGGGCGGCTCGGCGACCGGGCGGTCGGGGAGCTGGCCGCCGCCGTGGGCGCCGCGCGTGAGGAGGCCAGGCGCTGGGGGGTGGCGGAGCCGTTCGCCTTCGCCACCGCGGTCGTACGCGACGCCCCCAACGCGCGCGACATCGTCCGCGCCGTCCGCGAGCGCACCGACGTGGTCCTGCAACTGCTGCCCGGCGAGACGGAGGCCGAGCTGACGTTCCTGGCGGCCCGCCGGTGGATGGGCTGGCGCGCCGGGCCCATGGCCGTGCTCGACATCGGCGGCGGCTCGTTCGAGGTCGCCTGCGGCCGCAGCAGGCTGCCCGACTTCGCCATCGCGCTGCCGCTGGGCGCCGCCCGGCTGACCCGCGAGTTCTTCCCCAGACAGGACCCGCCGCCGCCCGCCGCGGTCAAGGCCGTACGCCGCCACGTGCGGCACCGGCTGCGCGACGTGGCCGCGCGCATCCGCTGGGAGGCGCCCCGCACCACCGTCGTCACCTCCCGCACCATGCAGCAGCTCGCCCGCCTCTGCGGCGCCGCACCCGGCCGGCACGGCCCGTTCGTCCCCCGCACGATGGCGCAGGAGGACCTCCGCCGCGCCGTCAAGCAACTGCGGGGGCTGCCCGCCGCGGAACGCGCCCGGCTGCCCGGCATCTCGCCCGCCCGCGCCCGGCAGTCGCTGGCCGGCGCGGTGGTCGCGCACACCGCCATGAAGCTGATGAGCATCGACGTGGTCACCGTCTGCCCCTGGGCGATCCGCGAGGGCATCCTGCTGCGCACCGTCGAGGAGGGCAGCGTGAGCTGGTGGACGGCCCCGGCCGGCGACGGGCCGCGCGTACCGGGACAGCGCAGGCCGCACCCGGGCCTCGGGCTCGACGCGGTCCTGCCACAGATCAACCTGGCGAACTGAACCCGCCCCGGCCCTCTCCAGCGGCCGAACCGGCGGCTGTGGCGGCGCGTTGACCACGTTGGCGGCGGGCGGCGTGGTACCCCGGATCTCATGGACGCAGAGGCCCAGGACAACGACGGCAGCACGGCCCGGGATCCCGCGGCCCGAAAACGCCACCCGCTGCTCTTCCGCGTGGCGCAGGCCAAGCTGCGGCCCCGGTGGCGGCTGAGCGAGATCACCGTCACCGAGGAGCCCGAGATCCGGCGCGCGGTGCGCGCCGCCGCGCTGGGCAACGCCATGGAGTGGTTCGACTACGGCATCTACGCCTACCTCGCGGTCACGCTCGGCGACGTCTTCTACTCCGGTGCCAGCGAGGGCACCCGCACGATACTGTCGCTGGCGACCTTCGCGGTCTCCTTCGCCGTACGCCCGCTGGGCGGCGCCTTCTTCGGCCCGCTCGGCGACCGGGTCGGCCGCAAGCAGGTGCTGGCGCTGACGATGATCCTGATGGCGTCGGCCACCTTCTCCATCGGCCTCATCCCCAGCTACGACACCATCGGCCTGTGGGCGCCCCTGCTGCTCATCATCGCCCGGCTCACGCAGGGCTTCTCCACCGGCGGCGAGTACGGCGGCGCGGCGACCTTCATCGCCGAGTACGCCCCCGACAAACGGCGCGGCTACTACGGCAGCTTCCTGGAGATGGGCACCCTCGCCGGATACATCGGCGCCTCGGGGCTCGTCCTCGTGCTCACCGCGGGCATCGGCGAGGACGGCATGGCCTCCTGGGGCTGGCGGATCCCGTTCCTCATCGGCGGCCCGCTCGGCGCGATCGGCCTCTACCTGCGGCTGCGGCTGGAGGAGACGCCCGCCTTCGTGAAGTCCGAGGCGGGCCGGGCCACCGTGGCGGAGGTGACGGGCGAGGCAGAGCCCGCCCTGGGCCGGAAGGCCGAGGGAGGGAAGGCCGAGGGGAAGCAGGCGCCGGGTGAACTGCGGCGGATCGTGGCGGGGCAGCGGCAGACGATACTGCTGTGCATCGCGCTGGTGGCGGCGTACAACGTGGCGAACTACATGCTGCTCACGTACATGCCGACGTATCTCACGGAGGTCCTGGACTGGCCGCGGGCCGAGCAGCTCGCCGTCGTCATCGCCACGATGGTCGCGATGATCTCCGTGGTCACGCTCGTCGGCCGCGCCAACGACCGGGTCGGCCGCAAACCGCTGCTGATGATCGGCATGGTCGGCTTCCTCGTGGTGACGGCGCCGGCCTACGTCCTGGTACGGCAGGGGTCCGTGCTCGCCGTCTTCGGCGGCATGCTGCTGCTCGGCGGCAGCCTCATCTGCCTCCAGGGCACCATGTCGGCGACGCTGCCGGCGCTCTTCCCCACGGAAGTCCGCTACGGCTCGCTGGCCATCGGCTACAACCTCTCCGTCGCGGTCTTCGGCGGCACCACCCCCGCGGTCATCGAGGGGCTGGTGCACCTCCTGGACACGCCGATGGCGGCGGCGTACTACACGATGACCTTCGCCGTCGTCGGCATCGTCTCCGTGTCGCTGCTGACGGAGACGGCCGGCCTGCCACTGGCGGGCTCACCACCCGCGGTGGCCACGGCGGCGGAGGCGGAGGAGGTCGTACGGACCCAGCGCCGGAACCTGCTCTGACCCCCGCCGGGGCGGCGGCCGCGCTCAGCCGTGCAGGGTGGGCCGGTAGATCAGCTCCTGGATGCAGCTGTCGAGGGTCCGGGTCTCGATCAGGTCGAGGTCGAAGTCGGCCGCGCCCTCGAAGATCGGAGCGAGCCCGGACCGTCCGGTGATCACGGGAAAGAGCGTGACCTGCACCCGGTCGACCAGGCCGGCGGCCATCAGGGCCCGGTTCATCGACAGGCTGCCGTGCGAGCGCAGCGGTACGTCCGACTCCTCCTTCATCCGGGCGACGACGTCGACGGCGTCGCCGCGCGCGACGGTCGCGTCCGGCCAGTCGAGGGGCTCCGTCAGGGTGGTCGACACGACGGTCGCCGGCAGTTGCGTCATCCGGGTGACCCACGGGTCGCGCACGTCGTCGCCCTCGGAGCTGTCGGCGATCATCTGCGCGAACAGCCGGTGGGTCTGGGCGCCGAAGACCATCCGCTGCTCCTCGCTGTACAGGCCGAGGCGGCGGTCGAGCAGTTCGGGGCCCTGCTTGCCCCAGTAGCCGGTCCAGTCGCCGCCGGCGGCGCCGAAGCCGTCGAGGCTGCTGAAGACGTCGAAGGTGTACGTGGCGGTCATGGTGCGCTCCTCGGAAGGACGTCGATCGGGTACGGGGGTAGGACGGGGCGGGGGACCGAAACTCATCGCGGCGCAGGTTTCGTACGGGCACCGCCGGGCAGGGTCCGGAGAATGGGAGCGCTCCCAATCCCATGTCCCCCACCCCCTCCCGGAGGAGGAGTCGCAGTGTCATCGCCATCGAACGATCGCACCGACGCGCGGAGCCTGCCCGTCCGCGCCCTCCTGGCCGTCCTGGCCGCCGCCGCGCTCCTGCTGACGCCCTGGACCGGCGGCACCGCCCAGGCCCACGGCTCGGCCGCCGACCCCGTCTCCCGCAACTACGGCTGCTGGCAGCGCTGGGGAAGCGACTTCCAGAACCCGGACATGCAGCAGCAGGACCCCATGTGCTGGCAGGCGTGGCAGCACGACACCAACGGCATGTGGAACTGGAACGGCCTCTACCGCGAGGGCACCGGCGGCAACTTCCAGGCCCACATCCCCGACAACCAGCTCTGCAGCGCCGGCCGCACCCAGGACGGCCGCTACGACTCCATGGACACCCCGGGGCCGTGGAAGACCGACTCCCTCGGCACGAACTTCACCGTCGACGTCCTCGACCAGGCGTACCACGGCGCCGACTACCTCTACGTCTACGTGACCCGGCAGGGCTACGACGCGAAGACCGACGCGCTCGACTGGGCCGACCTGGAGCGCGTGGCCACCGCGGGCCCGTACGGCCCCGCCAACCACTACACCGCGAACGCCAGCGCACCCGGCCGCAGCGGGCACCACATCGTCTACACCATCTGGAAGGCGTCGCACGCGGACCAGATCTACTTCTTCTGCAGCGACGTGACGTTCTAGCGGCCCCCGGGCTGGCGGAAGTCCGTAACCGCCCGGCGTCGTCCCAGCTCAGGCCCCTACCGCGGGCGCTTCGGGACGGCGCAACACTGCGGCAACACACGTCCGCGCGGCACGCGCCTGTGGTGCCGTCATGCCTTCCGCAGCACGCCTGAGAGAGCAGCCCGCCGCCGGCCGGCCGAGCCCGGCCGGCGGCGGTGCCGGCGGTCACGGCACGGCCGCCGCGCGCCGCCGCCGGCTGCGCGCGGACCGGGCGCGGCAGTTGGCCGACCTGCTGCGCGGCCAGGTGCTCGGCGGCGCGTACGCCGGCGGCGTGCTGCCGCACGAGTCGGTCCTCGGCGCCGACTACGGCGCCACCCGCAACACCGTGCGCCAGGTGCTCGACCTGCTGCGCTCCGAGCGGCTGGTGGTGCGGGTGCCCGGGCTGGGCACGGTGGTCGTCGCGGAGAAGTACGCGCACGGGCTCGACCGGCTGCAGGGCCTGGCCGAGACGCTGCACGAGCACGGCCGCGTCACCAACGGGATCCGCACCGCGGGCCCGGTCGCCGCCCCCGCCTGCGTCGCCGAGCGCCTCGGCGCGCCCGAGGGCGGCGAGGTGCTGTACGTGGAGCGGCTGCGCCGCCTCGGCGGGCTGCCGCTCTCCCTGGACCTGACGTACCTGCCCATGGACATCGGCGTCCGGCTCCTCGGCGCCGACCTGGAGAACACCGATCGCCGCGATGGGCGCGCGGACGCCGCACGAGCTGATGCGCTGCGCCGAGGTCACGTGCATCCGCGACTGCGCCGAGATGGCCCCGCGCGCCGCGCTGGCCCGCACCGAGTCCCGCTGGGGCCTGTACCACCGGCGCACCGACCACCCGGCGCGTGACGACGAGCGCTGGCTGCACCATCTGGACCTGCGCAAGTCGCCGTCCGGGGCGATGGAGTTCACCGCCCGCCCGGTCGAGCCGTACGTGGTGCCGGTGGCCGGGTACGAGCCGCGCGGCGGGCCCGAGCGGCACCTCGGCGAGGTCCGCGGCGAAGCCGTCGCGCGGGCCGGCGGCGGCGCTGCGCCGGGACCCGCGCCGGCGGCGTGCCGGGACCGGCCGCGGCCCACGCGCCCGCGGGCGACCCGCGCATCCTGCGCGTACTGGCGTTCGCCGAGGAGCAGTTCACGCTCGACGAGCTGCGGCCCTCCCTCGCCGACCCGGGCGCCGACGTCCGGCGTGCCGCCGTCCTCGCCCTGCTGGAGCACCGGGCCGCCGGCGCCTCCGCCGCCGCGCTGGCCTCCGTCGCCGCCGACCCGGAC
The DNA here is from genome assembly GCF_002847285.1 of Streptomyces sp. CMB-StM0423. Taxonomy (NCBI): domain Bacteria; kingdom Bacillati; phylum Actinomycetota; class Actinomycetes; order Kitasatosporales; family Streptomycetaceae; genus Streptomyces; species Streptomyces sp. CMB-StM0423. Next base: position 872,931 of record NZ_CP025407.1, on the reverse strand, counting down.
GTCCGCGCCTACGCCCGCCGCGCCCTGCCGCCCGGCTGACGCGGGCCGCCCTGCGGAACACGCGGCTCCGGCGCACCAACCCCCATGTTGCAAAAGGAACTCGACCGGGGAGCGCGCCGAACGTACGCGCGGAAGGCATGTCTATGATCAGGCATCAGTCAGTCCGGCACCCCCGTCAGCCCGACCGGCCCCCGGCCGCCCGATCGTCGATGGATCTCATATGTCTCTGCACCACGTGCGTAGAAAGGCGGTCCCCCTCGCCGCCGCCGTAGCGATGCTGTCCGTGCTGGCCGCCTGTGGCGACAGCGACGACGGCGGCGATGACGGCAAGAACACCGAGAACACCGCCTCCCCGGCCGCCGAGGCCGGCGGCGCCACGGACCTGAGCAAGGAGTGCCCGGAGACGATCGTGGTCCAGACGGCGTGGTGGCCGGACATCACCTCCGCCGGCGCCATGTACCAGCTCCTCGGCGACGACATGGACGTCGACGCCAACGCCAAGAAGGTCACCGCGCCGCTCGTCGCCTCCGGCGGCAAGGACACCGGCGTGAAGCTGGAGCTGCGCTCCGGCGGCCCGGCGATCGGCTTCAACCCGACGTCCTCGCAGATGTACACGGACGACAGCATCCACCTGGGCATCCCCCAGGGCTTCGACGAGGCGATCCAGAACTCCGACAAGCAGCCGACGCTCGCGGTGATGTCGCTGCTGGCGAAGAACCCGCAGGTCATCATGTGGGACCCGGAGAAGCACCCGGACGTGAAGTCGATCGAGGACATCGGCAAGACCGACACCACCGTCGTCTACGTCCCCACGCCCTACATGGACTACCTGACCAGCAAGGGCATCCTGAAGAAGGACCAGGTCGACAGCTCGGGCGACGGTTCCCCCGCGCGCTTCGTCGCCGCCGGCGGCGACATCGCCACCTCGGGGTACGCCACCGAGGACCCGTACATCTACGAGGAGGAGCTGCCCGACTGGGGCAAGCCGGTCGAGTCGCAGCTCGCGTACGAGTACTACCCGAACCCCGGTCCCTCGCCGATGATCCGCCCGGCGGACAAGGCCGAGCTGGCGCCGTGCCTGAAGAAGCTCGTGCCCGTCATCCAGCAGGGCGCGGTCGACCTGATGGAGAACCCGGACCCGGTGATCGACAAGGTCATCGAGCTGCGCGACACCTTCAAGGCCGACCAGCCGTTCTCCAAGGGCGTCGGGAAGTACTCGGTGGAGCAGATGCAGGCGCTCGACCTCGTCGCCGAACCCGGCAAGCCGGTCGGCGAGTTCGACACCGCGCGGGTGCAGGAGCTGATCGACGTCGCCGGTCCCGTCTTCGAGTCGCAGAAGAAGCCGATCAAGGACGGGCTGACGCCCGAGGACCTGGTGACCAACGAGTTCATCGACACCTCGATCACGCTCGGCGGCGAGTGAGACCGGTGGCTGCGGGTACGGAGGCGGACATGACGGATGACGGGGACCCGGCCGGTCGCGAGGGGAGAATGCCGCTGCCGGACGCGCGCAAGCCCCATCCCTCGCGCTTCTGGGACTACGCGCTGGGCGGCCGTGACAACGTGCACGCCGACCGCGACCTGCTGGAGGAGGCCGAGCAGATCATGCCCGACCTCAAGGTGCTCACGCGGGAGCAGCGGCTCTTCGTCGACCGCACCGTCGAGTACTGGGTCGGCGAGGCCGGGGTGCGGCAGATCCTCGACATCGGCGGGGGCATGCCCACGGACATCTACGACAACGTCCACGAGGTCGCCCACCGCATCGCGCCGGACACGCGGGTCGTGTACGTCGACAAGAACCCCGTCGCCGTCGCGCACATGGCGGCCCTCCAGGCCGACGGCGAGTACACGGTGGCCCTCGAAGGCGACGCGCGCGACCCGGACACCATCCTGTTCGACGAAGTCGTCAGGTCCACCCTGGACTTCACGATGCCCGTCGGCGTCCTGCTCTCGGGCATCCTGCACTTCCTCACCGACGAGGAGGACCCGGCGGCCATCGTGTCCCGGATCCACGAGGCGGTGGTGCCGGGCAGCTTCCTGTCGGTCAACCACATCTCGTCCGACGTCGACCCGCGCGTGCCGGACGTCATCGAGATCTTCCGCCGGGCCAGCGACCCGCTGATCGACCGGGGCCGCGCGGACCTGGAGCGGATCCTGGCGCCCTGGACCATGGTCGATCCCGGCCTGGTTCCGGTGAGTCAGTGGCGCCCGGCCGGCGAGGTGCAGAACGCGTGCGACGCCTACGGGGCGGTGCTGCGCAAGGTGTGAGGCGGGCCGCGCCGTACGGCGCAGGCGGTGACGGCCGCCGCCGGGGACTCCCCGGCGGCGGCCGTCCGCGTGCGGTGCGGGTCCGGTCCCGCCGCCGTGAATGTGCCGGCTTCCGGCGGCCGTCCGCCGGGAATTGACGAATAGTCCCCGCCCGGGCACCGTCGGTGAATACACGCCTCCTTTTCCGGCGGTTCAGGCTGCTGTCAAGCGGCCGCCAAGCCGCCGTAAAGTCAAAGGCAAGCGGGAGCTGGGAGGATCCGGGCGTGTTCCCAGGCCGATCGCGGGGTGTTCACCCTTGCCCACGCCTGCTTCGGGCAGTACGGCTAGGAATTAGCGGTTCCGATTGACTGAAGCGAGGTCGACCCCCCTTGGAGGGAAGAATGCCCGAGGCCGCCAAACTGGAAACCGTCTATTCGGCCGTCGAGGAGACCTCCCGGCTGGTGGCTGCGCCATGTTCCCGGGAGAAGGTCTGGCCGGCTCTGGACACCTTCGGCAAGTGGCTCGGGGACGACGCCCACATCATCTTCAGCATGGGGACCGGCGAGCGTTACCGGGGCGAGCTGGCCTTCGACTTCACCTTGCCCACCGAGACGGGCGACCCTTATGCCGCCGCGGTGGCCGGCGGCCTGCTCGACAAGACCGACCACGCGGTCACGGGGCTGTTTCCCGAGATTCGCGACCGCTTTCCCGTCGATGCCTATGCCGTTGATTTCGGCGTCGTCGGCGGCTTCCGGAAAGCGGTGACTTTCTTCCCGCTCGCCAAGCCGCAGAGCATGAAGGCGCTCGCGGAACTGCCGTCCATGCCGCCGGCCCTCGCCGAGCACGCCGATTCCTTCGGCGAGGCCGGTCTCGACGGCAAGGTGTCCGCCATCGGCGTCGACTACCGCAGCCGCAGTTGGAACCTCTACATCAGCGGGCTCACCCCCGAGTACACGCGCCCCGACGCCATCGTCCCCGCCCTGCGCGGCATGGGGCTGCCGGAGCCGAGCGAGCACATGCTGGAGTTCATCGGCACCTCGTACGCCATGTACCCGACCTTCGGCTGGGACACCACCCGCATCGAGCGCATGTGCTTCTCCACCCGGACCTCCGACCCGGATCTGCTGCCGTCCCGGATAGCGCCCGAGGTCGGGAAGTTCGCCCGCGACATGCCGACCGTGCACGGCGGCGACCCGACGTACGTCTACGCCGGCACGGTGGCGAGGGGCGAGGAGTTCTTCAAGCTCGCCTCGTATTACCAGATGTCATCTCAGGTTTCCGACCGGGTACGTCCCGCGGACTGACCCCGGCCGGAATGCACGCCGGAAAGCACGTGAGCACAAGGAGCCGAGCATGACCGAGACCCGAGAACGCACCGAACCCGAGGACCCGGCCACGCTGTCCGTCCACCTCCGCAACCACGAACCCGCACCTGCCGGAAACGCCTCCACCCGGTGTTCCGGCGCAACCGGGGGAGGCGCCTGATGGCCGCTCCCGTGCTCATCGCCGGCGGCGGCATCGGCGGGCTCACCACCGCGCTGAGCCTGCACGCCGCCGGCATCGACTCGCTCGTCGTCGAGAGCGCCCGCCGCATCGAACCCCTCGGCGTCGGCATCAACCTCCTCTCCCACGGCGTCCGCGAGCTGACCGAACTGGGGCTCGGCGACGAGCTCGCCGAACTCGGCGTGCCCACCGCCGAGTACGTCTTCTGCGACAAGTCCGGCAACCAGCTCTTCGCCCAGCCCCGCGGCAAGGCGACCGGCTCGAACTGGCCGCAGTACTGCATCCACCGCGGCGAACTGCACCTGATGCTCCTGGACGAGGTCCGCAGGCGGCTCGGCGCCGACGCCGTCCGCACCGGCACCCGGCTGCACGGCTTCACCCAGCACGGCGACGGCGTCGAGGTCGTCGTGACGGACCGCGACAGCGGTGCCACCGAGACCGTCCAGGCCGCCGGGCTGATCGGCGCGGACGGGCTGAACTCCACGGTCCGCGCCCGGCTGCACCCCGACGAGAGGCAACTGGCCTGGTCCGGCCAGCGGATGTGGCGCGGCGTGACCGAGGGCGTGCCGCCGTTCCTCACCGGCCGCTCCTGGGCCGGGGCGAGCGACGGCGACGTGACGCTCGTGGCGTACCCGATCGGCAAGGACCGCACCAACTGGGTCTGCCTGGTACGGGTCGCCGAGCCGGGCCTGCTGCCCGAGGCCGCCGACGGCCCGGTCGACGACCGCCGCGAGGGCCTGCTCAAGGAGGTGCTGTCGCACTACGAGGGCTGGTCGCTGGGCTGGCTCGACGTGCGCGACCTGCTGGAGCGCTCCGGGGACGTCCTGGAGTACCCGATGGTCGACCGCGACCCGCTGCCCGCCTGGGGCAGCGGCCGCGTCACGCTCCTCGGCGACGCCGCCCACCCCATGTACCCGGCGGGCGGCAACGGCGCGGCACAGGCCGTCCTGGACGCGCGGGTGCTGGCGTACGAACTGGCGCGGGCGGACGGGGACGTGCCGGCCGGGCTGGCCGCGTACGAGAGCGCCCGCCTGGAGGAGGCCAACGGCGTCGTCATGGCCGCCAGGGCCATGGAGCGGGCCACGAGCCCCGACACCTGGGACCGCGCCCGGGTCACGCAGATGATGGAGATGTACCGCAAGAAGGCCGAGAGCGAGGTGGCGCAGCTCAACTCCCGCCCCTCCTACACCCCGCCGCGCCGGGAGTAGAGCCGCCGGTCACGACCGGCCCCGGCCGGAACGAGGACTCGGTGCGCGGGCACGCAGCGGTGCCCTGCGGCGTCCCGGCGACGGGACCACCGCGGAGTCGAGACCGAAGGGGCCCGCCGGCATCCGCCGGCGGGCCCCGGCTGCTCTCCGGCGACCTCCCCGCACCCGCCCCGGCCGGGCCGGCTCCGGCTTCCGGCCGGGGGACCCGCGCGTACGGCCGCAGCCGTCCCCCACGGCGGCGTACGCGCTTCTCCCCACGGCACCACCGACCACATCCGACACATGCGCCAGGAGACGCCATGACCCCGTCCGTGTCCCGACCACCCGACACCGCCGCTCCGGTGTTCACCGACCACCACGACCTGCGGGCCCGCAACCTCCTGGCCGTCGAGCAGTACATGCGGACCGGCGCGGAGGCCCGGCTGCGGCGCTACACCCTCTACACCGACGAGGGCACCGCGTCGCTCTTCTACACCGACATGGGGCGGCCCATCGTCGTCAGGGGGCGCGAGAAGCTGAAGCGCCACGGCGAGTTGTCGATGCAGGTGCTGCCGGACTGGCAGTGGCACGACGTGCACATCTACCAGACACAGGACCCGTCGGTCATCTGGGTCGAGTGCCAGGGCGAGGGCACCATCCTCTTCCCCGGCTATCCCCAGGGCCGCTACCGCAACCACTTCATCCACGGCTTCACCCTCAGCGACGGACAGATCCTGGCGAGCCGCGAGTACACCAACCCGATCGAGCACATGCGCGCGCTGAGCATCGAGACCCCCCACATCGAGCGGGACTGGATCCCCTCCTGACGGGCGCGTCCCACGCCGCGTGCCGGGGTCGCCTACCCGGCGGGTAATCGACCCCGGTCCGCCCTGCTGCGAAGATCGGCAGGGTACGGACCGCGCGAGCGAACGGAAGGACCGCCATGACCGCCTACGCCATCGCCAAGCTGCAGGACGCCGCCCCCCACCCGGAGGTCGCCGACTACATCGAGCGGCTGCCGGCCACCTTCGAGCCGTACGGCGGGCGCTTCCTCGTGCACGCCACGCCGCACGAGGTGAAGGAGGGCGACTGGCCCGGGGCCGTGGTCATGATCGGCTTCCCCGGGATCGCCGAGGCGCGGGCCTGGTGGGAGTCGCCGGCCTACCGGGAGCTGGCGCCGCTGCGTTCGCGGCACATCGACGGCGACATCATCCTCGTCGAGGGCGTGCCCGGGGACTACGTCCCGACGGCCGCGGTCCGCGCGATCCGCGAGGCCGCCGCCGGGGGCGGCGCGTAGCGGCAGGGGGCGGTACGCCGCGGAGGCCGGGGCTCCGTGCGGCCCGGGTGTGCGGAATCCGGATTCCGTGTATGCCCTATCCGTGCGGTGACCGGCGCCGCTTAGCCGGCGCCAGTTCGACGCCAGTTCGACATGTACCGATGGCCTAGACGCGGGGTCGAAACTCGTGGAATCCGCAACGTGCGGACAAGATCCCACACATCCACGAGGAGGACACTTTGTCCAGCACCAGAAAGGCGGCCGCCGCGGCGGCGACCGCACTCCCGGACGGCCCCCGGCCCCGCCCCGGCGGCGACGGCGCCGGCTCCTCCGGCACGTACTCCGTGCTCGACTTCCTGACCGACGGCGAGAACGACGCCGCCGGCCGCCAGTTGGTCCAGCTCTTCTCGGGCTACCTCTACACCCCCGTCGCCGTCGCGATCGTCGAGTTAGGCATCCTCGGCCGGTTAGCGGGCAAGGCGCTCACCCCTGAGGACATCGCGAAGGACGCGGGCACCGACCCCGATGCCACGGGCCGGCTGCTGCGGGCGGGGATGGCCGTCGGGCTGCTCTCCGGGGACGAGGACGGCAGGTTCCGGCTGTCCGCGGCCGGCGAGCGGCTCGGCCCGGACGCCGGGCGGCTCGGCGAGATGGCCGTGCTGTGGCTGGAGCCGATCCGCGAGGCCATGGTGGGCCTCGCCGAGCACGTACGCAGCGGGCAGCAGGTCGATCCGGCCGCCCCCGGCGGCTTCTGGGACTACCTGGGCAGCCACCCGGGCGAGGCCGTGAAGTTCGCCCGCGCCATGGGCTACGCCACCTCCCGGCTGCCGGCCGCCCTGGACGCCGCCGGCTACCGCCCGCCGGCCGCCTCGCGGGTCGTGGACGTCGGCGGCAACCGGGGCACGATGCTCGCCTGGCTGCTCAAGGCGCTGCCCGACGCGGCCGGGGTGATCTTCGACCGCGCCGAGGCGATGGCGACGGCCCCGGACTTCCTCGGCGCCGCCGGCGTCCAGCACCGCACCGAGCTGGTGCCCGGCAGCTTCTTCAACGAGGTGCCCGAGGGCGACCTGCACCTGCTCAGCCGGGTGCTGCACAACTGGGACGACAAGAGCGTCCGGCGGATCGTCGCCAACTGCGCGAAGGCCGGCAGCAGGGGCGGTTCGCTCGTCGTCGTCGAGTACGTCCTGCCCGCCGTGCCGGAACCGGCGGCCGGCCACCTGATGGACGTCATGATGATGGTCCTCTACGGGGGCAGGGAGCGGACCCTGGAGCAGCACCGGGCGCTCATCGAGCCCTGCGGTTACGCGCTGCGCGAGGAGTACCCCGTCGGGGCGGTGGACGGCGGCCAGCCGCCGCTGCGGGTGCTGGAGTTCGTACGCACCTGATCCCCGCGGTCTGGTCCCACGAGTGCACGTGAGCGAAGCCCGCCGTGCGGGACGGCATCCCCGTGGCGCGGCTGGAAGTCCCATCGGTGACCGGTGACGGACACCGGGGCACGGTTCGTCGGCGTACCCGCGCCGACCGCGCACGAACCGTGCCCGCCCCTGAAAACGGACCCGGGGAAGCGCCCCGCCCGGCCGCGCGCCGGCGGCGGGAAACGCGAACCCCGGCCGGCGGGTGCCGGCCGGGGCGAGGTGCCGTGTGCCGCGTGCGCTGTGCCGGGTCTAGAAGACGCTGACGCCGTAGGCGTTCAGGGCCTCGACGACCGGCTGGTAGAACGTGGTGCCGCCGGAGGAGCAGTTGCCGCTGCCGCCGGAGGTCAGGCCGAGGGCCGTGCTGCCGGCGAAGAGCGAGCCGCCGCTGTCGCCGGGCTCGGCGCAGACGTTCGTCTGGATCATGCCGTACACGATGTCGCCGCCGCCGTAGTTGACGGTGGCGTTCAGGCCCGTGACGGACCCGCCGTGCACACCGGTGGTGCTGCCGCTGCGCCGGACGGACTGCCCGACCGACGGGTTGGCGGCGTTGGTGATGTCCTGGTACGACCCGTTGTACAGGTACACCCGGCCGTCCGCCGCTGCGGGGTTGGAGTGCCGGATGATGCCGTAGTCGTTCGTCGGGAAGCTGGTGCCGGTCCTGGTACCGATGGACCACGAGCTGCCGATGTTGGTGCAGTGACCGGCGGTCAGGGCGAACTTGGTACCGCTGCTGTTCTGGACGTTGAAGCCGAGCGAGCAGCGGGCGCCGCCGGTGGTGATGGCTTCGCCGCCGGCGATGTACTTGGTGAACTTGCCGTTGGTGCGGTTGATGTCGACCGCTCCGGCCTGCTCGCCGGCCGCCTCGGTGATCCGGGCCACCTCGGCCTTGGAGACGGTGCTGTCGACGGTGACCACGACGGTGTCGCTGGCGCGGTCCACGTACCAGGCGCTGCCCGCGACGCCCGCTTCGCCGACCGCCTGGTCGACGGCCCGGAGTTCGGCCGCGCTGAACGAGGGTGAGGCTTCCTGCGCGTTCGCACCCGCGGGCAGCGCGAGCGCTGCCACGGCGGCGAGGCCGGCGGTCGCGGTGATGAACCGCAGCTTGCCGCGGGAAGCCCCGGTGGGGGTGGTGCGAGGGATCTTCACAGATGTCTCCTCTGGTCTGGGGGAAACCAGGGCCCGAAGTGACGGGCCCGTGAGACACACCGTCAGCGGCCCGGTTTTTGCCGTGCCCCTGACATGCCGTAGGGGAGTCTTGGGCACCCGGCGGCGAAGCGCAAGACCGCCCCGGGACCGGTCCGCCCCGTACGCCCCGCGGGCACGCCCACGCCCCACGCGTACGCCCCGCCGCGCCCGGCCGCGGCGCCGGCGCCCAAATGCCCGCGGGATCCGGCCCGGTGACGGCCGCCCCAGCGGTTTTCGACCCGTACTCTATGAAGGCGCACATTCACGTCACGACGCCGGTCGCGACGTATTGAACATACCGCCGGAATCAGAATGGCAAATCATTGCCACGCATCCGTGCAGAGTCGCTTGCGCGCATGGAAACGGCCCGGCGGGCGGATATGGTGCTGGAGTAGATCCGATCCGTACAAGGGACAAGGGGGGCTCGACCCGGTGGTGCGTGTTTCAGTCCGATCTTCCACCGTGGCCGCACCTCCACTGCGGCACCTCCGGATCCCGAGAACCGGGCCCGCGCAGCGGTTTGCCCGCGGCGCGCCAAGGCCGGCCGGGAATTCCGCCCGGACCCGCTGACGCGCGGGTCCTGTTCGCTGCACTAACCCGGAATTCCAGGGAAACCGCCGGTGCCGCAAGGGCCTCAGAACACCCGCGTCCCCGGCGGCCGCCGACCGTATTCGGGACAACGGAGTCCGCCCGGTCCATACCCTCCCACCCGCCCGCAAGAGTAAAAGGGAAGCGAGAGCACGTATGTCCACAGATAAAGAGGTACGGGACCACAACCGCGCCATCGTCGACAAGTACATGCACTGCCGCGGCCAGGACCGGCTGGAGCGGCACCTGCTGTTCACCGAGGACGGCACCGGCGGCCTGTGGACCACCGAAACCGGCGAGCCCATCGTCATCAGCGGCCGCGACACCCTCGGCGAGCACGCCGTCTGGTCGCTGAAGTGCTTCCCCGACTGGGCCTGGATCAACATCGAGATATTCGACACCCAGGACCCCAACCGCTTCTGGGTGGAGTGCGACGGCGAAGGCAAGATCCTCTTCCCCGGTTACGAACCCGGCCACTACCGCAACCACTTCCTGCACTCCTTCCTCTTCGAGGACGGCAAGATCAAGCAGCAGCGCGAGTTCATGAACCCCTGCCAGCAGTTCCGCGCCCTGGGCATCGAAGTGCCCTCGGTGCGCCGCGAAGGCATCCCGACCTGACCGCTGCCGGCCCACCACCCGCGAACCTCGACACGCACACCCGGCAGGGGGAGACCGTGCCAACCTCAGTCCAGGACTTCCACGCACGACCCGCGCTCCAGCAACCCGTGTGGGAGGACACCGGCCAGGTGCGACGGGTACGCGAGGCCCTCGACGCCGCGCCGCCGCTCGTCACCGACGACGGCGCGGCGCGGCTGCGGCGCGCCCTCGCCGACGTCGCCGAGGGACGCGCCCACCTCATCCAGGCCGGTGACTGCGCGGAGGACCCCGCGGAGTCCACCCCGTACCACGTGCGGCGCAAGAGCGAGCTCCTCCACGCGCTCGCCGGCACCGCGGCCGGCATCACCGGCCGCCCCGCCCTGCGCGTCGGCCGCATGGCCGGGCAGTTCGCCAAACCCCGCTCCAAGCCCGTCGAGCAGATCGGCGACACCACCCTGCCCGTCTACCGCGGGCACATGGTCAACGCCCCCGAGCCCGACGCCCAGGCGCGCCGCGCCGACCCGTGGCGCATCCTCACCTGCTTCCGCGCCGCCCAGGCCGTCGTACGCGAACTCGACGGCATCAACGCCGGCCGCCCCGACGCGGAACAGGTGTGGATCAGCCACGAGGCGCTGCTCCTCGACTACGAGACGCCGATGCTGCGGCGCACTGCCACCGGCGCGAGCTACCTCGCCTCCGCACACCTGCCGTGGGTCGGCGAGCGCACCCGCCGCCCGGACGGCGCCCACGTCGGGCTGCTGGCCGGCGTCGTCAACCCCGTGGCGTGCAAGATCGGTTCGGGCACCACCGCCGAGGACATCACCGAACTCGCCGACCGCCTCGACCCCGACCGCAGCCCCGGGCGCCTCGTGCTCATCGCCCGCATGGGCGCCGGCTTCGTCACCAGCCGGCTGCCCGCCCTCGTCCAGGCCGTGCGCGCCGCCGGGCACCCCGCCGTGTGGATCTGCGACCCCATGCACGGCAACACCATCACAGGACCCGACGGGCTGAAGACCCGCCTCATGGGCGCCATGCTCGCCGAGATCCACGGGTTCTGCGACGTCGTCGGCGCCGCCGGCGGCACCAACGGCGGACTCCACCTGGAGACCACCCCGGACCCGGTCACCGAGTGCGCCACCGACGTGGCCGCCATCGGCTCCGCCGGCCGGCGCACCACCTTCTGCGACCCCCGGCTCAACCCCGGCCAGGCCCACCGGCTCGTCGCCGCCTGGGCCGAGGCCCGCTGACAGCCACACCGGGCACCGGGCCCTTCCCGGCCCCGGCGGCGCGGCCCCTCCCACCAGCCCGCGCACCCACCGCACCCTGAAAGGAGCCCCACCGTGGTCGGCATACCCGCCATCGACCCGTACGAGCTGCCGACGGCAGAGACCCTGCCGGCCAACCTCGCGGCGTGGACCCCCGACCCCGCCCGCGCGGCGCTCGTCGTCCACGACATGCAGCGGTTCTTCCTGCGCCCCTTCCCCGAGCCGCTCCGCGGCCCGCTCGTCCACAACGCCTCGCTGCTCCGCAAGCGCGCCGCCGGACTCGGCGTCCCTGTCGCCTACTCCGCACAGCCCGGCGGCATGACCCCGGAAGAGCGCGGCCTGCTCGTCGACTTCTGGGGCCCCGGCATGCGCACCGCACCGGAAGACCGCGAAGTCGTCCCCGAACTCGCCCCCGCCGACGGCGACTGGCTGCTCACCAAGTGGCGCTACAGCGCCTTCCACAAGTCCGGCCTGCTCGACCGGCTGCGCGCCGAGGGCCGCGACCAGCTCGTGCTGTGCGGCGTCTACGCCCACGTCGGCGTACTCGCCACCGCCATCGACGCGTTCACCCACGACATCCAGGTGTTCCTCGCCGCCGACGCCGTCGCCGACTTCTCCGCCGACCGGCACCGCATGACCCTCGACTACGTGGCCCAGCGCTGCGGCATGGTCGTCCCGAGCGCGGAGATATTCGCATGACCACCGCCCCCGGACCCCGCCAGGACGCTGCCGGCGCCGGCACCGCGCTGCTCGACCGGCTGCTCGCCGGGCCCCTCCCGCCCTCGTACGCCCTCCTGCACCGGCCGGAGAGCGGCACCCCGGGAACCGTCGACGTCCTCCTCGGCGACGTCACCCACCCGGCCACCCTCGCCGGGCTCCCGCTGCCCGCCCGCCCCGCGGAACCGCCCGCCGCCACCGCCCACCGCACCCTCCTCGTCGTGCCCTACCGGCAGCTCACCGAACGCGGCTTCGCCGCCCCCGACGACGGCGCGCCCCTCATCGCCATGAACGTCACCGAGCAGGCCGCCGTGCCGCTCGCCGACACCCTCGCCCGGCTCCCCGACACCCCCGCCCCGCTCACCGGCCACCGCTTCGACCTCTCCGACGAGGAGTACGCCGACGTCGTACGGCGCGTCGTGACCGGCGAGATCGGCACCGGCGAAGGCGCCAACTTCGTCATCAAGCGCACCCTCCTCGCCGACGTCGGCGACGACCCCGCGCGCGCCGCGCTGACCGTCTTCCGGCGGCTCATCTCCCTGGAGCCCAGCGCCTACTGGACGTTCGCCATCCACGCCGACGGCCGCACCTTCGTCGGCGCCACCCCCGAACGGCACCTCTCCGTCCACGAGGGCCGCGCCGTGATGAACCCCATCAGCGGCACCTACCGCTACCCCGCCGGCGGCCCCACCCTCGACGGCCTCACCGCCTTCCTGCGCGACCGCAAGGAGACCGACGAGCTGTACATGGTGCTCGACGAGGAACTGAAGATGATGTCGCGCATCTGCCCCGCCGGCGGCCGGGTCACCGGACCCGCGCTCAAGGAGATGGCGCGGCTCGCCCACACCGAGTACTTCATCGAGGGCCACACCACCCGCGACATCCGCGACGTGCTCCGCGAAACGCTCTTCGCACCGACCGTCACCGGCAGCCCCGTCGAGAGCGCCGCCCGCGTCATCGCCCGCCACGAACCCCACGGCCGCGGCTACTACAGCGGCATCGCCGCACTCGTCAGCGACGAGCCCACCGGCAGCCGCACCCTCGACTCGGCCATCCTCATCCGCACCGCCGACATCGCCGACGACGGCCGGCTCTCGCTCTCCGTCGGCGCCACCCTCGTACGCCACTCGTCCCCGGAGGGCGAAGCGGCGGAGACCCGCGCGAAGGCCGCCGCGCTCCTCGACGCCCTCGGCGCGGACGGCACCGCGGACACCACCGCGGACACCACCCCCGGCGCCACCCGTACCCCCGCGACCGCCGACGCCGCCGCCGTACCCGCCACGCAGCCCGCGGCCGCCGGCGCCGCGCCCCCCGCCCCGCGCTTCGCCGACCACCCCGCCATCCGCGACGTGCTACGCGGCCGCAACACCGGCATCGCCGGCTTCTGGCTCGCCGCCACCGCCGCCCGCCCGCTGACCGTACCCGCGCTGGAAGGCATGAAAGTCCTCGTCGTCGACGCCGAGGACACCTTCACCGCCATGATGGTCCAGCAACTCGAAGCCCTCGGCCCCACCGCCGAAGTACGCCGCTTCGACGAGCCCTACGCCGTCGACGGCTACGACCTCGTCGTCATGGGCCCGGGCCCCGGCGACCCCCGCGCCGCCGCAGACCCGAAGATCGCCGCGCTCGACACCGCCGTCGCAGGACTCCTCCGCGACCGCACCCCGTTCCTCGCCGTCTGCCTCAGCCACCAGATCCTCAGCCTCCGCCTCGGCCTCGACCTCGTCCGCCGCGACCGCCCCAACCAGGGCGTCCAGCGCGCCATCGACCTCTTCGGCCGCCGCGAACACGTCGGCTACTACAACACCTTCGCCGCCGTCAGCCCCGCGGACCGACTCGACATCCCCGGCGTCGGCCGCATCCGCGTCAGCCGCGACCCGGCCACCGGCCAGATCGACGCACTGCGCGGCCCGCACTTCGCGTCCTACCAGTTCCACGCGGAATCCGTCCTCACCGTCGAAGGACCCCGGCTCATCGGCGACGCCCTCCTCGCGGCGATCGCCCGGTGAGACACCCAGCGCCCACCACCTGAACCCCGCCACCCGGGGCCACCCACGAACCCGTATCCGCCCGTCAGGAGCCGTACATGCCCGAACTCGACTACATGCTGGTGGACGCCTTCTCCCGCAAGCCGCTGAGCGGCAACCCCGTCGCCGTGTTCCTCGACGCCAGGGAACTGACACCCGACCTGATGCAGCGCATCGCCCGGGAGATGAACCTCTCCGAGACCACCTTCGTGCTCCCGCCCGGCGAAGGCGGCGACGCCCGCATCCGCATCTTCACCCCCGTCAACGAACTGCCCTTCGCGGGACACCCCCTGCTCGGCACCGCCGTCGCCCTCGGCGAGACCCGCAAACAGGACGAACTCCAACTCGAAACCGCCATGGGCGTCATCCCCGTCCACCTCACCGACGACGACGGCGCCGTCAAGGTCAGCATGCGCCAGCCCCACCCCGTGTGGGAGCCCTACGCGGAAGCCGACGAACTCCTCGCCGCCCTCGGCGCCGACACCTCCGTCGCCCCCGTCGAGGTCTACCGCAACGGCCCCCGGCACGTCTTCGTCGGCCTCGAAAGCGTCCCCGCGCTCTCCGCGCTGCGACCCGACCACCGCGCCCTGTCCGCGTTCCCCGACATGGCCGCCAACTGCTTCGCAGGAAACGGCCGGCAATGGCGCGCCCGGATGTTCTCACCCGCGTACGGCGTCGTCGAGGACGCCGCCACCGGCTCGGCCGCCGGGCCGCTCGCCATCCACCTCGCCCGGCACGGCCTCGCCGACTACGGCGAACAGGTCGAGATACTCCAGGGCGTCGAAATGGGCCGCCCCTCCCTCATGCTCGCCACCGCGGAAGGCGACGGCGACCGGATCCACGCCGTGCACGTCGGCGGCAACGGCGTCACCGTAGGACGCGGCACCCTCTTCCTCTAGACCTTCCTCTGGACCCGGACGCCCGGCGGGCGGCCACCGCAGAAAGGCACCAGATGCACACCAGCAAGTTCGAAAGCCTCACCGTCGAGAACGACGCGGACTTCCCCGAGTACGACGACCCGCCCGCCGACCCCGTGACCCTCGTACAGCGCTGGCTCGACCGCGCCGTCGAACTGCAGGTCCGCGAACCCAAGGCGCTCGCCCTGGCCACCGCCGACAAACGCGGCCGGCCCTCCTCCCGCATCGTCCTCGTCAGCGCCGTCGACGACCGCGGCGTGCTGTTCACCAGCCACGCCACCAGCCGCAAGGGCCGCGAGATCGAAGAGAACAACTGGGCCGCCGGACTCCTCTACTGGCGCGAGACCGGCCAGCAGATCAAACTCTCCGGACCCGTCGAACCCGTCGCCCTCGCCGAATCCGACAGCCTCTGGCAGGCCCGGGCCATCCCGCTGCACGCCATGTCCGCGGCCTCCCGGCAGAGCGAACCGCTCGCCGACCCGGCCGCGCTGCGCGCAGAAGCCGCCCGCCTCGGCGCCGACGGCAAGGCCCTCGACCGCCCCGAGCGCTTCTACGGCTACCGGCTGCAGCCCCACGACATCGAGTTCTGGGCCCACCGCCCCGACCGGCTCCACCTCCGGCTGCGCTACGACCGCGACGGCGACGGCTGGACCGCCGTCCGCCTCCAGCCGTAGCCGCGCGCGGCGCCCGCGGGCGCCGCGCCCGCACCACGGCCAACGGCGCGGGCGGCCGGCGCCCCGGATCCCTCCGGGCCGCCGGCCGCCCGCGCCGCCCTAGGCGCGCCCCGGCCGTCAGGTCTCAGACCTTCGCCGCCTCGATGATCGCGGCGTGCGGCGAGACGTGCAGCACCTGCGCCGGCACCAGCCCCGCCTTGCGCATCAGAGCCTCGTACTCCGCCTGCGTCCTGCCCTTGCCGTTCAGGACCGTCAGCATCACCATGTCCACGTCCTTCGCCGGATGCGGCTCGTTCCCCTCCGGCACCAGCGCGTTGACCATGAGCATCCGGCCGCCGTCCGGCATGGCGTCCCGGCACACCTCCAGGATCCGCACGCACTGATCGTCGGGCCAGCTCGCCAGCACGTGCTTCAGGATGTAGACGTCCCCACCCTCCGGCACCGCCGCGAAGAAGTCGCCGCCCACCGCCTCCCACCGGCCCGACAGCTCCGGCACATCCAGCACATGCGCCGCCACCACCGGCTCACGGTCCATCAGCGTGCCCTCAAGATGCGCGTTACGCCGCAGAATCGCCAGCAACTGCCCGCCGCGGCCACCGCCCACGTCCACCACCTTGCGGGCGGAACCGAAGTCGTACGCCGCGGCGACCTGATCGCTCAACGCCTCCGAGAACGACGCCATACTCGCGTCGAACCGCATGCCCAGCTCACGGTTGCCGAACAGATACTGGTAAAAGGGCATCCCGAACTCGGCCTCGAACGGATTCCCGCCCGTACGGACCGCCTCGGAAAGCCCCGTCGCAGAACGCAGGAAGATCTCGTGGCCGTGCATCTCCACATACGAGCGCATCGACCCCGGCACATCCTCACGCAGCAACTGCGCCAGCGGCGTCAGCGCGAACCGGCCGTCGTCCTCCTGCCGGAACACCCCGTACGCCGCCAGATAACGCAGCAGCCGTGCCAGATACGGGCCGTCGAGCCCCGCCTCCGCCGCCAGGTCGTCCGCGCTCCGCGGACCCCCGGCCAGCAGATCGGCGAGCCGCAACTCCGCGGCCGCATGCAACGCGGCCGTCCGCAGATAGCCCTGGGATAAATCCAGCAACTGCTCGGTGACATCGGTAGATTCGTCCATGCACACACCTTAGGTCGCGCCCCGGACGGCTGATAGGAGCCCGACCGTGGCAGGTTACTGTTATCATTCGCCCCGCATCCGGGGCGCCTACTCGAAAACGATGGCGAGACCGTCGAGATCGGCCCTGATGTCGATCTCCGTGATCCTGCCGTTCTCCGTAGCGAAACAGAACGCCACATGCGGCCGCCCGCGCACCTGCCACACCAGCCCCGCCGCACCGTCGATCAGCGCCGGAGCCGGATTCCACGTCCGTCCCGCGAACACCCGCGTCACCGCGTCCGCACCGCGGATCTCCGGCACATCCGTGATCGGATGCATCCCCCGCAGCCCGGCCTCCAGACTCATCCGCATCGCCGCCGCATCCGTACGCAGCACGATGTCCGGCGCCAGCATCGCCAGCAGCGCCTCGAAATTCCCCTCCCGCGACGCCGCGAGAAACGCCGTCGCCAGATCCGACTTCCCCGAAGGGAAAGAGGCGGCGGCATCGTACACACCGAAAGCCTCCCCCCGCCGCGCCGTCGGCGTCGACCGCTGCACACGCCGCCGCGCCCGGCTGGCGAGCTGCCGGGCAGCGGCGGGGGAGCGGTCGACGATCGTCGCGATCTCCTCGAACGGCACGGCGAACATGTCGTGCAGCACGAACGCCAGCCGTTCGGCCGGCGTCAGCGTGTCCAGGACGACGAGGAGCGCCAGCCCGACCGAGTCGGCGATCACCGCCTCCTCCTCCGGATCCTCCGGCGACAGCTCGTCCTGCGGATCGCCCGCATCCGACGTGTCCACCAGCACCTCGGGGCGGGACCTGCGGGACTGCAGCATGTTCAGCGACACCCGGGCGACGATCGTCGTGACCCAGCCGCGCAGGTTCTCCACCTCGCTGGTGTCCGAGCGGCTGAGCCGGATCCACGCCTCCTGGACGGCGTCGTCGGCCTCCGGGACCGACCCGAGCATCCGGTACGCCACCGCGCGCAACCGGGGCCGATCCGTCTCGAAGCGCTCCGCCAGCCAGTCGTGTTCACTCTTCAAAGCCCGGTCCTCTCACCGTCGCCTCTCATGTATCTGACCCGCGAGAACACGCCGATGTGACGCACCCCCGAACACCCGGCCGAGGGCTACCTGCCCCGCTACCGTGACCGGATGCGCGAAACCCCCGAAGAACTCCGACGCCTCCAGGAACTGCTCGACACCTCCCTGGCCCGCTCCACCGGCCACCTCCGCTCGATCATCAACACCGACCGCACACTCACCGCCGACCAGCTCACCCGCGTCCTCACCGGGATGTGCACCCTCGCCCTGTCCACCGTGACCGCCAAGGGCGAACCCCGCATCAGCGGCGCCGACGGCCACTTCCTCCACGGCACCTGGTACTTCGGCACCGCCCGCACCGCCGCCAAGGCCCGCCACCTCACCGCCCGCCCGGCGGCCAGCGTGGCGCACATGCGCGGCGAGGACCTCGGCGTGTTCACCCACGGCGACGCGATCACCCTCAACCCGGCGGAGGGGGAGCCGGACCCCGAGTGGCCGGAACTCCTCGCGTACTTCAAGGACTTCTACGGCGAGAACGCCTTCCGCTGGGACGAGGAAGTCGTCTTCTACCGGCTCACCCCGCACTGGATGACGGTCTTCGCCCCGGACGCCGCAAAACTGGGCGTCGCCTGAAAGGCGCACGCCTCTCGGAAGAACCGCGCCCACGTGTGCAGACGAGGGATCTGCAGCACCATCAGCGCCACGCGGCTGAGTGCGAAATCAACCGCCCCAGAGGAATCGCGCCGTGGCCGGCAGGTACGACGAGCTTGCCGGCCGGCACGGACGCGACCGTGCCGGCCGCGGCAATCAACCAGTGGCGGTGACAGGGCCGGGGGTGTGCCTGCCGGGCGGCGCCGGCAAGGGGACCAGATCGTGCGGACGCACGGCGACCAGGTGAGCTCCGGCACCGACACCGGTGCGCGCGCCCCATGCGGCGTGCACGCCCTGCGCCCCTGCCGCGTGGGCGCAGCCGAGGTCGACTGCGGCGTCGCCCGCGTATGCGGTTGCCCCGGCCGGAACTCCGAGCCGCCGCCCGGCCAGCAACAGCCCGTCCGGCGCCGGCTTGGGGCGGTCCACCTCGTCGCCGGCGACGACCACCTCGAACCGCATGCCGAGGCCGGCGGCAGCGAGCATGCTCGCGGCCACTCGCCGCGTGGCCGCCGTGAACACGCCGAGCCGCAGGCCCGCGCCGGCGAGGTCGTCGAGCAGGGCCGGGATGCCGGGGAAAGGGCGCAGCCCGGCGATCGCCGGGTCCAGGTGCGCGTGGAAGCGTTCGACCTCGGCGGGGCCGCATGCGCGGCCGAGAAAGTGTGCCAGAACCAGTTCCGTGTGGCCGACATGCCAGCCGGCGACCACCTCATCCGGCGTCACCGGCGGGCCGCCGAGCGAGTGAATCGCGTCGGCGTATGCCCGGGACACCGTGGGGACGCTGTCCAAGAGCGTCCCGTCCATATCGAAGACGACTGCACGCATGGCTCAAGATCCTGACCTCCCTGGTCCGTTGGACGCCAGGGCCGCTTCGCGGACACTGGCCGCCTCCGACCGGTGCCGGGCCGCCTTGAGGTGGGACTACGCCCACCAAGCCGTCCGCGCCGGACATCCGAAAGGAGAACGCACTGCCCCGGCCCGTGGAAACCGGGGCTCACGGCGCATGGTGGCGCAAGGGCCGGACAGGCCGTTCCGGGTGCCCTCTCGGCACGCCCGCCGTGCGGCGCTACGCGCATAACCTCCTGCCGAATCGAGACATGGGGGGTTCGCACACATGCGCAACCACGGAGTCGTCACCGCCATCGCCGCCGCCGGCGGCGCGCTGACGATGCTCGCCGTCACGCCGGCACAGGCCGCCGAGTACAGCTCGCCGCTGAAGGTCCGCGGCGTCCAGTACGACGCACCCGGCCGGGATTCCAACAGGTGTTCCGGCGGGAACACCCACAAGGAATATCTGGCGATCAAGAACTACTCGTCCAGCCGGACGGTGAACCTGAAAGGATGGGTCGTCAAGGACGCCGCCGGGAACCGGTTCACGTTCCGCGCGAACCACTATCTGCAGCCCGGCGACCAGGTGAAGCTGCGCGGCGGTAACGGCCGCGACTCGGACGCGGACAACGTCGTCTACCGCGACAACTGCAACTTCATGTGGAACAACGACAAGGACACGATCTACCTGGTCAAGTCGAGCGGCAGCCGGGCGGACGTGCACAAGTACACCAAGAGCGCCAACGACCGGGACGGTAACGGCTACATCTCGTACCACGGCTGACGGCTGAGGGCGGACGGCCGAGGAGGGGGCGGGCGCTGGGCTTCCCGTGCGTGTGCTGTTGTTTCGCGGACGATGACAGTCATCTGTTATCTGTCAGTTGTCATTCGTCGATCGTCAGGGCGCGCCGGGCCGGGTCACCCGCGGGGGCGGGTGGCGTCGAGTGCGGTGGTGAACTGGCGGGTGAGGGTTGTCGGGTGGGTGATCGCCGTACCGACGACCACCGCGTACGCACCGCGCGCCAGCGCCTCCGCCGCCTCGGCCGGCGTCCCGATCCGCCCCTCCGCGAGCACCGGCACCCGCACCGCCGCCGCCAGCCGCTCCACCAGAGCGAGGTCGGGACCCGCGCCGGGGGCGGGGGAGCGGTCGGTGTAGCCGGAGAGGGTGGTGCCGATCAGGTCGGCGCCCGAGTCGGCCGCCCGCAGCCCCTCCTCGTACGTCGAGACATCGGCCATCACGAGCCTGCCCGCCCGCCGCACCGCCTCGAACGACTCCGCCACGTCCCGGCCGTCCGGCCGCGGGCGGGCCGTGGCGTCGACGGCGACGACGTCCGCGCCAGCCTCCGCGACCGCCCGCGCGTGCGCCGCCGTGGGCGTGATGACGACGCCGCCGTCCCCGTCCTTCCAGAGCCCGATCAGCGGCGCGCCGGTCGCGGCCCGGATCGCCCGCAGGTCCGCGAGCCCCTGCGCGCGGATGCCCGCGGCCCCGCCGTCGAGCACGGCCAGCGCCATGCGGCGCATGGTGTCGGGGTCGCGCAGCGGCTCGCCCGGGTACGCCTGGCAGGAGACCACCAACCGCCCGCGCAGTCGCGCGAGAAGAGCCCCAGCCCCGCCCCGGCAGCCGTCGCCGTCGCGATCGCCGAAGCCGCTCCGCGCGCTCACGCGACCGCCTCCAGCGCGAGCCGTGCGGCGCCGAGCAGCGCCGCGTCGTCTCCCAGCTCTCCCGGCACGACCGGGACGTCCGACAGCAGGGGCAGCGCCGTCGCCGTGATCGCCGCGCGCAGCGGGCGCCACCAGACCGGGCCGCACCGGCTCACGCCGCCGGTGACGAGGACGAGTTCGGGGTCGAGCGCGTTGACGAGCCCGCCCACGGCCTCGCCCAGCGCCGCCGCGCCCTCCGTCAGCACCGCCACCGCCACCGCGTCCCCGGCCGCCGCCCGCTCCGCGACGACCGCGAGACCGCGGCCCGTAGCCGGGTCCTCCCCCGCCGCCTCCCCGGCGCGGCGGCCGTACTCCGCCGCCATCGCCGGACCCGCCGCGACCGCCTCCGCGTGGCCCGTACCGCCGCAGGCGCACGGGCGGCCCGCCGCGTACGGGACGGGCAGGTGGCCCAGGTGTCCCGCCGCGGAGCGGGCGCCCCGGTGGGGCCGGCCGCCGAGGATCAGCGAGCCGCCGATGCCGGTGCCCGCCGCGACGAGCAGCACGTGCGCACGGCCGGCCGCCGCGCCGCGCCAGGTCTCGCCGAGCGCGTGCGCGTGCACGTCGTTGTCGACGGCGACGGGTACGCCGAGGCGGCGGCCGAGTTCGTCGCGGAGCGCGGTGCCGGTCCACCCGGGCAGTGCGGCGGTGGCGGAGAGCACGGTGCCGGCCGCGGCGTCGATCACACCCGCGCTGCCGACGCCGACGGCCGCGTACGGGCCGCCCTCCGCGGCCAGTTCCGCCACGGCCGCCGCCGCGGCGTCGAGGACCGCCGCGGGCCCGGCGGCGGCCGGCGTGGGCGCGGTGCGGCGGTGCAGCAGCCGCCCGTTCTCGTCGACCAGGGCGGCGGCGGTCTTCGTACCGCCGATGTCGAGCGCGGCGACGACGGTCATCGCGGCCCGGCGGCGGGTCGGTTGCGGCGGGGCACGCGTCCTCCCGGTACGTACGGCATGTCAACGAAGGCGGGGGCAGAGGCAGGTGGAGCAGAACGAGAGGAGCAAGAGATCAGATGTCTGATGTCCGATGCCTGATAGCGTGTGACCGTAGCCCGGGGGTCGAAACGGGTCAAGAGGCGGGAGTGTGCGCGCATGACCGAGGCCCGTGCCATGGACGTCCGTACGAGCGCGGCTCGCGCGGCCGGGACACCCACCGGCAGATCCCTGCTCCGGCTGGAGGTCACCGAGGGCATCAAGCGCTACATCCTCGCCAACCGGCTGCGCCCCGGCGACCCGCTGCCCACCGAGGCCGACCTGTGCGCCGCCCTCGGCGCCAGCCGCTCCAGTGTCCGCGAGGCGGTCAAGACGCTCCACGCCCTCGACATCGTCGACGTACGGCACGGGCACGGCACCTACGTCGGCAGGCTGAGCCTGTCGGCGCTCGTCGAGAGCCTCGCGTTCCGCGGGCTGCTCGACCCGGAGGGCGACGTGCAGGTGATGGCCGATCTCGTTGACGTGCGGGAGCTGTTCGAGCGGGGGATGGCGGAGCGGATCGTGGCCCGGCTCGACGGCGACCGGCTCGACGCGCTGGAGGGGCTGGCGGAGAAGACGCGTGC
This sequence comes from Streptomyces sp. CMB-StM0423, assembly GCF_002847285.1. Lineage (NCBI taxonomy): Bacteria > Bacillati > Actinomycetota > Actinomycetes > Kitasatosporales > Streptomycetaceae > Streptomyces > Streptomyces sp. CMB-StM0423. The sequence continues at coordinate 850,452 of NZ_CP025407.1, read as the reverse complement.
GGACGCGGGCGGCGGGGAGGCGGACTTCGTGGCGGCGGACCGGGCCTTCCACGCCCTGCTGGCCGAGCCGCTGGGAAACGAGCTGATGGGGCAGCTCTCGATGGCCTTCTGGGACGTGTACGCCATCGTCGCCCCGCAGTTGCGGATGGCCACGCGCGAGGACCGGGCGGAGACGGCCGCCGCGCACGCGGCCCTCGTGCACGCCGCGCGCAGCGGCGACCCGGCCGCCTTCACCCGGGCCGTCGCGGCGCACTACGCCCCCGTACGCCGCCGGCTCGCGGCCGTCCGCAACGGCGAGGAGGGGGACGGCGAGGCCGTCGCGCCCCGCTGATCCACGAGACGCCCCACTCCGGCCGGCATGGCGGCGAACTCGGCGGACAGGGCGGTACGTACCTCAACTGCCCCGCGCACGCCGGGGACACGGACGCCGGAACCGCGGGGATTCTCCCAGCGCCCGCCCGCTCAGCGCCGCTTGAACTTGCGCGCCAGCCGCCCCCAGGTGCCCAGCCGCAGCGCCTCGTACTCCGCGAACCGCCCCCGGTCCTCCGGCTCGGCCACGTCCTCGAAGACCGCCCGGGCCTCCTCGCGGAGCACCGGGTCCTCGTGCAGCATCAGCACGAACAGCATCCCGTCGCGGCGCAGCGCGCGCAGCGCGCCGTCGCGTCCCGCCGGGTACGAAGTGAGCCCGTGCAGCGCGCGGAGCAGCGGCAGGTGCTCCGCCACCCGGTCGGGGTGGAGCCGCAGGGCCAGCCGCAGCGCGAGCTCCAGCTCGGCGTCGGGGGCCCGCGGCTCGCGCGCGAGCACGGCGGTGACGGCGCGCGCCGCGGACGGGGCGTCCTCGGCCATGTGCCGCAGCCGGCGCCGGAGTTCGCCGTCGTGTCCTGGCGGGTTGCCGTGCGCGGCGAGGACGATTGCGGCGTGGACCGCCTCGGCGGGCGGCGGCGCGTCCATGACGGCGCCCCCGAAGTCCTGGTCCCACGCGCCGCGCGCGTCCCCCGCGTTCCCCGGTAACGCGTCGAGCGTGCCGAGCGCCTTCAGCTCCCTGACGGCCCCGCGCCGGTCCGTGGGCGACCGGCTCATCGCGAGGTAGACGAGCGCGTCGGCGATCTCCTCGTCCGCCGGCCGGCCGGAGCCGTCAGCGGGCAGCTTTCTCATCACGTGCATCAGGCTGACCCGGGCCTGCGGCCCGGACTCGGTCTCGAACCGGGCCCGTATCTGCGCCGTCGTGGCGCCGTAGTGCTCCAGCGTGCGCAGCACCTCGGGGAAGGCCATGTCGTCGGGCTCGATGCTCGCGGCGGCGTCGAGCAGCGCGGGCACGGCGCCGTCGAGGTGCGTGCCGCGCAGCGCCGTCGCGGCGTAGTGGATGCAGGCCCGGTCGCGCAGCGCGCGGCCGTAGACGGGCGCGGCCCGGTCGTCGCCGATGCGGCGCAGCGCCTCCACGAGGCCCTGCTTGAGGTCGTACGGGTCCTGGTAGTGCTCGTCCCGGGGCTCGCGCTGGGGGAGGCTGTCGCTGGGGACGGTGCGGTACCGCTCCAGTTCGAGCACCTTGCCCACGCCGTGCTCGTCGACGAGGGCGTCACCCTCCTCGTACCAGGCGTCCCACACCGCGGTGACGGCCCCGACCCGCTCCAGGTGCGCGGCGTGGTCGGCGAGGAGGGCGTCGAGCCGGTCGACGAGCACGGGGACGACATCGGGACCCCGCTCCTGCAGCGCCAGGATCGCCCGTTCCCGGAGGCTCACCTCGTCGTAGCCGCCGTCCCCGGTCCGCCACAGGGCCAGCCGCTCGATCAGCTCCCCGACGTCGTCCGCCACTGGTTCACCCCTGTGCTACGGGCCGTTTCCGAAGCCAGGACCGTACCGGAACGACACGGGGAAGGGTCCCGAACGACAGAACCCGTCCGGTTCGGTCACGCCCGGGGCGCACGCCCCGGGCGCCCGGCCGCGGTCAGTCCGCGATGAACCGGTTGCCCAACCGCCCCGTGCTCTCGCTCCGTTCGCGCTGGCGCCTGATGACGTACGTGCCCGGGGCGATGCCCGTGGCGCCGTGTTCCGGGTGGATGAGGTACGCGACCGCCGTGGCGTCGAGGACGCCGAGGGCCAGGCGCTGCGAGTCGTTCACGCGCCGGCTCCAGCGGCAGGTGCCGGGGTCGGCGACGAGCGTGTGCGGGTTGCCGCCGGCGGCGCCGCGCAGCAGCTCTATGCCGCCCGCGGGGACGTCCTTCCAGCGGGTGTGCGGCGGGACGGTGACGTCGTCGAGGAGCGCCAGCGGTACGACGATGAGGTCGCCCTGCGCCTGGAGGCCGGCGACGACGGGGATGGTCACCTCGCGCTCCAGGTGGGCGAGGACGTCGAGGCCGGTCCTGGCGGTGAGGTCGGCGAGGGTCACGGCTGCGGACGTGGTCATGTGCATCACCTCGGGGTGAGAGAAGGGAAGCCGGTGAGAGAAGGGAAGGCGGTGAGAGGGCCGCACGTCAGGTGCGGCGGGCGAGCCGCGCGTACTGCGGGCCGCTGAGCCCGTACGACCAGCCGGCCGCGGCGACGGGGTCGTCGATGCCGGGGGGCACGCTCAGCCCGTACCGGCGGCGCCGCCCGTCGGGCTCGACGGAGCCGTTGACGACGAGCAGGACGCGCCCCGGTGTGCCCCACACGCGCCGCGGCACGTGGTAGAGGTGCAGGTGCGACCCGGCGTTGCCGGGGTCGGGGGCCTTGGCGAGCAGGTGCAGTCCTGCCCGGTCGACGTACGTGTCCCAGCCGATGCGCTCGATGGCGCAGCGGCGCACCTCGACGTTCGGCTCGCGGTGGATCCGCGCCACCGTCGGCTCGGTGACGACCCACCGCGGCACGGCGGTGCCGTGCAGCGCGTACACCTCGGCGCCGTCGCCGTACCGGACGGCGGGGCGGCCGGGGTGGTGCAGCCGCAGTTCGCCGTGGCGGGCGCCGGGCAGCGGCTCGGTGTGTGTCTCGGCGGGCCGCTCCGCGACGACGCACACCCCGTCACCGGGCCACCACCAGCCCGCGGCGCGGGCCAGGGCGGCCCACAGGGCGAGTTGGCGGGTGTCGGCGGCGCGGTAGGCGGCGAGGCCGAGGCGGGCGTGGATGTCGTAGTGCCCGATCCAGTGGGTGTCGTGCTGGCCGTGGAAGGTGAGCCCGAGCGGTTCGGCTTCGGTGGCCGGCAGGAGTGCGGTGCGGATCGCGGGCCGCGGTCCGTCGAGCAGGGTGGCGGCGAGCGGGTCGTGGACGGCGGTCCACAGGATGTCGCGCAGCGGGTACCCGTCGCCGAGTGCGTCCTCGGCCGCCATGGTGTGCGCGACCTGGTGCCATGCAGGGCGCGCGCCGTGCCCCAGCGACCAGGGGCGCGGGACGCGCCGGTTCAGCCGGGTGCGCAGCGCGGACAGCAGTGACGCCAGCCGGGACGCGACGGGCCAGTCCGCCCATCGCGCGGGTGCGTCGGCGGCCCGAAGCCGGGGGCGGGCGAAGGCGGGTTGCTCGTCCCGTAGCGCCGGCGGGGCCGCCGCGGGGGAGGGGATCCAGACGAACCGCGGTGGCGGCGCGCCGGCCAGGCCGTAGAGCCCGGTGACGGCTGCTTCTGCCGCCGGCCGGTCCGCGGGCAGGGTGGAGAAGGCGTGCCCCAGCCAGTCGTCGCGCAGCGCGACGGCGAGGGACAGGCGTTCGCGGGAAGAGGAAAGTGAACCGTCGAAGCGGGGAGAAGCCCCGCGCGCAGAGGTCACCGCGGTCACCAGAGGGAGGCGGTGTGCGCCTTTCCACGAGGAGTCATGGCGGCCAGGGTGCCAGCGGCGGCGCGGGGGCGCAAGGGGATTTACGGGCCGCGGGCTCGGGCCGGCTCCGCGGCCGGGAAATGGTGCGGCGCCGCCGCGCCGCCCTGTGATCGAATGCGGGGAGGGGTCGTGGAAGTGTGAAAAGGGCAGGTGAACGGGCGTGGTCTTCGTGGAGGTGCCGCTGACGGCGGCGGTACGGGAGGCGACGGGCGTCACCGGCCCCGCGGAACGGCTCTACGGCGGCGAGGAGTCCGCCGCCTGGCGGGTCGGCGCGCACGTGGTGCGGATCGGCGCGTACGACAAGGACACCGCGGAGGCCGAGTGGTGCCACCGCGTCGCGGTCGCCGCGCGGGCCGGCGGCTGCCCCGAGGCGGTCGCCCCGCTGCCGGTCCCGGGCCGGGACGACGGCGCCACGGTCGTACGGGTCGAGGGCCGCGCGGTGTCGCTCTGGCCGTACGCCGACGGTGTCTGGGCCGACCGCGACGACCCCCGCTCCGCGACGGCCGCGGCCCGCATGCTTGCCCGCCTGCACCGCGCGCTGGCCGGCGCGCGACTGCCGCCCCGGCCGAAGCCGAGCTTCCTCGAAGCCGGTCTCGCCGGCGACGCGGCGTACGACGACCCGCGGCTGCACGATCCGCAACTGGACACGTGGCTGGCCGGGTTCAGCGCCCGCGCCCGGCTGCGGCACGCCCTGCACGGCGACTACTACCACGGCAACCTGCTCGTCGACCGCGCCGACCCGGCGCGGATCGTCGCCGTGCTCGACTGGGACGAGTCCCTGGTCGCCCCGCCCGAGGTGGAAGTGGGCAGCGCGGCGCTGGAGTTCGCCGACGAGTTCTGCGAGGACCCGGCGGACGCCCGCCGCTTCGCCGACGCCTACCTGGAGGCCGGCGGCACCGCCGAGGCGCTGGACGAGGAGTCGCTGACGCAGTTGATGCGGCACCGCCTGCGACGCGAGGGCGCGTACTTCGCGCTCGCCGTGGCCCGGGGCGTCCAGCACGACGGGGAGGACCTGGACTACCACCACCGCCGGATGGAGGCGTTCGCCGGACTCCGCCCGTAGCGGGCGCCGCCCGTAAGAGGGGCGCGCGTAAATCGAGTTGTCCGGGGTGCGGGGGCGAACTACGTTGCCGAGGTGGATCAATTCGTACCCTCCTGGGCGGCGCTGCGCGCGGCCGTCGCCGGTCTGAGCGACGAGGACTTCGCGCAGCCCTCAGGCTGCACGGGCTGGCTCGTCCGCGACCTCGCCTCCCACCTGGTGATCGACGCGCAGGACGTGCTCATCACCCTGGTCACCCCCGCCGACGGCGAGCCGACGGTCGACGCGGCGCGCTACTGGCACGTCAGCGACGAGCCGCCGACCGGCGCGGACCCCCTCGACGCGCTCACCGTCCGGCTGGCCGCGGCGTACGAGGACCCGGCGCTGCTGAAGTTCCACCTCGACGACGTCGGCTCCGCCGCGGGCCGGGCCGCGCAACTCGCCGATCCGGCGCTGCGGGTGAGCACGCAGGACATGGTCCTCACCGCGGGCGACTACCTCGCGGCGTACGTCCTGGAGTGGACCCTGCACCACCTCGACCTGATCGCGCACCTCCCGCACGTGCCGGGACCGCCCGCCGAGGGCCTGGCCGAGACCCGGGCCCTGCTGGAGCGGATCGCGGGCGCGGCGTTCCCGGAGCCCTTCACGGACACCGACGCGCTCCTGATCGCCACCGGCCGCCGCACCCCCGCCGAAGCGGAGCGCACCGCCCTCGGGCCGCTGGCGGCGAAGCTCCCCCTGATCCTCGGCTGACCGGGGGCCGGGGGCCGCCGGCTGCCGCGCACAGGACCCCGGCAACCACACACCGGGCCGCAGCCCGCCGGCCGCCGGCTACGCCGTGCCGATGCGGGCCCGGACGTCGTCCGGCAGCGGGCAGGGCTCCTCCCGCGGCAGCAGCGCCGCGGCTTCCTCGCGCCGCTGCTCCCGCAGCAGCGCGCGCACTTCCCGCGCCAGCGGCGTGACGTCCTCGATCCCGCGGATCCACTCGTCGACGTACCCCCCGACCGCCGGACCGGAGAGCCCGATCTGGATCGCGCGCCGCTCCAGCGGCCGCAGCGCCATGTCCCGCTCCGGATCCCACTGGATCCGCACCGGGCTGGTCCTCTTCGCCGCCAGCCAGTCGTCACGGGTCGGGTACATGCGGCTGTCGTGGTGGCTCAGGCAGGAGTGGCGCAGCGCCCACTCGAACCCCCGCCGGCTGATCTCGACGGCCAGCACCCGCTCCTGGCCGGGCTTCTCGGCCCAGCCGCAGCGGTACATCATCCACAGGAACGACGGCTTGATCCACGTCATCCGCTCGCGCTTGAACGGCGGCACGAACGTGCCCGCCCGCAGCGCCGGTTCGGCGACGGCGGGCGCGTACGCCTGGTAGACGGTGACCGTGTCCGCGGTCTGCCGCGCGCGGACCTGTCGCGTTTCCGTCGTCACCCCGGGAACTCCTCTGCCCGCGCCGGGGATCCGGTCAGGAACGCCGCCGCGGCCGCCGCGAAGAGCGCCGGGTCGTCCAGCCACGGGTGGTGGCCCGCGGCGGGCTGGACGGCATGGCGGGGGCTCGGGAAGAGGGCCGCGTACGCGGCCATCGCCGGGGGCGGCGAGTTGACGTCCACCTCGCCGGCCAGGACCAGCACGGGGGCCGGGAGGCGGGCCAGGGCGGCGCGGGTGGCGGGCGGGTCGTAGGCGCCGGGGGCGCCGTAGGCGGCCGCGGCTTCCGCGTTGCGGTCCGCGTCGGACGCGGCGTCCAGCGCGCGGGCCGCGTCTTCCCAGCGGCCGTGGAAGAACGGCGCGATGGCGCCGCGCTCGCCGCCGCGGCCGGCGGTCAGGTCCTCCAGCGCCGCGTACGCGTCGGGGAACCACGGCTCCTTCGCCCGCAGTCGGGCCGTCGTCAGCCGGGCCTCCGCGGTGACCTCGATGCCGACCGCCGCGACGCTCGGCGTGATCAGCGCGAGCCGGCCGACGCGTTCGGGGTGGCGGGCCGCGTACAGCACCGCGAGGTTGGCGCCGGCGCAGTGCGCGAGCAGGTCGAGGCGGTCCAGGCCGAGGTGCGCGCGCAGCGCGTCGACGTCGGCGACGAGCCGGTCGCAGCGGTACGACGCGGGGTCGGCCGGGGTGGCGGAGGCGCCGGTGCCGCGGGGGTCGAGGCGGATCAGCCTGCGGTGCGCGGTCAGCCCGCCGAGGTCGCCGAGGTAGGCGGAGGACTGCATGGGGCCGCCCGGCAGGCAGACGACGGGCGCGCCGTCGCCACCGGAGTCGTGGTAGGCGAGCGCGGTCCCGTCGGGTGCGGTGAAGGCGGTCATGGCGACGAGCCTGTCAGCGGCGTTCCCCGCGCGGCAACCGGATTGCGGGCCGCCGGCCGGGTGTCCGCGTACCCGATCGGGCGCGGATGCCCAGCTCAGTGCTTGACAAATTTATTTGTCAAGGGGAGTCTTGGCGGCATGCAGGACATCGATGTGATCGCGGACCCGGCCTCGGCCGCCGCCGCCCTGGACCCGGTACGGGCCCGGCTGCTCGCGGAACTGCGCGCGCCCGCCTCGGCCTCCGCCCTGGCGAGCCGGCTCGGCGTGCCCCGGCAGCGGGTCAACTACCACCTGCGGCTGCTGGAGAAGCACGGCCTCGTGGAAGTCGCAGGCACCCGCGCCTGGGGCGGGCTGACGGAGCGGCAGCTCGTCGCCAGCGCCGCCGGGTACGTGGTCTCCCCGGAGGCGCTCGGGGCCGCCGCCGGAGGGCCGCGGCCGGACGGCGACCGGCTGTCGGCGGCGTACGTCGTCGCGCTGGCGGCCCGGGTCGTCGCGGAGGTCGGCGGCATGGCCCGCAACGCCGTACGCGGCCGCAAGCGGCTGCCGGTCTACGGGCTCGACGCCGCCGTGCGGTTCCGCTCCCCGGCCGACCGGGCCGCGTTCGCCGAGGAACTGACGGCCGCGGTCAACGGGCTGGTCTCCAAGTACCACGACGAGGCCGCGAAGGACGGCCGCTGGCAGCGGCTGACCGTCGCCGTCCACCCCGTGCCGAAGGACGTCGGCCCCGGCGCGCCGGAGGCACCGGAAGCGGCGGACGCCACACAAGCGGCGGACGCGACGGACGTACCGGAGACACCGGAGGCGTCCGGCGCGACGGACGGCCCCGAGGGCGGCGGGCGGCCGTGACCGAGGACGACCCCACCGCCCGCCTCAGCAGCCACGAGATCACGGTCCCCGGCACCCCCGACGAGGTGTGGCGCGCCATCGCCACCGGGCCGGGACACGCCGCCTGGCTCTTCCCCGCCGACATCGACCCCGCCGCGGGCGGCGCGATGACCGTGCGCCGCGAGCCCTACGGCGAGACCGCGCACGCCACCGTCACCGACTGGGACCCGCCGCACCGCTTCGGCTACGAGGAGTCCGCGGGCCCCGACGCGCCGCCGCTGGCCACGGAGTTCCTCGTGGAGGCCGCGGGCGGCGGCAGTTGCGTCGTGCGCGTCGTCAACGGCCTCCGGCACGACGGCGGGGGCTGGGAGGACCTGGTCGAGAGGGCCGGCGAGGGCTGGCGGATGTCGCTGACCGTCCTGCGCGCCTACCTGACGCACTTCGCCGGCCGGCCGGCAGGCAGCGTCGGCGTGCTCGTCGGCCTCGGCCTGCCCGCCGCGCAACGGCCCCGCGCCGCCGCCGTCCTCGACCGCCTCCTCGGCATCACGGCGGCACCCGCCGGGGCCGCGTTCCGCACCCCCGCGGGCGCACCGGAGCTGGCCGGCACGGTCGAGGACAGGAGCCCGGGCTACGTACTGCTGCGCGCCGCCGAGCCGTACCCCGCGCTGTACGCCTTCTCCTGCTTCCCGATGGCCCCCGGCGCCCCGCTCTCGGTGAACCTCCTCGCCCGCCTGTACGGCGCCCCGCCCGGCGCCGCCGCCCGCGAGGAGGGCAGGTGGCGCACCTGGCTCACCGGCGCCCGTCCCGCGTTCGGCAACTGAGGACGACGACCCCGACGACGACCGCGTACCACCTCCGCGTACGACAACTGCGGACCATCACAGCCGCGTTCGACAAGTGAGGATCACCATGCTGCTGAAGGACAAGAACGCACTCGTCTACGGCGCCGGCGGCATCGGCCGCGCCGTCGCGCTGGGCTTCGCCCGCGAAGGCGCCACCGTGCATCTGGCCAGCCGGACCCCCGCGCGCCTGGAGGCCGCTGCCGCGAACGTGCGCGACGCCGGCGGAACCGTGTCGACGGCGGTCCTCGACGCCCTGGACGAGGCCGCCGTCGACGCGCACGCCGACGCCGTGGCCAAGGAGGCGGGCAGCGTCGACATCTCCGTCAACCTCGTCTCGGTGGGCGACGTCCAGGGCACGCCCCTGGCCGAGATGACGCTGCGCGACTTCGAAGCGCCCGTCCACAACGCCGTGCGCACCACCTTCCTGACGTCCAAGGCCGCCGCCCGGCACATGATCCGGCAGAAGTCCGGCGTGCTGCTCACCTTCGGCGGCGTCGGCGACCCGCTGCACGACTACTTCATCGGCGGCTTCCAGGTCGCGCTGAGCGCCGTCGACATGCTGCGCAAGCAGTTCGCCGCCGAACTGGGCCCGCACGGCGTGCGCGTCGTCGGGCTGAAGACCGGCGGGATCCCGGATTCGGTCCCGGAGGGCTTCGAGGGCCGCGACGAACTGATCGCCTCGCTGGTCGAGCCGACGATGCTGGGCCGGACCGCGACGTACGAGGACGTCGGCAACGCCGCCGCGTTCGCGGCCTCCGACCGGGCCGCGTCGATCACGGCGTCCGAACTGAACATCACCTGCGGCGCGATCGTCGACTGAACCGTCCGCGGCAGTCGAAAGATGTGCAGATGGGATGACCCGGGAGCGCTCCCACGCTACGCTCCCAAGCCACGCCGCGCCCCGTCACCGGGAGGGGGCGCGGCGGCTTCCGGGGGAGTCCCATGCGCACACGCCCACGTACCGGCAACCGCACCCGTACACGCACGTCCCGTGCCCTCGCCGCCGCACTGGCCGCCGGCCTCCTCGCCGGCTGCGCGCTGCTCGACGACGGCCCGCCCGCCGCCGCGCCGGACGGCGGGGGAGGCGGCGACGGCGGGCCCGTCACGCTGACGGTCGGCGTCTTCGGCGTCTTCGGCTTCGAGGAGGCCGGGCTCTACGACGAGTACGAGAAGCTGTACCCCGGCGTCACCATCGTGGAGAACGCCGCGCCCAGCAACGAGGAGTACTACCCGGCGCTGCGCGACGCCCTCGACTCCGGCCGCGGGCTCGCCGACATCCAGGCCGTCGAGGTCGGCAACATCGGCGAGGTCGTCGCCACCCGCGCCGACCGGCTCGCCGACCTCGGCACCGCGACCGGCGTCGACGAGGGCGCGTTCCTGCCGTGGAAGTGGGACCAGGCGACCACCGACGAGAACAAGACCGTCGGCCTCGGCACCGACATCGGCCCCATGGCCGTCTGCTACCGCAAGGACCTCTTCCGCGCCGCCGGGCTGCCCACCGGCCGCGAGGAGGTCGCCGCCCTGTGGTTCTCCGACTGGGAGAAGTACCTCGGCGTCGGCGCGGACTACATGGCGGACGCCCCCGCCGGCACCGCCTTCGTCGACTCGGCCGCCGGCGTCTACAACGGCTCGATCAGCAGCTTCCCCGTGCGCTACTTCGGCCGCGAGGGCGAGGCCATCTACAAGGACAGCCCCGCCGTCGAGGTCTCCTGGGACCTGGCGATGCAGGCGGCGCAGGGGGACATGACGGCCCGGCTCAAGCAGTTCACCCCCGCCTGGGACGAGGGCTTCGCCGAGGGCGGCTTCGCGACCGTCATCTGCCCGTCCTGGATGCTGGGTTACATACAGGAGAAGGCGGGCCCCGGGGCCGCCGACACGTGGGACATCGCCGCCGCGCCCAAGCCCGCCAACTGGGGCGGCTCGTTCCTCACCGTCCCCGAGGCCGGCGAGCACCGGGAGGCGGCGGCCCGGCTCGCGGCCTGGCTGACCGCGCCCGAGCAGCAGGCCAGGCTGTTCGAGAAGCGGGCGAGCTTCCCCAGCTCGCAGGCCGCGTACGAGCTGCCGCAGGTCGCGGACGCCACGCACCCGTACTTCAACGACGCGCCGACCGGCGAGATCTTCTCCATCGCCGCCAAGAGCATCCCGACCCTCGAACTCGGCGCGAAGGACCAGCCGATCCAGCAGCAGATCACCGACGCGGGCATCCTGCCGGTCGAGCAGCGGAAGCTGACACCCACGCAGGCGTGGCGGGCGGCGGAGCGGAAGATCGACGAGCTGCTGGACCGCTGACACCGCGGAGGCCCGCCGCTACGCCCCTCAACCCCCGTCCGCGAGCGGCGAGTCGGCGGGGAACGCGCGGCGCAGCCGGAGTACGCCCTCGCGCAACTGCGCCGTGCCCGCGCCTGCCGCGTAGCTCAGCCGCAGGTGCGGCGCCGGCGCCTCGGCGGTGAAGTACGGGGCCCCGGCCGTGACCGCGACACCGTGGCGCAGCGCCGCCGCGGCCACGGCCGCCTCGTCGGTGCCGTCCGGCAGCCGCAGCCACAGGTGGTAGCCGCCGAGGGGCAGCCGGTCCGGCACCAGCCCCGGCAACTCGCCGTGCAGCGCGCCCAACACGGCGGTGCGGCGCTCGCGCAACGCGCCCGCGAGCGCCCGCAGATGGCTCGCCCAGGCGGGGGAGCCGACGAGTTCGAGCGCGGTCTCCTGCAGCGGGCGGGGCACGAAGAGGCTGTCGACGACCTGGACCGCGCGCAGCCGCTCCAGCACGGGCCCGCGCGCCGACAGCGCGCCGACCCGCAGACTGGGCGAGGCGGCCTTGGTCAGCGAACGGACGTGCACCACCACGCCGTCCGGGTCGTCGGCGGCCAGCGCCGGCGGCAGCGGCGCGGCGTCCGCGTGCGCGAGCCGGCGCGCGAAGTCGTCCTCGACGACGAACGCCCCGGCGGCGCGCGCGGTGCCGAGCACGGCCGCGCGCCGCTCCGGCGCCAGCACGGCGCCGGTGGGGTTGTGGAACAGCGGCTGGCAGACGAACACCCGGGCGCGGGTCGCGGCGAACGCCTCGGCCAGCAGGTCGGCCCGTACGCCGTCGGCGTCCATAGGAACCGGCACAGGACGCAGCCCCGCGGCGCGGGCCACGGCGAGCAGCCCCGGGTACGTGGGCGACTCGACCAGCACCGCCGAGCCCGGGGCGGCCAGCGCCCGCAGCGCGGTGGTGAGCCCGCTCTGCCCGCCGGCGGTGACCAGTACGTCGGCGGCGCCGAGCGGCCCGGCAGGGCCGCCGATGTCGCGGGCGAACCAGTCGCGCAGCTCGGCCAGCCCCGCGACCGGCGGCCGGGACCAGGTGCCGGGCCGCCGGCCGGCCCGGGCCAGCGCCCCGGCCAGCGCGCGCTCCGGGCGCAGTGAGGCGTGCGGATAGCCGCCGCTCAGGTCGACGACCTCCGCGGGCGGGGCGGCGAGCGTGGCCAGCACCCCGGCGGCGTCGGCGGCGCGCGGGCCGGTGTCGACGGCGGCGTACGGCGGGTCCGCGGTCAGCGCCACCTCCTGCCACGAGACGTCGCCGAGGGCGCGCGCCGGAGCGCGGGCGGGGGCCTTGAACACGCCGGCGCCCGGCCTGCTGGTCACCAGCCCTCCGGCGGTCAGGGCGGCGATCGCGCGGGAGACCGTCACGGGGCTCACCCGGTGCCGCGCCACGAGCGCCCGGCTGGACGGCAGCTTCTCGCCCTCGGAGTAGCGGCTCAGCTCGTCACGCAGGACCGCGACCAACTGGGCGACACTGCTACTGTCGTTCATGACAGCACAAGATAGCGCTACTCTGCCGGCGGCGATACCGGTCCGCTCCGGCAGGCTCCTGGCCGCCCTCGCCGTGGTGTCCTTCTCCTTCAGCTTCCCCGCCACCGTCTGGGCCCTGGACGGCCTCGGCCCGTGGACGGCGACGGGCGTACGCGGCCTGCTGGCCGGCCTGCTCGCCGCGGGCTGCCTGGCCGCCGCCCGGGCGCCGGTCCCGCCGCGGCGCGACCGGGCCGCGCTGCTCACCGTCGCCGGCGGCTGCGTCCTCGGCTTCCCGCTGCTGACCACGCTGGCCCTGCAGACCTCGACCACCGCCCACTCCGCCGTCGTCATCGGCGTGCTGCCGCTGGCCACCGCCGCCTGCTCGGCGGCGCTGACCGGCCGCCGCCCGTCGCGTACGTTCTGGACCGCCGCCGGCACCGGCGCCCTCGCGGTGCTCGCCTTCACGCTGAGCCAGAGCCGCGGCCTGCCCGGCACCGGCGACCTCTACCTCTTCGGCGCGCTGCTGCTGTGTGCGGCCGGCTACGCCCAGGGCGGCCGGCTGGCCGGGCACATGCCCGGCTGGCAGGTCATCGCCTGGGGCTGCGTCGCCGCCCTGCCCGTCACCGCCCTCGTCGCCGCGCTGGCCCTGCCGCGGGAGCCGGTGCACCTGACGGGGCAGTCGGTGGCGGGACTTGCGTACATCGCGGCGGTCGCGCAGTTCGGCGGGTTCGTGCTCTGGTACCGCGGCATGGCCGTCATCGGGGTGCCGCGGGCGAGCCAGCTCCAGCTCGCCCAGCCGCTGCTCACCCTCGTCTGGTCGGTGCTGCTCATGGGCGAACACCTCGCCCCGCTCGCCCCGGTGACCGCGGTGGTCGTGCTGGCCTGCATCGCCGTCACCCAGCGGGCGCGGACCTGACCCAGACCGTGCCGGTACGCCCCGGGCGGCCGGCGGATTCCGTCCCGTACGGCGTACGACAGAAGGTCTCCGCACGTGTGCCGACCGCCTGTAGGGTGGCGAAGGGACATCAGAGGTGGAGGGGTGATCGTGGGAGTTTCCCTGGCCAAGGGCGGCAACGTCTCGCTCAGCAAGGAGGCACCGGGGCTGACGGCCGTGACCGTGGGGCTCGGCTGGGACGTGCGCACCACGACAGGCGCGGCGCACGACCTCGACGCCTCGGCGCTGATGTGCGGCGCGTCCGGGAAGGTGCTGTCCGACCAGCACTTCGTCTTCTACAACAACCTCACCAGCCCGGACGGCTCCGTCGAGCACACCGGCGACAACCTCACCGGCGAGGGCGACGGCGACGACGAGTCGATCAACGTGGACCTCAGCCTGGTCCCGCCGCAGGTCGAGAAGATCGTCTTCCCGGTGTCCATCCACGACGCCGATCTGCGCGGGCAGAACTTCGGCCAGGTCAGCAACGCCTTCATCCGGGTCGTCAACCGCAGCGACGGCGTCGAGTTGGTCCGCTTCGATCTGAGCGAGGACGCCTCGACCGAGACCGCCATGGTCTTCGGCGAGCTGTACCGGCGGGCCGGGGAGTGGAAGTTCCGCGCCGTCGGCCAGGGTTACGCCTCGGGGCTGCACGGCATCGCCACGGACTACGGCGTCAACGTCGGCTGATCCCGCCGGCCGCGGCGACGGCCGCGGGCACGACGGCGAGCGCGAGTATGCCGCCGCCCACGGTCAGCAGCGGATAGCCGGCGCCGGCCACCACCGCGCCCGAGGCGAGGCCGCCGCCGGCGCCCGCGGCCGAGATCGCGACGTCGACCAGTCCCTGGGTACGGGCCCGGGTGGCGGCCGGTATGGCGCTGGTGACCATCGCCGTACCGCTGACGAGCCCCATGCTCCAGCCCACCCCCAGCAGCGCGAGGGCCACCGCGAACACGGCGGTGGACTCGGCAGTGGTGGCCGCGACCAGCCCCGCGGCCAGCATGGCGACCCCTGCGGCGACGGCGACGACGAGCGGGCCGCGGCGGTCCACGAGCCAGCCGGACAGCGGCGCCGGCAGGTACATCGCGCCGATGTGGACGGCTATGACCAGGCCGGAGGCGGCGGTGCCGTGGCCGTTGTCGTGCATGTGGACCGGCGTCATCGTCATGATCGCGACCATGACGAGCTGGGTGACCACCATGACCAGCGCACCCGGCAGCACCCCCGGGCCGCGCCGCCCGGCCGCGGGCTTCGCGCCGTACTCCGCCCCCGGATCCGCGCCCGGCGCCCCCGCGGGCGGCGCGGCGGCGTTCTCCGCGGCGTCGAGTTCGCGCGCGAGCAGCAGCGGGTCGGGGCGTAGCCACACCGCCAGCACCAGGGCGGCGGCGCCGTACGCGGCGGCCGAGACGAGGAACAGCCCGGACAGCCGCGGGACGCCGAGCGCGACGCCCAGATCGCCCGCGGGCACGGCCAGGTTGGGACCCGCCACCCCGCCCAGCGTGGTGGCGACGAGCACGGTGGACACGGCGCGGCCACGGTACGCGGGGGCCGCCAGATCGGCGCCCGCATAGCGGGCCTGGAGGTTCGTGGCGGTGCCGGCGCCGTAGACGACCATCGCCGCGAACAGCAGCGCCGAACTGCCGGCCATCGCCGCCGCGACGACGCCCGCGCTGCCGACGGCACCGGCCAGATACCCGGCGGCCAGCCCGGGGCGGCGGCCGTACGCGTCGGAGAGCCGCCCGACGACGGCCGCCGCCAGCGCGGCCCCCGCGGTGGCCAGCGCGCCGAGCAGCCCGGCCAGGCTCGTGGAGCCGAGCATGTCCTGCGCCAGCAGCGCGCCGTTGACGACGCCCGCGGCCAGCCCCGCGCCGCTGAGTACCTGGGCGGTGAACAGGACGGTCAGGGCCCGGCGTTGGGCGCGGGCCCGGGTGCGGACGGCGGGCCAGGCGGGCGCGGTCGTGGTCACCTGGGTTCCTTCAGTCGGGAGTGCGACGCATGTGCGATTCGGTGGTACGGCGCCGACGGTACGCGGCGCCCGCCCGCGGTCCGGCGGGCGGGGTACGGGTGCGGGCGGCCGCAGGACCCGTACCCGCGGCCCGGCGACCGCCCCGGCCGGAGGGCCCGGGCCGTCCGGCCGGGGCGCGCCCGGCGGGGCGGTCCGCGGGATCAGCCCCGCAGCCCCCAGTCGAGCCGGTCCCGCAGCCCGGCCGCGTCGAAGGCGGCGGCCAGTTCGGCGCGGCCCTCGGTGAAGTGCGACCAACTGTCGTAGTGGACGGGGACCACCCGGCGGGCGCCGAGGACCCGGGCCGCCTCAGCGGCCTGCGCGCTGTCCAGGACCAGCGGTTCGCCGCCGAAGAGCACCGGCACCCGCGGCGCGCCGGCGAAGAGGATCGCGGTGTCCACCGGGCCGAACCGCTCCGCCGTCTCCGCGACCGCCGCCGTCGAGGCGTTGTCGCCGCTGACGTAGACGACGGGCAGCCCCGCACCTGTCAGGACGAACCCGGTGACCTCCCCGATCGCCGCCTCCACGACCGCGCGCGGCTCGGGACCGTGCACGGCGGGCACGGCGGTGACCGTGACCGTGCCGCCGCCGGGCCGGTCCAGCTCGGCCGTCTCCCAGTCGGCCAGCCCCCGGGCACCCGCGCCCAGCCGCTTTCCGCCGCCGGGCGTGGTCAGCGTCAGCGGGACGTCCGCGAGCAGCGCCCTGCCGGACTCGTCGAGGTTGTCCGGGTGTTCGTCGTGCGAGAGCAGGACCACGTCGATACGGCCCAGCCCCGCCGGCGCCGCCGCCGGGGGCGCGGTCCTGGTCAGCGACCCGCCCGGCACGTCGTAGACGCGGGGCTCGTCGAAGGTGGGATCGGTCAGGAAGCGCAGTCCGCCGTACTCGAAGAGGGCGGTGGGCCCGCCGAGGACGCGTACGGGGAACTGCTCGGCGGTCGTGCCGGTTTCGGCCATGAAGAACCTCACGGATGGCAGGAGAATTATCCGTGAGGACCATAGCCCTGCCTCACGGATGGAGGCAACCCGTACCATGAGACGCATGCCCGAGAGCCCGACCGGCGACTTCACCGCCCCCGGGGCGGCAACCACTCCCGCGCCCGGGGCCGCGGACTATCCCTCGCTCGACTTCGTCAACAGCGCCATGGCGCTGCCCGGGGGGCAGTTCACCGACCTCCTCGGCACCCCCGGGGGCGCCAACCGCTGGCTCACCGGGCACGGCCTCGCCCCGGCGGACGCCGGGATACGGGAGATGTGCGCGGCGCAACTGCGCTCGCTGCGCGAGCATCTGCGGGTGCTGTTCGCCGCCCGCGCCGAGGGGCTGCCCGCCCTGCCGGCGGCGCTGGCCGCCGTCAACGACGCGCTCAGCCGCGCCCCCACGGCCGCGCTGCTGTACTGGGACGAGAAGAACGGCCCCTACCGCGCGGCGCCGTGCCCCACCAACGAGATCCTCGACCGCGCCCTCGCCGTCCTCGCCGCCGACGCCGCCGACCTGCTGACCGCACCCGACGCGGACCGCCTCACCCGCTGCGGCTCCAGCCCCTGCAACCGCTACCTGCTGCGCCACGGCCGCCGCCACTGGTGCTCCACCCGCTGCGGCGACCGGGCCCGCGCCGCCCGCGCCTACGCGCGGCGCACCCGGCCGGACGACGGCTGAGCCCCGCCGCCCAGCGCCGCCTCCAGTCGGGCGACGCCCTTGGCGGTCTGGCTCTTGACGGTGCCCACGGAGATCCCCAGGGTGTGCGCCGTCTCGCGCTCGGAGAGGTCGAAGGCGTGCCGCAGCACGACGCAGGCGCGCTTGCGGCGCCGCGGGTCCGGCTGGAGCGCGCGGGGCTCAGGGCTCGTCCGTGCGCGACTCCAGTTCCTGCCGGGTCTCCGGGCCGTAGACGCCGCGCTCGTCCTCCTCCAGGCCGTTGACCGACTGGAAGGTGCGCACGCTGGTGCGTACGCCCTCGTCGTACGCGCCGTCCGCGGGCTGCAACAGGCCCAGCCCGACCTGGCGCAGCCGCTGCTGCAACTCGGTCACCTCGGCTCCCGAGTCGCCGGGCCCGAGCACCGGCGGGAGGACGGGGACGGCGGGGGCGTCGTCGGTGGGGGAGGAGGACGGCGGCGGGTGGGACGTGCCGTCCGCCGGTGGGGCCGTGGGGGCGATCGAGCCGATCTGCCCGTTCGCGCGGCCCGGCGCGAGGTCGCCGGCGTGGTCCTCGCCGGCGGCCCGGCGGCCGTCGGGGGGCGCGTCCCCGTCGCCGCGGTCACGCCCGGCGCGGTCGTCGGGCTGCGCGCCCGCGCCGTCCACCGGTCCGCCGCCCCCGTCGCCGCCGCCCACCGGGCCGCCGTCCGCCTCGCCGCCGCCGGACGGACCCGTGCTGATCCGGGCCGGTCCCGGGCCCGCGTCGGCCGACTCCGAACCGCCGGTCAGCAGCCCCGCGGTGACGACCAGCCCGGCGATCACCGCGGCCGCCCCGCCGGCCGCGAGCAGCAGCCCGACGGGGCGGCGGCGGTGCTCATCTCCGTCCGCGGCGGGCGGCGCCTCACCGGGCTCCGGCTCCGCCGCCTCGACGCGCGCGACCGTGCCGCGCGGCGCCACCTGCCGCAGGAAGGCCGCGCGCGGCACCGGCAACAGCTCGGTACCCGGCCCCGGTTCGCTCCCGCCGTCCGCGTCCTGCCCGCCGTCTGCGCCGGTCGCGCGCATGACGTACGGTCTGATCAGCCGGGGCTCGGCGCGCTGCCCGGTCGTCGCCGTGCTGCCGGTCGTCGGCGTATCCGATTGCCGTGCCGCGTCCGCCGCACACGCACAACTCGGCCTGCCGTCCTCCTTGAGCGGTGCGAAGCACCGCGGACATCCGTCGGATGGCACTGGCGTTCCCCTCCAGTTCGATGCCGACGATTATGCAAGCAGGCGGCGGTTCGCGCGGCCGATTCGCCCCCCGTCCGTGGCCTGTTTGCCGTACATGTGCTCGGGCAAAACGCCCCACCACCCGCGCAATCCGTCGCATACTGGCGTCGCCCCCCTCTCGGCCGAGCTTTCGGCTGCACCAGGGAGGCCCGCATGGACAACGACCGCACTTTCGGCGTCACGGCCTGGATCATCGCGCTGACCATCACGGTCGTCGCGCCGCTGGCGCTGGTGTTCTATCTCGTGCTGTAGCCGGCGAACTGCCCGCGCTCCGGACGTGGTTAGGAAAGTTTCCTTCCAGTCTTGACGGCATCGGGAAAGGACCTTAGTTTTCCGGCCACGCCCATCTGCGCTCCGGATGGGACGACCCCCCAAAACTGGAGACCCCCCATGCGAAGGACCAAGCCCCTCCTGCTCGGTTCCGCCAGCGTCGCGACCGCCGCGCTGCTGTTCGCCCTCACCCCGCAGCTCAGCGCAGGAGCCGACGAGGACTCCGCCGCGACCGGCCGCGACTCCCGCGGCGCGACCGCGGCCCAGGCAGCCGCCCGCGCCGCGGCCCCGGCGGGCTCGCCCGTCGCCGAGAACGGGCGGCTGGCGGTCTGCGACACCACGCTCTGCAACGAGCAGGGCCAGGCCGTCCAGTTGAACGGTATGAGCTCGCACGGCACCCAGTGGTACGAGCAGTGCCTCACCGGCGGCTCCCTCGACGCGCTGGCGCAGGACTGGGACGCGGACGTGCTGCGCGTGTCCACGTACGTCCAGGAAGACGGCTACGAGACCGACCCCGAGCGCTTCACCGCCCTCGCCCAGCGCGTCGTCGACCAGGCGATAGACCGCGGCATGTACGCGGTCATCGACTGGCACATGCTCAGCCCCGGCGACCCCAACGCCAACACCGCCCTCGCCAAGCGCTTCTTCACCGACATGGCGAGCAGGTACAAGGACCAGCCCAACGTCTTCTACGAGATCGCCAACGAGCCCAACGGCGTCGGCTGGGGCTCGGTCAAGAGGTACGCCGAGGAGATCATCCCCGTCGTCCGGCAGCACGACCCGGACGGCGTCGTCCTCGTCGGCACCCGCGCCTGGTCCTCCTTCGGCGTCTCGGACGGGGCGGACGAGCGCGAGGTGATCGACAACCCGGTCGACGCCGGCAACATCATGTACACCTTCCACTTCTACGCCGCCTCGCACGGGGACGAGTACCTGCAGACGCTCTCCCGCGCCGCCGACGCGCTCCCGGTGTTCGTCAC
The DNA here is from genome assembly GCF_002847285.1 of Streptomyces sp. CMB-StM0423. NCBI lineage: Bacteria > Bacillati > Actinomycetota > Actinomycetes > Kitasatosporales > Streptomycetaceae > Streptomyces > Streptomyces sp. CMB-StM0423. The sequence continues at coordinate 830,833 of NZ_CP025407.1, read as the reverse complement.
CGAGTTCGGCACCCAGGACTACGCGGGCGAGGGCGCGAACGACTTCGCGATGTCGCAGCGGTACCTGGACCTCATGAAGCAGAAGGGCATCTCCTGGACCAACTGGAACTTCTCCGACGACTGGCGCTCGGGCGCGGTGTTCAAGGAGGGCACCTGCGACGGGAACCAGTGGACGGGCACCGGCGTGCTCAAGGAGGCCGGGGTCTGGATCCGGGCGCGTATCAAGGAGTGAGGGCGGGGGCCCGAAACACCGCGGGACCGGCTCGGTGCGGGCCGGTCCCGCGGCTCCTTCCTTCCGCCTTCGTTCGTTTCCCTTGCGTCAGCCGACGTTGATGTGGGAGCTGCCGCTGCTCTGGTAGCCCTCGGTCGCCATGATCATGTAGTAGCTGAAGTTGCCGAGTTGCATCCCGGCCCGGGACCAGGCGTCGAAGTGGGTGCCGGTGTTGATCGTGCCGCCGACCCGCTTGGACCTGTTGACGCTCCAGAACTGCGGGAAGGTCTTGGTGCCCTCGACGGACGGTGCGTTGTAGCGCATCGTCCGGTAGATGTCGTACGTGACGCCGTCGCTGCTGACCGAGCCCCTGTTCTCGCCGGTGGGCCGGTAGGTGCCGTAGCTGTCGACGATGTAGTACTCGACGAGCGGGTTCGAGGTCCAGCCGTAGAGGCAGAGGTAGCCGTTGCCGGACGGGCTGAAGCTGCCGGAGTAGTTCACGCTGCGGCGGCTGCCGTTGCTCCAGCCCTTGCCGCAGACGAAGTTGCCGGTGTTGCGCCACGAGGTGCTGTAGTTGCCGCCGTTGCCCAGTGTCATCGAGACCGTGCCCTGCGCGTCGGTCCAGAACGAGTAGTAGTACCCGTTGTGGGTGCCGGTCTGGTTGGTCGTGATGGTCTGCGCGTGCGCGACTCCGGCGGGCAGGAGCGTGGCCGCGGACGCGCCGAGGGCCACGGCGCCGGCGCGGCCGACGAACTGCCGGCGGCTCACGCCGTGGGGGGTGCCGTTCGTGTTCATTCTTCCTCCTCGTGGCAGCGGGCGGGAGGGCCCGCCGCCGGGCCAGGGTGGCGCCGAACGGGTCGTGCGCCAGTGTTGGACCGCCGGGAGGGGGTGTCAACAGTTTCGACGGTGATTCCGAAACATTGCAGTGGGGTGTCGCCAAGGCGGGTAAGTGTCGCCGCAGCTCAGGCGGTTGTAGGCGACGGAAGGGTAACGCGAGCCCGCCGAGGGCAGGTTGGGAAGATCCGGATGATGGATCGCATGAGCGAAAGTTTCGAATGATCAGATCAGGTGACCTGATCGTGCCGGCCGAGGAAACGGAACGCTCCGTCCCGGGCCTCGTACAGGAACGCCGTCTTGCTCGGCTCCAGCATGTGCACCAGGTCCGCGGTGAAGCGCAGCGGCTTGGCCACGCCCGCGTAGCCCACCTCCACGATCCGCTCCGCGACCTGGCCCGGCACGATCTCCTCGCCGCCGCCCAGCGCGTCGAGCGCGGCGGCGATCAGGCCCACGGCGTCGTACGCCTCGGCCGCCCAGCGCGGCGGCGGGGCGTCGTAGCGCTCGCGGTACGCGGCCGTGAAGGCGCGGGCCGCCTTCGACGCCGCCTGCTCCGCCGCCGTGTACGGCGCGCCGAACACCCAGCCCTCCGCCGCCGCCCCCGCCTCCCGCAGGAACGCCGGCCGCATGACCGGCTCGAACGACGTCCGCGGCCCGTCGAAGCCGGCCGCGGCGAGCGCGCGGGCGCACGACGCCGCCCGCCCGGGGGAGGCGCCGGCGAAGACGACGGCCCCCGGCCGCCGCGCGAGCGCCGCGGCGACGGCTGCGCCGAACCCGTCCGCCGCCGCCACCGGATGGAAGCTCACCTCGCCCTCCCCGGGCGGCGACTCGCGCAGGGTGTCGATGACCCCCTGCACGGCGCCGCCCGCGGCGGCGTCCTGCACGACCGCGGTACGGACCACGCCGCGCACCCGCGTCAGATAGTCCAGGACCGGATGCGTGTGGTACGCGCCCGACAGCCGGGTACCGACGAGCGTCGGGGCGTCGGTCCTGCCCACCTCGGCCGCGTCGGTGTCGACCGACACGTTCACGGCGGCCAGCGACTCCTCCCCGTACAGCGGGACCGCGGCGCGCAGGGTGCCGACGGTGGTCGGGCCGAGCACCGCGCGCACGGACCGCTCGCCGAGCACCTTGCGGGCCACGTCCGCCGCCCGGCCGGGGTCGCCGCGGTCGTCGTACGGGACGAGGGAGAGCCGGAAGCGGGCGTCGTCGCGGGCGTTGTGCTGCGCCACGGCGAGCCGGGCGCCGCGCTCGTGGGCGACGCCGGTGGCGCCCTGACCGCCCGTCAGGGCGGCGTGCAGGGCGATGGCGTGGGTGGGCAGGCGCGGTGAAGCGCCGCCGTCGCCGCTGCCGTCGCCGTCGCGGAAGAGCGCGGCCGCCCCGCCCGCCGCGGCGGCGAGCACGGCCGCGGCCCCGCCGACGACGAGGAACCGCCGCCGGGAGGGCCCGCGGCGGCCCGCGGCGGTGGTGTCCACAGCTCCGCGCGGGGCGGCGTCGGCGAGCGCGCTCTGCCGCGGCGGCGGGTCGAGCGCCCGGGCGGACCGCTCGGCGACCAGTCGCAGCACGGGCGAGGGCAGCCAGTCACGCGGGTCGGCGGGCAGGCCGGCAACGGGCGCGGGGGCGGGGCGGTCGGGATGAACGGCGCCCGGTCGCGGGGCCGGTCCGCGGCCCGTGCGCGGGGGAGCCGGGGACCGCCGGGGCCGTCCGCGGCACCGGCGCCCGCCGCGGGCGGCCCCGCCGCGGGCGGCCCCGCCGCGGGCGGCCCGGAGTCGTCGGGCCGGTCCGCCGCGGTGCGTACGCCGGGGGCCCGTGCGTCACCCGCGCCGTCCGCGGGGCCGTCCTTGCGCCCCGGCGGATCCCCGGCTTCGCCGGGGCGATCCGCCGCCGACGAGTCGTCCGCGCCTTCGTCCCCGTCTGACTCTCCGTCCCCGGCGCTGTCCCCGTCGTCCACCGCGCGGTGCCCACCGGCGAGTTCGTCCGCCCCCGCCCACCGGCCCGCCACGCCGTGCCCGGCGGCCTCCGTCGCTTCGTACGGCAGCGTCTCCGACGCCGGTCCGGCCTCTCCGGCCTCTCCGGCATCCTGATCCCGCAGGACGCGGGTGGCCGCGTCCGGCGGCGGGGGCGCCGGGACCCGCGGGTCGACGGGCCCCGGCGCCGGCTCCGGGCCCGCGGCGGTCGGCTCCCCCGCGGCCGGATCCGCGGCCAGCGCCGTCCGCAGCTCCGCTGCCGTGGGCCTGTCGTCCGGAGCCTTCGCCAGGCACGCCGTGACCGCCGTCCGCAGCCCCCGCGGCAGCACCTCAAGCCCCGTCAGGTCCGGCGCCTCGTGCACCGTGCGGTACAGGACCGCCGCCGCGTTGCCCGTGCCGTACGGGCGGCGGGCCGTGGCCGCGTACGCCAGCACGCAGCCCAGCGCGAACACGTCGCTCGGCGGCCCCGCCCGGCCGCCCGCCCTGATCTGCTCCGGCGCCAGGTACCCGGGCGTGCCGATCACCGCGTCCGGTGCGGTCAGCGCCGTGGCCCCGGCGTCGTGCGCGATGCCGAAGTCGATCAGCCGCGGCCCGTCGAGCGCGAGCAGCACGTTGCCCGGCTTGACGTCCCGGTGTACGAGCCCCGCCGCGTGCACCTCCGCCAGCACCTCCGCCAGCCGCGCGCCGAGCGCCGAGACGGCGTACGGCGGCAGCGGCCCGTACCCGTCGACCGCCTCCACCAGCGCGGGCCCCGGTACGAACGCCGTGGCCAGCCACGGCGCCCGGGCCTCGGCGTCGGCCGCGGTCACCGGGACCACCCAGCGGCCCGTCAGCCCCGTCGCGAGGCGCACCTCGCGCCGGAACCGGGCGCGAAACGCCGGGTTCGCCGCCTGCTCGGGCCGGATGACCTTCAGCGCCACCAGCGTGCCGTTGCCGGCGCGCGCCAGGTAGACCACGCCCATGCCGCCCGCGCCGAGCCGGGCGAGCAGCCTGTGCCCGCCCAGCTCGTCCGGGTCGTCCGCGCGCAGAGCCCGCATCGTCCGCCCCCGTCAGGAGCCGGGGAGTGCCACCGGGCCGACGTAGCCGAACCGGCCGTCCTCGACGCGGTAGTGGTGGATCTTCCCCTGCTCGATCTCCCCGCTCTCGTCGAACTTGTACGTGGCCGTCAGCCCTTCGAACCGGGCCGTGGTCAGCGACGCGGCCAGGGCCTCGCGGGTGGGCCTGCGCCTGCTCTTGCGCGCGAGCGCCGTCAGCCGGTCGGCGAGCAGCCGCGTGACGTCGTACGCTTCGGCCGCCCACGGGCCGGGCGCGGCGTCGAACCGCTTGCGGTACGCGGCGGCGAAGTCCCGTACCGGATCGGCGTCCGCGCCGGCGTACGGCGTCAGCGTCTGCCAGCCCTCCGCCGCGTCGGCGGCCGCGGCCGTGAACGCGCCGCCGGCCGCGGGCTCGTCGAGGAACCGCGGCCCGTCGAAGCCCCGCTTCGCCAGCTCGCGCGCGACCGCCCCGGCACGCTCCGGCGTGCCGGCGTAGAAGAAGCTGTCGACGCCGTGTCCGACGATGTCCGCCACGACGGGGCCCAGCGCGCCGGCATCCGCGGCGGCGGGTACGACGCGCAGATACAGGCCCAGCTCCGCGCCCGCCGCCGCCTTGTGCGCGATGGTGCTGTGCTCGAAGGCGCGGATCCCGCCCGCCCGGTCGGACAGCAGGCCGATGTTGGCTGCGCCCTGGCCCAGGAGCACGTACACGGTGGTGAAGGCGGGCCGCAGGCTGAGAGCGGTGGCGTGGAAGTATGCCTTCGGCTCCGCGTTGGCCAGCGCCGCCTGTGCGGCGCTGTACGACCCCTCCGAGACCGTCAGCAGCGGCATACCCGCGCCGTCGTAGGCGTCCAGGGACGCCTGGGCGGAGGTGTAGCCGGTGGGGCCGAGGACGGCGAGGACGTCGCGGTCGCCGACGAGCCGCCGGGCGACGGCCAGCGCGCGGGCCGGGTCGCCGCGGTCGTCGGCGACGGTCAGCTCCAGCGTGAACGGCGCGTCCTTGCGGGCGTTGAACTGCTCCACCGCCAGCCGCGCGGCCCGCTCCTGGGCCGTGCCGGCTTCTTTCTGAGGTCCCGTCAGGTCCGCGTGCAGCCCGAGGGTGCGGCGTGGGCCGCTCGACTCCGCGGGCGGCTCGCCGTCGTCGCGCAGCGCCGCCCACAGCGCGGCTCCGCCGCCCGCGGCGAGGAGCGCGGCGCCGCCGCCGGCCAGCGCGAGAACCCGGCGGCGGCCGGGGCGGGCGGGGGCCGCCGGGGCCACGGTGGTGTCCACGTCCGCCGCGTCCCCGCGGGGCGTCCCGGTGACCTCGGTGGGCTCCACGCCGGGCAGCCGCAGCATCTCCGCCGACCGCTCGGCGACCATCCGCACCACCGCGTCCGGCAGCCAGCCGATGTCGCCCTCCGGCGCGTCCGCGTCCAGCCCGGCGTCCAGCCCGGCGGCGGTCGGCCGCCTTTCGGGCTCCTTGGCCAGGCACCGCAGGAGCAGCGCCAGCAGCCCCTCGTCCGCGAGGCCGTCGAGATCCGGCTCGTCGTGCACCGTGCGGTACAGCAGCGCGTCCGCGGCGCCGGAACCGAACGGCGGCCTGCCGGTGGCCGCGTACGCCAGCACGCACCCCAGCGAGAACACGTCGCTCGCCGGGCCGACCCGCTGCGCCCGCGCCTGCTCGGGGGAGAGGAACCCCGGCGTGCCGACGACCATGCTGTCCGACGTCAGCTCCGTCTCCTCGGCCGCCGTGGGCCGGGCGATGCCGAAGTCGATGAGCCGCGGGCCGTCGAGCGCCAGCAGCACGTTGCCGGGCTTGAGGTCGCGGTGGACCAGGCCGGCGTCGTGCACCGCGGCGACCGCGCGCGCGAGCACCTTGCCCAGCACCCGTACGCCGTGGTCGGGCAGCGGGCCGCACGCGGCGACCGCCTCGGCCAGCGCGGGGCCCGGTACGAACGCCGTGGCCAGCCACGGCGCGTCGGCCTCGGTGTCCGCGTCGAGCACGGGCACCACCCACGGGCTGGCGACCCAGCGGGCGGACGCCGCCTCGCGGCGGAACCGGGCCCGGAACTCGGGCTGTTCCGCGTACTCGGGCTGGATGACCTTGACCGCGGCCGGGGCGCCGGCCCGGGTACGGGCGAGGTAGACCACGCCCATGCCGCCGGCGCCGAGCCGGCCCAGCAGCCGGTTCCCGCCGAGGTGCGCGGGGTCCGAGGGGAGCAACTGCTCCATCAGTCGCCCTCCTTCGTCCGCGGGGTGCCGTCTCCCGCGTCTCCGGTGTCACCCGGTTCGTCGCGGGCGATCGACTCCTGGGCCCGCTGCATCATCATCACCAGCGGCTCGACGCTCATGCCGGCCACGTCCCCGGCGGCGGTCTTCTCCCCGGCGCAGACGGACACGCCGACCACCACCGGGCCGAACGTCGACTGGTCCCACGTGTACGGGTAGGGCCCGCCCCGGCTGTCGCTGACGCACTCGCCGCGCTCCGACAGAGAGTCGTCGCTCGTCTCGTTGGCGCCCTCGCCGTACGCCAGCGCCAGCGACGCCAGGCCCGTCAGCCGCTCACCCGCCCGCAGCGTCTGCTCCGGGCAGCCGACGGCCTCCTCCAGCATCCGCGCCTGCTCCCACGCCGCGTCGAGGGTCGTACGGTGCACGGTGACGGTGGCGGAGACCTCCATGGCCCCCTTGCCGCCCGCGGCGGGTATCTCGAAGTAGCGGGTGCGCGTGGCCAGTACGTCGTCCGGCAGCCCCTCCGTGCGCCACGCGCAGTCCTCGGCGAGCACGGTCCAGCGCGCCGGGTCTCTCTCGTACGGCGCCGCCCGCTCCGTCTCGGGACCGAAGTGCTCCGGCTCGGCGAGGACTTCCTGGACCAGCCGCCGGGCCTCGGCCGCGGTGCGCGGGACCTGCTCGGGATCGGCCTCGGGCCGCGGCGCCCGGGTGGGCGCCGTATCGCCGTCCACCGCCGCGCTCTTGCTCGCGGCCGGCTTCCCCTCCGGCTCACTGCCGCTGTCGCACGCCGCGGCGCCCGCGAGCAGCACCACGGCTAACGCCGCCGGAACGCCCCGGCGGCGCACGCGCCTTCCGTACGCCATGACTCCCACCCCTGCCCTCCGCGGCCACCCGGCCCGGCGTGCCGAACGCCGTGCCGCGGCCACCCATACGCGATGCCGCTGCGGTGTCCGGCGGAACCGCCGGACACCGCAGCGGCATCGCGGCGTCGTCGTGAACTCTACAAGGGCGCGGCGCTCCCGTCTGCGCCGGAAATGGCCGTTGCCCCGGCGGGGCGGACTGTCGTACGTTGTGCGTATGGGAACGCTGTGATCACCGCCGGGCGCACGACCGCGTAGAGCCACGCTCCGCACGTCGTCGCGCCCGTCCGTGCGCGAGTCCCGCCTCCCCGCCCTTCCGCGCGGCGCCGAGGCGCGCCCTCGTGCACGGACCCGTCCTCGATCCGTCGCGAACGGCCACGGCCGGGAACAGGGGCAGCCACCTCATGACCACCGCACAACTCTCCCTCCACACCGCCACCAAGCGCTACGGCGAGCGCACCGTCCTCGGCGACGTGACGCTCACCGTCCGCCCCGGCGAGAAGGCCGGCGTCATCGGCGACAACGGCTCCGGCAAGTCCACGCTGCTGCGCCTCCTCGCCGGCCGGACCGAGCCCGACACGGGCGAGGCGACCCTCGCCACCCCCGGTGGCCTCGGCTATCTGCCGCAGAGCCTCGACCTGCCGCCGGAGGCCACAGTCCAGGACGCGGTCGATGCGGCGCTCGCCGAGCTCCGCGCGCTCGAAGCGGAGCTGCGGCGGGCCGAGTCGGGCCTCGCCGGAGCGGCGCAGGGCGCGCCGCTGGACGCGGCGCTGGCCGCGTACGGGCGGCTCGTCGCGGAGTACGAGACCCGCGACGGCTACCGGGCGGACACCCGCGTCGGCGCCGCCCTCGCCGGCCTCGGCCTGCCCGCCCTCGCCCGCGACCGCCGCCTGGGGACCCTCTCCGGCGGCGAGCGCTCGCGGCTCGCGCTGGCCGCGACCCTGGCGGCCCGCCCGGAGGTCCTGCTGCTCGACGAGCCGACCAACGACCTGGACGACCGCGCGGTCGCCTGGCTGGAGGACCACCTGCGTGCCCACCGCGGCACGGTCGTCGCGGTCACCCATGACCGGCTGTTCCTGGAGCGGCTGACGACGACTGTCCTGGAGGTCGACGGCGGCCGGGTCACCCGCTACGGCGACGGCTACGACGGCTATCTCACCGCGAAGGCCGCGGAACGCGCCCGCCTGCTGCGCGAGTACGAGGAGTGGCACGCGGAACTCGCCCGCAACCGCCGCCTCGCCGAGTCCGCCGCGACCCGCCTCGCGGCGATCCCGCGGTCCCAGCCGCTCGCGGTCTTCGGCCACGGCGCGTTCCGCACCCGCAGCAGAACCCACGGTGCGGCGGTCCGCATCCGCAACGCGAAGGAGCGGGTGGCCCGCCTCACCGCGAGCCCGGCCCCGCCCCCGCCGCAGCCGCTGGTGTTCCGCGCCCGGCTGGAGTCCGGCGGCCCCGGCGCGGCGCCGCCCGCCGGTGACGGCGCGGCCGTCGCGGACGGGGGCGGCGCCCCGGCCGGCCCGGAACCGGCGGCGGAGGTACCCGCCGCCGAACTGGCGGACGTCGTCGTCGGGGACCGGCTGCGGCTGCCCTCGCTGCAACTGGGGGCCGCCGGGCGGCTGCTCGTCACCGGGCCCAACGGGGCCGGGAAGACCACCCTCCTGCGGGTGCTGGCCGGTGAGCTGCCGCCGGACTCGGGCACGGTGCGGGTGCCCGGCAGGGTGGGGCACCTGCGGCAGGAGGAGACCGCGTGGCCGCCCGGCGCCACGGTGCTGCGGGCGTTCGCCGCCGGCCGCCCCGGCACCCCGGACGAGCACGCCGCGCAACTCCTGTCGTACGGCCTGTTCCGCCCGGCGGACCTGCGGCTGCGGGCGGGGGAGCTGTCGTACGGGCAGCGCCGCCGCATCGACCTCGCCCGGCTCGTCGCCGAGCCGGTCGACCTGCTGCTCCTGGACGAGCCGACGAACCACCTGTCGCCGGCGCTCGTCGAGGAACTGGAGCAGGCACTCGCGGACTACGCGGGCGCGCTGGTCGTGGTCACCCACGACCGCCGCATGCGCGCCCGCTTCACCGGCACCCGCCTGCACCTGGACGCGGGCGCCCCTCGCCCACCGGAGTGACTGCCCGACGCGCCCGTCCCCGCCGGTCCTTCGCCCGGCCGGCGGCCGGGCGGGCTCCGTTCCGCGGTCTGCCGGCCGCCGCCGCGCCCGCCGCTGGGGGTACCTCCCGGCGGGCCGTTCCCGCGGGTGGGGCTCCGCCGCGCATGCTGGGGAGATGTCCGTCGCCACGTTCGTTTCGTCCCGGTGGTTCGTGGCGGCGCTCTTCGTCGTCATCACGTTCGCCGACCTCGTGACCGCCCGGGGCCAGTCGCTCGGGGCCCTGTTCTCCATCCTCCCCGTGCTCGTCGCGGTGAACGGCGGGCGGCGGGCCGTCGTCGCCGCCGGGGCGGTCGGGGTGGTGCTGGCCGCGCTGCTGAGCTGGTACAACCACGACGCCGGGCAGGCCCGGTTCTTCGCCCGGTTCATCGCCGTCGTCGGCGCCACCGGGCTCGGGCTCGTCCTCCAGGCGGTGCGTGTCGACCGCGAGACGCGGCTCGCGCGGGCGCAGCGGATCGCGGACGTGGTGCAGCGGGCGCTGCTGCCGGTGCCGCCGCACCGCGTGGGGCCCTTCGACGTCGCCGCGACCTACGCGTCCGCCGCGCACGACGCGCAGGTCGGCGGCGACCTGTACGACGTCGTGGACACCGGCTCCGGGCTGCGCGCCGTGATCGGCGACGTACGCGGCAAGGGGCTGCCCGCCGTGCGCATCAGCGGCGGCGCGCTCGGTGTCTTCCGCGCCGTCGGGCACGACGAGCGGAACCTGCCGCTGATCGCCCACCGGATGGAGTACAGCGTGCTGCGCGAGGCGGGTCCCGAGGACTTCGTCACCGTGCTGCTCGTCGAGGTCACCACGGGGGGCCGCTGCACCCTCCTGTCGTACGGGCATCCCCCGCCGCTGGTACGCAACGTCGCCGGCGAGGTGCGCGAGGCCCCCGTCGCCGCACACCCCCCGATCGGCCTCGGCCTGCTGCGGGACCCCGCCCCGGAGGACCGCGGAGGCGGCGAGTACGGAGCAGCCGGCGGCCCCGGAGACTCCGGCGTCGTCTCCGCCACCGACCCCGCCATCGACCCCCTCGCCGGCGCCCCCGGCGGCACCCCCGCGCGGACCACCGAGCTGATCCTCGCCCCCGGCGACGAACTGCTCCTGGTCACCGACGGCGCCCTGGAGGCCCGCAACGCCGCCGGCGAGTTCTACCCGCTGGCCCCGCGCTACGCCGCCTGCCTCGGCCCGGACGACCCGCCCGCCGAGGTGCTCGCCGCGCTCAACGCCGACATGCGCGTCTACTGCGGCGGCGAACTGGACGACGACTCCGCGCTCGTCCTGCTGCGCTACACGCCGCCGCTGCCCGGCGAACGCTCATCCTCCGCCGGCGCCGGCGCCGTCCCGCCCCGCTGAGCCGGCAGCCGCGGCACCTCGGCCGCACCGGCCTCCGCGAGCGCTTCGCCGTCCCCGGCGCGGTCCGCCCCGGCGTCCGCCTCCGCGTCCGCCGCCGCCTTTGCGTCCGCCTCGGCGGCAGCCGCCGCGCGCTCCGCGGCCAGCGCCTCCCGCTCGGCGTGCCGTTCCTCGCGCCACGCCGTCACCCGCAGCGCGACTGGCTCCGTGTACCGCGCCGCCAGCGGTCCGACGATCACCAGCACCAGCACGTACGCCGTCGCCAGCGGCCCCAGCTCCGGCTCGATCCCGGCGGTGACCGCGATCCCCGCGATGACGATGGAGAACTCGCCGCGCGCGACCAGCGTGCCGCCCGCCCGCCAGCGGCCCTTCGCCGAGATCCCGGCGCGTTTCGCCGCCCAGTGCCCCGTGGCGATCTTCGTCAGCGCCGTCACGACCGCCAGCGCCAGCGCCGGCAGGATCACCGGCGGGATCGACTGGGGGTCGGTGTGCAGGCCGAAGAAGACGAAGAACACCGCGGCGAAGAGATCCCGCAGCGGACTGAGCAGGTTGTGCGCGCCCTCCGCGACCTCGCCCGACAGGGCGATGCCCACCAGGAACGCGCCCACCGCCGCCGACACCTGGAGCTGCTGCGCGAGCCCGGCGACCAGCAGCGTCAGCCCGAGGACGACGAGCAGCAGCTTCTCGGGGTCGTCGCTGGAGACGAAGCGGGAGATCAGCCGCCCGTAGCGGACGGCGATGAACAGCACCGCGCCCGCCACCCCGAGGGCGATGGCCAGCGTGGCGCTGCCCTGCGCGATGCCGACGCCGGCGACCAGCGCGGTGACGATCGGCAGGTACACCGCCATCGCCAGGTCCTCCAGGACCAGCACGCTGAGGATCACCGGGGTCTCGCGGTTGCCGAGCCGGCCGAGGTCGCCGAGGACCTTGGCGATGACGCCGGAGGAGGAGATCCAGGTGACGCCGGCCAGCACCACGGCGGCGACGCCGCCCCAGCCCAGGAGCAGCGCCATGACCGCGCCCGGCAGGGCGTTGAACGTGAAGTCGACGACCCCGGCGGGGTACTGGGTCTTGAGGTTCGAGACCAGGTCGCTGGCCGTGTACTCCAGGCCCAGCATGAGCAGCAGCAGGATGACGCCGATCTCGGCGCCGATCGCCACGAAGTCCTCGCTGGCGCCCAGCGGCAGCAGCCCGCCCTCGCCGAAGGCGAGCCCGGCCAGCAGGTACAGCGGGATGGGGGAGAACTGGAAGCGGCCCGCGAACCGCCCGAGCAGGCCGAGCCCGAGGATGATCGCACCGAACTCGATGAGGAAAACCGCGTAGGAGTGCAAGCGCTCACTCCCGCCCGAGCAGCGCCGCGGCCGCCTCGATGCCCTCGCGGGTGCCGATCACGATGAGCGTGTCGCCGCCGGCGAACCGGAAGTCGGGGGTGGGGGAGGGGATGGCCTCCGCGCGCCGCAGGACGGCCACGATCGACGCGCCCGTCTCGGTACGGATCCGCGTCTCGCCCAGCACCCGGCCGTTCCAGTACGACGTGCCCGACAGCTCGACGCGCTCGGCGACCAGCCCCAGGTCGGTGGTGTGCAGCAGGTTGGGGCTGTGGTGCGAGGGCATGAGCGCGTCGATGAGCGCCGCCGTCTCGGCGCCGTTCAGATGCAGCGACTGCATGCAGGCGTCCGGGTCGTCGGAGCGGTAGACGTTGATCGACCGGGTGCCGTCCCGGTGCGCGATCACCGACAGGTGCTTCTTCTGCGCACGAGTGGTGAGGTCGTACTTCACGCCGATGCCCGGCAGTGGCGTGGTGCTCATCCTTGGAGCAGGCACGGCCCGTCCCCTTTCCGACTTCCGCTGATTGTCGCGCGTCCGCGGCCCCGGGATTCGGGCAGCCGATCCCCCCGCGCGGCGCAGCGGATATCGTGCCATCCCGTCGTACGGCGGGAACATGGGTGTCAGCACGGATGGACAGCCGGGCCCCTGCCGGGCCACCATCAGTGCCGGGACAGTCGTCTTCTCCGCCGGTCGCAGCCCCGGGCAGGCCCGGTCCCGCCCGCTGCGTCCACCGTCCCCAGGGAACCCGCGAATGAACCGAGCGGTCAAGGCCCGCGTCCTGCTCGCCGACGACCACGCCCTCGTACGCCGCGGGATCCGGCTCATCCTCGACGCGGAACCCGACCTGACCGTCGCCGCGGAGGCGGGCGACGGCGCCGAGGCCGTCGTGCTCGCCCGGGACCCGACGGTGGACCTGGACCTGGCGATCCTGGACGTCGCGATGCCCCGGCTGACCGGGCTGCAGGCGGCGCGGGAGCTGTGCCGGGTACGGCCGGGGCTGCGGATACTCATCCTGACGATGCACGACAACGAGCAGTACTTCTTCGAGGCGCTGAAGGCCGGTGCCGCGGGCTACGTGCCGAAGTCCGTCGCCGACCGGGACCTCGTCGAGGCGTGCCGGGCCGCGCTGCGCGACGAGCCGTTCATCTACCCGGGCGCCGAGACGGCGCTCATCCGCCGCTACCTCGACCGCGCCCGCCAGGGCGACCCGCTGCCGGCCCGGCCGATCACGGAGCGGGAGGAGGAGATCCTGAAGCTCGTCGCCGAGGGGCACACCTCGAAGGAGATCGGGGACCTGCTGGTCATCAGCGCCAAGACGGTGGAGCGGCACCGGGCCAACCTGCTGCAGAAGCTGGGCCTGCGCGACCGCCTGGAGCTGACCCGGTACGCGATCCGCGCGGGCCTGATCGAACCCTGACGCCGCGCCGGGCGCGAGCCGGCCGGTGAACCGCCCGACCGGGTGCCCCCGGCCGGGAGACCGGCGGGGTACGGCCCGATGGCCGCCCCCGCCGCCCCCCGTTCTCCGGCAGCCGGCTCAGGGCCGCCCGCTCAGGCCGCCTGCTCCGCGGCCTCCGGTGCCGTCCGCCCCGGGGTCAGCGCCCCCGCGACCGCCGCCGACACCGCCGCCGCGACGGCCACCACCGTGAACGCCTCCGTGAACCCCTCCAGCGTGCTGCCGACGAGGCTCGCCGCCGCGACGCTGGAGACCACCGCGGCGCCCAGCGAGGCGCCGAACTCGTGGAAGGTGCTCACGATGCCGGAGGCGATCCCCGCCTCGTGCGGCGCCACCCGTCCCAGCGCCGTCGCCGAGGCGACCACGAACATCGCGCCCGTGCCCAGCGCCGCGACCGTCACCCCGATCGCGACCGTCACCGGCCGCATCGAGATCGCGGGCACCGCCAGCCCGGCCGCCGCGGCGGTCAGCGCGGCGATGGCGGGCGTCCGCGCGCCCGTCCGGCCGATCAGCCGGCCCGTGAGGTCCGCCCCCAGCATCGCCGCGAACGCGACGGGCAGGAAGAGCAGCCCGGTGCGCAGCGCCCCGTAGCCGCGGGCGTGCTGGTAGTAGAACGTGCCCAGGAAGAACACGGCCACCATCAGCGCCGTCGCCATCAGGATGAGGAACGCGCCCGTGGCCACCGGCCGCCGGGCCAGCAGCCGCACGTCCATCAGCGGGCTGCGCGCGCGCCGCTGCCAGCCGGTGAACAGCAGGTAGCCGACGGCGGCGAGCAGGACGAGCCCGGCGGTGCGGGCGGTGAGCCAGCCGCGTTCGCCGGCGTCGATGAGCCCGTAGATCAGCGTCGCCGTCGAGGCCGTCACCAGGGCCGCGCCGAGCAGGTCCACCCGCGACCGCTCCGCGGGCGCGGGGCGGGCCGGCAGCAGCACGGCGAGCACGGCGACGATGACGAGCCCGATGGGCACGTTGACGTAGAAGACCCACGGCCAGCCCGGGCCCGCGGTCAGCAGCCCGCCGAGGAGGACGCCGAGCGCCGCGCCGCCGCCGCCGAGCGCGGACCAGATGCCCAGGGCCTTGTTGCGCTCCTCGCCCTCGAAGAGCGTGACCACGAGCGACAGCGCCGCGGGCGACAGCAGCGCCGCCCCGACGCCCTGCGCAATGCGCCCGGCGACGAGCGTGCCGCCGGACTCGGCGAGCCCGGTGGTCAGGGACGCCGCGGTGAAGACCAGCAGCCCGGCGAGGACCACCCGCTTCGGGCCGATCAGGTCCGCGATCCGCCCGCCGAGCAGCATCAGCCCGCCGAACGTCAGCGTGTACGCGCTGACCGTCCAGGTCAGCGCCGCGCGGCCGAGCCCGAGGTCGGACCCGATGTGCGGGAGCGCGATGGCCACCACGGTGACGTCGAGGATCAGCATGAGCTGGGCGACCCCGAGGAACCCGAGGATGCGCCAGCGGGCGGGGTGGCGCCCTTCCTTGGTCGTGTGCCCGGCCTCGTGCGAAGTCATCAGTGCCCTCCTGGTATCTCGTACGTTGGCGTACGAGTTTTCTCACCGGGGACTGTAACGCAAACATTCCCGTACGAGTTAAGCTGGCCCGCATGACCGCCTCCCCCCGCTCACGGGCTGCCGCGCGCCCGCGCCGCCGGGCCGACGCCGAACGCAGCATCGCCCGCATCGTCGCCGCCGCCCGGGAGGAGCTGCGCTCCGATCCCGCCGCGACCACCGACGACATCGCGAAGGCCGCGGGCGTGGGCCGGATGACGCTCTACGGGCACTTCAAGACCCGCGCCGACCTGGTCGACGCGGCGCTCAGGGACGCGGTGGAGGACGGCGACCGGACGCTGGCGGCGGTGGATCTGGGGGGCGACGCGTACGAGGCGATGCTCCGGCTGCTGGTGTCGAGCTGGGCACTGGTCGCGGAGTCCGCGGCGCTGCTGACCGCCGCCCAGGGCGTGCTGCCCGCGGGCCGGGTGCGCGAACTGCACGCGGGCCCGGCGGCGCGCGTCGACGAACTCGTCCGCCGCGGCCGGGACCAGGGCGTCTTCCGCACCGACATGCCGACCGCCTGGCTCGTCGGCGTGGTGCAGCACATCCTGCACGGCGCCGCGGAGGAGGTCCGCGCCGGCCGGCTGGAGATGGCGCCGGACGAGCTCTCCGACGTGGTCACGAAGTCGGTGCTGGCGGTGCTGGCGACGCCGCCCGGCCCGTAGCCCGCCTGTGCCGGCCGGCGGGACGGGCGGCGGGCTCAGCTTCCGCCCGGGTACGCCCTGTTCGTGATCTCCACCGCGTCCTGGTGCACCAGCCAGCGCGTCAGATACGCCCAGCCCGCGTGCATCGCCACCCACTCCTCCCGGCCCTGGTACGGGTCCGCGTCCTCGGGTGCGTACGTCCGCCCGTCCGCGTGCCGCTCCTGCATCGCCAGCGCGCGGCCCGCGTGCAGCCGCTCCCAGTACGCGCCGCCGGCGCTCGCCCGGCCGTCGAGCCGCAGCTCGCGCGCCACCACGTCCATCGCGACGAAGTCCATCCGGCGCGACGGGCCCCAGCTCGTGCCCTGCGGGAAGTAGATCTCGTCCGAGCCGCGCACGTACATCGTGCCGCCGGGGGCGGCGTACGGCGGGCTGGTGAACCGCCGGTCCGCGAGGGCGGCGTAGACGACGTCGAAGTTGTGCAGGGCCGCGCGCGGGGCGGGTTCGCCGGCGAGCGCGGACGTGAGGACGGCGTGGGTGTTCTGCACGGCGGTGGCCATGTAGTCGGGGTGGACGATGCCGTGGTTGACGACGAGGCCGTCCTCCTCGGCGTTCCAGCCGCCGACCCAGCGGGACACCGGCTTGCCGTGCAGCACCCGGCGGCCGGCGAGGTCGGAGGGGCGGGCGAAGGCGGAGATCATCAGCTCCAGGTTCGCCTGCCGCCAGGCGGGCGCGTTGCGGTGGCCGGGCATCATCGCGGTGGCGACCTGGAGCAGCATCGCGTTCCACGAGTTCTCCTCGGCCTTGCTGTCGCCGGGGGTCTGCTCGACGCCGTCGCGGTCCTTCCAGTACGGCACGTCGTAGCCGCGGAAGCGGTCCGCCTCGTACTCGGTCATCACGCGCACCCACTCCCGCTCGGCGGGCGTCAGGTCGTCCCAGAGCAGCCAGCCGGCGAACCCGGCCATCGCCGCCCACAGCGCGCTCTGCCACGCGTCGCCCCAGCCGCCCGCCTCGGTGGCGCGGTGGTGCCCGGCCACCGAGGTCAGCAGGCGCACGGCGGTCGCGCGGGCCCGCGGCTCCGCGACGCCGGTGCCCTCCGCGTCGTACGCGCCCGTGGCCAGCGCGGCGGCGAGCGCGAACGCCTCGGCGGCGACGGGGCGCACCCGGTGCTCGCCGGTGCCGCCGAGGTCGAGCAGACCCTCGTCGCCCTGGTTCCCGAAGCGGTCGTCGTACCAGGTCGTCAGCGCGTAGCGGTTGGCGTTGACCAGGATCGCGCGCAGTCGCGCGGCGTCCGCGCCCTGCGGCGGCCCCTTGCCGAAGTCCCGCCAGTCGACGGGCACGACCCGGGCGGACGGCGGCGGCGCGGGCGGCGCCGCCGCACCCGCGGGCAGCGCCGGGAGTCCGGCGAGGAGCGTCGCGAGCAGCGCGACGAGGAGCACGAGACGCGGCCGTCCGCCGCTTCCTGCAAGACCCATGGCGCTGCCTCCTCCGGAGCCGTACGACCCGTCCCTTCCGGAAAGTAACCGCTTGCTACATCCTCGTGAACCCCTCCCGCACCCGGTCCGCCCGCGGCGGCCGCCCGCCGATCGCACATAGTGGTACGCACCGTACGTACCGAGGAGGCCCCGCCCCGTGTCCCTGTTCTGGCGGATCTTCGGGCTCAACGCCCTGGTGCTCGGCACGGCCACGGGTGTGCTGATGCTGGCGCCCGTGACCGTCTCCGCGTCGGTCCTGCTCGCCGAGGCCGTGGTCCTCGTAGCGGGCATGGGCGTCATGCTCGTCGCCAACGCCGCCCTGCTCCGCGTCGGCCTCGCCCCGCTCCAACGCCTCACCGGGCTGATGGCCACCGTCGACCTGCTCCGCCCCGGCCAGCGGCTCACCGTGCCGGGCACCGGCGACGTCGCCGACCTCATCAGCACGTTCAACGCCATGCTCGACCGGCTGGAGGCCGAGCGCGCCGCCAGCACCGGGCGCGCGCTGTCCGCGCAGGAGGCCGAGCGGCGGCGCATCGCGCAGGAGCTGCACGACGAGGTGGGGCAGAGCATGACCACCGTGCTGCTGGAGCTGAAGCGCGCCGGCGAACGCGCGCCGGAGGCGCTCCGCGAGGACCTGCGGCGGGCGCAGGAGACCACCAGGGAGAGCCTGGAGGAGGTGCGCAGGCTGGCCCGCCGGCTGCGGCCCGGGGTGCTGGAGGATCTCGGCCTGGTCAGCGCGCTGACCTCGCTGGGTACGGACCTCGCGGGGCACACCGGGATGCGGGTGGAGCGGCGCCTCGATCCCGGCCTGCCGTCGCTGGACCCGGACGTGGAGCTGGTGCTCTACCGCGTCGCGCAGGCGGCGCTGACGAACGTCGTACGGCACGCCGCGGCGGACCGGGTCGGGCTGAGCCTCGTGCGCACCGGCGCCGCGGTGCAACTGCGGGTCGCGGACGACGGCCGCGGGGTGGGCACCGCCGCCGAGGGCGCCGGGATCCGCGGCATGCGCGAACGGGCCCTGCTCGTCGGCGCGGACCTGGACGTCACGCGGGCCCCGGGCGGCGGCACGCAGGTGGTGCTCACCGTCCCCGCCGGGGGCCGCCCCCGCACGGAGACGCCGGACGGCGGCCAGGACCCGTCCGCGGCGCGGCGGTAGCCGTACGGCACACGGGGCTCCCACCCGGCCCCCGCGCTCCGCGCCGGACTCCGGGCGCCCGGGGCGGGACGCCGGGCAGCGGCCGGTCCCGTCCGCCGCGCGGCCGATCGATCCGGACACACCGTGCGCGGCACCCGGCGCACCGCGGCGGTCGCCGGACGAGTCGTCGACGAGGCGCCGGACGGTGCCCCGGGCCGCGGCCGGCCTCGTGCGCCACACGGCGGGGGCCGGTCCGGACCTGCCCCGTGCCGCCCCCGGGTCCCGTCGCGCCGGGCGTGATCACCTCCGTACGGCACCTGCCGGATGAAATCGATTTCGGCTACCGTCCCCTACCAGCGAGCACCCCCCGGGACGGGCCTGCGCGCCCGCACCGGCACCCGAGGAAGCGAGGACCCATGCACGACACCCCCTGGCCGGTGGTACGCCGCTACCGAGGCGACCGGCTCGCCCACATCGCCATGCCGGTCGGCGGCATCGGCACCGGCTCCATCGGCTTCGGCGGACGCGGCCAACTGCTCGACTGGGAGCTGTTCAACCGGCCCGCCAAGGGCTTCACCCCCGACTCGTTCTTCTGCCTGCGCGCCGAGGGCGCCGCCGGGTCCTTCACCCGCGTCCTCGAATCGGCCCTGCTCCCCGGCGAGTACGCGGGCCACGGCGGCAGCCCGTCCGCCCTGCACGGCCTGCCCCGGTTCCGCGAGGGCGAGTTCGCCGCCGCCTACCCCCTCGGCCAGGTGCGGCTGACCGACCCGGAGCTGCCGGTGGCGGCGACCGTACGGGTCTTCAACCCGCTCGTCCCCGGCGACGCCGACGCCAGCGGCATCCCCGCCCTCGTCTACCGGGTGACGGTCCGCAACACCGGCACCGAGGAACTGGCCGTCGACGTCTGCGGCAACCTCCAGCACGTCGCGGGCCGCCGCCACACCGGCGGCCTGCCCGCGGGCAACGTCTTCCGCCTCGTCGAACTCGACGGCGCCACCGTCCTGGCCGGGCACACCACCGAGGTCGCCGCGGGCGACGAGAGCTGGGGCACGCTGGCGCTCGCCGCCCTCGAAGGGCCCGTCACCAGCCACCGGCTGACCTGGGCGCGCCGCTCCTGGGGCGACTCGCTGCTGGACTTCTGGGACGACTTCGCCGCCGACGGCCGGCTGGCCGAGCCCGCCGAGGGCGCCCGCGTACCCACCGGCTCCCTCGTGGTCTCCGACCGCCTCCCGGCAGGTGCCGAGCGGGAGTTCACCTTCGTCGTCGCCTGGCACTTCCCGCACCGCCGCGGCTGGAGCCACCGCTTCCAGGGCCCGCCCGACTACGGCCACAGCACCGACACCGTCGGCAACCACTACGCCACCCGCTACACCGACGCCGCCGACGTGGTCCGCAGGCTCGCGCCCCGGCTGCCGGACCACGAGCGCCGCACCCGCGCCTACGTCGAGGCCGTCACGACCTCCAGCCTGCCGCCCGCCGTGCAGGACGCGGTGCTCTCCAACGCCGCCGTGCTGAAGACGCCGACCTGCTTCCGCATCGCCGACGGCACCTTCCTGGCCTGGGAGGGCGGCAACCCCGACCACGGGAGCTGCCACGGCAGTTGCACGCACGTGTGGAACTACCAGTACGCGCTGGAGCAGCTCTTCCCCGACCTGGCGTGGACGATGCGCGAGGTCGAGTTCGCGTACGCGCTGGACGAGCGCGGCATGATGAGCTTCCGCGCCGGGCTGCCGCTGGACCGCGAGGGCACCGGCTGGCGCATCGCCGCCGCCGACGGGCAGCTGGGCGCCCTCGTCCGGCTCTACCGCACCTGGCGGCTGACCGGGCGCGACGACCTGCTGGCGGCGCTGTGGCCGGGCGCCCGCCGGGCGCTCGAGTTCGCCTGGATCCCGCTCGGCTGGGACGCGGACCGCGACGGGCTGATGGAGGGCTGCCAGCACAGCACCAGCGACGTCGAGTACTACGGGCCGAGCGGCGTCAACCAGTCCTGGTACCTGGCGGCGCTCGCCGCCTGCGAGCGGATGGCGCGGGCCCTCGGCGACCACGCGTTCGCCGCCACCTGCGCGGAGGTGCTGGCCGGCGGCGCGGCCAGGACGGACGCGGAGCTGTTCAACGGCGCGTACTACGAGCAGAAAGTGCTGCCCGCCGGCTCCGCAGACAACATCGCCGAGGGCCTGCGCATCCGCTACGACGGCGACAACCCCGACGTCGGCTCCGACGACCTCGTCGATCCCGACCTGCAGATCGGCCCCGGCTGCATGGGCGACCAGCTCGCCGGCCACACGTACGCCGTGCTCTGCGGCCTCGACGACCGGCTCGACCCCGCACACACCAGGACGGCGCTGCGCAGCGTGCTGCGGCACAACCACCGCGGGGAGTTCCACTCGCACATGAACCATTTGCGCACCTTCGCGCTCGGCGACGAGCACGGGCTGCTGAACTGTACGTATCCACACGGCGGCCGGCCGACGCGACCGTTTCCGTACTGCAACGAGGTATGGACGGGCGTGGAGTACACCGCGGCCCTCGGGCTCGCCGCGCAGGGCGACAGGGAGGCGGCGGAGCACGTGGTGGCGGACGTCCGGGACCGCTACGACGGGCGGGTGCGCAACCCGTTCAACGAGGTGGAGTGCGGCAACCACTACGTGCGCTCCATGGCCTCGTTCGGGCTGGCGCACGCGTGGCCGCGGACGGTGGTGGACGCCGGCGCCGGGACCGTGGAACTCGACCCGCTGCCGGGCCGCTGGCCGGTCGTCGCCGGGGGGCACGTGGGGGTCGTGCACGTCACCGCGGGCCCGGACGGGGCCGCGGCGGAGGCGGTGTGGGAGCCGGTCGCGGAGGAGGGCGGGGGGCCGCTCACGGTGCGGCTGCGCGCGGCGGCCGCGGGCGCGGGGGAGGCCGCCGCGCCGCCGCCCGCGTAGCGGGGACACCCGGTCCGTACGGACGGGGGCACCCGGCTCGTACGGGCCGGGCACCGCCCCCGTACCGGCGGGGAACGCCCGCCCCGTACCGGCGCTTACGGCCGCCCCCGCGGCGGCCGTACGGCGATTGCGCGTGCACGCCTCTTGACCCCCGCGGTGACGCGCTGCTTCCATGGCTGGCCATCAGGCAAGAAATCGATTTCACGCCCTGTTCCGCCCGTACGTACCGAAAAGTCCGTGCTGCCGAAAACCGGTGCCGGACCAGCGAGAGGAGCCGCAATGGGTTGGGTCGGACCGGGAGGAATGTCGCGCCGTCAGGTGCTGCGGTCGCTGGGCGCGGCGGCGCTCGCCGCGCCCGCCGCGGGGAGCCTGGCGGCGTGCGGGGGATCCGCGTCGGGGGACTCGTCCTCGCTCGACCTCGTGTATCTGGGCGACGCCACCCAGCAGGAGGCGTTCAACGCGCTCTTCGCCGAGTTCAACAAGTCCAAGCCGAAGGTGAAGATCAAGGCCCGCGGCATCGCCGCCGAGACCTGGGGCAACTTCGCCAACACGGTCTCCACCCAGATCGCCGGCGGCAAGGTCCCCGACATCGTCCAGGTCGCCACCGAGGGCCAGCGGCTGTTCGCCTCCAAGAGCCTCCTGGAGCCCCTCGACGCGTACATGGACAAGGACAAAAGGATCGTCGAGGACTACTTCTCCGACACCGACCCCAAGCTGCGGGAGTGGACCGAGACCTACGGCTCCACCGACGGCAGGACGTACTACATACCCGGCGGCTACAACACCTCGGTCCTGTACTGCAACACCAAGGTCTTCGCCGACGCCGGCGTCGACCTGCCGGAAGCGGAGTGGACCTGGGACGACTTCCGCGCCGCCGGCGAGCGCATCAAGGCGAAGACCGGCGCGTTCCTACTGCCCGCAGGATTCGCGTTCCCGTTCCTCGACATCATGCCCTGGCTGCTCACCAACGGCGCCAGCACCCACAACGCCGCCTGGGACGAGGCGACGTTCGACAGCCCCGCGGCCGTCGAGGCCGCCGAGTACGTCAAGAGCCTCATCGACGAAGGACTCTCGCCCAAGCCGGGCGGCAACTTCAACGCCGCGGGCCAGCTCCAGAAGGGCAAGCTCGCCACCTTCGGCGCCGGCCGGTGGGCCACCCTCGACATGCGCCGGCTCAAGCTCACCGACTCCGTACGCATTGTGCCCTGGCCGAGCAACACCAAGGCCGGCGCCACCGTCGGCTGGGACGGCTGGCCGATCCTGCGCGCCTCCAAGAACAAGGACGCCGCCTGGGAGTTCCTCAAGTGGATGATGTCGAAGGAGGCGTCCACCTTCTACGCCGCCTCCGGCGGCACCAACATCCCCGCCCGCAACTCCGTCGCCGCCGGCCCCGCGTTCACCGACGACGCCCCGGCCGGCACCGAGAACCTGCCCGCCGCCCTCGGCTACGGCACCCCCATCCCGTCGCCCGAGCGCGGCGCCGAGGCCCAGGCCGCCATCACCCAGGGCTGGCAGGCGGCCATCCTCGGCAACCAGCCCGCCGCCGAGGCCCTGGGCAGCGCGAACGACAAGCTCAGCGGGCTGCTGTGACCCTGACCCAGGCACGGCCCAAGCGGGCCGCCGCCCCGCGCCAGGCGGCGCGCGGCGGCGGCCGGTTCCGGCGCGGCGAGTGGGTCGGGTACGCGTTCCTCAGCCCGGCGCTGCTGCTCTTCCTCGCCTTCGTGGCCGGGCCGTTCGTCGTCGCCATCGTGCTGGCCTTCTTCAGTTGGGACATGCTCACCCCCGCCGAGTTCAACGGCGTCGGCAACTTCACCGAGATGTTCTCCGACCCGCTGCTCTACGAGGCACTGGCCAACACCTTCGTCTTCGCCTTCGCCTCCGTCATCACCCACCTCGGCGGCGGGCTGCTGCTCGCCATGGGCGTCAACCGGATGATGAACAGGGCGCTTTCGTACTTCGTCCGCACCACGCTGTTCTTCCCGTTCGTCATCTCCTGGGCCGCGGTCGCGCTGCTCTGGAAGTACGTGCTCGACCCGACGTTCGGGCTCGTCACGCACTACGCCGGCGAGATCGGCGTCCAGCCGCCCGAGTGGTTCACCGACCCGGCGTGGGCGCTGCCCGCCATCATCGCCATCGACTTCTGGCACACCATCGGCTTCACCTTCGTCATCATGCTCGCCGGGCTGCAGACCGTGCCGCGCGAACTCCACGAGGCGGCGCGCGTGGACGGCGCCCGGCCGCACCAGGTCTTCTGGCGGGTGACCCTGCCGATGATGTCCCCGACGATCTTCTTCGCCGCCGTCGTCACCTTCATCGGGGCGTTCCAGATCTTCGACCCCGTGCAGATCATCACGCCCGACGGCGGGCCGGAGAACTCGACCATCACCATCGTCATGTACCTCTACCAGAAGGGCTTCCAGTCCTTCCAGATCGGCTACGCCGCGGCCGTGTCCATCCTGGTCTTCGTGATCATGATGGCCGTCACGCTGCTGCAGTTCTGGGGCTCGCGGAAGTGGGTGCACCAGCAGTGACCGTACGGACCCGCAGCCGCCGGCGCGGACGCCCGGCCCACCTGCTCCTCGAACTCCTCCTGGTCGCCGTCGGGCTCGTCATGATCGCCCCGCTGGTCTGGCTCGTCGTGCAGAGCCTCACGGCGGAGGAGGCGGCCTTCGAACTGCCGCCCAACTGGATCCCCAAGCCCTTCACCACCGACAACTTCGCCGCCGTGCCGGACGCCATCCCGTTCGGCCGGATGGCGCTCAACAGCCTCCAGGTCGCGGTGATCGCCACCGTCGGCTCGCTGCTGGTCAGCGTGCTCGCCGCGTACGCCTTCTCCCGGCTCACCTTCCGCGGCCGGGACGGGATCTTCCTCGTGCTGCTCAGCGCGCTGATGATCCCGGCGCAGATGACGGTCATCCCCGTCTTCGTGCTGATGCGCAACCTCGGCCTCATCGACTCGCTGCCCGCGCTCTGGCTGCCCGCGCTGATCAACGTCTTCTCGATCTTCTTCTTCCGGCAGTACTTCAACACCATCCCGCGCGAACTGGACGAGGCCGCGCGCATCGACGGCGCCGGGCACCTGTGGATCCTCTTCCGGATCATCGTGCCACTGTCGGGACCCGCGCTCGCGGCGATGGCGATCCTGACGTTCCAGGCCGTCTGGAACAACTACCTCGGCCCGCTGATCTTCCTCAGCACCCCGGAGAACATGACGCTGCCGGTGGGCCTGGTCACCCTCCAGGCCAGCCACGGCGGTTCGCCGGTGGTGGTGTTCGCGGCGATCACGGCGGTGGTGGTGCCGGTGCTGGCGCTGTTCCTGGTCTTCCAGCGCTCGTTCGTGGCGAGCATCGCGCAGGCGGGACTGCGCGGATGAGGCGGCCCGCGACGACGGTCCCGGGGACCGGCCGGATCGGGTACGGGGCCACGGCACCCGCCGCCGCCGTACGGGCCCGAGCCGCGGCGGGCCCGTCTGCCCCGCCTCCGGTTCCGTCACCGGTCGCCGAGGACGACGTGCTGCGGCGGGTGCTGCGCGGGGCCTGGCCGAGCCTGCCGGCGCTGGCCGTCGCGGGTGCGGCGGTCTGCGCCGCGGGCACCGTCGCCGTCCTCCTCGCGCCGGGCGTCACCCCCGTCTCCGTACTCGTCGCCGCCGTGCTCACCGGCCCCTGGCTGGCCGCGCTCACCGCCGCGGCCGACCGGATCGCCGCGGACGGCGAGGCCGGGCTCTGCGACTGGGGGCGCGGGCTGCGCGCGCTGTGGCGGTTCGGTGCGGCACAGACACTGGTGCCCGCGGTGCCGGCGGCGGCGTTCCTGGCGGCGCTGGCGCTGTGGCAGCAGTCGCAGAGCGTGTGGCTGCTTCCGTCGCTGGCCGCCGGGGGCGCGTGTGCCGTGGCCGGGCTGCTGGCCCTGCCGGCCGCGCTGTCCCTCGGTGCCGCCCGGCCGGGGCTGCGGGGCCGGCTGCTGTGGATCTGCGCGGCGCACCTGGTCGCCCGCCGCCCGACGCGGTTCCTCGCCGCCCCGTCGCTGGCGCTGCTGGGGCTGTGGGCCTCGCTGCGCTGGACGGCCTCGCTGCTGCTCCTCGTCCCGCCGCTGGTGGCCCTGGTCGCGGCCGCCGCGACTGCGACGGCCCTGGCCCACCACGCCATGGCCACGGCCGGGGGAGAGGAGCCGGACCGGGGCTGACGGCGTACACCAGGCGCCGGCACGCCACCGTACGCCGTCAGTCCCCTGCTGCCGCCCGGTCCGCGCTGCCGGTCAGTCCTCGTGGCGGGCGATGCGTTCGTCGTTGAGTGCGTTCACGGCGCCGCGGGCGTCGCCGATCGTGGCGTAGTCGACGGCCACCAGGTTCACCGGGCGGCCGCGGGCCCGTTCGCACTCGCGGGCCCGGTCGAGCACGAAGTCGCGGGCGTTGATGCGGCCCGCGTCCAGCCGGCTGCCGCCGCTGTTGGTGATGAAGTGGTTCATGAGGAAGAGCTGCTTGTCCTCGCCGCCGCGGTTCGGCGCGCACGTCATGTCCTCCGGCGTACGGAACGCGAACGGGGTCTCCATGCCGTATCGGTAGAAGTTGCGGTACCAGGGCGCCGGGCCGTCCGCCTTCTCCGCGAACACCACCAGGCGCCGGTCCTCGTCGATCATCTCGCCGAGCGTCGGCCACGGCTTGTCCGGGTCGTCGTCCGGGGTGAAGAGCAGGTCCTCCAGCCCGGCCCTGCGCATCGCGGCGGCGGTGTCGGCGCCGCTGATGCCGTCCTGGACCACCAGCGTGACCACGTCCGACGGGTTCTGCTCCAGCCAGTCGCCGATCTTCTCCAGCTCGGGCACGAGCGGCAGGGCGCCGCCGCGGCAGACGGCGTGGCAGAGCCAGGTGCCCTTGCGGGGCGGGTCGACGGTGTTGAGTACGGAGCGGATCTGCCGCTGCATGGTCGGGGTGAAGTCCGACTCCGCCAGCCGTTCGGTGATCTCCGGCGGGGTCTCCCAGCGGTGGGTGTCGACCAGCAGGGCGCGTACGCCCCCATTGAGCTGGCCGGTGATCGACGGGTCCTGCAAGGGGGCGATGAAGCGGTCCTGTGAGGTGGCCATCGCGTTGTGCGAGGCGAGCTGGGCCACCTCGTCGTAGCGCAGCTCGCACAGTTCCTCGCGCCCGTTGCAGCGGCGGTCGGACTCGCCGCCGAAGGCGTTGGGGACGAAGACGGCGCCGGCCAGCGCCGCGACGACCACGCCGACCGCACCCCAGCGGTAGCGCGGCGGCATGGGCGGGGCGTGTCCGGCTGTGGCGGGAGCGGGCGGTTCG
Source organism: Streptomyces sp. CMB-StM0423 (assembly GCF_002847285.1). NCBI lineage: Bacteria > Bacillati > Actinomycetota > Actinomycetes > Kitasatosporales > Streptomycetaceae > Streptomyces > Streptomyces sp. CMB-StM0423. The sequence goes on along the minus strand of NZ_CP025407.1, from coordinate 804,451 downwards.
GCGGCGCCGGGTTCCGCGGCGCCGGGGCCGCCCGTTCCCGGCTCTCCGGCACCCGGCTCGCCGGTCTCCGGCGCCTCGGCGCTCTCCGGCCCGCCGGCCCCGGATTCTGCGGCCGCCGGCTCTGCGGTCGTCCCCGCCTCGGCCACCGCCGCCCGCGCCGCGGCGATCGCCGTCGCCCTGCGGTGCCACAGCCAGCCGCCGGCGGCCAGCAGCACCCCCGCCGTCAGCGGCACCGCCGCCGTCGTCAGCGCGACCGTGTAGAGCCGGTCCAGCGCCGTGCGCTGGACGTCGGCCAGCAGCCGGGCGGCGGAGTCCGGCCAGTTCCCCGGCGCGGCGGCGATGCTGCCGCCGACCATCCCGCGCACCACCAGCGCCAGCACGAACGTCAGCGCGCCGCCGCACGCCAGCGCCCCGCCGATGCGCATCAGCCGGCGGCCCGGGGCGCGCGGCCCGTACCGCCACAGCACGCCCAGCGAGGCCAGCCCCAGCAGGACCGCACCGGTCTGCACCCAGCCCAGGCCCAGCTTGGTGAAAGAACGGGCCTCGCGCGCCGGGCCCAGCTCGTCGCCGCCGGAGCCGAACTCGGAGGCCAGGTCCCACGACACCCCGTCCGCCGTGTTCCGCAGCGCGGACGCCGCGCTCTCCTCCCGCCCGGAGAAGAGCGCGGGCCCGACCTCCGCGAGCGCCGTGGCCAGGTCGCCGACGCCGAGTGCGGCGAGCAGCCGCGGGCGCAGCTCCGCCCGCTCGTCCGCGGGCACGGCCCGCAGCACCGTGTCGGTGGCGGTCCTCGCCTGCGCCTCGGTGAGGTCGAGGGTCGGCAGGCCCTCGGGGCGCTCGCCGTCGGCGATCCGGTTCACGGCCTCGCCCAGGTCGGACTGGAAGGCGGCGTAGTCGGGGGCGGGCTTGTCCTGGAGGTTCGCGACGACGTCGGCGAAGTGGACGTTGCCCACGGCGCCGAGGTTGTCGAGCACCGGCCGCAGGTCGACCTCCAGGGTCAGGTCGTCCTTCTCGCCGCGCAGGTACGCCACCGCGTCCCCGATGACGTCCTCGGCCAGGGCGCGCGCGGTGGTCGGCGGCAGGACCGTCTTGAGGTTCGAGGTGACGACGGACTCGGGCACGGGCAGCCGGGCGAGCAGGTCGCGGGTGACGCCCGACGCCTCAGGGTCGACCAGCACCTGGTCGTAGAGCCGGTCGTAGGCGTGCTCCCGGTCGAGCGCGGCCCGGTAGAAGCCCGCGTCGGCGACGGTGGAGCGGGCCGTACCCGCGATGACCAGGACCGACGTGGCGAGCGCCGCGACCACGAAGGCGAGCCACCGCAGGACGACGGCGTCCCGCGGCGGCGCGGCCTCCCCGACCCGCCGCACGATGCGGGCGAGCCGGGCTCTGAGCTTGTCGAACAGGGTCATACGCGGTTCCTGCCTGCTGTTGCCCCCCGAGCCTACGGGCTGCGCGCAGGAAACGCCCCGGACCGTGATCCGCGCCCGCCGCCGGGCGCCGCCGGGCCCCGCCCCGTCAGGGGGCGGCGGGGGTGAGGAAGTCCCGCGGGGACAGCGCCCCGGCCACGATGCGGGTGTCGCCGATCCAGCCGTTGAAGCCCTGCCCGAACCTCTCGTCGAACTGCGTGGTCGCCGATGACGAAGGGCTTGCCGAGGGTGGCGATGCCGGTGGAGCGCCGGGTGGGGTTGCGGGGGATCTTCGAGCCGTCCACGTACACGATCGTGCGGCGGCCGTCGTTGACGACGGCCAGGTGCATCCAGCGGCCCACCGGCAGCGTGTGGCTCCACGAGGTGGGGTCGGCGTCCTGGCGGTGCGGGTAGACGACGAACCGGAGGAACCGCTCGGGGGAGAGGTTCAGGCTGGCACGTCGGCTCGTCCGGCGACCAGCCGGTGGTCTTGCCCGCCTCGCCGTTGCGGCCCTCCCAGCTCAGGATGCCCATCCAGGCGTGGTCGCCCTCGAAGGGCTCCGGCAGCTTCACGAAGGTCTCGATCGTGTAGCCCGAGGTGAACTTCTCGCTGTTGAGCGGCGCACCCGCGGCCGTGGTCAGGATCGCGCCGCGGTCCGGGCGCTTGCCGCCGCCGAACCGCAGGCCGGCGTGCGCGGGCTGGCCCGCGTGGTGGCCTTCCGACCAGGTCAGCGCGGTGGGGCCGCTGTCGTGGAGCCGGCGTACGGTCAGGTCGGGGGTTGCCTCGCCGAGCACGAACACCGGCCGGCGGGCGCCGAACCCGACGACGCGCACCGAGTCGTGCACGTCGACGGGCCAGGTCAGCCGGTACGTGCCCGCGGGGACGAGGACGACGCCGCCGCCGTCGCCGTGCGGGAAGTCGCGGGCGCCGCCGAGGATGTCGCCGAGCTTGTCGGCGATGCCCGGCGGGACGCCTCGTCGACGGCGGCCTGGAGCGCCGCGGTGTCGTCGCCCTCGCCGTCGCCGTGCACGGCGAAGCCGGGCCCGCCGAGGAGGACGGCGCCCGGGTCCGGCGGGCGGGCGGTGTACGACGAGCCGAAGCGGACGGGGTCCCACGACGGCCCGCCGGCCGCCGCGGTGGCGGACGGAGCGGTGGCGGCGGTGGCGGACGCGGCGGTGGCGGCTCCGGTGGCGGCACCGCCGAGGGCGAGCGCCGTGCCGCCGGCGGTGGCGCCGCGCAGCACGCTGCGGCGGCTCATGGCGGATGAGGACGAGGACATTGCGGCTCCTGCGGCAGGAGGGAACGTACGGGAACGGAAGGCGGTCACTTCAGACCGGTGTGCGCGAGGCCCTCCACGAACTGGCGCTGCGCGAAGACGAACACGGCCAGCACCGGCAGCGCGGTCAGCGACGCGGCGGCGAGCTGCACGTCCCACATCGGGCCGCCGTAGGCGTCGGTGAACTGCGTCAGCGCCTGCGGCAGCGTGAACTTCTCCGGCGTGGAGAGGTACACGATCGGCTCCAGATACAGGTTCCAACTGTGCAGGAACGTGAAGATCCCGACCGCCGCCAGCGCCGGCCGCGCCAGCGGCAGCGCGATGCGCCAGTAGATGGCGAAGCGGCCCAGGCCGTCCATCCGCGCCGCCTCCTCCAGCTCGGCCGGCAGCGTGATGAAGAACTGCCGCATGATGAACGTCGCCAGCACGCTCGGCGCGCCGAGGACCGGCACCAGAACCAGCGGCCAGTGGGTGTCCGTCAGCCCCCAGTCGTTGAACATCTGGAACAGCGGCACGATGGTGACCTCGCTGGGGATCAGCAGGCCGGTGAGCACCACCAGGAACAGCGCGTTCTGGCCGCGGAAGCGGATGCGCGCGAAGGCGTAGCCGGCCATCGACGACACCGCGAGGGTGCCTGCGGTCACCACCACCGCGATGTACATGCTGTTCCAGTACTGCTGCGCGAACGGCTGGAGGTCGAAGACCCGCTCGTACGCGCCGAACCCGGGGTCGCCGGGCAGGAGCGACGGCGGGAACGCGAAGATCTCGCTCGCCGGCTTCAGCGACGACGTCACCATCCACCACGTCGGGAAGACGAAGGGGACGAGGAGCACCAGCAGCACCCCGTAGAGCACGAGCCTGGCGCGCCGGGGCAGCTTATGACTCATGGAAGACCCACTTCTTGCGCATCTGCCACTGCACGACGGTCAGCACGAGCACGATGAGGAAGAGCAGCACGGAGAGCGTCGCGCCGTAGCCGAAGTGGTGGAACTCGAACGCCTGCTGGTAGAGGTAGTAGACGAGGACCGTGGTGGAGTTGCCGGGGCCGCCCTGGGTGAGCACGGCGATCTGGGCGAACACCTGGAGCGAGCCGACCACCGTGATGATCGAGGTCAGCAGGATCGTCGGGCTGATCAGCGGCACCGTGATGCGCAGGAACTGCCGCCAGCGCCCGGCGCCGTCCACCGTGGCGGCCTCGTACAGCTCCCGCGGCACGCCCTGCAGCGCGGCCAGGAACAGGACCATGTTCAGGCCCACGTTCTTGAAGACCTGCACGACGACCACCGAGATCACCGACGAGGTCTCGCCGCGCAGCCAGTTGGGCCCCTCGACGCCGATCAGGTCGAGCCCGGCGTTGATGCCGCCGTTCTTCTGCAGCAGGAAGCCCCACACGATCGTCCAGGCGACCAGCGAGACCACCACGGGCGAGAAGAACAGCGTGCGGAAGACGATGCTGCCGCGCAGTTTCTGGTTGAGCAGCACCGCGAGCGCCAGCGCGAGGCTCAGGTTCAGCACCACCAGGCCGACGGAGAAGAACGCGGTGGCGCGCAGCACGCCCGGCAGCTTGGGATCGTCGGCCAGCGCCCGGTAGTTGTCCGCGCCGACCCCGTGGAAGCTGCCGGCCAGCACGTTCCACTCGTGGAAGCTGTACCAGAAGACCAGGACCAGCGGGATCAGGACGAACAGGACGCTGCCCAGCAACTGCGGGGCGATGAACAGGTAGCCGGCCAACTGGTCCCGGCGGCGGGCGGTCCAGAAGGGCCGCCGGGGGCCGTCCCCGCGCGGGCGGGGGTCCGCCGCCTCGGCCCGGGCGCGTTCCAGGGTCGCCATGGCGGCGCCGTCACTTCTCCAGTTGCGGCTGGATCGCCGAGCAGACGTCCTGGAGCGTCTTCGCCACGTCGGCGTCCGGCTTCCACAGCGGGTCGAGCGCGGCGCGTACGGCGTCGAAGAGCTCGGCCTGGTTGGTGTGGGTGGGCTTGACCTTCCCGTTCTCGATGCCGCCGATGACGACCTCTTCGAGCTGCGCGGGCTTGAGCTGCGGGTTGCTCTTGGCGAGGGTGTCCGCGTCCAGTTGGGAGCTGCGGGCCTGCGGGAAGTAGCGGCCGAGGGCGGCGGAGTTCTTCTCGTTCGTCATGAACGCGAGGAAGTCGACGGCCTCCTCGACGTTGGCGCCGTTGCCGAGCACCCCGAGGCCGGCCTGCCCGATCACGTCGTACGAGCCCGCGGGACCCTCCGGCAGCGGCACGAAGTCCCAGCCGAAGCTGTCGTCCAGCAGCGAGGCGCGGCTGATCTGGGTGACGGTCATCGCCGCCTCGCCGGCGAAGAAGTCGGCCGTGGTGCCCGGTGCGGGCATCGCCTCGTCGGCGAAGATCGCGTCGTGCAGGAAGGTCATCGCACCGGTCATCTCCGGCTCGTCGAACGCGCAGGTCGTGCCGTCCTCGCTCCAGGGCTCGGCACCCCAGCCGTCCCAGACGGTGGCCAGGTTGTCCCACAGCTTGTAGTCGAAGTCGCGGATGACCATGCCGGCCTCGCCGGTCTCCTTCCGCACCGCGCCGCCGACCTTCGCGACCTCCTCCCAGGTCCACCTGCCCTGCTCGATCAGCTCGGCCGGGGCGGGCCGGCCGGCGTCCTTCAGCATGTCCGTGTTGACGAAGACGCCGAACGGGGAGGTGGAGAAGGGGTAGGCGTAGAGCTTGCCCTCGTGCTCCCACAGCTTCTTCGCCGCCGGCAGCACGTCCTTGTCGTCCTCGATCTCGGCGAGCGCGCCGGAGGCGACGAAGTCGGGCGCCGAGTTCTCGAAGATCCAGGCCAGGTCCGGGGCCTTGCCGCCGGCTATCTGGGTGGTCAGCGCGGTGGTGTAGCTCTCGACCGGCAGGGTGTCGAACTTGATCTCCTTCACCTCCGGGTGCTGCTTGCGGTAGTCCGCCGCGATCCCGTTCAGGAGCTTCAGATGCTCCTCGTTGCCGGTCCAGATGGTCATGCGCAGCGTGACCGGGCCGCCGTCGGAGCCGGAGCCGCCGTCGGAGCCGCCGCACGCGCTGAGCGCGAGCAGGCCGGCGGCGGCGAGGGCGACGGGCTTGCCGCGGACGAGGGTTCCCCGGCGGGGCCGGGTGCGAAGCCGTGATGGCGAAGACATGCGGGTGCCTCCTCGGATGTCGGTTCTGTCGGTGACCGTCGGTCAGTAACCGCTGATGTCGGGCCAGCGCAGCTCGACGCCGTGGGCGGTCAGGCTGCGCTGGAAGTCCTGGAGCAGGCGGGGGGTGTTGCGTACGGCGCGGGGCGTGAGGCCGTGCGCGACGCAGTGGGCCGCGAGCAGTCCCGCGGCCTCGCCGATGTTCCACTCGACGGGGTGCAGGCGGTAGCAGCCGTTGGTGATGTGGGTGGTGCCGATGTTCTTGCCGGCGGGCAGCAGGTTCTCCGTACGCCGCGGGAGCAGTGCGCCGAGCGGGATCTCGAACGGGCTGGACGGGACGTCGATGTAGGTGTCGCGGCCGGTGGAGGGGTGCAGGTCGATGCGGTACATGCCGATGCCGGCCGAGTCCGGGTAGCTCACCGCGCCCTTGCCGCCGCGCACGTCGAGCGACAGGTCCTGCTCCACGACGGTGTACTCGGCCCGGATCCGCCGCGACTCGCGGATGTACGGGGCCATCGCCAGCCCGTCCGCGCCGCCGCCGGTGACGTCGCCGCGCAGCCGCAGCCCGGGGAAGCCGGTGCCGCCGTCGGGGCGCGGGGCCTCGGTCTGCATCCAGTACAGCAGCGACAGCGACAGCCCGCGGGCCTCCGCCAGCCGGGCCGCGGCGTCCGGCACGTCGACGACCGGGGCCTCGAAGTAGTCGATCATCGGCCAGTTGACGAGTGTGACGTCGCTGGCGTACGCCCCGGGCGCGAACTGGTCGCGGGCGGCAATCCGGCGGAACGTCCACAGGTTCGTGTCCCCGCCGCTGCGCCGCTGGTCGGCGACGACGGCGAGCGGGTCGTCGCCCGGGTTCGGGGTGAACTCGCGCTCGACCAGCTCCAGCGTCCGCGGGTGCGGGGCCCGCCAGGACAGCAGCGGAGCACCCCAGAACTCCGGCTCGTAGTCGCGCCAGAAGCCGTACGAGGCGGGCCGGTCGATGGTGTGGTCGCCGTCGACGTGGTCGACCGCGAAGCAGTACGACACCGCCTGCATGTTGAGCGGCTGCGCCTCGTCGGGACCGCTGGGCTCGCCGGTCTCGGCGCCGGACTCGAAGCCGGTGACGTACTCGGTGCCGGTCAGCGGCAGCAGTTCGCCGGTCTCGGTGGCGTCCAGCACGTACGGCGCGGTGAGCACCAGCGGCTCGCCGCCGCCGGGGCGCTCCACCGTCACCGAGGTGACCCGGTCGCCGTCCGTCTCCGCGGCCACCGGGCGGTAGGGCTGCAGCACGGTCAGCCGGCCCGCGCCGCGGTACGGGGCCAGCAGCTCGTCGATCACCGCGACGGCCACCCGCGGCTCGTGGCAGAGCCGGCTGACGTGCCCGGCGCCCGGGTTGAGGTCCGGCTTGGCGCGGGCGGCGGCCGTGAGCGGGTAGTGGCGGCGGTAGTAGTCGCGGATGCCGTCGCGCAGCGCCCGGTACGAGGCGGTGGCGCCGAACTGCTCGATCCAGGTGTGCTCGTCGGGGGGCACGGCCTGGCTGGTGAGCTGGCCGCCCAGCCACTCGTACTCCTCGGTGAGGATCACCGAGCGGCCGGCGCGCAGCGCGCCGAGCGCGGCGGCGACGCCTCCGGTGCCGCCGCCGACGACGAGGACGTCCGCGTGCATGAGACTCCTTGGGGTGCTGAGTCGGAGGTGGGGCAGGGGTGGGGTGCGCCAGGGGCCCGGTCAGCGGGCGGGGGCGGCGAGCGTGACGCCCTCGACGAGGCGGCAGTCCAGCAGCCGGCGGGTGTGCTCGGCCCGGCCGTGCAGCATGCCGGTGAGCAGGTCGACGGCCTGCCGGCCCATCTCGGTGCGGCGCAGCCGGAAGCCGGTAAAGTCCACCGGCGGGTCCACCGGCGCGGTGGGGTCGCCGAGCGCCAGCATCGACAGGTCCCGCGGTACGTCCAGGCCACGGGCCGCCGCCGCCTCGTACAGCTTGACCGCGTCGTGCAGGAACTCCACGAACACCGCGCTCACCCCCGCGTCGAGCAACTGCTCCAACTGCTCCGCGGCCGGCTCCCCGCGCGCCCCCAGATGCGGCGCGCCGGGTCCTGCCACCTGCCGGAACCCGGTGAGCCGGTCGTCGGACGACTCCGCGCCCGCGCCCGGCCCGGCGAACGCCAGCCGCCGGTGCCCCAGCGCCCGCACCCGCTCCACGAGCCGGGCGGTGGCGGAGACGTAGTCGGCGCCGATGTACGGCACGGGCCCGCCGTCCGCGTCGTCGCGGCGGCCCACGCAGACGAAGGGGTAGCGCTCGGCGACCAGCCGGCTCAGCTCCTCGTGCGGGATCTCGCGGCCGAGGAGCACGCAGCCGTCGGCGACCCGCAGCCGGTTGTTCTGGTGGAAGATGCGGCGCCGTCCGGCGGTCACCGGGGCGGAGGTGAAGAGCAGCAGGTCGCAGCCGCTGCGCTCGGCGCTCTCCTCGATGCCGCGCAGGAAGGGGTGGTAGAAGTCGGCGCTGGTGCTGGGGAAGACGGGTTCGTAGGTGAAGACGCCGAGGATCTGGTTGAGCTGCTTGGTCAGCCGGCGGGCCATGGGGTCGGCGGCGTAGCCGGTCTCGCGGATCACGCGCAGCACCCGCTCGCGGGTCTCGGGGGCGATCCTGGCGGCGTCGGGACGGTCGTTGAGCACGAGCGAGACCGTGGTCTGGCTGACGCCGGCGAGCCGGGCGATGTCGCGCTGGGTGAGCCTGCCGGGGGCTTCTGGCATGGGAGTCGGTGGCCTTCACAGTGGGTAGCTAATGCGTATTGCCTGACTGCTGTGCGAGGAACCTAGAACTGCCCGCGGAAGGCCGTCAAGGGGTGTTGCAGCAGCGGTAATGCGAATTAGCAGATTACCGAGAAGAGCTGACGCCCCGATTGCACCAAGTTCGGGGCGTATGCGGCGGAATACGCACCGCGCCGCCTGGCGGCGGCCAACCGGACGCGGACCGGCCTGTCTTCAGTCTCGACGCGGCCCGCCGGGGCCCGGACCGGGGTACGGCGGCCACAGGTCGCCGCGGCAGCGGCCATGCCCGGCCGCGAGCGGCACCGGCGCCGGCCGCGTCCCTCACGTGCCGGGCACGGGCCCCCGGTGGGTCAGCGCGACGGCCGCCCCGCGCGCCGCGGCCCCCGGCGGCGCGATCTCCTCCGGCTCGCGCCAACTCCCGTCCCGCAGCGTCCACATGGCGTGCACGGCGCCGTCCGCGCCCGCGAACACCGCGTCGAGCCGCTGCGCCGCCGCCCGGTGCCCGAGGCCGATCGCGGTCGCCGGCGCGCACGTGCCCGGCGGGGCGGCGGTCACCGGCCCGCGCCAGCCCGCCTCGCCGGCCGCCGACAGCGCCAGCACCGAGCCGTCGACGCCGGCGACCACCGCGGCCAGCCGCTCCGCGGACTTCCCGTGCGCGAGCGACACCGGCGAGCCCGGCGCGCAGTTGCCCGCGGGCGCGACGACCTCGGGACCGGTCCACGGGCCGCCGCTGTCGGCCCACATGACCTGCACCGAGCCGTCCGCGCCGGTGAACAGCGCGGTCAGCCGGCCGGCGTCGACCTGGGACGCGAGCGTCACCCCCGTCCCCGGCGCGCAGGTGCCGGGCGGGGCCAGCACGGCGGGCCCGTGCCACGGGTGGTCGACGTCCGCCCACAGCGCCTGTACGGACCCGTCCGCGCCCGCGAACACCGCCTCCAGCCGCTCGGCGGGACCGCTCCGGCCCAGCCCGACCGGGGTGCCGGGCGCGCAGGTGCCGGCCGGGGTGAGGGGCGCGGGTCCGCGCCACGGTTCGCCGCCCGCGGCCCACAGCGTCAGCACCGCGCCGTCGGTCCCCGTGCACAGGGCGTCCAACTGGTCCCTCGTCCGCTGGTGCGCGAGCGTGACGGCGGCGCCGGGCGCACAGGTCCCCGTCGGGGCGACCGCAGCCGGAGCGTGCCAGCCCCGGCCCCGTACGGACGACATGACTTGAATCGACCCGTCCGCGCCCGCGTACCCTGCGTCCAGCCGGCCGGTGGACGCGCGGTGGGCAAGACCGACCGGGGCGCCGGGCCGGCAACTCCCCGCGGGCGCGACGACGGTGGGCCCGCGCCAGGGTCCGCCGTCCGCGGCCGACAGCGAACGCACCGTTCCGTCCGGTCCGGTGAAGAGCGCACGCGCCTGGGAAAGAGCGTCCGATTGCGGCATCGTGGCCTCCGGATCAGAGGCCGCCGGCCCCGTTTCGAGCGCGACGACCTGGGGGGACCGGACCACGTGTTCGACGGCAATCATGCCGTACGGCCGCGGATCCGGGAATGCGGAACCGCCGTCGTGTCGGAAGTGCGTCACGTCATCCCCTTCAGATGGCACGGTGCTGTCACCGTGCCGTGCCCCTTGTTGTTAACACCCTGGCCCCCGGCAGTCGATCGTCGTTTGAGGCTATGCCGCGCCGGCGCGGGGCGGCGGCTGTCAAGACCGCCGAGACGCCTGAAGGGGTGATCACGTGGGGGGAATTTCAGCCATGATGGGGCCGGATTCGGCCCCGGGACCGGGGGAAGGAGGGGCGTATGACGCGATCCTGGTGGGGCTGGGGCACGGTCGAGGACGCCGTGCGGGGCGCCGAACTCGCCGCGCTGCTCGACCGGGTGCGGCTGCTGTCGGCCGCCGGGCCCGTCGACCACCCGCCCCCGCCCGTCGCCTCCCTCGGCCTGCCCCCGCCGCGGGTCGAGCCGCCCGCGGCGCTGGCCGGCCTCTGCTCCGCGGACCCCGCGGACCGCGCCGCGCACACGCACGGCAAGGCGTTCCGCGACGTCGTACGCAACCTCCACGGCGACCTGCGCCACCCGCCCGACCTCGTCGCCCGCCCGCGCCACGAGCGCGATGTCGCCGACCTGCTCGACTGGTGCACCCGCGCGGGCGTCGCCGCCATCCCCTACGGCGGCGGCAGTTCCGTGGTCGGCGGCATCGAGCCGCGCCTCACGGACGGACGCCCGGCCGTCACCCTCGACCTGGGGCGGCTGGACGCCGTGCTGGAGGTCGACGCGACGAGCCGCGCCGCCCGCATCCAGGCGGGCGTGTACGGGCCGCATCTGGCGGCGCAACTGCGCCCGCACGGGCTGGCGCTGCGGCACTTCCCGCAGTCCTTCGAGTTCTCCACCCTCGGCGGCTGGCTGGCCACCCGCGCCGGCGGCCACTACGCCACCCTCCACACCCACATCGACGATCTCGTGGAGTCCCTGCGGGTGGTCGCGCCGGCCGGCACCGGCGAGTCCCGCCGGCTGCCGGGCTCTGGCGCGGGCCCGTCGCCCGACCGGCTGTTCCTCGGCAGCGAGGGCGCGCTCGGGGTGATCACCGAGGCGTGGCTGCGGCTCCAGGCGCGGCCGCGGTGGCGGGCGCGGGCGTCGGTGCGCTTCGCGGACTTCACCGCGGCGGTGGCGGCGACCCGGGCGGTGGCGCAGAGCGGCCTGCACCCGGCGAACTGCCGGCTGCTCGACCCGGCCGAGGCACTGGTCAACGCGGGGGTCGGCACCGGCGGCGGCGTGCTCGTGCTGGGCTTCGAGTCCGCGGACCACCCGGTGGCCGACCGGCTCGCGCGGGCGCTGGAGTTGTGCCGCGACCACGGCGGCGCACCGGACGCACCGGGGGAGCCGGGCGTACGGGACGAATCCGGCGGTGCTACGGAACCGGGCGAGCGGCCCGGCGCCGGCGAGCCGGGCGCGCCGGGTCCCGACGGCGGCACCGGCGGCGGCGCGGGCGCGGCCTGGCGGTCGGCGTTCCTGCGGATGCCGTACCAGCGCGACGCCCTCGCCCGGCACGGCATGATCGCCGAGACCTTCGAAACCGCCTGCACCTGGGACGCCTTCGGCGCGCTCCAGCACGCCGTCACCGACGCCGCGCACCGCGCCGTCCGCGCGGTCACCGGCGGCACGGGAGTGGTCACCTGCCGCTTCACGCACGTCTACCCGGACGGCCCGGCACCCTACTTCGGCGTCATCGCGCCCGGCCGCTGGGGCAGCACCGTGGCGCAGTGGGACGACATCAAGGCCGCGGTCTCGGAGGCGATCGCGACGCACGGCGGCACGATCACGCACCACCACGCCGTCGGCCGCGACCACCGCCCGTGGTACGACCGGCAGCGCCCCGGCCCCTTCGCCGCGGCGCTCGCCGCCGCGAAGTCTGCGCTCGACCCGGCCGGCATCCTCAACCCCGGGGTGCTCGTCCCCGAGCGCTGACACCGCGCGGCTCCGCCGCGGGGCCCGCGGCCGGGACACGCGGCGGGAGGGCTACTGCCCCGGCTGCCCCGTCACGGGCTGCTGCGCCGGCTGCGGCGGCGCGGGCGGCGGGCGGTGCTGCGGCTGCTGCGGCACGGCCTGCGCGGGCGCCTGCGGGGCCTCCTGCGCCTGCGCGGACTGCTGTGGCTGCGGGGCCTGTTGCGGCTGCCGGTCCTGGGGCTGCCGGTCCTGCGGCCGGCCCAGGCGCCGCCCGGCCGGGTCCGCGATGGCGACCACCGACTGCTGCGCCTCCGCCAGCCGCGTCCGCGCCTCCTCGATGCGCTTGGCGTAGCGTTCCTGCTCCACCGCCGCCCGGATCTCGATCCGCTCCGCGGCCTGCCAGGCCCGGTCCCGCAGGTCCGCCGCTTCCAGCTCCGCCTCGCGCAGCAGCCCGGTCGCGTACTTCGCGTTGCCGTCGCGCCGCCGCAGATACTCCGACCGCACCGCCTCGGCCTGCCGCTCCGCCGCCCCCAGCGCATCCTCCAGATCCTGCAGCCGCGAACCCGTCTCGCCGGACAGCTTGCCCTCGCGCTCGGCTTGCGCCGCCTGCTGCGCGCCGATGTGCGCGGCGGCCTCCAGCGTCACCTGCTGCGCGCGCTGGCGGGCGTCCTCGCGGGCGCCGTCCGCCTGCCGCTGCGCGTCGGCGACGATCTGCCCCGCGGTCTCGTGCGCCTGCTTGATCCGCTGCCGCGCCCGCTGCTCCGCGTCGGCCCGTATGCGCTCGGCGTGCCCCTCCGACTCCTTGCCGCGCTCGGTCGCGGCGGCGCGGGCGGCCTCCTTCAGCTCCCGGCACTCCTCCGCGGCCCGGGCGAGCACCCGGTCCGCCTCGGCCTTGGCGTCGAGGAAGAGCTTGCGGGCGGTCTCACCCAGCGACTCGTAATTCTGCGGGCCCAGCGCGGCGGCCTGTTCGAGGAGCTGTGCCAGATGCCGCCCGCTCGCCTCCACCTGCGCTTCCAGGTCTCTGGCATGGCGTACGGCGGCCTCCCGCTCGGCGAGCAGGTCGCCGACGACGCGGTCGACCTGCTGCGGCGAGTAGCCGCGGCTTCTGGTGGCCATCATGAAATCGCCGGGTTGCATCATCTCGCCCATCGTGCCCTGTCGTCTCGGCTACGCACTTCACCCCATGATGCTGCATCCGCAACCCGGAACCGGCGCCCGGGCCCGGGTCGCAGGCGGGTAGCGTGGCGTCGTCGGCGCGCTCGCGCAAGTCCCGTGGCAGGGCCGCGTGGTGGCACCCCCCCCGGGAGCGCCGCGGCGCCGGACGGGCGGCGCCGCCCGCGGTGTCGGACGCGTCACATTTCGGAGGCGTACGGTCCCGGGCGTAGGAGAGAGCGCTCTCTCACCGCCGTCCGCCGGACGGTATAAAGGCTGCATGGCAACAGAAGCCCGGCCGCCCGGCCGTCCCGCCACCCTGGAGGACGTGGCCCGGGTGGCGGGGGTGTCCCGGGCGACGGCCTCGCGGGTCATCAACGGCTCGCCCACGGTCGACGCCGCGCTGCGCCGCAGGGTGGAGGAGGCGATCACCGCCACCAGCTACGCGCCGAACCGGGCCGCCCGCTCCCTGGTCACCCGCCGCACCGACTCCGTGGCGCTGGTGGTCTCCGAGCGCGAACAGCGCCACGTCGCCACGCCGTTCATCGGCCGCATGTTCACCGACCCGCACTTCGGCCGCGTCCTCAGCGGGCTGCTCCAGGTGCTGCGCCCGGCCGGGATGCAGACCGTGCTGATGGTCGCCGACGACGACGCGTCGCGCCGGCAGGTGCTCGCGTACCTGCGCCAGGGACACGTCGACGGCGTCGTCCTCATCTCCTCGCACCCCGACGACCCGCTGCCCCGGATGCTCTCCGAGACGGCGCTGCCCACCGTGCTGGCCGGCCGGCCGAACCGCGCGGCGCCGCTGCCGTACGTGGAGGTGGACCAGCGAGCGGGCGCCAGGCTGGCCGCCGAGCGCCTGGTCGCCCAGGGGCGCAGGCTGATCTGCACGGTGGCCGGACCCCAGGACATGCCGGCCGCGCAGGAGCGCCTTGGGGGGTTCCGCGCCGCGCTCGCCGCGCTGGGCGTGGCCGGACTGCCGTGGGCGGAGGGCGACTTCACCCGGGCGGGCGGCGCCGCGGCGATGCGCCGGCTGCTCGCGGAACACCCCGGCGTGGACGGGGTGTTCGTCGCCTCCGACCTGATGGCGCTGGGCGTGGTGCCGGTGCTGCTGCGGGCCGGGCGCCGGGTGCCCGAGGACGTGGGCGTGGTCGGGTTCGACGACAGCGAGGCCGCGGAGGCGTCGGAGCCGGCGCTGACGACCGTGCGGCAGCCGGTGGAGGACATGGCCTGCGAGATGGCCCGGCTGCTGCTGCGGCAGATCAGGGAGCCCGCGGCCGCGCCGCCCTCCGTGGTCTTCCGCCCCACGCTGGTCGTACGCGAGTCGTCCTGAGCCCGGGACCCGCGAGCCCCCGGACCCGCGAGCCCTGCGGCCCCGCCCCCGGCGTCCGCATGACCGGGGGCGGGGCCTGCGCACCCGCCGGTGCGGCTCAGGGGTAGGAGACGACCTTGGACGGGATCGTCGACGTACCCGAGGTCGGCGCGCCGTGATCGTTGATCACGTGGGCGTACTGCCCCTGCCCGCCGAGCGAGACGACCATGATGTTGTGGAACTTGATCCCGGAGCCCGTCGGGGTGGCGAAGCCGTGCTCCTGGACGATGCTCGGGGCGACGTTGTAGTAGCAGTAACTGCCCATGCCCCAGCCCTCGTGCTGGCCGACGTCGTCGGCGACCTTGTACGCGGCGTAGCCGCGCAGGCTGCCGTTCTGGATGGCGGCCTGGTTGGGCGCGTCGTACGCCTTCTCGTTCTGGAAGAAGATCGTCCGGCCGCGCTCGCCGTTCCACTGCACGTCGTACTTGTTGAAGTGCTCGACGAAGAGCCCGGTCGCCAGCACGTCGTCGCCGTTGACGACGACGCCGTAGTCGCACCGGTTGGTCTCCCAGCCGACACCGTCGCCGTGGTCGGCGCGCCACACCCAGGTGTGGTCGACGACCACGTGCCGGCTGTTGATCACCATGCTGGTGGTCGCCTTGCCGGGGCCCGCGCCGCCGATGCGGATGAACACGTCCTGCAGCGTGGTCGGGTTGTTCGCGTGGTCCGCGGCCGAGCCGTCCGGGCCGACCTGGAGCAGCACGTCGGAGTTCTGCGGGCCGGCGTCCAGCAGGAAGCCGGCGAGGCGTACCCCGTCGACGTCGGCGACGGTCATGGCGCGCACGCCGCCGTCCGGGATGATCGTGGGGTAGCCGATGCCGAGCACGACGGTGTTCGCCCGCTCGATCGCGAGGGGCGCGTCGACGTGGTAGATGCCCGGGGTGAGCAGCAGGTGCTTGCCCTCCCGCAGGGCGGCGTTGATGCTCGCGGCGGTGGCGCCCTGCTTGACGATGTGGAAGTCGGACAGCGGCAGTGACTGGCCCTGCGGGCTGCCGCCGCCCCAGGTGGTGCCGCGGGCGTTGCGGCGCAGCGCGGGGAGGAAGACGCGGTACTCGGCGCCGTCGAGGTAGAGGAACGGCTTCTCGCGGGAGATCGGCGTGGTGTCCAGGGTGGTGTACGGCGGGTCGGGGAAGGACTGCGCCGGGGCGCCCTCGACGCCGGAGAAGACCATGTTCCACACGGCGTTGAGCCAGCCGCCGATGCTGCTGTCGCGGGTGTACCACTGCTGCTGCGAGTACGGCTGCACGGTGCCGTCGATGCGGCTGTCGGCGATGTAGCCGCCGCTGGCCCAGCCGTAGCCGTCGGGCGCGAGGTTGAGGTTGCCGCGCACGTGCATGCGGCGGAACGGCGCGGCCTGGGAGACGGCGAAGCGGTTGGTGCCGTTGACGGGGCTGAGCGACAGGTTCTCCGCGGAGCGCCAGAAGTTCTGGGTGGCGTTGCCCTGGAACCAGCCGGCGTCCACGGTCACGTCCCCGTTGATGTGCGTGTCGTCGGGGGAGAGGCCCAGGCCGATGATCGAGGTGTAGAAGCCGAGCTGGGCGTTGAGGCCGTTGTACGTGCCGGGCTTGAAGAGCAGCGCGTAGCGGCCGGTGCCGAACTGCGCCGACTCCTGCTGCCGGAAGATCTGGTCCAGCCGGCCCTGGATGCCGGGCGAGGACGGGTCGAAGAAGATCACGTTGGGCCCGAGGTCCGGGTCGGCGAGCGGCCGGGCCGCGGACCGCTGCGGCGCGGCGGTCGCCTGGGAGACCGCCAGGCCCGTGGCCGGCACCGCGGCCGCCGCCGCGGCGGCCGCGAGCAGGGTGCGGCGGGACGGGCCGGATCTCGCGGGCGGAGCGGGCGAGTCACCGGTGGGGGGTACGCGCATGGGTCACGTCTCCTGAGTCGTCGGCTCTTCGATCAGGCTTCAAGGAATGAACGGTCGAGCGGGAGAGAGCGCTCTCTCACGCCTGGTTCGGTTTACGCCCGCGGGGGCGCGCCGTCAAGGGGATGCGCACACAACGGCCTTGGCAGCGCGGTGAGTTCAAGGAGTGTGCACAGGCGGGCCCGCCTTCCCGGATGTTAAGCAACCGGGGTTGACTGTCCACTATTAGTCAACCTAGGTTGCCTGTATGGCAGACGACGATCCGGCAGACGCGCTGGCGGCGGTCGCGGCCCTGCGCCGCCTCGCCGACCGGCTGGAGGACGCCGCCGTGGAGCGGGCGATGCGTACCGGCTGGAGCTGGCCGCAGGTCGCCGAGGCGCTCGGCGTCACGCGCCAGGCGGTGCACAAGAAGCACGCCAAGCGGCTCATCGCCGCCGGTGTGACGCTGAGGAGGCGGGGATGAGCACGTTCGACAGGTATCTCCAGGCGGTGCTCCTGACCGCCGAGGCCGAGGCCCGCGAGGACGGCTCCGCGGCCATGGAGGCGCGGCACGCGCTGCTCGCGGTCGCCGCCCAGGACGGCACCGAGCCGCAGCGCGTCCTGGCCGCCGCCGGCCTCGGCCGCGCGGAGCTGAAGGCCGCGCTGGACCGGGAGTTCGCGCACAGCCTCGGCGCCGCGGGCGTCGCGCCCGGCGCGTTCGACCTGAGCGCCACGCCGGACCCCGGCCGCCGCCCGCAGTTCGGCGCCTCGCTCAAGCTCGCCCTGGACCGGATGGCCGGCGCCCACCGCAAGAAGGACCTCACGCCGCTGCACGTGCTGGACGCCCTCCTCCAGGCCGAGGTCGGCACCGTGCCCCGGGCGCTGGAACTCGCGGGCGTCGACCGGGCCGCCCTCGCCGCGCGCGTACGGGAGGCGCTGTGAGCGCCGCCGCGGCCGTCGCGGTCGCGGGCCTGCGCATGCGCTACGGTGCCGCGGACGTCCTCCACGGCGTGGACCTGCACATCGGGCACGGCGAGACGGTCGCCCTCCTCGGGCCCAACGGCGCCGGCAAGTCCACCACGATCGAGATCCTCGAAGGCTTCAGGACCCGCTCCGCCGGCGAGGTCACCGTCCTGGGCGCCGACCCCGCGCACGGCGACGAGCGGTGGCGCGCCCGCGTCGGCGTCGTGCTGCAGTCCTGGCGCGACCACGGCAAGTGGCGGGTCCGCGAACTGCTCGCCCACCTCGCCTCGTACTACGCCTGCGTCGGCCGCACCCCCTGGGACCCCGGCGAACTCGCCGACGCCGTCGGCCTCGGCGGCCGGGGCGGGCAGAAGATCCGCACCCTCTCCGGCGGCCAGCGCCGCCGCCTCGACGTCGCCATCGGCATCGTCGGCCGCCCCGACCTGCTCTTCCTCGACGAGCCCACGACCGGCTTCGACCCCGACGCCCGGCGCGGCTTCCACCGTCTCGTCCGGGACCTGCGCGCCGCCGGCACCACCGTGCTGGTCACCACCCACGACCTGCACGAGGCCGAAGTCCTCGCCGACCGCATCGTCATCCTCGACGCCGGCCGCGTCATCGCCGACGGCACCCCCGCCGAGCTGGCCCGCCGCATCGCGGGCGCCGACCGCGTCCGCTGGCGCCACCGGGGCCGGCCCCGCGTCCACGCCACCGACGACTCCACCACCTTCGTCCGCGGCCTCTTCGAGCGCCACGGCGAGGAGATCGCCGAACTGGAGGTTCAGCGCTCGTCGCTGGAGCAGACCTACCTCGCCCTCGTACACGCGGCGGAAGGCGCGCCCACGGGCGCGGCGGAAGGCGGCGAGCGGTGAACGCCTGCGTGCTGCGCGCCGGGCTGCGGCGCGGCGCCATCGAGCTGCGCCAGTCGTTCACCCACGGCGCCGAGCTGTTCAGCCACCTGTTCTGGCCGCTGCTGATGCTGGGCGTCCTGTGGTTCCTGCGCGGGCGGGAGTTCGACTCCACCGGCTTCATGCTCGGCGCCCTCACCCTCCCCGGCATCCTCGGCATGAACGTGTCCTTCGGCATGGTCACCATGAGCCAACTGCTCACCGCCGAGCGGGAGGACGGCACCCTGCTGCGCGCCAAGGCCACCCCGAACGGCATGGGCGGCTACCTCGTCGGCAAGGTCGTCTCCGTCGCCGGCGGCCTCCTCGCCGACCTCGCGCTCTTCCTGGTCCCCGCGCTGTTCCTCGTCGACGGCCTGCACCTCGACGGCGGCGCCTGGCTGCACCTGGTGGGGATCGTCGCGCTCGGCATGGTGGCGACGCTGCCCGCCGGAGCCGTACTGGGCTCGGCGTTCGGCGACGCCCGCGCGCAGGGCCTGATCCAGCTCCCGGTGCTCGCGCTGATCGGGATCTCCGGCATCTTCTACCCGATCACCGCGCTGCCCGAGTGGCTGCAGTGGACCGCGCAGGTCTTCCCGCTCTACTGGCTCGGGCTCGGCATGCGCGCCGCGATGCTGCCCGACGCGGCGGTGGCGGTGGAGATCGGCGACTCCTGGCGGCAAGCGGAGACGGTGGGCGTGCTCGGCGCGTGGGCGGTGCTGGGCCTGGCGGTGGCGCCGGTGGTGCTGCGCCGGATGGCGCGCCGGGAGTCCGGTTCGAGGGTGGCCGCCCGCCGCGAGCGCGCGCTGCAGCGGGTGCTGTGAGCGCCGGTACGGGCCACGCCCCGGCCCGTACCGCCGCTCAGGCCGCCGTCCAGGCGCGGAGCTTCTCCGGGTTGCGCATCGCCCAGATGCGCGTGATCCTCCCGTCCGCCACGTCGAACGCGAGCACCGACACCGGGACCCCGTCCAGCCGCGCCATCAGGCCGGGTTGCCCGTTGACCGTACGCTCCAGCAGCTCGATGCCGGGCTGCTGCTCCCGTACCTCCGCCAGCCCCCGCGCGATCGCCTCGCTCCCGACGATGGGCCGCAGCACCGCCGGCACCAACCCGCCGCTGTCCGGGGTGGACACCGCGGCCGGGTCCAGCAGCCCGACCAGGGCGCCGATGTCCTTCGCCGCCCAGGCCCGCCGGAACTCCCGTACCAGCGCGGCGTGGTGCTCCGCCGCCGCGGGCCGCTGCGCCGTTCGGACCCGGCGGCGGGCCGACGACGCCAGCTTCCGGCACGCCGCGGGCGACCGGCCGACGATCTCGGCCACCTCCGGGAACGGGTAGCGGAACACGTCGTGCAGCACGAACGCCACCCGCTCCGCCGGGGTCGTCGACTCCAGCACCACGAGGAACGCCATGTGCACCGACTCGTCCATCGTCACCTGGTCCGCCGGATCCGCCGCGTCCGCCGCCGACCCGCCCAGCCGACCGCCGAATAGCTCCGCCCGGTCCGGCAGCGGCTCCGGCAGCCACTCGCCCACGTACCGCTCCCGCCGCACCCGCGCGGACCCGAGCAGGTCCAGGCAGACGCGCCCCGCGACCTTCGTCAGCCAGCCGCCCGGCGAGACGACGGCGGCCCGCCGCTCCGCGGGCATCGCGTACCAGCGGGCGTACGTCTCCTGCACCACGTCCTCGGCATCGGCCAGGGAGCCGAGCAGCCGGTAGGCGAGGTTGGTCAGCCGCCGCCGCTCGCTCGCGGTCCCGGCGGGCCCCGGGTCGAGGCGGCCGTGCTGCGGCGCGGACGGTGTGGTCATGGTCCGGGTACTCCTCGGTCGCGTGACAGGTCTCCCTCGTATGACGAAACGGGCCGCCGGACTGTGAGCCGGGCCGCCGTCTCACACTTGGGGCCGCCGGTACGTCTTAGTCACAGGGCTCGCGCCGGGGAAGCGCGTGCCCCGTCGTGAACCATCCCCCAGCCGGACCGCGGAGTGAGAGGCCCACCATGGAATCCGAGAGCCCCGTCAAGGCGGCCGTCATCTACTACAGCGCCACCGGCACGGTGCACACCCTCGCCCTCGCCGCGGTGGAGGGCGCGGAGAAGGCGGGTGCGGAGGTGCGGCTGCGCCGCGTGCCGGAGACGGCGGGGGAGGCGGCGATAGCGGCGAGACCCGAGTGGGCCCGGCACCGCGGCGAGACCGCGGACGTGCCCGAGGCCGCCGTCGACGACCTGGACTGGGCCGACGTGGTGCTGTTCGGCACCCCGACGCGGCTCGGGAACATGGCCGCCCAGGTGAAGGCGTTCGTCGACACCACGGGACCGCTGTCGTCGGCGGGCGGGCTCGCGGACAAGGTGTACTCCGCCTTCACCTCCGTCGACACCGCCCACGGCGGGCAGGGGGCCGGGCTGCTGACGCTGGCCAACGTCTTCTACCACTGGGGCGGCATCATCGTGCCGCCCGGCAGCCCGGAGCCCGTCCAGGACGGCTCCGGCGACGGCCCGCCCGGCGACGTGGCGCTGGAGGCGGCCCGGTACCAGGCGTGGCGCGCCGTCACGACCGCCGCCGCGCTCGACGCCCGCCGGCCGCACCCCGTCTGAGGGCCGCGGCGGTACGGGCCGGGGGCCGGCGCCCGTACCCGTACCCCTGCCGACGGCAGGCGTGATCCGGACGATCCGCTACGGCCCGGAGCGCCCGGCGCCGTCCGCGTTCCGCTCCGTGTCCTGCTCCGCGTTCCGCTCCGCCTCCTGCTCCGCGTTCCGCTCCTCGGCCTGCTCCGCGTCCGCCGCGCGCCCCGCCGACCACGCCCGCCACAGTGCCGCGTACGGCCCGTCCCCGGCCCGCAGTTCGTCGTGCGTGCCGCTCTCCGCGACCCGGCCCCCCTCCATCACCACGACCCGGTCGGCCGCCGCCGCCTGGCTCAGCCGGTGCGCGACGACCAGCGCCGTACGCCCCTCAAGCGCGCGCTCCGCCGCCTCCTCCAGCCGCCGGGCGCCGAGGCTGCCCGCCTCCGCGGTGGCCTCGTCGAGCACCGCGACCGGCGGGTCGGCCAGCACCAGCCGGGCCAGCGCGAGCTGCTGGGCCCGGTCCGCCGTCAGCCGGTGACCGCCCTCGCCCACCACCGTGTCCAGCCCCTCCGGCAGCGCCTCGGCCCAGCCCAGCGCGCCCACCCGGGCCAGCGCCTCGCGCAGCTCCTCGGCGCCGGCGCCCGGCCGGGCCAGCCGCAGGTCGTCGGCGAGCCGGCCGGCGAAGACGTGCACCTCCTGGGTGACCAGCGCGACCGTACGGCCCGACTCGTCCGGCGCCGCGCCGCCCACGTCGATGCGCCCCGCGGCCGGGACATGGATACCGGCGAGCAGCTTGGCCAGCGTGCTCTTGCCCGCCCCGCTCGCGCCCACCAGCGCCACCTTCTCCTTCGGCCGCAGCTCCAGGTCCACGTCGTGCAGCACCGGCCGGCCCGGCTCGTACGCGTGGGACACCCCGCTGACCGACACCCCGACCGCGGGCCGCGGGCCCTCCTGGGGCCCCGGCGGGCCGGCCGCCGTCTGCTCGCGCGCGTCCACGACGCCGACCAGCCGGGCCAGCCCCGCCGTCGCCGCCTGCGCGTCGTCGAGGAGCACCAGCGCCACGTTCACGGGCCCGAACAGCGAGTGGAAGTAGAGCGCGGCGGCCGTCGCCGTGCCGATCGACGCGGAGCCGTCGCGCACCAGCACGTACCCCGCCACCAGCACCGCGGACAGCCCCAGGTACTCCGCCACGTGCAGCCGGTTGTAGAACCCCATCAGCAGCCGCACCCCGCGCAGCCTGAGGTCCACCGCGGCGCGCGAGCGCGCGTCCACGCGCCCGGCGTGCAGCGCCTCCAGCCGGTGCGCGCGTACGGTGGCCGCGCCGCTGACGGTGTCGAGGAGCTGCTGCTGCTGCGCCCCGGTGGCGATGCGCTCGCGCGCGTAGAGGGGCACCGCGCGGCGGACGTACCAGCGGGCCGTGTACGCCTGCACCGGCACCGCGAGCAGTGCGGCGAGCAGGAAGCGCCAGTCGAGGATCGCCAGCGCGCCGAGCGTGAGCACGATGGCCAGTACGGAGGACGCGAGTTGGGGCAGCGCGCCGCGGACCGCCTCGGCGACGCGGGAGACGTCGCGGGTGACGCGTGCGGTCAGGTCGCCGGAGCCGGCCTTCTCCAGCCGGTCGAGCGGCAGCCGCAGCGCGCGCT
The DNA here is from genome assembly GCF_002847285.1 of Streptomyces sp. CMB-StM0423. Lineage (NCBI taxonomy): Bacteria > Bacillati > Actinomycetota > Actinomycetes > Kitasatosporales > Streptomycetaceae > Streptomyces > Streptomyces sp. CMB-StM0423. The sequence goes on along the minus strand of NZ_CP025407.1, from coordinate 782,059 downwards.
CGACGAAACGCTCGCGCAACTCGGCGAGGACGGTCTCGCCGAGCCGGGAGACCATCGTCCGGCCGATCGCGGTCAGCACGCCCTGGCCTGCCGCCACGGCGACCAGCAGCACCACGGGCACTGTGAGCGCGCCGGTCCCGCGCCGGTCGGTGACCAGGTCGACGATGTGGCCCAGCAGCGGCTGGGTGAGCAGCCCGACGGCGGTGGCCGCGGCCATCATCGCGAACGCGGTCCACGCCAGGGCCCGGCGCGGGCGCAGCAGTTCGCGCACGGCGGCGCGGGTGCGGGCGGGGGTGGCGGTGGGGAGCAGCTCGCGGGCGTCGTCGCCGCGCCGGTCCCGGGGCCCGTCGGGGCCTTCGTGCGTGTCGTCGTACGGGCCGGGCGCCGCGGTCATGAGAGCACCGCCGCCCGGTAGGCCGACTCGTCGCGTACGAGGTCGGCATGCGGTCCTTCGGCGGCGACCCGGCCGGCGTCGACGAACACGACCCGGTCGGCGACCGCGAGCAGGGCGGGGCTGTTGGTGACCAGCAGGGTGGTCATCCCGGCGCGGTGGTCGCGCAGCCCCTCGGCTATCCGGGCCTCGGTGACCACGTCCACGGCGGTGGTCGGGTCGTGGACGACGAGCACGGGCCGCCCGGCGTGCAGCGCGCGGGCCAGGGCGACGCGCTGCCGCTGCCCGCCGGAGAGCGCGCGCCCGGCCTCGCCGACCTCGGTCTCGCTGCCGCGGGGCAGCGCCCGGCACACCTCGTCGGCAGCCGCGGCGGCCATCGCGGGTCCGGGGTCCCGGCCGGGCGGCTCGGGCCCGGAACGGACGGCGCCGGCAGGTGCCTTGCCGTCCGTGTGTCCGGTACGGCCGGCTCCGGTACGGGCACCGCCCCCGGGCCCGCCGCCGGCGGCCGTATGCCACTGCCCCCCGCCCGCCGCCGTGACGTTCTCGCCCACCGTGCCCGCGAAGAGGTCCGCGTCGTGCGCCGCCACCAGGACCGCCGTCCGCAGCTCCGCCGGGTCGAGCCCCGTCAGCGGGATCCCGTCCAGCTCCACCACCCCCGCCGCCGGGTCCTCGATCCGGCCCAGGCACCGCAGCAGCGCCTCCGCGGCGGCCGGTTCCGTCGTCGCGACCCCGACCAGCTCCCCGGCCGTGACCGACAGGTCCACCTCCGTGAGCGCCCCGAGTTCCACGCCGCGCAGCCGCAGCTCGCCGCGGACGGGCTCCGCCGGCCGCCGGTCGCCGGGCACCACGGCCGGCGCCGCGGCCAGCACCTCGGCGACCCGCGCCGCCGACGCCCGCGCCTGGGCGAACTCGGCGTTGACGTACGCGAACACCTGCAGCGGCGTCAGCAGGAACTGCGCGAGTCCGACGGCCGCGACGAGCTGCCCCAGCGTGATGTCGCCGCTCAGCGCGAGCCGGCCGCCGACCAGCGCCACCAGCGCGATGAAGCCGCCGGTCAGCGCGAGTACCACGCCGTTCTGCCAGCCCTCGGCGCGCGCGGCGCGCAGCGTGGCGGCCAGCGAGTCGCGGCTGGTGGCCCGGTAGCGCTCGACGGCCGCGTCCCGTGCGCCGATGCCCTTGAGCACCCGCAGCCCGGCGATCAGGTCGGCGGCGACGCCCGAGGCGGTGGCCGCCTGCTCCTGCTCGGCGGCGCTGCGGTGCTCCAGCGGCTTGCTCAGCAGATGCCCCAGCCACAGCAGCACGGGCGTGCCGACCAGCACGAGCAGTCCCAGGGGTACGGAGATGAGCAGCAGCGCCACCGCGCTGACCGCCGCGCCGGCCAGCCCCGAGACGCCGACGGTCACCACCATCACGATGTAGCCGACGCGCTTGGCGTCGTCCGTGGCGATGTTCGCCACCGCGCCCGGCAGCCGGCCGCGCTCGGCGCCGCCGCGCGGGTCGAGAACCCGGCCGACCAGCTCCAGCCGCACCCGGTGCGCGGCGAGTTCCGCGGCCCGCTCGGACGCCTTGACGCTGAGGCGGAAGCTCAGCGCGAGCACGACGTACACCGCGACGAGCACGAGGAGCCAGCGCACCAGCGCGCCCGCGTCGTCCCCGGCGACCGCGTCGTCGATGACCATGCCGATGAGCACGGGTACCAGTGCCTCACCGAGCTGGTGCCCGACCGCCAGCACCGAGCCGGTCGCGACACCGCGCCGCTGTCCCGCGATCGCGCCTTTCAGCACGTCCCGCCCCGACGGTTTCTGCGCAGCCACCCGCCACCCCACCTCTTCTTCTCCCCGTCCCGAACCGAGTAGGTAAGGCTAGCCTAAGTATCCGTCGGGCGATCCGGATCCCGGGGGTCCGCGAGCGGAGCCGCCGTCCCGACTCGGCTGCGCGCGGGGGTGGTTGGGGCCCCGCCGATCTCTTGACGCGGTGATCGCGTTGGGGAAGGTTGTTGCTCCGGACGTGCGGAGGAGCCGGCCCGGCGCGGAGCGCCGCGGTGCCGGCCCGAGGAACAGAGGGGAGACCGTGGTGGACGAGGACTCCGTCGCCGTGGTGGGCGGGAGCATCGCGGGGTGCGCCACGGCGCAGGCGGTGGCGCGGGCGGGTGCCGGGCGGGTCACCGTCTTCGAGCGGGCCGGCGGCGAGCTGCGCGACCGCGGCGTGGGCATCGGCCTGCACGACGCGCGGTTCGCGGAGCTGGAGGCCGCGGGGTACGTGGACTCGTCGATGCCCTGGTCGGGACTGAACCGCCGGGTGTGGACGATCCGTGACGGCGACGCCGAGCTGGGCCACGGGTTCGCCGAGCAGCACTTCCCGTTCCGCTCCTACAACTGGGGCTCGCTCTGGCACGAGCTGCGCAACCGGGTGCCCGAGTCGGTCACGTACCACACGGGCGCGGCCGTGACCGCCGTGGAGCAGGACGCCGACGGCGCCACCCTCAAGCTCGCCGACGGCCGCAAGGAGCGCTTCGGCGCGGTGATCGGCGCGGACGGCTACCGCTCGGTGGTCCGCGAGGGGATGTTCCCCGGCCTCGCCCCCGACTACGCCGGCTACCTCGGCTGGCGCGGCACCTCTGCCCCGGTCGCGGGCGACCCCGAGACGGACGGCGCCGAGGCGCGCGTGATCGTCTTCCCCGGCGGCCACTGCATGATGTACCTCATCCCCGCCGCGGGCGGCGGCTACCGGATGAACTGGGTGCTCTACGCCGTCCCGCCGGACGACCCCGAGCTGCTGCTCGACCTGCGCACCCCGACCTCGCTGCCCCCCGGCCGGGTCGCCGCCAAGCTCACCGCGTACCTGCGCGACCTGGTCAGCGAGCACTTCCCGCCGTACTGGGGCCGGTGCGTGCTGCGTACCGCGCCCGAGGACTCCTTCATCCAGCCGATCTACGACCTGGAGGTGCCGCGGCTCGCCGTGGGCCGGCTGCTGCTCGCGGGCGACGCCGCCACCGTCGTACGGCCGCACACCGGCGGCGGCAGCGTCAAGGCGCTGCAGGACGCCACGGCGCTGGAGGCCGCCTGCCGCGCCGGGGGCGACTGGCCGGAGACCGCCGCCGCGTACGACGCGGACCGCACCGCCGTCGGCGCCGCCATGGTCGCCCTCGGCCGCCGGCTGGGCCGCGCCCAGGTCGAACAGACCCCGGACTGGCAGAAGATGGGGCAGCCCGAGTTCGACGCCTGGTGGCAGGAGCAGAACCGGGGGCCCGACCGCAGCAGCGGCTTCGGCGGGCACGCGCTCAAGCGCGGCTGAGGGGCGCGGACTTGACCGCAGGGGTGTTCGAACTGCCCGCCCATCTCTGAAATTTCAGACGGAACCTGATCGAATCGGATTGATCAGAGGTAGAGATTGCATCTCCCTCTTGCATATTTTGATGTTGTACTCGCCCGTAACTTATACTTCCGACTTAGCATCAGACACATCGCTCAGCCCACCCTCAGCAGGAGCGATGTATGCACCGACCCCCACATGTCACACCCTCCCCATCGCAAGGTAATCCCGTGTCAGCTTTACTGTGTCATGACCCCGACGTAGGGGTTGCGTAGTGAAGATCAACCGTCGACTCGTCCTCCTGGTCGCCGTTCCCCTTGCGGTGGCCATCGCCTTTTCCGTGCGAGCACTCGCGCCGGCGACGACCCAGGCGTTCCAGGCCAACAGGCTGGCGCAGATGGTCGTTGCCGCCGAGTCCGCCGCGGAGCTGACCGCCCGGTTGCAGGACGAACGTGCTGCCGCAACCGCGCTGGTCGCCTCCCAGGGCGATGCCACCACGTTCCGCAAGGCAACCGACGCCACGGACGCAGGTATCTCGGAGTACACCGAGAAGCGCAGGAAGCTCGACTCCCTGCCGCACAACGCCGGCCTCGCCGTGCAGCGGATCGACCGCACGCTGGCCGAACTGCCCTCGCTGCGCGCCCAGGCGCGCTCGGGCAGCGGCACGCTGTCCGCGCTCGCATTCGGATACCGGATCACGATCGCCGACCTCGTCGACTACCGCGAAGGCATCGCCCAGGCCGACGGCGTCGACGCCGACATCGCCGACCGGATCCGGGCCTCCGCCTCGTTCGCGCGCGCCGAGGAGCATTCGGCGCAGCAACAGGTCGTGGTGCTCAGGGCGCTGGACGGCGGCGGCTTCACGTCGGCCTCCCGGCGTACCTTCGACGCCACCGAGATCGGCTTCTTCGAGACGATGAGCGCCTTCGTCGCCCTCGGTCCGCAGGAGTGGCGCGCCTGGCTGGAACACGCGCTCTCCGCTCCTGGCACCCTGCCCGCGCAGGGAATGCAGGACCAGGTGAGCCGTACCCCGATCGGAGCGGAACTCGGCATCTCCGCCGCCGACTGGCAGGAGGCCACGGCCGACCGGCTGACCGAGCTGCGCTCGGTGGAGCGCCGCATCATCGAGTCCGTGCACAACGACGTCACCGAGGAACGGTCCACGCTCATCTGGTGGGCGGTCATCGAGATCATCGTGGTGCTGGTGACGCTGGTCGGCGTGCTGCTCTTCGCCCTCCGGGTCGGCCGCGTGATCATCCGCCGGCTGCGCGACCTGCGCAACGCGGCGCATTCGGTGGCCAACGAACGGCTGCCGCAGATCGTCACCGACCTCTCCCAGCCGGGAGCGCTCGGCGGCGCCACGCCGGAACAGGTCGCCGACAGCTCCGGCAGCCCGGTGGAGACCACCGGCGAGGACGAGATCGGCGAGGTCGGCGAGGCGTTCAACTCCGTCCACCACGAGGCGGTACGGCTCGCGGCCCAGCAGGCGCACGCGCACGAGCAGTTCGCGGAAACCCTGGTCGGTGTCGCCCGCCGCGGTGCGCAGCTCACCTCCGTCATGGTGTCCGAGCTGGACGCGGTCCAGCGCGACGAGGCCGACCCGGAGCGGATGAAGATCCTCTTCGCGCTCGACCACCTCGCCATCCGCATGGAGCGCAACACCAACAACCTGCTGGTGATGGGCGGTTACGGACACGCCCGGGTACGCGAAGCGGACGCGCCCTGCGCCACCGTGGTCGTCGCCGCCGCCCAGCAGATCGAGCGGTTCGAGCGCGTCGCCATGGGCATCGTGGAGCAGGGGATCGGCATCGCCGCCCGCGGGGTGCACGACCTCGCGCACATCCTCGCCGAACTCCTCGACAACGCCACCCGGTTCTCGCCTCCCGACAAGCAGGTGGGCGTGGCGGTCTGGCGGCTGTGGGACCGCGCGGTGGTGCAGATCGTCGACGAGGGCGTCGGCATGACCCCCGAGCGCCGCGACGAGCTGAACGCCCGGCTGGCCAACCCGCAGACCGGCGTCGGCGCCGTGCGGTCCATGGGTCTGCACGTCGTCGCCCGGCTCGCCGCCCGGCACGGCATCGTGGTCGAGCTGCGCTCCTCCGCGGGCCCCGGCACCATCGCCGAAGTCACCCTCCCGCCGACGGTCCTCGTGGCCGTCGAGGAGGAGACGATGGTGCAGGGCGAACGGCCTTTGGCGGAGGGGGAGACGAGCGTCTTCGCCGCCACCCCCCGCGGTGTGCCGGGCCCGCGCAAGCCGATGGACGAGCCCGTCGCCGCCACCGCGCCCCGGCGCGGCGCGGCCGCCGCGGGCGGTGCCGTCCCCGGCGGCACCACCCCGCGCGGCACGACCCCTGGCGCCGCCGCTCCGGGCGGCGCCGCTCCGCGCAGCCGGGAGGCGGAGGCCGGAGACGACGGTGGCGCGCGGCGCAACCTGCCGTTCGGCCCGGACTACGACCCGGCCGACCGCGTCGCCGGCGTCAGCCCCTCGGGGCTGCCCGTGCGGATGCGCCAGCCGGCGGACCAGTGGCCGCGGTTCCCCAAGCGCGACGGGGAGAACAAGCCGGGCGGCCGGAGCGAGCGGAAGGCGGCGCCCACGAAGCGCCGGGACTCCCGGCAGATCTCCGACGTGCTGGCCGCGTACACCCAGGGCATCAGCAGGAGCGCCGGCCGCCGTGAGGGAGCCGGGGGGGCCGCCGATCGCGGCCGCCCGGCAGGTACGGGCGGCAGCGGTGACGACGGCAACGGCGACGGCCGTCCCCGTAACGACGACGGAGGCCGTGCCCGCACCGCCAGGAACAGCGGCCGTACCCGGACCGCAAAAGACGACGACTCACAACGGAGCACGTGATGACTACCCCATCCACCGCCGACCTGAGCTGGCTGCTGAGTGACTTCGCCCGCCGTATCCCCGAGGTCACCCAGGTCATCGCAGTCTCCGTGGACGGCCTCGCCCTGGCCTTCACCGGGGTGGACCAGGACGACGCGGACCGGCTGGCAGCCATCGCCTCCGGCATCGTCAACCTGCTCTCCGGCGCTGCCCAGTTGATCGAGGCCGACCCCGTCGAGCACAGCCTGACGGCCATGGAGGGCGGCTACATGTTCTCCATGGCGGTCTCCAGCGGGGCGTCCCTCCTGGTCACCACCAACCGGGACGCCGACATCGGCGAGGTCAGCTACATGATGTCCGAGCTGATCAACCAGGTCGGCGACGCGCTCAGCCCGCAACTGCGCGACTCGCAGCCCGCTTCCTGACGCCGCCGCACGGGCGGGCCCCCTCACCCCGCCCGCGCGCCCGGCCGCAAGCTCCGTCGTTCGTCTGCCTGTCGTCGTTCCCGCCCTTCCGCCCTCACCCCCCCACCCCCGCCCCCCCCTGGATCAACCCCCCAGCCCATCCCTCATTTTTCCCTCGGGAGCCTTCGTGTTCGTCAACGCATCCATACGCCGTCCCGGCCGTAGCAGAACCCGGGCCGTCGCCGCCACAGCAGCAGCAGTCTCGCTGGCACTCGCCGGCTGCAGCGGCGGCGGCGACAGCGGCTCCGGCGACAAGACGGTGAAGGTGGGTCTGCTGGCCGCCCTCTCGGGCACGTACGAGGCCGTGGGCACCGACCTGCGCAACGGCTTCCAGCTCTACCTGGACACGCACGACGGCAAGCTGGGCGGGCGCAAGGTCGAACTGTCGGTGGGCGACGAGGGGGACGGCCCGCCCACCGCGGTGCCGGCGGCCACCAAGCTGGTGAAGAAGGACCGGGTCGACGTGATGACCGGCATCGTCGCCAACGGCTCCTACCAGGCGGTGCTGCCGATGCTGGAGCAGAACAAGATCCCGCTGGTCAGCTCCAACGGCCGCCCCGAGCTCAAGGACGTCTCCCGCGTCTGGCACACCAGCTTCCTGTCGAAGGACTACGGCACCGCCATCGCCCAGTACGTCAAGGACGAGGTCGACGGCCCGGTCTACGCGATCGGACCCGACTACCAGGGCGGCTACGACCAGCTCGGCGGCTTCACCGACACCTTCGCCGAGATCGGCGGCGAGCTGGCCAACTCCGACGGCGAGACCACCTGGACGCCGTTCCCCGACACGACCAACTTCACCCCGTACTTCGCCGACATCGCCCAGTCCGACGCCAAGGCGGTGTACACCTTCTACGCGGGCAAGGCCGCGATCGACTTCGTCAAGCAGTACGCCCAGTCCGACGTCGCCGACCTGCCGCTGTACGCCTCCGGCTCGCTGACCGAGGGCAGCATCCTCCAGGCCCAGGGCGACTCGGCGGACGGCATCCAGTCCGTCTCCAACTACGTGTCCGACCTGGACAACGACGCCAACCGGAAGTTCGTCTCCGACTGGACCGCCAAGCACGACACCCCGCCCACCGGGTACGCCATGGCCTCGTACGACGCCGCCGCCGTGCTCGACATGGCCATCGCCACGGCCGCCGAGAAGGGCGAGGTGAACTCGGACACCATCAACACCGCCCTCGGCAGCCTCGGCCAGATCGAAAGCCCGCGCGGCACCTGGGCGTTCGGCAAGAAGTCGCACGCGCCGGTGCAGAAGTGGTACCTGCGCGAGGTCCGCAAGGACGGCAAGCAACTCTCCAACGTCACGGTCCAGGACCTGGCCACGCTCGGCGACTGACATGGGGGCGCTCGATGCCCAGCTCGTGCCGGCGGTCGACGGCGTCGCCTACGGGCTGCTGCTGTTCGTCGTCGCCGCCGGCCTGAGCCTGGCGTTCGGCACCGCCGGGGTGCTGAACCTGGCGCACGGCACGCTGTACGCCGTCGGCGCCTACACCGGCGCCGAGCTGAGCGACGGGACCTGGGGCGGCCTCGTCCTCGGTCTCGTCGCCGGCACCGCGGCCGCCTGCGCGGCGGGGGCGCTGCTGTCCGCCGCGACGGCGCCGCTCGCCCGCCGCGGGCATCTCGACCAGGCGCTGCTGACCTTCGGCCTCGCGCTGATCGGCGGCAACCTGCTCGTGGAGGGGTTCGGCGCGGACGAGATGCCGGTACGCATCCCGGACGCGCTGGACACCTCCGTCGACCTCCTCGGCCACCGCTACCCCGCCTACCGGCTCGGGTTCATCGTCATGGCCGTCGTCCTCGCCGCGGCCGGCACCTGGGTGCTCACCCGCACCCGCGCGGGCGCCGCCGTACGGGCCGCCGCCGACGACCCCGAGATGCTCGCCACCACCGGGCTCAGCCCCCGGGTCGTGCACACCGGCGTGCTCGCCGCGGCGGGCGCGCTGGCCGGCGCCGCGGGCGTGCTCGGCGCGCCCATCATCGGCCCCGGTCCCGGTACCGGGGACACCGTGCTGATGCTGTCCCTCGTGGTCGTGGTCCTCGGCGGGCTCCGCTCGCTGTGGGCGACCCTGGTCGCCGCCATCGGCGTCGGCGAGGTGCAGACGCTGGGGGTGTCGGTCGCCCCCGACTGGGCGCCGTACCTGCTCTTCGCCGCCATGGCCGCGGTGCTGATCCTGCGCTCCGGCCGCGGGCTCGCCGAGCCGCACGGCCCGGAGCACGACGCGGACCCGCCGCCCGACCCGGCGGAGCGGCTGCGCCGCAGGCTGGCGCGAGTGCCCTGGCCCTGGCGGGGGATGCAGGCGGCGCGGAGGGCCAAGGCGGCTGCCGCTGCCGGCGGTACCGGCGCCGGGCGGGCCGCCACGGTTGCCCGCGCCGCCGCCCCGCTGCTCGCCCTGGTCGTCGTGCTGGCCGTGCTGCCGACGATGCTCGACGCGTACGCCCTCTCCCTCGCCGGCTACGCCCTGGCCCTCGGCCTGCTCGCGGTCAGCGTCACCGTGGTCACCGGCTACGCCGGGCTGCCCACCCTCGGGCAGACCGCGCCGTTCGCCGTCGGCGCGTACACCACCGCCAAACTGGCCGAGAACGACTGGACGGTCGGGCCCGTGCAGGTGGTGATCTCCGCCGCCGTCGCCGCCGCGTTCTGCGTCGTGACCGGCCCCGCGGTGATCCGCGCCCGCGGCACCACCGTGCTCATGATCACCGTCGCGGTCGGCGAGCTGACCGCCATCGCCATCGGCCAGTGGAAGTCCGTGACCGGCGGCACCGACGGCCTCGCCGGGTTCCCCTCCACGCAGGCGTTCTGGGGCGGCGAACCGCTCTTCGAGGAGCTGGCGATCTACCAGTACGCGGCGGTGGTCGTCGTCTGCGTCGTCGCCGTGGCGCTGGTGCTGCTGCGCTCCCCGGCCGGCAAGCTGCTCACCGGCTCCCGGGAGGCGGAGGAGCGGATGCGCGCCTCGGGCCACCCCGTGACGCGGTACCTGCTGCTGGCGTACGTCGGCGCGGGCGCCCTCGCGGGCGCGGGCGGCTCGCTGCTCATCGCCGTGCAGAGCTACGTCTCGCCGGCCGACGTCGGCTTCGAGATCGCCGCGCTCGCGCTGCTCGCGGCCGTCATCGGCGGCATCACCTCGGTGATCGGCGCGCTGGTGGGCGCGGGGCTCATCGTCTACACCCGCGACTGGCTGGCCGGTTCGTGGCCGGGCCACGGGCCGCTGCTGCTCGGCGTGCTGTTCGTCGCGGCGGTCTACCTGCTGCCGCGCGGGCTCGCCGGGCTGGTGTCCGGGGCACCCCGCGCGGCCGCCGCGGACGGCGAGGAGGACGGCGGCGCCGCGGGGCGGTTGCCCGCGCCGCGCAGCCCGGGCGACGCGGAGCCGCCGGATCCGCCGGAGCCCGCGGAGCCGGGCCCGCCGGCCCGGACACGGAAGGGGACGACGTGACCGCGCGCGCCGCGGGCCGCCCCGCCCGCCGTACGGGCCGGACGGCGGCGTCCGCCGCCTGCCGCCCCGCTCCTCGGACGGAAGGCGGCAGTGCGACCGCATCCGGCTCCGCCGCCCGCGTACGGAAGGGCTCCCCGTGACCGCATCCACCGCACCCGCCACCGCGCCCACCGCCCTCGAACTCGCCGGTCTCACCCGCCGCTTCGGCAGCCTCACCGCCGTCGACGACGTCTCCCTCGACCTGCCCGCCGGCGCCCGGCACGCCCTCATCGGGCCCAACGGCGCGGGCAAGACCACCCTGCTCAACCTCATCGCCGGCACCGAGCGCCCCGACCAGGGGTCCATCACCTTCCTCGGCCGCGACGTCACCCGTACCGCACCCGCGCGGCGCAGCCGCCTCGGCGTGGCCCGCAGCTTCCAGCAGCCCACCGCCATCGCGGACCTGACCGTCCTGGACAACGTGGTGCTCGCCTCCTGGCGGCACCACCCCGAGCGCCGCGGCGCCTGGCGGCGGAGCGCGCGCCGGGGGCAGTTGGCCGCGGCGGCGGCGGAGCGGCTCGCGGACGTGGGCCTCGCCGGCGTGGCGGACCGGCCGGCCGGCTCCCTGTCGCACGGCCAGCGCCGGCTGCTCGACCTCGCCGCCGCGCTCGTCGCCCGCCCGCGGGTGCTGCTGCTCGACGAGCCCGCCGCCGGGCTCACCGACCGGGACGTGGTCCGGCTGCTCGGCGTCCTCGGCGCCCTGGACGACGACATCGCCGTGCTGCTGGTGGAGCACAACACCGAGGTGGTCGCGCGGCTGGCCCGTACGGTCACGGTGCTGGTGACCGGGCGGGTGCTGGCCTCCGGCCGGGTACGGGAGGTCTTCGAGCTGCCCGAGGTGCGCAGCGCGTACCTGGACGCCGCCACCACGGCCGACGCCCCGGCGCCCGCCGGCGCTCCGGATGCCGCCGACGCCCACGACACCGGCGCCAAGAGGTGACCCGACCCATGCTCCGCATCTCCGGGCTGTCCGCCGGCTACCACGGCGGCACCGTCCTCCACGACCTCGACCTCGACGTCCCCGAGGGCAGCGTGCACGCCGTCGTCGGCCACAACGGCGCCGGCAAGACCACCCTCGTCCACACCGTCGCCGGCCTGCTGCGCCCGGCCACCGGCACCGTCGAGGTCGCGGGGCGCGACGTCACCGGGCGCCCGGCGCACCGCATCGCCCGGGCCGGCGTCGGCCTCGTACCGCAGGGCCGCCGGGTCTTCGCCCGGCTGACCGTCGCCGAGCACATCCGCCTCGCGCACCGCCCGCCCCGCGACGGCGGGACCGCCCGCCCCTGGACGCCGGAGCGGGTGCTCGACCTGCTGCCGCGGCTCGGCGAGCGCAGCACCCACCGCGGCACCGACCTGTCCGGCGGCGAGCAGCAGATGCTCGCCCTGGCCCGCGCGCTGCTGGGCTCGCCGCGCGTGCTGCTGCTGGACGAGCCGACGGAGGGCCTGGCGCCGGTGCTGGTGGGGCAGATCCTCGACCTCGTCCGCACGCTGGCGGGGGAGGGGCTCGCGGTGCTGCTGGTCTCGCCGAGCCCGGCGTCGGCCGCGCAGTGCGCCGACACGGTGACGGTGCTGACATCGGGCCGGGCCACGGCCCGGCTGGCCGGTCCCGAGGTGCGGAAGGACCCGGCGGAGCTGCACGAGGCGCTGGCGCTGACGGCGCACTGACGCGGGGGGCCTCCGGGCCCGTACGCCCCGGATGCGCACCCGGCGCCGCGCACCGGTCCACCGGCTCACCCGCTCACCCGCCGCCGGCTGGCGGGACCGGCGGCGGTGGGCAAGTCTGGTGACCGTACGTGGATCCAGCGGCGCCGGGCGCGCCGCGCGCACAGACGGAGGCCGATGTGAGTGCACCGGTGCTGGTGGGCGTCGACGGGTCTCCCGAGGGCCTGGAAGCCGTCGCCGTGGCGGCCCGCGAGGCGCGGCTGCGCGGCACCGGGCTGCGCATCGTGCACGCCTTCTTCTGGCCGATGATGCGGGTTCCGCTGGAGCCGTCGTCGATGGGTCCGCCGGAGGGCGGGCTGCGTAACCAGGCGGAGCAGGTGGTGGCCGAAGCGGTACGGCACGCGCGCGAGGCCGAACCGGACGTCGAGGCCGAGGGCGCCGTCGTCACCGGCGACACCCTTCCGGTCATGGCGGAGGAGTCGCGCGGCGCGGCGCTGGCCGTCGTCGGCAGCCGCGGGCTCGGCGCGTTCGTCGGCCTGCTGCTGGGCTCGACGGCCGTGCACCTGGCGGCGCACGGCCACTGCCCGGTGCTCGTCGTACGCGGCGAGGGCGACCCGGCGCGCGAGGGCCCGGTGGTCGCGGGCGTGGACGGCTCGCCGTCCGGCGACGCGGCCATCGAATTCGCCTTCGCCGAGGCGTCGATGCGCGGCACAGGACTCGTCGCCGTACACGTCTGGTCGCCGTGGAAGGCCGAGGTCCCGCCGCCGCAGGATCCGGCGGAGCCGTACGCGAGCGGGGCGGGCGACCTGGCCGCGAACGAGGAGCGCGTGCTCGCCGAGGCGCTGGCGGGCCGTCAGGAGCGGTACCCGGACGTGCACGTCGACCGCCGGGTGCTGCGAAGCGGCCCCCGGGAGGCGCTGATCGAGGCGAGCCGGGAGGCGGCGCTGGTGGTCGTGGGCGCGCGGGGCCGCGGGGGCTTCACGGGGATGCTGCTGGGCTCGGTGAGCCAGGCGCTGCTGCACCACGCGGACTGCCCGGTGGCGGTGGTGCGCGCGGAGCCGGACAAGCGCTGACGGCTCGTACGACGGGGGTGGGCCCCAGCGCTCGTCCCGCGAGGACCGCCTCCCGCCCGCTGCCCGGCCCGGCTACCGGACCCGCCGCAGCAGCGCCACCGCCACCCCGCCGCCCAGCACGACGACCGCGAGCCCGCCGACGAGGGCGCTGGCCATCCCGGAGTTGAACGCCTCCCGCGCCTCCCCGGCGAACTCCGCACCCGCGCCGACCGCCCGGGCGCGGCGGACCTGGCTTCCACCCGGGCCGGCCCCCGGCGGACCCGCCGGGGGCGGACGACGCGGAGCGCCTGACGACGCTGCTGACGGCGGCCTTCGAGGCCCCGGCTTCCAGGAAAACTTGAGCGAACGACCCCGTTCGCGATAGAAAATGGGAGCCCTCGCGCGGAGGATCACGTACCGAAGTCTTTCATTCCAGGAACCTCAGGGAGAAGTGCGTCGTGAGTGCCATATTCCGGCTGACTGCCTGCACCGCCGTATTTGCAGTCGCATTCATTGCAGGTGCCGACCAGTGGATGTACGCGGAGCCCACCGCCGCCGGCATACACGCGACTGCCTGACGCAGCGTCAGCGACCCCCCGGGAGACCGGCTTCTGAGCTATGTCAGGAGCCGGTCATTCCATGCTCCCGGAGCAGCCGCGCCACCCTGGCCGCATCCGGGTGCGCCTCCCGCGCGCGGTAGAGCCCCACCGCCAGTTCCGCACACCGCCGCATCTCGCCCTCGTCGCCCGCCGCCAGTGCCACCCTTGCCAGCCCCTCCAGCGCGTGCGCGCTGCCGAGAGGGATGCCGGCCTCGTCGGCGATCCGGTGGCCCAGTTCGTAGGTCTCGCGCGCGGCCGTGAGCTTGCCCGACAGCCGGTGCACGTCGGCCATCCCGATCAGCGCCCGCTGCCGTTCGTACGCGTTCCCGATCGTCGCGGCCAGCCGAGCGGCCATGCCGAAGTGCAGCACGGCCTCACTGCGCCGGCCGCACTCCGCGTACAGGTTGCCCAGGCTCGTCAGCGCGTGGACCTCGCCCAGGGCGTCGCCGGCGGCCCGGTGGCTCTGCAGCGCCTGGTGGAAGGAGGCCAGCGCTTCCGAGGTGTGGCCGGTCGCGTGGTGCACGATGCCGAGGTTCGTGGAGAGGATGGCCAGGTCACCGCGCTCGCCGCAGCGCCGCATCAGGGCAAGCGACTGCTCGTAGCAGGCGCGGGCCGCGGCGTAGTCGCCCTCGCCGCGCCGAAGCTCTCCGATGTTGTTCAGTGCCATGGCCTCCCCGTAGAGATCGCCAATCTTCCGGCGCAGGGCCAGCGTCGCGTGTGCCGTCTCCACCGCCTCGCGGTGCCGCCCGGCGTACCGGAGCGCGAGTCCCCTGACGTTCAGGCACTGGGCCTCGCCGTGGCGGTTCCCGTCCTTCGCGTACAGGCTCAGCGCCTCGTTCAGCACACGCAGGGTCGCCTCGCTGTCCCCGGCCGTGACATGGGCCCTGGCCACCTGCAACAGCGCGTCGGCGCACCCGGATTCGTCCTCGCCCCGGCGGAACTCCGCCAGCGCCTCGCGGGCGTTGCGCAGGGCCTCCTCCGGGTTCTCCTTGGCGAGCTGCGCCGCGCGGTCCACCAGCGTGCGGGCCAGGGTGGCGGTGTCCCCGCGGGTGCGCAGGACGGCGAGGGCCGCGTCGTAGAGGGCGGCCGCGGGCTCGCGGGCGCCCCAGCGCTCCAGGGACGGTGCGAGTACGTGGGGGAAGAGCGCCGCCGTCGCCGGGGACGCGGTGGCGGCGTGGGCCGCGGTGGCAAGGAGGTTGGCCCGTTCCACCGACAGCCACACCGACGCCACGTCCGCATCCGCGAACCGTGGTGCGTACGGGGAGACCAGGCCGGGCGGCAGCGGCAGAATGCGGTGGCGCGGGTGGGCGAGGCGGGTCGCGCGGTGGGCCGCGGTCAGGTAGTGGGCCGCGAGGCGGTCGAACGCCGCCTGGCGCGCGGCCGGTTGCAGGGCGTGCCGGCCGGCCTGGAGGCCGAAGAGGCGGGTGAGGTCGTGGAGGCGGTAGCGGTCGCGTACGGGCTCGTCCAGCAGGTTGCAGTCCTGCAGTTCGTCGATGCTGCGCCGCGGCCCCGCCGGCGGCATGTCCGGCGCGGCGCCCACGAGCGCCAGTATCGCGGTCGGCGGCAGGTCGGGACCGGGGGCCAGGGCCAGCGCGCAGAGCATCTCCCGGGCCGGGGGGCTGAGTTCCTCGTACGACAGCCGGAAGGCGGCGGCCACCGCCGGGTCCAGCTCGTCGAGGGGGTCGCCGGCCTGGCTGAGCCGGTCGAGGAGGTGCGGGAGGTCCCAGGAGCCGCGGTGCCGGAAGCGGCCGGCGAGCAGTTGGACCGCGAGCGGGTTGCAGCCGCAGGCGGCCACGACGCCGGCCAGCGTCGCGCCGTCGCCGGGCAGCCTGGCCGCGCCGACGACCCGCGTGAACAACTCGGCCGCCTCCGCCGCCGGCAGCACGTCCAGGTGCAGTTCCCCGGCGCCGTCCAGCCGCAGCCGGTTGCGGCTGGTGACGATCGCCCGGCAGTCGGGCGAGGCGGGCAGCAGCGGCTCGACCTGTGCGGCGTCGCGGGCGTTGTCGAGGACCAGGAGCAGCCGCCGGCGCGCCGTCCACTCCCGCCACGCGCTCGCGCGTTCGTCCAGTGTGTCCGGCAGCTTCGGCGCCCCGCACGTCTGCAGCAGAATGGCCAGCGCCTCGGCCGGGTCGCAGGGCGGCTGCCCGCTGAACCCGCGCAGGTCGAGGAAGAGCTGCCCGTCGGGGTACGCGCGGCTGAGCCCGTACGCGACGTGGACGGCCAGGCTGGTCTTGCCGACGCCGGGCATTCCCTGGATCAGGGTGAGCGGTAACGCCCGCTTCTCCCGCCCGCCTTCCGCAGCCCTCGTAGCCGTATCGGTGAGGAGCAGGCTCAGCTCGCTCGTCCGGCCGGTGAAGTCGTGGGTGTCGCGGGGCAGGTTGGTACGGGGCGCGGGCGTCACCGCCGCGTCGACCGGGGTGCCGGCGGCGGGGGTGGGCGCGGCGAGCAGTTCGCGGTCCTGCTCCAGGATGCGCCGGTGCAGGTCGCGCAGCTCCGCGGCAGGCGCCATGCCCTGCTCCTCGTCGAGCCTGCGGTGCGTGGTGCGGTAGAGGTCCAGCGCCTCGGCGTGCCGGCCGCAGCGGTACAGCGCCAGCATCAGGGAGGCGACGAGCCGCTGGGCGAGCGGGTTCTCCGCCACCAACTCCTGTAACTCCCCGATCAGATCCGAGTGCCCGCCCGCCTCCAGTTCCAGCCGGATGCGCTGCTCCCGCACCCGGCGCAAGTCCTCCAGCAGCCGGGCGCGGGTGGCGGACGCCCACGTCCCCGGGAACTCGGCCAGCGGCTCGCCCCGCCACAGCGACTCCGCCGCGCGGAGCAGCCCGACCGCCATCCGCCGCTCGCCCTGCGCGACGGCCGTCGCGGTCTGGGCCCGTAACTCCTCGAACCGCAGCAGGTCGACGCTCCCGGGCCGGACCCGCAGCCGGTACACGCCGGGCGAGGGCCGCTCCAGCTCGATCGCGTCCCGGTACGGCTTCAGCTTGCTGCGCAGCCGCGAGAGCAGGCTGTGCAGCGTGCCCTGCGCGCTCGGCGGCGGGGCGCCGTCCCAGACGCGGTCGGTCAGCGCCTCGGCGGTGACCGACCGCCCGCGCGCGTGCACCAGTACGGCCAGTACGCAGCGCTCCTTGACCGAACCGAGGTCGCGGCGCTGCTCGCCCTGCCAGAGTTCCAGCGGTCCCAGAGCCCGTAGTTCCACCCGTCGCTCCACCATCGACCCGCGGGCTCTTCGCCCCGCGGTCGGATCCCCTCCCGTGATGGCGGCGCCCCGCCCGCACGCCGGGGAGACCACACCATCGCCACGCCGGTACGAATGCACCAGGGGAGCGGGACGGGGCGCACGGATGCGTGCGCCGGGCGCGCAAGGGGGGTCCCCCCAGGTGAGCACAGGATTCCCGCAAGCCCGGGCACGGTCCCCCGGGGGCAGCCCGCTTCTGCGGATGCGAAGTCACGCGGCCGCCCCGGCCGTCCGGTCGGGCCGGTGCCGGCCGGGCGGCGGACTCGACGGCGGGCCGGATGCCTCTGTCGCGGAACCGCCTGTCGCCGCGCCGGGGTTCAGGTGCTGATGCCCGTCAGCAGCAGGTCCACCGTGCCCTCCAGGAAGGCGTCGTCCAGTGGTTCGCGGGTCAGCAGCAGGCGGGTGTGGAGCGGGCCCGTCAGGGCTTCGAAGGCCAGGCGGCGGTCGACGCCCGGGCGGAGTTCGCCGCGGGACTCGGCGCGGTCGAGGACCGTCGCGCCGACCGCGAACCGGGTGGTCCAGAACTGGTCGCGGGCCGCCTCGTACTCCGCGAGGTCCTCCTGCACCGCCATGCGCAGCAGCAGACCGCCCAGCGGGGTGCGGACGAAGGCGGCGGTGTCGTGGAGGAGGGCGAGGAGGTCGGTGCGGAGGGTGCCGGTGTCGGGGGTGGGGAGGCCGGTGGCGGTGCGGTCGAGGACCGCGTCGAGGGCGAGGGCGGACTTGGTGCCCCAGCGGCGGTAGATCGACGTCTCGTGGACGCCGGCGCGCTGGGCGACCTCGGCGATCGACAGCGCGTCGGCGCCGCGCTCCAGGACGACGTCCACCGTCGCCTGCAGCACGGCGGCGCGGACGCGGGCGCTGCGGCCGCCCGTTCTGCGGGCGGCGGTGGCGGGCTGGCGGCTGCTTTCCGGCATCCCGCCAACGTAGCGCAGGTCAGTGCGGCGCCGGCCGGTCGGCGCGGGTGCGGGGGAGGGCGGCGACGAGCGCCGCGGTCGCGGCGGTGAGCGCCATGCCGCCGGCCGCGAACACGGTGAACAGCGTCCAGAAGTCCGGGGTGAGAACCATCGGGGGCCTCCAGCCAGTTAACGCAGTAGGTCTTGCTTTAAGGTACGACCCCGACCGTCCCTAATGCAAGTCGACTTGCGTTACGTGCGTCACGGCGGCGCGGGGAGTACGTTCATGGCAGCCGGGACCACCCCGCCGACCAGCCCCGAAGAGCCCCGAGGAGCACGTATGACCGGCGACTTCGCCCCGTTCACCGCCGACGACTACCGCGCCCGCATGCGGCACGCCGCCCGCGCCGCCGCCGGCGCCGGGCTCGCCGGGCTGCTCGTCGCCCCCGGCCCCGACCTCCTCTGGCTCACCGGCTACGCGCCGCCCGCCGCCACCGAGCGGCTCACCCTGCTCGTGCTCGCGCCCGGGGCCGGTCCGGTGCTGGTGGTGCCGAAGCTGGAGGCCGGCGACGCCGCCAAGGCGGCCGGCGGGCCGGCGTTCACCCTGCGCGACTGGACCGACGGCACCAGCCCGTACGCCGTGACCGCACCGCTGCTCGACCCCCGCGGCCGGTACGCCGTCAGCGACGACGCCTGGGCCCTGCACCTGCTCGGGCTCCAGCGCGAACTGCCCGACTCCGGCTACGTCGCCGTCTCCGACGGGCTGCCGATGCTGCGCGCCGTCAAGGACGACGCGGAACTGGCGCGGCTGGCCGCGGCCGGTGCCGCCGCGGACGCCGCGTACGAGGAGATCAGGAAGGCGCGCTTCGCCGGCCGCAAGGAGTCCGACGTGGCCGGGGAACTGGCCGCGCTGCTGCGCCGGTTCGGGCACTCCCAGGTCGACTTCACCGTCGTCGGCTCGGGCCCCAACGGCGCCGACCCGCACCACGAGGCCGGCGAACGGGTCATCCGCGACGGCGACATGGTCGTCCTCGACTTCGGCGGCCTCGTCCACGGTTACGGCTCCGACACGACCCGTACCGTGCACGTCGGCGAGCCCACCGCCGAGGAGCGGGAGATCCACGACGTCGTGCGCGCGGCGCAGGAGGCCGGCTTCCGGGCGGTCCGTCCCGGCGCCGCCTGCCAGGACGTCGACCGGGCGGCGCGCCGGGTCATCGACGACGCCGGCTACGGCGAGTACTTCATCCACCGCACCGGGCACGGCATCGGCACCACCACCCACGAGCCGCCGTACATGATCGAGGGCGAGGAGCAGCCGCTGGTGCCCGGCATGTGCTTCTCCGTCGAGCCCGGCATCTACCTGCCGGGCCGCTTCGGCGTACGCATCGAGGACATCGTCACCGTCACGGAGACCGGCGGGCGGCGGCTCAACGACACGGCCCGCGAGATGGCGATCGTGTCGTAGGCGCCGGCCCCCGGCCGGTCCCGGCCGGCCTTCGGCCGGTTCTCAGCCGGTACGGCCCCGGCGCCGCCCGCGCGCCCGCGGCAGCCGCCGCAGCCCGTTCTCCAGCAGCGCGAACGCCTGCTCGGCGGCCGCCACCGCGCCCGGGTAGCGGTCGTCCGCGGACTCCCCGTACGCCAGCCGCTCGGCGTTCTCCCGGGCCAGCGCCCACTGCACCGCGACGATCTGGGCGGCTGCCAGCCGCGCGGTCGGCTCCGGGACGGCCGCGGTCTCCCGCAGCGCGTCGGCCAGCGCACGCTCCGCGCCGGTCCTGAACCGCTCCATCCGGGCCGCCAGCGAGGGCGTGTCGAGGATCATCCGGTACAGCGCGCGGACGTCCGGCCGGTCATCGAGCCCGGTGGCCGTGGCCCGCTCCCGCAGCCCGCGCAGGACGTGCTCGCGCAGCGCGGCCACCGGTGCGCTGCGCGGCGGGCGGGCGCGTACCGCGCGGGCGGCGTCGGTCTCGTGGTCGGCGAGGCGGTGTGCGACGAGGTCTTCTTTGCTTGGGAAGTACGCGAAGAGCGTGCGCTTGGACACCTCCGCCGCCTCGGCCACCTGGGCGACGGAGACCGCGGCGAAGCCGTGCCGCAGGAACAGGGTGATCGCCGCCTCGGAGAGCGCCTCCCGGGTCCGCTGCTTCTTACGCTCGCGCAGCCCTGGTTTGCCGTCCACGGCGTCACCGTAGCAAACGGGTAACCCGGGAGGATTTCTCCACCAGGTGCAGGATTGCGCCCGGCGCGGAGGCTCACGCCTGCCCGGTGTCGAAGTGGCTGATGCGGTCGCCGTCGACGGTGAAGGACCAGCGGGTGCGCATGCCGCCCCAGGTGGAGTTCGTGTACGTGGCCACGAGCGACCGGCCGTCGGGGCCGACGGACTCGACGTCCATGTGCCCGGCGGAGGAGAAGACCTCCTTGTCGGTCCACGCGGCCAGGTCCCGCTCGGTGCCGTCGTCGGTCATGGTCGCGTCGTCGGTCAGGAGCGCGAAGAACGCGTCCCTGTCACCGGCGTTGAGCGCCGCGACGAAGGCGGCCACGACGGGGTCGGTGAGCTGGGCGGCCATGGGGCACCTCCGGGTTTGCTGCCGTGACGCGCACGCGCCGCGTGCGCCACCTCGCCGCCATTGTCCCGCCGGCACGCCGCCGCCGCAGTCCGGCCGGCGGCCCCTGTCAAAGGCTGTCAACCTCAACACCCGCGAAGGACCGGGGCTTCCCGCCCGGGAGCGCGCCCACGCAACCGCCGTACGGAGCGTGGTCCGCAGGCCACCCGCAGGTCGGCCCCGGCCGCCGAGCGTTGCGGAGCAGGGCATTCCGCCTCCGCCCGGATCGCGGACTTCCTTGACACTCCCGATTGGTATAGGCCAGTATCCGGCATTGGTCTGTACCAAGTCTTTCGTCGCCACGTCAGCCCCTTCCGACCCTCCTTCCACCCCACTCGCACCCGTCGCGCGCCCGGCCCCGCAGTCCGCCGCGGCCGCCGTCCCGCCCCTGCTCCCGCGGAGGTCTCCATGGCAGCCAACAACCCCGAACTCGCCCGGCTTGCCAACTCGGTTCTCCAGCCGGGGTTCGTGGGCACGACCGCGCCCGACTGGCTGCGCCGCAGAATCGGCGAGGGCCTGGCGTCCGTGGTCCTGTTCGGCCGCAACATCGTCCACCCCGAGCAGGTGGCCGCCCTCACCGCCGAGCTGCGCGCCGAGAACCCCGACCTGATCATCGCCATCGACGAGGAGGCCGGCGACGTCACCAGGATCGAGGCCGGCACCGGCGCCACCCGCCCCGGCAACCTCGCCCTCGGCGCCGTCGACGACGTCGAGCTGACCGAGCAGGTCGCGTACGACATCGGCCGCCAACTGCACGCCATGGGCGTCTCGCTCAACTACGCCCCCTCCGCCGACGTCAACTCCAACCCCAAGAACCCCGTCATCGGCGTCCGCTCCTTCGGCGCCCGCACCGACCTCGTCTGCCGGCACACCGCCGCCTGGATCCGCGGCCTGCAGTCCGCAGGCGTCGCCGCCTGCGCCAAGCACTTCCCCGGCCACGGCGACACCAGCGTCGACTCCCACCACGGCCTGCCGCACGTCGCCGCCGACGCCCGCGAGATCGCCCGCACCGCGCTGCCGCCGTTCACCGCCGCCATGGAGGCGGGCGTACGCACCGTCATGACGGCGCACATGCTCATCCCCGCCTACGACGACACCCTCCCCGCCACCCTCAGCCCCCGCATCATCCGCGACCTGCTGCGTGACGAACTCGGCTTCACCGGCCTCGTCGTCACCGACGGCATCGAGATGGGCGCCGTCTCCGATCTGTACGGCATCGACGGCGCCACCGTCCGCGCGCTCGCCGGCGGCGTCGACGCCGTCTGCGTCGGCGGCGAGAACGCCGAGGAGTCCGTCACCACCGACCTGACCGCCGCCATCGTCGCCGCCGTGCGCGACGGCAGCCTGCCCGCGGAGCGGCTCGCGGAAGCCGCCGCCCGGGTACACGAGTTCGCCGCCTGGTCCGCCGCGCTGACCCGCGGCGTCCCCGCCGGCGACCCCCGCGGCGGCGACGGGGCCCACCACGAGATCGGCCTCGTCGCCGCCCGCCGCGCCGTCCGGGTCCACCACGACCCGGCGGGCCCGGCCCGCTTCCCCCTCGCCGGCGATCCGCACGTCGTCGAGTTCTCGCCCGTCACCAGCCTCGCCATCGACGGCCGTACGCCCTGGGGCGTCGCCGAACCGCTGCGCGCCCTGCGCCCCGGCACCACCTCGGTGCGCCTCGGCGAGTCCGAGCTGACCGGCGCGGCCGGCGGCGCCGCTGACGTGCTCGACGGCCGGGCGCTGCGCCCGGCCGACGGCCGCGAGCTGGTCGTCGTCGTCCGCGACGCCGCCCGCCACCCGTGGATGTGGCAGGCCCTGGCCGACCTGCTGCGGCGCCGGCCCGACGCGCTCGTCGTCGAGATGGGGCTGCCCGCCGAGGACCGGCTCGGCGCCGTGCACCTGTCGACCCACGGTGCCACGCGCGTCTCCGGCATCGCCGCGGCCGAGGTCCTCACCGGCGCGGTGTGACGGCAGCACGCAACGAGTTCCACTTCTGGAGGACGTTCCATGCCCGACCCCGGCCCGTACCTTTACCGTGCCGCTTCCGACACCCCGTACTTCAGCGCCGACGGCGAGTCCTACCTCGCCCGCACCCCGTTACGCGACATCCGTAAGTCCCGCCCGCTGCGCGTGCTGTCCGACGAGGACTACGCCCACTGGCAGACCTACGGCTACGTCGTGGTCAGGGAAGCGATACCCGCGGAAGCCGCCGCCCTGCTGCTCGACTTCGCCTGGGACTTCCAGGGCCTGGACCCCGACCGCCCCGAGACCTGGTACGAGGACCGCGAGTTCCGCTCCGACCTCGACCGCGACCTGCACGTCTACGGCTTCGTCGAGGCGTACCAGCACCAGTTGATCTGGGACAGCCGCCAGACCCGCCGCGTCTACGACGCCTTCGCCGACGTCTGGGACTGCGACGAGCTGTGGGTGACGCTCGACCGGCTGAACCTCAACCCGCCCAACGTCGGCAACCGCAGCCGCACCCTCATCGAGCCCAACGACACCGGCTTCGACATCGAGCTGCACTGGGACGTCGACACCACCCTCGCCGTCCTCCCGCAGCGCGTGCAGGGCATCATCGCGCTCAACGACACCCGCCCCGACCGCGGCGGCTTCCAGTGCGCTCCCGAACTGTTCCGCGACTTCGAGAAGTGGAAGCTCGGCCGGCCCGCGGACCGCGACCCGATCCGGCCGAACACCGACCGCGCCGAGTTCCCCGTCGTACGCCCGGAACTGGCCGCCGGCGACCTGCTGATCTGGAACGGGCTGCTGGCCCACGGCGTCGCCGCGAACGCCTCGGAAAGCGGCGTACGCGCCGTGCAGTACCTCTCGATGATGCCCGCCCTGGAGGAGCACGAGCGGCTGCGCCGCTCGCGCGTCGAGTCCTGGCGCACCCTGAGCACCCCCGACTGGAACGCCACCCTGCTCGGCGACTCCCGCCGGCACGAGTCCGAGCGGTACGGACCCGCCGCGCTGACCGGCCTCGGCCGCAAGCTCCTCGGGCTCGACTCCTGGCGCGGGCCCGCGCCGGACGCCGCACCCGGCGGGACCGCCGGGGGCCGGGCCGCGGCGGAGCCGGAGCGGACGGGGGAGCCGTGGCACGCATCTGCCTGACGCTGCCCACGAACCGCGCCTGCGCGGCCACCATCGCCGCCGTCCACGAGGAAGCCGTCCACGCCGCCGCCCACTTCGGCGCCGAGGTGCACTTCCTGATCCTCGACTCCGCCGCCGCCCGCGACCGCGCGGGCCACGCCGCCGCGGTCGCCGGGCTGCCGCCCGTGCCCGGGGTCGTCGTGCACCACCTCGGCGAGGCCGAGCAGCGTACGTTCCTCGCCGCCGTGCTCCGCCGCGCCCGGGTCGCGGGGGCGGAGAAGCTGCTGCGCCTGCTGCTGCCCGACGCCGTGTCGTACGGCGCCTGCACCGACCGCGCGTTCCTCCTCGCCGCCGCCCTCGGCTGCCGCTCGGTGCACCGCCGGGACTCCGACAGCCGCTACCAGACGGCCGGCGGCCGGCCCGTCTTCCCCGTCCACCACGAACTCGCCACCCTCGGGCTTCCCGCCGCCGACGCGGCCCGCCGGGTCGACGCCGACGCGCTGAACCCGCTGCACGCCCACAAGCCCGTCTCGCTCGTCGGCGCCTCCTTCGTCGGCGAGATGTCCGTCGACATCGCCGAGGTCAACGACCTCGATCCCGCCGTCTACCACGACGTCGTGAGCCTCTGGGCGCCGCCGCACTGGCCGGAGGAGCGCAAGCGGGCGCTGGTCGAGGAGTCCTTCAAGGGCGCGGGCACCGAGGCGTTCGGCGGCGACCACGCCGTCCTCGGCGCCGTCGACCCGATGCGCGTCGACATGTGCAACGTCGCCTTCCGCCGCGGCGTGTACGAGGCCGTACCGCTGCCGCCCGCCACCGACACGATCGGCAGCGACTACTTCCTCCTCCACCTCGTCCACGACGCCACCCTGCCCGGCGTCCTGCACAACCGGCACGTCGTCAACTACCACACCGGTGAGCGGAAGACCGGCGCCGGTTTCACCGCGTACCAGATGCGGTTCGCCAAGTTCCTGCTGTCGATGCGGTACTTCAACGTCGTCTACGGCGAACTGGCCGCCGCCGGCGCCGCGCTCCTCGACGACCGGCACCGCCCGCGCGCCGCCGCCGTCGGCGAACCGGTCGCGCGCAGCGCGCGGCTCGACCGCGACGAGAACGTCATGCGGCTGACGGCCCTGGAGATCGGGTACCGCAAGCTCGGCGGCAGATACGCGGAGTTCGCCGGCCTGCTGGCCGCGCGCGGCCCTGACCTGCTGGACGAGGCCGCCCGCGACATGGCCGACTTCGCGCTGCTGATCGCCGCGTGGGAGCCGCTGGTACGGGCGAGCGCGGCGACGGACGTGCCGGGGACCGTCCGGTGACCGCGGCGGTACGGCCCCCGCGGCCGGCCCCGCCGGCGCCCCCCGCGACGACCGCCGCCGTGACCGCGCGGCTGCGCGCCGCACTCGCCGCCGCCGACGACGACCGGATCATCTACGACCTGCCCGGCATCGAGGAGCGCTACGACGAGCTGCGGCGCCGGCTGCCCGGCGTCGACGTCAGGTTCGCGATGAAGGCGTGCCCCGTCGACGAGGTGCTCGCCCGGCTCGCGGAGAAGGGCGCCGGGTTCGACGCCGCCAGCCCCGGCGAGGTCGCGCAGGCGCTCCGCACCGGCGCGCCCGCGGCCCGTATCCACTACGGCAACACCGTCAAGTCCGACCGCGGCATCCTCGCCGCGCACCGCCTCGGGGTCCGCGACTTCGCCACCGACAGCCCCGAGGACGTGCTGGCCATCGCCGCACTCGCTCCCGGCGCGCGGGTGTTCTGCCGGCTCGCCACCAGCGGCGAGGGCGCGCTGTGGGGGCTCAGCCGGAAGTTCGGCTGCACGCCCGGGGAGGCGGTGCGGGTGCTCGCCGGGGCACGGGCCGCGGGGCTCACCCCGGCCGGTCTTTCCGTGCACGTCGGCTCGCAGCAGATGACGGCCGCGGCGTGGCGCCGCGCCTTCGACACCTTCGCGGACGTGCTGGCGGCCCTGGCCCGGCGCGGCATCCACCTCGACCATGTCAACCTCGGCGGCGGCCTGCCCGCGCTCGGCTACCGTGACCTGCGCGGCCGGCCGCTGGTGCCGGAGCTGGACGAGACGTTCGCGGCGATCCGCGCCGGCATGGCGCGGCTGCGCGCCGCGGCCCGCGGCCCGCTGCGCTTCGTCGTCGAGCCGGGCCGGCACCTGGTCGCCGACCACGGCGCGATCCGGGCGCACGTCGCGCGGCTCTCCTCACGGCGGCACCCGGACGGCGGGCGGGGCTACTGGCTCTTCCTGAGCTGCGGCAAGTTCAACGGCCTGTACGAGGTCGACCAGTTGCAGTACCCGCTGGTGTTCCCCTCCCACGGCGCCGCCGCGGAGCTGGTGCCGGCCGTCGTCGCCGGACCCACCTGCGACAGCGACGACGTCCTGGCGGAGGGCCGCGTACCGGTGCAGGTGCCCAGGGCGGCCGCGTCCGGGGATCCGGTGTGGATCCTCTCCAGCGGCGCGTACGCCGTCAGTTACATGACCCGGGGGTTCAACGGCTATGGCCCGCTACCGCACACCTGCCTGCGCGCCGGCTGACGTGCGCATCCGGCACATCGCCGCCCACGACTGGGGCGCCATCGCCGCGCTGGAGGACCGCGCGTACGCCGGCCGGGCGCTCGCCGAGGGCCGGGCGGCCCTGGAGTCGCGCGGCCGGGCCTCGCCCGGCACCTGCTTCGTCCTGGACGCCGACGGCGCCCCGGAGGGCTACTTACTGGCGCTGCCGTACCCGGAGTTCCGCTGTCCCGACCTGCGCGGCGCGGAGGAGTCCCGGCACGCCACCGAGAACCTGCACCTGCACGACATCGTCGTGGCCGAGCACCTGCGCGGCGCCGGCCTCGCGGGGCGCCTGCTCGCCCGGCTCACCGCCACCGCCCGCGCCCGCCGGTTCCGCCGGATCTCCCTCGTCGCCGTCGCCGGCACCTCGGCGTTCTGGACCCGCCGCGGCTACCGCCCGCACTACGACGTGGCACCCCCGCCCGGCTACGGCCCGTGGGCGGTCTACATGTCCAGGGAAGCGGGCCGATGACGATGCCGCGGATACGCGACGACTTCCGCCGCGCCCAGGTGGCCATCGCGGCGCTCTTCTGCTTCCTGGGCTTCCAGTACGTCACCTGGGTGTCCCGGCTGCCGCGGGTCAAGGACGAGCTGGACCTGACGGCGACCGAGCTGGGGCTGCTGCTCATGGCCTGCGGCGCGGGTGCGGCGGCCTCCTTCCCGCTGGTCGCCCACCTCATGAAGGCGATCGGCGCCAAGCGCCTCGCGTTCGCCTCGGCCGGCGCCCTGCTGCTGTTCCTGCCCGCGTTCGCCGCCGCGCCCGACTACCCGGTGGCGCTGGTCGTGGTTGCGGCCGACGGTGTCGCCGTCGGCTGCCTGAACGTGGCGATGAACGCGCAGGGTGCCGCGCTGGAGAAGATCCACGAGCGCACCGCCATGGCGAAGATGCACGCGACGTTCAGCGCCGGGTCGCTGGCCGCCGCGCTGCTGGCGTCCGCCGTCCAGACCGCGACCGAGGAGATGGCCGCGCACTTCGCGGTGGCCGCGGTGCTGCTCCTCGCGCTGCTCGCCGTCGCCCGCACCGGGCTGCCCGCCGAGGACGGCTTCCGGCAGCCGGAGAAGGAGCGCCGCCGCCGGCGGCTGCCCTCGCGCGTCACGCTGTGGATGGGGTGCGCGATGGCCCTCGGCACCCTCACCGAGGGCGCCATGAACGACTGGTCGACGCTCTACCTGGAGGACGTCGCCGACGCGGCGCCCGAGATCGCGCCGCTCGGCATCGCGGTGGTCTCCGTGATGATGGTCGTCGCCCGCCTCTTCGCCGACGGCTGGCGCACCCGCTGGGGCGACGGCCCCGTGGTCAGGCTCGGCAGCGCGCTGGCGGGCACGGGCCTCGCCCTCGCGGTGCTCGCGGGCGGGGTGGTGCCGGCGCTCCTCGGGTTCGCGTGCGTCGGGCTGGGCGTGGCGGCCGTGACGCCGTGCGTGTACGTCGCGGCCGCCCGGGAGGGGCCCGACGCGCTGTCCCTGGTGGCGTCGATGGGCACCACGGGGCTGCTGGGCGGGCCCGCGGTGATCGGCTTCATCGCGGGTGGTGCCGGGCTGGCGTGGGGCATGGGTGCCGTCGCCGCGTCCGCGCTGCTCGTATCGCTGTGCACGACGCGTATACGCTGGCCCGCGCTGAGCAACGCCTGAGCGCCGCCGGGCGCGAACGGGGCGGCGCGGAGGGGCTGTTCGAAACGGGGGTGAGACGGCGATGGCGGAGCACGCGCGAGGCCGGGCGCCGGAGCGGGACGGGGGAGTTCCCGGGGAAGCGGCCGGGGCGGCTGCGGTGGCGAGCGGCGCCGGCGCGGCCGGAGCCGCGGACGGGTCCGGGGCGGCGGTGCGGGTCGCGGACGCGCCCGGCGGTGTCTTCGCGGGCGTACGGGTCACGCCCGGCGCCGCCGCGCCGCCGGGGCTGCCGGGGGGCGCGCGGGTCTGGGCGTTCGACGCCGGGCCCGGCGCAGAGCCCGACCTGTCGGCGCTCGACGACGCCGAGCGGCGGCGGCACGCGAGCTTCCTGCGCCGGGCCGACCGGATCCGCTACGGCGTCGCCCACGCCGAGCTGCGCCGGCTGCTGGGCGAGCTGACCGGCACCGCGCCCGCGGCGCTCCGCTTCGGCCGGCGGGCCTGCCCCCGGTGCGGCGGTCCGCACGGCCGGCCGGTGCTCGAACGGCCCGCGGGCGGCCCGGAGTTCTCGCTGTCGCACGGCGGTGCGCTGGTGCTCGTCGCCGTCGCGCCCGGCCCGGTGGGCGTCGACGTGGAGCCGGTCAAGGCCGCGCCGCCCGAGCCGAGTGTGGTGGAGCGGCTGCACCCGGCGGAGCGCGCGGTGGTGCGGACGGCGCCTGAGGCGCTGCGCTCCGCCGCGTTCACGCGGCTGTGGACGCGCAAGGAGGCGTACCTCAAAGGACTCGGCGTGGGCCTCGGCCGCGCCCTCGACGCGGACGACGTCTCCACCGCCGTGCCGGGCTGGCACCTGGTCGATCTGGCGCCGGGGAACGGCCACGCGGGGGCGCTGGCCGTGGTGTCCGCGGGCGTCGCGGACACCGTCGGGGAAATCCGCACACGCGGCGCCGAATTACCCTGATCCGGTGCCTCCCGCCGCCTTCCAGGCTCATTCCGGTTCGGCTCTGCGGCCCGGTTCCGCGCTGAAAGCGGCGCCGAGCCCGAATTCCGGCATGTTGATATAGCGGGCCTCATAGGATCCCGGCTGCACGTGGTACAGCTCGTGCCAGATGCCGACGTCCCCGCCGCTGCCGACGGCGCGGTTGAACCACTTCCAGTACGACCTGTGCCGGTGTTCCCGCGATTTCGAGAACTCCTCGATGTGTGCGGCCGAACGCCAGTACTGCACGACCGTGATCGTACGTCCCCTGCGGCTCATTCTGCTGCCCAGCAGTCCGAGTTCCGGATCCTCGCCGAGTTCCACCAGCAGCTTCGGCATCGCGGTGAACGCCGGCCACCACCTGTGCACCTTCCAGAGGTAATTGATCCGCATTCCCACAAGGAAGAGGACGAATCCGTGGCCGGTGTCGACATTCACCCTGCCCTGCTCTATCCGCGCCATGTCGTCCGGGTCCCTTCCGGGGTCGTCGCGCTCGCCGAGCCGGTCGCGGTCATCGTAGAGCGTCCTCGCCGTCGGCAACATCGCCTGTACAGAGGGCAGTTGAGTGCCCAAAAGGGCAACATCCGCCGTTGCCCCCCCGAGTGCTTATATATCCGGCAAATATTTTGCGAGAAAAGAATGGTTCAGACCAACGGATTGCATGTACGATGACGCTCGCTCGAACGTAAAACCGAACGCGCGATGGCCTGCGGTCATCACCCGACTACTGTTCGTCACACTCTGGACACGGCACCACATAACCCTCGCTGCACTGCCTGAAGTTCACCTTGCACGGAACGGACAGGTACTTATGTGGAAGGCGGCCCGCGTGGAGATTCCGGTGGACTCCGCGCAACAGCCGGGACGAAACGGCAACGAACTCGACGAAGGCACGGCGTCCTTGACCGCGCGGGCGGGCAAGGTTACTGGCAAGTTGTTCACAGAAACCCCCAAGGCGGGTGCGAGCAGGACGCATTCCCTCCTGAATGTGGGATTCCGCGATGTCGGCGACCACGGCAGGACGCGTTCGCTCGACGTACACGCCGTGCTGTTCGACATGGACGGCACACTGGTGGAATCCGCGGCCGCAATGGACCGTCACACCCGCAGGTGGGCGAGGCGCCATTCCCTCGACCCGGAGAAGGTCATCCGGGCCTCCCACGGGCGCCGCGACATCGACGTCATCCGCGAACTGGCCCCGCACGCCGACCCGCACGCCGAGCTGGCCTGGTTCGACCACCTGTCCTGCACCGACGCCGCCGGCGTCCGCGCCGCACCAGGCGCCCGGCGGCTGCTCGACGCCCTGCCCCCGCGCCGCTGGGGGCTGGTGACCTCCGCGACCCGGAGCGTCGCCCGCAGCCGGATGGCGGCAGCCGGGCTGCCGCTGCCCGACGTCCTGGTCTGCGCCGAGGACGTCACCGCCGGCAAGCCCAGCCCCGAGGGGTACCTGACCGCCGCCGCCCGCGTCGGCGCACCCCCGTCGTACTGCCTCGTGGTCGAGGACGCCGACGTCGGCCTGCGCGCCGCCCGCGCCGCGGGCATGCCCGCGCTCGCGGTCGCCGGACCGCCGGGCCCCGTCCACGGCCACCGGATCGCGGGCCTCGGCGCCCTCTCCGTCACCGCCCACTGACCCACCACCCAGTCGTACGCGCCGCCCCCGTGCCGACGGGGGCCGCGGTCACGGCTGCCGTTCTCACGCCACGCGAAGGGGAGGCGGAGATGGATCTCAGAACCGCACTGCTGCTGCCGGGCCAGGGCGCCTACCGGCCCGGCGCGTTCGCCGGGCCGGTGAGCGCCCCGGTCGCCGAGCTGCTGGCCGTCGTCGACGGAGTCGCCGCCGAGTTCGGCCACGCCCCGGTCTCGCCGCTGCTCACCGACGCCGGCACCGACGCCGCGGACGGCCGCCGGCTCGCCGGGACCGACCCGTTCGCGCTCCAGCTCGCGATCTACGCGGCGGCGCTCGTGTACGCCCGCGAGGCCGACCTGCGCGCGCCCGCCGACGTCGTACTCGGCCACAGCATGGGTGAGATGGCCGCCGCCGCCCACGCCGGCTGCTTCACCGCCGCAGACGGCGCCCGCATCGCCGCCCACCGCGCCCGCGCCCTGGAGCACTGCGCGGCCGGCACCGGCGGCATGCTCGCACTCACCCTGCCGGCCCGCCGCGCCACCGCGCTGCTCGCCGCCGCGGAGCTGCCGGGCGCCCGGCTCGCGGTCGTCAACGCGCCGCGGCACGTCGTCGTCTCAGGACCCGGGGATGCCCTCGGCCGCCTCGCCGCGCTCGCCGACGTCCTCGGCGTACGGGCCGTCCGGCTCACCGCGCCGTACCCGTTCCACAACCCGCTGCTGGCCACCGCCCAGGCCGAGTTCGCGGCGGCGATCGAGGGCATCCCCGAGCGCCCGGCGCAGCGCCGCCTGTACTCGCCGGCCCTCGGCGGGCTCGTCACGGACGACACCGACGTCAAGGCTTCGCTGATCGCACAGGTGACCCGGCCCGTCGACTTCCTCGCCGCCCTGCGCGAGTTGCAGACCTACGGGCTGGAGTCGGTGGTGGAGTGCGGCCGCGCGGGACTCGGGGAACTGGTCCGGCAGGCGGTGGGCTGCGGGGCGCAGACGGCGGACCGGTGGCTCGCGACGGGTACGCGGGAGGGGCCGGCGGCACCGGCCGCCGGGGCGGCCGCACAGGTCGCCGTGCCGATGGCGCCTCCGGTGCCCGACTCCGGTGCCTGGGCGCCGGTCTCGGCGCCTGCGGCGCGGGAGCGGCCTGCGGCGGCGATACCGGTGGCGGAGCCCGCCCCCGTTCACGTACCCGCAACGGCGCCCGCGGCGCCGGATCCCACGGCGGCCGGGCCCGCGGCGCGCGTCCCCGGCCCCGTACCCGCGCTTTCACCCGCCGGGCCCGCCGCGGGCGGAGACGTGCTCGCCGCACTTCAGCAGGTCTACGCCGACCGGCTCGGGTACCCCGTCGAGGCCATGGACCCCGACGCCGACCTCGAAGGCGACCTCGGCATCGACTCGCTCAAGCGCATGGAGGTGCTGAGCACGCTGATCGACCGCTTCGGCCTGCACCACGTGGCCGACGACACCCGCTTCGCCCTGCAGTCCACCCTCGGCGGCCTCGCCCGCCTCATCGACGAGACCGGCCGCACCACCGCCCCCACCGCCGTACGGGCCGATGGCTGACGGCACCGGGGGCGGCGCCCGGCGCCCGCCGCGCTACCGCGTCGAGGCCGCCGCCACCGACCGCGCCGCCGCGGAAGCCGCCGCAGCCGCGCTGCGGGCGCGCGGCCTGGACGCCGCCGTACGTACCGCGGGCTCGCTGCCGTCGCCGGCGGCGGCCGGCGGCCCCGTCGACCCCGGCGCGATCGTCGCCGTCGGCATGGGCCTGGCCGTGCCGGGCGCCGGCTCGCCCGACGAGCTGTGGGACCTGCTGCGCGACCGCGTACCGCAGTTCAGCGAGCCCGGCGACCGCATGGACATCGACGCGCTGTGGTCCGCGGACCCGGCCGCGCCGGACAAGACGTACACCCGCACCTCCGGCTTCATCCACGACCTGCGCCCCCACCCCCGGCTGCGCGCCGAACTCGCCGCCGGCCGTGCCCCGCAGCGCGAGCCGAGCGGCCGGTGGCTGCGGCACAGCGTCCTCCAGGCGCTCGACGGGGTGCGTCTCGACGCCGGTACGCGCACCTTCGCCGCCGTCGGCATGACCGCGGACGGCGGCCACGCCGCCGAGCACGGCCTCCTGCGGCACGGCGCCCGGCTGCTGGCCGGGCCGGCGGCCGCGGATCCCGACCCGCTGGCCGCGCTCTACCCGGCCGGCTCGCCCGA
The DNA here is from genome assembly GCF_002847285.1 of Streptomyces sp. CMB-StM0423. Lineage (NCBI taxonomy): Bacteria > Bacillati > Actinomycetota > Actinomycetes > Kitasatosporales > Streptomycetaceae > Streptomyces > Streptomyces sp. CMB-StM0423. Next base: position 749,516 of record NZ_CP025407.1, on the reverse strand, counting down.
CCTCGCCGACACCGCGCCGTACCGCGTGGTGCGTGACGCGCTCGCCGGCATCGCGGACCCGGTGGAGACCGTCGTCGTCGACACGGCCTGCTCCTCGTCCCTCTACAGCTTCGACTTCGGCATGCGCGCGCTCCGCGAGGGCCGCGCGGACGTCGCGCTCTGCGGCGGCACGTACTCCGTCAACGCCCAGACCATGGTGCTGTTCGCGAAGCTCGACGGGCTGGCGAGGGGCGACCGTGTGCGCTCGCTGGACCGCGGCGCGGACGGCGTGCTGTTCTCGGACGGCGCCGCGGTCGTGGCGCTCAAGACGTACGCGCGCGCCCTCGCCGACGGCGATCCGGTCCTGGGTTTCGTCCGCGGCTTCGGCGGCTCGTCCGACGGGCGCGGCAAGGCGGTGTACGCGCCGAACCCCGCCGGGCAGCGGATCGCCCTCGAACGGGCCTGGGCGGCGGCCGGCGTCGGGCCCGAGGACGTCGACTGGATCGTCGCCCACGCGACCGGCACCGCCGCCGGCGACCAGGCGGAGCTGCGGGCGCTGGCCGCCGCGGCGCCCGGCAGGCGGTGGACGCTGACGTCGAACAAGTCGCTGATCGGCCACACCGGTTGGGCGGCGGGCGCGGTCAACGTCATTCACGCGCTGCTCGCGCTCCGCCACGAGGCGATCCCCGCCCAGCACCTCTACGCGGGACCGATCGCGGGCGATGTCACCGTTCCCGTACGGACCCTGCCCTGGCGGGCGTCGCCGGACGGCCGGGCCCGTACGGCGGGAGTCTCGGCGATGGGCTTCGGCGGCACGAACGCGCACGTCGTCGTCAGCGACCGCCCCGGTCCGGCCGCCCCCGCGGCCGCGGACCCGGCACCGGTCGTGGTGGTGGCGACGACGGTCCTGGAGCCGCCGTCCCCGGGCCCGGTCTTCGGCGCGTCGTTCCCGGCTCCCGCGCCGCTCGAAGTGCGGCTGCCGCCCGCGGTGCTGGAGCGGCTGGACCGCAGCCAGCTCATGGCGCTGCGGTGCGCGCTGGAGCTGCGGCCCGGGTGGGAGGATCCCGGACTCCTCGCCCGTACGGGGGTGTTCGTCGGCCACAGCGGTCAAGTGCGGCAGGCGCTGGCGTGCGCACTGCGGGCGTACCTGGACGACATCGAGACGCGGGCGGAGGGGGACGTGTCCGCGCTGACGGCGGGCGTACGGGCGCTGGCGCCCGCGAGCAACAGCGACTCCCTGCCGGGGCTGATGCCCAACATCATCGCCTCCCGCGTGGCCCAGCTCCTCGACCTGCACGGCCCGAACATGACTCTGGACGCAGGCCCTGACTCCTCCCACGCGGCCCTGGCGGCGGCCTGCCGCCACCTCGCGACGGGCGAGCTGGCCGCAGCGGTGGTGATCGGCACGACGGCTGCGGCGGAGATGGTGACGCCACCGGCGGGCGGGATCACGACGGAGACCGCGGCGGCGGCGGTCCTGATGCGCCGGGAGGAGGCGGAGGCGCGGGGCCTGCGGGTGCTGGGGGAGTTGCGGGTGGGGCCGCCCGCGGGTGCGGGAGCGGACATCCGCGGAGGTGCCGACACGGCCGCGGCGGGGGAGCCGGCGGCGGCCGGCGGGCCCGGTGCCGTGCACGGCGCACGCCTGGATGCGGCGCCGTCGCCGCGGGCGGCAGCCGACCGCCCCCTCGCCGCGTCGAGCGCTGACGCGGCGGACCTGGAGCCGTACTTCCACGCCGCCGAAGGGCTCGTCGCCCTGCACCGCGCCGTGCGCGCGAACGACGCGGCGGCGGAGCTGACCCCGGTCGCGCCCGGCACCCCCGCGCTCACCTACCGGCCGGAGTCGCCCGCGGCCCCGGACCGGCTGGGCGACCTGCGCCCGTACGTCCTGCACCTGAAGCGCCTGGACCGCCCCGAGGCACGCCCCGCGCTGCCCGCGCTCCCGCCGGACTCCCTCGTGCTGACGAACACCCCGGAGGCGCTGGCCGGTCTCGAACTGCCGCCGGGCTGCGTCGTCGCGGCGCCGCGCGCGGCGCACCCGGGGCCGGCACCGGACGTCCACGTACTCGACGCCCCGGAGGACCTGGCCGGCATCGTGACGGGCCGCGACCTCCGCCACGTGCGCGTCCTCTTCGACACGGCGCCTCGCCCGGGTGCCGCGGCGGACGCGGCGCGGGGGCGCGCGTCCGTGCCGGGAGCGGCGGCTGGCGACGCCGTCCCGCCCGCCGGCGTGGCGCACACGCCCGCGGTCCCGCCGGGCGGCGAAGCCGCCCCGGCGCACGCGGCGTCCGCGCCTCACGGGGCCCACCCGCCGTCCGGCGCTCCCCGGCCCGCCGCCCTGCCGAGCGACTCCCTCCCCGCCGCCGCCCTCGAACTGCAGGACCTCGCCTTCGCCGCCGCGCACCTCCTCGCCGAACCCCTCGACGACCGCGGGTCCTTCGCCGTCCTCGTCCTCGACCCCGGCGATCCCGCGCCCGACCCCGCGACCGGGCTCTTCGCCGGGCTCGTGCGGGCCCTCGGCGCCGATCTGCCCGGCGCGCTCGTCTACGCCGTCGTGGCGGATACCCCGGACCTGCCCGCCGGGCTCGACCTGCTGAGCCGGGAGTCCGCCGTCGAGCGGCATCTCGGCGTCGCCCACCACCGCCGCGGCGTACGGGCAGAAGCCGTGCTCGCGCCCGCCGCCGACCGGCCCGCCGCGGCCCCGCTGCCGCGCGCGCCCGTCGTCGTCGCCACCGGCGGCGGCCGGGGCATCACCGCCGAACTCGTGGGCCAGCTCGCCGGGCTGTCCCGGCCCGCCGCGATCTGGCTGCTCGGCTCCGGCCCCGCCCCCGGTCCCGAGGACGCCGGGGAACCCCCCGCCGACCGGGCCGCCGCCCTGCGGCGGTTGATGGCCGAGCACCCCGGTGCGAAGCTCGCCGAGCTGAACCGCCGCCACAACCGCGCGCTGCAAGCCGCCGAGCGCGGCCGCACCCTCCGCCGGCTCGCCGCCCGCTACGGCGCCGACCGCGTGCACTACCGGCAGTGCGACGTGCTCGACCCCGCCGCCCTGCGGGCCGTGGCCGCCGAGATCGCCGCGGCCGGGGGCGCCGACGTCGTCGTGCACGGCGCGGGCGTCGAGCGGGCCACGGCGCTGCGGCGCAAGACGCCCGCGGAGTTCCGGGCCGTACGGGACGTGAAGGTGCGCGGCTGGCTGAACCTCCGCGCCGCGTTCGCCGCCCACGCCCCCGCGCTGTGGCTGGCGATCAGCTCGGTCACCACCGTCGTGGCCCGGCCCGGCGAGGCCGACTACATCTCCGCCAACGAGTTCCTCACCCACGCCGCCGCCCACGCCCGCGCCACCGCCGGCGCCGACGCGCACGCCCTGGTCTCCGGCCTGTGGACCGAGAGCGGGATGGTGACGCACACCCAGGTCCAGGACGCGTACCTGGCCCGCGAGGACAACTTCACCCACCTCGACGACGCCCTCGGCCGCCGCTACTTCCGCACCGAACTCCTGCACCGCAGCGGCGGCTCCCGCACCTCCGTGTGGCTCGGGGAGACCGAGTGGCGCATGCTCGCCGCCGTCGCGCCGGAGCTGCGCGCCGCCGGCGCGCGGCCGCCGGCCCCTGCCGGGGCCTTCGTCCGCGGGCCCGGCGCGCCCGCCGAAGGCGGCGGCACGGCCTGGGAGGTACGCCTCGGGCTGGACGGCCACGGGTACGTGCGCGACCACCGGGTGGACGAACGGCCCACCCTGCCGGGGACGTTCATCATGGAGATCGCCGCCGAGGCCGCCGCCGCGGTCGGTGCCGGACGGCCGGTGGCGATCGTGGACGCGGTGTTCGCGCGGTTCGTGCGCGCCGCGGAGGAGCAGTGGCCGCGGCGGCTGGTGGTCACCGCGCGGGCGGAGACGCCAGGACGGGTCCGGGTGGTCGTCGCCGGCCCGCCCAGGGGGCCCATCCCGGCGCAGGAGTACAGCCGGATGACGGTCCACCTCGACGCCTCGTACGGTCCCCGGCCCGATCCCGAGCCCGCCGCGGCCGGTCTCGTGCCCGCCCGCGACGCCTACGCACTCGCCGGCTCCCCGGTCCTGCTCCGCGGCATGTTCGACTCGCTCCGCGAGCTTCGTACGGGCCCCGCAGGCGGCTCCGCGCGGCTGCAGCTGCCGCCTCCCGGACACCTCGGCCCGCTACGGGACTTCCTCCTCCCCGCGCTGGCCATGGACAGCCTCCTCCGGGCCACCGCCGCCACCGCTGCCGCCGGCTCCACCTCCACCGAAGCCGCCGCCGCGCCGGTCCCCGTGCCCGTCCGCATCGACCGGTTCGACCTCTTCGCCCCCGGCAACGACGCCGCGCTCGCCGAGGCCCCCGCCCCGGTCGGCCTGCGCCACCGCACCGCCGCCGACGGCACCGTGGCCCGCTGCGAGGCGGTCGGCGACGGGGGCCGGGTGCTGTTCGCGTTCACCGGGCTCGCGACCCGCGACAAACGGGCCGCGGCAACGCTCGCCACCCGGCCCGCGGAGCCGGGGCGGAACCCCGGCCCGCCGCCCCCGTCCCGTACCGCCGCCGCCGGAAGGAGCGCCCGATGACCGCCCTGTACGACGTGGCCGCCCACGTCGCGCCCGTGTCGGTGCCCATCGCCGACCTCGCCCCCCGCCTCGGCGTCGGCGACCGCGATCTCGCCCTGTTCCACCGCTACTTCGGCCTCCGCGACGTCCGCATGTCGCCCGGCGCGGGGCTGCGTGAGATGACCGTGGCCGCCGCCCGCGAGCTGACCGCGCTCGCGGGCAACGAGCACCGCGTGTCGTACGTCGTCAGCGCCAGAACCATCCCCATCGGCTCCCGCGCCTCGCAGAACCCCGTGCACGACGCCGCCGGCGAACTCGGCCTCGGGCACGCCGCCGTCTTCACCGTCACCCAGCAGGCGTGCTCCTCGGGACTCGCCGCCGTGGACCTCGCCGGCCGGCTCCTCGCCGAGGACGGCGACCCCGGCGCGCTGGCGCTCGTCGTCGCGGGCGAGAAGGCCGACTGGCCCACCGCCCAGCTCATCCCGGGCACCACCGTGATGGGCGAGTCCTCGGCCGCCTGCCTGGTGTCGGCGGGCGGCGGCGGCGACGTGCTGCGCAGCTACGTCACCCGTACCTTCGGCGAGTACCACGACGTGAAACTCCCGCCGCCGCGCGGCGAGGAGTTCGAGCGGCGCTACGCGGAGCGGCTGACGACCGTGATCCGCGAGGCGGTGGCCGCGGCCGGGATCCCGCTGGAGGACCTGGCGTGGATCCTGCCGCACAACGTCAACCGCATCTCCTGGGCGAAGGCGGCGCACCTGCTGGACTTCCCGCGCTCGCGCATCTGCCTGGACAACGTCGCCGCGCTCGGGCACTGCTTCGGCGCCGACTCCTTCATCAACTACGTGACCCTGCGCGACGCCGGCCGGCTCCGCCAGGGCGACTGCTACCTGATGGCCGCGGTGGGGCTCGGCGCCACCTTCGCGGCCGCGGTGTTCCGCCACTGACGGCGGCCCGCCCGCCACGGACACCGCCACGAACGCCACGAGATGGGGGACGACATGACGGCCGACGACTTCATGAGCGGCGTCCGGCGCGCCTGCACCGGCGACCCGGCCGCACCGCTCGTACTGCTCGGCAACATCGAGGTCGAGCGCGACTGGGCGCGCGGCGAGCCCGGCGTGCCGGCCGTCGGGGACAACGCGCCCTCCGCGGTCGTCGCACGCATGGACGAGTTCGCGCTGCTGCTCGGCGGCGCGGGCGACCACGTCATCCTGAAGTCCGCGCCCGACCCCGGCTATCTGGACTACCTGCGCGGCCTGGGCCTCGACCTGCCGCACGTGCAGGTCACCGACCGCTGCGGGCCCGCGGTGCCCGTCACCGAGGAGGCGCTGGACTCGCCCGGCCTGCTCGCGCGGCTGCGCTCGCTCGGCGACGTCCGGCTCCTCCCGCACGGGATGTCGGCCGCCGAGGAGGAGTTGTGCCTGCGGGCCGGGCTCGCCGCCGCGCTGCCGGCCGCGGCGCTCGCCAAGCGGGTCAACAGCAAGATCTACAGCCGCCGGGTCACCGCCGAGCTGGGCGTGCCGCTCGCCGAGGGCTGGGAGTGCGAGTCGGTCGCGGAGTTCGAGGCCGTGGCGGAGAAGGCCGCGGCCCGGATCGCGGACGGCGCGGTCGTCGGCGTCAAGGACGCGTACGGCGTCTCCGGCAAGGGCATCGTCGTCGCCGGCCGGGCGCGGCGGCTGGAGCAGGTGGTGCGGATGGTGCGGCGGCGCGCGGAACGCACCGGGGACGACCGGCTCGCCGTCGTCGTGGAGGTGTGGGCCGACAAGGCCGCCGACCTCAACTACCACCTCACGGTGGGCCGGGACGGCTCCGTGCGCTTCGACTTCGTCAAGGAGGCGCTGACGGCGGGCGGCGTCCACCAGGGCCACCGCTTCCCCGCCCGGCTCACCCCGGAGCAGCACGCCGCCGTGCGGGAGACCGCGGCGCTCCTCGGCCGGCGGCTCGCCGCCGACGGCTACCACGGCCCCGTGGGCGTCGACGCCCTCGTACGGACCGACGGCTCGCTCCTGCCCGTGCTGGAGATCAACGCCCGCAACAACATGTCCACCTACCAGACCCGGCTGCAGGAGCAGTGCGTTCCCGCGGACGCGGTCGTCCTCGCCCGGCAGTACGACGTGCGGCTGCCCGCGCCCGTCCCGTTCGACCGGCTCGCCGCCGCCCTCGGCCCGCTCCTCTTCGACCGCGCTACCGGCCGCGGCGCGCTCCCCGACAACCACGCGACCGTCAACGCGGCCTTCGCCGGCCCGGAAGCGTCCCCGGCCGCCCCCGCGGACGGCCGCTTCTACTTCCTGCTCGCCGCCCCCGGCCAGGCGGCGGCCGACGCCCTGGACGCCGAAGTGGCCGCGCGCCTGACCGAGTTCGGAGACGTACGATGACCGACGCCACACCCGCCGCCCACTGCCAGGGCCTCGCGCTCACCGACCTGGCCGCCGAGTTCGGCACGCCGCTCTACCTCTACGACGCCGACCGGCTGCGCGCCCAGTACACCGGCCTGCGGGAGCGGCTGCACCCGGCGCTGCGCCTCTTCTACTCCCTCAAGGCCAACCCCAACCTCGCCGTCACCCGCACCATGCGCGAGCTGGGCGCCGGCCTCGAACTGTCGTCGCTGGCGGAGCTGGCCACCGCGCAGCGCGCCGGCGCCACCGGCGCGGAGATGCTCTTCCTCGGTCCCGGCAAGAGCCGCGACGAGATCGCCGCCTGCCTCAAGGCCGGCGCCCTGCTGATCGCCGAGTCGCTGCCGGAACTGGCCGTCATCGACGAGGAGGCCCGCCACCGCGGCACCACCGCCGAGGTGCTGCTGCGCGTCAACCCGGCGTTCGAGCTGAAGGGCGGCGGGCTGACGATGGGCGGCAAGCCGCGGCAGTTCGGCATCGACGAGGAAGTGCTCGACGCGCTCGCCCCCGCCGACCTGCGGCGGTACGGGAACGTCCGGGTGACCGGCGTGCACGCGTACATGGGCACCCGTATCCTCGCCGCCACCGCGATCGTGGAGAACACCCGGCGCATCCTGGAGCTGGCCGAACGGCTCGCCGGGCGGCTCGGGTTCGGCCTCGGCACGGTCGACGTCGGCGGCGGCCTCGGCGTCGCTTACCACGCGGCCGAGAGCGACCTCGACGCCGGCGAGCTGACCGCGGGCCTCAACCCCGTCGTCGCCGCCTTCCACGCCGCGCACCCGGACACCCGGCTGGTGATGGAGCTGGGCCGCTACCTCGCCGCGCCCGCCGGGACGTACCTCACCCGCGTCCGCTACACCAAGGAGTCGCGCGGCGAGCGCTTCGCCGTCTGCGACGGCGGCACCAACCACCACATGGCCGCCGTCGGCATCGGCTCGCCCTTCCGCCGCAACTTCCCCATGCACCGCGTCGGCGGCGGCGGACCCCTCGTCCCGTGGAACGTCACCGGGCCGCTGTGCACCCCCAACGACACCCTCGGCAAGGCCGTCGACCTGCCCGCGGACCTCGCCCCCGGCGACCTCGTCGCCGTCACCCGCTCCGGCGCGTACGGGCCGAGCGCCTCGCCGGTGCTGTTCCTCAGCCACGGCCACCCCGCCGAGGTGCTGGCCGCCGGCGGGCGCGCGCGTCTCGTACGGCGCCGCGACACCGTCGACGACCTGCTGGAGCGCCAGTCGGACCCCGCGCCGTAGCCCTCGCCCCCGGCCACCGTACGAAGCACGCACGCAGCAACGTTTCCCTCAGGAGGCAGAGCATGACCACGCACGTCGACGAGGCCCGGGCCGACCTTGCGGCCAAAGTCATCAGGTCGCTGGAGGTCGTGCTGCGCAAGGACCTCGCCGAGGCCACCGCGCAGACGAAGCTCTTCGAGGAACTGGGCCTGGACTCCACCAGCGTCCTCGAACTCCTCATGACGCTGGAGGACGACCACGGCATCGAGATCGACCCCGAGACCCTGGAGCCCGAGCACCTGGAGACGGTCGGCGCCGTGTGCGCCTTCATCGAGGCGTCCGCGGGCCCGGGCGCGGCGGGCTAGGCGGTGGCGATGCCCGTCGCACTGGAGCGGCTGACCGCCGTCGGCCCGCCGCCGGCAGGACACGGCGGCACCACGGCCGCGGACCTGCGGGAGTACGCCGACGACCTGGAGACGGTCTACGGCCCGCTGCCCGACCGCACCTGGCTGGAGCGGGGCGAGCGGGTCTCGTACCCGGACCTCGTGACGGCCGCCGCCGCCGTGCTCGGCGGCCGGGACAGCGGCGTGGAGCTGCTGCTCACCGTCACGCCCGTGCCGGACTGCCAGGCGCGGGTGCTGCCCGGCTGCCTGCTGGCCGAGCTGCTGGGCGGCCGGCCGCAGGTCGTCGGTGTCAACGACCAGGGCGCGGCCGGGGCGTTCACCGCGCTGCGCCTCGCGCGCGGCCGGATCGCGGGCGGCGAGGCGCGGCGGGCCGCGATCGTCGTCATGGAGCAGTCGACGCTGCCGCCGGAGCACGGGTACGCGCTGCCGCCGGGCAGCGGCGCGGCCGTCGTCGTGCTCGGCACCGGCACCGGGCCGCGCCTCGCCGAGCTGACCGTACGCCGCGTGCCCGCCGCGGCCCGGCGTCCGGACCGGCGCTCGGGCGGCTGGCTGCGGCCCTGGTACGAGGCCGCGCTGCGGTACGCCGCCGACCCGGGCGGCGGGCTCGCCGTCGCCGACCGGGACGAGGCCCTGGGCTACGACTGCCGGGCGCTGTTCACGCCGGTGCCCGCCGCCGGCGGCCGGCTCACCACCCCGTTCCCGCAGCAGAGCGCACTGGAGGCGCGGACGTGACCGTACGACCGACCCGGCAGCAGGGACCGGTGCCCCTCACCGCGCTCGGGCTGCGCTGCCGCGCCCGCGCCAAGGCCGAGGGCCCGGCCCCGGCCCTCGCCGAACTCCGCGCGGGACTCGGCCCCGACGCCCGCGCCTGGGGCCCGGGCGGGCACGCCGTGCTGCCGCTGGCCGCCGCCGAGGCGCCGGGCGGCGCACCGGTCGCCACCCTGGAGTTCGCCTCCGGCGACCTCGGCGTGTGGCGCGACGCGCGCCACCGCGACGGCACCACGGGACCCTGGGCCGCGGGGGTGCTGTGGATCCGGCTCGGCCTCACCGAGCACCTGCTGCGCACCGCGGCCGACTACCTGGCGGGCCGCCGGGTGGGCGGCGAGGTGCTGGCCGGCATCGCGTCCGTACGCACCACCCTCGGCGAGGCCGCCGCGGACCTCCTGGAGGCCCGCCTCCTGCTGGAACACGGCCCGGACGACGGCGGACCCGCGACAGCGGAGGCCGCACCGCCCGGAGAATCCGCGACCGGACCGGACCACCGACCGGCATCCGGGCCCGGCGCTGCGGAAGGCGCCCCCGGGACGGCGGAGGCCGAGCGCACCACCGCCTCCGGCGCGTCCGCGACCGGGCCGGGCCGCAAGGCCGTGGCCGGGCCGCGCCACCACACCGTGTCCGGGCGGGCCGCGGGCGCCGACGCCCCGGAGCCGCCAGGCCCCTGGGCCCCGGCCGACGGACCCGGCGCGCTCGCCGCGTCCAGCGCCGAAGGCGCCTCCCGCGCCGCCGAGGCGCTCGTACGGGCGCAGCGTGCCGTGCTGCGGCTGCTCGGTGCCGCCGGGTATCTCGACGCCGGGCCGGGGCGGCTCGCCCGCGCCGTCGACCTGCTGGCCGACGTCCATCCCGTCGCTCCCGAGCCGGCGCCCTGCCACCACGCCACCGAGGTGAGCCCATGACCACGACCCCGGCCCGCACCCTGCCGCCGGCCCGGCACCGGCCGCCGCCCCCCGGCCCCGCGCGGCTCCGCGCCGCCGTCGAGGAGTACGCGCAGGCGTTCCGCGCCACCGCACTCGCCATGGACGAGCCCGGCGCCGACCCTCGGACCCTCAACCCCGTCGTTCACGACGCCTACTTCCCCGTCCTCCTCGGCCTCCCGCCCGCGTACAACCCCGACCCGCTGATCGTCGACGGCCGCCCCTGCCACCTCCACTCCTGCGTCGAGCGCGTCGTCGTCTACGAACGCCTCGCCTGGGGCGACGCCGCGCTGATGGTCGCCGCCCCCGGGCCCTCCCTCTCCGGCGTGCTCACCGAGGAACTGGGCGACGACGAGCAGAAGGAGCGCTACTACACCACCCTCGCCGCCCGCCCCACCTGGACGTTCTTCGCGCTCACCGAGCCGCACGCCGGCTCCGACGCCACGGCGCTGACCACCGCGCTCACCGAGACCGGGACAGGGACAGGAGCCGGGGCCGGGGCCGATGCCGGCGCCCCGGCCCCGTACCGGCTCAGCGGTGTCAAGAAGTACATCGGCAACGCCGTCCGCGCCGACCTCGGCGTCGTCTTCGCCCGCATCAAGCCGGGCCCCGTCGGCGTCGTCGCCGTGCTCGTCGAGCCCGCCAGGACCGGCTTCACCGCCACCGCGCTGCCCACCACAGGCATGCGCGCCATCGGGCTCGGCGAGATCCGCCTCGACGGCGTGCCCGTGGCCCGCTCCGACATCCTCGGCATGCACCTGTCCGCCACCCGCCGCGGCATCGTCGGCGCGATGCGCACCTTCAACCGCGCCCGCCCCGTCGTCGCCGCCATGGCCCTCGGCATCGCCCAGGCCGCCTGGGACTACGCCGCCGACCACCGCCGCGCGCTGCGCGCCGGCGAGTCGTACGCCATGGACGCGCTGCGCCGCCGGCTGGCCGGCACCCGGCGGCTGGTGCTGGCCGCCGCGGAGCAGGCCGACCACGACCCCGGCGACGGCACCGTCGCCTCCGCCGCCAAGTACCGGGCCGCCGAACTCGCCCTGGAGACCGCCGAGTACGCCCTCGGGCTCCTCGGCCCCGGCGCCCGGCTCGAACACCCGCTGCTCGACAAGCTGCACCGCGACGCCCGGGCCTTCGAGTTCATGGAGGGCACCGGCACCATGCAGCGGCTCAACCTCGCCCTGGGCCACCGGAAAGGCAGGATCCTCGATGACTGACGTCAAGGAGCACGGCGACCCGGCCCCGGGCGCCGCCCCGGCCCCGCCCGGCGACCTGCGCGCCAGGCTGCGCGGCCTGGCCGTCCCCATCTGCCTCGGCGTCGTCACCGGCCTCGGCGCCCAGTTCGCCATCTCGGCGCTGCTCGGCAACATGGGCGGCGACGCGCTCTACATCCGCGCCCTCTTCATCCCCGTCTCCTTCTTCTTCCTGGCGCTGGAGGAGGGCATCGAGATCAGCAGCCAGGTCGTCTCCGCCCGCCGCCGCGGCGCCGGCGCGGGCGAGGACTCGCAGCCGCCACTGGTACGCATCGGCGCCATCGCGCTCGGCTGCTTCGCCGTCGCCGCGGCGGTCATCGCGCTGGCCGCGCCGCAGATGGCCGGGACGCTCGACGTCGACGCCGCCGCGCACGATGACTTCGTGCTCTTCGCCCGGCTGGTCGCCGCGTCGTTCCTGCTGGCCGTCCTCACCTCGGTGGTCGCGGGCACGCTCCGCGGCTGGGGCAGCGCGCGGTCGGCGTCGGTCATCACCATTGCCGTCGCCGGGATGCAGGTCCTCGGGGTGTGGCTGCTCGGCTTCTACGCGGACATGGGCGTCTTCGCCGTCCCCGCGTCGATCGCCGGCGCCTCCGTGGTGGGCCTCACGTCGGGGCTGGTGCTGCTGGCGCGTGCCGGACTGCTGCGCTTCGGCGGTCCCGCCGAGCCGCTGAGGCAGACCGTGGGGATCCTGGTCGCCGTCGGCGTGCCGGTGGCGGTCTCGTACCTCTTCATCGCCGGCATGAACTACACCTCGCTGTGGGTGCTCTCGGACTTCGGCTCCGACGCCGTGGCCGGCTACGGCGGCGCGCACGCCGTTCAGGTGCTGTCCCTGTCGCCCGCGATCGCGCTCGGCTCGGCCGTCGCCATCACCATGAACCAGTCCCTCGGCGCGGGCGAGAGCCACCTGCTGCGGCCCGTCCTGCGTGAGGGCGTGCGGTACGTGCTGATGGTGTACGCGGTCCTGGCCGTCGCCGGCTTCGCGCTCGCCGGGCCGCTCGGCAGGCTGATGAGCGACGACGCCGGCACGGCCGCGTTCACCGACGACTACCTGACGGTCGTCGCGCCGAGCTGGCTGGCGTTCGGGCTGCTCAACATGGTGACGATGAGCCTGCAGCAGGTGCGCAACGGGCACATCACCATCGCCTCCGACATCGTCTACCTCGGCGCCGTCAACGTCGGCGGCGGGCTGCTCGCGCGCGCCGTGGACCACGCGGAGGCGTACTTCGCCGCCCTGGCCGTCGGCAACGTCGTCATCGGCGCGCTGCTGCTCGCCACCGCCTGGCAGCGCTTCGGCCGCGCCGCGGAGGCGGCCTAGGTGAGCGGGGCCGGGGGAGGCGGGGCCGTACGGGTCTGGGACGTCGACCTGTCCGGCGACGCGGGTGCGGCGGGCCCCGCCGCGGAACTGCTCACCGACGGCGAACGGGCCCGCGCCGCGCGGCTCGCCGACCCCGTACGCCGCACGGCGCTGCTCCGCTCGCACGCCGCCGCCCGGCGGCTCCTCGCCGGCCATCTGCGGCTGCCGCCCGGGGAGATCGGCTGGACCGCGGGCCCGTACGGCAAGCCGGCGCTGACCGGCGCGGGCCGCGGCTGCGAGTGGAACCTGTCCCGCTCGGGGCTGCGCGCCCTGGTCGCCGTCGGCGGCGCCGCGCCCGTCGGCGTCGACCTCCAGGCGGAGCACCCGCACGGCGACCCGCTGGCGCTGGCCCGGCGGTTCCTCGCCCCCGCCGAGGCGGCCCAGCTCGCCGCGCTGCCCGCGGGCGGCGCCCGGGTGCGGCGGCTGTGCCTGCTGCTGGCCCGCAAGGAGGCGTGGGCGAAGGCCGCCGGCGGGCGGCTGCTGGACTTCCTGCGCTACGACGTCGGCGCCGCCGCGCCCGGCGCGCCCCGGCCGGTGGGCGGGGCCGGGTACGCCGTCGCCGACCTTCCGATCGGACCGGGGTACGCCGCCGCGGTCGCCACCACCGGCCGCACGACCGGCCGCATCGACTACCGCAGTTGTGACTGGAGGGACCTGTGCGTACCGAACTGAGCGAGGTGGCGGGCCACACCGCCCGCGTCGTCACCGTCGGCATCGCCGGAGCGCCAGCGGGCCGCGGGCCCGTGACCTGGGGCCAGTGGGCCATCCGGCGGGCGATGCTCGACACCGAGCCCGACGACCACGGCACCAACGTCAAGGTGCTCGTACCCGTGGAACCCGCCGTCCCCGCCGGCCGCGCGGCCGAGGCCGTACGGGGGCTGCTCACCGTGTACGACGCGCTGCGCACCCGCGTCCACGTGGACGGCGACGGAGCGATGCACCAGGAGCTCGACGGCGGCGGCACGTTCGGCGTGCACCTCTTCGACGCCGATGACACCGAAGCGGCCACCGCGCTCGCGGACGCCGTGGAACGCCGGTGGCGCGCCGTGCGGTTCGCGTACGACCGCGAGTGGCCGGTGCGCGCCGCGCTGGTCTGCGTCGACGGAAAGGCAGTGCGCGCCGTACTCGTCCTCGCGCACGTCGCCACCGACGCGATGGGCCTGACCCTGCTGCACCGCGCGCTGACCGAGCTGCTGCGCGGCGCCGACCCCGCGGCGCTGCGCGCCGCGAGCCGCGGCCACCAGCCGCTGGCGGAGGCGGGGTTCCAGGCGTCGGAGAAGGGCCGCAAGCGCGACGCGACGGCCCGGCGGCACTGGGTGGAGTCCCTGCGCGACGCCCCCGAGCGGCTGTTCGCCCGCCGGCCGGGGGCGGACCCGCGGTTCCGGCAGGCGGTGCTCGCCTCGCCGAGCCTGCCGGGGGCGCTGCGGACGCTCGACGAGCACTGGCGGATCAGCTCCTCGGCGATCCTGCTCGCCGCCGCCTCGGCGGTGGTGGCCCGGCAGTCGCGGCACGACCGCGCCGTGTTCCAGGTGATGGTGAGCAACCGGTTCCAGCCCGCGCTGCGGGACGCGGTGAGCACGGTGACGCTGGAGGGGCTGTTCACGCTCGACGCGGGGCTCGAACCCGGCGCGGGGCCCGCGGCGTTCCAGGCGCTGGCCCGGCGCGCGGCGCAGGCGGCGATGAAGACGTACTACCACGCGTACTACGACAAGTCGGCGCTCCTGGCCGACCTGCGCGGGCTGGACGAGCGGCGCGGCCGGCCGACGGACCGCACCTGCTGGTACAACGACCTGCGCGACATGATCACCGAGGCGCGGTCGGTGGACCGGCGCGAACACGCGGGCGTGCGGCCCGAGAAGTCGGTCATCGAGTGGCAGACGCTCGGCCGGCAGTCGGAGACGTCGGTGGCCTGGCACGTCTACAGCAGCCGGCACTTCATGCCGGTGTCGCTGACCGTGGACACCGGCCTGATCGACGAGCCGGCCGCGGAGGCGATGCTGACGGGGTTCGAGGCGCTGATCGTCGACGCGGCGGCCGCTACGGAGACGGCGGAGACGGGGCGCGCGGCGGAGGCGGCGGAACCGCGCGCCGGATCGGCCGCCGGCGCGGGTGCCCCGGGCCGGGGCCGGGCGGCGCGCGCATGACGCGACCGCCCGTCCGGCTCGGCACCGTCGTCATGTGCCACCCCTCGCGCCTCGCCGGAGCCGAGCGGGTCGCCGCCGAGTGCGCGCCGCTGCCCGCCCGTATCGTCAAGGACCCCGAGCCCGGCGGCTTCCCGAGCCCGCTGCGCACCGCGAAGGCCGCCTGGGCGGCGGTCGCGCCCGGCGCGACCCACCACCTGGTGGTGCAGGACGACGCCCACCTCGCCCCCGGCTTCGCCGGACACGTCACCGCGCTCCTCGAACGGCACCCGGACCGGGCCGTGTCGCTGAGCGTGCTGTGGGTGTCGCCGTACAACTCCTACCGGGTGCGGCAGGCGGCCGTGGGCGGCTACGCCTCGGTGCGGCTGGCGCCGTGGGAGTGGGTCCCGTCGCTGGCCCTGGCGCTGCCCGCGGACACCGCCCGCGAACTCGCCGCGTACCTCGCGGAGTTCCCCGACGACACCCGCGACGACGACGAGCACATCGCGGTGTTCTGCGCCGAGCGCGGCATCCCCGTCGTGGCGCCGGTGCCGCACCTGCTCGACCACGGCGTCGGGCCCTCGGTCGCGGGCAACGACCACCACGGCATCCGGCTCGCCGTCGCCTGCGCGGCCGGGCCCGTCGCCACCGCCCACTGGGACGGCCCGGAGCTGACCGACCCCGCGCGCCACGGCGGCCTCGGCTACGCCGTCGAACTCGTCGCGTCCCGCTGCCACGTACGGATCCGGCGCAGCGGCGAACAGGAGGCGGCCGAGCAGCCGTTCACCTGGCCGTGGCGCCCCTGGTCGGCGCTGCTGGGCGTGGCGCACGAGACGATCGCCGCCGCCGCCCGCGCGGCCGGACCCGCGCCGCGGGCGCTGCCCGCGGAGACCGCCGGGGAGGTGTGGGCCGCGGGCTACCTCCTCGGCGCGCTCACCCCGGACGGCGGCGACGAGCGGGCGGAGCACCGTCGCGTCCGCGAGGACGCCCGCGCGGCGGCGCTGCGGAGCTGGATCACCGCCGGACTGCGCCCCGGCGACCTGGCGGCCCTCGGCGAGGAGGGGTGCGCGGCGGCGGCGGAGTGGGCCGCGCGCGCGGTCGCCGCGGGCCGGGCGGCGAGGGAGGCGAGGCCGGCGGGGGAGGAGACGGCGGCGTACGGAGCGGGCGCACCGGTGCCGTACGAAGAGGGGCCCGCGGCAAGGGAGGACACGGCCGCGGCAGACGGGGCCGCGCCGGTCCCGTACGAGGGCACGCCCGCGGCGTACGAGAGCGGACCCGTCGCGCCCGCCCGTACGGACCCCGCCGCCGACCCCCCGCAACACCCCGCCGTGGCGCGGATGGCACGCCGCGAGGCGCGCCTGCTGCTCGCCCCCGCACCCGAGGAACTGCCCGGCGTGCGGCTCGGGGTCGTGCCCTGCCCGGACCACCCCGGCGCCGATCCGGCCCTGCCCACCCGGGACTTGCCGGTGCGCTGGCTCGGCGAGCACCTCAGCGAGGTGGCCGGCGACTCCACCCTCGTCGTCCACGCCTGCGAACGCCTCGAACCCCGCCCGCTCGCCGGTCTCGCCGCGCTCCTCGACGGCGGCTGGAAGGGCACCGTCGAGACCCGCGCCGCCACCGTGGCGCGGCTGCGCGCCGCCGGGCTGCGCGGCGAGGCGCTGACCGCGGCGGTGGACGATGCCGAGCGCCGGTTCGCGGCCGGCGACGGGGCCGTCGTCACCCTCCCCGCGGCGTGCCGCCCGGCGGGCGGCACGCCGCGCCGGCTCTGGCCGCACGACGACCCGGAACTGTCCGCGGCCGACGGCGCGTACGCGCGGCTGCGGCTGCAGTACGTGCGCGAAACCCGGCTCTAGAACCGCGAGCGAGAGAGCCGTCCGCGCCGAAGGGGCGGCCGGTGCACCGAGTGACCACCGGTGCACCGGCCGCCCCTTTGTGTGTCCGCGCTGGGTCGTCCGAGGGAAACCCATGTTTCCTCTCTTGACGGCCTCGGGGTGACGTGCCTAACGTGCTTGATAACACATTCTTAGACAGTGATAACCCGATCGGCCAACTCCGGTGTCGCTCTGATGCGCGGAGAGGAGCTTTCCATGGAATCCATGGGGATTTCAGCGCAGGGTATCGCGATGAGTTTTGCTCGGCGCGAGCAGGAACAGACGGTTCTGGAGAACCTGGACCTCGACATCACCCCCGGCAGCTTTGTCACGCTGCTCGGCCCTTCCGGCTGCGGCAAGAGCACGCTGCTGAAAATCCTGGGCGGCATCCTCGAACCCACGGAGGGCACCGTGCGGATCGGCGGGCAGCCGGCCGCGGACGCGGTCAAGGACCGCGTCATCGGCCTCGTACCGCAGCGGTCCGCGCTGCTGCCGTGGAAGTCCGCGCTGCAGAACGCGAGCATGCTGCGGCAGATCGCCGCCGGCGAGCGCGCCGCCGCGGCCGCCCCCGCGGCGCGCCGGGCGCTGGAGCTGGTCGGCCTCGCCGCGGCGGAGGACAAGCTGCCGCACGAGCTGTCCGGCGGCATGGCGCAGCGCGTGTCCATCGCCCGCGCGCTGGCCATGGACCCGGCCATCCTGCTGATGGACGAGCCGTTCGGCGCCCTGGACGCCATCACCAGGGACGAGATGAACCTGAAGCTCGCCGAGATCTGGGCGACGACCGGCAAGACCGTCGTCTTCGTCACCCACTCCATCTCCGAGGCGGTCTTCCTGTCCGACACCGTGCACGTGATGGGCCTGGACCGGGGGCGCTTCCTGGAGACGCTCGACGTCGCCCTGCCCCGGCCCCGCACCCGCGAGGTGCTCGACGATCCCGTGTTCACCGAGTACACGGGCCGGCTGCGCGGCCACCTGGAACCGAAAGCGACGGTCTGACATGGTGCTCGCACAGGACGAAGTGAAGAAGCAGGCGGGGCGCCGCCCCGGCGGCGGGCCCGGGCGCGGTGGCGCGGTGCGCTCCTGGATCCGGCGGGCGTGGCCCAGCCTCGCGGTGTTCGTCGCCGCCTTCCTGCTCTGGGAGCTGGCCGTCGAGGTCTTCGGCATCTCCAGCTTCGAGCTGGCCAAGCCGAGCGAGTTCCTCGGCGAGATGTGGCGCTCGCGCGACATGCTGTGGGACGCCGCCTGGGTCACCACCCAGGAGATCCTGTACGGCTTCCTGCTCAGCTTCGCCATCGGCGTGCTGCTCGCCGTGCTCATCGTCCGCTTCGGCTGGCTGGAGCGCGCCCTCTACCCGCTGATCGTGCTCTTCCAGGTCGTCCCCAAGGTCGCCCTGGCGCCGATCTTCATCCTCTGGTTCGGCTACGGTCTCGCGCCGAAGCTGCTGCTCATCGTGGTGATCACGTTCTTCCCGATCACCCTGAACACGATCGTCGGGCTCAAGGCCATCGACCAGGACCTGCTGCTGCTCATGCGGTCCGTGGGCTCGTCGCGGAACCAGATCCTCACCCGGATCCGGATCCCCACCTCGCTGCCGTACCTCTTCGCCGGCATGCGCATCGCGATCACCCTCGCGGTCATCGGCGCGGTGGTGGCGGAGTTCTCCGGTGCCCAGAACGGCCTCGGCTATCTCATCCAGTTCGCCTCGACGCAACTGGACACCCCGCTCATGTTTGCGGCCCTGACCCTCGTGTCCCTGCTCGGCCTGATCCTGTATTACGGGATGTCGCTGCTTGAGTTCCTGCTCCGCAAGCGATTCCCGCATATCACGGCCGACACCACCCGTTGAATCCGGCTTTGCATTCTCTCCTGCACTAGGAGCCCATCATGTTCCCCTCCGGAAAGAAAATCAGGAAGAGTAGGAAAACTGTCGCCGGTATCGCGGGCGCGACGACCGCGGCACTCCTTCTCGCCGCCTGCGGCGGCGACTCGGGAGGTGACTCCGCCGACGGCGGACTCGACAAGGTCACCGTCCAGCTCGACTACCAACTCCGCGGCAACCACGGCATGTTCTACGTCGCCGACAAGCTCGGCTACTTCAAGGACGAGGGCATCGACGTCGACAGCATCAAGACCGGCACCGGCTCGCCCGACGCGCTGCGCATCGTCGGCACCGGAGGCGCCGACTTCGGCTTCGCCGACCTGCCGTCGCTCGTCACCGCGCGCTCCCAGGAGGTGCCCGTCACCACCCTGGCGGCGGTCAACCAGACCTCGCCGCTGGCGATGTGCACGGTGAAGGACAAGAACAAGCTGACGTCGATCGACGACCTGAAGGGCATGACGGTCGGCATCCACGCCGCCGGCTCCACCTTCCTCTTCTACCAGGCGCTGCTCGCGGGCAACGGTCTCGACCGCGGGGACCTCAAGGAGGTCAGCGTCACCCCGCCGTACGAGAACTACCTGATCCAGGGCAAGGTCGACACCGTCCCCTGCTACATCGACGCCGAGGTGCCGCAACTGGAGGACGCCGCCGGCGGCAAGGGCTCCCTCGACGTCCTGCTCGGCTCCGAGCACGGCTACGAGGCATACGGCTCCGGGCTGTTCACCAGCGACGACATGGTCAAGAACGACCCCGACCTGGTGCAGCGCTTCACCAACGCCTACATCAAGGCGTTCGGCTACGTGATGAAGCACCCGGACAAGACGGCCCAGATCCTCGCCGAGTCCTCCCCGGAGAACCGCGACAAGGCCGACCTGTTCGAGCGGCAGATCCAGGCGGACATCGACCACACCTTCACCAGCGCCGTCACCGAGAAGCACGGCCTGGGCGCCATGGACAAGCAGGCGTGGCAGGCGACCATCGACGCCCTCGCCGACCAGGACGTGCTCAAGGGCGGCACGCCCGGCGTCGCGGACGTCCACCAGGAGAAGTTCGTCGAGAAGGCCGCGAAGGCCGGCGCCGGATCCGGTGCCGGGAACGACGCCGGCAACTGAAGGCGCGGCCGGCCGCCCCCGGGCGGCCGGCACGACGAGTGGGAGCGGAGCTATGGAAACCACGGTTGACAGGCGGAAGCGCCATGCGGAGGTGTCCGGCGCCGGGTTCGCGGGGCTGACCGCCGCCGCGGCGCTCGCCCGGCGCGGGTGGTCGGTGCGGGTGCACGAGAAGGGGGCGGAGCTGCGCGAGCAGGGGGCGGGCATCGTCCTGTGGCACAACAGCCTCAAGGTGCTGAAGGCCATCGGCGCGTACGAGGCGGTGACGGCCGACTCGATGACACCCCCGTACTACGAGACCCGCTTCCAGCACGCCAGTGTGTCCCACGAGGACTTCGGCGGCCTGCCCTGGCGCACCATGACCCGGCCCTACCTGCACAAGTGCCTGCTGGACGCCGCGCTCGCGGCCGGCGTGGAGATCCGCACCGGCTCCGAGGTGGCCGCCGCGGACCCGCGCGGCCGGCTCACCCTCGCCTCCGGCGAGACGCTCTACGCCGACCTCGTCGTCGGCGCTGACGGGGTGAAGTCGAAGGTCCGCGACTCCATAGGCTTCGAGCAGGAGCGCTGGAAGTCCCGCGACGGGATCACCCGGTTCCTCGTACCGCGCCACAAGGCCGAACTCGGCCCGGGCGAGTGGGACAACGTCATCGACTTCTGGAACCTCGAACCCCGCTACCTGCGGGTGCTCTACGTGCCCTGCAACGACCGCGAGCTGTACCTCGCCCTCGGCGCGCCCCGCGCCGACGAACAGGGCAGCCGCACCCCCATCGACCTGGACCTGTGGACGTCCGCGTACCCCGAACTGACCCCCGTCCTCCGGGCCGCGGCCACCGCCGCCGACCCCCGCTACTACGGCTACGAGACCACCGCAGTCGCCGAGTGGCGCCGCGGCGCCGTCGCCCTCGTCGGCGACGCCGCCCACGCCATGCCCCCCGCCCTCGCGCAGGGTGCCGGCTGCGCGATGGCCAACGCCTACACCCTGGCGGTCGCCGCCACCGAGGCCGCCGACGGCGAACTCGACGCGGCGCTGGCCGGGTGGGAGGAGCTGGAGCGGCCGTTCACCGACCGCTGCCAGCGCCGCTCCGCCGACTTCGCCGCCACCCGCGCGATGTCCGAGGGCAACCAGTTCACGCTGGAGAACCTCGAAACCGCCCTGTACGACCCGACCAACCCCAACCGCCACGCCCTGTCCGTCGCGCGGAGCTAGAGGAGATGACCCCGATGACCCCGGATGAGCAGGTGACCAAGGACTACCAGGTACGGCGCTGGGTCGGCCTGGTCGAGGAGACCCTGCACGAGAACGGCCCCGTCGCCGCCGTGCCGCTGCGCAAGGCGGTCTGCGGCGTCGTCGTCAGGAACCCGTTCGCCGGCCGGTACGCCGACGACCTGTCCGCGCTCACCGCGCCGAGTGCCGCGCTGGGGACGGCGCTCGGCCGGCGGGCCGCGGCCCTCCTCGGCGCGCCGGTGGAGAGCTACGGCAAGGGCGGTCTCGCCGGTCTCGCCGGCGAGCAGGAGCACGTCGTCGCCTGCGTCACCACCGTCTTCGGCAACGCGCTGCGCGAGGCGATCGGCGGCGGCGAGGCGTGGATCTCCTCGGCGACCAAGACCGCCGCCGCGGGCGCCTCCCTGGACATCCCGCTGGCGTACAAGGACGAGGTGTACGTCCGCTCCCACTACGACGCCGTCACCGTCTCCGTACCCGATGTGCCGCGCCCCGACGAACTGTTCGTCTGCGTGGCCGTCGCCGGCGGCGGCCGGGTCCACGAGCGCGTCGGCGGCCTGACCGCCGCCGAGGCGCGTGCGCAGGCCGCGGCCGGCCAGGCCCGCTGAGAAGGAGCAACCCGATGCAGACCAGCGATGCGCTGTACTCCCAGGACGACTCCGTCGCCAACGTGCTCGACAACCTCGCCAGGGCCCACCGGATCCTGGAGATGGAGGGCCACGGCGACATGTCCATGGGCCACCTGTCCTACCGCGACCCGCACGGCCGCGGGCTGTGGCTCAAGCGCGGCAACCTCGGCATGGAGGAGGTCCGGGCCGGCGACTACATCCTCATCGACTTCGACGGCACCGTCCTCGAAGGCCAGGGGCTGCGCCACCTCGAATGGCCGCTGCACGCCGAGATCATGCTCGCCCGGCCCGACGTCAACGTCGTCGGCCACTCGCACCCGTTCCACGCCACCGTCTTCGGCGCCGGCCGGGCGCGGATCGAGCCGGTGAACAACCACGGCGTGTGGTTCGCCGCGCACGGCGTCCCGCGCTTCGACGCCACCAGCCACATCATCACCACCCAGGAGCTGGGCCGGGACCTCGCCCGCGTGCTCGGCGATGCCGACGCCGTACTCCAGGCCAACCACGGCGCCTCCTTCACCGGCCGCAACGTCCGCGACGCGACGCTCGCCGGGATCTTCCTGGAGAAGGCCGCCGCCTTCCAGCTCGCCCTGGCCGGCTCCGGCCTGCCGTACGACCCGCCGGACGCGGACGAGAGCGTCGAGAAGAACCGCCGCATCTATCCCGAACGCGCCCGCGAGAACTACTGGATGTACTTCAACCGCAAGCTCGACCGGCTCGAAGCCGCCCGCTGATCAGTCCGCCGAGCCCGCCCGCGCGGCCGCAGCAGCCGCCGCGGCACAGCAGGAAAGGAACCATCGTGAGCATTCCCACCACCAGCGCCGTCCTCGGCTCGGGGAGCATGGGGCCCGGCATCGCCGCGCTGCTCGCCCGTTACGGATCCGACGTACGGCTCTACGACGTGAGCGAGGAGGCCCTGGCGCGGGCGGAGGGGATCTGCGCCGGCGTCGTCGCGCACCTCGACCGCCTCGACGTGCCGGTCACCCCCGGCGGCTCCGTCACCTTCGAACGCGACCAGGCCAAGGCGCTGGCGGGCGCCGACCTCGTCATCGAGGCGGTGCCGGAGCAACTGGAGCTGAAGAAGACCGTGCTCGCCCAGGTCGAGGCCGCGGTGCGGGACGACGCGATCATCGCGACCAACACCTCCGGCATCCCGATCTCCGACATGGCGGTGGACATGGCCCACCCCGAGCGCCTGATCGGCATGCACTGGTCCAACCCGCCGCACCTCATCCCGATGATCGAGATCGTCAGGGGGGCCCGCACCGGCGCCGCCGTCGAGGACCGCCTCGTCGGCATCGTCGAGGCGTTCGGCTACGAGGCCGTGGTCGAGAAGGAGGTGCCAGGATTCGTCGAGAACCGGGTGCTGTACGCAGTGCTGCGCGAGTGCATGGCCCTCGTCGAGGAGGGCGTGGTCTCCCAGCGCGACCTGGACACCGTGGTGAAGTGGGGCGTCGGCTACAAGCTCGCCGTCATCGGCCCGATGCGGCTGGTCGACATGGCGGGCCTGGACATCTACCAGGCCGTCGGCTCCTACCTGAACCGCGACCTGTCCACCGAGACCGGCGTCTCCTCCCTGGTCACCGAGCTGACCGCGGAGGGCAAGCTCGGCATGAAGACCGGCGGCGGCCTGTACGAGTACGGCGAGGGCGAAGTCGCCGCCAAGCGCGCCGACATCGTCGACGGACTGGTGAGCGTCCGCAAGGCGCTCTCCGCGATCAAGCCGGTCTGAGCGGACGGGAGCCGACTGTGAACCGCGCACCCCGGCCGGCCGGCCCGGCGCCGCACGCCACCCCCGCCGCGCACCCTGACGCGCTGCAGGGGCTGGCGTTCGTGGCCGCCGGGGAGGTCGAGCTGTGCGTACGCGACGCGGGCGCCGGGCCGGCGGTCGTGCTGCTGCACGGCACGACCGCCAGCCTCGGCGTCTGGGACCCGGTGGTCGAGCAACTCGGCCGGGCGGTACGGACCGTGGCCGTCGACCAGCGCGGCCACGGCCGCAGCGGCAAGCCCGCCGCCGGCTACGGCGCCGCCGCGTACACCGCCGACGTGCTCGCGCTGGTCCGGGAGCTGGGGACCGGCCCCGTGGTCGTCGCCGGGCACTCCCTCGGCGCCCGCAACGCCGTCGTGCTCGCCGCCGCGCACCCCGACGTGGTCGCCGGCGTCGTCGCCGTCGACTACACCCCGTACGTCGAACCCGCCGTGCTCGACGCCCTGGAGACCCGGGTACGCGGCGGCGACCGCACCTTCGCCTCCGGCGCGGACGTCGAGACGTACCTGCACGAGCGCTACCCCCTGCTGCCCGCCGACGCGGTACGCCGCCGGCGCCGCTACGGCTACGCCCCGGCCGGCCAGGACCGGACGCTGCGCCCGCTCGCCGACCCCGCGGCCATGGTCCGCACCGTCGACGGGCTGCGCCGCGACTTCGCCGCCGAGACCCGGGCCGTCGGCGTCCCCGTCACCCTGCTGCGCGGCGAGCACAGCGCGATCGTCTCCCCGCGCGCCTTCGCCGCCACCCGGGCGCTGCGCCCGGACTTCCGCGCCGTCGAACTCCCCGGGCTCGACCACTACGTGCCCGAGGAGGACCCGCGGACCGTCGCGGACGAGATCGTCCGCATGCTCGACCGGACGACGGGCCGACCCCGCCCGCGTCCCGCCACCGAAAGGACTTCGGACCCATGCCCCTGAACATCAAGGACCTCGCCGTCGCCGTCCGCGGCGTCGGCCCCGGCGAGCGGATCCCGGACCGGCACGCCGCCGACCACGGCAACGCCGCACCCGAGGTCGAGATCACCGGAGTGCCCGCCGGCACGGCGGAACTCGCGCTGATCCTCCACGACCCCGACGCGCCCCTGCCGCACGGCTTCACCCACTGGGTGGTCTACGGCATCGACCCGGCCGCCCCCGCGGTGGCCGCCCCGGGTCCCGCGGGCACAGTGCGGCAAGGCCCCAACTCCCTTGGCGACAAGGCGTATACGGGACCCCAGCCGCCGCCCGGGCACGGCACCCATCACTACTATTTCTGGGTGTACGCCCTCGACACCCCGGTCGCGGGCGAGCCGACGCGCGAGGAGTTCCTCAGCGCGTACGGCGATCGCGTCATCGAGCAGAACCGGCTCGTCGGCACGTACTCGGCCTGACGCACCCGGGGCCACACCACGAGCACAGAAGGGCGAGCGATCGTGTCTGAAGGGCGGGAGCGGACCCCCGGCGTGGACAGCGCCAGGAGGGTGCTGAAGATCCTTCTCCTCTTCACGGAGAAGGGGCCGGAGCTGAGCGTGGAGGAGATCGCGCACTCCATCGGCATCTCGGTGCCCTCCGCGTACCGGTTCGTCTCGCTGCTGCGCGAGATGGACATGGTGGAGGACAACGGCGGCGGCACGTACGTGCTCTCGCCGCGGATCTTCCTGCTGGCCCGCAGCGCGGAGCAGGCGTTCCCCGTCTCCAGGGTGCTCCGCCCGCTCGTCGAGCGGCTGTCGAAGGACACCGGCGAGGCGGCCCTGGTGATCCGGCGCGTGGGCGACTTCGCGACCTGCGTGGAGATGAGCCAGCCCGAGCACACGATCCGGCTGTCGTTCGAGCCGGGGCAGATCATGAGCCTGCACCGCGGCGCCGGGCCCAAGGTGCTGCTCGCCGCGATGGGCGAGGCGTGGGCCCAGCGCTACTTCGACCGGCTGCGCCCCGAGCCGTCCGCCGCCGAGCGGGACGCGGTGCTGGCCGAGGTGCAGGCCGTGGCCGCGCAGGGGTGGTCCAAGAGCGAGGCGGAGGTCGACGAGGGCGTGTGGGCGGTGGCCGCGCCGATCGGGGTCGGCGGGAAGGTCGTCGCCGCGGTCACGGTCGCGGGCCCGCACTTCCGCATCGACGACGAGCGCGCCGGGCACATCACGGAGCGGGTCGTGGCCGCCGCGGCGGAGCTGTCCGACTCGCTCGGCACCTGGCGGCGCTAGCCCCGGCCCCGGGGGGTGCCACCGTCGGCCTCGCGTGGCGCGGTGGCATCCCCCGGGGCGGGCATCGGCCCGTCAGCTCCCGGCCACGGTCCCCATGAGGGCCGAGAACGACGCGGGGTCGGTGTCGAAGCCCTGCACCACCGGGCGGAACCGCCAGGTGCCGGCGGCCTCGCGGACGAACTCCGCGACGGTGGCCGCGGTCGCGTCCGCCACCCCGGCGAAGTCGTCGGCGGCCAGGTCGGTGTAGCCCTCGCGGACCTGCACGCCGGTGTTCGCCACCTCGCCGAACGTCCGCCGGCCGGCGCCCTGCTGGATCGCGACCCCGACGACCACGCGCCCGTATGCGGGGGCGATCCGCGCGAACTCCAGGGTCATCACCTCGTCGGCGCCGAAGCCCTGGCCGGTCTGGCTCTGCCGCTGCAGGGTGATCGTGCCGTCGGGGGAGCGGCTGTCGAAGTGGACCAGGTAGGCCGGCTCGCCCCGCGGGTCGTCGGCGCGGTACGTCGCCGCGATCAGGTCCAGGTCGTGGGGCGGCGCGCCGAGGGGGCTGGGGTCCCACTTCAGCGCGATCTCCACCTTGCCGACACCCCTGTTGAGACCGGTCACCGGGCTCCCCTCTCCCGTACTCCTGTGTGCTCCTGGCACAACTGCCCGGCGCGGTCGGCCGGTTGCCCCTATCGTGTCACGTCCCACCGCGCGGGGGAGCGGCGCGCGGGGAGCGCGGGGCGGCACGCGGGGGCGGGAGCGGACCGCACCGCGGGGGAGCGCCCGGGGCCGTACGGGCGGTGCGCCCGGGGCCCTGCGGAGCGGCTTGCGCGGCGGTTACACCAGAGGACCGGTCCACTGGCGCCGCGGCGCCCGATTGACGGTGCGTGTGCGGCGCGTCACGCTCGGGCCGTCCGCCACCCATGTCCGACCGGCGGGCTCTCGGTACCCGTACGCCACCCCCACATGGCACTTCGGACTGTCATGTACGGGCCAATCTGAAGGGAGCTCGAACACATGGCTTGCAGTACGAACTACCTCTGGCGCGGCGAGGCCACCTGGTTCTGCTGCGGCGCCGCCTGGGGCCCCTGCGGCTCCGCCGGCGGCGGCGCCTGCGGCAACTGCCGCTCCGCCTCGAACCACGGCGCCTGGCCGAACGCCTCCGCGGCGTGCTGGGACATCACCCGGCCCGACCTGTGCGGCGAGGGCGGCATCCCGCGGCGCGGCTGCGGCTCCGTCATGCGCGTCGTCCAGGAGTGCTCCAAGGCGGCGGTCTGCATCACCATCACCGACTGCGGCCCGCGGACCAAGAGCTTCTGCGGCGAGGCGTCCTGCTGCAACGGCGTCTGCCGCACCAACCGCATCCTGGACCTGACGCCGGCGGCGTACTCACAGATCGCCAGCCTCAGCTCCGGCAAGACCGGTGTCTGGATCTACGAGTGAAGGAGGCGCGGCCATGAACGACGCAACGGGCTCGACGTTCGACCGGCGGCGCTTCCTGTCCGCCAGCGCACTCGGCGGCGCCACCGTCGTCGGCGCCACGGCGCTCGGCGCGGTGGACCCCGACGCCGCGTTCGCGGCGCCCACCCCGCCGCTCGATCCGGCGGTCGCCGCCACCTCGTTCGCCGAGGGGCTGATCACCGGCATCGACGGCGGCACCCTGCTGCACGTCAAGGGCTCCTACGGCGAACGGCACCGCATCCAGCTCACCAACGCCACGAGCATCTGGAAGCTCCACCCCACCACCGCCGACGACGTCGAGAGCGGCGACGGCCTCTACGCCCGCGGCCTGGAGATGCCCGACGGCACCATCGCCGCCGACGCGGTCTGGGTGAACATCGTCAACCTCGACGTCACCGTCCGCGGCATCGGCAAGGACCGGCTCGCGCTCGGCTACCACGGCGGCGAGCTGATCGGCCGCATCGTCCCGGGCCGCTCCACCGCCTCGTACGCGGGTGCCGCGCTCACCGACGACCTGTCGGGCGTGCGGATGGGCCAGCACGCGCTGGTGCTCGGCGCCTGGCGGCCCAAGGACGGGGCGGTCGACATCGCCAGGATCACGGTCGGGCACTGACCGCCGCGGCCACTTCGAGGACGGAGGCAGCATGATCGCACTGCTGGTCGGCGGCGTGCTCGGCTGGAGCGGGAGCACCAAGCTGTTCGGACGCAACACCCCCGTGCAGGCGTCGGGCACCGTGCTGGAGCGCAAGCTCGGCGGGCTGCCGCGCGCCACGGCCGCGCTGCGCGCGGTCGGGGCCGCGGAACTGCTCGTCGCGCTCGCCCTGGTGGCGCTGCCGGTGCCGCTGGTCACCGGGGCGCTCGCGGCGCTCGCGGGCACGGGCTTCGCGGCGTACCTCGGCTACGCCAGGGCCACCGCGCCCGACTCGTCCTGCGGCTGCACCGCGCGGGACAAGGCGCCCATCGGCGTACGGGCCTTCGCCAGAGCCGGGTTCGTCCTGGCCGGCGGGGCGGTCGTGCTGGCCGAAGGACTGGCCGCCGCCGGTCTGCCGGCGCCGGCCGGCGGACCCTGGTGGGAGGCGCTACGGGACCGGCCGGGCGCCGCGCTCGGCCTGCTGGCCGCGGGCACCGCGCTGGCCTGGCTGCTCTTCGGCGACCCCGACCGGGCCGTCCGGCTGCCGCTGCGCCGGCTGCGGCTGCGGCTCTTCGGGCACCCGCTGCACGGCGGGGCGGGACCCGGCGGCGACCCCGAGGCGGTGCCCGTCGAGGGCTCCGTCGAGCTGCTGGAACGCTCGCTGGCGTGGCAGACCGTGATCCACGTCGTCCGCTCCGGGCTGCGCGAGCACTGGGACGACGAGGGCTGGCGCTTCCTGCGCTACACCGGCCTGTACGACACCGGTCCCGACGGCGCCGGGGGCACCGGCCGGCCGGTGTCCGTGGTCTTCGCGATGGACGCGAAGGCCGGCCTCGACAGCCCGCGGCCGCCGGTGATCCGCGTCGGCGCCGTGGACGAGGAGACCGGCGAGCGCGTGGACGTCACCGCCGGCCGGGAGCGCCCCGGCGCGCTGCTCGGCGAAGGCGTCTGAGAGCGGTGCCCGGAGCCCGAACGGGGCCGGGCTCCGGGCACCGCCCCGGCTACTTCTCCGCCGCCGCGCCGGCCGGCATGCCGTAGGCGTCGGCGATCAGCTCGTACGAGCGCAGCCGCGCCGCGGGCCCGTGCACGTTCGTGGTGAGCATCAGCTCGTCGGCGCCCGTGCGCTTGCGCAGGTCGTCGAGACCGGTGGTCACCTCGTCCGGGGTGCCGTACACCACGTTGCCGATCCAGGAGTCGGCGAACTCCCGCTCCAGCGGGCTGAACCCGTAGGACTCCGCCTCCTCCGGCGAGGGCACCAGGCCGGGCCTGCCGGTGCGCAGCCGCAGCATGTTCAGCGCGCCCGCCATGACCTGCCGCCGCGCCTCCCGGTCGTCCTCCGCGGCCATGACCGAGACGCCGATCAGGGCGTACGGGGCGGAGAGTGCGGCCGACGGCTGGAACGCCTCGCGGTACAGCTCCAGCGCGGGTCCCGTGTGCTGCCCGGCGAAGTGGTGCGCGAACGCGAAGGGCAGCCCCAGCTCGGCGGCGAGCCGGGCGCTGAACATCGACGAGCCCAGCAGCCACACCGGCGGCCGGTGCACCGACTGCACGCCGCCGGCCGCCTTGCCCTGCACCGGGCCCGGCACCGCGTGGATCCTGCGGTACGGATGCCCGTCGGGGAAGTCGTCGTCGAGGAACCGGATCAGCTCCGCCAACTGCTGCGGGAACTCCTCCGCGCCCTCGCGCAGCCGGTCCGTGCGGCGCAGCGCCGCCGCCGTCGCGCCGTCCGTGCCGGGCGCGCGGCCCAGGCCCAGGTCGACGCGGCCCGGGGCCAGCGCCTCCAGCGTGCCGAACTGCTCGGCGACGACCAGCGGCGCGTGGTTGGGCAGCATCACGCCGCCGGAGCCGAGCCGGATGGTCGTCGTGTGCGCGGCCAGGTGCGCCAGGATCACGGCGGGCGAGGAGGACGCGACGCCTGGCATCGAGTGGTGCTCGGCGACCCAGTAGCGGTGGAAGCCGCGCGCCTCGGCGATCCTGGCCAGCGCGGCCCCGGTGCGCAGCGCGTCGGTCGCGGTGTACCCGGCGCCCACCGTGGCCAGGTCCAGCACCGACAGCGGCACGGGGGCGGAGCCGCCCACCCGGCCCCGTATCTCGTCCTGCGCGTCGGGTGCCGTCACGTCCGCTGCCGCCACGTGGTCCTCCTGGTCTCCGGTGTGTGTGATCCTCCCCATGCCGACAACAGGAGGAGGGCTCCGTATTCCCGTATTCCCGTGATCCGGGAATACGGGCGGCGGATCCGGGTCCTGGGAACCGGCGGGAACGGCGCTGCCGCCCGCGGTGACGGCGCGGGCGGCAGCGGGGGCGGCGGGCGGGTGGCGGGGTGGGTGACGCGCCCGCCGCGGCCGGAGCGGAAGGCCCGGGCGGAGGGGTGCCGGGCCTTCCGCGGTCCGCGGGGGACCGGGGTCAGCAGGCCCTGACGTCCTGCCAGACGCCCCACTCACCGGTGGTGCCGGGTTCCTGGCCCTGCGTCCACCACTTTTGAAGGCGTCGGACTAGACCAATGCGTCAAGAGGTCTGTACCACTGCAGTTTTCCGCCCCGCGCCGGGCCCGTACGGGACGGGGAGCCCGCCGCGGGCCGGCGGCCGCGGTCCCGAGGTGTCACGGAGTCGAAATACCGCGTTCACAAATCTTCGTGACAAGCCGTTTCCGCCTCCCGCGGGGGTATTTCCGGAACCCCTTACGCCGATTTCCGGTCACCGCCTCCGCCGCGGTCCGAGGTGCCGCCCACCGCCCGCGCTAGGGTGTTCGACCTGCGGCGGAGCAGGGAGTCGGGGTGCGCATACAGCAACTGGAATACGTGGCCGCGGTGACCCGGTTCGGTTCTCTGCGGCGTGCCGCCGATGCGCTGCATCTGTCGCAGCCGGCGCTCAGCGAGACCGTACGGAATCTGGAGCGCGAACTCGGCGTCGACCTGCTGGACCGGCGCCGCTCCGGGGCCCGGATCAGTGACGCCGGGCGGGAGTTGCTGCCGCACATCGCCGCCGTGCTCGACGCCGTGGACCTGCTGCGGCGGGCCGCCGACGAGCAGCACCGGGTCAGCCGGTCGATCCGGCTCGGCACCGGCGGCGCGGTCGCCGCGCCGCTGCTGGCGCCGGCCGTGCGGGAGTTCCGGGCCGGCCATCCGCAGACCGGGGTGGAGATCGTCGCGGGCGCCGAGGACGCCGTACGCCGCGGGCTCGTCGAGGGCGGGCTCGACCTGGGGCTCGTCGTCCGGCTCGCGGGCGAGGAGCCGTACCCCGACCTGCACGACACCGAACTGCTGCGCGGCCGCCCGGTGGTGTGCCTGAGCCCCGGCAGCCCGCTGGCGGAGCTGGACGAGATCGGTGCCGTGGAACTGCTCGCCGAGCCGCTGGTCGGGGCGCGCTCCGGCTGCCTCGTGCACCGGCTGCTGCACCGCCTCGGGGCCGTCCGCCCGCCGCTGCCCGCGTACGCGGCCGACACCCCCGACGCGGCGAAGCACCTCGTCGCCGAAGGGCTGGGGGTGACCGTGCTGCCGGACTTCGGGGTCGTCGGCGATCCGCTGGAGCGGCACGGCGCGGTCACCTGGCGGCCCCTCGCCGGTGCCGCCGTCCCCGCGGTGCACCTGATGCTCTGGCGCAGCCGTACCCGGGCCATCCCGCCCGCCGCCCGCGCGCTGCACGACGCCCTCGCCACCGCTGCCGCGGCGGCCGGGCCAGTAACCGCCTGACGCCCGGCCCGGGGCTGACCGACCTGAGGCCCCGTCAGCCCCGCGGGTCGTCCCGCGCCTCGCCCCCACCAGGATCTTCCCCGCCGCATTTGGCGTGAACCTGCCACTTGTGGCGGCGTCCGGCATGCGAGACGCTGCCGGGGCACCGCCCGTATCCGGGCGGGTCACCCGCACCGCACTACGCCTCATTGCCCGTAATCCGGTCAACGAAAGGTTCTGGTGCACGAGATGAGACTCACCCCCACACCCCTGCGCCGCGCGGCCACCGTGCTCACCGCGCTCGGCCTCGCCGCCGGCCTCCAACTGGCCGCCGGCACCGGCGCGAACAGCGCACCCGCCGACGGCGACCTCCGGCTCGCCCCGGCCGCCACGGCCGTCGACGGCCAGTGGATCGTCGTGCTGAAGAACGGCGAGGTCGCCAAGTCCGACACCCGCTCCGTGGCCGGCGACCTGGCGGGCACCGCGGACGTCAGGCCCGAGCACGTCTACCGCACCGCGCTGCGCGGCTTCTCCGCCGAGATGAGCAAGGCGGAGGCGGCCGAGGTGGCCCGCGACCCGCGGGTGGCGTACGTCGAGCAGGACGCCGTCGTACGGACCGCGGAGACCCAGACCAACGCCACCTGGGGCCTGGACCGCATCGACCAGCGCGACCTGCCGCTGAGCACCACGTACACGTACAACACCACCGCGGCGAACGTCACCGCGTACATCATCGACACCGGCATCCGCACCACGCACAGCGAGTTCGGCGGCCGCGCCTCGGTCGGCACCGACACCGTCGGCGGCGGCCAGAACGGCCAGGACTGCAACGGCCACGGCACCCACGTCGCGGGCACCGTCGGCGGCAAGACGTACGGCGTCGCCAAGCAGGCGAAGCTCGTCGCCGTACGCGTCCTGAACTGCAGCGGCTCCGGCACCACCGCCGGCGTCGTCGCCGGCATCGACTGGGTGACCGCCAACGCCACCAGCCCGTCCGTGGCCAACATGAGCCTCGGCGGCGGCGCCAGCACCACGCTCGACGACGCCGTCAAGCGCTCCGTCGCCTCCGGCGTCACGTACGCGATCGCCGCCGGCAACGGCGACATCTTCGGCACCCCGCAGAACGCCTGCAACTACTCGCCGGCGCGGGTGCCCGAGGCCATCACGGTCGGCGCCACGGACAACACCGACCGGCGTGCCTCGTGGTCCAACTTCGGCACCTGCCTGGACCTGTTCGCGCCCGGCGTGAGCATCACCTCCGGCTGGTACACCTCGGACACGGCCACGAACACCATCTCCGGCACCTCGATGGCCACCCCGCACACCGCGGGCGTCGCCGCGCTGTACCTCCAGGGCAACCCCTCCGCCAGCCCCGCCCAGGTCAGCCAGGCCATCGTGAACGGCTCCACGCCGAACAAGGTGCAGGACCCGCGCACCGGTTCGCCGAACCGGCTGCTCTACTCGCTGTTCTGACAGCCCTGCCGGCTCCGGCGGCGATTCCGCCGACGCCGGCGGGAGGACGGGCGCCACGGCCCGCCCCGCCCGGGAGGATCCGGGCGGGGCGGGCCCCGCGCATCAGCGCCCCTACGCGGCGGAGAAGACGAACGTGAACGCCGCGGGGCGCGCCGCCAGTTCGTACTGCGGCAGCACGCCGGGACCGCAGGACGCCGAGCCGATGCCGTGGCGGTCGTGGTCGAGCGTCACGTGCACCCGGTCGCCCGGCACCAGGTCGGGGCGGTGCGTCGCGGCGTCCAGCTCCGCCGTGGTCCAGCGCCTGGCCGTCAGCGCGAACTCCGGCTCGCCCTCGACCCGCAGCCCCGCACCGGCCCCGGCGCCCGTCAGCTCCGCCCAGCGCACCCGGGCCCGCGCGCCGTTCTCCTGCGGGCGGACGTACGGCGTCTGCAACTCGTCGACGCTCGCCGACCACCGCCCCAGGAGCGCCGCCGTGCCCGTGTCCGGGTACGCCTCGCCGGGGCCGCCGCCGTACCAGCGCACCGCGCCGTACGCGGCGGGCAGCGTGAGGCGGATCCCGAGCCGCGGCAGCGGCACCCGCCAGTCGCCCTCCGGCGTCACCGACACGGTCAGCGCCACCCGGTCCCCGTCCGCGGTCCAGCGGAACTCGGCGGCGAGACCCAGGTCGGTGGCCGCGGGCGCCACCCGGGTACGGACCGTCAGCCCGCCGTCCGCGGCCTCCACCGCGTCCGTCCGGTGCCGCATCCGGTGCAGCCCCGCCTTGCGCCAGCGGCGCGCCAGCTCCGTCTCGGGCAGCCAGCCGGCGCCGTGGTCGTTGTCCGTCGGCGCCCGCCACACCTCCAGCCGCAGCCCCTCCACCGGCACCCCGGCCAGGGTCCTCGGCTCGCCCGTCCGCGCGTCGAACGCCGCGGGGCCGAGCCGGATCAGCGCGTCGTCGCGTACGGGCGCCGCCCCCGCGGGCCGCGCGAGCGGCGGGCGCGGCGCGGCGGACCACTGCCCGTGCGCCACGACGTGCCCCGCCGGCGCCCACGCGGTGTCCGCGGCGAGCCGCGCGGTGACGGTCCACTGCGCCTCGCCCGCGGGCGGGTTGCCGGGCGCGGGCAGCTCGACCTTCGCGCTCTCGCCCGGCGCCAGCGGCGGCACCGGCGCCGGGCCGCCCTCCGTCTCCGCGCCGTCCACGGCGTACGACCAGGAGAACGCGAGGTGGTCCAGGCCGGCGAAGTCGTGCAGGTTGGTGACGACGGCCTGTCCCGGCGAGTCCCCGGGCTCGATGCGCACCGGCTGGACGACGTGGCCGAACTCGGTGAGACCCGGCGACGGCGTGCGGTCGGGGAAGACCAGGCCGTCACAGACGAAGGCGCCGTCGTGCAGCTCCTCGCCGAAGTCGCCGCCGTAGGCGAAGCCCAGCTCCGGGTGGGCGATGCCGTGGTCGATCCACTCCCAGACGAAGCCGCCCTGGCAGCGCTCGTACGTCTCGAACAGCCGCTGGTAGTCCGCCAGTCCGCCGGGGCCGTTGCCCATGGCGTGCGCGTACTCGCAGAGCACGAACGGCTGCGCCCGGCGGCGGGCGTCCAGCGCCGGTTCTTCGAGGGAGTCCTCGGTGCGCTCGCCGATGCGGCGGACCTCGTCGTGGTCGGCGTACATCCGCGAGTAGACGTCGGTGTCGCGGCTGGTCGGGTCGCCCTCGTAGTGCAGGAGCCGGCCGGGGTCGCGGCCGCGGATCCAGTCGGCCATGGCCGTCAGTCCCGCGCCGGAGCCGCACTCGTTGCCCAGCGACCACATGATGACCGACGGGTGGTTCTTGTCCCGCTCGACCATGCGCGCGGCGCGGTCCAGCAGCGCCGGGGTCCAGCGCTCGTCGGCGACGGGGTTGCCGCGCCAGCCGAGGGCGCCGAAGCCGTGGGTCTCCAGGTCGCACTCGTCGACCACCCACAGCCCCAGCTCGTCGCAGAGGTCGAGGAACGCGGGGTGCGGCGGGTAGTGGCTGGTGCGCACGGCGTTGACGTTGTGCCGCTTCATCAGCAGCACGTCCGCGCGCATCGTCTCCTCGTCGACGGCGCGGCCGTGCTCGGGGTGGAACTCGTGCCGGTTGACGCCGCGCAGCAGGATGCGGCGGCCGTTGACCCGGAGCACGCCGTCCTCGACGGCCACGGTGCGGAAGCCCACCCGCAGCGGGATCCGCTCGCCCGCGGTGGCCAGCTCGGCCGCGTACAGCCGCGGCAGCTCCGCGGTCCACGGCTCGGCCGGCAGCGTGACGGACTCGCCGGTGGCGATGTCGACGCCCAGCTCCGGCAGGGTGACCCGGCCGCCGGGCGCGCAGTCCACCCGCAGGGTGCCGGTGCCGGCCACGTGGTCGTACGAGGCGTGCACGAAGAAGTCGCGGACGGCGCCCGCGGGCCGGTGCAGCAGCGTGACGTCGCGGAAGATGCCGGGCAGCCACCACTGGTCCTGGTCCTCCAGGTACGAGCCGGAGGACCACTGGTGGACGCGGACGGCCAGCACGTTGCCCGCGGGGCGCAGCAGCGTGCCGACGGCGAACTCGTGCGGCAGCCGGGAGCCCTTGAACTCGCCCAGCTCCGTGCCGTTGAGCCAGACCCGCGCGTGCGAGTCCACGCCGTCGAAGCGCAGCAGGGTTTCTCCGTCCGCAGGGCCGTCCGCGGGCAGCGGGGCGGCGGGCCAGCCGCCGGGCAGGTCGAAGGTGCGCAGGTGGTCGCCGGTCGGGTTCCCGTCCGGCACCCGCGGCGGGTCGACGGGGAACGGGTAGGGGGTGTTGGTGTACGCGGGGGCGCCGTGCCGGCCGCCGCCCTGGAGCACCCAGTGGCCGGGGACGGCGATCTCGTCCCAGCCGGAGGTGTCGTGGCCGGGGTCCGCGAAGGACGTGTCGTGGGTGGTGGCCGTGGGGGAGAGCCGGAAGCGCCAGGCCCCGTTCAGCGGCAGCCGGGCGGCGTCGGAGCGGGCGTACCACGCGCGCGGCGGCAGGGTGCCGGTGCCGGGTGCGGGGTCTTCGTGGGCGGGGAGAGCCGGATCGTGCATGAGATCCATCTGATCCCGCCGAGGGGCGCGGCACAACAGACGCCGCGCGCAGAGCCATTGGACTTTTCGGACACCGGTTGGACTTCTGTGCCGCCCCGGCCGCTCGCCGTGGGGTACGAGCGGCCGGGGCGCGCCGGTCAGCGGCCCTGCAGCGACTTGACGTTGTCGCCGAAGGACCAGCCGCGCGAGCCGTCCCAGTTGATCGACCAGGTCATCAGGCCCTTGAGGGCGCCGCCGAAGTGGCTCCACGCCTGGGAGACGAGGCCGGGCGCCATGTGGCCGCCGCCCGCGCCGGGCTGGGCGGGCAGACCGGGGGCCTGCTTGTCGTACGGGACGCGGATGGTGGTGCCCTGCACGACGAGGCCGCGGTTCAGGCACTCGGTCTGGGCGACGAAGCCCTGGACGGTGCCCGCCTGGTACGAGTCGCCGGAGCAGCCGTACATGCTGCCGTTGTAGTACTGCATGTTGAGCCACCACAGCCGGCCGTTGTCGGCGTACTTCTTGATGACCGGCAGGTACGCGCCCCAGATCGAGCCGTAGACCACGCTGCCGCCGGTGACGTACGCCGTCTCGGGGGCCATCGTCAGGCCGAAGCCGGGGGGCATCTGGGCGAGCACGCCGTCGATGATGCGGATGAGGTTGGCCTGCGAGGGGGAGAGCTGGTTGATGTTGCCGCTGCCGACGAGGCCGGTCTCGATGTCGATGTCGATGCCGTCGAAGTTGTACTGCTTGAGGATCGGCACAAGGGTGGCGATCACCCGGTCGGCGACGGCGCTGGAGCTGAGGTCGACGCCGGCCGCGGCGCCGCCGAGCGACATGAGGATGGTGGCGCCGCTCGCCTTGGCCGCGCACATCTCGGCCGGGGTGGCGACCTTCACCGTGCTGTCCATGCCGTCCTCCCACTTGACCGTGCCGTCCGAGAGGATGACGGGGAAGGCGGCGTTGATGACGTTGTAGCCGTGGGTGCGGAGGTCGGGGTTGGTGAGGGGCGTCCAGCCGAACG
Source organism: Streptomyces sp. CMB-StM0423 (assembly GCF_002847285.1). Lineage (NCBI taxonomy): Bacteria > Bacillati > Actinomycetota > Actinomycetes > Kitasatosporales > Streptomycetaceae > Streptomyces > Streptomyces sp. CMB-StM0423. Next base: position 712,642 of record NZ_CP025407.1, on the reverse strand, counting down.
GCGGATGGACGCCGTTGGCGGCGCCGTCCCAGTTCTCCCAGTAGCCCTGGAGGACCTTGCCCGCGGGCTTGGGTTTGGCGGGACAGGTCTCGGCCGCCGCGGGTGCTGCCGCCGTCGTTCCCGATGCCGCCGTCCCGGCCGGTTCCGGCGGGGTCGCCGCCGCGGCGGGGAGCTGGGCGGCGAGCACCAGCGTGAGGCCGATGCCGAAGAGACGCAGCGTCCGGCTGATCGCAGACTGCATGACACGCTCGCCTTCTGGGCTGTGGGGTTGCCAGGAGAGGTACGTGTTGCGCTGCGGCACAAGGTAAGTTGGTCCAGACCTTTCGTCAAGAGGTCTGGACCAAAGGTCGCGGGGCGGGCCGCGGGGAAGCTGTTCGTGCCGCGTTCACCCGCGAGTTCGCGGCGTTGCCTAGCGTGCCGCCCATGCCCACCACGTACGACGCGGGAGCCCCCGCAGCCCCGGACGTCCCCGAAGTCCCCGCCGCCGCGGCCGGATTGGCCGCTTCCGCCGGGCCCCTGACCGTGCCGTCCCGCCGCCGCGTGCTGCGCGGGCTCACCGCGACGGCCGGCGCCGCCGGGTTCGCCGCGCTCGGCGCCGGCCCCGCACTGGCCGGCGGCGACCGGGGGCGCCCCGGGCGCCCGTTGCGGGTGCTCGTCGCGACGAACGAGCCGTGGGGTACGTACCACGTCAAGCCGCTGCTCGCGGAGGCCGCGCGGCGCGGCGTACGGATCACCCAACTCGTCCCCGACACCGCGGGAGTCCAGCCCGGCGACCCCGTACCCGTCGCCACGCCGCAGGCCGCGCCGCGCGCCGATCTGCTGGTCGTCACCGGCGCCGGTGACTGGCCGCTGGAGTGCGTCGCGCGCTTCCCGCGGCTGCCGGTGGCGGCCGGCTCGCTGGCCTACCTCGGGCCCCAGCAGGCCCCGGGCGCACGGCTGCTGCGGCCCCGGCTGCGCGCCGTCACCTCGTCCTCGCCGGCCGAGGCGCGCGCGTTCGGCGGCTATCTCGGCGTCCGGCGCCGGATCCGGGCGGTCGGCTCACCGCAGACCGACACGCTGCCGGAGCACCGTCCCGAGCCCGGCCTCGTGCTCGTCCTGACCAGCGTCACGCACCCCGACGGCACCGGCGGCGCCGCGCCCGGCACCGAACTGCTGCTCGCCGCGGCCGGGAAGCTGCAGGCCGCGGGCAAGCGGATCCTGGTGGGGCTGCACCCGCGCGAGGACCCCAAGCTGTGGGACGCGTACGAGATCAGCGACGTGCCGTCGCTCCAGGCCGCCGCGCGGGCGGAGGCGGCGGTCGGCATCCCGGGCACCGTCTTCCCGCTGGTCGCGGCGGCCGGGGTGCCGCTGGTCGGCGTCACCGGCGCCGGGCTGACGGTGCCGGACTACCTGCTGGCGGTGTGCTCCTCGACCATCGACGACCCGGCGGAGGCGGTGCCGGCCGTCACCTCCGCGCGGCTGCCCGCACCGGACGTCCTCGCCGACGCCGTCGGCCCGATCGGCGGCTCGGCCGCCCGGCTGCTGGACGTCTGGCAGCGCACGGCCCACCCGGGCCACCCGCACGACGAGCGCTGACCCGGATCGCGGGGTGCCCTCTTCCCCGTCCGTCGCCCGGAGGGCACCCCGCGTACCGGCGCGCGTTCCCATCCCGTAGCCTCTGTGGCCCCGAGCCCGCGGCGCCCGCCGCGGCGCAGGAACCTGCCCGGCGGTCCTGACCACCCGCCGGGGCGCCGGGAGGTGGGCCCATGACCGTCGCTGACGCCGACGAGGCCGCACCCGTGTCCGGTACGGGACCCGTCCTCTCCCTCGGCGCCGTCGAGAAGCAGTTCCCCGACGGCACCCGCGCGCTCGACCCCGTCGACCTCGACGTCGGCGCCGGCGAGTTCGTGTCCGTCGTCGGCCCCTCCGGCTGCGGCAAGACCACCCTGCTGCGCATCGCCGCGGGCCTCGTCCAGCCCACCGCCGGCGCCGTGGCCGCACGCGCCGACCGCCTCGGCTACGTCTTCCAGGACCCGACCCTGCTGCCCTGGCGCTCGGTGCGCACGAACGTCGAGCTCTTCGGCGAACTGCGCGGCGTCCCGCGCGCCGAGCGGCGCAAGCGCGCCGACGCCGCGCTGGAGCTGGTCGGCCTCACCGACTTCGCCGGCCACCGGCCCCGCGCGCTGTCGGGCGGCATGCGCATGCGCGTCTCCCTGGCCCGCTCCCTCACGCTGCGCCCCGAGCTGTTCCTGCTGGACGAGCCGTTCGGCACCCTGGACGAGATCACCCGCGAGCGGCTGGACGACGACCTGCTGCGGCTCTTCGCCGCCGAGCGGTTCGCGGCCGTCTTCGTCACGCACTCCGTGCTGGAGGCGGTCTACCTGTCCACCAGGGTCCTGGTGATGTCCCCCCGGCCCGGGCGCGTCTGCGGCGAGTTCACCGTCCCGTTCGGCTATCCGCGGACCGAGAGCCTGCGCTACGACCCCGAGCTGAACCGCATCGCGGCCGAGGTGTCCGCCTGCATGCGCGCCTCCGCCCGCTGAGCACCGCACGAAGAACCGACCGGCCCCCGACCCCCTCCGGAGGAACCCCCGATGCCCCTGAAGAGTCACCTGCGCTCCTTAGCCCTGCCGCTCGTCGCCGGCGTGCTGCTCACCACCGCCGCCTGCGGGGACGACGGGGACGGCGAGGCCGGCGGCAAGGAGTCGGCGCCCGCGGCGAAGAGCGGCGCGGGCTCCCTGGCCGGCGTGTGCCCCGAGACCGTGACCGTGCAGACGTCGTGGCTCCCCAACGCCACCGCCTTCGGCCCGCTGTACGCGCTCCTCGGTGACGAACCCGAGGTGGACGCCGACCAGAAGCGGGCCACCGCACCGCTGGTCGCCGACGGCAAGGACACCGGCATCTCGCTCGAACTGCGCGCCGGCGGCCCGGCGATCGGCTTCGCCGCCACCTCCGCGCAGATGTACACGGACGAGGACATCGACCTCGGGGTGGTCGGCGGCTTCGACGAGATCGTCCAGCTCTCCGCCACCCAGCCCACCACCGCGGTGCTGGCGCTGCTGGAGAAGGACCCGACGATGATCTACTGGGACCCGGAGACCTACCCGGAGTTCGAGACCATCGAGGACGTCGGCAAGTCGGGCACCACCGTGCTGTACTCCGGCGGTGACACGTACATGGAGTATCTGACCGGCACCGGGATCCTCAAGAAGGACCAGGTGGACGGCTCCTTCGACGGCTCGCCCGCGCGGTTCGTGGCCTCCGGCGGCAAGCTCGCCTCCTCGGGGTACGCGGCCGAGGACCCGTACATGTTCGAGAACGAGATCGACGACTGGATGAAGCCGATCAAGGGCCAGCTCGTCTACGAGGCCGGCTACCCGATCTACGGGCCCTCCCTCGTCGTCCGCCCCGAGGCGAAGGCCGAACTGGCGCCCTGCCTTGAGAAGCTGATCCCGGTCATCCAGCAGTCGCAGGTCGACTACCTCCGCGACCCGGACGCGGCCATCGCCACCATCGTGGACATCGCCGAGCAGTACAAGGGCGGCGACGTGCTCACCGAGGGCATCGCGAAGTACGGCATCGGCGAGATGAAGAAGCTCGGCATCGCCTCGGACGACGCCGAGGGCGAGGACACCACCGTCGGGAACTTCGAGACCGGGCGGGTCCAGGAGATCATCGACATCGGCGAGCCGATCTTCGCCGAGCAGAAGAAGCCCGTGAAGGACGGCCTGAAGCCCGCGGACGTCGTGACCAACGAGTTCCTCGACCCCGCCGTCGGACACGGCGGATGACCAGCCGCCCGACCGCCGGGCCCGCGCACCGCGGGCCCCGGCGGCGCGGTGGAGTACGCTGCCCTCCCGGCCCGCACCGCGGTGCGGGCCGGCACAGCCACGGCCGTACGCGGCCGATGCGGAGAGGAACATGAGCGACAACGGCATAGCCGACGGCCCCCACGGCACGTCGCCCCTGCCCGACCCCACGGCCCCCCACGCCTCCCGCACGTACGATTACCACCTCGGCGGCAGCGACAACCTCGGCCCGGACCGCGCGCTGGTGGACGAGGTCGAGTCCACCTTCATGCCGGACGTGAAGATGCGCGTACGCGCCCAGCGGCTCTTCCTGGAACGGGCCGTGCGCTACCTGGTCGGGGAGGCCGGCATCCGCCAGATCCTCGACATCGGCTGCGGCCTGCCGCAACGGCGCATGCCCAACGTCCACGAGATCGCGCACGGCATCGCCCCCGACACCCGGATCGTCTACGTCGACTACAACCCGGTCGCCGTGGCGCACATGCAGGCCCTGCACAGCGACGGGATCCTGACCGTCGCCTTCGCCGGCGACGTCCGGAAACCCGAGCTGATCCTCACCCACCCGGACACCCGCGCCGTGCTGGACCTCGACCGGCCCGTGGCCGTGCTCATGGTCGGGCTGCTGCACTTCCTGCTCGACGAGGAGGACCCGGCGGACCTGGTGGCGCGGGTCCGCCGCGGGGTCGTCCCGGGCAGTTACCTCGCCGCGTCCCAGATATCGGCCGAACTCGACTCCCGGGTCAGCCTGCTCACCAAGGCGTGGGCGCGCGGGGCGACGCCGATGGTGGAGCGCGGCCGCGCCGAGCTGGAGCGGATCACCGACGGGTGGGAGACGGTCGACCCCGGCGTCGTGGTCGCGCACCGCTGGCGCCCCCGGCACCCGGACCGTACCGAGGGAAACGCCTACACGCTGGTGGCCGTCAAGCCATGAACCTGCGCCCGCTGCTCCGGAGGCTGCCCGCCGTGCTGGTGGCCGGTGCCGCCGTGGGCGTGTGGTACCTGATCAGCATGGTGGTGCTGGCCGAGGACCGGCGCTTCCTCTTTCCGCCGCCGCACGACGTGGTGCGGGTGGGGTTCCTCGACGGCGACAACCGCGCCGAACTCCTCGACGCCCTGCTGCTGTCCGCGCAGGTCGCCTCGCTGGGGCTGCTCATCTCGGCGGTCGGGGCGATCGCGATGGCGATCCTGATGAGCCAGGCCCGGTGGCTGGAACGTTCCCTCTTCCCGTACTTCGTCGTGCTCCAGGTGACGCCGATCCTCGCCCTGGTCCCGCTCTTCGGCTTCTGGTGGGGCTACGGGTTCTCCACCCGGGTGCTCGTCTGCGTCATCATCGCCTTCTTCCCCATCCTCACCAGCACGCTCTTCGGCATCCGCTCCGCCGACTCCTCGTACCACGACCTGTTCCGGCTCCAGCACGCCGGCCGGCTGACGCGGCTGTGGAAGCTCCAACTGCCCGCCGCGCTGCCGCACATCTTCACCGGGCTGCGGATCGCCGCCGGGATGTCCGTGGTCGGCGCCATCGTCGGCGATTTCTTCTTCCGCCAGGGGCAGCCGGGCATCGGGGTGCTGATCGACCTCTACCAGTCGCGGCTGCAGTCCGAGCAGTTGCTCGCGGCGGTGCTGGTCTCCTCGCTCTTCGGCGTGCTGGTCTTCTGGTTCTTCGGCCGGCTCGCCCGGATCGTCGTCGGGGGCTGGCACGAGTCCGCGGACGAACCGGGCGCCAGGAGCTGATCTCCTCCGCTGCCCCGCCCGGTCCGGAAGCAACGAGTCCACCTCCGATCCGGTAGGCGAAAACCGGACGAAGGTTCGGGAAAGAGGCCCCGGGCGGGTATGATTCCGCGCTGGCGACGGGATGGTGAACCGACCGGCGGGGGAGGGGAGATGGCGGGGTCAGTACCGGTGGCCGGCGGGCGCCGGCTGCCCGGGGGCGGCGTGGACCCCGGCCGGGGCGGGCCCACGATCCGGCGGATCGTCCTCGGCTCCCGGCTGCGCAGGCTGCGCGTCAGGCGCGGCGTCGGACTCGACGCGGCGGCGCAGGCCATCCGGGCCTCGGTGCCCAAGATGAGCCGGCTCGAACGCGGCCAGGGCGGCTGCAAGGAGCGCGACATCGCGGACCTGCTGACGCTCTACGCGGTCACCGACATCCGGGAGCGCGAAACGTACCTCGCGCTGGCCCGCGGCGCCAACACCCCCGGCTGGTGGCAGCAGTACGGCGATCTGACGCCGCGCTGGCTGGAAACGTACCTCGGGCTCGAAGAGGGCGCGACGCTCATCCGCGGCTACCAGTCGCACCGCGTGCCCGACCTGCTCCAGACCCCCGCCTACGCCGCCGCGCTGGCGCGGCTGACGTACCCCGACGACAGCGCCAACGCCGTGGCCCGCCGCGTCGACCTGCTGGAGCGCCGGCAGCAGCTCCTCGCCAGGCAGGACCCGCCGCGCTGCTGGCAGCTCATCGACGAGGGCGCGCTGCGCCGCAGCGTGGGCGGCCCCGCGGTGATGCGCGAGCAGCTACGCCATCTGATCCGGCTGTCCAGCGCGGAGTTCCCGGAGATCGCGGTGCACGTCGTGCCGCTGCAGACCTCCGCCGCGACGGTGCTGGCCGGCTCGGTGACGCTGCTGCGCTTCGCCGAGGCGGACCTGCCGGACATCGCGTACCTGGAGCAGCTCACCGGCGCGCTCTACCTCGACGACGCCGACGACGTCGAGCGGCACCGGCTGGCCGTCGACCGGCTGGCGGCGCCGGCCACGGAGCTGACGGACACCGACACGTTCCTGCGGCAGCTCCTGCACACCACCTGACGGGGCCCGCCGCCCGCACCCCCTCCGCAGCCCCCGGAACCCCGCCGTCCGCCGGGGCTTTCCACCTGCTCCCGTACGGCAGTTCGGCCGGATTCGATCACCGTGTGCCACCGCGCTCCGAGCGCTCGGTGACAGCCGAATGAAATTTCATCTGTAAGTGCATCCGCAAGCACAGACGCAAGTACAGTACGCGGAAGATCAGTTGGAAGGAGCAGCCATGCAGGTCGAGAACGGTGTGTCCGCGGGCCGGCTGGGGAACGTCGAGTGGCGCAAGAGCCACCACAGCAACCCCAACGGCGAGTGCGTGGAGCTGGCCGGGCTGTCCGGCGGGGAGGTCGCGGTCCGCAACTCGCGGGACCCGCAGGGCCCCGCGCTGGTCTACGGGACCGCGGGGCTGGCCGCGTTCCTGCGGGCCGCCAAGGAAGGGGACTTCGACGACCTCGTCACCGGCCGCGGCACCGCCGGCGCCTGACCGCAGCGCCACGGGGGCGCGCGGCTACGGCACGGACTCGCCCGCCAGCGCCGCGACCCGGGCCGCGCTGTCGCAGCCGGAGGCGCGCAGCCGTCCGCGCGCCACGGCGTACGCGCGGCCCAGGGCGGCGCGCTCCTGCGCGGAGGCGCCGCGGCGCAGCGCGTTGAGGTGGACGCGCTCGCCGGCGGCGATGTGCCCGGCGGCGACGGTTCCCAGACGGTCCAGCGCGGTGTCGAACTCCGGCCCGGCGGGCTCGTCCATACGCAGCAGCGCCAGCAGGGCGCGTGCGAGCGCCGCCGGACCGTGGCCGGCGTCGTCGGGGCAGAGCGCGTACGCCGTCGCGCCGGTCCCGGCGTGCGCCGCCGCCCGGCCGGCCTCGACGTGCGCCACCAGCAGCCCCGCAAGCTCGTGCAGCACGGCGCGCCGGTCCGCCTCCTCGCTGCGCAGCGCGCTCAGCAGGTGCTCCACCCTGCGGTGGTCGGCCAGCACCAGGTCGACCACGTCGGCCCCCGACGGCGGCGGGCTCTCCGCGGGACGGGTCCAGCCGAACGTCAGGCCCACCGCGTGGCGCCAGTTGGCGTACTCCGCGGATCTGCGGCTCTCCGGCATCCGCGGCAGCCACTGCGCCGCCCGGTGCCAGTTGCGCCGCAGCCCCTCCAGGTCCGGCCAGTAGCCGACCGCGAGACCCGCCGCGTACGCCGCGCCCAGCGAGACCGTCTCCGCCATCATCGGCCGGACGACGGGCACGTCGAGGACGTCGGCGACGAACTGCATCAGCAAATTGTCCGCCGTCATGCCGCCGTCGACGCGCAGGCCGGAGAGCGCCAGACCCGAGTCGGCGTTCATCGCGTCCACCACCTCCCGCGTCTGCCAGCCCGTCGCCTCCAGCACCGCCCGCGCCAGATGCCCCTTGGTGATGTACGAGGTGAGCCCGGCGATCACGCCCCGCGCCTCGCTGTGCCAGTGCGGCGCGAACAGCCCCGAGAACGCCGGCACGATGTAGCAGCCGCCGTTGTCGTCGACGGTCTGCGCCAGCGTCTCGATCTCCGGCGCGCTGCCGATCAGCCGCAGCCCGTCGCGGAACCACTGCACCAGCGACCCCGTCACCGCGATCGAGCCCTCCAGCGCGTACACCGCCGGCTCGTCCCCGATCTTGAAGCCGACGGTCGTCAGCAGCCCGTGCCGGGAGGCCGCCGGGGTCTCGCCGGTGTTGAGCAGCAGGAAACTGCCCGTGCCGTACGTGCACTTGGCCTCGCCGGGCGCGAAGCAGGTCTGGCCGAAGAGCGCCGCCTGCTGGTCGCCGAGCGCCGCGGCGATACGGATGCCGGGGACGACGGTGGTGGTCGTGCCGTACGTCTGCGTGGAGGAGCGGATCTCCGGCAGCATCGCCTTCGGCACCCCGAAGAAGTCCAGCAGCTCGTCGTCCCACGACAGGGAGCGCAGGTTCATCAGCATCGTGCGGCTGGCGTTGGTGACGTCGGTGATGTGCAGCCCGCCCGCGGGCCCGCCGGTCAGGTTCCAGATCAGCCAGCTCTCCATCGTGCCGAACAGCACGTCGCCGCGCTCCGCCCGCTCCCGCAGCCCCGGGGTGGAGTCCAGCAGCCAGCGGATCCGCGGCGCGGAGAAGTACGTGGCCAGCGGCAGCCCGCAGAGCGCGCGCACCCGGTCGGCGCGCGGGTCCCGGGCCAGCCGCGCCGCCAGCTCGTCGGTACGGGTGTCCTGCCAGACGACGGCGCGGGCGGCCGGGCGTCCGGTGTGCCGGTCCCACAGCACCGTCGTCTCCCGCTGGTTGGCGATGCCCAGCGCGACGACCTGGCCGGCGTCTGCGCCCGCCTCCGCCAGCGTCCGCGGCACGATCCGGCGCAGGTTCCGCCAGATCTCCACGGCGTCGTGCTCCACCCAGCCGGGCCGCGGGAAGTACTGCTTGTGCTCGCGCTGCACCACGGAGACCAGCCGGCCCTGGGCGTCGAAGAGGATGCACCGGGTGGACGTCGTGCCCTGGTCCACCGACATCACGTACCGCTGCACCACGCCGCCCCCGCTCCGTACCGGCCGCCCCGCCCGGACGGCCCGTCTCGTCTCCTCGGTCCCGCGCGGCCGTCACCGCCGGGACGCGCCCAGGTCCCGCGACACCGACCTGGCCGTGCCGAGCACCAGCCCCACCAGGTCCTCGCGCAGCGTGCCGGAGCGCTCGCAGAGCCGCTCGGCCGGTCCCGAGATGCCGAGCGCGCCGACGACGAGACCGCCCGGGCCGCGCAGCGGCGCCGCGATCCCCGCCTCCTCCAGGCGCCGTTCGCCGTGCTCGCCGGCCCAGCCCGCCTCGCGCACCCGCCGCAGCTCCGCCAGGAGCACCGCGGGCGCGGTCAGCGTCCTGGGCGTGTACGCGGCCGGGGGCTCGCCGCCCAGCACCGCCGGGGTGTTCACGTCGTACGCGAGCAGCACCTTGCCCAGCGCGGTCGCGTGCGCCGGCAGCGTCGTGGCCACGTCGAGGGTCTGCTGCGGGTCGCCGGGCCGGAAGACGTGATGGACGACGAGGACCCGGCCGTCGGCGGGGACGCCGATGCGCACCGCCTCGCGGCTTCTGGCGGCCAGCCCGTCGGCCCAGTTCAGGGCGCGGGAGCGGAGCTCGTTGGCGTCGACGTGGCCCGAGCGGAGATCACGGAGCGTGTCGCCGATCCGGTACTTGCCGGTGTCGCGGTCCTGCTCGACGAATCCCACCTGCTGCAGCGTCCGCAGCAGCCCGTGCACCGTGCCCTTCGCCAGGCCCAGCGACCCGGACAGCTCGCTGACCCCGAGGCGGCCGGAACCGCGCGCCAGCAAGTGCAGTATCGCCGCCGCGCGTTCAACCGACTGAACCGGACCTGGCACGCGCCGACCATAAGCCTCCGCGCCCCGCCGGTGAAAGCGGGGTGCAGCAGATTCGTTCGACAATGTCGGCAGGGCGTCGTTGACGGCGGGTTTCCGCACTGGTCATGTACTCACCACGGGCCGGGGTGCCGGCGCAGCGGCACGGTCCCGGCGACCGATGCGACGTTTCGGAGCAGGAGCAGACCGTGACCGACGATTACAGCGCCCCCTCCCCGCAGCGCCCCGGCCCGTTCATTGCGGCTATCGATCAGGGGACGACTTCGAGCCGGTGCATCGTGTTCGACACCGATGGCCGGATCGTGTCGGTGGACCAGAAGGAACACGAGCAGATCTTCCCCAGGCCCGGCTGGGTCGAGCACAACGCCACCGAGATCTGGCGCAACGTCCAGCAGGTCGTCGACGGCGCCGTCGCCAAAGCCGGCATCACCCGCGCCGACGTCAAAGCCATCGGCATCACCAACCAACGCGAAACCACCCTGCTCTGGGACAAGAACACCGGCGAACCCGTCGCCAACGCCATCGTCTGGCAAGACACCCGCACCGCCGAACTCTGCCGGCAACTGGGCGGCACCGAAGGCCAGGACCGCTTCCGCGCCACCACCGGCCTGCCCCTCGCCTCCTACTTCGCCGGCCCCAAAATCCGCTGGCTCCTCGACAACACCCCGGGCCTGCCCGCCCGCGCAGAAGCAGGCGACATCCTCTTCGGCACCATGGACTCCTGGGTCATCTGGAACCTCACCGGAGGCCCCGGCCGCGGCGTCCACGTCACCGACGTCACCAACGCCTCCCGCACCATGCTCATGAACCTCGAAACCCTCGACTGGGACCCCGCCATCTGCCAGGCCATGGGCGTCCCCCAAGCAGTCCTCCCCGAAATCCGCTCCTCCGCCGAGGTCTACGGCCACGCCACCTCCGGCACCCTGACCGCAGTACCCGTCGCCTCCGCACTGGGCGACCAGCAAGCGGCACTGTTCGGGCAGACCTGCTTCGCCCAGGGCGAAGCCAAATCCACCTACGGCACCGGCACCTTCCTGCTGATGAACACCGCCGGCGAACCCGTCCACTCAGAAAACGGCCTGCTGACCACCGTCGGCTACCGCATCGGCCAGGCACCCGCCGTCTACGCCCTGGAAGGATCCATCGCGATCACCGGGGCACTGGTGCAGTGGATGCGCGACCAGATGGGCATCATCTCCACCGCCGCCGAAATCGAAACCCTCGCCCTGAGCGTCGAGGACAACGGCGGCGCCTACTTCGTACCCGCCTTCTCCGGCCTGTTCGCCCCCTACTGGCGCGACGACGCCCGCGGCGTCATCGCGGGACTCACACGCTACGTGACGAAGGCGCACCTGGCACGGGCGGTACTGGAAGCCACCGCCTGGCAGACCCGCGAGATCGTCGACGCCATGACCAAGGACTCCGGTGTCGAACTCACCTCCCTGAAGGTCGACGGCGGCATGACCGCCAACAACCTCCTCATGCAAACCCTCGCCGACGTCCTCGACGCCCCCGTCGTCCGCCCCCTCGTCGCCGAAACCACCTGCCTCGGCGCCGCCTACGCCGCCGGGCTCGCCGTCGGCTACTGGCCCGACACCGACGCCCTGCGCGCCAACTGGCGCCGCGCCGCCGAATGGACCCCCCGCATGGACACCCAAACCCGCGACCGCGAATACAACAACTGGCACAAAGCAGTCCAGCGCACCATGGGCTGGACCGAAGACACCCGGTCCCCGGACCTGCGGTGACCTCGGCGCCGTGCCGGAGCGCCGCGCACCGGGGGCAGGGCGTGCGCGGCGCGTAACATCGGTCCACGGCGGCGCCCCACGTCCTCGCGTCGACCACGGTTCGCGAGACGAGAGAGACCGAGCATGCCGCAGCCGGACGCCGCCCCGCCCGCCGACCGGACGACGGACGCCGGTCCGACCACCTCGGCCCGCTGGACGTTCATCCGCACCGAGAGCGGCAGCGCCACCTTCCTCGTCGCCGCCGCGGTCATCGCCCTCGTCTGGGCGAACGCCGCACCCGGCAGCTACGCGGACTTCTGGCACACCCACCTGTCCGTCGAGCTGGGCGACCGCGGTCTCGGCATGGACCTGCGCGAGTGGGTCAACACCGGGTTGATGACGCTGTTCTTCCTGGTCGTCGGGTTGGAGGCGCGGCGCGAGTTCGACATGGGGGAGCTGCGGGAACGGCACCGGATGACGCTGCCGTTCGTCGCCGGCGTCGCCGGGATGCTCGTACCGGTGCTCATCTACCTGAGCATCAACGCCGGCAACTCCTCCGCCTCCGGCTGGGGTGTCGCGATGTCCACCGACACCGCCTTCGCCCTCGGCGTGCTGGCCCTCCTCGGCAAGCGGTTCCCGCGGCGGCTGTACACCTTCGTCCTCACCATCACCGTCGTCGACGACTTCGTCGCCCTGGCCGTCATCGCCTTCGTCTACAGCAGCTCCGTGACCTGGCCCGCGCTGCTCGCCGGCGTGGTGTTCTTCGCGGCGATCCTGGTCCTGCGCTCCGCCCGCAGCAGGCGTGGCGCCGTCTACGCGCTGCTCGGCGTCGCGATGTGGGTTGCCTTCGTGGAGTCCGGCATCGACCCGGTCGTCGTCGGGCTGCTCATCGGGCTCGCCACGTACGCCTATCCCGCGCCGCGCAGCGAGCTGGAGCGGGCCAGCGGGCTGTTCCGCTCGTTCCGGGAGCAGCCCACCTCGGAGCTGGAGCGGGAGGCGCGGCAGGGCATCGCCTCGGCGATCTCCCCGAACGAGCGGCTGCAGCGGATCTACCACCCGTGGAGCAGCTATCTGATCGTGCCGCTGTTCGCCCTGGCCAACACCGGTATCCAGCTCGACGGCGGGCTGCTGTCACGCGCGTTCACCTCGCCCGTGACGCTGGGCATCCTGGCGGCGTACGTGCTCGGCAAGCCGATCGGCATCGTCGGCGCCACCGCGCTGACGGCGTGGCTGAGCCGCGGCCGGACGCGCCCGCCGGTCGGCTGGGCGGCGGTCGCCGGCGGGGGCACGATCGCCGGCGTCGGGTTCACGGTCGCGCTGCTGATCGCCACGAAGGCGTTCCACGGCGAGCAGCTCGCCCAGGCGAAGATCGGGATCCTCACCGCCGTCGTCTGCTCGGGTGTCGTGACCGCGCTCGTCGCCCTCGCCACCGCCCGGCTGCCGAAGCCGCGGCGCATCCGCGCGCTCCTGGGCACCACGCCCGTCGTCGTGGACCTCGCCGTGCCCGTCGACCACGAGCGCGACCACATCCGCGGCCCGCTGGAGTCGCCCGTCACGGTCGTCGAGTACGGCGACTTCGAGTGCCCGTACTGCGGCAGGGCCGAGCCCGTCGTACGCGAACTCCTCGCCGACTTCGGCGACATCCGCTACGTCTGGCGCCACCTGCCGCTCACCGACGTGCACCCGCGCGCCCAGCTCGCCGCCGAGGCCGCGGAGGCGGCGGCCGAGCAGGACGCGTTCTGGCCCATGCACGACCGGCTGCTCGCCGCACAGGACCGGCTGACGCCGCGGGACCTGCTGGAGCACGCGGCGGACCTGGGGCTGGACGTCGAGCGGTTCCGCCGGTCGCTGCAGGCCGGCAGCGGCGCGGGCCGGGTCACGGCGGACACGGAGTCCGCGGACCTCAGCGGGGTCGCGGGCACGCCGACGTTCTTCGTCAACGGGCGCCGCCACCACGGCGCGTACGACATCGCCAGTCTCTCGGCCGCGGTACGGGCGGCGCGGGCGCGGGCGATGCTGGCGGAGGAGGACGCGGAGGAAGAGCAGTGACCGCCGGGCGCTGAGCGCCGCGGCGGCCGGCCGGTGCACGGCGCCGCGCCCCGCCGGCGCGCGGGGTCAGGCGCGGGCGGGGCGCGGAAGTGGGGGACCGGGGGCGGCGGGCGTCAGGTTCCGCCGCCCCCGGAGACTGCGGTGAGCAGCGCCAGCGGCGTGGCGGCCGCCCACGCCTGCGGGGAGCAGGCGTGTGGATACGGTACGGGTGCCGGGTGGTCGCTGAGTGCGTAACCGGCCAGCACCTCCGGCAGCCGCCAGCCGTGCGCCTCCGCGGTGGCCAGGAGCCCCCGGGTCAGCGTGCGGACCTCGGCGCCGAGCCCGTAGCGGGCCAGACCGAGGACGATGACGGCGTTGTCATGCGGCCAGCAGCTCCCGCGATGGTACGACAGCGGGTGGTACGGCCGTTGACCGGCCGCCAGCGTGCGCACGGCCCAGCCGGAGAAGAAGTCGCCGGCGAGCAGCCGCCGCCCGGTGCGCTCCCCGCGTTCCCGGTCCAGGATCCCGGACCACAGCAGGTGGCCGGCGTCCGAGGCGAGCGCGTCCACCTGACGGCCCCGGCCGTCGAGCGCCAGCGCGGGGAAATCCTGCGCGGGCAGCCAGAAGTCACGGTGGAAGCGGTCGCGCAGCCCGGCGGCGAGGGCGTCGAGGCGGTCGGCGTACGGGGCGTCGCCCCAGACGCCGCGGGCGAGCAGTGCGGTGCGGACGAGGGCGTCGTACGCGTAGCCCTGCGCCTCCGCGACGGCGATGGGCCCCTCGGCCTGGGTGCCGTCCGCGAAGCAGATCGCGCCCGCGGAGTCCTTCCAGTTCTGGTTGACAAGACCGCCGGGATCGGGCGTGTAGACCAGCCACCCCCGCTCGGCCAGCCCGCCGTCGCCCAGCATCCACTCCACGGCGGCCCGCGCCTGCGGCTCCAGCCGCACGGCGAGCGCGGAGTCCGCGGTGGCCTCGGCGTACGCCTGGAGCAGGACGAGGAAGAGGGGGGTGACGTCGACGGAGCCGTAGTAACGCCCGTACGGCACCTGCCGGAAGGCGGCCAGCTCGCCGTGGCGCACCTCGTGCGCGATGCGTCCCGGCTGCTCGGCGGAGAAGGCGTCGTGCCGGGTGCCCTGGGTGGCGGCGAGCGCGAGGAGGGTGTCGCGGGCGAGGGCGGGACGGTAGGGCAGCGCGAAGAGGGAGGTCAGCACGGAGTCGCGGCCGAAGACCGTGAGGAACCACGGAATCCCCGCGCCCGGCACGGAGAGTTCCTCGCCACGGGGCCCGGCGGCGGGCACGCGCAGCAGCGCGAGGTCGGCGAGCCCGTGCGCGCAGGCCCGCCGGAGCGCGGCGCGCTCGGCGGGGGAGAGGGAGGCGGTGTCCGCTGCCGCCGGCGGGTGGGTGAACGCCTCGATCCCGGCGCGGAGTTCGGCGGCCGCCTGCGCCGGGGTCGCCGTGTCCGCGACGGGGAGCGCGCCGTGCGGGCGGGCCTCGACGCGCAGCGCCAGCTCCGCGGCGCCGTGCGGCGGGAGGGTCAGCGTCCACCCGAGCAGCCGGGCGGTGCCGGCGTCGGTGCCGGGACAGTCCGCCTGCGTCACCCCGTCCGGCGGCGGGTCGCACCTCACCGTCGTACGGGACAGCCATCCCTCGCCGCGGCGGTACGTGAACTCCACGCCGTCCGGCCGCTCCCCGGCCTCCCACGCCGCCTCCGGCGGGCGGGCGTACGCGCGGCCGTCCGACCGCAGCTCGAACTGGTCCGCGAAGTCCGCGTCCGCCAGCAGCTCCAGCCGGGCCGTCACCCGGTCCGGGCTGTTGCTGACCAGGCGGAGGCGCTCCAGCAGGAGGCCGGAGGCGACGGCCTGTTCGCGGAAGACGGTGTACGGGGCCGGGGCGTCGCGGCCGGCCGGCGGCGTGAGGACGCACGTGGCCGGGACCGAGCCGTCGCGGGCCGGGGTGAGGACCGCGGGTTCCGCGCCGTCGACCGTCAGCCGCCAGCGGCTCAGGTGCCGGGCGTCGTGGCGGAACAGCCCGTCGGGGGACGTACCGCGGCGGCCCGTGACGCCGCCGCCCGGGGTGAGCGCCGCGAACGTACCGTCGCGCGCGAGCAGGACCCGTCCGCCGCTCATCGCCCGCCCGCCCCCGGCCACTCCCCGCCGGACGACGCCAGGTCCAGCGCCAGTGCCGCCGTCCAACTGAAGCCCCGCGCGCCCCTGGCCGCGCCCGTCAGCGGGTCGACGTACTCCGCGAACCCCGACGCCGCCGCCCCGGTGAGCACCGCGTGCCGCAGCGCGTCCGCCGTCGCGGCGGAGCCGTGCCCGCGCAGGCCGCGCTCCAGCAGCCAGGCGGTGTTGAACCACGCGGGCCCGCGCCAGTACCGGGTGCGGTCGAACGCCCTGCCCTCCAGGTCGTACGACGCGACCAGCGGCAGTTCCCCGAGGCGGAAGTGCGCGCCTGCCAGGGTGTCCCGCAGCGTCCGTGCCACCGCGGGCGGCAGTCCCGGGGCGAGCAGCGGGGTCAGCCCGGCGACGCTGTACTCCTCGACGGCCCGGTCCGCCCGCAGGTCGCGGCTGCGGAAGATGCCCGCGTCCGCGTCCCACAGCCGGGCCACCAGCGCCTCCGTCAGCCGCGCGGCCCGCTCCCGGTGCCCGCCCGGGTCGGCGCCCAGCTCCGCCGCGATCTCCGCCATCGCCTCCTCCGAGGCGATCAGCAGCGCGTTCACACACGGGTCCTCGGCGGCGAAGCCGTGCCGCACCCCCGCGTCCGCGTAGCCCGCGTCGCGGTAGTCGGCGGCGAGCCGCACGTACCGCCCGTAGTCCAGGTCGGTCGGCCGGTCCGCCGGATCGCCGTGGTCGAGGTCCGCGCGGCGGAACGACGCCGCCGGGGCCGGTTCGATCCGGGCCAGCAGGCCGTCCCAGCACGGGCTGTTGTCCATCCCGGACTCCCAGGGGTGGACGATCGCGGCCAGCCCGGCGCCGCCCAGGTCGCGGTCCTCGGTGAGGTAGCGGTGCCAGGCGAGCAGCCGCGGGTAGACGCGGGCCAGGAAGCCGCGGCGTGCGGAGGCCGCCGGGTCCGCCCGGTGCACCAGCAGCGCGGCGAGCGCGTGCACCGGGGGCTGCACGATGCCGGAGGTCTGGGTGTGCGCCGGGGCGCCGGCCCGGGCCCCCGCGCCCGGACCGGCGGTCCCGCCTCCGGCGCCGGCGGGGGAGCCCGCCGAGCGCCAGAAGTCCGGGCCGGGGAAGTACGCGGCGTGCGGCACGGCCGGGTTGAAGACGATGTGCGGGATGCGGCCGTCGCCCCACTGGGCGCCGAGCAGCATCTCCAGCTCCCGCTGCGCCCGCCGCGGCGACAGGTGCCGCAGCCCGATCGCGACGAAGGCCGAGTCCCAGCTCCACTGGTGCGGGTACAGCGTGCGCGAAGGCACGGTGGACGTCCCCGTCCAGTTGCCCAGCAGCACCGCCGCCGCGGCCCGCCACGGGTCGTCCGCGCGTACGGGCCAGGACCCCCCGGCGCCCGTCCCGCCGCCGGGCGCCGCCGTCAGCGCCGTCGCGCCCCGCCCCTCCGCGGGCGCGGCCGTCATGCGCCGGCCCTGCGCAGGAACCCGGGCACGGCGGCGACGGCCGCCGCCGGGTCGCCGGTCAGCCGGCACTCGGCGGCGAGCCAGCCGGTGTATCCGGCGGCGCCGAGCGCGCCGAGCCAGGCGGGCCAGTCGAGATGGCCGGCGCCCGGCTGGAAGCGGTTGGAGTCGGAGACCTGCGCGTGCCCGATCCAGGGCGCGTTGTCGAGGATCGCGGCGGCGGGGTCGGCCTCCTCGATGTTCATGTGGTAGCTGTCGATGCCGATCCGCACGCTGTCCAGGCCGGCGGCGCGGATGAGTTCCGTGGCCTGCGCCAGCCGGTTGACCATGTGGTCCTCGTAGCGGTTCAGCGGCTCCAGGAAGAGCGCGACGCCCTCGCGGCGCGCGTGCTCGCCCAGTTCGGCCAGCCCGTCGAGCAGCACGGCGCGGTCGCCCGCCTCGTCGCGCGGCGGGGTGAAGGGCGGCAGCCGGCGGGAGAACATCCCGTACGACGCGGGCGTCTGCGCGCCGACGCCGCCGATGTCGGCGATCACCGAGAGCTGCGACTTCATCTGCGCCACCGCGTCCCGGCGCCGTTCGGCGTCGAAGGCGCCGAAGAAGTGCAGCATGTCGACGCAGACGGTGGGCATGACGACGCCGTCGGCGAGTGCCCGCTTCAGCTCGGGCAGCCGGGCGGCGAAGCGCAGGTCGCCCTGGGCGCGCAGCTCGATGCCGTCGTAGCCGGCGGCCTGCGCGAACTCCCACTTCTGCTGGAGGGTGTCGCCGGGCAGCAGTTGTTCCTGGGCCGCGAGGGAGAACATGGCGGGGCGGTCGGCCTTTCTGCCTGGGGGTGTGCGCGGGTGCGCGGAGCGGGGTGCGGGGTCGGGCACGGCGGTCCTCAGAACTCCAGGACGACCTGGAGCGCGGCTTCCGGCCGCTCGTCGAGCAGGGCGTACGCGTCCGCCGCCGCCGCCGCCGGCACCACGTGGCTGACCAGCGGCAGCACCTCGACGCGGCCGTCGGCGACGAGCCGCAGGAACGTCTGCTGCAGCCGCTGCTGGTCCCACCGCCCGGCCAGTTCCGGTGGGACGCCGCCGATCTGGGAGCAGACGAGCCGGACCCGGTTGTGGTGGAACTCGTCGCCGAGCCGCAGCCCGGCCGCGTCGCCCTGGTAGAAGCCGGCGGCCACCACCCGGCCGTCGACGACGACGGAGCGGACCGCCTCGTGCAGCGCCGCGTACGCGCCGCTGAGCTCGATGGCGACGTCGGCGCCCCGCCCCTCGGTCGCCGCCCTGATCCCCTCGGCGACGGCGTCGGTGCGGGCGTTGAGAGTACGGGCCGCGCCGTGCTCGGCGGCCCGCTCCAGCCGGGAGCCGAGGGCGTCCACGGCGGTCACAGTGCCGCCGTTGAGCGCGGCGAGCCGGGTGGCGAGCAGCCCGATGACGCCCTGCCCGAAGACGGCGACGTCCTCGCCGACGTGGATGCCGGCGGCGAGGACCGCGTTGTATGCAATCGCTCCGACCCTGGCGAAGGACCCGGCGAGCGGGTCGAGCCCGGCGGGCAGCGTGTGCCCGGCCATCCGCTCGGCGGGCACCACGCCCTCGCTGCGGTGGCCCCAGATGCCCCAGACCAGGTCGCCTGCCGCGGGCAGGCCGGGGGTGCCGGCCAGCTCCGGGGAGACCTCGGTGACCTCGCCGACCTCGGAGTAGCCCCAGCCGGCGACCGGATACGAAAGCCCCGCCGCATCCTCGCGGAACAGCCGGGCCGCCGGGTCCCAGGAGCGGGTCAGATACGGGTTCGTGCCCCGGTAGGCGGTGAGTTCGGTACCGGCGGAGATGCCCGAGTACCGGGTGCGGACCCGCAGGTGGCCTGGCGGCAGCGGGGCGCTCTCGTGCTCGGCGACCTCGACCTGGCGGGGGGCGGTGAACTGGACGACGCGTTCCACGGTGGGTGCTCCGGTTGGGCTGATCGGGGGCACGGCTGTTAACGACTTGCGTCGAAGATATCTCAGACTTATGTCTTGTCAACATGAAAAAGTAGTGGTGTGATGCAGTCCGCCAACGCTTAAGTCGATCCAGGGAACAGTCAAAGGATCAGAACATGCGCACGTGGACCCGGCGGTCGCGGATCTCGGCCCTGCTCGCGAGCACCCTCGCCATGGGTGTGCTCGCCGGCTGCGCCACCGGTGCCTCCGGTCCGGGCAAGCCCGACCGGAAGATCACCGTGTGGTCGGAGGAGAGCCTGACCGACCGCATCGCCAGCACCCAGAAGGTCATCGACCGGTTCGAGGACGAGACCGGCGTCGAGGTCGAGCTGGTCGGCGTGGACGAGAACCAGCTCCCGCAGCTCATCATGTCGGCCGCCGCCGCAGGCGACCTGCCCGACGTGATCGGCGCCGTACCGCTCGGCCAGGTCTGGCAGATGTACAGCAACGAGCTGCTGGACACCCGTATCCCCGCCGAGGTCGTCGACCGGCTCGGCGAGGACACCTTCGACGCCAACGGGCTGCGCCTGACCGCCGACGGCGGCACCCGGCTCGGGGTGCCCTCCGACGCCTGGGTGCAGATCGTCGCGTACCGCCAGGACCTGTTCCGCGAGGCGGGACTCGACGTCCCCGACGACTACGCGAGCCTGCTGAAGGCCGCCGAGACGCTGGACGTCGAGGGCCGCGACGGGATATCCGTCGCCACCGACCCCGCCGACGTCTTCACCCAGCAGAGCTTCGAGGACCTCGCCCTGGCCAACGGCTGCGACCTCGTCGGCGGCGACGGCGGCATCGGCCTGGACTCCGAGAGGTGCCGCACCGCCTTCGAGACGTACGACTCCCTCGCCCGCCAGTACGGCCCGCCCGGGCTGCAGACCGTCGACACCACCCGGGCCACCTACTTCGCCGGCCAGTCCAGCATGATCATCTGGTCCTCGTTCCTCCTGGACGAGCTGGCCGGGCTGCGCAACGACGCCATGCCGAGCTGCGCCGAGTGCCAGGACGACCCCGGGTTCCTGGCCGCGAACAGCGGCATCGTCACCTCGCTCCAGGGCCCCGGCGGCAAGGACCCCGCCCAGTTCGGCGAGATCACCTCCTGGCTCGCCACCAAGACCGCCGAGACCGAAGCCTCCACCCAGTTCATCGAGTACATGATGAGCGCCGGCTACGAGGACTGGTTCGGCATGGCGCCCGAGGGCAAGATCCCGGTCCGCACCGGCACCCCCGGGCAGCCCGAGCGCTACCTCGACGCCTGGCGCGCCAGCGACATGGGCGTCGACACCAGGAAGTCCATGGAGGAGGTCTTCTCCTCCGAACTGCTCGACCAGCTCGTCGCCGGCGTCGGCGACATGAAGCGGTGGGGCATCGACCAGGGCGAGGGCGCGCTCGTCGGCGCCACCAACGGCGAACTGCCCGTCGCCAAGGCCGTCGGCGCGATGACCTCGGGACAGACGAGTCCCGGGGAGGCCGCGCGCGAGGCGTACGAAGAAGTCGACGCGCTGAAGACCTCCCTTGACTGACCGGCCGGCCCCTCTCCCCCCGAGGAACCCTCACCGAGGAAACCGCACATGACCACGATCGACAGCCGCCCCGCGGCGAACTCCGCGGACCCCCGCCCGCCCGTCGGCGGCCGGCCGCGCGCCCGCCGTCCCATGACCGCGAGCCGCCGCGAGAACCGCGCCGGCCTGGCCTTCGTCAGCCCCACGTTCCTGGTGATGCTGGTCGTCGTGATCGTCCCGATCCTCTGGACGGTCCTGCTGGCCTTCCAGGACGCCAAGCTCGTCGACATCCAGGGCATGGGGCTGTTCGGCAACTGGTCGCTGGAGAACTTCTCCGACGTCTTCGCCTCGGCCGGCTTCTGGTCCAGCCTCGGCACCACCCTCGTCTACACCGTCGGCGCCACCGCCGGATCCGTGCTGCTCGGCCTCGTCGCCGCCCTCGCGCTGCGCCGCCCGTTCCGCGGCCGCGGCCTGCTGCGCGGCTCGATGCTGCTGCCGTACGTCGCGCCCGTCGTCGCCGTCGCGTTCGTCTGGGAGGTGGCGCTGAGCCCCCAGTACGGCGTGGTCAACGAGTGGGGCAGGGACGCCTTCGGCTGGGACGACCCGATCGCGTTCCTGTCCACCCGGCAGTACGAAGTCGGCCTGCTGGGCTGGCACTTCGACATACCCCTGGCCCTGCTCACCGTCATCGCCTTCGAGATATGGCGGTACTTCCCCTTCGCGTTCCTCTTCCTCCTCGCCCGGCTGCAGGCCGTGCCGGACACCCTGGAGGAGGCCGCCACCGTGGACGGCGCCACGGTCTCGCAGCGCTTCCGGCACGTCCTGCTGCCGCAGCTCATGCCCGTGATCGCGCTGCTGTGCGTGCTGCGCTTCATCATGACGTTCAACAAGTTCGACGACGTCTACCTGCTCACCGGCGGCGGCGCCGGCACCGACGTCGCCGCCGTGCGCGTCTACGACTTCCTCACCTCGCGCTTCGACGTGGGCGCCGCCGCGGCCCAGGCGCTCGTCCTGGCGGCCGTGCTGACGGTGCTGCTGGGCATCTACTTCAAGTTCTTCGCCAAGCGGGTCCAGGAGGAGGCGTGATGACGCGCGCGCAGTTCGAGGACGGCCTCTTCGGCACGCTCCGCTGGGTGGTGATTGCGTTCCTGGCGCTGATCACGCTGGTCCCCTTCTACTACATGGTCGTGCTGTCGCTGAAGCCCATCGACTCCCTGCTGGTCGACCCCGGGTCGATGTGGGTGTCGGCGAAGGAGCTGACGACCGCGACGTACCGGGACGTGCTCAAGCCCACCGAGGACGGCGGCCAGGGCTTCCTGAAGCTGATGCTCAACTCGGCGCTGGTGTCGCTCGGCACCGTGGTCCTCACGCTCGCCGCCGCCGTGCCCGGTTCGTACGCCGTCAGCAGGCTGAGGTTCTTCGGCAGCCGCCAGGTCAGCGCGATGTTCCTGGCCGTCTACCTGTTCCCGGCCACGCTGCTCGCCGTCCCGCTGTTCGTGATGTTCGCGCGGATGGGCCTGTCCGGCAGCCTCGTGGGCCTGGCGATCGTGTACGTGGCCCAGACCGTGCCAGTCTCCATCTACATGCTGAAGAACTACCTCGTCACCATCCCGGCCTCCATCGAGGAGGCGGCGGCGCTCGACGGCTGCAGCAGGGTGCAGACGCTGCGCAAGGTGGTGCTGCCGCTGGCCGCGCCCTCGCTGATGGCCACCGGGCTCTACGTCTTCATGATCGCCTGGAACGAGTTCCTGTTCGCCCTGCTGTTCCTCGCCGCCGAGCCGGAGAGCTGGACCGTCTCGCTCGGCCTGGCGCAGCTCTCCAACGGCATCGAGGTCTCCAAGACCGTGCTCATGGCCGGTTCCGTGGTCCTCACCATCCCCGTGGTACTGCTGTTCTTCGCCGCGGAACGGCTCCTCACCGAGGGCCTGACCAGCGGTGCCGACAAGGGCTGAGCGGAGGGACGACAGATGCGCAACCAGGCCAGCGCGGGGCAGTTGCTCCAGCTCATCCGCACCGGCGAAGCCACCACCCGGGCCGCGCTCCAGGAGGCCACCGGCCTCTCCCGCTCCACCGTCGCGGGCCGTCTCGACGCGCTCCAGGCCGCCGGC
The DNA here is from genome assembly GCF_002847285.1 of Streptomyces sp. CMB-StM0423. Taxonomy (NCBI): domain Bacteria; kingdom Bacillati; phylum Actinomycetota; class Actinomycetes; order Kitasatosporales; family Streptomycetaceae; genus Streptomyces; species Streptomyces sp. CMB-StM0423. The sequence continues at coordinate 689,822 of NZ_CP025407.1, read as the reverse complement.
TGGCTGCGCGGTGCCGCCGGCGTCTCGACCGGCGGCCGGCCCTCCGTGCAACTGGAGTTCGACACCGGGCACGCGGTCGTGCTCGCCGCCGACCTGCAGACCCGGCACGGCCGCGCCGCCGTCCTCGACCTCGCCGGCCGCCCGCTCGCCGAGCGCACCGGCGAACTGCGCGTCGGCGACGGGCCCGAGCCGGTCCTGGACGAGCTGGGGCGCTGGTTCGGCCCGCTGCTCGCCGAGGCCGGGCGGGGCACGGACGAGGTGTGCGGCATCGGCATCTCGGTGCCGGGCCCGGTGGACTTCGACACCGGGCTCGTCGTACAGCCCCCGATCATGCCCGGCTGGGACGGCTACCCGATCCAGGACCACATGCGCCGGTCCTTCGCCAAGCACGCGGAGGGGCCGGAGGACGTGCCGGTGCTCGTGGACAACGACGCCAACCTCCTGGCGTACGCGGAGCAGCGCGCCGGGTACGCCGACTGCTCGGCCTTCGTGCTCGTCAAGGTCTCCACCGGCATCGGCGCCGGCGTCGTCGTCGACGGCCGCATCTACCGGGGCATCGACGGCGGCGCGGGCGACATCGGGCACGTACGGCTGCACGACGGGATGGACGCCCTCTGCGCCTGCGGCTCGTACGGTTGCCTCGCCGCCGTCGCCAGCGGCCGGGCGCTGGCCGGCCGGCTCACCGAGCTGGGCGTGCCCGCCACCTCCGGCTCCGACGTGCGCGACCTGCTGGCCGCCGGGCAGCCGGACGCGGTGCGGCTCGCGCGCGAGGCCGGGATGCGGGTGGGCGAGGTGCTGGCCACGGTCGTCACGCTGCTCAACCCCGGCGTGCTCATGATCGTCGGCGACCTCGCCGGCACCCCCTTCCTCACCGGCGTACGGGAGTTGCTGTACCAGCGCGCGATGCCGCGCACCACCGCGCACCTCCAGGTCGTCACGCCGGGACTGGGCGATGCCGCGGGGCTCGCGGGCGCGGGGGCGCTGGTGGTGGAGCACCTGTACGCGCCGGGACGCGCGGACGAACGGCTGGCGGCCCGCGGCGGAAGCGGGGCGCGATGACGGCCGGCGCGCAGGCTCCGGTGCCGCCGGTACGGGTCGGGCTCGCCGGCGCCGGACCCTGGGCCCGCGCCATGCACGCCCGGATACTCGCCGCCGGGCCCGAGACCGAGCTGACCGCCGTCTGGGCCCGCCGCCCCGGGGCCGCCGCCGAGGTGGCCGCGCCGTACGGCGCCGCGGTCGCCGGCTCCTTCGCCGAACTGCTCGACGGCTGCGAGGCCGTCGCCTTCGCCGTACCGCCCGCCGTCCAGGCCGAGCTGGCCGTACGCGCCGCCGCCGCGGGCAAGGCGCTGCTGCTGGAGAAGCCGCTCGGCCCCGGCCTCGGCGCCGCCCGCGCCGTCGCCGCCGCGGTCGCCGAACACGGCGTCGTCTCCCAGCTCGTCCTCACCAAGCGGTACCACCCCGCCACCCGCGACTTCCTGCGCCGCGCCGCCGCCACGGACGTCACCGGCGCCCGCTCCTGCTACCTCCACGGCGCCTTCCTCGGCGGCGAGTTCGCCACCGCCTGGCGGCTGGAGCACGGCGCCCTGCTCGACCTCGGCCCGCACCTGCTCGACCTCCTCGACGCCGCCGTCGGCCCCGTGGCCGCCGTCCGCGGCACCGGCGACCCGCGCCGCTGGATCGAGCTGACCTGCGAGCACGAGAACGGCGCCGTCAGCCAGGCGTCGCTGTCCGGCAGCGTCCGGCTGCCCGCGGCCCGCACCCGCGTCGAGCTGTTCGGCCCCGGCGGTGAACTCGTCTACGACACCGCGGGGCTCGACCACGAGGAGTGCTGGCCCGTGCTGCGCCGGGAGTTCGCCGCCGCCGTCCGCGCCGGCTGCCCCGGCGGCCTCGACGCCCGCCGCGGCCTGCGCCTCCAGGAACTGCTGCACCAGGCCCTGCCGGGCTGAACCGCCGGCGGTTCCGGGCCGGTCGTATCGCTTTGGGGACCGGTCCCCGGGCCGGGCGGGACACTGGTGGGGCACGTACCGTCACGAGCTCCGGAGGCCGGCGATGACCCTGCGAGAGAGCCTGGCACGGGGCGCCGCGCCGTCGCCTCCCGGCACCCTGCACGCCCGGAGCGTCGCCGGCGGGATCCGGGTGCCGCCCGGCGCCGAGCGCGTCGTGCGCTTCGGGCGCGACAAGGACGAGGTCGACCTGTGCGTCGGCGAGGACGACCTGCGCGTCAGCCGCCGGCACGGCGAGCTGTCGTACCAGCGCAGCACCTGGTGGCTGCGGAACACCGGGCAGCAGCTCGTCCGGCTGCCCCGCGGCCGGCTCATGCACCTGAGCACCGAGCCTATCCCCCTCGCCCCCGGCTACACCCCGCTGTTCGTCAAGGGCTCGGGGCACCGCGAGCACCTCGTCGAGCTGTACGTCACCGACGCCGGCGAGGCCGGCCGGGTGCCGCGGCACCGGGCCGAGACGCTGCCGCCCAAGCGCTGGCCGCTCTCCGGGGAGGAGCGGCTGGTGCTCGTCGTCCTCGGCCAGCAGTACCTGCAGTACGAGTCGGATCCGCGCCCGCTGTCGTACCGGCAGGCGGCCGAGCTGCTGGCCTTCCTGCCCGGCGGGGAGGGGATCACCAAGCGCGTCATCGAGCACCGGGTGGAGGACGTGCGCCGGCGGCTGGCGCGCGGCGGCTTCCCGTACCAGGTGACCCGGGGCGACGACGGCGGCGGCCCGAGCGACAGCGTCCTGAAGCACAACCTGCTGCGCGGACTGGTGGAATCCACGACCCTGGTGCCGCCCGATCTCGAACTCCTGGACGACTTTTTCTCAAGCTGAGTGCCCTTTTCGCCGCTGCCGCGCGGCTGACGCGGGGAAGTCGTGAAGACGTCGTGCCGGCGCCGCGCGCAGCCGCTAAATTTCGCCCTGCAGACGGGCGAAAGGAGTCGCGGTGCGCGTGGGGCAGCTTGTCGGCGACCGCTACCGGCTCGATGAGCTGATCGGTGACGAGGGGCGCGGCGAGGTGTGGTTCGCCGCGGACGAGCAACTGGGCCGCACGGTCGTGCTCAAACGCGGCGGCGCCATCGGTGAGCGCCCCCGGCTGCTCGGCGTGGCCCGGGCCCAGGCGAAGGCCACCCACCCGCACGTGGTCACGCTCTACGGTGTGGAGTTCATCGAGTCGGGCCCGGACGCCGGCTGCTGGCTGGTGATGGAGCACGTCACCGGCGGCAGCCTGGAGAAGCAGCCCAGGATGGCACCCGAGAAGGCGGCGCGGATGGGGGTGCAGATCGCGTCGGCGCTCGCGGCGCTGCACGCCAACGGCGTCGTGCACTGCGACGTCAAGCCCGCCAACGTCGTCATCACCGACGACGGCACCCCCAAGCTCACGGACTTCGACTCCGCCCAGCGCACCGGCAGCAACGAGACCATCTCGCCGGACCGCCCGCTCAGTTACACCCCCGACTACGCCGCCCCCGAAGTCGTCAACGGCTCGCCCGTGCCCCGCTCGGACGTGTACTCCCTCGCGGCGATGCTCTACAAGGCCGTCACCGGCGTCCCCCACGACGAGGACGACGGCGAGGAGGACGAGTCCACCCTGCGGGAGTGGAAGGTCAGCCAGGGCGTGCTGCGCCGCGAGCGCGACACCGGGCCGCTCGCCGGGGCGCTCGAAGCGATGCTCCGCCGCCGGGCCGACCGGCGGCCCGATGCGGCCGGGGCGCGCCTCCTACTGGAGGAGGCGGCCGGGCAGCGCAGTTGGGCGCGCAGGTTCGGCTTCCTCGGCGCGCCGCGCCGGCACCCGCGGGCGACCGCCGCGGCCGGTACGGCGCTGGTGACGGCGGCGGCGGTGGCCGGCGCCTGGTTCTGGTGGCTGGCCCCCGACCGCGACGACGACGAGCCGGGCGGCATGCCGGGCGACGAGAAGCCCCGTGCCGGCTCGGTCATCGGCGACCAGCGCACCATGGACCCGTGCGCGCTGACCGACCCCGGCGAGTTCGCCCGGTTCGGCACGTACGTGGAGCGGGACCGCGACTACGGCAACTTCGACCGCTGCGACGTGCTGGTCTACCCGCAGGGCGAGGACGGCGAACACATCGACGTCCAGGTCGAGTTCGACTCCGGACCCGCGCCCGAGTCGCCCGCCCCGGTGCGTACCTTCGGCGGCATCGGCATCATCGAGGAGCCGCAGGAGGGCGACGAGTGCGCGCGGGCCCTCGTCCTGCCGGACGAGGCGGACCGCGATGTCAGCATCTGGATCTACGTCGACGGCGAGGCCGCCCGGGACTACGGCGGCATCGGCACCCTGTGCGACATGGCCGACATCGCCGCCAGGACCGCCAGCGAGACGCTGGGCAAGGCCCGCGCAGAGAAGCGCACCGTGCCGCGCCGCGACCCGCCGGCGCCGGACGTGTCGCTGCTGTGGCTCGACGCCTGCCGGCTCCTCGACGCCCGCGCGCTGGAGATCGTCCCCGGCGTCGACGCGGGCGACCCCGACGTGGGCTTCGGCAACTGGGACTGCGACTGGTACAGCACCACGCGCGACATAGAGATCCAGTTGCGCTACGACCGCGACCAGCCGCTCAGCGGCGAGGACGGCAGGGTGACCGTGCTGGCGGGCCGCGACACGGTCGTCTCCCCGGAGTACGACGGCGAGGACACCTGCACCGTACGGGTCGAGTACCGCGAGTACCCCGACGAGAACGGCCAGAAGGCCGTCGAACTGCTCTACCTCACCCTCGACGGCGACGACGAGTCGCCGGACGAGCTGTGCGCGATGGCCACGCGGCTCGCCGAGACGGCCGCGGGAGAGCTGCCGAGGATCTGAGCCGCCCCGCCCCGCGCGCCACGCGCAGGCCCGTGACCGGCGGCGGGGAGGGGTCCCCGGAGGCAGGGAGCACCGTGGGGCGTCGGCAGCAGCCGGCCGCGGCCGAGGGGACCTGCGATGGACCGTATCCGAGGACGCCGGGGATGAGCGGGCGCGACAGCCTGGCCCGTGGCGTGACGCCCGCCCGGCCGGGGACGCTGCACGCGCGCTCGGCCACCGACGGCATAGAGGTGGCGCCGCTGCCCGGGCTGACCGTCCGGTTCGGGCGCGGTCCGGGGGACGAGGGCGCCGGCGGGGACGTCGAGTTGTACGTGGGCCGGCGCGACCAGGGCGTGAGCCGGCGGCACGGCGAGCTGACGTACATGGAGGGCGGCTGGACGCTGCGCAACACCGGGCAGCAGGCGCTGCGGCTGCCGCGCGGCCGGCTGCTGCCGCCGGGTTCGGACCGGTTGCCGCTGACCGCGGGGTACACGCCGGTGTTCGTCAAGGGCTCCGGCTTCCGCGAACACCTCCTGGAGCTGTACGTGGTCCGCCCGGAACCGGCGCGTCCGGGGGGTCTCGCGGGCGCACCGCCGTCCGCGGCGTGGGCGCTGTCGGACGACGAGCGGCTGGTGCTGGTCGTGCTGGGGCAGCGGTATCTGCGCCACGAGCCGGACCCGCGCCCGCTGCCGTACCGGCAGACGGCGGAGGTGATGGCGTTCCTGCGGCCGGGGGAGCGGTGGGACGCGGCGGAGGTCGCCCGCCGGGTGGAGGACGTACGCCGCCGGATGCCGCGCGCGGCGGTCCGGTTGCCGGCGGTTCGGGAGGAGGAGCCGCCGGAGCCGCAGGGCTGCACGCCGGACCACCGGCTGCTGACGGACCTGGTGGCGGCGACCGCGCTGGTGCCGCCGGACCTGGGGCTGCTGGACGCCGCGGGGGGCTGAGGCGATCCGCGGTCGCGGGCCTCCCGCCGGCGTGTCCGGCCGGTGCGGCGGCGTACTCCGGGCTGCCCTCGAAGCCGCCGCCGTACGGCCCTTCGGGGATCACCGCCGGGTCGCGCGGCGTTCATCTCGCGGCCCGACCCTCGGCAGCAGCCGCCGCGTCAGGACGCGGCACCCGGCTCGACTGGGAGGGCGTCATGGGCCACGGACACCGTCACCGCGACCACCACCGGCTGGGCGCACAGCCCGCCGCCCGTACCGCGACCCGCCGGCGCGCATGAGCGGCGCCTACGTCCTCGGCGCCGACCCCGGACTGACCGAGCTGCGCGAGGCGGACCACCTGCTGCACGCGCTCGCCGGCGAACTGCGGCTGCCGCGCACCGCGTACGGCTGCACCCACCTCGTCGCGGGCGACCAGCCCCGTATCGCCGTCTCCCTGGCGCTCGCCGGCGCCACCGACGCGGCCGCCGCCTGGCGGTGGCTCACCGCGCGCGGCCACGCCGTCGCGGGGCTGCCCGGCGGCACCCGTCACGGCCCCGGCGAGGCCGCCGCGGCGGCGGCCCGCGCCGCGGCAGAGCACGCCTCGCGCAACGTCGGCCGCGCGGTGCTGTACCCGGGGGCGGACGCGCTGACCGGGACCATGACGGTCGGGGAGCTGCTGGGCGCCTCGGCGATCGAGCAGGTCGTGCTGCTCGGTGCGCCGCACGGGCCGCCGTGGGAGGCCCGGATGGTCACCCGCGGGCACGTGCGCCCGCAGTGGCTCGACGGCCGGCTGGTGCTCGCGGTGATCCCGGCGGCGGCGGAGACGCTGATCCCGTTCGAGGCCCCGGCCCCGACGCCGTGCTGCACGAGCCGCTGACGCAGCGGGTCCGTACGGACCGCAGCCCGGCGCCCCGCGCCACCCGCCCGGTCCGCCGGTCCGCCGTCCCGCCGGCCCGTGGCAGCGGGCGGCGGGAGCCCTGCCCCCGCCGCCCGGCCCGTCACTCTCCGGCGAAGATCTTGACCACGATCTCGCCGTCCGCGGTGGCGTAACCCCGGTACATGCCCGAGGTGTTGAACGTGAACGCGAGGTTCTTGCGGGAGTCCAGCGCGATCACCCCGCCGGTGTCGTCGCCGCCCAGCGCCTCGGTCCTGTCGATCGCCGCCCCGGCCGCATTGGACACCGACCGGCCCAGGTACTCGACCTGTGCGGAGATGGTGTGCGTGACGGACTCGCGGATGAACAGCTCGCCGGTGCCGGTCGCGGACGCCGCGATGTTGCCGCTCTTCGCGTACGTGCCCGCGCCGACGATCGGCGAATCCCCGACGCGGCCCACGGGCTTGTTCGTCAGCCCGCCCGTCGACGTGCCGGCGGCCAGGTCGCCGTTGCCGTCGATGCCGACGGCGCCGACCGTGCCGGTCTCGCCGAAGTCGAAGTCCGACTCGCCCTTCTTGGCGGCCATCAGGGACTCCCAGCGCCGCTCGGTGAAGAAGTAGTCCTGGGTCACCAGGTCCATGCCGCGGTGCTGCGCGAAGCGCTCCGCGCCGTCGCCGCTCATCAGCACGTGCCGGGAGTTCTCCATCATCTCCCGCGCCAGCGAGATCGGGTTCTTGATGTGGGTCACGCCGGTGACCGCGCCGGTGTCGAGGGTGGCGCCGTCCATGATGGCGGCGTCCAGCTCGTTCTCCGCGTCGGTGGTGAACACCGCGCCCTTGCCGGCGTTGAACAGCGGCGAGTCCTCCAGCACGTTGATCGCCGCCTCGACGGCCGCGACGCTGGACTTCCCGTCCGCCAGCGCCCCCTGCCCGGTACGGACGGCCTCGGTGAGCTTGGCGCGGTACTCCCGCTCCAGCTCCGGGGTCATGTCCTCCCGCCTGAGGGTGCCGGCGCCGCCGTGGATGGCGAAGACGACGTCGCGCGCCTTCTCGCTCGTGTTGGGGTCGCCCGGCTCCTTCGGATCCTGGGTGGTGCGGGTACCGGCCGCGGCGGCCGGCGCCCGGTCGGCCGCCGCGCCCTGCTGCGGCGCGGCGGCCGCCCCGAGGGCGGTGACCGGGGTGATCACGACCGCCGCGGCAAGCAGCGCGGTGCGCGCGAGCGTCGATGTCCTGCGAAACATGAGCCGCTCCTCTCGCTGGTGCACATCACTCCTGGCGGCCGGGTACGTGCCCGGCCGCCGGGGCGATCATGGCGCCGTACGGCCCGGCTGCCAAGGCGTCGTACACCGCCGATCGGGCGGGGCGCACCTGTCAGCGGCGGGTGACGACGACGGCGTTCGCGGTGACGATCACGGCGATCGCCGCCCATTCGTACGGGCCAAGCCGCTGGTCGAGCACGGCCATGCCGACGAGCGCCGCCAGCACCGGGTTGACGCTCATGAACGTGCCGAACAGCCGGGCCGGGACGCGCCGCAGCGTGAGCAGGTCGGAGAGGAAGGGGACGGCGGAGGAGAGCACGCCGGCGGTGACGGCGTAGCCGAGGGCCGCGGCGGTCGGCGGGCGGTGGGCCAGGACGACCGCGCCGACGGGGACGTACGCGAGGCCGGAGACGGCCGCTGCCGCCGCCGGGCCCTGGACGCCTGGCAGCCGGCGGCCGACCGTGCGGCCCAGCAGGATGTAGCAGGCCCAGCAGACGGCGGCGAGCAGGGCGAGCGCGATGCCCGCGTAGTCGGTGGCGGGGCGCGGGCGGGTGAGGACGGCCACGGCCGTGCCTGCGGCCAGCGCGCACGCCAGGTCGGTGCGGCGGCGGGTGGCGGCGAGCGCCACTGCCAGCGGGCCGAGGAACTCCAGCGTCACCGCGAGGCCGAGGCCGATCCGGCCGATCGCGGTGTACAGGGACAGGTTCATGACCGCGAACACCGCGGCGAGACCCAGCACCGGCCACCACTGCGCGCGCGTGAACGTACGCATCCGGGGCCGGCCCACGGCCAGCAGCACGGCGCCGGCCACCCACTGCCGTACGGCGACCACCCCGGCCGGGCCGACGGCGGGGAACGCCAGCGCGGCGACGGCGGCGCCGGTCTGGTTCGACAGCCCGCTGCCGAGCATCATCGCGACGCCCGCCGCACGTCCCGCGGTCCTGGCGCCCTCCCGCGGGCCGGCACGCGGGCGGACGGCTGCGGGCTGCGGTTCCACGGTCATGGCACGGAGCATGCGCGCCCGGTTCGTATGCGCAAAATGCATGCGCCGCGCGTTCTATACGCTGAAGTTATGGATCTGGAGCTACGCCACCTGCGCTGCCTGGTCGCCATCGTGGACGCCGGCAGCTTCACCGACGCCGCCATCGATCTCGGCGTCTCCCAGGCCGCGGTCTCCCGCACCCTGCTGGCGCTGGAGCGGATCCTCGGCGTCCGGCTGCTCCACCGCACGAGCAGGAGCGTCGCCCCGACCACCGCGGGCGTCCAGGTGCTCGCCCGCGCGCGGCACCTGCTCGCCGAGGCGGACGACCTCGTCGGCGAGGCCACCACCGGCCACACCCGGCTGCGCATCGGACACGCCTGGTCGGCGGCGGGACGGCACACCGCGGAGTTCCAGCGCCGGTGGGCCGGCCGGCACCCGGACGTGGAGCTGCATCTGATCCGTACCAACTCGGCCACCGGCGGCCTCGCGGAAGGGCTCTGCGACCTGGCCATCGTCCGCACCGGTGTCGACGAGCGGCGCTACGCCCACGCCGTCGTCGGCCACGAGCGCCGCTACTGCGCGATGGCCGCCGACGACCCCTTCGCCCGCCGCAGCCTGCTGCTCGCCGACATCCGCGACCGCACCGTCCTGGTGGACCGCCGCACCGGCACCACCACCGCCGAGATGTGGCCGGAGGAGGACCGGCCGGCGGTGGAGCACACCCGGGACGTCGACGACTGGCTCGCGGACATCGCCACCGGCCGTCGCGTCGGGCTCACCCCGGAGAGCACCGTGGCGCAGTACCGCCGGGACGGCATCGTCTACCGGCCCGTACGGGACGCGCCGCCGGTCGCCGTGCGGTTCGTCTGGCGCCGCCACGACCCGCACCCGGCCACGCACGCCGCGGTGGCGCTCCTCCAGGATCTCTACCGCGAGCACGAGGCCCGCCGGGGCGGTAAGGGCCGCCGGGCGCGGGGGCGTTGACACCGGTGAGGTGAGCGCGGAGACTCGGCGGGTAGCCGAAGTGAACACTCGTGCGCCAGGCGCACGCCGGACCCGGTGCCGGGAACCACGCCGGAGCCGCCTGCCGACGGCATCGCCGACGCCGCCCTCGTCGAGCTGCCCCGCACCGGCCACCTCGCGCCCGTCGAGCGCCCGGAGGCCGTACTGGCCGCCCTGCTCGCCCACTTCGCGCCCGCCGCGCACGGCCCGGGCAACTGGTACAGCCCCGGCTGAACCCGGCACCCGGCCACCCGCCCGCGGCCCGGCGCCCGTTGTCGTACAGGCGACATGTCGCAAGCCCGGCACCGCAGAGATCGTGACAGCCGGCCCGTCAGGACCGAAAGCTGTCCCCCGTGCATCTACGACGAGTAAAGCTGCCGGCGCTCGCCACCGCGGGCGCGCTCCTGGTCACGCTGGCGCCATCCGCGACCCACGCAGCCGCCTCACCCGGCGGAGCGACGGTCACGGACCGGGCGGCCGGCTCCTCGCTCAGCTCCGTCACGCTCGTCACCGGCGACCGTGTACGGCTTGAGCGCTTCCCCGACGGCCGGCAGGCCGCCACCGTGACGCCACGCGACGGCGCCGAAGGAGGCGGCGGCTTCGAGCAGCTCGAAATCGACGGCGACCTGCACGTCATCCCCACCGACGCGGTGCCGTACGTCGGCTCCGGGGCCGTGGACCGCGACCTGTTCAACATCACGGAACTGGTCGAGCAGGGCTACGGCGACGGGCGCAGCAAGCGGATCCCGCTGATCGTGTCGTACGCGAAGGGCGCCCGCAGCGCCGACGCCGCGGAGCTTCCGGGGGCGAAGCCCGGCGCCGCGCTGCCGAGTCTGAACGCCCGCGCCGTCGAGGCCGGCAAGGACAAGGCCGATCGCCTCTGGGAGGCCGTCGACGACGACCGCAAGAACGCCAGGACGGCGGCCGGGCCGAAGCTCGCCGGCGGCATCGAGCGCATCTGGCTGGACCGCAAGGTCAGCGCCTCGCTCGACCGCAGCGTGGCGCAGATCGGCGCGCCCGAGGTCTGGCAGGGCGGCCACGACGGCAAGGGCGTCAAGGTCGCGGTGCTGGACACCGGCGTCGACGCCGAACACCCGGACCTGGCCGGCAAGGTCGACGAGGCCCGCAACTTCTCCGACAGCCCCACCACCGGCGACGCCTTCGGCCACGGTACGCACGTCGCGGCCACCGTCGCCGGCACCGGCGCCGGCTCCGGCGGCTCCCGCAAGGGCGTCGCGCCCGGCGCCCGGCTGATGATCGGCAAGGTGCTCGGCGATGACGGCTTCGGCTCCGAGTCGCAGGTGCTCGCCGGCATGGAGTGGGCCGCGGGTGCCGGGGCCGACGTGGTCAACATGAGCCTCGGCACCGACGGGGCCACCGACGGCACCGACGCGCTGAGCCTCGGCCTGAACCGGCTGACCGCCGAGACCGGCACCCTCTTCGTCGCCTCGGCCGGCAACAACGGCCCCAGCTCGGCCACCGTCGGCTCGCCCGGCGCCGCCGACGCCGCGCTCACCGTGGGCGCCGTCGACCGCGACGAGTCGCTGGCCGGCTTCTCCAGCCGCGGCCCGCGCGTCGGCGACCTCGCCGTCAAGCCCGACATCACCGCGCCCGGCGTGGACATCGTCGCCGCCCGCGCGGCCGGCACCGCCATGGGCACGCCCGTGGACGACCTCTACACGGCCGCCTCCGGCACCTCCATGGCCGCGCCGCACGTCGCCGGCGCCGCCGCGCTGATCGCGCAGCGGCACCCCGGCTGGACCGCGCAGCAGCTCAAGGACGCGCTCGTCAGTACCGCCGAGCGGCACGACGACCTGACGGTCTACGAGCAGGGCGGCGGGCGCGTGGACGCCGCCCGCGCCGACGCGCAGCAGGTGTACGCCACCGGCACCCTCGGCTTCGGCGGCGTCGACGAGGGCGGCGAGCCGGTGCGGCGCGAGGTCACGTACACCAACGCCTCCGACGCGCCCGTGACGCTCAAGCTCGCCGCCTCGCTGCGGGCCGCGAACGGCGAGCCGGTCCCGGCCGACGCCGTGGGACTGCCGGACGGAGACACCGTCGAGATCGCCGCGGGCGGCACCGCGACCGTCCCGGTCACCCTCGACCCGGCGGGGCTGCGCCCCGGCCGTTACGGCGGGTACGTCACCGCCACCGCGGGCGACACCGTCGCGCACACCACCATCGGCGCCGTCCGCGAGGCACCCACCCGTACGGTCACGCTGCGCGGCATCGACCGCTCCGGGCAGCCCGCGTTCGTCAACCCCGTCACGCTCTTCGGCGAGGACGACCGCTACGACGTCGTCACGTACATCCCGAACGGCAGGACGCTGACCGTCGAGGTGCCGGAGGGCGAGTACTTCCTGCACGCGGTGGTCTCCGACAAGATCCCGGGCGGCAGCGTCGACAGCCTCATCGTCGACCCGCAGCTCAAGGTCGACGGCGACCTGGACGTCGTGCTCGACGCCCGCAAGGCCAACGAGGTGAAGATCGAGACGCCGAAGCCGGCGGTGCAGGAAGCCGTCATGAGCTTCTACAGCCACCGCGAGTTCGGCAACCGCAGCATCTCCCACGGGCACATGGAGTTCAGCGTCGACGGCCGCAAGCTGTACGTGACGCCGACCGCCAGGGCCCGCGAGGGCGTCTTCGAGGTCTCCTCCCGCTGGCAGTTGGAGGCCCCGATGCTCACCGGCACCGTCCGCGGGCCCGGGACGCAGGACCGCGCCGACATCGAGGCCGTACGCCTGATGGGCCGCTCCCCGGCCCTCGACGGCACCCGGCAACTGCCGCTGGTCGACGCCGGTGCGGGCACGGAGGCGGACTTCGCCGCCCTCGCCGACGGCGGCGCCGACCTCGCCCGCTCGGCCGTCCTGGTCGACGGCGAGACCCCGCAGGACGAGAACGCGGTCCGCCGTGCCGCGGCCGCCGGGGCGAAGTACGTCATCGTCGTCTGCCCGGAGGGCTCGCCCGGCTGGAGCGTGTGGCGGCCCGGCGGCGCCCGGCTGCCCGCGGTGGGCGCGATGGTCCGCTACGACGTCGGCGAGCGGCTGCGCGCGGCGCTGGCCGGGGGCCTGGCGACCGTCGAACTGCGCGGCACGCCCGCCAGCCCGTACATGTACGACGTGATGCAGGTGGCGAAGCAGCAGGTGCCCGAGCGCGTGGTGCACCGGGTGAACGGCTCGAACACCGCCACCGTGCAGACCAGTTACGGCGACTCCGGCGGCAACCCCTGGACCAAGGAGCAGCGCTTCGGCTGGCGGCCGTGGATGGGGACGGCCATCAACCAGTACCAGCGGCACGTGCCCACCCCGCACGAGCGCACCGAGTACGTGAGCGCCGGCGACACCCTCTGGCGCCACAACGTCCACCACCGCTACACCTTCGACACCTTCAACCCGCTGGCCGGCGGCATGATCCAGGAGGCCCGCAGCTACCGGGCGGGCGAGCGGGTCGAGGAGAGCTGGTTCGCACCGGTGGTGCGGCCCGCGATCCCGCGCGGCGTGGAGGGGCTGACCTCGTACCGCGAGGGCGACCAGCTCACCATCCGCATCCCGGAGTTCGCCGACTCCCAGGAGGGCCACTACAGCCGCCTGGACGGCGGCGACTGGGACGGCACCCCGGCGGACAAGTCGTCGGCGGCGCTGTACCGCGACGGCGAGAAGCTGGCCGAGGGCCGCACGGCCTGGGGCGCGTTCCCCGCGGGCGGCACCGGCGGGAAGGGCACGTACCGCCTGGACCTCGCGGTCGACAGGACCACCCCCGAGTGGCGCACGGGCGTGAGCACGCGCACCAGTTGGTCGTTCGCGGCCGACCGCCCCGCGGCGGGCGAGCAGGACCTGCTGCCGCTGGTGCAGTTGGACTACGACGTGCCGGCCGACGCGCGGGGCGCGGCGCCCGGCGGGCGGCTGGTGCCGCTCGGCATCACGGCGCGGCACCAGGACGGTCTCGACGGGCGGCGCATCAAGGGGATGGAGGTCTCCACCTCCTTCGACGACGGCGCCACCTGGCAGGACGCCGTGGTGGTGCCCTGGTGGGACGGCGGGTACCAGGTCTGGCTGCGGCACCCCTCGGTGGGTGACGACGGCGGCTTCGTCTCGCTGCGCGTGAAGGCGTGGGACGACGCCGGCAACAGCGTCGAGCAGACGGTGAAGCGGGCCTACGCGCTGAAGTGACACCCTCCGTCACCGGTGCGGCCGGAGCGATCCGGCCGCACCGGTGCGGGTGCGCGCCCTGCCGGGACCTCCCCCGGCGGGGCGTCCGCGATGTCCGGGCACGCCTGCCCCACGGGCGCACCTCATCGTGCGTCCGTCGTACGGATACGGGTCCCGGGCCCGTGCTCAGCCGGGCACGGCCCTCCTCGCCGCCGCCGTCACGGCAGCCAGTCGCGGCGGGCCGCCTGCCACACCAACTGCGCCCGGGTGTCGGCGCCCACGCGGCCCATCATGTCCCGCAGCCGGCGCTGCACGGTGCGCTGGCTGATGCCGAGCTGGGTCGCGATCGCCTTGTCCGCCAGCCCCGCGACCACCAGCGACAGCAGATAGCGCTCGTCCTCCGCCAGCGCGGGCCCGGCCGCACCGGGGCCCTCGCCGAGCCCGGCCAGCTCGCCCGCCCCGGTGACGTGCAGCGGCGACGCCGCCGCCCACTGGCTCTCGAAGAGCGCGATCAGCGCGTCCAGCAGCGCGCTGCTGCGCACCACCGCCACCGTCGGCTCGCCGAACCTGCTGTCCGCGCTCGGCACCAGCGGGCACAGCGCCAGCGCCCCGTCCGCGATCATCAGCCGCACCGGCAGCGCGCTCGCCGCCCGTGCCGCCTCGCCCGCGCGGACGCCCAGGGCGACGTTGCCCAGCATTCCGGGCTCCTCCAGCAGGGCGCGCTCGTAGATGACGCGGTAGCGCACCCCCTTGGCGAGCATCTCGAACTCCTCGTCGTTGTCCTCCGACGGCATCGCCACGTGCCCCGCCTTGCACAGCGCGAGCACCTCCGTGCGCGAGCCGTACGCGAGGTCCCGTATCTGCTGCCGGATCGCCGCCACGCCCGTGACGACCTCGACGAGCTGCCGCGCGTCACGGCGCCGGCCGCCCGCCCGGAACTCCTCGGCCAGCTCGGCCACCCCGCGTCTGGCCCGCTCCAACGCCTCCTGCCCGCGCAGCAGCCGCGGCCCGAGCGCCACGTCCGGCGCCACGGGCACGAAGTGCCCCCCGCCGCCCGGGCGTTGCTCCGGGCCGCTGACCAGACCCTTCTCCTGCAGCGAGGTCAGCAGCGACTCCGCGCGCCGCCGGTCGAGGCCCAGCTCCGCGGCCACGGTCTCCGCGTCCGCGCCGTGCAGCCCGACCAGCAGCCGGTACACCCGTTCCTCCGTCGGTTCGACGCCTGCCGGCTCCAGCATCGTCTCTCACGCTCCTTCCGCACGGGTCCCCGTCGCCGTACGCCCTGTCTGGCCAATGGCCGACATGGCGACAAGTCGCCAACGGAAACCGCTTCCTTGGCGCCGGACGAGCGGGTTACAACCCGAGTCATGCATCGTTCGCCCCGGCGTTACCTGCCCGTCCGCGCCGCCGTGCTCGGCTGCCTCGCCTCGTTGCTGGCCTCCGTGCCTTCTCTAGCCACAGCGCTGCCGGAATCGTCAGTGTCACACCCGGCGGCATTCGCCACCGCAACCACCGCCGCCCCGGGCGCCTCCGCCGCCACGCCGTCCGGCCCGGACGCGCGCGCCGCGGCGGCGGAACCGGGTACCGAGATCACCCTCGTGACGGGCGACACCGTCACCCTCGGCGCCGTCGCCGACGGCCGGCCGACCGTCTCCGTGACCCCCGCGGAAGGCACCGGGGGGAGCACGTCGTTCACGACCCTGCACGAGGGACGCGACGTGTACGTCATCCCCGACGCCGTGGCCCGGCTGGTGCCCGGCGTCCTGGACATCGAGCTGTTCAACGTCACCGCCCTGGCCGCGATGGACTACGACGACGCCGCCACCGGCACCCTCCCGCTGATCGTCCGCGGCCCGCGCCCGCTGGCCGCGCTCGACGCGGCGGCCGGCAGCCGCCGGCTGCCCAGCATCGGCGCCACCGCCGTCGACGTGCCCAAGGACGCCGCCGCCGGCTTCGCCGAACGGCTCACCGCGCCCGAAGGCCCCCGGGCCGCGGCCGGGGTGACGAAGGTGTGGCTCGACCGCGAGGTCCGGGCCGCGGAACTCGACTGGAACCTCGGCATGATCGGCGCCCCCGAGGCGTGGGGGAGCGGCCTGAGCGGCGCCGGCGTGGACGTCGCGGTGCTCGACACCGGCATCGACGCCGACCACCCCGACCTGCGCGGACAGGTCGCCGCCGCCGAGGACTTCACCGGCAGCGGCACCACCGGCGACCCCGACGGCCACGGCACGCACGTGGCCTCGATCGTCGCCGGCACCGGCGCGGCGGCGGACGGCGCCCGGCGCGGCGTCGCCCACGGCGCCCGGCTGCTCAACGCCCGGGTACTGGACGACGAGGGCCGGGGGCAGTCGTCCTGGGTCATCGCGGGCATGGAGTGGGCCACCGGGCAGGGCGCCGAGGTGGCGAACCTCAGCCTCGGCGCGCAGCCGGGGGACGGCGACGACCCGGTCGCCCTCGCACTGGACGCCCTCACCGCCGACACCGGCACCCTCTTCGTCGCGGCGGCGGGCAACATGGGCCCGTTCGGCGGCACCATCCAGTCGCCGGGCATCGCGCGCAGCGCGCTGACGGTCGGCGCCGCGGTGGAGAGCGGCAAGACGGCGTTCTACTCCAGCGTCGGGCCGACGCGCGCCACGTTCCGCGCCAAGCCCGACCTGATCGCGCCCGGCACCGGCATCACCGGCGCCCGCTCCGGCGGCGGCACGGCTGATCCGTACACGATGATGAACGGCACCTCGCAGGCCGCGCCGCATGTCGCGGGCGCCGCCGCGCTGCTGCTGGAGAAGCACCCCGGCTGGAGCTGGGAGCGGGTGAAGACCGCGCTCATGACCACCGCGGACGGGGAGGCGGACAAGACGCAGTCGCAGTACGCGGGGGCCGGCATGCTCGACGTGCCGGGCGCCGTCTCCGACACCCTCGAATTCGACCGCGGCAACGTCGACTTCGGCTACCTCCGCTACCCCGGCGGCAGCGAGCCGCGCACCGTCGAGTTCTCCGTCACCAACAACGGCACCGAGCCCGAGCGCCTGGACCTCTCCGACAACGCCCGCGACGTCTACGGCGACGACGCCCCCGACGACCTCCTGACCGTCAGCCCGGCACAGGTCACCGTGGCGCCGGGGGAGAAGCAGACGATCACGGCCAGGCTCGACCCCGGCGCGGCGCCGCCGCGCGTCTACGCCGGCGGGGTCGTGGTGGAGCGCGACGGCCGCGACACCGTCACCCTGCCGTTCAACGCCTACCTCGAAGCGCCCAGGCACGACATCCGGCTGACCGTGCTCGACCGCGACGGCGAGCCCTGGGCGGGCGGCACCGTGTACCTCGCCAACATGGACGACTACCGCCCCGTCAGCGGCGGCGGCTCCCAGACCGTGCACCTGGACGAGAACGGCCGGGGCACCGCCCGGATGCTGCCCGGCTCGCTCAGCGTGATGGCGAAGGTCGAGACCCCGGCGCGCGACGGCTCCCCGGCCACGGTCGCGTTCGCCGGCTCACCCGAGGTCATGCTCGACCGGGACATGGAGTACACCATCGACGCGCGCAGGGCCAAGCAACTGCGGCCGGCGCGGGTCGAGGGCGCGCAGACCGAGGTCGAGCACGTCTCCGTCCACTACCAGCGCGGTGACGCCAAGCGGGGCACGGGTATCGGCGACGGCATCTACGCCGACGGCGAAGAGGTCACCGAGGGCCGGGTGTTCCTGCAGCCGACCGGCGGGGTCAGGAGCGGCACCGTGGCGTTCGAGACCCGCTGGCGGCTGGACGCGACGGGTCCGGCGCACGGCCGGCAGGCGGACGCCTACGAGCTGGTGCTCGGCGGCGAGAAGGTCGCCGACCCGCCGGTCTACGACGTCTCCCGCGCCGAGGCCCGCGACCTCGCCCGGATGACGTCCGACTACCGCTCGCTGCACGGGAGTTCCGACACGTACGCCGAGACGCGCTTCGCCTACACCGACCGGATCCATGCCGCCTACGCGATGAGCGAGCCGCTGGACGTGCCGCGGCGCAGGACGGAACTGGTCACCGCGGGACCGGAGGTGCGCTGGCACCACTGTGTGCGCGCGCCGTCCGCGGGCGGCTTCTCGATGTGCGGGCCGACGGGAGCGTACGAACGCGGGGAGCGGGGCGAGCCCGTGTGGTTCCGCGGGCCGGCACCGGCCGTGGTCGCCGGCAACCACTACGACGGCAGCCTCAGCGTGCCCGTGGACCTCAGCGACGGCGAGCACAGCGGGCAGGAGCCGACCGGCGTGTTCGGCGAGCAGAGGCTGCGGCTGTACCGCGACGGCACCGAGGTGCAGCCGCGTCAGCCGGGCAGCTCGTACTTCGACGTGCCGTCCGGGCCCGCGACGTACCGCCTGGAGCACACGGCGCGCCCGGACACCGCGCGGCTGCCGCTCGGCAGCCGTACGGAGACCAGTTGGACCTTCCCGTCCCGCGGCCCCGCGCCCGGCGGGCCGGCCGTCAAGCCGCGGCTGCTCACCGTCGACCACCGGCCGCCGACCCGCGACGACGGCACGCTGCGCGCCGGTATCCCGCTGATGCTCGGGGCCCGGCTGGTGTCCTCCGAGACCCCGAGCGACATGCGGGAGGAGAAGGGCGCGCTGCGGATGTGGGTGTCCACCGACTCCGGCGGCCGCTGGCACCGCATGCTGGTCGTGCCCATATCTGACGGGTCCGTGCTGGCCACGGCGCCCGGGGTGCGGCCGCGCGCGGGTGACTCCGTCTCCGTACGCGTCGAGGGCTCGGCCGCCGAGGGCCGGACCGTCGACCAGACCATCGTCGACGCCTACCCGGTGCGCTGAGGCGCACCGGGGGCGGCGACGGTGACGGGGGCCGCTGCGTGACCGGCGGGCGCAGCGGCCCCCGATCCCGCCGAGGTGATCCGCAGCGCCTCCACCAGGTCGCGGTAGAGCACGTCGGCGTCGAGCAGTTCGCCGTGTGTGCCGCGGGCGCGGATCCGGCCGGACTCCATCACCACGATGGTGTCCGCGTCGATCACGGTCGACAGCCGGTGGGCGATCGTGACGACGGCGCCGGTCCGCGCCCGGGTGCGTATGCACTCGTGGACCGCGGCCTCGGTGAGCGCGTCGAGCTGGGCCGTGGCCTCGTCCAGCAGCAGCACGTCGGGCTCGCGCAGCAGCGCGCGGGCCAGCGCGATGCGCTGTCGCTCGCCGCCGGAGACGGCGGTGGCGGACAGCTCGGTGTCCAGCCCGTCGTCGAGGCCGTCGACCTTCTCGGCCAGCCGCACGTCGCGCAGCACGCGGCGCAGGTCCTCCTCCCCGGCGTCGGGGCGGGAGAACAGCAGGTTGTCCCGGATGGTGCCAGGGACGACCGGGGTGTCCTGCTCCACGTACGCCAGCCGGGAGCGGATCGCGGCGTGGCTCAGCTCGCGGTACGGCCGCCCGTCCAGCGCGAGTTCGCCCTCCTGGGGCTCCAGGAAGCGCAGGATCAGTGACAGGAGCGTCGTCTTGCCGGCGCCGGAGGGGCCGACGATGGCGAGGTGCCCGCGGCGCGGCACGGCGAGGTCGATGCCGCGCACCGCGGGTTCGACGCCCGGCCCGTACGCGGCGGTGACGCCCCGCAGTTCGAGCACGGCACCGCCGCCGGACCCGCCGTACGCGGGGCCGCCCGGCCGCGCGCCTCGCTGTTCGTCCTGCGCGCCCGCCCGTTCGTCCGCCGCGCCGCGGGGCGCGGCGGCCTGCTTCGCCGGCGCATCCGCCGCCGTACCCGCCGACTCCTCCTCGGTGGCCAGCTCGTCCACCGCGCGGATGCGTTTGGCCGCGGCGATCCCCGACTGCAGCTCCGAGGTGTGCTCGCTCAGCTCCGTCACGGGACCCATCAGCCCGAAGGCGTAGAGGAGGAAGGCGATGAGCCCGGAGACCTCCAGGGACCCGGCGTCCACGCGCCAGGCGCCGATGCCGAGGATCAGGATGATCGCCAGCTCGATGCCCGTCCAGGCGATCACCCAGACCGCCGCCTCCAGCCGGATCGCCTTGAGCCCGTGGTCGGCCGCGGACCTGGCCTCCTGTGCTATCCGGTCGGCCTGGCGCTCCTCGGCGCCGCTGGCCTTGACCGTGCGCACCGCGCGCAGCGCGCCTTCGAGCCGCCCGCCGAGCCTGCCGACGTGCTCCTGCGCCTGCTCCTCCGCCCGCGCGATGCCGGGCATCAGGGTGGCGAAGAGGACCACGACGACGATCACCGACGCGACCGTGGTCGCGAGCAGCACGAGGTCCAGCAGGGCCATCATCGCCAGCGTGCCGACCAGCATGACCACGCCGTTGACCAGGCCGACGATCGCGCCCGAGGCCGACGAGTGCAGCAGCGTCGTGTCCGAGACGGCGCGGGAGACCAGCTCGCCGGGCGGCCGGGCGGTCACGCCCGGCACCGTGGCCCGGAAGAAGCGGCGCACCATCGACTCGCGCGCCTCCAGCACCACGCGCTCGCCGACGGCGCCGAGCAGCACCCACTGCCGGTGCCCGAGCACCGCGCCGACGACCATCAGCACCAGCAGCGTGACGACCGGGCCGGCGAGCGAGGCGTCGTCGGCGAGGGAGTCCAGCACCCACTTCGTCACCATCGGGGACGCGAGGCCGAGAGCGGAGCCGGCCAGGGCCAGCAGCAGTCCGAGCGCCAGCACCCGCCGGTGGGGCCTGGCGAACGACCAGAGGATGCGCACGCTTTCCGGAACACTCATGCACGGCAGTAGAACATCGATGTTCCATTCTCGTCAAACGAGTTCCATTCTGGGGGTGGCGGTACGGTATGGGCATGGACACCGCAGTGAGCAGCACCGGCGCGCGGGCCAGGACACGGCGCGCCATCCTCGACGCCGGCACCGCCGTGCTCGCCCAGAACCCGACGGCCTCGCTGGCCGACGTGGCGGCGGCGGCGGGCGTCGGGCGCACCACGGTGCACCGCTACTTCGCCGAGCGCTCCGACCTGGTCGCCGCCATCGGCACGGACGTCCTCGACAAGATCGCCGCCGCGACCGACCGCGCCCGCCCCGACGACGGCCCCGCGCTCACCGCGCTGGAGCGGATCTGCCAGGAGTACTTCGAGCTGGGCGAGAGCCTGGCGATCGCCTTCGACGACTCGCTGGCCGGGACGTGGAACTGGGACGACTGGGACGAGGAGACGGAGGCGGACCAGGCGCTGGCCAGGCTCGTCGACCGCGGCCGCGAGGAAGGCACGCTGGACGGCCGGCTGGACACCGACTGGATCGTCCAGATCCTCTGGTCGCTGCTGTACGTCGCGTGGCAGCGCAAGCGCGGCGGTGACACCAAGCACAACGCGCTCAGCCTGTGCCTCTACACCCTGCGGAAGTCCGTGGGCGCGCCGTCTTAGCCGCCGCCAGAGATCCGATCAATTTGTGCCGGGTGGGCGGATCTTCGCTCCGCGGGGTGTCGCAGACGTCTACTGATCTGGTAAATATGCAGATCGTGCCACGTGTTCGTGTGCGCCGCGCCTGACGGGCTCGCGTCCGCCGGGACAATCGTCGGATGACAGGAGGCCATTCCAGGATGAAGGACTTCGACGGGCTCAAGGCCGTGGTGACCGGCGGGGCTTCGGGGATCGGGCTGGCCACCGCGCTGCTGCTCGCCGAGCGCGGCGCCCAGGTCGCCGTCCTCGACCTCCACCCCGGCGACGTACCCCCACCCCTGCGCGGCTACCGCGCGGACGTCTCCGACGACGCCTCCGTCACCGCCGCGGTCAGCGACGCGGCCGGCGCGCTGCGCGGCATCGACGTCCTGGTGAACAACGCCGGCATCGGCGCCGCCGGCACCGTCGAGGACAACGACGACGCCGAGTGGCACCGCGTGCTGGACGTCAACCTGCTGGGCGTCGTCCGCACCACCCGCGCCGCCCTGCGCCACCTGCGCCGCTCCGCGCACCCCGCGATCGTCAACACCTGCTCCGTGGCCGCCACCGCCGGCCTCCCGCAGCGCGCGCTGTACTCCGCCACCAAGGGCGCCGTGCAGTCCCTGACGCTGGCGATGGCCGCCGACCACGTACGCGAGGGCATCCGGGTCAACTGCGTGAACCCCGGCACGGCGGACACCCCGTGGATCGGCCGGCTCCTGGACCAGGCCCCCGACCCGGCCGCGGAGCGCACCGCGCTCCACGCCCGCCAGCCGATGGGCCGCCTGGTCACCGCCGACGAAGTCGCCGCCGCCATCGCCTACCTGGCGAGCCCCGCCGCGGGCTCCGTCACCGGCACCGCCCTGGCCGTCGACGGGGGCATGCAGGGCCTGCGCCTGCGCGCCCCGGAGCCCGGCAAATGAGGATCGCGCTGCGCACGCAGGTCCGCGCCGACCGCATCGAGGAGTACGAGGCCGCCCACCGCGAGGTCCCCGGGGAGCTGACGGCGGCCATCCGCGGCTCCGGCGCCACCTCCTGGACCATCTGGCGCAGCGGCACCGACCTCTTCCACGTCATCGAGTGCGAGGACTACGCCCGCCTCCTCGCCGAGCTGGAACACCTTCCGGTGAACGTCGCCTGGCAGGCCCGCATGGCCGAACTCCTGGACGTGGTCCACGACTACACCGACGAGGGCAGCAGCGCGGGCCTCCCCGTCGTCTGGGAACTCTGAGCCCTCCCGCACCGAGGCGAAAGCGGACTCGGCCGCACGGTGGACTCAGCCGCGCCGCCAGGCGCGGCCGAGTCCGACCGGCGCTCCTCCCCGGGTTCGCACTCAGGCGGTCGCCTCCTCGATGGCCTCCGGCGTCGTCGTCCACTCCACGCCGCCCCCCACCGGGACCAGCCAGGCCATCCGGGGGCCGGCGACCTGGCGCAGGACGGGCGTGGACCACACCGTGTGGGTCTCGGGCTCGGGGCAGATGGCGCGGAGCACGCCGGTGCGGCCGGAGGTACGGTCCAGCACCAGCTTGCCCAGTAACGGATGGCGTTCGTGCCCCAGGCCGAGGCCCAGTCTGCTGCTCACGATGCGCTCCTCGGAGGTTCGTACGCGGTCGAGGATGTGCCCCCTCCCGGCGGTGGTCGGCCGCCGGGTTCGTGGAGTCGCCAACTGCCGTGCGACCGGACCGCGGTGGGGGCGTGAGCGCGGTCGGCGCAGTCGGCAGGTCCCTTCACTATGGCCGTCGGCAACAGCAGTCCGCAAGCATCGCCCTGATAATTTCAGAATGTGTGCGGACCCCCTGTCAGCGTCATGCCGTCCGTGACACACTCCCGGGGTAGCAGCGCCGGGAGGTCAGGACGTGAGCGAAACACGCTCGGGTGGCGGCAGCGCCCCGACCGTGCTGCGTATGGTCCTGGGCAAACGGCTCCGGCACCTGCGGGAGCAGGCCGAGGTCAGCTTCGACCGGGCCGCGGAGGCCATCGACGTCACGCCGTTGACCGTGCGGCGGATGGAGAAGGCGGAAGTCGGCCTGCGCATCCCGTACGTGCGCGAGCTGCTGCGCCTCTACGGCGTCGGCGGCGCCGAGACCGACGACTTCCTCCGGATGGCCAAGGAGGCCAACCAGCCGGGGTGGTGGTACAAGTACCGCAACGTCCTTCCCGAGTGGTTCCGGGCGTACGTGAGCCTGGAGACCGACGCCACCGTCATCCGCATCTACGAGCCGCACTACGTCCCCGGGCTGCTGCAGACCGCGGACTACGCCAGGACCCTCTTCCGCGTCGGTTTCCCCCACGACGCGGACGAGGACGTCGAGCGGCGGGTGACGCTGCGGACGACCCGCGCCGGCCTGCTGACCGCCGCCAGGGCGCCCGCGATGTGGGCCGTGCTGGAGGAGTCGGTGCTGCGCCGGCCCGTCGGCGGTCCCGAGGTGATGCGGGCCCAGATAGACCGGCTGATCGAAGCCGTCGAGCTGCCGAACGTGAAGATGCAGATCATGCCGTTCTCGGCCGGACCGCACCCGGGCGCGTTCGGCCCGTTCCACTACTTCCGGTTCGGCTTCACCGAACTGCCCGACATCGTCTACACGGAGAACCTGACCGGCGCGGTCTACGTCGACCAGCCCGAGGACGTCGTCGGGTATCTGGAAACACTCGACCGGATGGCCGTCCAGGCCGATCCGGTGGACCGGACCAGGTCACGCCTGGTGGAGATGCGTAAGGAGTACTGACCATGCGAGCCGACCCCCCAACCTTCCGCAGCGGCATCCCGGCTGCCGAACTCGGCACCGAGGGCTGGCAGAAGCCCTGGAGCGGCACCAACGGCGGAAGCTGCGTCGAGGCCAAGCGCCTGCCCGACGGCAGCGTCGCCCTCCGCCAGTCCACCGATCCGACGGGACCTGCCCTCGTCTACACCAGGGAAGAGATGGTCGCCTTCCTCCAGGGCGCCAAGGACGGCCAGGCCGACTACCTCGTCGACT
Source organism: Streptomyces sp. CMB-StM0423 (assembly GCF_002847285.1). Lineage (NCBI taxonomy): Bacteria > Bacillati > Actinomycetota > Actinomycetes > Kitasatosporales > Streptomycetaceae > Streptomyces > Streptomyces sp. CMB-StM0423. Next base: position 665,524 of record NZ_CP025407.1, on the reverse strand, counting down.
GACGGACCGGCCGCCACCCGCCGGCCGCGCACGCGGATCGCGGGCGGACGCCGGGAGGGCACCGTCCCTCCGCCGTGATCCGCCCCGGTCCGCCCCGCGGAAACAGGCAGAACACCCCCCGCACGACCGCGAAGTGACAGTACGTCAGCCGGCGGCGAAGCGCGCGCCGCAGGGCAGGAGATACCCCGATGGCAGAAGGCCGGTCCACCCCCACCGCGGGGGCGCTCTCCAGGATCGACACCACCGTGCCGCACTCGGCCCGGATCTGGAACTACTGGATGGGCGGCAAGGACAACTACGCGGTCGACCGCCAGGCGGGCGACGAGTACCGCCAGATCGCCCCCGACATCGGGACGATGGCCCGGGCGTCGCGCGACTACCTGATCCGTACCGTGACCCACGTGGCGGGCGAGGCCGGCATCCGCCAGTTCCTCGACATCGGCACCGGCCTGCCGACCTACGACAACACCCACCAGGTCGCCCAGCGGCCGGCGCCCGAATCGCGCATCGTCTACGTCGACAACGACCCGTTGGTGCTGCGGCACGCCCAGGCCCTGCTCACCAGCACCCGCGAGGGTGTGACCACGTATGTCGACGCCGACCTGCACAAGCCCGAGGCGATCTTCGGGGCGGGCCGCGGAGGCGGATGTCACAGCCCGCGGTTAGCGTGGGGGGCATGACGACGCACGACGAGAAGCCGACGCTGCGGCCCGCCCGCCCCGGGGACGCGGCGGCGGTGGCGCGCCTGTGGGAGAGCGCCTGGCGGGACGCTCACCTGGGGCATGTCTCGGACGCACTGGTGGCGATGCGCACGCCGGAGTCGTTCGCGGCCCGGGCGGCGGCGCGGGTGCCGGAGACGGCGGTCGCGGAAGTCGGCGGCGAGATCGCGGGGTTCGTGACCGCCGGAGGGGACGAGGTGGAGCAGCTCTTCGTCGCGGCGGAGCACCGCGGCACGGGCGTCGCCGCGCTGCTGCTCGCGGAGGGGGAGCGCCGGGTGGCCGCAGCGGGCCACGAGCGGGTGTGGCTGGCGGTCGTGACGGGCAACGCGCGTGCGCGCCGGTTCTACGCCCGGCAGGGCTGGATGGACGAGGGGCCGTTGGACTACCAGGCGGAGGGTGAGGACGGCCCGGTGACGGTGCCCTGCCACCGGTACGCGAAGCCGGTGACGGGCGGGGGGATACGCGGGGCGTAACGGCCGGGGAGCGTACGGGCCTTGGGCTTCCCCGCGGCCCCCGCGGGCGGCCGCCTGCCGGGATCCGCGGCCCCCGGAGCGGGGCCGGTCACGATTCGCGGCGGGGGACCACCAGGATCGCGCCGGTGCGCGGGTGTTCGAGGATCTCGACCGGGTGCCGGTAGACCTCGCTGAGCAGCGCGCCGTCGAAGACCTCCGCCGGCGGGCCCGAGGCCGCCACCCGGCGACGAGAACGCCGAACTCCCCGGCGGTGACGACCCCGCCACCGGCGGCACCCAGTCCACCGGCGGCACCACGGGCACCACCGGCACCCCGGCGCCGGTAGGCGGCGGCGCCCCCGACTCCCTGGCCGCCACCGGCAACGACACCCCGACCACCCACCCCCCTGCTCATAGCCGCCGCAGCCCTCACCACAGCCGGCGCCGCCACCCTCTGCACCACCCACCGCCGCCGCCGTACCACCACCTGATCCCGGACGAACGGAGCGCCGCCCCACGACGGACGGGCGGCGCTCCGACCCGCCATGGGCGAGGGGCCGGACGGTGGTTGGTGGTCCAGACCTTGCGTTGCTAGTCGGCAACATTCGTCGGTTGATGACACAGACGGCCCTCCTGTCGCTACGATCCCCCTCGACCCCATCAAGAACATCCGCTGGAAAGCCGCGCACCAGTACCACGCACCTCTCGCGTGCGCGTGCCCGAGGTTTCGATGAACATCGCATGGCAGTCGCCGCGGTGCGCCCGCTTAGCCGGTCCGCCCCGCCCCCTGGCGCCCGGTCCCGGCCGTAGCGTGCCCCACCGCGTGCAGCGCGGGGGGTGGTGATGGCCCGCGGTTCCGGGCGCGGCGGGGAGTTCCGGCCCGTCTACCATCTCGCCGGGCTCGACGACGACTTGCGCGCCGTCGTCGACGACCTGCGCGTCGGCCGGTGGATGTCCATGCGCGCGCTGCTGGGCAGGACCGGTGCCGACTGGGCTGCGCGGACCGCGCGGTCGCAGGTGCTCGGGGTGGTGGCAGCCAGGTCGGCGGTGGTGCAGATCTGGCTGGACGAGGAGCCGGAGAGCGCCGACGCGCGGATGATGCTGGCCCGGGTCGCCGTCGGGCGGGCCGTGCAGGCGCACCGGCAGCGGCACCCCAGCGCCGGGCAGTTGGAGGAGGACGCGCGGCAGGTGTGCCGGGAGGCGGCGCTGCTGCATCCCGGGGATCCCGTGCCGTGGGTGTGCCTGCTGGCGCTGGCCACGGCCGATGCGCGGCAGCAGCGGCCCGAGCACCGGGTGGCGCCGCCGGAGAACCTGCTGCCGCACGGGCCGTGGGGGCTGCTCGACGAGGTCGTCAAGCGGGATCGGTACAACCGCGAGGCGTACCACCGCGTGCTGCAGATCTGTGCGGCCGCCGGCGGCTCCCAGGCGCACGCGATGGACTTCGCCCGCTGGGTCGGCTCCTGGGCCCCGCTCGCCTCCCCCCTCCTCGTGCTGCCGCTCTTCGCGCACGCCGAGCACTACCACTTCGAGCGCCGCCGCGGCCGCGGTGACGCGCTCGTGCACCGGCAGTGGTCCCGCGAGGACATCCTGCGCGACACGCTGCGCGCCCTCGACGGCTGGTTCGACGTCACCAACGCCGACGTGCGCTCCGTGCTGGACCTCAACCACCTGGCCCACGCGCTCAGCGCCGCCCGCGAGTTCACCGCGGCCGCCCGGGTCTTCACCGGCCTCGGCCCGTACGCCACCCTCCTGCCCTGGGCCTACGTGACCGAGGACCCCGACCGGCAGGACCTGGCCGAGGCCGAGTTCTTACGCGCCCGCTCGGCGGCCCTCGGCAGCGGATGACCCGGCACGTCCGTCCCGCTTGTCTGTCATGCCCCTGCCAGTCCCCCCATCGGAGGTCACTCCATGTCACAAGCGCCGGTCAGCACCGCCGGCACGTCCCGGCGCAAGGACGACGACGCCCATCTCCGCGACCTCGGCTACGAGCCGGAACTCGCGCGGCGGATGGGCCCGTTCGGCAACTTCGCCATCTCCTTCTCGGTCATCTCGATCCTCTCCGGCTGCATGACGCTGTACGGCTTCGGGCTCAGCACCGGCGGCCCGGCCGTCATGATGTGGGGCTGGGTCGCCGTCGGCCTCTTCGTGCTCTGCGTGGGCATGGGCCTGGCCGAGGTGACCAGCGCCTACCCCACCTCCGGCGCGCTCTACTACATGGCCCACCAGCTCGGCGGCCCCCGCTGGGGCTGGTACACCGGCTGGCTCAACCTGCTCGGCCTGCTCGGCGCCATTGCCGGCATCGACTACGGCTGCGCCCTGTTCATCGGCGCGTTCTTCAACCTCCAGTGGGGCTTCGAGCCCACCGCGGAGAAGACACTGCTGATCTTCGCGGTCATCCTCGTGCTGCACATGACGCTGAACCTGCTGCGGGTGCGCGTCGTCAGCATCCTCAACTCCATCAGCGTCTGGTGGCACCTGGCCGGCGTCGCCATCATCGTCGGGGTCCTGATCGTCGTCCCCGACCACCACCAGTCGGCCGGCTTCGTCTTCGGCGAGTTCACCAACGACACCGGCTGGAACAACCCGTTCTACGTCACCGCCATCGGCCTGCTGCTCGCCCAGTACACCTTCTCCGGCTACGACGCCTCCGCGCACCTCTCCGAGGAGACCACCCAGGCCCAGGTCAGCTCCGCCAAGGGCATCGTCCGGGCGATCTGGGTCTCCTGGGTCGCCGGCTTCGTGCTGCTGGCCGGACTGACCTTCGCCATCCAGGACTACGCCGGCGCCCAGGACTCCGAAACGGGCGTGCCACCCGCGCAGATCTTCATCGACGCCATCGGCGAGGGCGGCGCCAAAGCCCTGCTGCTCATCGTCATCTGCGCCCAGCTCTTCTGCGGCAACGCCGAGACCGCCGCCACCGCGCGGATGGTCTTCGCCTTCTCCCGCGACGGTGCGCTGCCCGGCTCGAAGATGTGGCGCCGCGTCTCGCCGCGCACCGGCGTGCCCACCCGGGCGGTCGTGCTGTCGGTCGCCGTCGCGTTCTGTCTGGCGCTGCCTTCGCTGTACTCGGAGACCGCGTACGGCGCGGTCGTGGCCATCAACGTCATCGGCATCACCCCCGCCTACGCCATCCCCATCTATCTGCGGCTGCGCGCGAAGGACCGCTTCGTGCCGGGACCGTGGAACCTGGGCAAGTGGAGCTCGCTGATCGGCTGGGTCGCGGTGTGCTGGGTGGCCGTGATCACGGTGGTGTTCTGTCTGCCGCAGGAATCGCCCGTCGACGTGAACAGCTTCAACTATGCCTCGGTGGCCCTGGCCGCCGTCCTGCTGCTGGCCACCGTCTCGTGGTGGGCGGCCGGCCGGCGCTCGTACAGGACACCCGTCTACACCGCCGACCCCGAGATGGCAGAGCTCGGCAAGGACCTGGTGTGACGCCGCGCCGGGCCGCCGCGCGAGCGACCGGCGGCGGCCCGGCGCATCCCGACAGCAAACGACCAGCGCTCCGTGAGGTCCGATGTCCGCAACCACCCATCCCGCCCACGCCGGGCGCCCCATGCGCCTGCGTACGCTCCTTCGCATCCTGGCCGCGGTCGTCACGGCGGCGCTCGCGGCCCTCGCCGCGGTCGGCGCCGTCCGGGAGCTGAACCGGGCCGGGGCCGTGCAGGACTACGCCGACACCCTCGACCGGCTCCAGCAGCCGTCGTTCGCGCTCGTCACCGAGCTGCAGGCCGAGCGCCGCATGACCGCGCTGCACTGGGCCCGCGGCCCGGTCAACGCCGCCCAGCTCGGCAACCAGCAGGCCCTGACCGACGAGGCCGCCTTCGCCCTCCGCGAGCTGGCGGACGAGGCCCCCGACACCGCCGTCCGCCCGCCGCTCGAAGCCGCCCTGCGGGGCGTCGCCGGCCTCGCCGGGGTACGCGAACGCGCCGCCGAGCGTTCCGGGGACCGGGACGAGGCCCTGGAGGCGTACACCCGCGCCATCGAGCAGACCATCGCCGTGCACATCCGGGTACGCGCCCACAACGGCAGCCTCGCCCAGGGTTCCCGCCCGCTGACCGCCCTGCTCCAGGCCGGCGAGTCACTGGCGCTCCAGGACACCCTGCTGGCGGGCGCGAAGGACGGCCGGCTGTCCGCGGCGGACCACGCCCGCTTCGCCCAGGCCGTCGGCGTGCAGCGGTTCGCGTACGGCACGCTGGCGGGCCCGCTGCTGCCCGGCGGGGAGAAGGCCCGCTACGACGCCGTCACCGACTCGAAGGAGTGGGCGGAGAAGACCCGGATCGAGGACGAGGTGCTCGGCGTGAGCCGGGAATCCGGCAGCCCCGTGAGGCTGCCCGCCGCGACCGCCGGGTGGCAGGAGACGTACGAGCACCTCGGCCCGGGCCTCGCGGGGCTGGCCACCGCCCGGATCCAGGCGCTGGCCGGCGACGCGGACGACCGGGCAGGCGAGCTGCGTATGACGGCGTACGCCATCGCCGCCGGCGGCGTCGTACTGGTCGCGATCGTGCTCGGCACCGTGCTGTGGATCAGCCGCACCATCGTGCGCCGGGCCGAGGAGGTGCGCTCCAGCGCGCTGGGCGTCGCCCGGCGGCAGTTGCCGCAGATGATCGTCAGGCTCCAGCGCGGCGAGGAGGTCGACCTGTCGGCGCTGCCCACGCAGGTCGCCGCGGCCGACGAGTTCGGCGAGATCTCCAACGTCGTCGCCCGGCTGGCGGAGGAGGTGGTCGAGGCGGCGCGGCTGGTGCACGAGGAGCGGTTCGGCTTCGAGAAGTTCGCCGAGGGCGTCACCATGCGGTCCGTCACCCTCATCTTCGCCGTGCTGCGCACGCTGGACGAACTGCAGCACCGCTACGCCGACACCGACCCCGCGCTGCTGTCCGAGCTGTACGGGCTGGACCACCTCACCGTGCGGGTGCGCCGCCAGTTGGAGAACCTGCTGGTGCTCTCCGGCGGCGCGGTCACCAACCCGCACACCGAACCCGTGCACATCGCCAACCTGATCGTCGACGCCGCCGGCGAGTCCCGCGGCTTCGCCCAGGTCACCAAGGAGTTCCAGGCCGAGGCGTGGGTGGTGCCGGAGGTGGCGGGGGAGCTGACCCACCTGATCGCCGAGCTGATCGAGAACGCCACCACCTACTCGCCCAGCGGCTACGAGGTCTTCGTCCGCGCCACCCACACCGCCACCGGCGTCGCCATCGAGGTCGAGGACAAGGGGCGGGCGCCGGAGAGCTGGTACTTCGAGGCGCTCAACGGGCGGCTGCTGGACGTGCCGCCCTACGCGGTGCTCGCCAAGTCCTCCGACCAGCTCGGCCTCTTCGTGGTCGGGCAGTTGGCGCAGCGCCACGGGGTACGGGTCACGCTCCAGCAGGGCCGCTTCGGCGGCGTGCTGGCGGTGGTGCTGGTGCCGTCCGCGCTGCTGACCGGCGCGCCGGAGCAGTTGGCGGACCGCACCCCGGTACGCAAGCCGCCGCCGGGGCGCTCCGGGCCGCGGCCCGCGAAGCGGCGCGAGCCGACGGCGGCCGGTCTGGTACGCCGCGAGCCGGCGCGCGCCGGCGGGCCGACCGGTCCGGTACGCCCCATCGACCCGGCGCCCGGCCTGGCACCGGCCCGCCCGGCGGACGACGGCGCACAGGGCCCGGAGCGTGACCGCCCGGCGGCACCCGTCGAGCCCGAGCCCGAGCCCGAGCCCGAGCCCGAGCCCGAGCCCGAGCCCGAGCCCGGGACCGCCCCCGCCGCGCCCGCCGCCCCCGAGCACGTACGCGCCGAGGAACCCCTGCCCGTACGCGCCAGGAAGCCCCACCCGGAACCGGCCGCCGGGCCGGCGCCGCGACCCGTACACGAACGGACCGAGGAGCCGCCTGTCCCCGCCACCCCCCAGACCGCGACCGAGCCGCCCCCCGGGGCCGGGCCGGCGCCCGCGCGTCCCGCCGCCCGCGCCGGCGGGCTGCCCCAGCGCGTACCCGGCACCAGCATGGCCGGCCAACTGCGCGACGGCAGGCGCCGGCCCGCCACCGCCATGGACCGACGCCCGCTCGACAGCATCGAGTCGGCGTTCACCCAGCTTCAGGAAGCCCTGACCGACCCGGAGGAAGACAGCGACCGATGAGCAGCCTCAGGCACGTGAAGAACGTCATCCCCGCGAGCCCGGAGGACGCGGCCGTCTTCGACAACCTCCGCGACAACCTGCAACTCGTGCCGGACCTCACCGGCTTCGTGCTGCTCGCCGACGACGGCCTCGCCCTCTGCGGCTACGGCCTGGACTGGACCCGCGAGGACGTCCAGACCATCGCCGCCGCCTGCTCCGGCCTCGCCAGCCTCGCCGACGGGCTGTCGATGCCGGTCGACGGCGGGTCCGTCCTGCATCTGAACATCACCATGGAGCACAGCCACCTCATCCTCACCGCCTGCGGCAACGGCAGCACCCTGGTCGTCTACACCTCGGGCCCCGAGTCCATCGGCCTCGCCATGCGCGAGACCGTCCGCGTCGCCCGCGCCTTCAAGCACCAGCTCGGCGTCGGGGACCGCAAGGCTCGAATCCGGTAATGAGCGCGCCACGGGGAACGCGCAGGACACGGACGTTCGCGCTCACCGGATCGCGCACCGACCGGGCGCCCGGTGAGCAGTTCACCATGCACTCCACGGTCCGCGCCGCCGTGCCGCCCGACGACGCGCGCAGCATCCCGGAGGAGTGGCAGACGATCCTGCGGCTGTGCGCGGGGCCCGGCATCGCCGTGGCCGAGCTGGCGGCCCGGATCGGGATGCGGCTGACGCCCGCCGCCGTCCTCCTGGCCCAGCTCCTGGAACAGGGGCTCATCGAGCACAGACCGCCGATGAGCGATCCGGACGCCATGAACATCGACTTCCTCCGACGAATCAGGAGCGGCCTTGAGCGAGCCTGACACCGAGGCCCCGGACGCCGTCTGGGACGCCTACCTCCCGCCCGTGAAGATCCTCGTGGCCGGCGGGTTCGGGGTGGGCAAGACCACGGCGGTCGGCGCCGTCAGCGAGATCAAGCCGCTGCGCACGGAGGAGCGGCTGAGCGCGGCCGGGGTGGGCGTGGACGACCTGTCCGGCATCGAGCAGAAGTCGGCCACCACCGTGGCCATGGACTTCGGCCGGATCACCCTGGACGTGGCGGTGCTGATGCTGTTCGGCACCCCGGGCCAGGAGCGGTTCTGGTTCATGTGGGACGACCTGCTGCGCGGCGCGCTCGGCGCGGTGGTGCTCGTCGACACCCGGCGGCTGGACCGCTCGTTCGCCGCCGTCGACTTCTTCGAGAGCCGCGACCTGCCGTTCGTCGTGGCCGCCAACTGCTTCCACGGCGAGCAGGACTACGATCCGGAGGAGATCCGCGACGCGCTCACCCTGAAGGAGCCCACCACCCCGATCGTCCTGTTCGACGCCCGCGAGCGCGAGTCGGTACGCGGCGTGCTGCTCGCCCTGATGGACCATCTGATCGCGGCCGCGGAACCCGCCCACGCCCGGTGACCACAAGGAGGCCCGCCCCGCCATGACCACCGTGCTCGCCATCGACCAGGGCACCTCCGGCACCAAGGCACTCGTCGTCGACCCGGAGGCGCAGGACGGCGGCAGCGGCGTGGTCGCCGTCGCCGAGGTGCCGGTGACGCCCGACTACCTGCCGGGCGGCGGGGTGGAGCAGGACCCGGCGCAGTTGCTGGCCTCGGTGCTGGCCGCCGGGCGGCAGGCCGTGGCCGCCGCGGGCCGGCCGGTGCACGCGGTGGCGCTCGCCAACCAGGGCGAGACCGTACTGGCCTGGGACCGCACCACCGGCAAGCCGTTGTCGCGGGCGGTGAGCTGGCAGGACTCCAGGTCGCAGCGGCAGTGCGACGCGCGCGCGGACGCCGCCGGGTGGGTCGCCCGGCGCACCGGGCTGGTCCTCAACCCCTACTTCTCCGCACCGAAGATGGCCTGGCTGCGGGAGAACGGCGTCCGCGAGGGCGTCGTCACCACCACCGACACCTGGCTGCTGCACCACCTCACCGGCGCGTACGTCACCGACGCGGCCACCGCCAGCCGCTCGCTGCTGCTCGACCTCGACGCCGTCGACTGGGACCCCGGACTGGTCGCCCTCTTCGGTCTCGATCCCGCCGAGCTGCCGCGGATCACGGCCTGCGACGAGGTGGCCGGGACCACCGCCGCCTTCGGCGCCGAGGTGCCGGTCGCCGGGCTCGTGGTGGACCAGCAGGCGGCGCTGTTCGGCGAGGGCTGCCTGACCGCGGGCACCGCCAAGTGCACGTACGGGACCGGGGCGTTCCTCCTCGCCAACACCGGCGAGGCCGCGGTGCGCTCCGGCTCCGGGCTGACCACGTCGGTCGCCTGGCGGGCCCGCGGCGCCACGCCGTACTGCGTGGACGGGCAGGTGTACACGGCGGCCTCGGCGGTGCGCTGGCTGACCGAGCTGGGCCTGGTCGGCTCGGCGGCGGAGCTGGACGAGGTGGCGGCCGCGGACGCCGCAGGGGTGGTGTGCGTGCCGTCGTTCGCGGGGCTCGCCGCGCCCTGGTGGCGCTCGGAGGCCACCGCGTCGTTCGCCGGGCTGACGCTGGCCAGCCGCCGCGAGCACCTGGTGCTCGCCGTGCTGCAGGGCGTCGCCGCCCAGGTCGCGGAGGTCACCGGGCTGGTCGCCGCCGACCTCGGCGGCCCGCTCACCCGGCTGCGGGTGGACGGCGGGCTGACCCGCAGCCGCACGCTGATGCAGGCGCAGGCCGACCTCGCGCAGGTGCCCGTCGACGTCTACCCCTCGCCGCACGCCACCGCGCTCGGCGCGGCCGCGCTGGCCCGGATGGCGCTGGAGCCGGAGCTGCCGGCGGCGGACGCGGTGCCGCGGTGGACGCCGGGCAGGACGTACGAGCCCCGCTGGCCGCGGGCGCGCGCGGAGGAGTTCCTCGACCGCTGGCGTACGGCCGCGGGCGCGGCGCTGCCGCGGCAGGACGCGCCGGACCCCGCAGGTACGGACGGCCCGCCGCCGGAGAACACCGGGCCGGCGGACAGCGGGTCCGCGGACGGCGGGCAGGCGGCGGACGGCCGCGGCTGAGCCGCCGCCGGCGCTGGCTACCGCCCGCCGCCGAGCCGCAGTTCGGCGACCACCCCCGCGTGGTCCGACGGCCAGAACCCCGTCGGCGCCGAGCGGTCCGCCTCCCGGTCGCCGACCACCTCCGCCGCGACCGCCCGCACGCCGTCCGGCTCGTACAGCACGTGGTCGATGCGGTGGGAGAGTTCGTCCCCGGCCAGCAGCGACCCGCTCTGCCCCGCCGTCCAGCCGCCCTCCGGGTCGCCGCCCGCCGCGGTCCAGACGTCCGCGTAGCCGGCTTCGGCGAGGATCCCGTAGGCGCCGGAGGTGTCGGTGGGGCGGGAGTTGAAGTCGCCGGTCAGGACGACGGGGTGCGGCGAGCCGGCGAGCGCGGCGGCCAGCTCGCGGGCCTGGGCGGCGCGCACGTCGGGGGTGCCGAACGCCTCCAGGTGGGTGGTGGCGAAGCGGAACGTCCCGCCGCGCACCGTGACGTCCACGGACGACCAGCCGCGCGGCACCTCGAAGGAGAGGCCGGGGATCCGGGAGGGCAGGGTGACCTTCGCGTCGTACGCCGCGGAGGCGGCGCGCGACGTACGCGGCCGGGAGGCGGGCGGCCCGTCGCGTACGACGATCACGTCCCGGTCGGTGAACCGCGCCTCCTCGGCGGCCGAGACGGGCATCCGGCCGGTGAAGTTGTCGTTCGCGGCGACGGCCCGGTAGGGGGTGCCGCGGGCCGCCAGCTCGTCGAGCAGCAGCCGCAGGAAGTCGTAGCGGACCGTCAGTTCGCCGCCCGCGGGACCCCGCTCCCAGCGGGCCACCTCCTGGAGCCCCACGACGTCGGGCGCGCGCGCCGCCAGCAGCTCTGCGAGGGCCGCCGCGCGCTCGCGGAAGTCCGTCGCCTCCATCGCCGCGTACACCTCGTCCGCGCGCGCGACCAGCTCCGCCTGGCTGCCCGCGTCGAACAGGGGCTTCAAGTCGGCGCCCAGGTAGACGTTGTACGTCGCCACGCCCACGGCGCGCGCCCGGCGCCCGTCGCCGTCGTCGCGCGCCTGCCCGTCCTCCCGCGCCCGCTCCGTGCCCGGCGCCTGGTGCTCCCGCGGCCCGCCGTCCGGCTCCGGCCCCTGCCTGCCCGGCGCACCGCACCCGGCCCCCAGCGCCGTGACCAGCGCCGCCAGCACCACCAGACCGGCCAGCTTCCCGCCGCGCCGTACGCTCCGCATCGCTCCGCCCCTCCCGCGCACCGCCGGCCACCGGGACCGTACGCGCACACCGCATCCCAGCACCCGGGACGCTTCCGGGCAAGCATGGTCATGTCCCGACCACGGCCCCTTTACGTGATCGTCCGTCTTGTTTAACGTCACGTCTTCAGCCTCGGCAGCACCACCAACACCACGAGAGCGAAGGTCAATTGTGAAGCTCGTGAGATCCCTGCTGCGGGCGGCGCCCGTCCTCGCGGCCCTGACGGCCGCCGGCATCCTCGCCGGCGCATCCGCCGCCCAGGCAGCGCCCGCCGGGCCCGACGTCATCGCCCACCGCGGCTCCTCCGGCGTGGCGCCCGAGAACACCGCGGCGGCGACCCGGCTGGCGGTCCGCCAGGACGCCGACTTCGTCGAGATCGACGTGCAGCGCACCAAGGACGGCAAGCTCGTCAACTTCCACGACTGCACCATGGAGCGGACCACCGACATCGAGGAGGTCTACCCGGGTCGGCCGAGCTACCGCGTCTCCGACTTCACCTGGGCCGAGCTGAGCCGCCTGGACGCCGGCTCCTGGTTCTCCGCCAGGTACGCCGGCGAGCCGGTCATCACCGTCGACCGCGTCATCGACCTCGTCGACCGGAAGTCCGGCCTGCTCGCCGAGATCAGCCCGTGCGGGCACTACGACGCCGGCCTGCCCGCCGACCTGGCCGAGCTGCTGCAGGCCAAGCCGCGCTACGTGCAGCGCGCGCTGGCGAACGGCCAACTGGCCGTCCAGTCCTTCGAGCTGGACGACGCGCAGGGCTTCAAGAACCTGATGCCCGAGGTGCCCATCGGCTTCCTCGACGCCGACCGCCCCACCGAGGCCGAGCTGATCGCCCTGAGCGAGTGGGCGGACCAGGTGAACCCGCAGTACACCGTCACCGACCAGGCCCTGGTCGACCGCGTCCACGAGCTGGGCATGGACATCAACGTCTGGACCGTCGACGAGCCCGGCGCGATGCGCAGGATGGCCGGTCTCGGCGTCGACGGCATCATCACCGACTACCCGCAGTCCCTCACGTAGGGGTACGCGGGAGGCAAGGCGGCGGCGCGGCAATGGCACACCCCGCCAAAGACCCGCGCCGCCGCTTTGATGGATCTCCACTGCCCAACCCGGGGCACACCCGGCAGACTCGAAGGGCAGCGGACGACCAGTCACCCCAGCGGAGGCGGCCCATGACCGGATCGCGGATCCTCGCCCTCGGCCACTACCAGCCCGGCAAGGTGCTGACGAACGACGACCTGGCGACGTTCGTCGACACGAACGACGAGTGGATCCGCAGCCGGGTCGGTATCCGCGCCCGGCACGTCGCGGCCGACGACGAGACCGTGGACATGATGGCCGCGCACGCCGCCGCCAAGGCACTCGCCGGCGCCGGCACCAAGACCGAGGACGTCGACCTGGTCATGGTCGCCACCTGCACCGCCGAGCACCGGGTGCCGAGCATGGCCGCGCGGGTCGCGGAGCGGCTCGGCATCCCCTCGCCCGCCGCCATCGACGTCAACGTCTCCTGCTCCGGCTTCACCCACGCCCTCGCCCAGGCCGACCACACCCTCCGGGCCGGCGCCGCGAGCCGCGCCCTGGTCATCGCCGCGGAGAAACTGACGGGCGTCACCGACTGGAACGACCGCTCCACCGCCGTCCTCACCGGCGACGGCGCCGGTGCCGCCGTGGTCGCCCCCGCGGCGGGGCCCGAAGACGCGGGCGCCATCGGCCCCGTCGTGTGGGGCTCCGCGCCCGGGATGGGATCGGCGGTACGTATCGAGGGCTCACCGCCCGTCTTCGCCCAGGAGGGCCAGGCCGTCTACCGCTGGGCCGTCAAGGAGCTGCCGCCGATCGTCCGCCGGGTCTGCGAGCGCGGCGGCGTGGCGCCGGCCGACCTCGCCGCGATCGTGCTGCACCAGGCGAACCTGCGGATCATCGAGCCGCTCGCGCGCAGCCTCGGCGCCCCGCAGGCCGTCGTCGCCACCGACGTCACCGAGTCGGGCAACACCTCGGGGGCGAGTGTGCCGCTGGCCTTCTCCAAGCTGGTGGCGCGCGGCGAGGTGGAGTCCGGCGCGCCGGTGCTGCTCTTCGCCTTCGGCGGCAATCTGTCGTACGCGGGCCAGGTCGTGCGCTGCCCGTAGCGCCTCGCCCCGCGCCCGGTCAGCCGCCGAGCGCCGACAGCCGGGTGAACTGCTCGTCCGACAGCGCCAGATCCCGCGCCGCCGCGTTCTCCGCCAGGTGGTCGAGCGACGTGGTGCCCGGGATGGGCAGCACGTTCGGCGCCCGCCGCAGCAGCCAGGCCAGCGCCGTCTGCGCCGGCGTGGCGCCCAGCTCGGCCGCCACCTCCGCGACCGGGCCGCCGGGCGCGGCCAGCGTGCCGACGGCCATCGGGAAGTACGGCACGAAGGCGATGCCCTCGGCGGCGGTGTAGTCGACGACGGCCTCGTGCTGGCGCATCGCGAGGTTGTAGAGGTTCTGCACGGAGGCGATCGTGGCGATCTCGCGCGCCGCGCGCAGTTGGACGACGTCGACCTCGGACAGCCCGATGTGCCGCACCTTGCCCTCGTCCTGGAGCTCCTTCAGCGTCCCGACCTGGTCGGCGAGCGGCACGTCCGCGTCGACGCGGTGCAGTTGGAACAGGTCGATGCGGTCGGTACGCAGCCGGCGCAGGCTCAGCTCCGCCTGCTGCCGCAGATACGCGGGGCGCCCCAGCGGCACCCACTGCCCGGGGCCGGGCCGGGCGAGCCCGGCCTTCGTGGCGACCACGACCCCCTCCGGATACGGGTGCAGCGCCTCGGCGACGACCTCCTCGACGGCGCCGAGGCCGTACGAGTCGGCGGTGTCGACGAGCCCCACGCCCAGCTCGACCGCGCGGCGCAGCACGGCGACGGCGCCGGCCCGGTCCCGCGGCGGCTCCCAGATGACCGCTTCCGACGGGAGGATGCCGGGGTGGTCGGTGAGCCGCATGGTGCCGTAGCCGATGCGGCCGACCGGCATGTCGCCGCCGATGTCGAACGTGGGGCCCGCGGCGCCCGGTACCGGTGCGGTCGGTGAGTGCGTCATGCGGCGACGCTACAACCTGAGGCGGCGCCCCGGCCCTCACCGACGCGGGGGGAGCGCCGGGGTGTCAGCCGGCGGCGTTCGGGAAGAGCGTGGTGAACGGCTCCAGCATGCCCGCCGAGTCGCGGACGTAGGGCTGGTCGAACTCCCAGACCAGGAAGAGCAGGAACGCCAGCAGCCCGCTGTGCAGCCCGGCGAGGATCAACTCGCGCGCCGAGCGCTGGATCTGCAGCGCGAAGACCATGCCCATCGCCACCAGGCCGCCGGCGATCAGCCCGAACCACACCAGCGACGGCATCGTCGGCCCCGAGTTCAACGCCCGTTCGTTGCGCGCCTCCTCGGCCGCGGCGATCTGGTCGCCGACCGCGTAGGCGGCGCGGTTCTCGGCGTCGGTCTCCGGCGCGTACGCGAAGAGCCCGCGGCGCACCTCGTCCAGCAGTTCGTCACCGCGCTCGCTCAGTCCTTCGCCGTCCTGCATCGCCGGCCACTCCTCGTGCACCGCGTAGCCGACGTACGCCGCGATGTCCGCCCGGATCTCCTCGCGCACCGGGGCCGGGTACTCGGCGAGCCGCTCGCTCGTCTCGTGCAGCGCGAACGCCTCCCGCTGCACCGAGTCCTCCGCGCTGCCCTTCGCCTCCCAGACGCCGGCGATGGCCAGACCCAGCACGATCGCGTACACCACCCCGATCATCATCGTCATGTACTCGATGACGTCGGGGGTCTCGGTGGGGTCGAACTCCTCGTCCGGGCGGCGGTGCCGGAGGACGGTGATGAGCACGACGACCGCGATGGCCGCGGCCATCGCGAGGGTGAGCATGAGCCATTCGGACACGGGCCGGCCTCCGGCGGTCGGGCTGCGGGGCGGTCAGGAGCGGTTGCGGGCCGCCGCGCCGGAGCCGCTGAGCGCGGCGGCGGCGAGAATCGCGGGGGCGACGAAGAGCAGCGTTCTGGTGACGGGCGAGGTGCCCTCGTCGACTTCCCGGGGCGGCGGCTCGTGGTAGAGGGGCCGCAGCGAGGGCGAAGGGGTGGGGGAGGGATCAGGGCTCGGCGTGCGGCTGGGCGAGGCTGAGGGTGCGGGGGTGGGCGCGGGGGTGGGTGTCGGCGTGGGGGCCGGGGGCACGGGCACGGTGGGCGGCGGCGCGGCGGGCTCGGGTGCGGCGGGCTCCGGCGGGTCGGGCGCGGGTGCACGTGGCGACGGCGCAGGCGACGGCGGGGACGGCGTGGCCGTCGGGGTGGGGCTCGGCGTGGGGGTCGGGGTCGGCGTGGGCTCGGGCGGCGCGGGGGTGGGCGTCGGCGAGGGCTTCTTGCCGCACCCCTGCCGTACCGCCTCCCCGACGCCCTGCTCCCGCGCGATCCGGCCCAGCTCGTCCAGCGGCAGGTCCACGCCGATGCGCACGCACCCGTCGGCGGGCCGCGCCCACCCCGGTACGGCGGCGGTCCGCGGGGCGTCGGCGGCGGCGGGGCCGGCGGCAAGGGCAGCGCCGGCGGCCGCGGCGGGGCCGGTGGCGAGCGCCGCCAGCAGCACGGCGGCGCGTACGGCGGGCCGCGCCGCGCGCGGTGTCTTCTCCCGGGTCACGGCCCGAAGTTGCTCCGCGCCACGCCCGACTACGCCCCCCGCGCCCGCAATCCACCCGCAGGCGCGGTCCGTCGCACCCGTACCTCGCACGAACGCTCGTCACTCGCGCCCCGGTTCGCCCCCGCGCGGGCCCGGCCGGCGGCCCGTACGCCCTCCGGGTGATTTCACGAGTTCTTCACAAACGGGCCATGGCGTTCTGTGGACGGTCGCCCGGATGATCGACGTCATGCCGAAAACGCAGCCGTCCGACGAGACCTCGTACGACCGCCGCCGCCTGCGCCAGTGGCTCGACGGCGACGCCCGCACCCCGGGCGTCGCCCGGCGCGACATGCTCCGGCTCTTCGCCGCCGCCGGCGGGGCCGGCGCGCTGGGCGCCCTCGGCGCGGCACCGGCGGGGGCGGCGCCGGCCGCGCCCCGGGCCGCCGCCGGCATCGTCAAGCCGCTGCCGCCCGAGCTGTTCACGATCCGCGGCACCAACGCCGAGACCAACTGGCCCGCCCTGAAGGACACCGGCTACCTCACGCCCGCCGACCGCTTCTTCGTCCGCAACCACACCGCCACCCCCGTGCTCGACGCCGCCGAGTGGAGCCTGCGCGTCTGGGGCGACGGACTGCGCGGCGGCGGGGCCGAGTTCGGGCTCGACGACCTCAAGGCACTGCCGTCCGCGGCCAGGTCCGCGTTCGTGGAGTGCGCGGGCAACGGCCGCAGCCTCTTCGCCTCCCAGCAGGGCGGCACCGTCTCCGGCACCTCGTGGTCGCTCGGCGCCATCGGCGTCGCGCGCTGGCGCGGCGCCCGGCTGGGCGACGTGCTGCGGCGGGCCGGGCTCACCCGGCACGCGGTCGACGTGATGCCGAGCGGGCTCGACGACGAATACGTCGCGGACGGGATCAACCTCGGCCACGTGCGCCGCCCGCTGCCCGTGGCCAAGGCGCTGGACGACGTGATCCTCGCGTACGAGATGAACGGCGAGCCGCTGCCCGCCGACCACGGGCACCCGGTGCGCGTGCTCGTGCCGTCGTGGGTCGGCATCTCCTCCATCAAGTGGGTCGGCGACGTGCAGGTCTCCGCCGAGCCGCTGTACTCGCCGTGGAACACCGACTTCTACCGGCTGTTCGGCACCGCCTACCCGCCCGAGGGCAGCGAGCCGCTCAGCCGGCAGACCCTCAAGAGCGCCTTCGAACTGCCCTGGAACGCCACCCTCGCCGCCGGCGAGACCCACCGCCTGACCGGCCGCTCCTGGTCCGGCGCGGGCGGTGTGCGGGCCGTGGAGGTCAGCACCGACGGCGGCGTCACCTGGCGCCGCGCCAAGCTCGCCGACGCCCCGCGCGCCGACGGCTGGGTGCGCTGGTCGGCCACCTGGCGGCCGGAGCGTCCCGGCCCCGCCGACGTACGCGCCCGCGCCACCGACGTGAGCGGCAGGACGCAGCCCGCGCAGACCGTCCACAACGACCAGGGCTACCTCTTCGACGCGGTCGTCCGGCACCCGGTCACCGTCGCCTGAGCCGCGGGCGGTCTCCCGCGCGCCGGGGGTGAGCGCGCACACTGGTGATCCCCCGGCACCAGGCAGGAGGCCGCCCGTGACGTACGACCTGGCCGCGCTACGCGCCCGCATCCCGGCGCTGAAGGACGGGACCGCCTACTTCGACGGCCCCGGCGGCACCCAGACGCCCGCCCCCGTCATCGAGGCGATGGCGGCGGCGCTGGCGGCCCCGCTGTCCAACCAGGGCCACGTCACCGCCGCCGAGCGCAACGCCGAGGCGATCGTGGCCGGCGCCCGGGCCGCGCTCGCCGACCTGCTCGGCGTGCCGGCCGGCGGCGTCGTCTTCGGGCGCAGCGCCACCCAGCTCACGTACGACGTCGCCCGCACCCTCGCCCGCGCGTGGGGGCCGGGCGACGAGGTCGTCGTCACCCGCCTCGACCACGACGCGAACATCCGCCCCTGGGTGCAGGCCGCCGAGCGCGCCGGGGCCGCGGTGCGCTGGTGCGACTTCGACCCGGACACCGGCGAGCTGACCCCCGGTCATCTGGCCGCCGTGCTCTCCGAGCGGACCCGGCTGGTCGCGGTCACCGCCGCCGCCAACCTCCTCGGTACCCGGCCGCCGGTGCCGGAGCTGGCCCGGATGGCCCACGATGCGGGGGCCCTGGTCCACGTCGACGGGGTGCACTACGCCGCGCACGCCGCCGTCGACGCCGAGGCGCTCGGCGCGGACTTCGTGGTCTGCTCCCCGTACAAGTTCCTCGGCCCGCACCTGGGCGTGCTCGGCGCCCGTCCAGAACTGCTGCGCAGCCTCGCGCCGGACAAGCTGCTGCCCGCCACCGACGCGGTGCCGCAGCGCTTCGAGCAGGGCACGCTGCCGTACGAGCTGCTGGCCGGGGCCCGCGCCGCGGTCGACTTCCTCGCCGGCCTCGACCCCGAGCCCGCCGCCGGCGGTGACCGCAGGGCGCGGCTGATCCGGGCGTACGCGGCGATCGAAGCCCACGAGGACGCGCTGCGGCTGCGCGCGGAGGACGGCCTCGCCGGACTGCCCGGCGTCACCCTGCGCTCCCGCGCCGCCCACCGCACCCCGACCCTGCTGCTCACCCTCGAAGGCCGCACCACCACCGACGCGTACCGCTTCCTGGCCGAGCGCGGCGTCAACGCCCCCTCCGGCTCCTTCTACGCCCTGGAGGCATCCCGCCGCCTCGGCCTCGGCGACGGCGGCGGCCTGCGGGCGGGTCTCGCGCCGTACAGTTCGGCCGAGGACGTCGACCGGCTGGTCGCGGGCCTCGGGGAATTCCTGCGTACGACGGCCTAGGTCTGTCTTCGATCTCGCGTCGTTCGCCCGCAGGGCGGGCCGCAGACGGGAGATTGAGGACGGAGCCTGGTTCCCCCGCCTCGGATGCGGTCCTACAGTGGCGCACACGACAGCGCCACGGACCCGTCCGTTCCGGGGAGGGCACATGAGCCGCATCTCGGTCACAGTCGACGGCACGACCTACGAGGACGACGTGGAGCCGCGCCTGCTCCTCGTGCACTACCTGCGCGACCGCCTGGGCCTGACCGGCACACCCGTCGGCTGCGACACCGGCAACTGCGGTGCCTGCACGGTCGACGTGGCGGGCGCGAGCGTCAAATCCTGTTCCATGCTGGCCGTTCAGGCGGACGGGGCGGAGGTGACGACGATCCAGGGGCTCGCCGAGGACGGCCGGTGGCACCCGCTCCAGCGCGCCTTCCACGAGGAGCACGGGCTGCAGTGCGGCTACTGCACGCCCGGGATGATCCTCGCCGCCCGCGACCTGCTGCGCGCCAACCCGCACCCGACCGCCGAGGAGGTCAGGCAAGGACTGGAGGGCAACCTCTGCCGCTGCACCGGCTACCAGAACATCGTGCGCGCGGTCCTCGCCGCGGCCGAAGCAGGAGCAGGGGCCGGAGCAGGAGCAGGGGCCGGAGCAGGAGCAGGGACCGACGCCGGAGCCGGCGACCGCGGGGAGGCCGCGATATGACCACCGCAGAGCAGGCGGCCCCGGCCATCGGCCGCTCCCACCCGCGCAAGGAGGACGCCCGTCTGGTCACCGGCCGGACGAGCTGGACCGACAACATCACCCTGCCCGGCATGCTCCACATGGCGGTGCTGCGCAGCCCGATGGCGCACGCCCGCATCGACCGCCTCGACCTCACCGCGGTCCGCGAACGCCCCGGCGTCGTCGCCGCGTTCGGCGCCTCGGACCTCGACGGCGAGCTGGGCTCCCTGCCCTGCGCCTGGCCGGTCACCGAGGACATCGTCCACCCCGACCACCCGCCGCTGGCCGGCGATGAGGTGCGCCACGCCGGCGACCCCGTCGCCGTCGTCGTCGCCCGCGACCGCTACGCCGCCGCCGACGCGCTGGAGGCCGTCGAGGTCGACTACACCCCGCTGCCGCCCGTGCTCGACATGGAGGCCGCGCTCGCCGACGGCGCCCCGCTCGTGCACGCGGACAAGGGCACCAACCGCTGCTTCGACTGGCCGCTGGCGAGCGGGGACTACGCCGCCGCCAGGGCCCGCGCCGACGTCGTCGTCACCCGCCGCTACGTACAGCAGCGCCTCATCCCCAACGCCATGGAGCCCCGCGCCGTCGTCGCCGCCCCCGCGGCCACCGGCGCCGACGAGTACACCCTGTACTCCGCCACCCAGATCCCGCACATCCTGCGCCTCATGCTCGCCGTCGTCACCGGCATCCCCGAGCAGAAGATCCGCGTCATTGCCCCCGACGTCGGCGGCGGGTTCGGCTCCAAGCTCCAGGTGTACGCGGAGGAGGCCCTGGCGCTCGTCGTCGCCAAACGGCTCGGCCGTCCGGTGAAGTGGACCGAGTCCCGCTCCGAGGGCTACCTCGCCACCCACCACGGCCGCGACCAGATCCAGGACGTCGAGGTCGCCGCGACCCGCGACGGCCGGCTGCTGGGCATGAAGGTCGACCTGCTGGCCGACATGGGCGCGTACCTCATGCTCGTCACCCCCGGCATCCCCATCCTCGGCGCCTTCATGTACCCGGGGATCTACAAGATGGACGCCTACGCCTTCCACTGCACCGGCGTCTTCACCACCAAGACCCCCACCGACGCCTACCGCGGCGCCGGCCGCCCCGAGGCCACGTACGCCGTCGAGCGCGTCATGGACGAACTCGCCGCCGAACTCGGCATCGACCCCGTCGAGCTGCGCCGGCGCAACTGGATCGGGCACGGCGAGTTCCCGTACACCTCGGTCGCGGGCCTCACCTACGACAGCGGCAACTACGAGGCCGCCACCGACAAGGCCCTCGCCCACTTCGGCTACGCCGCCCTCCGCGCCGAGCAGCGCGAGCGGCACGCACGCGGCGACACCGTGCGGCTCGGCATCGGCGTCTCCACGTACACCGAGATGTGCGGCCTGGCGCCCAGCCGCGTGCTGCGCGACCTGCGGTACGCGGCCGGCGGCTGGGAGGCGGCGAGCATCCGCATGCTGCCCACCGGCAAGGTCGAGGTGATCACCGGCACCAGCCCGCACGGCCAGGGGCACGCCACCACCTGGAGCCAGATCGCCGCCGACGTGCTCGGCGTGCCCGTCGAGGACGTCGACGTGCTCCACGGCGACACGCGCATCGCGCCGCAGGGCATGGACACGTACGGCTCGCGCTCGCTCGTCGTCGGCGGCGTCGCCGTGCACGAGGCGGCGGTGAAGGTCGTCGGCAAGGCGCGCCGGGTCGCGGCCCACCTGATGGAGGCGAGCGAGGAGGACCTGGAGTTCACGGCGGGCACGTTCGCCGTCCGCGGCTCACCGGAGGCGGCGAAGACGATCCAGGAGGTCGCCTTCGCGACCTTCACCGGCCACGACCTGCCCGACGGCATGGAGCCGACCATCAACGCGGGACACGTCGTGGAGCCGGACAACTTCTCGTATCCGCACGGCACCCACCTCTGCGCGGTCGAGGTGGACACGGAGACCGGGGCGGTCCGCATCCGCTCGTACGTCGCCGTGGACGACGTCGGCAAGGTCGTCAACCCGCTGATCGTGGAGGGCCAGGTGCACGGCGGCCTCGCACAGGGCATCGCGCAGGCGCTGTACGAGGAGGCCGTCTACGACGACGACGGCAACCTCGTCTCCGGCACCTTCGCCGACTACCACGTGCCCGCCGCCCCCGACCTGCCCGACTTCGTCACCGACCGCACCGAGACGCCCGCCACGTCCAACCCGCTGGGCGTCAAGGGCGTCGGCGAGGCCGGCACGATCGCCTCCACCCCGGCGGTCGTCGGCGCGGTCGTCGACGCGCTGCGCCCGCTGGGCGTCACCGACGTGCGGATGCCCTGCTCGCCGGAGCGCGTCTGGCGGGCGATCCAGGACGCGCAGAAGGGGGACCCGGCATGATTCCCGCGGCATTCGACTACGTACGCCCCGAGTCGGTCGGCGCCGCCGTGAGCGCCCTCGCCGACGCGGAGGCCGCCGGGCGCGAGGCGAAGGTGCTCGCCGGCGGGCAGAGCCTGCTGCCGCTGCTGCGGATGCGCCTCGCCTTCCCCGACCTCGTCGTGGACGCCGGCCGGATCCCGGGGCTCCGCGGCGTACGCGACGACGGCGACGCGCTGGTGATCGGCGCGCTGACGACCCACCACGAGGTGCTCGCAGAACCGCTGGTACGCCGCCACGCCGGGCTCCTCGCCGCGGCCACCGCCACCGTCGCCGACCCGGCGGTGCGGCACCGCGGCACCCTCGGCGGCTCGCTGGCCCACGCCGACCCCGCGGCCGACCTGCCGGCGGTGGCGCTCGCGCTGGACGCCGAGCTGACCGCGGTGGGACCCGCGGGGCGGCGGACGGTCCCGGCGCGGGAGTTCTTCACCGACTACCTGACCACGGCGCTGGCGCCGGGCGAACTGCTGGCCGAGATCCGGGTGCCGAAGTACGACGGCTGGGGCTTCCGCTACGAGAAGTTCAGCCGGGCGGCGCAGGCGTGGGCCCTCGTCGGGGTGGCCGCCGCGGTGCGGCACGGCGGCGGGCGGATCGCCGAGGCCCGGATCGGGCTGACGAGCATGGGCCCGACGCCGGTGCGGGCGGCGGCCGTCGAGGCGGCGCTCGCCGGGGCCGACACGACGGAGGAGTCGGTCGCCCAGGCGGCGTCGGCCGCGGCGGATGGCACGCGTCCGGCGGCGGACCTGTCGGGTTCCGCCGCGTACCGCGCGCATCTCGCCCGGGTGCTCACCCGCAGGGCGGTGCTCGCCGCGGCGGCCGGGCCGGCGTGACGGGCCGCCGGGACGGGACGGCCGGTGCCGGAGGAGGCGAGCGCGGTGGCGCGTGAGGAGCCGGCGGGGGAGCCGGAGAAGCGCGGGCCGCACGGCGGCGCCCGCGACGCGCGGGCGCCGGAGGCCGTGCGGCCCGCGCCGGGGACCGCACGGCCCGTACCCGCGAAGGGCGTGCGGCCCGCGTCCGTCGGGGAGTTGCGGGCCCGGCTGGAGGCGACGGGCTACCTCGCCGACGACGGCCTCGCCACCGCCTGCCACCTCGCCCTCACCCTGCACCGCCCGCTGTTCTGCGAGGGCGAGGCGGGCGCGGGCAAGACCGCGCTGGCCGCCGCCCTCAGCGAGGTCATGGGCGCGCCGCTGATCCGGCTCCAGTGCTACGAGGGCATCGACGCCTCCCAGGCCCTCTACGACTGGGACTTCCCGCGCCAGTTGCTGCACCTGCGGGCGGCGGAGGCGGCGGGCGTCACGGACGCGGGCCGCCTGGAGGACGAGCTGTACGGCGAGCGGTTCCTCGTCGCCCGCCCGCTGCTGCGCGCGCTGCGGACGAGCCCGAGCGTGCTGCTGATCGACGAGATCGACCGCGCGGACGACGAGTTCGAGGCGTTCCTGCTGGAGCTGCTGTCGGAGTACGCGGTGACGATCCCCGAGCTGGGCACGCTGCGGGCCGAGACCCCGCCCGTGGTCGTGCTCACCTCCAACCGCACCCGCGAGGTCCACGACGCGCTCAAACGGCGCTGCCTCTACCACTGGTTCGCGCACCCCGGCTACGCCCGCGAGCTGGCGATCGTCCGCAGCCGCCGCCCGCGGGTGGCGCGGCGGCTGGCCGAGCAGGTGACCGCGGCGGTGCAGCAGTTGCGCGGCTTGGACCTGGTCAAGCCGCCGGGGGTGGCGGAGACGATCGACTGGGCGGAGGCGCTGGCGGCGCTCGGCGCGACGGAGCTGGACGCCGACCTGGCGGTGGCCACGCTGGGCTCGGTGCTGAAGTACCGCGAGGACACCGAGCGGGCGGTGGCACTGGACCTGCGGGGGCTGCTGGCCGCGGCCCGGGGAAGCTGACCGCGGTGGGGGAGCGGGGAGAAGAGGGGGACGGCCGGGGTACGGGCCGGGGCGGGCGGGACGCGGGTGTGCCGGATTCCGGACGTACGGTCCCGGGCCCGGCCGCCGCCGCCAGGGGCCCGGCCGCGAACGGCGCCTGGGGCGACGGCGTCGCCGTGCTCGTCGGCTTCGCGCGGGCGCTGCGGGAGACGGGGGTGGCGGCCGACGGCGAGCGGGTGCAGGCGTTCCTCGGCGCCGTCGACGCGCTGGGCACCGGGCGGCGCGACGTGTACTGGGCCGGCCGGGTCACGCTCTGCGGCCGCGCGGAGGACCTGGCACCCTACGACCGCGCGTTCGCCGCGTACTTCGGGGGCCGCGCGGCGCCCCCGCGCCCGCCCCGTACCGCACCGCCGCCCCGCGTCCGCCGCCCCGCGCCCGCCGCCGCCGAGGCGCCCGGCGACGACGGCGACCGCACCGGTCCCGCGGCGCCCGCCGCCGCCCGCGCCGGCTCCGCCGAGGTGCTGCGGCACCGCGACATCGCCGGGCTCACCGCCGCGGAGCGGGCAGAACTGCACCGGCTGCGCACGGCGTTCGCGCTCCGCGGCGAGCACCGCCGCACCGCCCGCCGCCGCCCGGCCCGCCGCGGCGCCGTCGACCCGCGGCGTACCGTACGGGAACTGCTCCGCGGCGGCGGCGAACCGGCCGCGCTGCGCCGCCGCGCCCCGGTGCGGAAACCGCGCCGCGTCGTGCTGCTGCTCGACGTCAGCGGCTCCATGTCCCCGTACGCCGACGCCCTGCTGCGTTTTGCCCACGCCGCCCGCCACGGCCGCCCCGCCCCCGCCACCGAGGTCTTCACGCTCGGGACCCGGCTGACCCGCGTCACCCGGCAGTTGTCCCACCGGGGCCCGGACGCAGCGCTGGCCGCGGTCGGCACCGCCGTACCGGACTGGAGCGGCGGCACCCGGCTCGGCGAGACCCTGCGGGCGTTCCTCGACCGCTGGGGGCAGCGCGGCCTGGCCCGCGGCGCGGTCGTCGTGGTGCTCTCCGACGGCTGGGAGCGCGGCGACGTCACCCTGCTCGGCGCCCAGGCCCGCCGGCTGCACCGGCTGGCCCACCGGGTGGTGTGGGCCAACCCGCGCAAGGCGCGGCCCGGTTATGCGCCGCTCGCCGGCGGCATGGCCGCCGTGCTGCCGCATGTCGACGCCTTCGTGGCCGGGCACAGCCTGGCCGCGCTCGAACGGCTGGCGGCGGTGGTGCGGGGAGCGGCCGACGCATGACGACGAACCCGGCAACGAAGGGACCGCCATGGAGCTGCGGCACGAGTTCACCGTTCCCGTACCGGCCGACGAGGCGTGGCGGGCGCTGCTCGACATCGAGCGCATCGCGCCCTGCATGCCGGGGGCGTCGGTCGAGAGCTTCGACGGCGAGACGGTGCGGGGCTCGGTGAAGGTGAAGGTCGGCCCGATCACGCTCACTTACCGGGGCACGGCCTCTTTCCAGGAGAAGGACGAGGCGGGCCGGCGCATGGTGCTGACCGCGAACGGCAAGGAGGCGCGCGGCACGGGCACGGCGCGGGCCACGGTCACGGGGGAGCTGACCGAGACGGGCGACGGCACGCAGGTGTCGGTGGTGACGGATCTGGCGGTCACGGGCCGGCCCGCGCAGTTCGGGCGGGGGGTGCTGGCGGAGGTGGGCGACCGGCTGGTGGGGCGGTTCGCGGAGTGCCTGGCGGGGAAGCTGGCGGACGGCGGCGCGGAGGGGGCCACGGGCGCGGACGGGGCGGACGCCGGTGCCGGCGCCGTACGCGAACCCGCAGCCGGAGGCGAACCCGCGCCCGGAGCCGAGCCCGCCGCGCCTGCCGTCGGGACCGCCGCCCCCGGGACCGAGCCGCTGGACCTGGTCCGTACCGCCGGTGTCCCCGTCGCCAAGCGGGCCGCCGCCGGCGCCGCGGTCGCGGCGGCGGTCACCGCCGTCGCCCTGGCCGTACGCCGCGTACGCCGCCGCCGCTGAGCCCCCGCCCGGTCCTGCCCAACCCCGCCCCGCTCGGCGGTTGTCGGCTTCGCGTGGTACTTCTGTCTCCGGGGGACAGCGCGCCGCGCCAGGGCGGCGCGCGCGTACCGGCTGACGGGAAGGGAGCAGCGGGACGATGGCGGCGAACCCGGCGAGCGCGGGCCGCCTGCTGCGCCTCATCCGCAGCGGCGAGGCGCCCACCCGCGCCGAGCTGCAGCGGGCCACCGGGCTGTCCCGGTCCACCGTCGGGCTCCGCCTCGACCAGCTCTTCCGCGCCGGCTGGATCCGCGAGGTGGCCGGCACCTCCACCGGCGGCCGGCCCTCCGCCCGGCTGGAGTTCGACGACCGGCACGCCGTCGTCCTCGCCGCCGACCTGGAGACGCGGCACGGCCGCGCGGCCGTGCTCGACCTCGCGGGCAACTTACAGGCCGAGAAGACCGGCCCGCTGGTCATCGGCGACGGACCCGAGCCGGTGCTGGAGGAGGTGTGCCGCTGGTTCGGCCCGCTGCTGGCCGAGGCGGGCGAGAGCGCGGCGCGGGTCTGCGGCATCGGCCTCTCCGTGCCCGGTCCCGTGGACGTCACGGCCGGCCGGGTCGTGGAGCCGCCGATCATGCCGGGCTGGGACGGCTACCCCATCACCGGGCACCTGCGGCGTACGTTCGCCGCCCGGCTGGGCGGCGCCCCGGACGTCCCCGTGTTCGTGGACAACGACGCCAACCTCATGGCGTACGGAGAACAGCGCGCCGGCTTCCCCGGCTGCGCCGCCTTCCTGCTCGTCAAGGCGTCCACCGGCCTAGGCGCGGGCGTCGTCGTGGACGGCGGCGTCTACCGCGGCATCGACGGCGGCGCCGGCGACATCGGGCACATACGGCTGCACGACAGCCGGGAGGCGCTGTGCAGTTGCGGCTCGTACGGCTGCCTCGCCGCCGTCGCCAGCGGGCACGCGCTCGCCGCCCGGCTCGACGGCCTCGGCGTGCCCGCGACCTCCGGCTCCGACGTGCGCGACCTGCTGGCCGCCGGGCACCCGGAGGCGGTGCGGCTGGCCCGGGAGGCGGGGCAGCGGGTGGGCGAGGTGCTGGTCACGGTGGTCACGCTGCTCAACCCCGGGGTGCTGATGATCGCGGGGGAGCTGTCATCGGTGCCGTTCCTCACCGGCGTACGCGAGTTGCTGTACCGGCGCGCGATGCCGCGGACCACCGCGCATCTCGACGTCGTCACCGCCCGGCTCGGCGACCGCTCGGCGCTCGTCGGCGCCGCCGCCATGGTCGTCGACGACCTCTACGCCCCGGACCGCGCCGACGCCCGCCTCGCCGCCGCGGACGCCGCCGCCCCCGGAGCCGCGGCGCCCGCGGCCGAAGCGGACGACACGGCGGCACGCCACCCCGGTTGATCGTTCCGGGCGGCCGCGGCCGTACGCTGGCTGCCGCGCAACCGGAGGAGGGCCACGTGCCGTCAATCATCGTCTTCGACCTGGAGTTCACCACCTGGCCGGGGGCGCCGGAGCGGGACTGGTCGGCGCCGGGCGAGCTGCGGGAGATCGTGCAGATCGGAGCCCTGCGGCTGGACGCGGACTTCGCCGTGACGGACGAGTTCGAAACCCTGGTCCGGCCCGTCGTCAACCCGCGGCTGTCCCCGTACTTCAGCGAGCTGACCGGCATCGGCCAGGAGACCGTCGACCGCGAGGGCCGCGACCCCGCGGCGGCGCTCGGCGACTTCCTCGGCTTCTGCGCGGGCAGCTCGGTGCTCTCGTACGGCAACGACATGATCGTGCTCGGCGAGAACGTCGGCTGGGCCAGGGCCCGCGGCGAGCGGGTTGCGCACGGCTTCCTCGCCAACGGCTTCCTCAACGTGCGCCCCTGGCTCAACACCCTCGCCCCGCAGACCGCCTCGGTCAACTCCGGCAGGCTCTGGCAGGCCCTCGGCCTGTCCAGCCCCGCCGCGGGCGCCGAGCACTCGGCGCTCTTCGACTGCCACTCCATCGCCGCCGCCCTCCGCCACCTCCGCGCCGGGGGTGCCGCCCTCCCGGCCGGCTGGCTCTAGTGGCTTGTCCCCTCGGCCTCTTCCGGCCGCGCGCCGGGCTCGTACGCTCCAGGCATGACACCACTCAGAGCGAAGGACATCACCGGGGTCTGGGGAACGCTGCTGCTGCCCCTGGACGCCGGTGACGCGATCGACCGCGGCCGGCTGGCGGGGCAACTGGACGCGCTGCTGGACGCGGGCCTGCACGGGATCTACGCGCACGGCACGGCCGGCGAGTTCCACACCCTGACCGAGGACGAGTTCGACGGCATCAGCGAACTGCTCGCCGAGCGGTGCACCGCGGCGGGCCTGCCGTTCCAGATCGGCGCCTCCCACCCGGTGGCGCAGACCGCCCTCGCCCGGGTGCGCCGCGCCCGCGAACTGGCCCCCGGCGCACTGCAGGTGATCCTCCCGGACTGGCTGCCGCTCGCCGACGACGAGGCCGTCGCCTTCCTCGCCCGGATCGCCGAGGTCGCGGACCCGGTGCCGCTGGTGCTCTACAACCCGCCGCACGCCAAGACCCCGGTGTCACCCACGCTGCTCGGCCGGCTGCTGGACGAGGTGCCCGCGCTCGTCGGGCTGAAGACCGCGGGCGGCGACGACGACTGGTACGCCGCCGTCCGTCCGTACGCCGACCGCTGCTCCGTCTTCGTCCCCGGCCATCTGCTCGCCACCGGCATCGCCCGCGGCGCGCACGGCAGTTACTCCAACGTCGCCGCCCTCGCCCCGGCCGGCTCCGTCCGCTGGTACGAGACGATGCACACCGACCCGGCCGCCGCCCGGGACGTCCAGCGCCGGCTGGCCGAGCTGTTCCGCCGGCACATCGCGCCGCTCCAGGCCCGCGGCCTGTCGAATCCGGCGCTGGACAAGTTCCTCGCCGCCGTGGGCGGTTGGGCCGACACGGGGGTACGCACCCGCTGGCCGGCCACCCCCGCGCCCGAGGAGGCCGTGCTCCCCGCCCGCCGCGACGCCCACGACCTGGTCCCGGAACTTTTTTCTCTCGGATGACAAAGTATGGACAGGCCCGGACGAAGTCTTTAGGCTCAGCGCCGCACCCGCCCGGAATCCGAAGGTTCTTCCCGCCCCCTTTCGCGTCTGGAGGAACGAATGTCCGCACGGCTGTACCACCGGGTCCGCAGACGGATGACCACGGTGCTCGCGGCGGTCTTCCTCGTCGGCGGGGTCTGGGCCGCACCCGCCGGCGCCGATCCCGCACCTGATCCGGCACCCGGTGCCGAACGGGCCCCCGGCCCGCAGAACCAGCCCTTCGCCGAACTCCCCCCGCAGGAGCCAGGCGTGACGCTGCGCACGTACGACGTGCAGGTCCCGCTCGACGAGATCTGCACGCTCAAGCCCGCGCAGACCCCGAACGTCGACAAGCTCATGCCGCAGATCGACTTCTCGACCGCCGGGGACTTCGGTTTCGAGGACAACTTCGTCTCGCACACCATCGCCAACATCAACGTGCCCCAGAACGGCACGTACACCTTCCGCCTCACCAGCGACGACGGCTCTCGGCTGCTCATCGACAACCAGGTCGTCATCGACCACGACGGGCTGCACGGCACCGATCCCCCCAAGGACGGCACCGTCGAGCTGACCGCCGGCTACCACTCGCTCTTCATCGAGCACTTCGAGCGCGGCGGCGGCCAGCAGGTCACCCTGGCCTGGCAGCCTCCGGGCGCCGGTGGCTTCACCACCGTGCCGAACTCGGTGCTCAGCACCGACGTCGGCGTCGTCCGCGTCACCGCGCCGGGCCGCAAGGAGTGCGAGGGCTACACCGACTCGCCCGGCGACGGTCTGCCGCTGAACAGCGTCCACCCGGACTTCAAGCTGACCGACCTGCGCCCCGACGGCTTCGAGCCGCAGGTCACCGCGATGGACTGGCTGCCGGACGACCGGCTCGCGGTGACCACCTGGGGCGGCACCGACAACGTCACCGGCGAGGTGTACCTCCTCGACAACGTCACCGGCGACACCTCGCCGGAGAAGGTGACGGTGAAGAAGGTCGCCGAGGGCCTGAAGGAGCCGCAGGGCATCAAGTACGTCGACGGCGACCTCTACGTCTCGCAGAAGCACGAGCTGACGCGGCTGAAGGACAACGACGGCGACGAGGTCACCGACGCGTACGAGACCGTCGCCACCTGGCCGTTCAGCGACAACTTCCACGAGTTCGCCTTCGGCCTGCTCTACAGGGACGGGTTCTTCTACCTGAACCTCTCCGTCGCCATCAACTACGGCGGCGCCACCACCGACCCGCAGCCCTCCGAGAACCGCGGCACGACCATCAAGGTCAACCGCAAGACGGGCAAGGTCAGTTACGTGGCCGGCGGTCTGCGCACCCCCAACGGCATCGGCTGGGGGCCGCAGGACGACATGTTCGTCCTCGACAACCAGGGCGGCTGGCTGCCGTCGTCGAAGCTCCTGCACATCAAGCAGGACCGCTTCTTCAACCACTACACCAACCCCGACGGGCCGTTCGACGACCAGCCCGTCACCCAGCCCGTGCTCTGGCTGCCGCAGAACGAGATAGCCAACTCGCCCAGCACGCCGCTGTACATGGACAAGGGCACGTTCGCGGGCCAGCTCCTCTTCGGCGACGTCACCTACGGCGGCATCCAGCGGGCCGACCTGCAGAAGGTCAAGGGTGAGTACCAGGGCGCGGTCTTCCGCATGACCCAGGGCCTGGAGGCCGGCGTCAACCGCATCAGCATGGGCCCCGACGGCGCGATCTACGCCGGCGGCCTGGGCGCGGGCGGCAACTGGGGCCAGCCGGGCAAGCTGAAGCACGGCCTGCAGAAGCTGACGCCCGGCGGGAACGAGGCGTTCGACATCGTCTCCATGGACGCCACCGAGACCGGCTTCGAGATGAGCTACACCAAGCCGCTGTCGCAGGAGACCGCCGACGCGCTCGCCGAGAGCTACTCGGTCACCCAGTGGCGCTACGTCCCCACCCCCGAGTACGGCGGGCCCAAGGTGGACGAGGAGGTGCTGCCGGTGACCTCCGCGAAGCTGTCGGACGACCGCAAGAAGGTCACCCTGCAGATCCCCGGCCTGAAGCCCGGCCACGTGGTGCACGTGCGCTCCCCGCGCCCGTTCACCGCCGAGGGCGGCCAGGAGCTCTGGAGCACCGAGGCGTGGTACACGCTGAACAACATCCCCGGTGACGAGGAGCGCGTGCCCACCGCGTACGAGGCCGAGGAAGGCCGGCTCGACGGCGGCGCGGAACTCGCCGACGAACACGCCGGCCACTCCGGCCGCGGCTTCGTCGCCGGCTACGGCACCAAGGGCGCCTCCACCACGTTCGACGTCACGACCGCGAAGGGAGGCACCTACGACGTCGGACTGCGCTACTCCAACGGCCCGAACCCCTTCACCGGCACCAAGACGGTCAGCATGTACGTCAACGGCACCAAGGTGAAGCAGGCGCAGCTCGCGTCCACCGGCACCTGGAAGGAGTGGACGACCAAGACCGAGAAGGTCTCGCTGCGCGCGGGCAGGAACACCATCCGCTACGTCAACGAGGGCGACGACACCGGGCACGTCAACCTCGACATGATCAGCGTCCACCGCAGCGGCGAGCCCGTCACGCTCTTCGACGGCGCGGACCGCTCCGCCTTCCAGCACGTGGACGGCAGGACGCCGGAGTGGCCGCTGCTCGACGGCGAGGCCATGGAGGTCTGCTGCGGCGACATCCGCACCAAGAAGGCGTACGAGGACTTCAAGCTGCACGTGGAGTTCTGGCTGCCCGAACTGCCGCCGGACGTCACCGGGCAGAACCGCGCCAACAGCGGCGTGTACCTCCAGGAGCGGTACGAGGTCCAGATCCTCGACTCGTACGGCAAGGACCCGCTGGCGAACGACGACGCCGCCGCCATCTACAAGAAGAAGGCGGCCGACGTGAACGCGGCGAAGCCGCCGGGGACCTGGCAGACGTACGACATCACCTTCCGCGCCGCCCGCTTCGACGCGGACGGCAAGAAGACCGAGGACGCACGTATCTCGGTGGTGTGGAACGGCGTCAAGGTCCAGGACGACGTCGCCGTCGACGGCCCCACCGGGGCCGGGAAACCGGAGACGCCGGTCGCCGGCGCCATCCGGCTCCAGGACCACGGCAACGCGGTCCGCTACCGCAACATCACCGTCCAGCCCCTGTGATTCGGCGGTGAGCCCAGCCGGCCCCGGAGCCCCACGGCTCCGGGGCCGGTTCTCTTACGGCACCCCCGCCCGCGGGGAAGCGACCAAAGTCGTACCCGCCGCCGCGCTCCGCAGACCTTCGGCCGATCCGCCGCCCCGCCCCGCGTCCGTAGCGTCGCCGGGGACCGGCAGGAAGGACGACCGACGATGGATTCCGGAGCACCCGCGATGTCCCGTGACGACCGCGACGGCGGCGAACCCGACGGCGATCCCGACGGCGACCGCCTCGCCAAGCGCGCCGCCGCCACCGTGGGCCCGGGCCTGCTGTACCGCCTGCTGCTGCTCGCCGGTCTGCCGGCGCTCGGCCTCTTCCTCGGCTGGCTCGTCCCGCGCGTCGCGGACGAGGTCGCGGGGCTGAAGTGGGCGCCGATGAAGGGGCCGTTCGAGCTGGTGGCCTCCTTCGACGACGGCTGGACCGCGGTCGCGGGCCCCGTCGTGGGGCTGGTGCTGGGGCTGGCCGGCGGGCTCCTCGTGTACGTGCTGGCGATGCGCGTGACCTTCGAGGACGACACCGTACGGATCGACAAGGACGGCGAGTCCCGCATCCTGGCCCGCGCCGAGGTCGCCGCCGCCTTCCTTGACAAGGACCGGCTGGTGATCCTCGACGCCGCCTCCCGCCAACTGCTGCGCAGGCCCACCGACCTGGAGCCCGCCGACCTCGCCCGCGGCTTCACCGCGCACGGCTACCGGTGGCTGCACGAGGACCCGTACGCCGGCTGCTACCACCGCTGGGTCCGCGACTCCGCGGAGCTGTCCGCGGCGGCCAACGCCGTGCTGAAGGCCCGGGAGCACGCGCTCACGAAGAAGAACGCCACCGACGCGGAGGAACTGCGCGAGGAGGTGCAGCGCCTCGGCCACGTGGTGCGCGAGGAGGGCACCCGCCAGTACTGGCGCCCCCTGCGGCCCGAGGCCGCGGAAGACTGAGCGCGCCCGTACGCCGCCGCCCGTGGGACGGTGCCGTACGGGCCGGCCGTGCCGTACGGACGTCAGTCGAGCCCGGGCAGCGCCGCGAGGCGGCGGTGGTCGGCGGGGGAGTCACGGCGGTCCAGCCGGGTCTCCAGCAGCCGTCTGGCCGCCTCGCACCGGCCGCCCGACACCAGCGCGAACAGCAGCGTCTCCTCCACCACTTCGCGCTGCGCCGCGCTGCCGCCGACCTTGCGCAGCACCGGCCGGATCGACTCCAGCCGCGCCACCGCGTCCGGCCAGCGCTCCTCCAGCACCGCCTCCAGCGCCTCGCAGAGGGGGGCCACGACCTCGCGCTGCACCGGGTCCGCGCCCGCCGCGTGCGTACGCAGCCGGCGCAGCGCCGCCAGGTCGCCCGCGGCGGTCAGCGCCACCGCGCCGTGCATCGCGGTGAACGGCGTCGCCGGCCGCTCCACGACCTCCCGCTCGACCGCCGCCAGCACGCCCTCCACGGGCTGCTCGCCGGTCCAGCACCCCGACATCCGGGCCCGCCACAGCAGCGACCCCGAGTCCACCAGCGCCCGCACCCCGTTCACCCGGCCCGGCGCCAACTGGGCGAACCAGCGCCGCCGTACCGCGTCCGGGTCGTCCAGTGCCAGCTCGTGCAGGGCGACGTGCCAGGAGAAGTGCGCCCGGTGCGTGGCACCGCGGCCCTGGTCGCCGATCCAGCCGTCCAGCCAGTCCCGCCCGCGCTCGTGGGCCCCGGTCTCGTAGTGCACGTGGGCGAGCGCGTGCACGGCGTGGCCCGCGGCCGGCTCCACGGCCAGCGCCCGGCGGGCCAGCTCCCCGGCCTCGTCGAAGCGGCCGTCGTCCTGGCGCATGAAGGCCAGCAGCGAGGTGTGGAACCAGTGCCCCTCGTACGCGGACGTGGTGCGCTCCACCAGCCGGCGGGCCATCGCGCCGTCCAGGTCGGTGACGCCGGAGAACGCGATGGTCGGCACGGCGACGCTCAGCGCCAGGGCGTCGCCCGGGTACGCGGCCAGGTGCCGGGTCAGCGCCTCGTCGCCGCCGGAGCCGGCGATCCGGCGGGTGACGACCTCCACGAAGGCCCGCTCGCGCTCGTCCGCGCGCTCGCGCGCCGCGCGCTGCGCGTCGGCCAGCGCCCGCGGCACGTCGACGTCCGCGCCGCACTCGTGCCCGACGAGCGCGAGCGCGGCGTGCCCCAGCGCAAAGCCCGGGTCCAGCTCCACGGCGCGGGCGAGCGCGGTCTCGGCGCCCGCGCGGACCTTCAGCAGCCGCTCCAGGCCCGTGCGGTACGCGGCGGCGGCAGCGGCGTGCGTGGAGACGGGCAGGCCGTTGATGTCGGTGGGCCGGCGCCGGCCCCGTACCGGCTCGCGCAGCGGCTCCAGCACGGCGGCGGCGACCTCGGCGGCCTGGACCCGGATCTCCGGCACGGCGGTGGTCTCCCACAGCTCGCCGCGGCGGGCGGCGCCGAGGGTGAACAGCGGCGGGGGAGCGGCGGCGGGGGAGCCGGCCCGTATCGCCGGGGCACGGCCCGGGCGCAGCCGGCCGCCGTCGGTGGCCACCCCGATGCCCAGCGGGCCCGGCATGGCCGTGCCGTCCGCGAGCAGCCCCCGCCACAGCGGGTCGGCGCACTCCTCGACGCGCAGCCCGGGCCCCGTGCAGTCGACCACCCAGCCGACGTGCAGCGTCCGGCCGCCGCTCAGGGTGACGGCCAGGCCGCCGCCGGGAACCTCGGCGACGTCCCGCACCTGCCCGGTGTGCAGCCGCAGCCGCCGCGCGGCCAGGGCCCGCTGCACGGACTCCGCGGTGGCCGGGGGCATGCGGTGCCGGTGGACGTTCCAGCGGGAGGCGTCGCGGGCCAGGAAGTCGGCCCGGTCGTCGTCGGAGAGCCGGGCCCACATCGCCTGCGTCAGCGGGCGCAGCCCGTCCACGGCGGGGCGCCAGTCGCCGTGGGCGCGGACGGCGGCGGCCACGTGGCGGCGTACGGCGGCGCGCAGTTGCGCCAGCGGCAGGCCGGGCAGGCCGGGGTCCGCCTGGAGGGGCGGCAGCGCGGTCAGGGCGTGCGGGCGGGGCAGTTCGCCGCCGCGGGAGACGGCATGCACGCGGCGGCCGGACCGCTCCAGGCTCAGCGCCATGTCCACGGCCGTCAGGCCGGTGCCGACGAGCAGCACGTCGGCGGCGGCGTGGGCGTCCCCGGCGAGCGGGTCGAGGGCGCCGGGCGCCCAGGGGTCGGGGACGAAGCGGTCGCTGGCACGCAGGACCGCCGGAGCCCAGCCGCGGGGGCCGGGCGTGGGTCCGGTGGCGATGACGACGCTGTCGGCCCGCTGGGTGCGACCGTCGGCGAGGCGCAGGGCGGCGCGCCCGCCGGCGGTCCACGTACAGCCCGTCGCCTTCGTCCGCAGCCGGCTCACCGCGACGGTGCCGTGGGCCCGGATGACGGCCTGGCCGAGGGAGTCGGCGAGATAGGCGCCGAAGCGGTGCCGGGAGACGAAGTCGCAGGCGGAGGCGTCCGGCTCGCCGTGGGCGCGGAGCCAGCGCACGAAGTGCGTGGGGTCGTCCGGGTAGCAGCTCATGCCGCCGGCCGGGACGTTCAGCCGGTGCCGCGGGTCGGGGGTGGCGTACGCGATGCCGCGGCCCGCCTCCGGCGCCGGGTCGATCAGCACCAGCTCCAGCGGCGTGCTGCGCCGGATCGCGGTCTCGCAGAGCTGCATCGCGGTCAGGGCCCCCGCGGCGCCCGCGCCGACGACGGCCACGACGTGGCGGGTGGGACCAGCGGCGGGGGGAGAAGAAGGCGCGGCCACGGTACCTCCAGCTAAGCCGGGAACGGACTCGTCCATGATCTCGCGTCCCGGGGACCGGTCCACCCCCGGGCACCTGTTGACGCGACGAGGCTACTGCTTCCATAATTCCTAGCACACCGATGGGAATACTAGGAATCGGTCGGAGACGGTGAGCGGACTGCGGAGACGCGGAGCCGCGCCGGGCTCCATACAGACGGGCAGGGCCCTTCGCTAACCCGGAGGAGTGCGAAGGGCCCTGCTCCCCTGCTCCCGGCTCCCGTCGGCCGCCGCCGGCGCGCCCGCCCGGGTGCGCGGAAGCGCGTGTACGTGACCGGCGTACGCCCCCTCAGGACGCCCCGGCCGGTGCCAGCACCGCCGGCGGGGGCCCTGGAGGCGCACGGCAACGGCCCCGTACGGCTCGCTGAGCCATACGGGGCCGCTGCGTTGCCGGCGCCCCGGTCCTCCCGCGGGGGCCGGCGGTCGGGCGGGCCGCGGCCGGCCGGCGGTCAGGCGGTCGGTGCCAGGTGCTCGCGGAGCGTCCGCCCGCGGTAGCCGGAGCGGAACACCCCGCGCTCGCGCAGCTTCGGCACCAGCCCGTACACGACCGCGAGCAGATCGGTGGCCGCGTGCGCCGGCAGCAGGTGGAATCCGTCGGCCACCCCCTCCGCGTGCCACTCCGCCAGCAGCCCGGCCAGTTCGGCAGGCGGCCCGGCGAAGTGCAGCGTCTCCGCCCGCGGCCGCAGCCCGCGCCCGCCGCCCCGGCCGAGGTCGACCCCGAGGCGCAGCAGCACCCGCAGGGCGTGCGGATCGCGGCCCGCGGCCGCCGCCTGGTGCTTGAGCGCCGCGCGGCACACCTGGGCGGCGGCGGGGTGCTCGGCGTCCAGGAGCACCACGTCGGCGTGCCGGGCGGCCTGCAGCCAGCGCCGGTCGGG
Organism: Streptomyces sp. CMB-StM0423; assembly: GCF_002847285.1. Classification (NCBI taxonomy): domain Bacteria; kingdom Bacillati; phylum Actinomycetota; class Actinomycetes; order Kitasatosporales; family Streptomycetaceae; genus Streptomyces; species Streptomyces sp. CMB-StM0423. The sequence continues at coordinate 628,845 of NZ_CP025407.1, read as the reverse complement.
ACCGTGCACGTCGAGCACCACCGCCACCGGCGGCCGGTGCGGCCGGCGCAGCCGGGCGGCGGACAGGGGCCGGCGGGCGGCGGGGTGCCGGCCGGCCCCGGCGGCGTACGTGCCGCGGCCGTGCGGCTGCGTGCCGAACGGGCCCTCGCCGGGCAGCGCGGTCCGTACCAGCCAGCCGGCCCTGCCGTCGACGGCGATACGCGCCGCCGCGGACGTCAGCGGCGCGAACCGCCCCGCGGGCAGCGCCGTGACGGCCGGGACGAGCCCGATGCGGCTGGTGGCGCCGGCCGCCCGGGCGAGCACGGCCAGTACGTCGAGCCGCCCGGGACCGCCCGCGCCGTCGAGCGTGACGAAGTCGAGACCGCCCTGCTCGGCCAGGTGCACCAGCCGGGTCCAGCGCGCGTACGGCGGCGGGGGTTGCGCCCCGCCCGCCCCGGCGGGGCGGTGGTCGGGGGTCGCGTCGTCGAGGGCTGCGGAGAGGTGGAGCTGGGCGGCCATGGGGAGCTCGCCTTTCGGGATCGGGGGAACCGGGATGGGGGCGAGGTGGGGGGCGAGGTGGGGGCGCGTCAGGGCTCGATCGGCTCGTACTTGTAGCCCATGCGCCGGACCGTCACGATCCGGTGCCGGTGCGCCGCGCCGAGCTTGCGGCGCAGCCGCGCGACGTGGACGTCGACCGTGCGGCCGTCGCCGACGTGGCTGTAGCCCCAGACGGTGGTCACCAGCGCCTCGCGCGAGTGCACCCGCCGCGGGTGGGCGACGAGATGGGCGAGCAACTCGAACTCCAGGAACGTCAGGTCCATCGGCTGCCCGTCCACCTCGGCCACCCGCCGCTCCACGTCGATGCGTACGGGCCCGCCGCCGGGCGGCGCGTCCGGCGGTCCCGCGCTCTGCGGCGCCCGCTGCAGCGGCGCGGCGTCGGCGCCCTCGGCCAGCAGGTCCGCGGGATCGAGGCCGGGCGGCACCAGCACGACGTAGCCGAGGAGCGGCTTGCCGTCGGCGGTGCGCTCGCCGTGCCGCACGGGCTCGCGCACCAGGCGCAGATGGCGTACGGCGCCCGCGGCTTCGCCCCCGGCTGCCGGGGCGGGGAGTGAGTGGGTCATCGGTCGGTCTCCTTCTGGTGGTCGGAGCGGGACGGGCGGTCAGCCGGCGGCCGGCGCGGGGTACGGCAGCAGACCGGCGTCGGTCCTCTCCCACGCGGTGCGCAGCCGGGCCAGCAACTCGGGTCGTACGGACGCCTTGTCGGCCCGCTCGCGCGGGTCGTGGGCGAGGTCGAAGAGGCGGTCCGCGCCGTCCTTGCCGCGGTGGTACTTCCAGTCGCCGCGGCGCAGCGCCCGCTCGCCGCGCACCCGCCAGAACAGGTCCCGCTCCGGCGGGTCCTCGCCGCGCAGCAGGTAGCCGGCGAGGCTGCGGCCGTCCAGCGGGTGGGAGGCGGCCGGGCGGGCGCCGCCCAGCTCCAGCAGCGTGGCGGTCCAGTCGGGGGAGTACAGGGGTACGTGGCTGACCTGGCCGCCGTCGAGGCGCGCGGGCCAGCGGGCGATCTGCGGTATGCGTATCCCGCCCTCCTGCAGCGACGCCTTCTCGCCGGACAGCGGCCACTGGTGGGACCAGCGCTCGCCGCCGTTGTCGCTGGCGAAGACGACCAGGGTGTCCCGCTCCTGGCCGCTCGCGCGCAGCGCGGCGAGCACCTGGCCGACGGAGCGGTCGAGGTCCTCGACCATCTCGCGGTACTTCTCCAGCGAGCCGCCGTCCGCGTGCCACAGGGCGCGGCGGTCGCCGGCCTTGATGCGGCGGACGATCTCGGCGCTCTCCGCCTCGTCGCCGTCGGCGATCCAGGGCCAGTGCGGGGTCGTGAAGTTGAGGTTGAGCAGCCAGGGCTGCCGGTCGCGGGTGCGCAGGTGCCGGACCGCGCGCTCGGTGAGCACCCTGGTGTAGTAGCGCAGGTCGCGGTACTCGACCTCGCCCTCGTACAGGTCGTACTCGCCGCCGGAGCCGAGCTTGGAGTAGTACTCCAGGGCGCCGCCGAAGTTGCCGAAGAAGCTGTCCCAGCCGGAGCGCGTGGGGCTGTAGTCCGGCAGGTAGCCGCAGTGCCACTTGCCGATGAGCGCCGTGGCGTACCCCGCGTCGCGCAGCAGCGACGCCAGCGTCGGGTGCCCGGGCTCCAGGCCCGCCGACCTGTCGGCGATCGGCTCGGCGAGCCCGCCTTCCGTACGGCCGGGGTGCCGGCCCGTGTAGAGCGAGAAGCGGGTCGGGGAGCAGGTCGCGGAGCCCGAGTACGCCTGGGTGAACCGCACGCCCTGGCGGGCGAGCCGGTCCAGGTGCGGGGTGCGGATGTGCGGCGAGCCGTAGCTGGAGAGGTCGGCCCAGCCGAGGTCGTCGGCGAGGACGAAGAGGATGTTGGGCCGCCGCGCCGTGCGGTCGGCGGCGGCGCGGAAGGGGGTTTCCGAGTTCTGGGCGGCGGCGGGCGAGGCGGCGGTGCCGAGGGCGGCCGCGGTCGCGGCGGAGCCCAGCAGTCCGCCGAAGGCGCGGCGGGACGGCGAGGAGGACATGGGTCTCCCGAGGACGGAGGGCAGGGGGAGCCGGCCCACCGGCGCGCGGACGGCGACGGCCGCGGCGCGGGCGGGGCAGGGGTACGGAGGAAGTCGTCCGGCGGCTAGCCGTGACGGCAGACCGCGCTGGCCACGTGACAGAAGTCGACGTGCCTGCGGCGGAAGAGAAGCGCCCGCGTCGAGGACATGCCCACCATCCTGCGTACCGCGCTGGCCTGCGTCAATGGTTTTCCTAGAAAATTGGTAGGAAAACTGTGGAACGGCTGAATGCCGACCCCCTGCCGGGGGTACGGGAGGATTGCGGCCGGCCCGCTAGCGGGCCCGGTCCGGCGCCAGCCGCAGCGCGGCGATGGTCGTGGCGAGCATCTCGTAGTGCCCGGCGAGCAGCAGCAGTTCGATGGTCCCCTGCTCGTCCAGGTGGGTGCGCAGCCGCCGCCAGAGGGCGTCGTCCAGGTCCCGGTCGTGGTGCAGCGCGTCGACGGCGGCGAGCAGCGCGCCCTCCCGCTCCGTCCACCCGTCCGCCCCGGGTCCTGCCTCGACCCTGGCGACGTCGGCGGGGGTCAGCCCGGCCCGGCGGCCGAGCCTGCGGTGGTGCTCGAACTCGTACGCGCAGCCGCACAGATGCGCCACCCGCAGGATCACCAGCTCCGTCTCCCGGCGCGGCAGCGTGCCGCGGGGCATCAGCCGGCCGGCGAACCGCAGCCAGCCGCGGAACAGCCGGCGGTGCCGGCCGAGGACGAGGAAGAGCGCGGGCGGCCGGGTGCCGGCGACGCGGCCCGCCGCACGGCTGAGCAGCCAGGTGGCCGCGCCGACGTCGCGGCGCCCGCCGGGGGCGATGCGCGGCGCGCTCACCGCGCGCCCCCGTCCTTCCGCGGCACCGCGTCGCTTACGGGCGCCGTCGGTTCGGGCGGGGCGAGGACCGCGCGGCGCAGCAGCCGGTGGGTGGCGGAGTTCATCGCCCGCATCGCCAGCGCGTACAGCGGCGGCGCCGCGCGCTGCAGCCCGTGCGCGGCCCGTACCCGCCCGGAGGTGTGCACCAGGTAGCGGTTGCGTGCCACGCCCTTGAGGATCATCCCGGCGACCGCCTCCGGCGACTCCGCCTGCCTGCGGAAACCCGCCTGGAGCCGCTTGAACGCCTTGCTCTCCTTGTCCACGCCGACGATCTCCACGGTCTCGGTCAGCGGCGTGTCCACCGCGCCCGGGCAGACCAGGCTGACGCCGATGCCGTGCCGGCGCAGGTCGAAGCGGAGCACCTCGGAGACGCCGCGCAGCCCGAACTTGCCCGCGCTGTACGCCGCGTGCCACGGCAGGCCGAGCAGGCCCGCCGCGGAGGAGACGTTGACCAGGTGCCCGCCGCGGCCGCCCGCGATCATCGGCGGCACGAACGCCTCGATGACGTGCACCGGGCCCATCAGATTGACCTCGACCATGGCGCGCCAGTGCCGGTGCTCCAGATGTTCCACCGTGCCCCACGCCGAGATCCCGGCGATGTTCATCACCACGTCCATCGGCCCGTCCGCCGCGGTGTGCACGTCGTCGGCCACGGCCCGTACGGCGTCGAGGTCGGCGATGTCGGCGGCGCCCGCGTAGCGCACGGTCCCGCCCCGGGCGCGTATCCGCACGGCGGTGGCGTCGAGGCGGTCCCCGTCCAGGTCGGTGAGGAACAGCTCCGCGCCGCGGTCCGCGGCCAGCGCGGCGGTGGCGCGGCCGATGCCGCCCGCCGCCCCGGTGACGAAGATCCGCCGTCCCGTCAGGTCACTGAGCCCCGGTCGCTTCATCTACCGCACGGTAACGTCCCGCGCCCGCGACCGGAATGGGGCGTGCGGCCACCGGTGCCCGCGGGCCGCGCTGCGGCGGCCCGCGGGGTCGCCGCTGCTACGCGGCCGGGTCCAGCCGCTGGATCGGCCCGCCGAGGTCCAGCACGTACAGCTCCCCGTCGCCGCCCTGGACGAAGGAGATCACCTCGCCGCCGCTGACGCCGAGGTCGCTCTCGCCGGTGACCTCGCCGTTCTCGACTTCGAGCGCGCGGACGGTGCCGTCGCAGTAGTCGCTGAACAGGTACTGGCCCGCCAGGTCCGGGATCGCCTCGCCGCGGTAGACGAAGCCGCCGGTGACCGAGCAGCCGAGCCCGTCGCGGCCGTACTCGTGCACCGGGGGCACGTGGTTCGCCGGCTCCTCGCCGTCGAAGACCTCCGAGCCCTCCATCCGGCCCCAGCCGTAGTTCTCGCCGCCGGGGCTGCCGGCCGGGGCGTAGTCGATCTCCTCGACCCGGTTCTGCCCGACGTCGCCGATCCACAGATCGCCGGTCTCGGCGTCGAAGGAGAACCGCCAGGGGTTGCGCAGCCCGTACGCCCAGATCTCGTCCCGTGCGTCCGCGTCGTCCACGAAGGGGTTGTCCTCGGGGATCGCGTACGGGTCGCCGCCGCCCGGGTCGATCCGCAGCAGCTTGCCGAGCAGGGTGTTCAGGTTCTGGCCGTAGTCGTGCGGGTCGCCGCCGGCGCCGCCGTCGCCGAGGGCGATGTACAGCATCCCGTCGGGGCCGAAGGCGATCTGGCCGCCGTTGTGGTTGGAGTAGGGCTGCTCCTGGGTGAGGACGGTGCGCCGCGAGCCCGGGTCGGGTTCGCCGTCGGCGACGGCGAACTCGTCGACGGTGCTGGTGCCCTCCCGGTCCGTGAAGGAGACGTAGAAGTGCGCGAACTCCGGGTCGAAGGCGATGCCGAGCAGGCCGCGCTCGCCGTCCGTCGTCGTGTCGTCCGAGATGTCCAGCACGGGCTCGCCGAGGCCGGAGTCGGTGAGGACGCGGACGGTGCCGGCGCGTTCGGCGATCCAGACCGAGTCGCCGGGGCCCGCGGTGCCGGCGCTCGGGTTCTTCGCCTCGGCCACGGGGGTCAGCTCGACCGCCGCCTGCCCGGCCTTCGCGGGCGGGTCCGCGCTGGCCGCGGACAGGGCGACGCCGGAGACGGCGAGGCAGAACCCGGCGGCGATCGCCGAGATGGTACGCACTCTCATGGTGACCCTCCTGGGGTGGGGTTGAGGGTGTGGGGGAACGGTGCGTGCGCTCGCACGGTCGGGGGCATGCCCCTGGTGCGCAGGAGGATAACCCGCGCGCCGTTCCCGTTGAATACCGCAACCTCGCCCCGGAGGAGGGGAGTTCCGGCCGCCGTCCGCCCCACCGGGCGGGTGCCGGGGAGCCGGACGGCGGTGCCGTACGCGGTGGAGGCCGGGCTCCTACGGGCCGGCCGGCGGCTCCGCGGGCGGCGCCGTGCTCTGCCGTACCACCAGCCGGGTGGCCAGCTCCATGCGCAGCGCCCCCTTGCCGGGCTCGCGCGGGCGCAGCAGCATCTGCGCCGCCTCCTCCGCCATCTGCCGCAGCGGCTGGTGGACGGTGGTGAGCGCGGGGCTGGACCACTGGGCCAGGGGCACGTCGTCGTAGCCGACGACGGACAGCTCGTCCGGCACGCTCAGCCCCTTCAGCCGGGCCGCCTCCAGCACCCCGAGCGCCTGGAGGTCGCTGCCGGCGAACACGGCGGTGGGCCGGCCGGGCCCGTCGAGCAGCTCCATGGCGTGGTCGAAGCCGCCCTGGACGTGGAAGTCGCCGAAGCGGACCTGCGCCGGGTCGACGTCGAGGCCGGCCATGGCCATCGCCGACCGGTAGCCGTCGAGCCGGGCGAGGGAGCACATCATGTCCTCGGGGCCGGTGATGATGGCGATCCGCCGGTGGCCGCGCTCGATGAGGTGGCGGGTGGCGGCCATGCCGCCGGACCAGTTGGCGGAGCCGACGGAGGGCACGTCGGGCTCGGGGTCGCCCGCCGGGTCGACGATGACGAACGGGATGGCGCGCGAGCGCAGTTGCTTCTTCACCCGGTCCGGCAGCGTGGAGAAGACCAGCACCACGCCCAGCGGGCGGCGCCGCAGGACGCCCTCGATCCAGTCGGGGTCCGGCGCGTGCCGCGTACCGCTCTCGGTGAGGACGACGCTCGCGTGGTTCTGCTTGGCGACGTTCTCCACGCCGCGGATCAGCTCCATCGCCCAGACGCTCTCCAGCTCGTGGAAGACCAGCTCGATGAGCGGCGCCTGCGGGGCGGCCTGGGCCCGGCGGCGGTAGCCGTGGGTCTCCAGCAGTTGCTCGACTTTCGTGCGCGTGGGCCGAGAGACATCGGACCGTCCGTTGAGAACTTTCGAAACCGTCGAGAGGGACACCCCGGCCTGAGTCGCCACCTCGGCCAGGGTCACACGGCCGTCCACGTCGTCGTCTTCACGCATGGTTCGAAGGATAAGGCACGGTCAGCGGTAACGGTTTGGTCGCGCGGCCGCGGGCCCGTTGACCGTCCGCGGTCGCTCGCCTACTGTCCAGCCCTACATCGACTTTCGGTGATCGGGACGAAATTTTCGAGAGGCATACGTATGAAGACTCGAAGGCGGCTGCCCCGCATAGTCGCCGGCGGCTGCGCGCTGGGGCTCGCGCTGACCCTGGCGGCCTGCGGCGACGACGGCGGATCGGGCTCCGGCGAGAACGAGTTCACCGTGCTCGTCTACGGCGACGCCACCAACAAGGTGGAGAAGAAGCTGGTCGAGGAGTTCAACAAGACGTCCGAGGTCAAGGCCCGCCTGGACACCATCCCGGGCGCCGACTACCAGCAGAAGCTGCAGACGATCATCAGCACCCCGCAGGCCCCCGACGTCTTCTTCCACTGGGGCGGGGGCAGCATCAGGCCGTTCGTCGACGCCGATCTCCTGCTCCCGCTGGACGACTTCATCAAGAAGGACCCGGGCCTGAAGGACAACTTCCTGCCCTCGGTCTTCGACGCCTCGGTGGTGGACGGCAAGGCGTACGGCGTCCCGATGCGCGGCACGCAGCCGGTGCTGCTCTTCCACAACAAGAAGGTGCTGGCCGACGCCGGCGTGGAGCCGCCCGAGACCTGGGACGACCTGCTGGCCGCGGTGGCGGGGCTGAAGGACGCGGGCGTCACCCCGATCGCGCTCGGCGGCGGCGACATGTGGCCCACTCAGATGTGGTTCCAGTACCTCTACGACCGCATCGCGGGGCCCGGGCTGTTCCAGCAGGCGCTGGACGGCGACAAGGAGGCGTGGGCGAGCGACGACAGCCGGCGGGCGCTCGGCATGATCCGCGAACTCGTCGACGCGGGCGCGTTCGGGGACACGTACGACTCGGTGAAGTTCACCAACAACGGCTCGCCGCAGCTCGTCGCCTCCGGCAAGGCCGGCTTCGAGCTGATGGGCTCCTGGTACTACTCCACCCAGCAGAGCCTGGACGAGGCGTTCGCCGCCGAGGACCTCGGCTACAGCGCCTTCCCGGCCGTCGACGGCGGCAAGGGCGACCCGGCGAACCTCGCCGGCAACACCAACAACTACTACTCGGTGATGAAGAAGGCCGAACACCCCGGGGCCATCGCGGAGTTCCTCAAGCTCATGTACTCCGACACGTTCGTGAAGGACCAGTTGTCCATCGGCAACCTGCCGACCACGACCAACACCCCGGACTTCCTCGACCAGGCGGCCAGCCCCGGGTATTCGGAGTACCAGTACGACCTGGTGGAGAAGGCGCCGCACTTCCAGCTCTCCTGGGACCAGGCGTATCCGCAGGCAGCCGCCACCGACATGCACAAGGCCGTCCAGCAGTTCTTCAACGGACAGCTCGACGAGGACGGCTTCGTCTCGGCCATGCAGGCCCTGCCGACCTCCTGACGACCCATGACCACACAGATGACGCGCGTCCGCCCCGCCGCCCCGCCCGCCGAGCGGCGGCGGCGCCGGACGCGGACCGCCAACGTGGCCGACGTGGGCCGCCCCGGCTTCCTCTGGGCGGCCCCCGCCACGCTGTTCTTCGCCGCCTTCGCCGTCGTACCGCTGATCATGGTCGCCGTGCTGTCGTTCATGAGCTGGGACGGCATCGGCGACCCGGAGTTCACCGGGCTGGACAACTGGCGGCGGGTCCTGGACGACCCGGTGATGATCAAGAGCATCTGGCTGAGCCTGCTGCTCACCGGTCTCGGCGTGGCGATCCAGACCCCGCTGAGCATCGTGCTCGGCGTCTGGGCGGCCGGGCACCAGAAGAACCGCGCCGTGCTCTCGGCCGTCTACTTCCTCCCGCTGCTGCTGTCCGCCACCGCGGTGGCCGTCGTCTGGGGCGCCATGCTCGACCCGAACTTCGGCGTGCCCGCCGAGGCCACCTGGCTCTTCGGCGACGGCAACCTCTTCGGCGAGCAGGCGTCGGCGATCGGCGTCCTGGCCTTCGTCAGCACCTGGCAGTTCACCCCGTTCCACACGCTGATCTACCAGGGCGCGGCCCGGGCCGTTCCGCCCGTGCTGTACCAGGCGGCGGAGATCGACGGCGCCGGGCGCTACCGGCAGTTCTTCCACATCACGCTGCCGCAACTGCGCAACGCGATGATCACATCGATGATCCTCATGGTCGTCGGCGGGCTCACCACGTTCGAGACCGTCCTGATCCTCACCCAGGGCGGCCCGGGGACCGACACCACCATCAGCGCGTACTACATGTACGAACGGGCCTTCCGGAGCTTCGACTACGGCGCCGGCGCGGCCATCGCGCTCGTCCTGGTGCTGGCGGCGACGCTCATCTCGCTGATCATGGTGCGGCTGTCCGGCTACGACAAGATGCGCAGCACCACGGAGGGCCTGTGATGAGGCGACGCCCCAACTTCCTCGCCGGCGCCGGCTCGCTGGTCTGGCTCTTCCTCGTCGGCCTGCCGCTGTACGTGATGATCTCGGCGACCCTGAAGACCAGGTCGGACTTCGCCCAGGACGGCCCGCTGGCCTTCCCCGGCGACATCACCTTCGACAACTACACCGGCGCCTTCGACACCGGCTTCGGCCGGTACTTCCTCAACACCCTGCTCGTCACCGTCTGCGTCGTCGGCATCGTGCTCCTGCTGGTGCCGCCGCTGTCGTACGCCATCGTGCGCAACCGCGGCCCGGTCACCACCGGCGTCTTCCGGCTCTTCCTGCTCGGCCTGGCGATCCCGCTCCAGGCCGTGATCGTCCCGATGTTCTACCTCATCAGCGAGGCCGGGCTCTACGACAACCTCATCGGCGTCATCCTGCCCACGGCCGCGTTCTGCCTGCCGGTCTCCGCGCTGATCCTCAGCGGCACCATGCGGGACATCTCCCGCGAGCTGTTCGAGGCCATGGCCATGGACGGCGCCACCCCGCGGCGGGTCTTCTTCCAACTGGTCCTCCCGCTCTCCCGGGGAGGTCTCTCCACCGTCGTGGTCTTCTCCGCCCTCCAGGCGTGGAACGGCTTCCTCTTCCCGCTCGTCCTGACCCAGTCCGAGAGCACCAAGGTCATCACGCTCGGCCTCTACAACTTCAAGACCGAGCGCGGCATCGACGCGCCCGGGCTGCTGGCCGCCGTGGTCCTGTCGATGATTCCCGTCCTGCTCGTCTACCTGTTCGCCCGGCGTGCCCTGGTCCAGGGCCTCATGGGCGTCGGAGGAAAGTGACCGCGAACGTGGCAGTAGAGACACCCCGGGCAGACGCCCCGGACACGGCCACCCCCGTGTGGAACGACCCCGCACACGACACCGGCACCCGCGTGTCGGCGCTCATCGCCGCCATGAGCGTGGAGGAGAAGGTCGCCCAGCTCTTCGGGGTCTGGGTCGGCGCCTCCGCCGAAGGCGGCGAAGTGGCGCCGTACCAGCACGAGATGGAGGAGGCAGCCGACCTCGGCGCGCTGCTGCCGGCCGGGCTCGGCCAGTTGACGCGGCCGTTCGGCACCGCGCCCGTCGACCCCGCGCTCGGCGCGCTGTCGCTGCAGCGCACCCAGGAGCGGGTGGTGGCCGCCGGGCGCTTCGGCATCCCGGCCCTCGCCCACGAGGAGTGCCTGGCCGGCTTCGCGACCTGGGGCGCGACCGCGTACCCCGTGCCGCTGTCGTGGGGCGCGACGTTCGACCCGGCGCTGGTGCGGCGGATGGCCGCGGCCATCGGCCGGGACATGCGGGCCGTGGGCGTCCACCAGGGGCTCGCGCCGGTCCTGGACGTCGTACGCGACGTGCGCTGGGGCCGGGTGGAGGAGACCATCGGCGAGGACCCTTACCTCGTCGGCACGGTGGCCACCGCGTACATCCAGGGCCTGCAGTCCGCCGGCGTCCTCGCCACCCTCAAGCACTTCGTCGGCTACTCCGCCTCCCGCGCCGGCCGCAACCTCGCGCCGGTCGCCGTGGGCGAGCGCGAGCGCGCGGACGTGCTGCTGCCGCCGTTCGAGATGGCGCTGCGGGAGAGCGGCGTGGGTTCTGTGATGAGCTCGTACACCGACACCGACGGCGTGCCCTCCGCGGCCGACGCGTCGCTGCTGACCGGGCTGCTGCGGGACACCTGGGGCTTCGAAGGCACCGTCGTGGCCGACTACTTCGGCATCTCGTTCCTCCGTACGCTGCACGGCGTGGCCGGCGACTGGGCCGGCGCCGCCGGCGCCGCGCTCGCCGCCGGGGTGGACGTGGAGCTGCCGACGGTCAAGACCTTCGGGCCGCCGCTGCTCGCGGCGATCGCGGACGGGCGGGTCGACGAGGCCCTGGTCGACCGGGCGCTGCGCCGGGTGCTGACGCAGAAGGTCCGGCTGGGGCTGCTGGACGCCGGCTGGTCGCCGGTGCCGGAGGCGCTGGCGGACGCGGGCGCGGCGCCGGACGCGGTGCGCGGCACCGTCGACCTGGACTCCGCCGGCAACCGGGAGCTGGCCCGCGAGGTCGCCGAGCGGGCCGTGGTCCTCCTCGCCAACGACGGCACCCTGCCGCTGGACCGCCCGCGCCGTATCGCCCTCGTCGGCCCCAACGCCGAGGAGCCGCACGCCGTCCTCGGCTGCTACTCGTTCCCCGTCCACGTCGGCGTCAAGCACCCCGCGACCCCGGTCGGGATCGGGCTGCCCACGCTCCACGAGGCGCTGCGCCGGGAGTTCCCGGACGCCACCGTCACCGTCGCCGCCGGCTGCTCCGTCGACGGCCCGGAGAAGGGCGGTTTCGCCGCGGCGCTACGGGCCGCCCGCGCGGCCGACGTCGTGATCGCGGCGCTCGGCGACCGCGCCGGGCTCTTCGGCCGCGGCACCAGCGGCGAGGGCTGCGACGCCGAGTCGGTGGCGCTGCCCGGCGTCCAGCAGGACCTGCTCGACGCCCTGCTGGACAGCGGGACCCCGGTGGTGCCCGTGCTGCTGGCCGGGCGGCCGTACGCGCTCGGGCGGGCGGCGGGCGAGGCGGCCGCGATCGTGCAGTCGTTCTTCCCGGGCGAGGAGGGCACGACGGCCGTGGCCGGCGTGCTCGGCGGGCGGACGAACCCGTCGGGCCGGCTGCCCGTCAGCGTGCCGCGCGGCCCGGGGGCGCAGCCGACGACGTACCTCGCGCCCCGTCTCGGCCAGGCGAACGAGGTGTCCAACGTCGACCCGACCGCGGCGTTCGCCTTCGGCCACGGGCTGTCGTACACGACCTTCGCCTGGTCCGGCCTGGAGGTGGCGGCCTACGAGTGCGCCACCGACGGCGAGTTCGCGCTGTCCTTCACCCTCCGCAACACCGGCGGGCGGGACGGCACCGAGGTCGTCCAGCTCTATCTGCACGACCCCGTGGCCTCCGTCGTGCAGCCCGTGCAGCGCCTCGTCGGCTACGCCCGGGTGGCGCTGCGCGCGGGGGAGGAGCGCCGGGTACGGGCCGTCGTACCGGCCGACGTGGTGTCGTTCACCGGCCGCGACGGGCGCCGCGTGGTGGAGCCGGGCGCGCTGGAGCTGCGGCTCTCCGCATCGAGCGCGGCGCCGCGGCTCACCGCGGAGGTGACGCTGACCGGCCCGCCGCGGTACGTGGACCACACCCGCAGGATGCACGCCGAGTTCGACCCGCACCGCGACCCGGGCGCACCCGCCGCGGCGCCGGACGGCGGGTGAGAGCCCCCTGACAGCCCGGCCGCCGGCCGGGCGGGCGCGCCGCACCGGGCTCCTCCCGGTCCGGTGCGGCGTGCCGACTTTCCCGCGCTACACGAGACCGCCGAGTGCCGGCGGCAGCGCGTCCGCATACACGACGCCGAGGCGCTGCGTCGCCCGGGTCAGGGCCACGTACAGGTCGCTGCCCCCGAAGAGCGCCGGCTCCGCCACGATCACCGTGTCGAACTCCAGCCCCTTCGCCTGCCGCGGCCCGAGCAGCACCACCGGCCGCGTCAGGTCCGGCGCCGCGCCCGAGGCGGCGCCGGGCAGCGCCACCGCCAGCGCCGGCAGCAGTTCCCGCGGCGCGATCACCGCCAGCCGCCCCGCACCGCCCGACTCGCGGGCCACGGCCGCCGTGACCGCCGCGGGCACGGCGCCGGGCGACTCCCCGGCGCGCTCCGCCCAGGGGCGTATACCCGTGGCGCGCACCGAGCGCGGCGGCGTGTACCCGGGGTCCTCCGCCCGCGCGACCTCGGCCGCGACCGCCATGATCTCCGCCGGCGTACGGTAGTTGACGCCCAGCGTGATGTGCTCGAAGCGCTTGTCCACATACGGGCCGAGGATCGCCTCCCACGCCCCGCACGCCCCCGGCTCCGCCGTCTGCGCCGGGTCGCCGACCAGCGTCATCGACCGGGTCGGGCAGCGCCGCATCAGCAGCCGCCACGCCATCGGCGACAACTCCTGCGCCTCGTCGACGATGATGTGGCCGAAGGCCCAGGTCCGGTCCGCCGCCGCCCGCTCCGCCGCGGTCCGGTGGTCGGCCTCCTCCTGGCGCTCGGCCAGCCGCTCCGCGTCGATGAGGTCGTGCGCGGCCAGCACCTCGGCCTCGTCGTCGTCGCGGTCCTCGAACTCCTGGGTGCGCGAGCCGTACGACATCTCCAGCACCCCCTGCGCGTACGCGATCCGCTCCTGCCGCTCCGCCTCCGCGCGCGCCCGCGCCGCCGCCTGCGCCGGGCCGTCGTCCCCCAGCAGCTCCGCCGCCTCGTCCAGCAGCGGCACGTCCGCAGGCGTCCAGCGTCCGCCGGCGCGGCGGATCAACTCCCCGTCCGCCTCCGGCAGGTGCACGGGCTCCGCGAGGAAGTCCGCGACCAGCTCCTGGGGCGTCAGCAGCGGCCACAGCTCCGCGATGGCCGCGTGCACCTCCTCGTTCGCGGCGACCGCCTTGCCGAGCTGGGCGATGTCGTCGGGGCCCAGCAGGTTCTCCTCGCCGAACGGGTCCTCGCCGAGGCGGTCGGTGAGCTGCCGGGTCAGCCCGTCGATGACGTTGAACGCGAAGTGCGGCTGGGCCGCGTTGTGCGGCAGCTCGGTGTCCCGGGCACGCCGGCGGGCGGCGTTGGCCAGCCAGTGGTCGAGGTGCAGCTCGCCGTCCTCGTGCGGGATGACGACGGTCGACTCCGGCAGCCGCTGGCGGTCTTCGAGGTACGCGGCGAGCGCGCCGGCCATCGCCGTGCCGCCCTTGACCGCCGCCGCCGCGGGAGTGTCGGTGCCGGTGGCGTCGACGCCGGGGAACAGCTCGCCGGGGGTGGCCAGCAGCACGCCGGTCTCGCCGAGGGCGGGCAGCACCTCGGAGATGTAGCCGAGGAAGGCGGGGCCGGGGCCGACGATGAGCACCGCGCGGCGGGCGAGCTGCTCGCGGTGGGCGTAGAGCAGATAGGCGGCGCGGTGCAGGGCCACGGCGGTCTTGCCGGTGCCGGGCCCGCCCTCGACCACGAGGACGCCGCGGTGCGGGGCGCGGATGATGCGGTCCTGGTCGGCCTGGATGGTCTGCACGATGTCGTGCATCCGGCCGGTGCGGGCGGCGTCGAGCGCGGCGAGGAGCACCGCGTCGGCGTCGGCGCCCTCCAGACCGGTGCGCTCGGTGTCGGTGAGGTCGAGGATCTCGTCGTGCAGGCCCGTGACCCGCCGGCCACCGGGGCCGCCCTCGGTGGAGATGTGCCGCCGCCGGCGCAGGCCCATAGGGGTGTGACCGGTGGCGAGATAGAAGGGGCGGGCCACCTCGGCCCGCCAGTCGACGACGAGCGGCGTGCGCTCCTCGTCGTCCGCGCGCATGCCGATGCGGCCGATGTGGTGGTCGCGGCCGTCGCGGAAGCTCAGCCGGCCGAAGCACAGGCCGTGCTCGCCGGCGTTGAACGCGGCCAGCAGCCCGGACTGTTCCGCCACCAGCACGTCGCGTTCCAGTCTGGCCTGGAGGGTGTTGCCCCCGTCCCGGCCCAGGGCCGCCTGCACCCCCGCCGCCGCGCCGTCGCGCAGCTCGGTGAGGCGCTGCCGGAGCAGGTCAAGGAATTCCTGCTCCCGTCGCATTTCCTCGTTCTGCACCTCGTCCGACACCTCGTTTGACAATTCAACTCCTGCACGGATAGAATGCCCGCATCGCACTTTCTCCCAGCGCTAGTTCACGATTTCTGAATGTGCGCAGAGAATTCCCCAGCATAGCATTCCCAGGCTCCGACCGAATTCCGGCGGAGCCTTTCGCGTGTGCCCCGCAGGTTACGCTCGGGGCATGAGCACTGCAGACACCCCCGAAGACGTGGCGCACCTTCTGGTGCGCTGCCTGGAGGCGGAGGGCGTGACGCACGTCTTCGGCGTGCCGGGCGAGGAGAACATCCGCTTCGTCGACGCCGTCAACGCCTCACCGTCCATCGACTACGTCCTGGTGCGCCACGAGCAGGGTGCGTCGTTCATGGCGGAGATGTACGGCCGTATCACCGGCCGCGCGGGGGTGTGCTCCGCGACCCTCGGCCCCGGGGCCATCAACCTGCTGCTCGGCGTCGCCGACGCGCACACCAACAGCACCCCGGTGGTCGCGCTCGCCGCGCAGGGCGGTCTCGACCGGGTGCACAAGGAGTCGCACCAGGTCATCGACCTGCCCGCGATGTTCGCCCCGGTCACCGACTGGTCCCAGCAGGTACGGGCCCCGGGCGCGGTGCCGGAGATGGTGCGCCAGGCGTTCAAGACCGCGCAGAGCGAGCGGCCCGGCGCGGTCTTCCTCGCCCTGCCCGAGGACATAGAGGGTGTCGTCCCCGACCCGCCGCTGAACCCCCTTCCCATCAACAGGCCGCGCCCCGAGGCCCCGTCCCCGGCGCAACTGGAGCGCGCCGCCGAGGTGCTGGCGGGCGCCTCGCGCCCCATCCTGCTGGCCGGCCACGGCGCGACCCGGGCCGGCGCCAAGGACGCCCTTATCCGCTTCTCCGAGCGGCTCGACATCCCGGTGGCGACGACCTTCAACGGCAAGGGCGTCTTCCCCGACGACCACCCCAACGCGCTGGGCGCCGTCGGCTTCATGCGGCACGACTACACCAACTTCGGCTTCGACAACGCCGACGTCCTCATCTGCGTCGGGTACGAGCTGCAGGAGTTCGACCCGGTCAAGATCAACCCGCAGGGCGACAAGCAGATCCTGCACCTGCACCAGTTCCCGGCCGAGGTCGACTCCCACTACCCGGTCGCGGTCGGCGTGCTCGGCGACCCGTCGTCCTCGCTCGACGGCCTCGGGGAGGCCGTCGGCCGCACCTTCCACGGCGACGGCCGGCTCATCCGCGGCCTGCTCGCCGAGGAACTGGCCCACGGCCGCCGCAACTCGTCCTTCCCCCTCGCCCCGCAGCGCGTCGTATCCGATGTCCGCGAGGCGCTGGGCCGCGAGGACGTGGTGCTGGTCGACACCGGCGCCGGCAAGATGTGGATGGCCCGGCTCTTCCCCACGTACGAGCCGAACACCTGCCTGATCTCCAACGGCCTGTCCACCATGGGCTTCGCCGTGCCCGGCGCCATCGGCGCCAAGCTCGCCCGGCCCGACGCGCAGGTGCTGGCGATGACCGGCGACGGTGCGTTCCTGATGAACTCCCAGGAGCTGGAGACCGCCGTCCGCGAAAACATCCCGATGACGGTGCTCGTCCTCGTCGACGACGAGTACGGGCTGATCACCTGGAAGATGGAGCTGGAGATGGGGCGCCACTCCCACACCCGCTTCGCCAACCCGGACCTGGTGACGTACGCGGAGAGCTTCGGCGCCCGCGGGCACGCGGTGAAGTCCGCGGACGAACTGCTGCCCACGCTGCGCGACGCCCTCGCCCACGACGGTGTGGACGTCATCTCCTGCCCCGTCGACTACACCGAGAACCTGCGGCTGACCGACCGGCTCGGCGCCCTCCAGGGCCCGTTCTGACCCACCCGTCCCGGGTGATCCTCAGCCCGCCGGGCTGAGGATCACCGAACGGGTCAGGTGGCGCGGCTCGTCCGGGTCCAGGCCGCGGGCGCCGGCCAGCGCCACCGCCAGCCGCTGCGCCCGGACCAGCTCGGCCAGCGGGTCGAGCCCGCCGGTGACCCAGAGCGCGCCGGTGGCGTGCACCTCATCCTCCAGACCCGCGGGGGCGTCGCCGATCATCCAGGTCGCGGTGCCCGAGGTGGTGATGCTGATGGGGCCGTGCCGGTACTCCATCGCCGGGTACGACTCCGTCCACGCCAGCGCCGCCTCGCGCATCTTCAGCGCCGCCTCGTTCGCCAGGCCCACGGTCCAGCCGGCGCCGAGGAAGGTGAACTGCCGGGCGGCCAGCAGCCCCCGCGGCAGCGGCTCGACGAGCGCCAGCTCCGCGTCCTCCACCGCCGTGGCCGGCTGCACCCCGAGGTGGGCGCGGAGCAGGGTCAGTGCGGTGGTGGCGAAGCGGGTCTGCACCACGGAGCGCTCGTCGGCGAAGTCCAGCACCACCGTGTCGTCCGCGGCCTCGGCCACCGGCGTGGCGCCGTCGGCGACGATCGCGGTGGTGCGCACCGAGCCGCCCAGCGTGCCCAGCAGCCGCAGCACCTCCGTGGTGGTGCCGGAGCGGGTCAGTGCCAGCACCCGGTCGTAGCGCCGGCCCGCCGGGAAGCCCGAGGCGGGGAAGGCGTCCGTCTCGCCCTGGCCCGCCTCCTCGCGGAGCGCGGCGTAGGTCTGCGCCATGAAGTAGGAGGTGCCGCAGCCGACGGCGGCGACCCGCTCGCCGGGCTGCGGCAGCAGCGGCCCGTGCACCTCCGCCAGCTCCGTCGCCCGGCGCCAGCACGCGGGCTGATCGGCCAGCTCAGCGGCTACGTACGTCATCTTCATCGCCCGCCCTGTGTGAGAACCATTGTTCAATCGTGCATGCTAAGGCAGAATTCCAAGCATCTTCAAGCATCTTAGGTGGGAGGATTCGGGTTGAACCAGCACGAACGGCACGGTGCGCTGCTGCGGCTGCTGGCCGAGCGCGGCCGGCTCGACGTGGAGGCCGCGGCCGTCGAGGTGGCCGTGTCCGCGGCCACCATCAGGCGCGATCTGGATCAGTTGGCCGAGCAGCAGTTGCTGGTCCGCACCCGCGGCGGTGCGGTGCCGAATGACGTGGCGTACGACCTGCCGCTGCGCCACCGCGCCGGGCGGGACGCCGCCGAGAAGGAGCGCATCGGCCGGGCCGCGGCCGCCATGGTCGAGCGCGGCATGGTCGTCGGCCTCAACGGCGGCACCACCACCGCCGCGGTGGCCCGCGCGCTCGCCGCCCGCGCCGACTGGGGCGACGGCGAGGGCGACGGCGCCCGCGGCGACGGCGCCCGCGGCGACGGCCAGCCCGCCGTGACCGTCGTCACCAACGCGCTCAACATCGCCGCCGAGCTGGCCGTGCGGCGCAGTGTGAAGGTCGTCGTCTCCGGCGGCGTCGCCATGCCGTCCTCGTACGAGCTGGTCGGCCCGCTCGCCGGGCACATCCTGCGCGAGATCCGCCTCGACATCGCGTTCGTCGGCGCCGACGCCGTCGACGCCGAGCACGGCGCCAGTGCCCGCGACGAGCACGAGGCGAGCATCAACGCGCTGCTCGCCGCGCAGGCTGCGAAGCTCGTGGTGGTCGCCGACTCCACCAAGCTCGGCGTGCGCACCTTCGCCCGGATCTGCCCGCCGGCGGACATCGACGTGCTTGTCACGGACGACCGGGCGGCGGACAGGGCGCGCGAGTTCGAGGAGCAGGGGATGTCCGTGGTGCGGGCATGAGCGGGCGCGGGAGCATCGTGACGGACCTGCGGCTGGGGGTCGTCGGCCTCGGGCTGCGCGGCAACCTCGCCGACGCCGCCCACCGGCCGGGGGTGGGCTCCGTCGTGGCCGCCGTCGCCGACACCGACCCGGTGGTACGCGCGGGCGTCGGCGCACGCTTCCCCGGCGCCGTCGCGTACGCCGACCACCGCGGGCTGCTCGACGCCGCGGACGCCGACGGCGTGGACGCGATCGTCGTCACCACCCCCGACGACACCCACGCGACCGTCGCCCGCGCCGCGCTCGAAGCGGGCAAGCCGGTCTTCGTCGAGAAG
Organism: Streptomyces sp. CMB-StM0423; assembly: GCF_002847285.1. NCBI lineage: Bacteria > Bacillati > Actinomycetota > Actinomycetes > Kitasatosporales > Streptomycetaceae > Streptomyces > Streptomyces sp. CMB-StM0423. The sequence goes on along the minus strand of NZ_CP025407.1, from coordinate 610,062 downwards.
CCCCTCGGCATCACGGTCGAGCAGTGCGACGCGATCCTGCGCACCGCGTACGAGACGGGCACGCCGCTGTACGTCGGGGACACCATGCGGCACACGGGCGTCGTCCGGCTGATGCGCGACATCGTCGCGCGCGGCGACATCGGCGTGCCGCGCACCGTGTGGGTGCGGCACTTCGTCGCGTACGGCGGCGACTACTACTTCAAGGACTGGCACGCCGACCGCCGCCGCACCACCGGGCTGCTGGTGCAGAAGGCGGCCCACGACATCGACGTCGTGCACTGGCTCGCCGGCGGCTACACCAGCCGCGTGCACGCCCTCGGGGCCCTCATGCTCTACGGCGACCTGCCCCGCCGTCCGCCGGGCACCCCGCGTCCCGCCGGCCGGCACCGGGACGACACCTGGCCGCCCGCCGCGCGCCGCGACCTGAACCCCGTGGTGGACGTCGAGGACGTCTCCGTGATGAACATGCGCCTCGACAACGGCGTCATCGCCGCCTACCAGCAGTGCCACTTCAGCCCCGACTACTGGCGCAGCTACACCGTCATCGGCACCGAGGGCCGGCTGGAGAACTTCGGCGACCGCCCCGGCGACGAGGTCCGCGTCTGGCACACCGGCCCCTCGGGCTACCGCCCCGGCGCGGACGCCATCCACCGCGTGCCCGCAGGCGAGGGCGCGCACGGCCGGGCCGACGACCGGGTCATCGCCGAGTTCTGCCGCTTCGTCCGCCTCGGCGACGCCACCGACACCTCGCCGCTGGCCGCCCGGATGAGCGTCGCCGCGGGCGTGCTCGCGACCCGGTCGCTGCGCACCGGCGGCGCGGCGTACGACGTACCGCCGCCGGACCCCGCGCTCGCCGAGTACTTCGCGGCCGGCCAGCGCCGCCCCGCGCACCAGCACTGAGGCCCGGATCACCGACTTCCCCGGAGGAACCGATGAGCGTGAACCGCAGGCACTTCCTGGCAGGGACGTCGATCGCCGGCGGCGCCGTGCTGCTGCCGGCCCTCGGCCTCGCCGCGCCCGCGGCGGCGCGCGGCGGCGGCGACGGCGCGTCCGGCGACCGCGAGGGTGACGGGGACGGCGGCGGGGACGGCACCGCGGGTGCACGCCGGGCGCTGGCCCGGCTGCTGCCCCGCCACCACCGGCAGTTCGAGCTCTCCCTGCTCCCCGCCGACGGCCCCGACCACTACCGCGTCACCGGTTCCCCCGGCCGGATCGAGGTGGCCGCCACCGGTACCGGCGCGCTGCTCACCGGCGCCGGCGCGTACCTCAAGCGCACGGCCCGCGCGCACATCTCCTGGAACGGCGACCAGCTCGACCTGCCCGCGCACCTTCCCGCCCCCGGCGCCCCGCTCACCGGCGAGGCGCACGTGCCGCACCGCTTCGCGTACAACGACACCAACGAGGGCTACACCGGCGCCTACCGCGACTTCGCCGCCTGGGAGCGAGCCCTCGACGTGCTCGCGCTGCACGGCGTCAACGAGGTGCTGGTCTGCGTCGGCACCGACGCCGTCTACTACGAGACCTTCCGCGCCTTCGGCTACTCCGACGAAGAGCTGCGCGCCTGGATTCCCGCCCCCGCGCACCAGCCCTGGTGGCTGCTGCAGAACATGGCGTACTTCGGCGGCCCCGTCTCCGCCCGGCTGCTGCGGCTGCGCGCAGAACTGGGCGCCCGCGTCACCGCGCGCATCCGCGAGCTGGGTATGACGCCCGTGCTCCCCGGCTACTTCGGCACCGTCCCCGACGGCTTCGCGGAGAAGAACCCCGGCGCCCACGTCGTCCCGCAGGGCGGCTGGGTCGGCTTCGACCGCCCCGGCTGGCTCGACCCCCGCGACCCGCGCTTCGCCGAGGTCGCCGCCGCCTTCTACGGCCACCAGCGCGATCTGCTCGGCCCCGCGGGCCTGTACAAGATGGACCTGCTGCACGAGGGCGGCGACCCCGGAGACGTCCCCGTGGGCGACGCCGCCCGCGCCGTGGAGGCCGCGCTCCGGCGCGCCCACCCCGACGCCCTCTGGGCGATACTCGGCTGGCAGCACAACCCGCGCCGGGAGATCCTCGACGCCGTCGACCGCGACCGCATGCTCATCCTCGACGGCCTCTCCGACCGGTTCCCCACCGTCACCGACCGCGAGGCCGACTGGCTCGGCACCCCCTACGCCTTCGGCGCCATCTGGAACTTCGGCGGCCACACCCCCCTCGGCGCCAACACCCCCGACTGGGCCGCGCTCTACCCCGCCTGGCGCGACAAGCCGGGCAGCGCGCTGGCCGGCATCGCCATGATGCCGGAGGGCGCCGACAACAACCCCGCCGCGATGGCCCTGCTCACCGAACTCGCCTGGACCCCCGGCCGGATCGACCTCGACGCCTGGTTCCGCGAGTACGCCACCGCCCGCTACGGCGCCGAGGACCCGCACGCGGCCGCCGCCTGGCAGGTGCTGTGCGAGACCGCGTACGGCACCACGCGCGCCGACTCCTGGAGCGAGGGCGCCGACAGCCTCTTCTGCGCCCGTCCCGGCCTCACCGTCCGCAGCGCCGCCGCCTGGAGCCCGCAGGCCGACCGCTACGACATCGCCGCCTTCGACCGCGCGCTCACCGAACTCCTCGCCGCCGCCCCCGGACTGCGCCGCTCCGCCGCGTACCGCTACGACCTCATGGACGTCGCCAGACAGGCGCTCGCCAACCGCAGCCGCCCGCTGCTGGCGCGGATCAAGGAGGCGTACGAGGCCGGCGACCGCGGCGGGCTGCGCGAGCTGACCACCGTCTGGCTTGAGTTGATCCGGCTGCTCGACCGGGTGGTGGGCACCGACGCGCAGCACCTGCTCGGCCGGCATCTCGCCGAGGCCCGCGCCTGGGGCGCCGACCGCGCCGAGCGCGACCAACTGGAGTACGACGCGCGCTCGCTGATCACCACCTGGGGCCCGCGCGCCGGCAGCGAGGCAGGGCTGCACGACTACGCGAACCGCGAATGGCAGGGCCTGCTCGGCGACTTCTACCACAGCCGCTGGAAGACCTACTTCGCCACGCTGGACACCGCGCTGGCGACCGGCGAGGAGCCCGCCGCCGTCGACTGGTTCGCGTACGAGGACGCCTGGGCGCGCCGCCGCGACCGCTACCCCGAGAAGCCGCGCGGCGACGTCCGCCGGCTCGCCGAGGAGGCGGTGCGCATCCTGGGCCGCGAACCGCTCGCCGCGCTCGTGCGCTGAAGCGCCCGCGCCGGCGGGGCACGAAGCCGCGGTACGGGTACGGGTGGCCACCACCCCGTACCCGTACCGCCTCTCACACCCGCCGCTGCACGTGCAGTAGATACTCCTTGCGGTCCAGCGGGTTGTGGTCGGTACGCGGCCGGGCCGGGGCCGGGCCGCGCACCGCCCGGTAGCGGCCGAAGGCCGTCTCCAGCACGCCCTCGCCCCGGGTCAGCCCCGGCAGCCGCCGTTCGAGACCGTGCACCCGCGCCGCCGGCACCTCGCCCTCCAGCACCGCGACCCCGCCGCGCACCTCCTGCCCGTCGACCACCGCGGCCAGCGCCGCGAACACCGGCCACAGCGCGGGCACCGCGTCCTCCGGCGCCTCCAGCCGGAACCGCTGCACGGGCTCGTGCACCTGCGTGCCCGCGCGCTTCAGCGCGTCCGCCAGCACCAGCGGCGTGATGCCGCGGAAGTCGGCGCCGGTGCTCGACATGGCCTTGCTGAAGCCCTGGTGGGCGTGGCTCTGCCGGGGCCAGTAGCCGGAGTGCGTCATCGTCACCCGGACGTCGGGGATCTCCCAGCCGGACAGACCCTGGTGCAGCGTCGCGCGGACCGTGTCCTCGACGGCCTTGAAGAACGCGTACGGCATCGAGCCCAGCTCCACCGCGAGCCCGAAGGCCACCCCCGTGCCGGGCGGCGCGGGGTCGACGCGCAGCCCGACGGTGGCCAGGAACGGGTTGGTGTCCGTGTCGCCCTTCTCGTACGCCGAGCCGCTGCCCGCCAGCCGCTCGACGTGGATGACCGACGACTCGCGGAAGGAGACCGGCAGCCCGTACTCCTCGGCGAGCGTGGCCCCGATGACCTCCTTCTGCACCTCGCCGTAGAGGGAGACGTACAGCTCCTGCAGACCGCCAGGACCGGCCCCCTGGCGCAGCGCGATCAGCGGGTCCTGCTCTGCCAGTTGGAAGAGCGCCGCGTGCAGCGTGCCCCGGTCGGCGGCCCGGTCCGGCACCACCACCGTCTCCAGCGTCGGCGGCGCGAAGTGGTGCCGCCGCGCGTCCGCGGCCCGGCCCACGGCTGAGCCGGCCGCTGCGCCGACCGCGTCGCCGATGCGCACCCCGGCCAGGCCCCGCACCAGCCCGATGCGGCCGGCCCCGACTCCGGCCGCGGGCACCGCCGCGCCCTGCTCGAAGACCTCGACTCCGGTGACCTTCTCCGTCACGGGGGCGCGGTCGCCGTCGCCGTACGCCAGTTCCTGGCGGGTGCGCAGCGTGCCGGCGAGCATCCGCACGTACGCGACCTTCTCGCCGCCGGGGCCTCGCTCGACCTTGAAGACCGTGCCCGCGGCCGGACCCTCCGGGTCCCCGGCCGGAGCGGGCAGCAGCTCCTTGATGCCCGCGGTCAGCTCCGCGACGCCCGCGCCGGTGGCGGCGGAGCCGAAGTACACCGGGTGCACGAGCGCGCCCGCGGTCTGCTCCGCGAGGCTCTTGCGCAGCCTGCGGTACGTCACCGCCGCCTCGTCGGCGACGTAGTCCGCGAGCAGCGCGTCGTCGTGGCCGGCGAGGACGTCGGCCAGCCGGGCGGCGAACTCCGGGTCGTCCGGCCCGTACGGGGTGAACGCGGCGGCGCGGGTGCCGAGTCCGCGGACGGAGCCCATGGCGACGGCGCCGGGCGTGAGCTTCGCGGCGATGTCGCGCACCAGTGCGTCGTCGCGCGCGCCGCGCCGGTCGGTCTTGTTGACGAAGACGAGCGTGGGGATCGCGAGCCGCCGCAGCGTGCGCATCAGCACGCGCGTCTGCGCCTGCACGCCCTCCACGGCGGAGACCACGAGCACCGCGCCGTCGAGCACGTGCAGCACCCGCTCCACCTCGGCGATGAAGTCCGGGTGACCGGGCGTGTCGATGAGGTTGACGGTGATGCCGTCGAGCGCGAAGGAGACGACGGCCGACTTGATGGTGATGCCGCGCTGCCGCTCCAGCGCGAGCGAGTCGGTGCGGGTGCTGCCGTCGTCGACGCTCCCGACCTCCTCGACGACCCCGGCCGCGTGCAGCAGCCGCTCGGTCAGGCTGGTCTTACCGGCGTCGACATGGGCCAGGATTCCCAGGTTCAGCGTGTGCACGGAGCGTCATGTCCCTTGCGTAGGTGGCGATGGCCTGCTGGGTGGACATGAACGCTGCGCGCATGCGCGTTTCCTCTCGGTCCTGGGACAGGGGTCTGCCGTGCCCGGCCAGTGGAGCAGCGGCCGGCCGGGCACGGCAACCGAATTAACGCCTAGCGGCGGCCGAACCGCTCGATCAGCTCGGACTGGTAGGACGTCGTGCCCTCGACCCGCTCGTAGCTGCCCACGGCCCAGGGACCGCCGTGCCGCCCGCCCGGCGCCAGGCCGGTGAACTCGTACGACTGCGTCTCGCCCGCCGTCACCGTGGCGCCCTCGTGGCGGGTCCAGCGGCGGCCGTCGTAGTGCCAGAGCACCGGCGGGCCCTCCCACCGGTACGGGTCGCCCGACACCCAGATGCCGCCGCGGCCGTCGCCGGTGAGGGCCTCGGCGAAGAGCCCGTTCACCGGGCCGGTGACGTCCCGCCACCTGCGGCCGTTCCCGTGCAGGACCCTGGGCTCGGCGAATTCCCCGCCGTCGGCCGCGGGGACCCGGCCGGTCGCCCAGACGCTGCGGTCGGACTCCACGTGGACGCTGGTCAGCCGCAGGTCCGGGTCGCCGGGGGCCTCGGCCTCGGTCCAGCGGCCGTTCCGCCAGCGCATCACCACGGGGCGGCTCTCCTGGCCGACGTGGGCGAAGCCGCCGACGGCCCAGGCGCTCCGGGGGGAGCGCGCGTCGACGTCGGCCAGGTCCAGCCCGTTCGGCACCTTCTCCGTCTTCCAGGAGCCGTGCGCGTACGTGCTCAGATACCTCCAGCCCACCACCCACGCGCGGCCCCGCTCGGCGGCGATCTCCGCGGAGCCGTGGTGCTCGCCGCCGGGCAGCTCCGGCAGCGGCACCTGCCGCCACTTCCGGCCGTCGTAGCGGACGACGTATTCGTCGTCGTCGTTCCAGCCGTACGCCCATACGTCGCGGGGCGAAGCGGAGTCGACGCTGTTCCAGTAGTAGACCGGCGGCAGGGCGGGGTCCTCGACCTCCCGCCAGCGCCGGCCGTCCCAGTGCAGCACGACGCCGTCCGGCATGCCCTCGTAGAGGCTGTCGGCGCCGACGGCCCAGACGCTGCCGCCCGCGGACGTCACCGAGTGCAGCCAGGCCCCGTCCGGCAGGCTGCCGGCGAGCGATATCTCCCAGCGGGGTTCGTGCGCGCGGCCCGCGGCCGTCGCGGGGGCGGCGAGCGCGGCGCCCGCGGCGAGCGCCGCGGCGATCGCCAGGGCGGTGCGTACCCGAGTCCTCATCCGTGAATTCCCTTCCAGCGGTGCGGTCTGACACGGAGTCAGACCGCCCGCCGGTGGTGAGGGTTGTCCGGGTATTTCAGTTATGTCAGCACGTCACCGGAGGTGCGCCCCGGCGTCGCCCGACGTTCACCCCGGCGCCCCCCCCGCGGGGCTCACCGGGCGCGTACGGCGTCCAGTTCGGCGACCGAGGCGAAGGTATTCGACGCGCCGTGCTCACTGAGCACCTTCAGTGCGATGTGCCTCGCCTTCACCTCCCGGAACGGCACGGTGAACTCCGTGCGGTCCTCGGGGAAGCTGCCCGCCGCCACCGTCCGCCAGCGCTCGCCGTCGGCGGAGACCAGCACCTCGTAGTCCTTCACCCGGCCGTTGAGGCCGCCGTCCTGCCGCGGCATGTAGCGGACCCCGGCGAGGCGCCGCTGGGCGCCCGTGTCGACGGACAACTGCTGCGGCAGCGCGGCACCGTAGCCGCTGTGCCAGTGGGTGTACGGGTCGTTGTCGACGGCGCGCGCCGCCCCGCCCGGCTCGCCGGCGCTCTCCTCGCTGGTGGCCGTCGCCGTCCAGCCCTCCTGCCCGTACAGACCGGGGTTGGCGCCGATCTGCGACTCGGGGTCCGCCGGGTCGGAGACCGTGACCGGCAGTGCGTCGCCGACGCGGTCGTAGGCGTCGAGGAACGGCTGCACGGGGGAGCCGGCCGGGGCCGCCCAGGTGCGGTCGGCGACGACGGCGAGCGGGCGGCGGGCGAAGTAGTCGACCCAGCCGGCGGAGTAGTCGTAGGTGCGGTCGGACCAGCGGGCCATCCGGTAGCCGCGGATGTTGGGTGCGGACTCGAACGGGTAGTCGCGGTACACGTCGCGTACGTCGAAGAAGGCGTAGTCACCGGGCGTGGCGCCGAATCCGGCGCTCATGTACAGCTTGCTCTCCTCCATCCCCACGGTCGGGTAGCCCTCGGCGGCCCGGCCGCCGGGGGGCGAGAGCCATTCGGTGACCGCGGTGCGCTTGTCCGGGTCGATGCTCGTGGGCTGCTGGAAGTCCCACCACTGCCAGACCTCCGCCGTCCTGCCCTCGGCGCGGACGGCCCCGGCGAGGTCGTCGATGAACTCCACCAGCACGTCGCCGGGGTAGGGGTAGCCCTGCTTCTTCTGGTACGCGACGAGCTCGGGGCACGCCTCCTGCGCCGGGCGCAGCGGGATCTCGTCGGTGCCGAGGTGGAGGTAGGGGCTGTCGAAGACGTCCGCGACCTCGGCGACCAGTTCGCGGGCGAAGCGCCGCGTCTCCGGCTTGGTGTAGTCCAGGGTCCAGTGGCCGCGGTCCGAGCCCTCCCAGCCGTTGCTCGGCCGGGACATCGACTCGCAGGCGAACGCCAGGTCGGGGCGGGCGTCGCCGATGGAGACGGCGTGCCCGGGCAGGTCGATCTCCGGTACGAGCGTCACGCCGTAGTGCGCCGCGTAGTCCTCCAGGTCGCGCAACTGGCGCTTGGTGTAGTGCTGTTCCGCGACGATCTCCGGATACTTGTCGCTCTCGATGCGGTAGCCGTTCCAGTCCGTCAGATGCAGGTGGAAGGTGTTGAGCTTGTACCAGGCGAGCTGACGGATCTGCTGTCTGAGGTAGTCCACGGAGTAGTACCGGCGGCCCGCGTCGAGCATCGTGCCGCGCTCGCCGTGGGTGGGGTGGTCGCGTACGGTCCCGCGGGCGACCTCGTGCTCCGCGTCGCTGGTGCGCAGGGCCTGGAGCAGGGTGCGGGTGCCGTAGAGCACGCCTCGGCGGTCGGGGGCGGTGATCCGGGCCGAGTCGGCGAGGTCCAGCTCGTACCCCTCGGGGGAGGGGGCGCCGCCGCCGAGGGCCAGGCCGATGTCGCCCGGGCCGGGGCGGCCGGTGGCGATCCGCGGGCGCAGCCCCTCCTGGAGGTCCAGTTCGCGGGCGAGCGTCGCCGCGGTGGGCGCCAGTCGCCCGGCATCACCGCGGTCCAGCACGATCCGGCTGTGCCGGGTCAGCTCCCACGTGCCCGTGCCGCCCTCCCACGAGCGGACCGAAGGGACCGTGACGGGCGCGGGGTTGGGCTCGGCGGCCTGGCTCGCGGGCACGCCGGGGGCGAGGGACAGCAGCATCCCGGCGGCCGCGGCGAGCCACGGCGCGCGGCTGCCGGGGCGCCGGTTCCGGCGGCGGGCATACGGCCCGGGGTGCGGCGTCGTGCGTACGGACGGGCTGCGCGGTGCTGGCGCTGGGGTCTCCTGCGGCATGGCGGCTCCCTCGGGCGACGTCAACTGCCCAGGCGTACCAGCCCGTCGGCGACCGCGGCCATGGACGGAAGCGCGGCGCGGCGTGGACTTACGCGCCCGCGCACCCCGATGCCGTATCGCCCATTGCCGTATGGTGTGAGGATCGGTCAAGCTGTTTGTGGATTAATCGCCCGGTCGAGGGAAACTTGACCGGCTCGTTTGCGCCAACCTTGCCCCTGTCCCGACATGCCGCACTACGGTTGGCGGTCCACCCAGGACCCCGGTGACTATGACCTCGGCTGCCTGCCCCAGGCTGGGCAGAACGGGCCCCGTGGGGGGAGCACGTGGTGTACACAGACGACGTGACCGGAGCTTCGTGGCGTACCGGCGGCGACGACCACGCCGACCGGGTGGAGTCGCGCTTCGCGCGGAGCTACCGGCTGCACGGATTCACGGTGCTGGAGCTGACCGGCGAGATCGACCTCGCCGCCCAGCTCGATGTCGAGCCGTACCTCGACGTGATCACCGGCGCGCCCGCGCCGCGCGTGATCATCGACCTGCGGCGGACGGAGTTCCTCGACTGCTCGGGACTGCGGCTGCTGATACGCGCCCGCAGGCGCACCGGCGACCGCGGCGGCGAGCTGCGGCTGGTCTGCCCCGAGGGCGGCACCGTGCACCGGGTCCTGCGGTGCTGCGGCCTCCTCGACGCGCTCGGTCCGGTGCCGACGCTGGCGGACGCCCTGCCCGGAGAAAACCCGGAAGCGGTCGCTAGTCAAATTTGATTAAAATCGCGCTCATGTGTTCAGCACAAGCAGCAGAGAACGACCCGCCGGGCCCGGGGCCCGCGGCCGGCGCGGCGAGCCTCGCCGACACCCACGACATGATCAAGGTGCGCGGCGCCCGGGCGAACAACCTGGCCGGCATCTCGCTCGACATCCCCAAGCGGCGGCTCTCGGTCTTCACCGGCGTCTCCGGCTCCGGCAAGTCCTCGCTCGTCTTCGGCACCATCGCCGCGGAGTCGCAGCGGCTGATCAACGAGACGTACAGCGCCTTCGTCCAGACCTACATGCCGAACCTGCCCCGGCCGGACGCCGACGGGCTGCACAACCTCTCCGCCGCCATCGTCATCGACCAGGAGCGGATGGGCGCCAACTCCCGCTCCACGGTGGGCACGGCCACCGACGCGTACGCGATGCTGCGCATCCTGTTCAGCCGGCTCGGCGAGCCGCACGTGGGCACCTCGGGCGCGTTCAGCTTCAACATCCCCGAGGGCATGTGCCCGCGCTGCGAGGGCCTGGGCGAGGTCTCGCAGATCGACGTCGACCAGCTCGCCGACCGCCGGCTCTCGCTCAACGAGGGCGCCGTCACCATCCCGAACTTCGCCGTCGGCAACTGGTACTGGGAGGTCCTGGTCTCCTCCGGCTTCTACGACCCGGACAAGAAGCTCGCGGACTTCACCGACCAGGAGTGGCACGACCTCCTCCACAAGGAGACCGTGAAGGTCAAGGTCGGCAACCACAACATCACGTACGAGGGGCTCATACCCAAGATCACCCGGATGTGGCTGGTGAAGGAGCGCGACGCGCTGCAGAGCCACGTCCGCGCCTTCGTCGACCGCGCCGTCGTCTTCGCCGGGTGCCCCGACTGCGGCGGCACCCGGCTTTCCGCCGCCGCGCTCTCCTCGAAGATCCAGGGCCGGAACATCGCCGAGTGCGCCGCCCTGCAGATCACCGACCTCGCCAAGTTCGTCCGCGCGATCGAGGACGAGTCGGTGGGGCCGCTGCTGGACAACCTGCGCGGGGTGCTGGACTCGCTGGTCGAGATCGGCCTCGGCTACCTCAGCCTCGACCGCCCCTCCGCCACCCTCTCCGGCGGCGAGGCGCAGCGCGTGAAGATGGTCCGCCACCTCGGCTCCAGCCTCACCGACGTCACGTACGTCTTCGACGAGCCCACCATCGGGCTGCACCCGCACGACATCCGGCGGATGAACGACCTGCTGCTGCAACTGCGCGACAAGGGCAACACCGTGCTCGTCGTGGAGCACAAGCCGGAGGTCGTCGCCATCGCCGACCACGTCGTGGACCTCGGCCCCGGCGCGGGCAGCGACGGCGGGCACGTCACCTTCAGCGGCGACGTGCCGGGCCTGCGCGCCTCCGGCACGCTGACCGGCCGGTATCTGGAGCACCGGGTACGGCTGCGGGAGCGGCCCAGGCAGCCGCGCGGGCACATCGCCGTCGCGGGCGCCGACCTGCACAACCTCCGCGACGTCGGCGTCGAGGTGCCGCTCGGGGTGCTCACGGTGGTCACCGGCGTCGCCGGCTCCGGCAAGTCCTCGCTCGTGCACGGCTACCTCGCCGGGCGGGACGGCGTCGTGGTCGCCGACCAGTCGCCGATCCGCGGCTCGCGGCGGTCCAACCCCGCGACGTACACCGGGCTGCTCGGCCCGATGCGTACCGCCTTCGCGAAGGCCAACGGCGTCAAGGCCGCGCTCTTCTCGGCCAATTCCGCCGGCGCCTGCCCCAAGTGCAAGGGCATCGGGCTGATCTACACCGACCTGGCGATGATGGCCGGCGTCGCGTCCGTGTGCGAGGAGTGCGAGGGCAAGCGCTACACGCCCGAGGTGCTCACGTACACGCTGCGCGGCAAGAACATCAGCGAGGTGCTGGAGATGTCGGTCGCCGAGGCGCACGGCTTCTTCCCCGCCGGCCAGGCGCACGCCATCCTCGGCCGGCTCGCCGACGTGGGCCTGGGCTACCTGCGCCTCGGCCAGCCGCTCAACACCCTCTCGGGCGGCGAGCGGCAGCGGCTGAAGCTGGCCATCCACATGGCCGAGAAGGCGGCCACGTACATCCTCGACGAGCCGACCACCGGGCTGCACATGGCCGACGTCGACAAGCTGCTCGCGCTGCTCGACCGGCTGGTCGACGACGGCAACACGGTGGTCGTCATCGAGCACCACCAGGCGGTCATGGCGCACGCCGACTGGCTGATCGACCTCGGCCCCGGCGGCGGCCACGACGGCGGCCGGGTGGTGTTCACCGGCACCCCGGCCGACCTGGTAGGGAAGGCGGACACGCTCACGGCGCAGCATCTGCGCGAGTACGTCGACCGGGACTGACCCGGCCCCGGGGAGCGCCTACGCCGCCGCCACCCGCGGCATCCACATCGGCTCCTTGCCCAGCTCCGCCCAGATGTACCGGAGCAGCAGCTCGGACTTGAGCCCGGCGCTCCCCGGGTCGTCCCACAGGTTGCGCGTCTCGCCCGGATCGGCGCGCAGGTCGAACAGCTCGCCGTACGTGCGCCCCTGATAGACCGTCAGCTTGTACCGGTCGTCGACGTACGTGCGCAGGCTGACCGCGGTCGGCTCGTGCCGGAACTCGCAGATGACGTGGTCCCGCGCGCTCGGCGCGCCGCCGGTGAGGACCTCCGCCTGGCTCACGCCGGTCATCTCCCGCGGCACCGGCAGCCCGGCCAGCTCCAGGAACGTCGGCGCGAGGTCGACGGTCGACACCAGCGCGGAGGAGGCGCGCCCCGCGGGCACCCGGCCGGGCAGCCGGGCGAGGAACGGCACCCGCAGCAGGTCCTCGTAGTGGAACGCGCCCTTGGCCTGCAGCCCGTGCTGGCCGAAGAAGTGCCCGTGGTCGGTGGTGAACACCACGATCGTGTCCCCGGCCAGCCCCAGCGCGTCGAGCCGGTCCAGGATCCGGCCGACGTACGCGTCGAGCATGCTGACCATCCCGTAGTACGTCGCCACCAGCCGGCGCCGCTCGGCGGCCGGCAGCCGGTGGGAGTGGAAGCCGTGGACGTACTGCCCCGACTCCTGCCACGGCGAGAAGTCCGGCCGGTCCTGCTGGGTGAGGCCGAAGTGCGGCGGGTTGCCGTCGTGTTCGCCCGCGACGGCCTCCGGCACGGTCAGCGCGTCCGGGTCGTACATCCGGTCCCAGGGCTCGGGCACGAGGTAGGGCGGATGCGGGTCGAAGAAGCTGGCCCAGCAGAAGAACGGCTCGTCCCCCTCCGCGTACCCCTCAAGCAGCGTGCCGGTGCGCTCGGCGATCCAGGCGTTGTAGTGCAGTTCCTCCGGGATCGGCCAGGTGTGCCGCACGCCGGGGTCCAGGGTGCCGGTCGGCGGCCGGAAGTACCGCCGCCAGTCCGCGCAGCCCTGCTGCTCCAGCCAGAGGGCGTAGTGCTGCCCCGCGTGCGCCTCCGCGGTGTGGTTGCGGGCCAGCTCCACGTGGTCGAAGCCGTAGTACGGGCCGTGGAAGTCCCGCCAGAAGTCCAGGTCCTGCAGCAGCGGGTACGACTCGATCGAGGGGTGCTCCGCCGTGCTCGCGAGCGGCTGGAAGTGCGCCTTGCCGACCAGCGAGGTGGTGTACCCCGCGGCGCCCAGGTGCTGCCCGAGCGTCGGCTGGTCCTCGGGCAGCTTGGTGCCGAGCGTCCACGCGCCGTGCTGGCTGGGGTACTTGCCGGTGATCATCGAGGCGCGGGTCGGGGTGCACGTCGGGTTGGGGCAGTAGGCGCGCTCGAAGGCGGTGCCCTGGGCGGCGAGCCGGTCGAGGTGCGGGGTGCGGATCTCGGGGTTGCCGCGGCCGAGGGTGTTCCAGTGCTGCTGGTCGCTGGTGAGGAGCAGGATGTTGGGACGGCGGGCGGGCTGCGTCATACGGTGCGCTTCCTGACGGGGGCGGGAGCGGGTGGCGTACGCGGTACGGAGCTCGTGCAGTGGTCAGGGGAGCGTCACCCGGAACGGGCCCCCGGATCAAGCCCCTCGCACGGCCCCGGGCACGGGGGTGGCGCGGAGCGCGAAGAGCAGCGGGACCGCGGGCCGGGTCGCCGGCAGCCGCCACCAGCCGCTCGCCGGGTCCCGCTCCATTGCCGCGAACCGCGGCCACGGCAGCAGGTCCGTCTCGCGCAGCAGGTCGACGGCGAGCCCGGCGCCGGCCAGCGCCGTGACCACGTCGCCGAGGCCGTGGCGCCACTCGTAGCTGGTGAGGGCTCCGGTGAGCGGCGGGCCGTCGGTGTACGTGTACGGGGAGTCCTTGCGGACGGGGCCGCGGCCGGCGAGGTAGTCGTGGCGCAGCAGCAGCTCCGGCACCTCGCCCGGATCGCCCGCGGGGCCCAGGGAGTTGAGCAGCGGGTGGAACTCGGCCAGGTACAGCACGCCGCCGGGCCGCAGCAGGGCCCGTACCACCCCGGCCCACGCCGCGAGATCCGGCAGATAGCAGAGCGCGCCCTTGCCGGTGTAGACGACGTCGAAGCGCCGGCCCGCCAGCGCCTCGGGCGCCTTGTGCACGTCGGCCCGTACGAACTCCACCTCCCGGCCCGCCGCCGCCGCGATCCGCCGCGCCCCGGTGACGGACGCGGCGGAGAAGTCGAGGCCGACCGTGCGGGCCGCGCCCCGCTCGGCGAAGGCGAGGGTGTCGGTGCCCAGATGGCACATCAGGTGGAGCACGTCCCGGCCGTGCAGGTCGCCGAGGTCGTCCCACTCGAAGGGGGCGAACCAGTCGGCCGGCGCCCGCGAGCCGTCGAGGCCGTAGAAGTCGCTGCGCGCGTGCACGGGAGCGCGGGCGTCCCAGTTGGCCTCGTTGGCGCGGAGCATCTCGGCGACCGTGGGCGCCGGTTCGTCAGCCGTCATGGCACCTTTCTACCCGCGCCGCGGTCTGCTGCCGCGCCATTCCGGGGTACGGGCCGCCCGCCGCGTCGGGGGCCGGGCGCCCGCGCGTGACGATGCGGCCGCCGGCCGCGTCCACCGTCCGCATCTGCAGGGAGCCGCACTGGCACCGGGTCCAGATCGTCATCCCCCTGCCCGTACGGTGCTGCGAGACCGTGTGGAACGGCGTGCTGTCCGCCCAGCCGCAGTGGGGGCAGTGACCCTCGAACAACGTGTTGTCCCCTCCCCGCCGTACCCTCCGGCGGTTCTCGTCCGGCCGCGGCCCCTCGGCCGGGCCCGCGTTCCTTGCCTCTTCAGCATGGAAGTTTGATTCGTTCAGGTCTAGGTTGGATTTATGGAGCGCATCGTGAAGGAGGACCTACATGATTGACCTGCGCCGGCTGCGCGTGCTCCGCGCGGTCGCGTACTACGGCACCGTGACCGCAGCCGCCGAGTCACTCCACCTCACGCCCTCCGCCGCCTCCCAGCAGATCCGGCAGCTCGCCCGGGAGCTGGACGTCCGGCTGCTGGAGCCGCAGGGCCGCCGGGTGCGGCTCACGCCGGCCGCGCGCGGGCTCCTCGCGCACGCCGACGTCATCGAGGCGCAGTGGGAGCGGGCGGCGGCCGAACTGCACGCGCTCGGCGAGGAACCGGCCGGAGAGCTGCGCATGTCCGGGTTTCCGAGCGCGATGTGCCGGCTGCTGGCACCGGTGGCCGGCGCGCTCCGTGCGGCGCATCCGCGGCTCGACGTACGGCTGCGCGAGGCGGAGCCCGCGGACTGCTACGACCTGCTCTTCGACTGCGAGACGGACCTCGCCGTCGTGGAGGCGTCCGCCGAGGCGCCGGCCCGCGGCGACCAGCGCTTCGAGCAGCACACGCTCATCGAGGACCCCTTCGACCTGGTCGTGCCGGAGGACCACCCGCTGGCCGCGCGTACGGCGATCGAGCTGGCCGAGGCCGCGGGGGAGCAGTGGATCATCGGCCCCCCGGGCGTCTGGTCGCGGCAGCACGTGCTCGCGGCCTGCAGCGCGGCGGGCTTCGGGCCCAACGTGACCCACGAGGCGTGCGACTGGACCGTGACGGCGGTGATGGTCTCCAACGGGCTCGGCGTCGCGCTCGTGCCCCGGCTCGCGCAGTTCTCCGGCGTGCCGTCGATCCGCCGGCTGCGGATCACCGGGGTGCCGGTCCCGTCGCGTACGTTCCTCACCGTCACCCGGCGCGGTGCGACCGGCAGCCCCGCGGTGCGCGCCGCGCTGGACGCGCTGCAGGTGCGGGCGAAGGAGACGGTCGGGTAGCGAGGAGACGGCCGGACCGCCGAAGGGCCCGCGGGCCCGCGGTTGCACGGAGCCCGCGGGCCCGCGGGAGTGGGCGGGGCGGAGGAGGGTGCCCCGCCCCCCGGGGAGGGGGGTGGGTGACGACCGGACGGCAGGCGCTCGGGCACCGCCGGCCGGCCGCCGCTCGGATGCCGGCGGGGAACCGGCATGGCCGGGCGGGTCGTCGGTACGACCCGCGCCGGCCGGGCGGCGGTGCCTAGTGGGCGCCGGCGCCGGTGAGGGAACGGACCTCGAGTTCGGCGTACTTCTTGCCGGTGGCGTCCTCGTCCTTGGACAGGATCGAGCCGAGCCAGCCGAGGATGAAGCCGGCCGGGATGGAGATCAGGCCCGGGTTCTCCAGCGGGAACCACTGGAAGTCCACGCCCGGCCACATGCTGGTCTCCTTGCCGGACACCACCGGGGAGAACAGCACCAGGAACACCGAGGTGAACAGGCCGCCGTAGATGGACCACAGCGCGCCCTGGGTGGTGAACCGCTTCCAGAACAGGCTGTAGAGGATCGTCGGCAGGTTCGCCGACGCCGCCACGGCGAAGGCCAGGGCCACCAGGCCGGCGACGTTCAGACTGCCCGCGAAGACGCCCAGCAGGATGGCGACCGCACCGATCCCGACGGCGGCGATCCGGGCCGCCGCGATCTCCTCCTTCTCGGTGGCCTTGCCCTTGCGGATGACGTTGGCGTACAGGTCGTGCGCGAACGACGACGACGATGCCAGCGTCAGTCCTGCGACGACCGCGAGGATCGTGGCGAACGCGACCGCGGAGATCATCGCCAGCAGGATCGCGCCTCCGGTGGATCCCGCTCCGCCGCCGATTTCTTCCGCGAGTAGTGGTGCCGCGGTATTGCCCGCCGGGTTGGACTCGACGATCGTCTCCTGTTTGATCAGCGCGGCGGCGCCGAAGCCCAGCGCGATGGTCATCAGGTAGAAGCCGCCGATGATGCCGATCGCCCAGAGCACGGACTTACGCGCGGTCTGCGCGGTCGGCACCGTGTAGAAGCGGATCAGGATGTGCGGCAGACCCGCGGTGCCCAGCACCAGCGCGATGCCCAGCGAGATGAAGTCGATCTTCGAGGTGGTCGTCACCCCGTACTTCAGCCCCGGCTCCAGGAACGACGCGCCCTTGCCGGAGTTGTCCGCGGCGGCGCCCAGCAGTTGGGAGATGTTGAAGTCGAACTTCGCCAGCACCAGGATCGTGATCAGCAGCGTGCCCAGGATCAGCAGCACGGCCTTGATGATCTGCACCCAGGTGGTGCCCTTCATGCCGCCGATGGTGACGTACAGGATCATCACCAGGCCGACGAGGACCACGATGAGGTTCTTGCCCGCCTCGCCGGTGATCCCCAGCAGCAGAGCGACCAGGGCGCCCGCGCCGACCATCTGCGCCAGCAGGTAGAAGATCGACACCACGATGGTCGACACCCCGGCCGCGGTGCGTACGGGACGCTGGCGCATCCGGTACGCGAGCACGTCGCCCATGGTGAACCGGCCCGAGTTGCGCAGCGGTTCCGCGACCAGCAGCAGCGCCACCAGCCAGGCGACCAGGAAGCCGATGGAGTACAGGAACCCGTCGTAACCCGCCAGCGCGATGGCGCCCGCGATGCCCAGGAAGGAGGCCGCGGACATGTAGTCCCCGGAGATCGCCAGCCCGTTCTGGAAGCCCGTGAAGGAACGGCCGCCCGCGTAGTAGTCGGTGGCGTCCTTCGTCTTGCGTCCCGCCCACACCGTCACCGCGAGCGTGAGCGCCACGAAGACCGAGAACAGCGTGACGATCAGCGTGCGGTGCTCACCCGGATCCGACTGGGCGACCATCTGCAGCGCGTTCGTGGTGGCGCCCGTCATTTCCCGACCTCCGTGCCACTGCCGGCCACCCGGCCCTCGACCTCAGCCTTGAGCTGCTCGGACCTGGGGTCGAGCTTCGCGGCGGCGTGCCGCGCGTACCACCATGCGATGGCGAACGTGGTGACGAACTGCGCGATGCCCAGCACGAACGCCACGTTGATGTTGCCGACGACCTCGGTGCCCATGAAGCCGCCCGCGTAGTTCGACAGCAGCACGTACAGCAGGTACCAGACGATGAATCCGACGGTCAGCGGAAACGCGAACGAACGGTGCGCGCGTCGCAGCTCCCCGAACTCCTCGCTCTGCTGTACTTCCTCGTACACGTCCGGCGATCTGCCGGTCGGGGGTGTGCTGCTCATCGCGGCCTCCATGGGCGCCTTGGGGGACGGGGGTGTCCGGACGGGCCGGGCGCGGCCACCGTAGAAGCGCACGGGCCGCCGCGCGAGCCGCCGCGCGGCGGTGGTGCCGTGAACGGCGGCGCGGATGCGCCGAGCGGTAGCGAAGGCACGACGAGCGGTCGGCCGGGCGGCGGTTCGGGCCGAACGGCGTGCGGTGGGCGGCGGTCGTACGCGGTGGGCCGGCCGGTCGCACGTAACGGGTCGGTGCTCGCACGCGGTGGGGCGGCCGCCCGTACGCCGTCGGTCAGTTCGCCGTACGTCCCGGGCGGCGCGGCAGGTCCAGCGACTCGGGGGCGTGCAGCCGCAGCAGCGCGTGCGCCGTACCGCTGGGCACGCTGCGCCTCGTCAGCCACGAGCCCCCCACCATCACCGCGAACGCCAGCGGCACCGTCCACGCGGCCGGCCGCGCCAGCAACGCCCCCGGCCAGCCGCCGGGTTGCACGCCGAACATCGTCGCCGCCACCGTCGCCAGCGCCGCCCCGCCGCCCGCGAGCAGCCCGGCGGCGGCGCCCTGCGGGGTCAGCCCGCGCCACCAGATGCCGAGCAGCAGCAGCGGGCAGAACGACGAGGCCGCGACCGCGAACGCCAGCCCCACCACGTCCGCGACGGGCCGCTCCACGACCACCAGCGACGCCACGCACGGCACCGCCGCCGCGGCCACCCCGGCGAGCCGCAGCCGCAGCACGGTCGCCCGCACCTCCGCGCGGGCGTCGGCCGCCTTGCCCGGCGGGGCCGTCGCCCGCCGGGCCCGTCTGCGCTCCAGCTCCTGCCCCAGCACACCCGCCACCGACATCGTCAGGCCGGAGGCGGTGGACAGGAACGCCGCGAACGCGCCCGCGGTCAGCAGCGTGCCGAGGACCGCCGCGGCCGGGCCGCCGCCGAGCAGCCGGTCGGGGAGGAGGAGCAGCGTGGCGTCCGTGCGGCCGGTCATGAGGAGTTCGGGGGTGTAGAGGCGGCCGAGGGCGCCGTAGAGCGGCGGCAGCAGGTAGAAGGCGGCCAGCAGCCACAGCACGGTCCAGGTGGTGCGGCGGGCGGCGGGGCCGTCGGGGTTGGTGTAGAAGCGGACGATGACGTGCGGCAGGCCCATGGTGCCGAGCAGGGTGGCGATGAGCAGCGAGTACGTGCCGTAGCCGGGGTGTTCCGTACCGGACAGCGGGCGCGTCCAGTTGAGGCCGTCGACGGGCTCCTCGTCGACCGGGTGCGGCACGTCGGCGCCGGCGGGGAACCGGACCCGGGTCTCCTCGCCGATCGCGTGCACGCCGGGGCCGATGCGCACCCGGTCGCCGTCCAGCCGCTCGCCGTCGAGCCGGCCGTGCACCGTGACCCGTACCGGAACCTCCACCCGTACGTCGACCGCCTGGTGCACGGTCACCGTCGTCGTGTCCCGGAACCGCGGCGGCGCGTCGGCGTCCGGCCACGGCGCGCCGTCCGCGCGCCAGGCCAGCAGCAGGAAGATCACCGGCACCGCGAGCGCCGTCAGCTTCAGCCAGTACTGGAACGCCTGCACCGCCGTGACACTGCGCATCCCGCCGGACGCGACGGTCGTCATCACCACCGCCGCGACGGCCACCGGGCCGACCCACAGCGGGGCGCCGGTGACGGTGCGCAGGGTGAGCCCCGCGCCCTGGAGCTGGGGCAGCAGATAGAGCCAGCCGATGAGGACGACGAGCACCGAGGCGAGCTGCCGTACGCGCTTCGACTGCAGCCGGGCCTCGGCGAAGTCCGGGACGGTGTACGCGCCGGAGCGGCGCATCGGCGCGGCGACGAAGGCGAGGAGGACCAGGTAGCCGGCGGTGTAGCCGACGCCGTACCAGAGCATGTCGGCGCCGTACGCGAGCACGAGGCCCGCGATGCCGAGGAAGGACGCGGCCGACAGGTACTCGCCGCCGATGGCGGAGGCGTTCTGCAGCGGCGTCACGGCGCGGGAGGCGACGTAGAAGTCGGAGGTGGCGCGGCCGGGGCGCAGCCCGTACACGCCGAAGAGGGCCGTGGCTACGCAGACGACGGCCACGGCGACGGCGGGCTGGACGGTGTTCACGTGCTGTGCCCTGTCACGACCGCGGTCACGACCGCTCGACCAGGTCCGCGAACTCGGCCTCGTTCTTGCGCGCCTGGCGCTGGTACACCCACGCCAGCGCGAGGATCACCGGGTGCACCGCGACCCCGATCACCAGCCACGGCACGGGCACGCCGGCCAGCGTGCTGTCGCGCACGCTGGGCACGGTCGCCAGCAGCACCGGCAGCACGCCGAGCACGACGCCGAGGGCGCCGACGACGAAGGCGGCGAGGCGCAGTTGGGTGCGCATCAGGGAGCGGAGGTAGACGTCGCCCAGCGGGGTCTGGCGGCCCAGGTCGTCGGCGACGAGGGCACGGCTGCCGGGCAGCGGCTGGGAGCTGCGGGCGGCGAGGGTGCGGGGGTGGGCGACGGTCACGCGGGGCGGCGGCTCGGGTGGTTCCGGCGGGGCGGTGCTCTGCGGGGTGCGGCTGTGGGGCACGTGGGAGTCGGGCGTTCCGGTCTGCCGGGCGGCCTCGGCGTCGCCGTTCTGCTGCGCGCCGTTTTTCCGGGTGCCGCTCTTCTGCGCCCTGCTCTTCTGCGAACTCGCCTTGGCTGCGCGGCCGCCGGGCGCACCGCTCTTCCGCGCGCCGCTCTTCGGCGCGGAGATCCCCCGATCGCCCGCCATGTCACACCGCCGCCGTGGGTGGATGTCGGACCAGCATCTCGCGGACCTGACGGGTGTGCCGCCGGCTGACCGGCAGCACGTGCCCGCCGAGGACCACGTACGTACGCCCCGCCTCCATCCGCAGCTCGCGCACGTGGTGCAGGGCGACGAGGTGGCTGCGGTGGATGCGGACGAACCCGGCCGCCCCCCACCGCTCCTCCAGCGTCGCGAGCGGGATACGGACGAGGTGGCTGCCGCCGCCGGTGTGCAGCCGCGCGTAGTCGCCCTGCGCCTCGGCGTAGAGCACCTCTCTGCGCTGCACGAACCGCGTGACACCGGCGAGTTCCACGCTGATGACCTCGTCCGCCACTGCCGCGCGGTCCGCCGGCGCCGCACCGACCGGCTCGGGCTGCTCGTCCGGCGCCGGCTCCGCGGCCGACTCGGCACAGCGGCGCACCGCCTCCGCGAGCCGCTCCGGCGCCACGGGCTTGAGCACGTAGTCCGCGGCGCGCAGCGCGAACGCCTCCACCGCATGATCCTCGTGCGCGGTGACGAACACCACCCGCGGCGGCTGCGCGAACCGGGATATCAGCCGGGCCAGCGCCAGCCCGTCCAGGCCCGGCATGCCGATGTCCAGGAACACGGCGTCCACCGAACGGCCCGAGGCCAGCGCCCGGTCCAGGGCCAGCAGCGCCTGCTGCGCGTCGCCGGCCGTCTGCACCTCGGCCACCCGCGGGTCGCGGCGCAGCAGGTACGCCAGCTCCGCCAGCGCGGGCTCCTCGTCGTCGACGGCGAGAGTGTGCAGCATGCGGGAACCCTATGCGGGGCGCGGCGGCAGCGAAACCCGTCTCTCGCTCACATCCCGCCGGGGCCGCTCTGGACCGCGTCCGGATGGAACTTCGGCACCCGGACGTGCACCTTCGTCCCGGCGCCCGGAGCGGTCTCGATGACGAGTCCGTAGGCGTCCCCGTAGACCTGCCGCAGCCGCTCGTCGACGTTCCGCAGCCCGATGCCCGGCGCCCGCGGCGCGTCCCCCGCCAGCTCGGCCAGCTCCGCCAGATCACCGGCCAGGGTGCGGGCCAGCGTCTCCGCCGCCATGCCGGCGCCGTCGTCCTCGACGCTGATCAGCGCCTCGCTGCCGCCGTCGGCCGCGGTGATGGTGAGCCGGCCGGGCCCCGGCTTCTTCTCCAGCCCGTGCCGTACCGCGTTCTCCACCAGCGGCTGGAGGCACAGGAACGGCACCACGACGCTCAGCACCTCGGGCGCCACCCGCAGCGAGACCTCCAGCCGGCCGCCGAAGCGGGCGCGCTCCAGCAGCAGGTAGCGGTCGATGCAGCGCAGTTCCTCGGAGAGGGACGTGAAGTCGCCGTGGCGGCGGAAGGAGTAGCGCGTGAACTCGGCGAACTCCACGATCAGCTCGCGGGCGCGCTCCGGGTCGGTGCGCACGAAGGAGGCGACGGTGGAGAGGGAGTTGTAGATGAAGTGCGGGGAGATCTGCGCGCGCAGCGCCCGCAGCTCCGCCTCGCTGGCGGCGGCCCGGGAGCTGTCCAGCTCGGCCAGCTCCAGTTGCGCGGAGACCCAGCGGGCCACCTCGGAGGCGGCGCGCACCAGGCCCGCGGACGCTTGCGAGGTGAAGACGGCGAGCACGCCGTCGACGCGGCCGGCGACCGCCAGCGGCACCGCCACGGCGTGCCGCAGCGGGCAGTCCGGCCAGGCGCAGGCCACCTCGCGGGGGCCGATGACCTGCGTGCGGCCGCTGTCCGTCACCTGGGCCGCGGCGTCGGGGACGGCTTCGGAGTGGTCGTGGCCGGGCTTGCCCTCGGGGCCGTCCCAGGCCAGCAGCTCGCCCGTGCCGTCCGCGAGCGCGAGCGCGGGCACGCCGAGGAGGTCGCGCAGGTGCGGGGCGGCGCGGCGAGCGGTGTCCGCGGTGAGGCCGGCGCGCAGCGGGGGGCCGGCGAGGGAGGCGGTGTGCAGCGTCTCGTACGCGGCGCGCTCCTGCGCCGTGCCGTACTGCTGGTTGCGTGCGACGCGCACGCCGATGAGCACCGCGGCGGCGCAGAGCACCACGACGGCTCCGAGCAGCAGCGCGGCGGTGGCGGCCGACATCCCGGGCATGGACGGACGCTACCGCGCCGGGGGCGGTCGGCGGCAGCGGGCGTCGTCAGGCAAGAGGCCCGGCAGTGCCGTCAGCGGGCCGCCGGCCGGGGCGCGGGCCGCGCCTTCAGCACCGCCGGCCGGAGGTGCGGTCAGCGGGAGGTGCGGTCAGCCGGAGGTGCCGGCCACGGAGCCCGGCAGCACGTTCTCGACGTAGTCGGCGACCGCGGCCTCCAGTCCCACGTCCTGCTGCTTCTGCTCGGCCAGCAGCCAGCGGTGCTCCAGCACCTCGTGGTAGATCTGCGCCGGGTCGACCTGGCCGCGCAGCGCCGGCGGCACCGCGCCCACGGTGGGGCGGAAGACCTCCCGCACCCAGCGGTGCGCCAGCACCTCGGGCCGGGCGCCGAGCGGGTCACCGGGCGCGTAGTCGTCCTGGGTCGCCATCCAGCTCTCCAGGTCGTTCAGCAGCCGGCGGGCCTGGTTCTCCTCGGTGTCCATGCCGGTGAGCCGCAGCAACTGGCGCTGGTGGTGGCCGGCGTCGACGACCTTCGGCACGAACGAGACGGTGTCGCCGCCCGGCGAGTGTGTGATCTGCATCTCGGCCACGTCGAAGCCGAGGTCGTGCAGGCGGCGTATGCGGCGCTCGATGTAGTGCCGCTTGTCCGCCGGGTAGACCGACTGCCGGGTCAGCTCGTGCCACAGGTCCCCGTACCGCTCGGCGATGGCTGCGCCGAACGGGATCGGGTCGATCGACGGGTGCAGCGCCCCGGACGCCTCCAGGTCCATCAGCTCGCCCGAGATGTTCATGCGGGCCAGCTCGATGTCGTACTCCCGCTGGCCGTTGCTCAGCCGCGGCTGGATCTGCCCGGTCTCGGCGTCCACCAGATACGCGGCGTACGCCCCGGCGTCCCGGCGGAAGAGGGTGTTGGACAGCGAGCAGTCGCCCCAGGCGAAGCCCGCCAGGTGCAGCCGGACGAGGAGCACGGCCAGCGCGTCCATCAGCCGGTTCACGGTGCCCGGGCGCAGCGTCGTCTCGAACATCGCCCGGTACGGGCGCGAGCCCACCAGATGCCGGGTGACCAGCGCCGGCTCCAGCGGCTCGCCGTCGGCGCCGGTGCGGCCGGTGACGACCGCGAGCGCGTCCACGGCGGGGATGCCGAGCCGGTCGAGGTCGCGCAGCAGCTCGTACTCCCGGCGGGCGGCGCGCTCCGGCACCTCCTTGATCGCCACGACCTCCTCGCCGGCCTCGGCGAAGCGCACCACGTGCCGCGAGATGCCACGGGGCAGATCGACCAGGCAGTCCTCCGGCCAGGCGTCGAGCGGCAGCTCCCAGGGCAGGTCGAGCAGCGCGGCGGGATGCTCCGGGTTGGTGGCGCTGATCTGCAGCTCGGGGCGCACGGCGGTCCTCCTCGGTCGTTCGTCTTCCATCATGCGGTGCCGGCCGCGGCGGCGAGGAACTGGGTGGTGGCCAGCTCCGCGTAGAGCGGGTCGCCGGCGACCAGCTCGGCGTGCGTGCCCACGGCCCGCACCTCGCCGGCGTCCATCACCACGATCCGGTCGGCGCTGGTGACGGTCGACAGCCGGTGGGCGACGACGAGCACCGTGGTGTCGCGCGACACCTCCGCGACGGTGTCGCGCAGCGCCGCCTCGTTGACCGCGTCCAACTGCGACGTGGCCTCGTCGAGCAGGAGCAGCCGGGGCCGGCGCAGCAGCGCCCGGGCGATCGCGACGCGCTGGCGCTCACCGCCGGACAGCTTGGTGCCGCGGTGGCCGACGAGGGTGTCCAGGCCCTGCGGCAGCCGCGCCACCAGCTCCTCGAGCCGGGTGGTCTTCAGCACCTCCCGTACGTCGTCCTCACCGGCCGCGGCGTTGCCCAGCAGCAGGTTGTCCCTGAGCGAGCCGGAGAGCACGGGGGCGTCCTGCTCCACGTACCCGATGGCGGCGCGCAGGGCGGGTATCTCCCAGCGGGTCACGTCGTCGCCGTCGAGGAGTATCCGTCCGGCGGTCGGCTCGTAGAACCGCTCGATGAGCGAGAAGACGGTCGTCTTGCCCGCTCCCGACGGGCCGACGAACGCCGTCATGCCGCGCGGCGGTATGGCGAAGCTGACGCCGTGGTGCACATGGGGCAGGTCGTCCGCGTACCGGAAGCGGACGTCCTCGAAGGCCAGCGCCGCCGGCTCGGCCCCCGGCTCCGGCAGCGGCGCGGGCTCCGCGGCGGGCTCGGCCGGCAGGAGCTGCGCCTCGCGGATCCGCTCCAGTGCGGCGGCCCCCGTCTGGTACTGCGCGACCGCGCTCACCACCTGCTGGATCGGGGACATCAGATAGAAGACGTAGAGCAGGAAGGCGACCAGCGTGCCGACCTCGATCGCCCCGGTCGCCACCCGGGCGCCGCCCACTGCCAGCACGGTGATGAACGCGACCTGCATGGACAGGCCCGCCGTGTTCCCGGCAAGCGCCGACCACTTGGCGGCCCGCACGCTCTGCCGCCAGGACTCCTCCGCCGCCTCGTGCACCGCCCGCTCCTCGCGGTGCTCGGCGCCCGACGCCTTGATCGTGCGCAGCGCGCCGAGGACCCGCTCCAGCGCCGCACCCATCAGGCCCACGGACTCCGCGGCCTTCTTGGCCGCCCGGTTGATGCGCGGCACGATGACGCCGATGACGGTGCCGGCCGCGAAGATCACGCCGGCCGTCACGGCGAGCAGCACGGGATCGACGACGCCCATCAGCACCAGCGTCGCCACGGCGGTCAGACCGCCGGTGCCAAGCCCGACGAGGGTGTCGGTGGTGACCTCGCGCAGCAGCGTGGAGTCGGACGTCACCCGGGCCATCAGGTCCCCGGGCTCCGTGCGGTCCACGGCCGCTATCCGCAGCCGCAGCAGATAGGAGCTGAGCCGGCGCCGCGCCGTCAGCACCACCGACTCGGCGGTGCGCCGCAGCACGTACGAACCCAGCGCCCCCACCCCGGCGTTGGCGACCACCAGCACCGACATCACGAACAGCGCACCGGCGATGGAGCGGTCGTGCGACAGGTCGTCGATCAGCGACCGCGCCACCAGCGGCAGTGCGAGGCCGGTGGCGCCCGTCGCCAGTGACAGCAGCGCTCCGGTGAGCAGCGCCCAGCGGTGCGGCCGCGCGTACGCGAGCAGCATCCGCCACGGCGGCGTGCCTGCTTCGGGGGTTTCGTCCACGGCCATTTCGCACCTCCGGCGATCTCACGGGGATCCTACGGCGACGGCCGGACAGCGCCGGAAGTTATCCACAGGGGCCCCGGAGCAGCCGCGGGGGGTCCGGGGTGCCGAGGGCCCGGCTCGGCGCCCCTGCCGGCCCTTCGGCGCCTCACCCCGCGGCGTAGATGTCCCGGTAGCGGCGCAGCGCCCGGCGGCGCAGCTCCCCGGCCGGCTCGCCCGCGAAGCGGTCCGGAGCCAGTGCCGCGAGGCCGGTGCCCGGCTCGCCGCCGTCCATCGCCTCCGCGAGCGCGGCCGCCGCGCCCGCGGCGTGCGTGACCCAGATCGCCGTCGCCGACCACAGCCCGGGCAGCCCCGTGAACGGGCCGAGCAGCGGCAGGTTGTCCGGGGTCACGGAGAAGACCCCGTTGAGGCGGACGGCGGGCGTGAAGCGGTGCGCGGGCGGCAGCAGCGCGAGCGCGGCGGCCACGGCCCCGTCGAACGGCTCGCCCGGCCAGGGCTCCTCCGCCCGCGCCCCCAGGTCCGCAGGCGCCACCGGCCGCAGGTCGTGGTCGTACGTGCCGATCCCGTCCCGGTCGCCGTGGTCGCGGGCGTAGGCGTGGTGCTCGGGCCAGCGTACGAACGGCCCGCGCGGATGCCGCTCTGGGCGCGGCCCGCCGTAGACGTACGGATGGGACACCGGCGTCAGCGGCAGGTCCACGCCCGCCTGGGCGGCGAGCAGCGGCCCCCAGATCCCGGACGCGAGCACCGTGTCATCGGCCGGTACGAGCGTGCCGTCGGCGAGCCACACGCCGTGCACCCGCCCGGCGCGTATCTCCAGGCCCGTCGCCTCCGCGCCGTCGGCGAACTCCGCGCCCCGGGCCTCCGCCCGGCGCCGCTGCACCGCGGTCAGCAGCCCGGCGCGGGCGGTACCGTCGCCGGGGAAGTGCAGCCCGGCCACGGCCGTGTCCGGGTCGACGAGCCGCGGCGCCAGCGCCGCGGCCTCCTCGGGCCCCACCAGCCGGGCGGTCAGTCCCGCGGTCTCCGCCGCGGCGGCGCGCCCGCGCAGCGTCTCGTACGCCGCGGGCGTGGTGGCGACCTCCAGGCAGCCGGTCTCCTCGAAGCCGGCGACGCCTCGCGCACGGGCATCACCGGTCGCGTCGTAGTCGTCCGTGAGCCCCCGGTAGATCCGCACCGTGGCCCGGGCCAGCTCGGTGAGGACCGGGGCCTCGCCGAGCACGCCGACGTAGCCGGGCGCGTGGCCCGTGGACCCGTACAGCCGGCCCGCGGGGGAGCGGTCGAGGACGGTGACCTGACAGCCGTCCCGCCCGGCCAGCTCCCGGGCCAGCGACGAGCCGACGATGCCGGCCCCGACGATCACGATGCGGCGAGTCATGCGGCGATCGGACCACGGGCCCCGCGCGGGCGGCAACGCCGTCTCACGACCTGAGCACCATGGCCGCCTCCTTGTCACATCAGCCGCGCTTCGCTGGTCACGGTGGTGACAGGTGCAACGGAGGAAGGACCCGATGGACGAGCACGAGTTCCTGGCCCTGCGGTTCGAGGAGCATCGCGCGCATCTGCACGCGGTCGCCCACAGGGTTCTGGGCTCGGCCGAGCTGGCCGAGGAAGCCGTGCGGGAGGCGTGGTTGCGGGTGAGCCGTGCGGGACCGGACGGGGTGGAGAGCCTCGGTGGCTGGCTGCGCACGGTCGTGGGCGAGGCTTCTCTGGACATCCTCCGGGCCCGGACGGCGCGAGGAGAGGATCCGCTGGATCTCATCGACGATGAAAAGACCTTAAATAGCGAAAAAGCAGAAATCGGTCACCCCGAACCGGCGGGAGCGGACCCGCCGGAAGCACACGGGAGAGGGTTCCGCGGCGACTCCGTCGGGCTCGCGCTGCTCGCCGTGCTCGACTCGATGGCGCCCGCCGAGCGGCTGGCGTTCGTGATGCACGACCTGTTCGCGGTCCCGTACGACGA
The DNA here is from genome assembly GCF_002847285.1 of Streptomyces sp. CMB-StM0423. Lineage (NCBI taxonomy): Bacteria > Bacillati > Actinomycetota > Actinomycetes > Kitasatosporales > Streptomycetaceae > Streptomyces > Streptomyces sp. CMB-StM0423. Next base: position 582,162 of record NZ_CP025407.1, on the reverse strand, counting down.
GATCGCGCCGATCGTCCGGCGCTCACCCGCCGCGACCCGGCAACTGGCCCTCCGGGCCCGGCAGCGGGTACAGGGCCCCGCGGCCGACCGCGCGGAGGGTCCGCACGGCGCCGCAGACGCGCCCGGCGCACGCTCTGCCGGCTCGTACGCCGCAAGCGCCGCTTCGGACAAGGGCGCGCCCGCGGACTGGGGCGTCACCGCGCGCTGGAGTGCGATCGCCGGCGCGTTCCTCACCGCTTCGCGCGGGAAGGACTTCCACGCGCTCGTCGCGCTCCTCGACCCCGACGTGGTGCTCCGCGCCGACGCCGCCGCCGTGGCCGCGGGTGCGGCGGAGGAGGTACGCGGCGCGGTGGCGGTCGCCGACGTCTTCACGGGGCGGCTCAGGGCCGCCCGCCCGGCGCTCGTGGACGGCTCGCCCGGGCTGGTGTGGATGCAGCAGGGCCGGCCGCGGATCGCCTTCGCCCTCGCCGTCGCCAACGGCACGATCGTCGGCATCGACGTGATCGCCGACCCGGACCACCTCGGCCGGCTGGAGCTGCAGCCCCTCGACGGCTGACGCCCGTAGCCCGGCCGGCCGTTCAGCCGTGATCCGCGGCGAACACCCTCGCGCGCGGATCCTCACCGGCCACCGCCGGGGCGTCCCCGAGCGGGACCACGACGTTCACCACCGTGAGCTGCTGTCCGCAGTTGGGGCACGCGTGCGCCGTGCCGAGAGCCGGCTGCTCCGCGGCCCCCGGCACCTGGTGCTCCGCCCCCGGCGCCGTGCCGTTGACTCCCGCGGCGGCCCGCCGGTGCTGGCCGCGCCACCACCGCGCCTTGCACCGCGGCCCGCAGAACCTCCTGTTGGGGCTGCTGCTCGTCCAGGTGAACGCGGCACGGCACTCGGCGCAGTACCGGGTCTGCGTGGCCATGGATCCTCCTCGTCCGGTGCGGCGAAGCCGGCACCGTCGGCTCGGGGTTTGGTGACAAGTAGATCGGGGGGAGGGTTACTGCGCCGGAACGCCTGCTGTAACCGCGGTGCAACCCACGGTCCACCCGCAGCGGTGGTTGAGGTGAAAGCAGGCACAGGAGAGGAGCGCTGTCACCGCGCTGCAACCTGCCGCCACGGATGATGGGATCAGCACGGTTGATCGCGTGCGGCCCCGGTCGGCGGACCGCGGCCCTGCGGAGCAGGCCGGCGGTTGTCCGGTCGGGTTGACGAGGAAGCGCGTCGCAGATCGGCAGGTGAGGTGCGCAGCATGTCCATGGGAGAGACGCGCGGAGCCGGCCCCGTGACGAACCCGGCGGTCCGCGCTTCGGGCCACCCGCCCGCGAGCCCGGCCCCGACGTCCCCGGCCCCGTCGCGTCCCCCCAACCGCCTCGCGGTGAACGGCCGTTCCACCACGCGGCGTACGGCGCTGTCCCTGCCTCCCGGCCTGCCGCTGGCCGAATGGAGCCATCTGGGACGGCAGATCTTCGTTATCGCGGATTCCTCGGCGTGGTGGCTCGGTGACTGGCTCATCTACGGCAGGAGCCACTACCCGGACCGCTACAAACGCGCCCTGGCCGAGACTTCCTTCGATTACCAGACTCTTCGCAACTACGCCTGGGTGGCGGGGAAATTCCATCCTTCGAGACGGCGGGACAAGCTCAGCTTCCAGCATCACGCGGAGGTCGCGGGGATGCCCGCCGGCGTGCAGGACGACTGGCTGACCCGTGCGGAGCGGGGCCGGTGGACCCGCAGTGAACTGCGCAAGCAGATCCGGGCCAGCCGCCGCGTCACCGCGGAGGGGGCGGGCCCGTCGCTCGTCCAGATGAGCGTCGTGGCGGAGCGCCGGGTGCGGTGGCAGAAGGCCGCCGAGGCCGTCGGTCTGGGGCTGATGGAATGGATGGTCCTGATGCTGGACGAGGCGGCGGAAGAGCCCGCGGATGCCTCCGGGTAACCGGCGGGCGCACAACTCCCGCTAAGGCGCGCAGTGTTGGCGGAGTCCGCTCTTGCCCACGGATGCCCATTCTGCGGAATGTTTCGTTCCGGTACTTTCCCGCCGGCCTCCCGCGCCTTGTCCCGCCGGCGGGACAAGGCGGCTTGATTCATGCGACGCATGACACCGCAAAGCCTTTCTGTGAATTCGTGGCGCAGGTGCCCACTGGGGTGGCATTTATCCGGATTCCCACCTTCCGCCCCGGGCGAGCTGTGATTTTGAAGAACGGCCGTGCACGGCACATGTCAAATGCCTGGAGTGGTGAACTGTGTTCGGTGAGGCGTGGGGTGTCTGATCGGTGACGGCGCTGTTAGAGTCGATGTCCGAACGGGGGAACATTCACTCGCTTCGTCCGGGAGCGAAGCGGGTAGCGGGGGAGAATCGAATGACGTCGACAGCGGAGCTGGTGTCCGCGTCGGCCTGACGTCATTCCGATCACCCCCACATCCCCTGTATCGAGAGGTCTGACCTCTCGGCCGCCGGTTCGGCCGGCGACCACATCAGTACGGCTGCGTCAAGGGATTGTTCGAGTTCCGGTAATCGCACGAATGGGTTCGGGCCACGGCCCGGCCCACCGGAAGTTGGATCGGGGAGGAATTGAAGTTGACGTCCGTGCAGGGGCATCTCGATCAGACGCCGATCGAGGTCGAAGTCCGCAGTTTACGGAGAGCGGGCTCGCCTCGGACTTCGGGAGAAGATCGAGAGCATGTAAGAGTACTGGCGCAGGCACAGGCCGAACTACCGCCCATCGTCGTACACCGCGCGACCATGCGGGTCATCGACGGGCTTCATCGACTGCGGGCCGCCGAGCTCCGCGGTCAGGACACCATCGCCGTCCGCTTCTTCGACGGGACCGAGGCGGACGCCTTCGTCCTCGCCGTGGAGTCGAACATCGCTCACGGGCTGCCGCTCACCATGGCGGACCGGAAGCGGGCTACGAGCAGGATCATCCTGTCGCATCCGCAGTGGTCGGACCGGATGATCGCGTCGGTCACGGGCATCGCCCCGGCGACCGTCGCGGCCATCCGCCGGCGTGAGTCGGCGGGCACCGCCGCTACCGGCCACCGGGTCGGCCAGGACGGCCGCGTGCGGCCCCTCAACGGCAGCGAGGGGCGCAGGATCGCGAGCCGGATGATCAGCGAGAATCCGAGCCTGTCGCTGCGGCAGGTCGCCCGGGCCGCGGGGATCTCCCCGGAAACGGTCAGGGACGTCAGAAACCGCATGCGCAGGGGAGAGGGACCGCTGCCGGTGCCGCGGCAGCGCAGTGCGGCGCGTATCGAGAGCAGACCGAAGGTGGTGGCGGTATCCGCGGGAGTTGCGACGACGTCCGCGGCGGTCCGGATAACGGTCGACGACCGCGGCTCGGCGGTCAACCGGCTGAAGGCCGACCCGGCGCTACGGCTGAGCGAAACCGGCCGGACGCTCCTTCGGCTGCTCAACATTCACACACTCAGCGGTGACGAGTGGGAGGAGATCATCGGCAACGTACCCGCGCACTGCCGCGGCGTCGTCGCCCAACTGGCGCGTGAATGCGCCGGCATCTGGAAGGACATCGCGATGCGGATGGAACGCGAGAGCGCCCGGCCGCTGTGATCGCGGCGTATTCCGAACGCCGTGGAGCCGCCGTTGCTGAGCGCGGCAGGTGAGACAGCAGGAAAGCAGGTGAACCCCGCCGGAAAGCGGCGGCCGTCCCTGCGCGGCGTGCGTGTCTTCGTCTGGTGCTGGGATGAAGACACGCGCGTCCTGCTGTCCCGTCGGCTAAATTCCACCCGTGTCCAACCACCCGAAACAAGCTGTTGGACGGCCCGGGTCCGCCGCGTTTGCCGGCGGACCCGGGCCGCAGTCATGCGCGCGGGCTCCGTACGTCTAGGGCGCGACCCCGCAGCGTTCGCTCATCGCACCGCTTACGGTGCGCAGTTCGCGGGCGTCCGCGACATCCGCGCAGCCGGAGAGCCCGAGCGCGTCGCGCAGTTCGTCGCCCAGCAGTTCCAGCACACGCCGCGCACCCGCCTCACCCGTCGCGGCCAGCCCCCAGATCACCGGCCGCCCCACCAGCACCGCGGAGGCACCGAGCGCGAGCGCCCGCAACACATCCGTCCCGCCGCGGACGCCGCTGTCCATCAGCACCTCGCAGCCGCTCCCCACCGCCGCGGCGACCTCCGGGAGCGCGTCGATGCTGGGCACCGCGCCGTCGAGCTGCCTCCCGCCGTGGTTGGAGACCACGATCGCGTCCGCCCCCGAATCCGCCGCGCGGCGCGCGTCCCGAGCGTCGAGCACGCCCTTGAGGATCAACGGCAGCCGGGTGTGCGCCCGCAGCGCCGCCACCGACTCCCACGTGACCGCCGGCGAGAACGCCTCGGCCGTGTGCGCCGCGACCGCGGAGGCGCCGCCGCGGCGCCGGTGCGCCGTCGAGTCCGCGGCGGCCAGGTGGACCGCACGCACGCCCCGGGGGAGCGCGAACCCGTTGCGTACGTCCCGCAGCCGGCGGCCCATCCACGGCACGTCGACCGTGAGCATGACCGCCGTACAGCCGGCGTCCTCCGCCCTGCGCACCAGATCGAGGGTCCGCGCCGTGTCCCGCAGCCAGTAGAGCTGGAACCAGACCGGGCCGCCGACACCCGTGATCTCCTCGATCGGCACGCTGCTCAGCGTGCCCGCCGTGAAGGGCACCCCCGCCGCCTTCGCCGCGCGCGCCGCCGCCGTCTCGCCCTCGGCGCACACCAGCCGGTGGTACGCCACCGGCGCCACCGCCACCGGCATGGCCACCGGGCGCCCCAGCAGCGTCGACTCCGTCGTGCAGCCGGAGACGTCGCGCAGCGCGCGCGGCACGACGCACACCCGGTCCAGCGCCGCCCTGTTGGCCGCCAGGGTCGTCTCCGCGCCGCTGCCCCCCGCCACGAAGTCCCTTACTCCGGGCGGCAGGACAGCGGCGGCGACCCGCTCGACGTCCGCGAGCGTGTGGACCGCGCAGTCCGGGGAGTCAGCGCCGGGACGGCCCACGCTGGCCGGTCCTCTCCAGCTCCACGGCCTCGTACAGCGCCTTGATGTTCGCGCTGCCGAAGGTCTGCGCCCCCTGCCGCTCGATCACCTCGAAGAAGAGGGTGTGGCGCGGGTGGGTGGAGGCGGTGAAGATCTGGAACATCTGCCCGTCGTGGTCCTCGTCGGCCAGCACGTTCGTCGCCCGCAGGTCCGCCAGCCGCCCCTGGCTCAGCGACGGGATGCGCGAGCCGAGCATGTCGTAGTACGAGCCCGGGGTGGTGAGGAACGCGACGCCGCGCCGCGCCAGGGTGCGCACCGAACGCACCGCGTCCGCCGAGGAGAAGGCGAGGTGCTGGACACCGGAGCCCTGGTGGCCCTTGAGGTACTCGTCGATCTGGCCCGGGTCCGCCGTCGGGTCGGGCTGGATGAGCGTGAGCGTCACGGCGCCCGACCGGCTCTGCACGACCTTCGACTCCATCGCCTGCGAGCCGACGACGATGCGCTCCTCGAAGACGAAGCCGAAGCCCAGCGCCTGCCGGTAGAAGTCGACGGTGGGGTCGAGGCTGCCGGTGTCCAGGCAGACCGCGACATGGTCGATCTCGTCGAGCCCCACCGCGTCCGCGCGGCCGTCGTCCTCCCGGAGCGCCGGCGTGAACCCCACCGGCAGCCCCGCGCCCGCCCGGGGAGCCCGCTGCACGAGCGTGTGCACCACGTCCCCGAACCCGCCTATCGCGGCGGTCACCGCCGGCCCGTCGCCGTCGTGCGCGGTGGGCTCGCGCACCACTCTGGCGCCGCCGGCCGCCGCCGCGCCGAACGCGGCCCGTACGTCGGCGGTGCGCAGCGCGATGTCGGCGACGCCGTCGCCGTGCGCCTGCACGTAGGCCGACGCGGGGTGCTGGTCGGAGGTGGCCTCGGTGAGCACGAGGGTGATGCGGCCGTGGCGCAGCGCGATGCTGCGGTGCTCCGGGGAGCCGCCGGTGCCGACGACCGAGAAGGCGTACTTGTCGACCCAGTCGAAAGCCGCGGCCTCCAGGCTTCCGACGTACATCTCCACGTAGTCGATGGCCACGTCGCCGAACGGAACTCCGGCCTCGCTGAAATCATGCATGACTGTCCCCTGGTCACGAAGTGGCATGCGTTTCCCGGACTGTAGGCGACCGGCCGCGAATCTGGCTACGAGTGTCTTTTCTGGACTGTCATCCTGTTGGTCGGCGGCCCCCGGTGCATAAGCTGTTGCGCCGTTTCCGCTATTCGGTCCACGGCTTTCGGGCGGGATCTTCCGAGCGCAATCCTTCGATCAGGTTCTTTCGGACAGGGGATGTCTGGTGATTCGCTCCATAGCCGTCGTGGGCACCGGCCTGATCGGCACCTCCGTGGCCCTGGCCGCCTGCCGCCAGGGGGTGAGCGTGTACCTCTCCGACAGCGACGCCACGGCCGCCCGCACCGCCGCGGCCCTGGGCGCAGGACTCGCCGAGGAGCCGCCGGGGCCGGTCGACCTGGCCGTGATCGCGGTCCCGCCCAGCAAGGTGGGCGCGGTGCTGGTCGACGTGCAGCGGAGCGGCCTCGCCCGCGCGTACACCGACGTGGGCAGTGTGAAGACCGTGCCGGAACGGGCCGCGCTGAACGCCGCACCCCAGCCCGCTTGTTACGTCGGCGGGCACCCCCTGGCCGGCCGCGAGCGCTCCGGGCCGCTGGCGGCCCGCGGCACCCTCTTCGAGGGCCGCCCCTGGGTGCTCACCCCGTCGCGGCTCACCTCCCCCGCCACCCTGGAACGGGGGCGCCGGCTGGCCGAGCTGTGCGGCGCCGTCCCGCTGGTGATGGCCAGCCGCGCCCACGACGACGCCGTCGCCCTGACCTCCCACGTTCCCCATCTGCTGGCCAGCCTGATGGCCGCCCGGCTGCAGGACGACCCGGCCGGGGTCTCACGGCTGGCCGGCCAGGGGCTGCGCGACGTCACGCGGATCGCGGGCGGGGATTCCCTGCTGTGGGCGGACATCATCGAGACCAACGCGGCGGCTCTCGCCGGGGTCGTACGGAACGTCCACGCCGACCTCACCCGGCTGGTGCCCGCGCTCGACGCGCTCGCCGGGCACGGCACCGGGGACCGCGAGGAGGGCCTGCGGACCGTCGTCGACCTGCTCGACCGCGGCATCGCCGGCCTCGGCGCGATCCCCGGCGCCCGCCCAGAACCCCCCGGGCACACCCCCGCGCTGCGCGTGGCCGTCCCGGGCCGCCCGGGGGAGTTGGGGCGTTTCCTCGGAGCGGTCGCGGGCCTCGGCGTGGACGCCGAGAGCGCGTCGGTCGACACCGCCGCGGGCGGCGGATTCACGGTACGGTGCCGCGTGCACCCGTCCGACGTCTGCCGAATCGCGGCGAAACTCAAGGCCGACGGGTGGGACGCGGAGGCAGACGGCGGAGACGCCGGACTCACACCCGCTCCCCGGTGACCCGCGCCGCCTTTTCACCTACACGTACGCGACCGTCCAACCGCGGAAATTGTCCAAGTGCGCTCGCGCGTGTCCAAGTGTGCAGATTGCCCTCTTGGACGGCGTTGTCGAAATACCCGGGGGCGTGCTTTTCTAAGCGCCGGAAGACGACTTCGTCAATTGCCTTCGCGTGGGGGAATTCCATGGCTGCTCCGGGTCCCGAAGCACTCGTCGCCGGCGCCGTGCAGAACGCGCAGGCGCCGGGCGCCACCGCGCCCTCGCCCCCCGCCCCGTCCGCGCGCCCGCTGCGCAAGGCAGAGTTGCACGGCAGCGTGTCCGACCCCCTGCTGGACACGATGAACTTCCTCAACGAGATCACGCTCCGCTACCCCGACGCGATCTCCTTCGCCCCCGGCCGGCCGTATGACGGGTTCTTCGACACCGAGCAGGTCTTCACGCACATGCGGACCTACCTCGACCACCTGGCCGCCCACGGCGGCACCCCGGAGGACATCCGCACCGCCCTCTACCAGTACGGCCCGACCGCCGGTCAGATCCGCGAGATCATCGCCGAGTCGCTCCGCGCCGACGAGGGCATCGACGTGCCGGCCGAGTCCGTCGTCGTGACCGTCGGCGCCCAGGAGGCCATGCTGCTGGTGCTGCGCGCCCTCTTCAGCGGGCCCGACGACGTCCTGATGGTCGCCAGCCCGTGCTATGTCGGCATCACCGGGGCGGCCCGGCTCCTCGACATCGCCGTGCACCCCGTGGAGGAGCGCGAAGACGGCTTCCACGCCGCCGATCTGGAAGCCGCGGTGCTGGCGGAGAAGGCACGAGGCCGCCGCCCCCGCGCCTTCTACCTGGTCCCCGACCACTCCAACCCCTCCGGCACCACGCTCACGTCGCAGGCCCGCACGGACCTGCTCGACCTGGCCGCCCGCCACGACCTGCTCATCCTGGAGGACAGCCCGTACCGGCTGGTGAGCCCGGGACCGCCGCCCCCCACCCTGAAGTCGCTCGACCGCACCCGCTGCGTCGTCCACCTCGGGTCGTACTCCAAGACCGTCTTCCCCGGCGCCCGCGTCGGCTTCGCCGTCGCCGACCAGACCGTCGCCGACGACTCCGGGGCCACCAGTCTGCTCGCCGACGAACTCGCCAAGATCAAGAGCATGGTGACGGTCAACACCCCGTCGCTGAGCCAGGCGGCGGTCGCCGGCGCGCTGCTCGCCGCGCAGGGGCTCGTCTCCGAGCTGAACTCCCGCGCGGCGCGGTACTACGGAGACGCCATGCGGGCCATGCTCCGGGCCCTGGACGCGCGGCTGCCCGCCGACCGCAGGAGCGCGCTGGGGGTGCGGTGGAACCGGCCAGAGGGCGGCTTCTTCCTCACCGTGCAGGTGCCGTTCCCCGCCGACAACGCGGCGCTCACCTGCTCCGCCCAGGACTTCGGCGTCATCTGGACGCCGATGAGCCACTTCTATCCCGGCGCCGGCGGCGGCCACCGTGCCCTCCGGCTCTCCACCAGCTATCTGACCACCGAGGAGATCGACGAGGGCACCGCGCGCCTCGCCCGCTTCATCGAAGCCGGGACAAGGGCCGCGTGACACCACGGCCCCCGGCCGGTCTCCCTCCTCCATCCGTCCGAATCCAATGGGAAAGGACCGCACGTGAACGGCATCAGCGGAGCACAACGACCGCGTGGCAAGAAGCGTATGTGGGGGTGGACCTTCCGATGATCACCGGCGTGGAGAGCGCGGAACTCCTGGATCCGCGGTCCGCGACAGCACAGGTGCCCGGCCCGTACCGGCCCCGCATCCTCGGGGTGGGCACGGCCGCCACCCCCACGACGTACACCCAGCAGGAGGTGCTCGACGCCTTCGGCATCACCGACCCCAGAATCAGCTCCGTCTTCCTCAACAGCGCGATAGAGCGGCGCCATCTGACGCTGCCCGCCCCCGACGAGCACGGAGTCCGGCACTCCGAGCCGCAGGGCGACCTGCTCGACAAGCACAAGGCCACCGCGATCGAGATGGGCGCCGAAGCCCTCCGCTCCTGCCTGAAGAGCGCCGGCTACGAGCTGTCGGACCTGCGCCACCTGTGCTGCGTGACGTCCACCGGCTTCCTCACCCCCGGGCTCAGCGCACTGCTGATCCGCGAGTTGGGCATCGACCGGCACTGCAGCCGCTCCGACATCGTCGGCATGGGCTGCAACGCGGGGCTGAACGCGCTGAACGTCGTCAGCGGCTGGTCCGCCGCCCACCCGGGCGAACTCGCCGTCGTCCTCTGTGCCGAAGCCTGCTCCGCGGCGTACGCGTTCGACGAGACCATGCGCACCGCCGTCGTCAACAGCCTCTTCGGCGACGGCGCCGCCGCCGTCGCGCTCATGTCCGGCGCGCCCGCCACCGGACCCGACGGTGCCCGCGGCCCGGACGTGCTGAAGTTCGCCAGTTGCCTCATCCCCGAGGCGCTGGAGGCGATGCGCTACGACTGGGACCGCGACCAGGACCGGTTCAGCTTCTTCCTCGACCCGCTGATCCCGTACGTCGTCGGCGCCCACGCCGAACTCGTCGTCGACCGGCTGCTGGAGGACACCGGCCTGCGCCGCAGCGACATCCGGCACTGGCTGGTCCACTCCGGCGGCAAGAAGGTGATCGACGCCGTCGTCGTCAACCTCGGGCTCACCCGCCACGACGTCCGCCACACGGTCGGCGTGCTGCGCGACTACGGCAACGTGTCGAGCGGCTCGTTCCTGTTCTCGTACGAGCGGCTGCTCGACGAGGACGTCGCCCACCCCGGAGACCACGGCGTGCTCATGACCATGGGCCCGGGCTCCACGATCGAAACGGCCCTGGTCCGATGGTGAGAGCGGAGGATGCGATGAGCGACACGCTCACGCTGAGAATCGACGGGGCCGAGCCGCCGACGGCCGCGGCCGTCAAGGCATTAGGCGCCGTCTGCGACGAGGCGGAGGACGGCGGCGGCACCGGTGTCGTCGCCGTGTACGTCACCGGCGCCCCCGAGCCGGGCTGGACCCGGGGGCTCGACGTCCAACTGGTCAGCAAGTGGGAGCGGACGCTGCGCCGGCTCGAACGGCTGCCGGCGGCCACGGTCGCGATCGCCCGCGGCGACTGCGGCGGCACGGCGCTCGACGCCTTCCTCGCCGCCGACATCCGCGTCGCCACCCCCGGCACCCGGCTGCTCGTCGCCCGGGACGGGGAGGCCACCTGGCCCGGCATGGCGAGCTACCGGCTCGTCCAACTGGCCGGCGCCGCCGGCATCCGCCGGGCCGTGCTCTTCGGCCTGCCCATAGACGCCCCCGAGGCACAGGCGCTGGGCCTCGTCGACGACCTCGCCGCAGACCCCGCGAGCGGCGTCGCCGCGGCCGCCGGGCTGGTCGGCGGGCTGTCCGGCAAGGAAGTCGCCATCCGCCGGCAGTTGCTCTTCGACGCCACCACGACCAGCTTCGAAGACGCACTCGGCCGGCACCTCGCCGCCTGCGACCGGTCGCTGCGGTCGGACGCCGCCCGGGTGGTCTCGTGACCACGGACGTGCGGGCCGCGACCGCCCGCGACGGCTGGGGGGACGTCGGCGCGGCGCTCGCCCGGGCCGGGGAGGCGATCGCGGCGCTGCCGCCGCCCGACGCCCGCACGGCCGCCCAGCGGACCCGGGCCGCCGGTGTACAGGACGAGGCCCGCGCGCTGCGCACCGCCTTCCTCGACACCCACGTCGACGCCGTCTACGACCGGCTCACCGACGGCCGCACCACACCCCTGCGGCTCGCCGGCCTGGTCTCCACCGCCGCTGTTACCTACCCCGGGCTCGTACCCACCGCCGAGCAACTGGCCACCGAGCGCAAACGGCTTCAGGCCGACAAAGAAGGCCACGAGATCGACCAGGGCATCTTCCTGCGTGCGGTGCTCGCCTCCCCCGTTGCCGGCGCCCACCTGCTCGACGCCATGCTGCGTCCCACGCCCCGCGCGCTGGAGCTGCTGCCGCGGTTCACCGAGACCGGCCTGGTCGACACCCGCTCCGTCCGCCTCGAACGGCGCGACGGCGCGGCGTATCTGACGATGCACCGCGACGACTGCCTCAACGCCGAGGACGAGCAGCAGGTCGACGACATGGAGACCGCCGTCGACCTCGCGCTGCTCGACCCCGGCGTCCGGGTCGCCGTGCTGCGCGGCGGCGAGATGACCCATCCGCGCTACCGCGGCCAGCGCGTCTTCAGCGCAGGCATCAACCTCAAGAGCCTGCACGCGGGCGACATCTCGCTGGTGGGCTTCCTGCTCCGCCGCGAGCTGGGCTACATCCACAAGATCGTCCGCGGGATGCGCGGCGTCGGCGGCGCGCCCTGGCACTCCCGCACCGTGGAGAAACCCTGGATCGCGGCGGTCGACACCTTCGCCATCGGCGGCGGCATGCAACTGCTCCTCGTCTGCGACCACGTGCTCGCCGCCTCGGACGCGTACGTGTCCCTGCCCGCCGCCCGCGAGGGCATCGTGCCGGGCGCCGGGAACTTCCGGCTCGGCCGGCACACCGGCCCGCGGATCTCCCGGCAGGTCATCCTGCAGGACCGCCGGCTGCCCGCGACCGACCCCGACGCGCGGCTGGTCCTGGACGAGGTGGTGGAGCCGGCCGCGATGGACGACGCGATCGCCGCCGCGGTCGACCGGCTCGGGGGCCCCGCCGTCGTACCCAACCGGCACATGCTCAACGTCGCCGAGGAGCCGGTGGACGAGTTCCGGCGCTACATGGCCGAGTTCGCGCTGCAGCAGGCCCTGCGGATCCACGGCGCGGACGTCGTCGGCAAGGTCGGCAGGTTCACGCAGCGATCGGCATGACCACCGTCCGCGGCAGCCGGGCGCCCGGCTGCCGCGGACCCACCCGCCGCCGTAGCACCGCCGGCCGCCGCGGGAACCGCAGACCGCCCACAGGAAAGGAGCGAGCCGGATGCCCACCGCGAGGATCAACGGGATCACCCTCGGCTTCGACGACCACGGCACGGGGGAACCGGTCGTCATGATCACCGGCACCGGTGCCCCGGGACGGATCTGGCGTACCCACCAGGTGCCCGCCCTCACCGCCGCCGGCCACCGGGTGATCACCGTCGACAACCGCGGCATGCCCCCGAGCGACCCGTGCCCCGAAGGCTTCACCCTCGCCGACATGGCCGCCGACACCGCCGGGCTCATCGAGCACCTGGACCTCGTCCCGTGCCGCGTCGTCGGCTTCTCCCTCGGCGCGAGCATCGTCCAGGAACTCCTCCTCGCCCGGCCCGAACTGGTCCGGCAGGCCGTCCTCCTGGCGCCCACCGGGCGCGCCGACGGCCTGGTCTCGGCCATGACCGCCGCAGAACTCGACCTCTGCGACAGCGGCGTGAAGCTCCCGCCGCGCTACGCCGCGTACGTCAACGCCCTCCAGAACCTCTCCCCGCAGACGCTGAACGACGAGGCGACCCTGCGGGACTGGCTCGACGTCTTCGAGATGACGGCCGTCGACATGTCGGCGTTCCGCGGGCAACTGGAGCTGCAGACGACGGTCGACCGGCTCGGTGCGTACGCGCGCATATCCCGCCCGTGCCTGGTCATCGGCTTCGGCGACGACCTCGTCATCCGCCCGCACCTGTCGCGCGAGGTCGCCGCCGCCATTCCCGATGCCGCCTACGTCGAGATCCCCGGCTGCGGCCACTACGGCTATCTGGAGCGGCCGGACGCCGTCAACGCGGCGGTCCTCGACTACTTCGCCGCCGCCTGAGCTCGCCCACCGCGGCCGCCACCAGCAGGAAGCCCCGGCCGGAACCCATCCGCTGAAACCCCGGCCTTACACCCGGCCGCGCTAATCTGAAGGCGGTTCCAACCACGCACGGGGACACGACGAAGTGAAGCGCTGTGACCGCAGTGTGACGCAAGGTGGGGGATCGTCAGCCGTGATGGCCGTTCTTGAACGCCCGTCCGCCGCATCCTCGCCATGCGCCCGCGAGACCTCCGGCAGGTGCCGCTGATGAGGGTTCTGGTAGTCGAAGACCACGCTGAGCTGGCCGACTCGGTGGCACGGGTGCTGCGCCGGGAGGGTATGGCCGTCGATGTCGTGTACGACGGATCCGACGCGCTGGAGCGCACGATGACCGTCGACTACGACGTCGTCGTCCTCGACCGCGACCTCCCCGGCGTCCACGGCGACGAGGTGTGCAAGGAGCTGGTCTCCCAGCCCCACCACGCGCGGGTGCTGATGCTCACCGCCTCCGGGACGATCATCGACCGCGTCGAGGGACTGAACCTCGGCGCCGACGACTATCTGCCCAAACCCTTCGCCTACGCCGAACTGGTCGCCCGGCTGCGGGCACTCGCCCGCCGCGCCCAGCCCGCCGTGCCCCCGGTGCTGGAGCACGGCGACCTCCGGCTCGACCCCGCCCAGCGCTTCGCCACCCGCGGCGGCGAACGCCTGACGCTCACTCCGAAGGAACTCGCCGTCCTGGAGTGCCTGCTCTCCGCCCAGGGCCGGGTGGTCTCGGCGGAGGAGCTCCTCGAACGCGTCTGGGACGAGGCGGCCGACCCGTTCACCACCACGGTGAAGACCACGATCAACCGCCTGCGCTCCAAGCTCGGTCTGCCCCCGGTGATCGAGACGGTGCCGCGGAGCGGCTACCGGATTTGAGGTACGCCCATGGGGCTGTCGCGACTGCACCTGGCCGTCCTGAAGCGCGTCGGCGCGATGCCCGCGCAGCTCACGCCCCGGCGGGTCCGGGTGCGCCTCACCCTCCTGTACGGCTCGCTGTTCGTCCTCTCCGGTGCCGTGCTGCTGGCGATCACGTACCTCCTCGTCGCCCGCCCCTCCGGCGGTCTGGTGACGTTCAAGGACGTGCAGTACGGCTCCGCCCAGTCCTCCGCCCAGGCGGACACCCGCACCTACCGGCTGGACGAGGATCTCGCCAACCAGGAGAGCGGCATCGTCGAGGGGATGCGCCAGCAGGCGTGGCACCAGCGGGAGGCGATGCTCGACCGGCTGCTCATGCAGTCCGGGCTTGCCCTCGCCATCATGTCGGTCATCGCCATCGGCCTCGGCTGGGTGGTCGCCGGCCGCGTCCTGCGCCCCCTGCGCACCATGACGAGCACCATCCGCCACATCTCCGCGCGCAACCTGCACGAGCGCCTGGCCACCGGCGGCCCGCCCGACGAGCTGAAGGACCTCGCCGACACCGTCAACGGGCTGCTCGGCAGGCTGGAGACGGCGCTCGAATCCCAGAAGAGATTCGTCGCCAACGCGGCTCACGAGCTGCGCACACCCCTCACCCTCGAACACGCGCTGCTGGAGGAAACCCTCATCGACCGCGGCGCCACTCTCGAGTCCTTCCGCGCGAACTTCGAGCGGCTGCTGACGATCAGCAAGCAGCAGGCCACGCTCCTGGAGTCGCTCCTCACCCTCTCCAGCAGCGACCGGGGTCTGGAAAGCCGGGAACCGCTCGACCTCGCCGCCCTCACCCACGAGGTCATTCCCGCGTTCCGGCCGGAGATCGGCCGGCGCGAGCTGGCCGTCAGCTCGGCCATGGAACCGGCCCGCATCTCCGGCGACTCGGCGCTCATCCACCGTCTGGTGGCCAACCTCCTCGACAACGCCATCGACTACAACGTCCCCGGCGGCAGCGTCGAGATCGCCACCGGAGTACGGGACGGAGGCGCCTACCTCTCCGTCCGCAACACCGGCGCCGCGGTGCCGCCGGACCAGGTCGAGCGCCTCTTCCACCCCTTCCAGCGGCTCCGCCGCACCGCCGGTGACGGCCACCACGGGCTGGGTCTGTCGATCGTCCGCTCCATCGCCACCGCTCACGGCGCCACCCTCACCGCCGAGGCCAGAGCCGGGGGCGGGCTGGCCGTGACCGTCGCCTTCCCGCTCCGCGGGGACGGGCCCGGCGAGAGGGTCCGGGCGGCCAAGCTCGCGGAGCCCGGCGCGGCGCCGGCCCATTTCTGAGACGCTCCTTTCCGTTTTCCTCGAATAACACCCGTCCAACTGCTGAGAATTCACAGTTGGACGGCCTTCCGGTTGTCCAACCTTGTCGCCTTCTGCCCGCCTGGTTAGTGTGTATTCCGACTTGAGGAAACCCCACCGACGGGAGCGGTCATGGCGAATCCGTTCGACAACGAGAACGGCACTTTCCTGGTGCTGGTCAACGACGAGAACCAGCATTCCCTCTGGCCCGCCTTCGCCGAAGTCCCCGCCGGCTGGAAGTCCGTGTTCGGCGAGGAGAGCCGCAAGGCGTGCATGGACTACATCGAGGAGAACTGGACGGACATGCGGCCCAAGAGCCTGATCGACGAGATGGACAGGCAGGAGCAGGCCGCCGCCCGCTAGGACGCCCCGGCCCGACGACGAACACTGGAGGTAATTCGTGGCCATGATTGGCGGCTCCGGGCCGGTCATCATGCGCGCCGACGGGCCGGATTCGGTCACCAGGCAGAAGGTGAAGAAGGGTACGGCCAAGCGCATCCTTCCCTACACCCGGCCGCACCGACTCAGAATTTCGGTGCTGTTCGCGGTCACCGCGCTCAATGCGGGAATCGTGGTGGCCGTTCCCATTCTCTTCAAATACCTCATCGACAACGGCATCATGCCGCGGGACACCTCCGTCGTCGTCTGGATCTCCGTCGCCGTCGCGGTCCTCTCACTCCTGCAGACCGTCGTCGGCTTCGCCGAGGCATGGCTCTCCGGGAAGGTCAGCGAAGGGCTCATCTACGACCTCCGCACGGAGGTCTTCGACCACGTACAGCGCCAGCCGCTCGGCTTCTTCACCCGCGCCCAGACCGGATCGCTGGTCAGCCGCCTCAACACCGATGTCGTGGGCGCCCAGCAGGCCCTGACCTCCCTGCTGTCCACCGTCGTCTCCGCCGGCCTGACCGCGCTGCTCGTCCTGGGCGCGATGTTCTACCTCTCCTGGGCGATCACGCTGATCAGCCTGGTGATGCTTCCGCTCTTCATCCTCCCCGGCAAAGTCGTCGGCCACCGGCTGCAGCGCGTCATGCGCGAACACATGCAGGTCAACGGCGAGATCGGCGCCTTCATGAGCGAGCGGTTCAACGTCACGGGCGCGCTGCTCGCCAAGCTCTACGGCCGCCCGGAGACCGAGAACGGCATGTTCGCCGACCTCGCGGGCAAGGGCCGCGACCTCGGTGTCCGCGCGTCGGTCTACTCGAAGCTGCTGTTCCTGTCGATGATGCTCGTCGGCTCCCTGTCCACCGCGCTGGTCTACGGGCTCGGCGGCGGCCTCGTCATCGAGGGCGTCTTCCAGATCGGCACGCTGGTGGCGCTCGCCACCCTGCTCACCCGGCTGCTGGCGCCGATCAACCAACTCTCCGGCGCCCAGCGGGACATTCTGATGGCCCTGGTCAGCTTCGACCGGCTCTTCGAGATCCTCGATCTCAAGCCGCTCATCCAGGAGAAGGCGGACGCCCGCGCCCTGCCCACGGTCGCCGCGCCCGGAGCCACCGCGAACGGTGCCGGGGTGAACGGGGCGGCTGCGAACGGGGCCGGTGCCGCGCCGAGCGCACCGGAGGTCGAGTTCTCCGGAGTCTCCTTCCGCTACCCGTCCGCGGCGGACGTCTCTCTCGCCTCTCTGGAGTCCCTCGCGGGCCCCGCACCCCAGCGCGGCGACAACTCCTGGACCCTGCGCGGCCTGAACTTCACCGCCCCCGCGGGCAAGCTCACCGCCCTCGTCGGTCCCTCCGGCGCCGGCAAGACGACCATCACCCACCTGGTGCCGCGGCTCTACGACCCGGGCGAGGGCGTCGTCCGGATCGGCGGCCACGACCTGCGCGACCTGACGCTGGCATCGCTCCGCGACACCGTCGGCATGGTCACCCAGGACGCCCACCTGTTCCACACCACCATCCGGCAGAATCTCCAGTACGCCCGCCCGGACGCCACCGAGAAGGACATGATCGAAGCCTGCCGGGCGGCCCAGATCTGGAGCCTGATCGAGGCGCTGCCCGACGGCCTCGACACCCTCGTCGGGGACCGCGGGTACCGGATGTCCGGCGGTGAGAAGCAGCGCATCGCCATGGCCCGGCTCCTGCTCAAGGCCCCGCCGATCGTGGTCCTCGACGAGGCGACCGCCCATCTGGACTCCGAGTCCGAGGCGGCGCTGCAGCGGGCCCTCAAGACGGCGCTCACGGGCAGGACCTCGCTGGTGATCGCCCACCGGCTCTCCACCATCCGGGACGCGGACCAGATCCTGGTCATCGACCAGGGCCAGGTCCAGGAGCACGGCACTCACGACGAACTGCTCGAACTCGACGGCCTCTACGCCGAGCTGTACCGCACGCAGTTCTCCCGCCAGCCGAAGAACGACGCCCCGGCCCCGGAGATGGCCCCGATGGCGCCGAACGGTCCGATGATGGACGGCCCGCCGCAGGGAATACTCATCGGCCCCGGTCCGGGAATGGGCCCCGGCCCCGGAATGGGCGGGCCCGGTCCCGTCCTGCACGGCCCGGGGCCGCGCTAGCCCCACGAGTTCGTCAACCGCAGGCACAGGACGTGCAGCGTCGCGCGCAGTCCGCAATCGCCATGAACGTCGTCGCCTGATTGAGCCAGTGGAGACCTCAGGAATGTCTGATTCGCGCAGCCCTGCCCTGCCCGTGGTGCACGTGACACCGTGCCCCGCCGGCGGCACATGGGATCTCCGATTCACGGACGGCCTCGATCTCGCGGCGCACCTGGAAGCGTCCGCGACAAAGGCGGCGGCCGTGGTGGCGGGCTTCTTCCACCGGATGACGGGCGACCGGGAAGTTGCCGTGGTCATCGAGGGGGCGATGTCCGGGGCCCTGCGCATCGAGATCGCTCCGGGGAGCACGCTGGGCGAACTCCAGGGGCGGGCCGAGGAACTGCTCGCCGCATTGGGGAAGGCGGGCAGGGCGGACGGCGAAGCGATATGCGGGGGCGGGGCGATACCCGCGGGCGGGGCGCAATGTGCGGTGCCCGCATGCGCGGTCCCCGAATCCATACCGGAGGCGGGGGCGGCGCTGAGACGGGTGTTGGTGAGATTCGCGGAGCGCATGAGTGCCGACCCGGACGCCCGGGTGGGCGACGTGGATCTGCTGGGTACGGGGGAGCGGGGGTTGGTGGTGTCGGGGTGGAACGAGACGCGCCTCGCGGTGCCGTCCGGGACGGTCCTGGACCGGTTCGAGGCGCGGGCGCGGCGCACGCCGAGCACGTGCGCCGTGCGATGCGGCGCGGACACGATGTCGTACGCGGAGCTGGACGCGCGGGCGAACCGGTTGGGGCGGTATCTGCGGGGGCTGGGGGTGGCTCGGGAGTCGCGGGTGGGGCTGTGCCTGCCGCGTGGTGTGGAGATGGTCGCGGGGATCCTCGCGGTGTGGAAGGCCGGGGGCGCGTACGTGCCGCTGGATCCGGCGTATCCGGCGGAGCGGTTGGCGTACATGGTCGCCGACAGCGCAGCCGCGGTCGTGCTGACGACCGGTGCCACGGCGGGGGTGGTATCGGAGTCGGCGGGGCGCGTGGTGTCGCTGGACGACGCGGCGGAGGACATCGCCGCGGCATCGGCGGAGCCGCTGGGCACGCCGCTGGAGCCGGGGCAGTTGGCGTACGTGATCTACACCTCCGGATCGACGGGCCGCCCGAAGGGCGTCGCGGTTCCGCACGGTGGTGCGGCGAACCTGGCGGAGGCGATGCGTCCGGTCCTCGGTGTCGCCGAGGGTGTGACGGTGTTGCAGTTCGCGTCGTTCAGCTTCGACGCCGCGGTGCTGGATGTCGCGGTCACCCTGGCGGCGGGTGGCACGTTGGCGGTTGCGTCGGACGAGGAGCGGGTGGAGCCGGCGGCGCTGGCGGAGATGATCCGCACCTCCGGTGTCTCGGTGGCCAGCGTCGTGCCGTCGCTGCTGAGCGTCCTTGATCCGGCTGCGGTCAGGGGTGTGCGGAACTGGGTGCTGGGTGCGGAGTTGCTGACCGCCGACCTGGCGTCTCGCTGGACGCGGCAGGCGCAGGTGTGGAACACCTACGGCCCGACCGAGGCCACCGTCATCACCACCGCCACTCCGCTCGCCGCCGACATCGCCCCGGACGACCCGCCGCCCCCGATCGGACGCCCCCTCGGCAACACCCGCGTCTACGTGCTGGATGCCCGGCTGCGACCCGTGCCGACGGGCGTGACCGGAGAGTTGTATATCGCCGGTGCCGGCCTGGCCCGCGGCTATATCGGCCGCGGCGGGCTGACCGCGGAGCGGTTCGTCGCCTGCCCCTTCGCGGCCGGTCAGCGGATGTACCGCTCGGGGGACCTGGCCCGATGGACGGCGGACGGCGAGCTGGCGTTCGTGGGCCGCGCCGACGAGCAGGTGAAGATCCGGGGCTTCCGCATCGAGCCCGGCGAGGTGCAGTCGGTGCTCGCCGCCCATCCTCGGGTGTCGCAGGCGGCGGTCGTCGTACGGGAGGACCGGCCGGGCGACAAGCGGCTCGTCGGCTACGTGGTGGCGGCCGAAGGCGGCGTAGACGCGGACGACCTCCGGGGGTTCGCCGCCGAGCGGCTGCCCGAGCACATGGTGCCCGCCGCCCTCGTAGTCCTGGACGCGCTGCCGCTGACCCCCAACGGCAAGGTCGACCGCGCCGCGCTGCCGCCGCCCGAGCCCGCCGGGCCCGTACGCGGGCGCGCCGCCGCGACGCCGCTGGAGCAGCGGATGTGCGCGCTGTTCGCGGATGTGCTGCACGTCGGGCACGTGGGCTCCGACGACGACTTCTTCGCTCTCGGCGGCGATTCGATTCGCTCGATGCTGCTGGTGTCCGCCGCCCGCGAGGCGGGCTTTGCGCTGACCACCCGGCAGGTGTTCGAGGGCAGGACACCGGCGAGGCTGGCGGCCTTTGCCGCGTCGGGCCACGGCGCGGCCCCGGCAGATGCGGTCTCTGACGCCCCGCTGCTGCACCTCGACGGCGAGCAGCGCGCGGAGTTGACGGCGGCGGTGCCCGGGCTCGTGGAGGTGCTGCCGCTCTCGCCGCTGCAGGAGGGTCTGCTGTTCCACGCGCTGTACGACGACCAGGCGCCGGACGCGTACGTCGGCCAACTGAACCTGGACGTCGACGGCCCGCTTGACCCGCGCCTGGTGCGGAAGGCGTGGCAGGCGTTGCTGGACCGTCACGCCGGTCTGCGCGCCGGTTTCCGGCAGCCGGCAGGCATGACGCGGCCGGTGCAGGTGGTCGTCGAGGGCGTCGAGCTGCCGTGGCGCGAGGAGGACCTGTCCGGGCTGGGTGCCACGGAGGCGCGGGCGGAGTCGGAGCGGATCGCGGACGCCGAGCGGGCACGGCGGTTCGATCCGGCACAGCCGCCGCTGCTGCGGGTGGCGTTGCTGCGGATCGGCACTGAGCGGTACCGGATGGTGCTCACCCTCCACCACATCGCCCTGGACGGCTGGTCGCTGCCGATCGTCCTGCGCGAGCTGTGGACCCTCTACGCGGCGGGCGCCGACCTTGCCGTCCTCCCACCCGCGACGCCGCACCGCGACCATCTGACGTGGCTGGCCCGGCAGGACGAGGAGACCGCCGCGGAGGCGTGGCGGCTGGCGCTCGCCGACGTGGACGAGCCGACGCTGGTGGCACCGGCACGGCAGGACGGTGAACCGGCGCCGACCGGCAAGGTGGTCGCGGAACCGGGCGCCGGGCTGACCGCCGCGCTGGAAGACCTGGCCCGCCACCGCGGCCTGACGCTGAATACGCTGCTGGAGACCGCGTGGGCGATGGTCGTGGGGCAGCTCGCGGGCCGTAGCGACGTCGTCTTCGGCAGCGTGGTCGCGGGCCGGCCGGCGGAGCTGCCGGGCGTAGCCGACATGGTCGGGCTGTTCCTCAACACGGTGCCCGTACGGGTCCGGCTGGACCCGGCGCAGACGATCGCCGAACTGCTCGACGCGGTCCGGGCAGAGCAGACCGCGCTCCTCGACCACCAGCACCTCGGTCTCGCCGACATCCAGCGGCTCGCCGGGCCCGGCGCCACGTTCGACACCCTGATGACGCTCCGGACCTACGGCGCCGGTGCGAGCGCGCCGCCGGAGCCCCTGCGGATCGCCGAGTCCCGGCTGCGCGAGTCGACGACGTACGCCCTGGCCCTGGGCGTGGAGCCGGACGACGGCATGAAGCTCTGGTTCGACTACTGGCTGGACGCCTTCGACGAGCGGTCCGCACAGGCCGTGGCCGACCGGTTCGTCCGCGTGCTGGCACAGATGGCCGCCGACCCGGGCGCGCGGGTCGGCGATATCGACGCGCTGGGCGAGACCGAACGGGCGTCGGTGGTGTCGGAGTGGAACGCCACGGATCTTGCGGTGCCGGCGGGTTCGGTGCTGGACCGGTTCGAGGCGCGGGTGCGGCAGGCGCCGGAGGCCGTCGCCGTGCGCTGCGGGGCGGAGGCTCTGTCGTACGGGGAGTTGGACGCGCGGGCGAACCGGTTGGGGCGGTATCTGCGGGGGCTGGGGGTGGCTCGGGAGTCGCGGGTGGGGCTGTGCCTGCCGCGGGGTGTGGAGATGGTCGCGGGGATCCTCGCGGTGTGGAAGGCCGGAGGCGCGTACGTGCCTCTCGACCCCGCCTATCCGGCGGACCGGTTGGGCTTCATGATCGCCGACAGCGGAGCCGCCGTGGTCGTCGGCGCGGCCCGGTCGATGGCCGGGGTGCCCGCGGGCGCGGCCCGGGTCGTGCTGCTGGACGAGGCCGCGACGGAGATCGCGGCGGAGCCCGGTGCGGCGGTGGAGCGGCGCGTCGGGCTCGACGAGTTGGCGTACGTGATCTACACCTCCGGATCGACGGGCCGCCCGAAGGGGGTGGCGGTTCCGCATGTGGGCCCGGCGAACCTGGCGGAGGCGATGCGTGCGGTCCTTGGTGTTGCCGAGGGTGTGACGGTGTTGCAGTTCGCGTCGTTCAGCTTCGATGCCGCGGTGCTGGATGTCGCGGTCACGCTGGCGGCGGGTGGCACGTTGGCGATTGCGACGGGTGAGGAGCGCGAAGAGCCTGCGGCGCTGGCGGAGATGATCCGCAGTTCGGGTGTCTCGGTGGCCAGCGTGGTGCCGTCCCTCATGAGCGTCCTCGACCCGGCTGCGGTCACGGGCGTACGGAACTGGGTGCTGGGTGCGGAGTTGCTGACGGCCGACTTGGCGTCTCGCTGGTTGCGGCAGGCGCGGGTGTGGAACACGTACGGGCCGACCGAGGCCACCGTGATCACGACCGCCACCCTGCTGGATTCGGGTATCGAGCCGCACGATGCGCCTCCGCCCATCGGCCGGCCGATCGGTAACGCCCGTACCTACGTGCTGGATGACTTCCTCCGGCCCGTACCCCCGGGAATCACCGGCGAGTTGTATATCGCCGGCCCGGGCCTGGCCCGTGGTTACATCGGCCGCGGCGGGCTGACCGCTGAACGCTTCGTCGCCTGCCCCTTCCAGCCCGGTGCGCGCATGTACCGTTCGGGTGACCTTGCCCGGTGGTCCGACGACGGGCTGCTGCACTTCGCCGGCCGCGCCGACGAGCAGGTCAAGATCCACGGCTTCCGTATCGAACCGGGCGAGATCGAAGCCGTCCTCGCCGCCCACCCTGAGGTTGCTCATACCGCCGTCGTCGTACGGGAGGACCAGCCCGGCGACAAACGGCTCGTCGGATACGTCGTACCGGCCGGCGGCCGCGTGGCGCCGGATGCCGTACGGGAGTTCGCCGCGCTGCGGCTGCCCGAGCACATGGTCCCTGCCGCGATCGTCGCCCTCGATGCCCTGCCCCTCACGCCCAACGGCAAGCTCGACCGCAAGGCCCTGCCCGCCCCGGAGGCGAACGGAAGCGCAGGACGACGCGCGCCCGCGACGCCGCGGGAGGTGCTGCTCTGCGAGCTGTACGCCGACGTCCTCGGCGTGGAGCGCGTCGGCGCCGACGACTCCTTCTTTGCTCTCGGCGGTGACTCGATCCGCTCGATGCTGCTGGTGTCGGCTGCTCAGCGGGCGGGGTTGGCGTTCACGTCGCGGCAGGTGTTCCAGCTCCGTACCCCCGCCCGGCTCGCCGCCGCCGCGGCTGCCGTGACCGACGCTGCCGGTGCCCCCGACGCGCCCCCGCTCGTCGACCTGGCGCCGGACGTACTGGACGAACTGTCGGCCGCCGTCCCGGGCCTCGTGGAGGTGCTGCCGGTATCGCCGCTGCAGGAAGGGCTGTTGTTCCACGCGGTGTACGACGAGCAGGCCACCGACGTCTATATCGGACAGCTCGTGCTCGGCGTGGAAGGCCCGCTCGACGCCGCCGTTCTGCGGGCGTCGTGGCAGGCGCTGCTCGCCCGCCACGCCAGTATGCGCGCCGGGTTCCGGAACCTGCCCGGCGTGGACCGGCCCGTGCAGGTCGTGGTGGAGGATGCCGAACTGCCGTGGCGCGAGGAAGACCTGACCGGGCTGGGCGTCGGCGAGGCGTGGGCGGAGTCGGAGCGTATCGCCGCTGCCGAGCGCGCCCGGCGGTTCGACCTGGTGCGCCCGCCGCTGCTGCGGGTGGCGTTGCTGCGGACGGGCGCCGAGCGGTACCGGATGGTGCTCACGCTCCATCACCTGGCGCTCGACGGCTGGTCGGTGCCGATTCTGCGGCGCGAGCTGTGGGCCTGCTACGCGGCCGGGGGCAGCGCCGCCGGGCTGCCGCCCGTGACGCCGTACCGCGACTACCTCGGCTGGCTGGCCCGCCAGGACAGGGACGCCGCCGCGGAGGCGTGGCGGCAGGCGCTCGCCGACGTGGACGAGCCGACGCTCGTCGCGCCCGGCGGGAGCGACGGCACCGACGCGCCCTCCCGCGATCTCGTGCGCACCGCCGGGGCCGCTTTGGACGAGGCGCTGGCCGGGCTGGTCCGCGCGCACGGGGTGACGCTCAACACCGTGATCGAGACGGCATGGGCGATGGTCGTGGGCCAGCTCGCGGGCCGTAGTGATGTGGTGCTGGGGGCCGCGGTCGCCGGCCGCCCGGCGGAGCTGCCGGGCATGGAGCACATGCTGGGACTGTTCATCAACACGGTCCCGGTGTGCGTGCGGCTGGACCCGGCGCAGCGCGTCGCGGACCTCCTGGCGGACGTACAGGCGCAGCGGGCGGCGCTGATGGACCACCAGCACCTCGGCCTCGCGGACATCCAGCGGCTCGCCGGGCCGGGCGCGACCTTCGACACCGTGATGGCGTTCGAGAACTTCCCCGCCGGGACCGACGCCTCCGGCGCGTCCGACGACCCGCACGCCGCACATGGCCCGGCTCCGGCAGGACTGCGCTTCACCGAGGCCACGGTCTGGGGCGAGACGAACTACCCGCTCACGCTCGTCGCCGACCCCGTCGGCGGGCTGCGGCTGAAGCTGAGCCACCGGCTCGACTCCTTCGACGCCTCCCCCGCCGGTGCCGTCCTGGACAGGCTCGTGCACGTCCTGGAGCGGATGGCGGCCGCCCCCGGCGCGCCTGTCGGCCGACTTGATGTCCTCGACGGCCCCGAGCGGACGCGCGTGCTGCGGGACTTCAACGACACCGGCCGCCCCCTCGCAAAGGGGGCGCTGCCCGAGCTGTTCGGCGCGTCTGCCGCGCGGTGTGCGGATGCCGTCGCGCTGGTCGACGGCGACCGGGAGTGGACGTACGCGGAGCTGGACGAGGCCGCGGACCGGGTGGCCGGCGGTCTCGCCGCGCGCGGGGTGCGGCGCGGGGACCTCGTGGGCGTGGTGATGGAGCGGTCCGCCGAGCTGGTGATCGTGCTCCTCGGCATCGTCAAGGCGGGTGCCGGCTACGTCCCGGTGGCCGCGGACTGGCCGGCGGCGCGCACCGGGCTTGCGCTCGGCAGGACCGTACTGACCGTGGCGGATGGGCAGTCGGACACACCGGCGGCGTCGGTCGTCCCGGCCGGCGAGCTGCTGGCCTCGGCCGCCGCGCGTCCCGTGTCCCTCGGTCCGGACGACGTGGCGTACGTGATGTACACGTCCGGGTCGACCGGGCTGCCGAAGGGCGTCGAGGTCACGCACGGCGACGTGGCGGACCTCGCGCGTGACGGCCGTTTCGCCCGCGGCCACGAGCGGGTCATTTTCCACTCCCCGCAGACCTTCGACGCCGCCACGTACGAGCTGTGGGCGCCGCTGCTGACCGGTGGCCGGGTCGTCGTCGCCCCGCCCGGCGCGGTGACGCCCGCGCGGCTGCGGGAGCTGATCCGGCGGCACGGGATCTCCGCGATGTGGCTGACGGCCGCGCTGTTCCACCTGTTCGCGCAGGACGACCCGGAGTGCCTGGGCGGGCTGCGCGAGGTGTGGACCGGCGGCGACGCGGTGCAGGCGGAGGCGGTGCGCCGGGTGCGGGCCGCGTGCCCGGAGCTGGTGGTGGTGGACGGGTACGGGCCGACGGAGACCACCACGTTCGCGACCTCGTACCGCATCGGGCCCGGTGTGGCCGTCCCGCCGTCCGTGCCGATCGGCGGGCCCCTCGACAACATGCGCCTGTACGTGCTGGACGGCTTCCTGCGCCCGGTGCCCGCCGGGGTGACCGGCGAGCTGTACATCGCCGGCGCGGGCCTGGCCCGGGGCTACGCGGACCGGCCGGAGCTGACGGCGGAGCGGTTCGTGGCCTGCCCGTTCACGCCGGGGGAGCGGATGTACCGCTCCGGTGACCTGGTGCGCTGGACCGGCGGCGCTGTGCTGGAGTTCGCCGGGCGGGCGGACGCGCAGGTGAAGGTGCGCGGCTTCAGGGTGGAGATGGGCGAGATCGAGGCCGTGCTCGCCGGTCACGAGGCGGTCGGGCAGGCCGTGGTCGTCGCCCGCGAGGACCGGCCGGGCGACAAGCGGCTGGTGGGGTACGTCGTCGCGGATGGGGGGCGGTACGTCAGCGAGGACGCGCTGCGCGCGTACGCCTCGGAGCTGCTGCCGGAGTACATGGTGCCGGCGACGGTGCTGGTGCTCGACGCGATGCCGGTGACGGCGAACGGGAAGGTGGACCGCAAGGCGCTGCCCGCCCCGGACTTCGCCGGCCGCGCGACCGGCCGGGCGCCGCGCGGTGCCGCGGAGACGGCGCTGTGCGCGCTCTTCGCCGACGTGCTCGGGCTGGCGCGGGTCGGCGCGGACGACAGCTTCCTGGAGCTGGGCGGCGACTCCATCACGTCCATGCAACTGGCGTCCCGCGCCCGCAAGGCGGGATTCGTACTGACGCCACGTCAGGTCTTTGAGGAGCGCACCCCCGAGCGGCTGGCCGTGGCCCTGGAGACCGCCGCGCCCGGCGCGGACGCGCCCGCAGGCAACGGGGACGGGGACGGCTCGGGCGTGGGCGAGGTGCCGTGGACGCCGGTGATGCGGTGGATCGGCGCGGGTGTCGCCGGCGCCGGGTTCACGCAGTGGACGGTGGTCGGCGCCCCCGCCGGGCTGGCGCACGGGGTCCTGGCGGGCGGTGTGGCCGCCGTGCTCGACGTGCACGACATGCTGCGCGCCCGCACCGCTCCGGCCGACCCGTACCCCCGCCTCCTCGTCCCCGGGCCCGGTTCCGTCGACGCCGCCGCGCTGATCACCCGCGTCGACGCCGCCGAGGTGCCGGACGGGAAGCTGGACGAGGCCACCGGCAGGGCGGCGGCCGAGGCGGCGGCCCGGCTGGACCCCGCGGCCGGCGCCGGGATGCTGCGGGTGGTGTGGCTGGACGCGGGCACGCACCGCACCGGCCGCCTCGCCCTGGTCGTCCACCACCTCGCGGTCGACGGCGTGTCCTGGCGGGTCCTGCTGCCCGACCTGCAGAACGCCTGCGAGGCACTGGCCGCGGGCCGGCCGGCCCGCCTCCACCCCGTGCCGACGCCGTTCCGCCGCTGGGCGCGCGAACTCGTCGCCCAGGCCGCGGGCGAGGCGCGCCAGGCCGAGCTGGAGCAGTGGACGAAGCTGCTCGTCGAGCCCGAACCGCTGATCGGCAGGCGGCCGCTCGAACCGGCCGCCGACACCGCGCGCACCCAGCGCCGCGCGTCGTGGAACGTGCCCGCGGAGCAGGCCGCCACCCTCCTGGCACGTACGCCCACGGCGTACCACTGCGGCGTGCACGAGGTGCTGCTCGCCACCTTCGCCGCCGCCGTCGCGCGCTGGCGGCCCGGCGGGCACACGGGGCTGCTGGTGGACATGGAGGGCCACGGCCGGGAGGAGCTCGGCGACCTCGACCCGTCGCAGACCGTGGGCTGGTTCACCGCGGTCCACCCGCTGCGGCTCGACCTCCGGGGCATCGACCTGGACGAGGCCCGCGGCGGCGGCCCGGCCGCGGGGGAGCTGCTGAAGTCCGTCAAGGAGCAGGCGCAGGCCGTGCCCGGCGACGGGCTCGGCCACGGCCTGCTGCGGCACCTCAACCCGGAGACGGCCGAGGTGCTGGCCGCGCTGCCCGCACCGCAGGTCGGCTTCAACTACCTCGGCCGCTTCGCCGCCGGCTCGGGCGCGGGCCGGGTCGAGGCGTGGCAGCAGGCCGGGGAGACCGCCGTCGGCGGCTCGGCCGCGCCCGGCATGGCGATCACCCATGCGCTGGAGGCCAACCCGGTCGTCCGCGACACCCCAGCGGGCCCCGAGGTCACCCTCGCGCTCGCCTGGGCCGGCGGGGTCCTCACCGACACGGACGCCGGCCGCCTCGGCCGTATCTGGCTGGACATGCTCGCCGGGCTCGCCGCCCACACCGACGACCCGGCGGCGGGCGGCCACACCCCTTCCGACTTCCCTCTCCTCGACCTCGGCCAGGACGAGATCGACCAGTTCGAAGCGATCGCGGCGAAGCTCCAAGGAGGACTGACCCGGTGAACCCCTCAGCCGTCGCCCAAGGCTCCGCCCTGGCAGAGATGTGGCCCCTGTCGCCGCTGCAGGAAGGTCTGCTGTTCCACGCCGGCTTCGACACCGACAGCCCCGGCGTCTACACCGTGCAGTTCATGCTCGACGTGGACGGCCCGCTGGACCACCGGCGCTTCCGCGCCGCCTGGGCCGGGCTGCTCGCCCGGCACCCCGCGCTGCGCGCCAGCTTCCACCGGCGCCCCTCCGGCGAGGCCGTCCAGCTCATCACCCGCGAGGTCGCGCTGCCGTGGCGGGACGCGGACCTGTCCGCGCTGCCCGGGCCCGACGCGCTCGCCGAGACCCAGGCCCTGGCCGACGCGGAACGCGCCCGGCCCATCGACCTTGCCGCGGCCCCGCTGCTGCGGCTGCTCCTCGCCCGGCTCGGCGAGGAGCGGCACCGGCTGGTGGTGACGACCCATCACATCCTCATCGACGGCTGGTCGATGCCGATCCTGCTGCGCGAGCTGGCGGCGGTGTACGAGGCGGGCGGCGACCTGTCGATGCTCAAGCCCGCCCCCTCCTACGGGCAGTACCTGGCGTGGCTGCGCCGCCAGGACAAGGGCCGGGCGCAGGCCGCCTGGCGCGCCGAGCTGGCCGGGGCCGACGAGCCCACGCTCGTCGTACCCCCGGAGGCGCTCGAAGGGCCGGTGGTGCCCGGGCGGGTGCGGTTCACGCTCGGCGCGGAGCTGTCGGCGGGAGCGGCGGAGCTGGCGCGGGCGCACGGCCTGACGGTCAACACGGTGGTGCAGGGCGCCTGGGCGCTGGTCCTGGCCCGGCTCACCGGCCGTGACGACGTCGTCTTCGGCGCCACCGCCGCCGGCCGCCCGCCCGAGCTGCCCGGCGTCGAGGCCATGGTCGGCCTGTTCATCAACACGCTGCCCGTCCGCGTCCGGCTCGACCCCGCCCGCCCCGCGGTGGAACTCCTCGCCGACCTCCAGCGGCGCCAGGTCGGCCTGATGGCGCACCAGCACATCGGGCTGCCCGACGTGCAGAAGCTCGCCGGCCCCGGTGCCACGTTCGACACCCTCGTCGTCTACGAGAACTACCCCCTCACCTCCGCCGAGTCCGACGACCCCGAGGCGCTGTCGATCCGCTTCGCCGGCGAGCCCCAGGACGCCGGCCACTACCCCCTGACGCTCATCGCCTGGCCCGGCGAGCAACTGCGGGCCGAGCTCTTCTACCGGCGCGACGTGTGCGAGCCGGGCCGGGCCGAGACCGTCACCGCGTCCTTCGTGCGGGTGCTGGAACAGCTCGTCGCCGATCCGGCCGCGCCCGTCGGGCGCCTCGACGCCGTCGACGAGCGGCGGCGTGCGCTGGTCACGACCCAGTGGAACGACACCGCGGCGCCCGTCCCCGAGCCGCTGGCGCCGGAGGCGTTCGGTGCGCAGGTGGGGCGGTCGCCGGAGGCGGTGGCGTTGGTGGCGGGGGACGAGTCGCTGTCGTACGGGGAGTTGGGCGACCGTGCGGGGCGGCTGGCCAGGTATCTCGTGGCGGCGGGTGTGGGGCCCGAGGTCCGGGTGGCGGTGGTGGCGGAGCGGTCCGCGGTGCTGGTCGAGGCGCTGCTTGCGGTGTCGCTGGCCGGGGGCGTCTTCGTACCGGTGGATCCCGGCTATCCGCCCGAGCGGCTGGGGTTCGTGCTGGGGGACGCCGATCCGGCGGTGGTTCTGTGCACGGAGGCGGCGCGGGACCTGCTCCCGGAGGGCGTACGGCCGGTGGTGCTCGACGATCCGGCGGTGGCCGCTGAAGTGGCCGCGTACGGGGCCGGGGCGCTTCGGGCAGACGAACGGCGCGGTCCGCTGACGGCCGATCATGCCGCGTACGTCATCTACACCTCCGGCTCCACCGGCACCCCCAAGGGCGTCGTCGCCACCCACCGCGGCCTGCGCAACCTCGTCGCCGACCGCCTCGCGCAGTACGGCTTCGGCCCCGGCAGCCGCGTCCTGCAACTGGTCTCGCCGAGCTTCGACGTCTCGATGAGCGACATCTGGCCGGTGCTCTGCGCAGGTGGCCGGCTCGTGCTCGGCCCCGTCCGGCGCGACCTCTCCGGCGACGAGCTGGCCCGCCTGATGCGCGACGAGCGCGTCACGTACGTCGCCACCACCCCGACCCTGCTCGCCGAAGTACCGTCCGCCGACCTGCCGGAGCTGCACAGCGTCGTCCTCGGCGGCGAACCCGGGTCGCCCGAGCTGCGCCGCCGCTGGCTGGCGGGCCGCGAGCTGTTCAACGAGTACGGCGTCACCGAAGCGACCGTCGCCTCCACGCTCGGCCGGATCCGCGACACCCGCGGCACCCCGCCCATCGGCGGCCCCGTCACCAACTCCCGGGTGTACGCGCTGGACGCGTTCCTCCAGCCCGTGCCGCCCGGGGTGGCGGGCGAGCTGTACCTGGCCGGAGCGGGAGTCGCCCGCGGCTATCTGGGGCGGCAGGGGCTGACCGCGGAGCGGTTCGTGGCCTGCCCGTTCGCGCCCGGAGAGCGGATGTACCGCACCGGCGACCTCGTGCACTGGACCGACGACGGCGAGCTGATCTTCGCCGGCCGTGCCGACGAACAGGTCAAGATCCGCGGGCACCGCATCGAGCTGGGCGAGATCGAGGCCGCACTGCGGGAGGCCGCCGGGGTCGCCGAGGCAGTGGTCGTCGCGCGCGCCGACGGCCCCGGCGACAAGCAGCTCGTCGGCTACGTCGTCCCGGAGGGTCAGGACGTCGACCCGCGGCGGGTGCGCGAGGAAGCGGCCGCGGCGCTCCCCGACTACATGGTGCCGGCGGCGGTGCTCGCGCTGCCCATACTGCCGCGTACCACCAGCGGAAAGATCGACAGGACCGCCCTGCCCGCGCCGGACTTCGCCGAGCACGCCACCGGCCGGCCGCCCGAGGGCGAGACGGAGACGGCACTGTGCGCGCTCTTCGCCGAGGTGCTGGGACTGGAACGGGTCGGTGCGGACGACGACTTCTTTGCTCTCGGCGGCGACTCCATCACCTCCATGCAGCTCGCCTCCCGCGCCCGCCGCGCCGGCCTCTTACTCACGCCCCGGCAGGTCTTCGACGAGCGGACCCCCGAGCGCCTGGCCGTGCCCGCCTCCCGGGCGGCGGCGCCCGCGGCGGCCGACGGCGCGGACGGCGGCATCGGCGAGGTGCCGTGGACGCCGGTGATGCGCCGGCTCGGGCTACGGACCGCGGGCCGGGAGTTCGCGCAGTGGACGGTCGTCGGCGCCCCCGCGGGCCTCGGCCCCGAGGCGCTCGCCGGCGGCATCGGCGCGCTGCTGGACACCCACGACGTGCTACGGGCCAGAGCGGACCTGTCCGACGAGGCGGCCCCCCGGCTCCTCGTCGCTAAGCGCGGCTCGGTGGACCCGGCCGCCCGCGTGACCCGTATCGACGCCGCGGACGTCGACGACCTGGACGGGCTCGCCGAGCAGGCCGCGCGCGCGGCCGTCGCCCGGCTGGACCCGGCGAACGGCGTCATGCTTCACGCCGTGTGGCTCGACGCCGGGCCCGCCCGGGTGGGGCGCATCGCGCTCCTCGTCCACCATCTCGTGGTCGACGGGGTGTCGTGGCGGATTCTGCTGCCGGACCTGCGGGCCGCGTGCGAGGCGGTGGGGGAGGGGCGGAAGCCGGAGCTGGAGCCGGTCGCGACGTCGTTCCGGCGCTGGTCGGGGGAGCTGGCGGCGCAGGCAGCGAGCAAGGAGCGGCGGTCCGAGCTGGAGCAGTGGACCGCGCAACTCGGCACCGGCGCGCCCGCGCTGACCCGCCGCGCCCCGGACCCGGCGACCGGCACCGTCGTGTCGCTGCAGAACCGGTCGTGGACCGTCCCGGCGGACCAGGCAGTGACGCTGACCGGCCGTACACCGGTCGTCTTCCACTGCGGCGTCCACGAGGTGCTGCTCGCGACCCTCGCCGCCGCGGTGGCCCACGTGCGGCCGGGTGCGCGCGGGAGCGTCCTCGTGGACGTCGAGGGCCACGGCCGCGAACCGGCCGGGGACCACGATCTGTCCCGCACGGTGGGCTGGTTCACCAGCGTCCACCCGCTGCGCCTCGACCTGCGCGGCGTCGACCTGGACGACGTACGCGCCGGCGGGCCGGCCGCCGGACGGCTGCTCAAAACAGTCAAGGAGCAGGCCCAGGCCGTACCGGGCGACGGCCTCGGCCACGGGCTGCTGCGCTACCTCAACGCCGGGACGGCCGACGCGATGGCGGCGCTGCCGCAGCCGGAGATCGGCTTCAACTACCTCGGCCGGTTCCCCGCCGGAGGCACCGCGGGCCTGGTCGAGGCATGGCAGCCCGCAGGCGAGACCGCCGTCGGCGGCACCGCACCCCCCGACATGCCGATCCTGCACGCGCTCGGGACCAACGCCGTCATCCGCGACACGGCAGCGGGCCCCGAGCTGTCGTTCACCCTCGGCTGGCCGCCCGAGCTGCTCGACCGGGCCGACGTCGAACTCCTCGGACACACCTGGCTGGAGATGCTCGCCGGCCTCGCCGCGCACACCGCGGACCCGGCGGCCGGCGGGCACACCCCCTCCGACTTCCCCCTCCTCGACCTCGGCCAGGACGACGTCGAACAGCTCGAAGAGATCGCCGGCACGATCGAAGGAGGACTGCCCCGGTGAAGACCCACGCCGCCGCCACCCGCCCGGCCCTGGAAGTGTGGCCGCTGTCGCCGCTGCAGGAGGGCCTGCTGTTCCACGCCGGCTACGACGACACCGGCCCCGACCTCTACACCGTGCAGTTCGTCCTCGGCCTCGACGGCCCCCTGGACGCCGCCCGCCTGCGCGCCTCCTGGGAGACGCTGCTCGCCCGCCACGGCGCCCTGCGCGCCAGCTTCCACCGGCGCGCCTCCGGCGAAGCCGTCCAGCTCATCGCCCGCGAGGTCCGGCTGCCCTGGCGCGAGGCCGACTTGTCCGGCGCCACCGGTCCGGACGCCGCCGCCCGGCTCGAAAAGCTGGCCGCCGAGGAGCGCGCGCAGCGGCTGAACCCCGCGGCGCCGCCGCTGCTGCGGCTGCTCCTCGTCCGGCTCGGCGACCGGCGGCACCGGCTGGTGATGACGACCCACCACATCCTGATGGACGGCTGGTCGATGCCGGTGCTGCTCGGCGAGCTGTCCGCGGTGTACGAGGCGGGCGGCGACGCCTCCGCGCTCAAGCGCACCGCACCGTACCGGGATTACCTGGCCTGGCTGGGCCGGCAGGACAAGGAGGCGGCGCGGGAGGCGTGGCGGGCGGAGCTCGCCGGTGCCGACGAGCCGACGCTCGTGGTGCCCGCGGATCCGGGGCGGGCGGCGGTGCTTCCGGAGCAGACCGAGGCGCGGCTGGGGCGGGAGGCGACGGCTGCGCTGGGGGTGTGGGCGCGTGGGCGTGGGCTGACGGTCAACACGGTGGTGCAGGGGGCGTGGGCGTTGGTGTTGGCGCGGTTGGTGCGTCGTTCGGATGTGGTGTTCGGTGCGACGGTGGCGGGGCGTCCGGCGGAGTTGCCGGGTGTCGAGGCGATGGTGGGGTTGTTCATCAACACGTTGCCGGTGCGGGTGCGCCTGGACGGCGGGCAGCGGGTGGCGGATCTGCTGGCGGACTTGCAGCGGCGGCAGTCGGCGCTGATGGGGCACCAGCACCTGGGTCTCCAGGAGATCCAGAAGCTGGGCGGAGCGGGTGCGACCTTCGACACCCTCGTCGTCTACGAGAACTACCCGCGCCCGCCGGAGGACACCGCGGGCCGCGACGCGCTGTCCATCGAGGTCCTGGACTCCCGCGAAGCGACCAACTACCCGCTGACGCTCGGGGTCGATGTCGCCGACCAGCTCGAAGTCCGGCTGACCTACCGACCGGATCTTTTCGGGACCGATGAGGCGGAAGGGCTGGCGCGGCGGTTGGTGCGGGTGCTGGAGCAAGTGGTGGCGGACCCGGAGGTGCGGGTCGGGGACGTGGAGGTGCTGACGGCCGGGGAGCGGGCGTCGGTGGTGTCGGGGTGGAACGACACGGAGTTGGCGGTGCCGGCTGGGTCGGTGCTGGACCGGTTCGAGGAGCGGGCCCGGCGGGCTCCCGAGGCGGTCGCCGTGCGCTGCGGGGCAGAGGTGTTGTCGTACGCAGGGCTGGACGCGCGGGCGAATCGGCTGGCGCGGTATCTCCAGCGGCTGGGTGTGGGCCGGGAGTCGCGGGTGGGGCTGTGCTTGCCGCGTGGCGTGGAGATGGTCGCGGGGATGCTCGCGGTGTGGAAGGCCGGGGGCGCGTATGTGCCGCTTGACCCCGCCTATCCGGCGGAGCGGTTGGCTTTCATGGTCGCCGACAGCGGTGCGCAGGTGGTGCTGAGCACCGGAGAGCTGGCGCCCGAGGGCGCGGTGCGGCTGGAGGAGGCGGCAGCCGATGTCGAGGCGGAGTCGGCTGAGTCGCTTCAGACGGCGCTGGAGCCTGGGCAGCTCGCGTATGTGATCTATACGTCGGGATCGACGGGCCGCCCGAAGGGCGTGGCGGTTCCGCATGAGGGCCCGGCGAACCTGGCGGAGGCGATGCGTGCGGTCCTTGGTGTTGCTGAGGGTGTGACGGTGTTGCAGTTCGCGTCGTTCAGCTTCGATGCCGCGGTGCTGGATGTCGCGGTCACGCTGGCGGCGGGTGGCACGTTGGCGGTTGCGACGGGTGAGGAGCGCGAAGAGCCTGCGGCGCTGGCGGAGATGATCCGCAGTTCGGGTGTCTCGGTGGCCAGCGTGGTGCCGTCCCTCATGAGCGTCCTCGACCCAGCCGCAGTCACGGGTGTGCGGAACTGGGTGCTCGGCGCCGAACTGCTGACCGCGGACCTGGCGTCCCGCTGGACCGGGCAGGCGCAGGTGTGGAACACGTACGGGCCGACCGAGGCCACCGTCATCACCACCGCCACCCCGCTGGATTCGGGCATCGAGCCGCACGATGCGCCCCCGCCCATCGGCCGGCCGATCGGTAACGCCCATACCTACGTGCTGGATGACTTCCTCCGGCCCGTACCCCCGGGTGTCGTGGGCGAGTTGTACATCGCCGGCCCGGGCCTGGCTCGTGGTTACATCGGCCGCGGCGGGCTGACCGCTGAACGCTTCGTCGCCTGCCCCTTCGAGCCGGGCGCGCGCATGTACCGTTCGGGTGACCTGGCCCGGTGGTCCGACGACGGGCTGCTGCACTTCGCCGGCCGCGCCGACGAGCAGGTCAAGATCCGCGGCTTCCGTATCGAACCGGGCGAGATCGAAGCCGTCCTCGCCGCCCATCCCGACGTGTCGCACGCCGCCGTGGTCGTACGCGAAGACCGCCCCGGCGACAAACGCCTCGTCGCCTACGTCGTCGGCGACGTCGACACCGACGCCGTACGCGAACTCGCCGCCACCCGACTGCCCGAGCACATGGTGCCGGCTGTCGTCGTGGTTCTCGACGCGCTGCCGCTGACACCCAACGGCAAGACCGACCGCGCCGCTCTGCCGGCACCCGACCTCGCCGACCGCGTCTCCGGCCGTGCTCCCGCGAATCCCACCGAGGCCGCCCTGTGCGCGCTGTTCGCCGAGGTACTGGGCCTCGAACGAGTGGGTGCGGACGACGACTTCTTTGCTCTCGGCGGCGACTCCATCACCTCCATGCAGCTCGCCTCCCGCGCCCGCCGCGAAGGGCTCGTGCTCACCCCGCGGCAGGTCTTCGAGGCCAAGACCCCCGAGCGGCTGGCCGTGGTGGCCGCGCCCGAGTCGGCGCCGGCCGTTGCGGACACGGGTATGGGTAACGCGCCGTGGACGCCGGTGATGCGGGCGCACGGCGTACGGGCCGCGGCCCCCGGCTTCGCCCAGTGGACGGTCGTCGGCGCACCCCCCACTTTGGGGCTCGACGTGCTCACCGCCGGTGTGGCCGCCCTTCTCGACGCGCACGACGTGCTACGGGCCCGCGCAGACATGTCCGATCCGGCGAACCCCCGCCTCGTCGTCCCCGAACGCGGCACCGCCGATGCCGCCGGTCTCGTCACCCGTATCGACGCTGCCGGCACCACCGGCCTCGACGCGTTCGCCGCCCGCGAAGCCCGCGCCGCCGCCGCGCAGTTGCGCCCCGAGGACGGATCGATGGCCCGTGTCGTCTGGCTGGACGCCGGGCCGTCCCGGGTCGGCCGGCTGATCCTCGTCGTCCACCACCTCGTCGTCGACGGCATGTCCTGGCGCATCCTCCTCCCCGACCTCCAAACGGCCTGCGCTTCTCTCGCCGACAACCGGCAGCCCGCCCTCGACCCCGTACCCACCCCCTTCCGCCGCTGGGCACGCGAGCTGGTCACCCAAGCTGCAACTGATGACCGGGTCTCGGAACTCCAGCCATGGACCGACCTCCTCGGCGCTGCCGAATCACCCCTCGGCCACCGCCCCCTCGACCCCCTCGCCGACACCGCCGCGACCATGCGTTCGCACACCTGGACCGTGCCCGCCGAGCAGGCGGCGACGCTTACTGCCCGTACGCCCGCCGTCTTCCACACCGGGGTGCACGAGGTGCTGCTTGCGACCCTCGCCGGGGCCGTCGTCCAGTGGCGGTCTGACGCGACGGACCGCGGCGTGCTGGTCGACATCGAGGGCCACGGCCGTCAGCCGGCCGGGGACATGGATCTGTCGCGTACGGTCGGATGGTTCGCCGCCGTGCACCCGCTGCGCCTCGATGCCTCCGGCGTCGACCTTTCCGACGCGCGCGCCGGCGGACCGGCAGCCGGGGCGCTGCTGAAGGCGGTCAAGGAGCAGGTGCAGGCCGTGCCCGGTGACGGCCTCGGCCACGGGCTGCTGCGCTACCTCAACCCCGAGACCGCCGACGCCGTGGCCGCCCTGCCGCGCCCGCAGATCGGCTTCAACTACCTCGGCCGCTTCCCCGCCGCGTCTCCAGCCGGTGACCCCGAGCCGTGGCAGGCCGCCGGGGAGACCGCGGTCGGCGGCTCCGCCGCGCCCGGCCTGCCGGTGGCACACGCGCTGGAGGCGAACGCGGTGGTCCGCGACACCCCGGACGGCCCCGAGCTGACGCTGACCCTGAGCCGGCCCGCCGGTCTCCTCGGCGCCGAGGAGACCGAACGCCTGGGCGCCGCCTGGCTGGAGCTGCTCGCCGGGCTGGCCGCGCACACCGAGGACCCGGCGGCCGGCGGGCACACCCCGTCCGACTTCGCGCTGCTCGACCTCGGCCAGGACGAGGTGGACGAGTTCGAAGCCGACCTCGCCGAAGACGACCTTCCATGAACCCGGCCCCGTAGATCCGTGGACCCGCCAGCCCGTAGACCCGCCAGCCCGTAGACCCGCAGACGAAAAGAAGCCGCAGCCAGCGATCCGCCGTGAGGAGAGACAGAGCGATGACCCGATCCGCTGTCGAGGACGTGTGGCCGCTGTCGCCGCTGCAGGAGGGCCTGCTGTTCCACGCCGCCTTCGATCAGGAGGGCCCCGACGTCTACCAGGGCCAGCGGCTGCTGGAACTGGTCGGCCCCGTGGACCCGGAGAGGCTGCGGGCGTCGTGGGAGGCGCTGCTGGAGCGGCACGCCGCGCTGCGCGCGAGCTTCCGGCGGCGCAAGTCGGGCGAGGCGGTGCAGGTCATCGCGCGGGACGTGGCGCTGCCGTGGGAGGTGGCCGACGTCTCCGACCGGCCGGAGGCCGACGCGCTCGCCGAGGCCGGGCGGCTGGCGGCCCGGGCACGGGCGGAGCGGTTCGACCCGGCCGCCGCGCCGCTGCTGCGGCTGCTCCTCGTCCGCCTCGGCGCCGAGCGCCACCGGCTGGTCGTCACCAGCCACCACGTGCTCATGGACGGCTGGTCGATGCCGGTGCTGCTCGGCGAGCTGTCGGCGGTGTACGCGGCGGGTGCTGACACGCGCGGGCTGCCGCCGGTCACGTCGTACCGCGAGTATCTGGCGTGGCTGCGGCGCCAGGACAAGGACGCCGCGCGGGCCGCCTGGCGTGCGGAGCTGGCGGGGGCCGACGCGCCGACGCTCGTGGCACCAGCGGACCCCGGCCGGCTGCCCGTGGCGCCGGAGAGCCTGATCGCCGAGATCCCGCAGGAGCTGTACGTGGGCCTGGTCGCGCTCGCGCGCGCCCGCGGTCTGACGCTCAACACCGTCGTGCAGGGCGCGTGGGCGCTGGTGCTGGCGCGGCTTGCGGGCCGTACGGACGTGGTGTTCGGCGCCACCGCCTCCGGCCGGCCGCCGGAGCTGCCGGGCGTCGAGTCGATGGTCGGCCTGTTCATCAACACCCTGCCGGTGCGCGTCAGGCTCGACGGCGCGCAGCCGGTGGCCGACATGCTCGCCGCCCTCCAGGACCGGCAGTCCGCGCTCGTCGCACACCAGCATCTGGGCCTGCCCGAGGTGCAGCGGATCGCCGGATCCGGCGGCGTCTTCGACACGATCGTCGTCTACGAGAACTACCCCCTGCCGCCCGAAGGGGCCCCCGACCCCGGCATGTTCGCCCTGCGCGTGGCAGGCGGCCAGGAGGCGGCGCACTACCCGCTGACGCTCGTCGCCGCCCCCGGCGAGCAGATGAGCTTCAAGCTCGACTACCGCTCCGACCTGTTCGACCGGGCCGCGGCCCGGGCCGTCTTCGAGCGGCTGGTGCGCGTCCTGGAGCAGATCGCCGCGGATCCGGCGGCGCCCGTGGGCCGGATCGACATGGCCGCCGCCGCGGACCGGGCGCGCGTGGTGGGGGAGTGGAACGCCACGGGGGCGCCGCTGCCCGCCCCCTCCGTGCCGGAGCTGTTCACCGCGCACGCCGTACGGTCGCCGGACGCGCCCGCCGTGACCGACGGGCCGCGGACGCTGTCGTACGGAGAACTGGACGCCGCCTCCGCGCGGTTCGCGGCGCATCTGGCGGACACCGGGGTGCGCCGCGGGGACCGGGTCGCGGTCGTCATGGAGCGGTCGGCGGACCTGCTCGTGGCGCTGCTCGGCGTGTGGAAGGCCGGCGCCGCGTATGTGCCGGTGGACCCCGGCTACCCCGCGGAGCGGGTCGCGTTCCTGCTGGCCGACTCCGCCCCCGCGGCCGTGGTGTGCACCCGGGAGACGCGGGCGGCGGTGCCCGGCGACGCCGCCGCGGTGCTCGTCGTCCTCGACGACCCGCCGACCGCGGCCGCCCTCGCCGCCCGCCCTACCGCCGCCTCCGTGCCGGTGGGCGCCGCCGACGCGGCGTACGTGATGTACACCTCCGGCTCGACGGGGACGCCCAAGGGCGTGGCCGTGCCGCACGGCGCCGTCGTGGTGCTGGCCGGTGAGAGCGGCTGGGCTGCCGGGCCGGGCGAGGCGGTGCTGATGCACGCGCCGCACGCGTTCGACATCTCGCTGTACGAGGTGTGGGTGCCGCTCGCCGCCGGCGGCCGGGTCGTGATCGCCGAGCCGGGCGTGGTCGACGCGGAGCGGGTGCGGCGGGCCGTGGTCGCTGCGGGGGTGAGCAGACTGCACGTCACCGCCGGGCTGTTCCGGGTGCTCGCCGAGGAGGCCCCGGAGTGCTTCGCCGGCCTGCGCGAAGTGCTCACCGGCGGCGACGTGGTGTCGGCCGCGGCGGTCGCGCGCGTCCGTGAGGCGTGCCCCGACCTCTCCGTACGGCATCTGTACGGGCCCACCGAGATCACGCTCTGCGCGACGTGGCACGCGCTGGGCCCCGGCGACACGGCGGGCGCCGTGCTGCCCATCGGCCGGCCGATGGCCAACAGGCGGGTGTACGTGCTGGACGCGTTCCTGCAGCCGGTGCCCCCCGGCGTCGTCGGCGAGCTGTACGTCGCCGGACCCGGCCTCGCCCGCGGCTACCTGGGGCGCGCGGCACTGACC
The DNA here is from genome assembly GCF_002847285.1 of Streptomyces sp. CMB-StM0423. Lineage (NCBI taxonomy): Bacteria > Bacillati > Actinomycetota > Actinomycetes > Kitasatosporales > Streptomycetaceae > Streptomyces > Streptomyces sp. CMB-StM0423. The sequence goes on along the minus strand of NZ_CP025407.1, from coordinate 542,277 downwards.
GCCGAGCGGTTCGTGGCCTGCCCGTTCGACACGGGCGGGCGGATGTACCGCACGGGGGACCTCGCGCGCTGGACGGACGACGGGCTGCTGCACTTCGCGGGCCGCGCCGACGAGCAGGTGAAGATCCGCGGCTACCGGGTGGAGCTGGGCGAGGTGGAGTCCGTCCTCGCCGTCCACGAGGACGTCGCGCAGGCGGTGGTCGTGGCGCGCGAGGACCGGCCGGGCGAGAAGCGGCTCATCGGCTACGTCGTGCCGGACGGCCGGCCCGTCGAGGCGGAGCAACTGCGCGGGCACGTCGCCGCCGTCCTGCCGGAGTACATGGTTCCGGCCGCGGTGGTGGTGCTCGACGAGCTGCCGCTGACGGTCAACGGCAAGGTCGACTGGGCGGCGCTGCCCGCCCCCGGCTTCGCCGGGCGCGCGACCGGCCGGGCGCCCGCGGGCGCGGCGGAGGAGGCGCTGTGCACGTTGTTCGCCGAGGTGCTGGGGCTGGAGCGGGCCGGTGCGGACGACGACTTCTTCGCGCTGGGCGGCGACTCCATCACCTCGATGCAGCTCGCCTCCCGCGCCCGGCGCGCGGGATACGTGCTGACGCCGCGGCAGGTCTTCGAGGAGAAGACCCCGGAGCGCCTCGCCCTGATCGCCGGCTCTGCGCGCCCCCGGTCCGCGGTACGGGACGACGGCGTGGGCGAGGTGCCGTGGACGCCGGTCATGCGGCGGCTGGGCGTAGGGGCCGCGGCGCCCGGGTTCGCGCAGTGGACGGTCGCGGGCGCACCCGCGGGCCTGGGGCTCGCGGCGCTGACCGGCGGGCTGGACGCGGTGCTCGACGCGCACGACATGCTCCGGGCCCGTACCGACCTGGCGGACGCGGCACACCCGCGGCTGACGGTCGGCAAGCGCGGCTCGGTCGACCCGGTCGCGCTCGTCACCCGTATCGACGCGTCGGACGCGGACGACCCCGACGGCGGCGGTCTCGACGCGCTCGCGGAGCGCGAAGCCCGCGCCGCGGCCGGGCGGCTGGATCCGGCGGCCGGGGTCATGATCCAGGTCGTCTGGCTGGACGCGGGGCCCGTCCGGATCGGTCGGATCGCGCTGGTGGTCCATCACCTCGTGGTCGACGGGGTGTCGTGGCGGATTCTGCTGCCGGACCTGCGGGCCGCGTGCGAGGCGGTGGGGGAGGGGCGGAAGCCGGAGCTGGAGCCGGTCGCGACGTCGTTCCGGCGCTGGTCGCGGGAGCTGGCGGCGCAGGCCGGGCAGCCGGAGCGGACGGCGGAGGCCGCCGCCTGGGCCGACCTGCTCGGCGCGCCCGAGCCGCCGCTCGGCACGCGCGCGCTCGACCCGGCGCGCGACACCGCGGCGACCCTGCGCACGCGCACATGGACCGTGCCCGCCGCGCAGGCCGAGACGCTGACGGGCCACACCCCGGTCGCCTTCCACACCGGCGTCCACGAGGTGCTGCTCGCCACGCTGGCGGGGGCGGTCGCGGGGTGGCGGCCGGGTGCGTACGACGGCGTGCTCGTGGACATCGAGGGGCACGGGCGCGAACCGGTCGGGGATGCCGATCTCGCACGTACGGTGGGCTGGTTCACCAGCGCCCGGCCCGTGCGGGCTTCGGTCTCGGGCATCGACCTCGACGGCGTACGCAACGGCGATCCGGCGGCGGGTGCGCTGCTGAAGGCCGTGAAGGAGCAGGCGCGCGCCGTCCCCGGGGACGGCCTCGGCTACGAACTGCTGCGCTACCTCAACCCCGGGACGGCCGACGCGATGGCCGCGCTGCCGCAGCCGCAGATCGGCTTCAACTACCTCGGCCGCTTCGCCTCCGGCGGCCCCTCGGGTCCCGCCGGTGCCTGGCAGCTCGCCGGCGACACCGCCGTCGGCGGCTCCGTCGACCCGGGCCTGCCGCTGGCGCACGCCCTGGAGGCGAGCGCCGCCGTCCGGGACACGGCGGCCGGGCCCGAGCTGAGCATCACCCTGTCGTGGGCCGGCGGGCTGCTGGCCGACGCGGACGCCGAACGCCTGGGCGCCGCCTGGCTGGAACTGCTGGCCGGGCTCGCCGTCCACACCGCGGACCCGGCGGCCGGCGGGCACACCCCCTCCGACTTCCCGCTCCTGACCCTCACCCAGGAGGCCGTCGAGGAACTGGAGGCGGCCGTGCCCGCGCCGGCGGACATCTGGCCGCTGTCGCCCCTCCAGGAAGGCATGCTCTTCCACGCCACCTACGACGACGACAGCCCGGACGTCTACAAGAGCCAGCGCGTCCTGGCCCTCGACGGGCCCCTGGACACCCGGCGCCTGCGCGCCGCCTGGGAGACCGTCCTCGCCCGCCACACCGCGCTGCGCGCGAGCTTCCACCGGCTGGCCGCGTCGGGAGAGGCGGTGCAGGTCGTCGAGCGTGACGTGCCGCTGCCCTGGCGAACAGCGGATCTGTCGGGGACGGACACCGGCGTGCCCGAAGCGGTGGAACGGCTGGCGGCGGAGGAACTGCGGCAGCCGATGGACCTGGGCCGGGCACCGCTGCTGCGGTTCCTGCTGATCCGCCTCGGCGACCGCGCGCACCGGATGGTCATCACCAGCCACCACATCCTGGCCGACGGCTGGTCGATGCCGGTCGTCTTCAACGAGGTCGCCGAGGTGTACGCGGCCGGGGGCACCGACTCCGGTCGCAAACCCGCCGCCTCGTACGGCGACTACCTGGCGTGGCTGCGCCGGCAGGACAAGGACGCGGCGCGGGAGGCGTGGCGGGCGGAGCTGGCGGGAGTGGACGAGCCGACGCTGATCGTGCCCGCCGACCCGGGGCGCGAACCCGTCGTGCCGGAGGAGTGCCTGGTCGGGCTCACGGACGAGGCGACGGCTGCGCTGGGGGTGTGGGCGCGTGGGCGTGGGCTGACGGTCAACACGGTGGTGCAGGGGGCGTGGGCGTTGGTGTTGGCGCGGTTGGTGCGTCGTTCGGATGTGGTGTTCGGTGCGACGGTGGCGGGGCGTCCGGCGGAGTTGCCGGGTGTCGAGGCGATGGTGGGGTTGTTCATCAACACGTTGCCGGTGCGGGTGCGCCTGGACGGCGGGCAGCGGGTGGCGGATCTGCTGGCGGACTTGCAGCGGCGGCAGTCGGCGCTGATGGGGCACCAGCACCTGGGTCTCCAGGAGATCCAGGAACTCGCCGGAGCGGGCGCGACCTTCGACACGATGCTGATGTTCGAGAACTACCCGCGGAACGACCTGGAGCTGCCCGGGACCGGACCCGCGGACGACACCATCGGCATCACCCAGGTACGCAGCATGGCCGGCACGCACTACCCGCTGGCCATCGGCGTGGTACCGGCGGACCGGCTGCACGTACGGGTGACGTATCGACCGGATCTTTTCGGGGCGGACGAGGCGGAGGCGCTGGCGCGGCGGTTGGTGCGGGTGCTGGAGCAGGTGGTGGCGGAACCAGAGGTGCGGGTCGGAGACGTGGAGGTGCTGGACGTCCGCGAGCGTGCGGCGGTGGTGTCGAAATGGAACGCCACGCGCCTTGCCGTGCCCGCGGGTTCGGTGCTGGACCGGTTCGAGGAGCGGGTGCGGCAGGCGCCGGAGGCGGTCGCCGTGCGCTGCGGGGCAGAGGTGTTGTCGTACGCAGGGCTGGACGCGCGGGCGAATCGGCTGGGGCGGTATCTCCAGCGGCTGGGTGTGGGCCGGGAGTCGCGGGTGGGGCTGTGCTTGCCGCGTGGTGTGGAGATGGTCGCGGGGATGCTCGCGGTGTGGAAGGCCGGGGGCGCGTATGTGCCGCTTGACCCCGCCTATCCGGCGGAGCGGTTGGCTTTCATGGTCGCCGACAGCGGTGCGCAGGTGGTGCTGAGCACCGGAGACCTGGCACCCGAGGGCGCGGTGCGGCTGGACGAGACCGCGGGGGAGATCTCGGCGGAGTCGGCGGAACCCTTGGGTACGACGATCCAGCCGGAGCAACTCGCGTATGTGATCTATACGTCGGGATCGACGGGCCGCCCGAAGGGGGTGGCGGTTCCGCATGATGGTGCGGCGAACCTGGCGGAGGCGATGCGTGCGGTCCTTGGTGTTGCCGAGGGTGTGACGGTGTTGCAGTTCGCGTCGTTCAGCTTCGATGCCGCGGTGCTGGATGTCGCGGTCACGCTGGCGGCGGGTGGCACGTTGGCGGTTGCGACGGGTGAGGAGCGCGAAGAGCCTGCGGCGCTGGCGGAGATGATCCGCAGTTCGGGTGTCTCGGTGGCCAGCGTGGTGCCGTCCCTCATGAGCGTCCTCGACCCGGCCACGGTCACGGGTGTGCGGAACTGGGTGCTCGGCGCCGAACTGCTGACCGCGGACCTGGCGTCCCGCTGGACCGGGCAGGCGCGGGTGTGGAACACGTACGGCCCGACCGAGGCCAGCGTGATCACGACCGCCACCCTGCTGGATTCGGGTATCGAGCCGCACGATGCGCCTCCGGCCATCGGCCGGCCGATCGGTAACGCCCGTACCTACGTGCTGGATGACTTCCTCCGGCCCGTACCTCCGGGAATCACCGGCGAGTTGTACATCGCCGGCCCGGGCCTGGCTCGCGGTTACATCGGCCGCGGCGGGCTGACCGCCGAACGCTTCGTCGCCTGCCCCTTCGAGCCGGGCGTGCGCATGTACCGTTCGGGTGACCTGGCCCGGTGGTCCGACGACGGGCTGCTGCACTTCGCCGGCCGCGCCGACGAGCAGGTCAAGATCCGCGGCTTCCGTATCGAACCGGGCGAGATCGAAGCCGTCCTCGCCGCCGATCCCGACGTGTCGCACGCCGCCGTGGTCGTACGCGAAGACCGCCCCGGCGACAAACGCCTCGTCGCCTACGTCGTCGGCGACGTCGACACCGACGCCGTACGCGAACTCGCCGCCACCCGACTGCCCGAGCACATGGTGCCGGCTGTCGTCGTGGTTCTCGACGCGCTGCCGCTGACGCCCAACGGCAAGACCGACCGCGCCGCGCTCCCCGCACCCGACCTCGGCGAGCGGGCGACCGGTCGCGCGCCCGAAGGCGCGGCGGAGGAGACGCTGTGCGCACTCTTCGCCGACGTCCTCTCGCTCAAGCGGGTCGGCGCGGACGACGACTTCTTTGCTCTCGGCGGTGACTCCATCACCTCCATGCAGCTCGCCTCCCGCGCCCGTCGCGAAGGGCTCGTGCTCACGCCGCGGCAGGTCTTCGAGCAGCGGACCCCCGAGCGGCTGGCCGTCGTCGCCGGTGCCGCCAGGACCGCTCTTCCGGCCCCCGCCCACGCCCGGGACACCGGCGAGGTGCCGTGGACGCCGGCGATGCGGGCGCAGGGCGTACGGGCGGCGGACGCCGACTTCGCTCAGTGGATGGTCGTCGGCGCGCCCGCGTCTCTCACCCGCCCCGTACTGACCGGCGGCCTCGGCGCCCTGCTCGATACGCACGCCATGCTCCGCGCCCGTGCCGACGTCTCGGATCCGGCGAATCCCCGCCTCGTCGTCCCGGAACGGGGCGCCGTCGACCCGGCCCGTCTCGTCACCCGTATCGACGCCACCGGCACGACCGACCTCGACGCCCTGGCCGCCCCCGAAGCCCGCACCGCCGTTGCCCGACTCGACCCCGCCAGCGGGGCGATGCTGCACGTCGTCTGGCTGGACGCCGGGCCGTCCCGGGTCGGCCGGCTGGTCCTCGTCGTCCACCACCTCGTGGTCGACGGCATGTCCTGGCGGATCCTCCTCCCCGACCTCCAATCCGCCTGCGCTGAGGTCGCCGACAACCGGCAACCCGACCTCGACCCCGTCCCCACCCCCTTCAGGCACTGGGCACGCGAACTCGTCGCCCAGGCGGCGAGCAGTCACCGCACCGCCGAACTCCAGCCCTGGACCGACCTCCTCGGCACCCCCGAACCGTCCCTCGGCCACCGCCCCCTCGACCCCGTCGCCGACACCGCCGCCACTCAGCGCCGCCGGGAGTGGACCGTGCCCTCCGCTCAGGCCGCCGTCGTCGCCGGGCGGGTGCCGGCCGCGTTCCACACCGGGGTGCACGAGGTGCTGCTCGCCACCCTCGCGGGGGCCGTCGTCCACTGGCGCGCCGACACGACCGACCACGGCGTGCTCGTCGACATCGAAGGGCACGGCCGCGGGTCGGACGGGGGCGTGGACCTGTCGCGCACGGTGGGCTGGTTCACCAGCTCCCACCCGGTGCGCGTCGATGTCTCCGGGGTACGCCTCGATGACGTCCTTGCCGGGGGCGCCGCCGCCGGCGGGCTGCTGAAGTCCGTGAAGGAGCAGGTCCGGGCGATCCCCGGCGACGGCCTCGGGCATGACCTGCTGCGGCATCTCAATCCCGAGACCGCCGACGCCATGGCCGCCGTGCCGCACCCCCAGATCGGCTTCAACTACCTCGGCCGCTTCCCCGCCGCTGCCCCGGCTTCGTCCGTACGCGCCTGGCAGCCCGCCGGCGACACCGCTCTTGGTGGCTCCGTCGCCCCCGATATGCCGGTGGCGCACGGGCTGGAGGCGGGGGCAGTCGTCCAGGACGGGCCCGACGGACCGGAGTTGACGCTGACGCTCACCTGGGCGAGCGGGCTGCTGGACGACGCGGACGCCGACCGGCTGGGCGCCACCTGGCTGCGCATGATCGCCGGGCTCGCCACCCACACCGACGATCCGGCTGCCGGCGGGCACACCCCCTCCGACTTCCCGCTCCTCACCCTCACCCAGGACGCCGTGGCGGAGCTGGAGGCCGCGGTGCCCGCGCTGGCCGACGTGTGGCCGCTGTCGCCGCTGCAGCAAGGGCTGCTGTTCCACGCCGGCTTCGACGACGCGGGACCGGACGTCTACGAGGGCCGCCGCGCCCTCGCGCTCGACGGCCCGCTGGACACCGACCGGTTGCGCGCCGCCTGGGCGACGGTGTTCGACCGGCACCCCATCCTCCGCGCGAGCTTCCACCGGCTCGCGTCGGGCGAGGCGGTGCAGGTCATCGCCCGCGACGTACCGCTGCCCTGGCGCGAGGCCGACCTCTCCGGGCTCGACGCGGCCGACGCGACGCGCGAGTTGCGGCGCCTGACGGAAGAGGACCGGGCCGAGCGCTTCGATCTCGCCAGCGCGCCGCCGCTGCGGTTCCTGCTGGTACGTCTCGGCGAGGACCGGCACCAGCTCCTGGTCAGCAACCACCACATCGTCATGGACGGCTGGTCGCTGCCCCTGCTGATCGGCGAGGTCTCCGCCGCATACGCCGCGGCCGGCGACCGGAGCCGGCTGCCGGCCGTCGCCTCGTACGCCGACTACCTCGGCTGGCTCGCCCGCCAGGACGAGGATGCGGCGCGGGAGGCGTGGCGCGCGGAGCTGGCCGGGGCCGACGAGCCGACGCTCGTCGTGCCGGCGGAGTCGGTGCGGGCGCCGGTGCTGCCGGAGCGGGTGCGCTACGAGTTCGGCGCGGAGCTGTCGGCGGGAGTGGCGGAGCTGGCGCGGACGCACGGGGTGACCGTGAACACCGTGGTGCAGGGCGCGTGGGCGCTGGTGCTGGCGCGGCTCGCGGGCCGGGACGACGTGGTGTTCGGCGCCACCGCCGCGGGCCGCCCGCCGGAGCTGCCGGGCGTGGAGTCGATCATCGGGCTGTTCATCAACACCCTGCCGGTACGCATCCGGCTCGACGGCGCGCAGCCGGTGGCGGACATGCTCGCCGGGCTGCAGGAGCGGCAGGTGGCGCTCATGGCGCACCAGCACATCGGGCTCCAGGAGGTGCAGAAGGCGGCGGGCGCGGGCGGCACGTTCGACACGCTCGTGGTCTTCGAGAACTACCCGGCGCCCGCCGCCGGTTCGTCCGGCCCCGGGGCGCTGACGATCCGCCCCGCGGGCGTCACCGAGGACACCGGCCACTACCCGCTGACGCTGATCGCCGTCCCCGGCGAGCGCATCCAGGGCGACTTCATCTACCGTCCCGACGTCTTCGACCGCGACCGCGCCGAGGACATCCTCGCCTCCTTCGAGCACGTGCTGGCGCAACTCGTCGCCGACCCCGCTGCGCCCGTGGGACGCGTGGCCGCCGTGACCGAGGCGAGCCGGGCGCTGGTGACCGACGAGTGGAACCGCACCGGGGCCCCGCTCCCCGCTGCACCGCTGCCCGAGCTGTTCGGTGCCCAGGTGGGGCGGTCGCCGGAGGCGGTCGCGCTGGTGGCGGGGGACGAGTCGCTGTCGTACGGGGAGTTGGCGGACCGTGCGGGGCGGCTGGCCCGGTATCTCGTGGCGGCGGGCGTGGGGCCCGAGGTCCGGGTGGCGGTGGTGGCGGAGCGGTCGGCGGCCCAGGTCGAGGCGCTGCTTGCGGTGTCGCTGGCCGGGGGCGTCTTCGTGCCCGTGGACCCCGAGTACCCCGCCGAGCGGCTGGCGTTCGTGCTGGGAGACGCCGATCCCGCCGTGGTCCTGTGCACGGCGGCGACGTACGACGTGCTCCCGGACGGCTTCCGGACCGTCGTGCTGGACGACCCGGCGGTGGCCGCCGATGTGGCCACGTACCCCGGCGGGATGCTGCGGGCGGACGAGTGGCGGGGTCCGCTGACGGCCGATCATGCCGCGTACGTCATCTACACCTCCGGCTCCACCGGCACCCCCAAGGGCGTCGTCGTCTCCCACCGCGGCCTGGGCAACCTGGCCCGCGCGCAGATCGACCGCTTCGCGGTCGCCCCGCGGTCGCGGGTCCTGCAGTTCGCGTCGGTGAGCTTCGATGCCGCGGTCTCCGAGCTGTGCATGGCGCTGCTGTCGGGCGCGGCCCTCGTCGTCCCCGCCGCAGGCGAACTGCCGCCGCACGTCTCCCTGGGCGACGCCCTCCGCGCCGCCGGTGCCACCCACGTGACGGTCCCGCCGAGCGTGCCCGCCGTCGCCGACGAGCTGCCGGACACCCTCGAAACCCTCGTCGTCGCCGGTGAGGCGTGCCCGCCCGGGCTGGTCGACCGCTGGTCGCCGGGGCGGCGGATGATCAACGCGTACGGGCCCACCGAGGTCACCGTCTGCGCCGCGATGAGCGCACCGCTGACGCCCGGCACCGACCCCGTGCCCATCGGCGCCCCCATGGCGAACGTCCGCGCGTACGTCCTCGACGCGTTCCTGCAGCCCGTCGCGCCGGGCGTCACCGGCGAGCTGTACGTCGCCGGTCCCGGCCTGGCCCGCGGCTACCGCGGCCGTCCCGGGCTGACCGCGGAGCGGTTCGTGGCGTGCCCGTTCGCGCCCGGCGAGCGGATGTACCGCACCGGCGACCTGGCGCGCTGGACCGGCGGCGGCGAACTGGTCTTCGCCGGCCGGGCCGACGAGCAGGTCAAGGTACGCGGCCACCGCATCGAGCCCGGCGAGATCGAGGCCGCGCTCGGCGCGCACCCGGACGTCGCCCAGGCCGTGGTCGTCGCCCGGCAGGACCGGCCCGGCGAGAGCAGGCTTGTCGCCTACGTCGTCCCCTCAGGCGCGTACGACGACGGCGAACTGCCGTCCGCGCTGCGCGAGTACGTGCGCGAACGGCTGCCCGAGTACATGGTGCCGGCCGCCGTCGTACCCCTGGAGCGGATGCCGCTCACCCCGCACGGCAAGGTGGACCGCGGGGCGCTGCCCGCCCCCGACTTCGCCGGGCTGGTCTCCGCCCGCGAGCCGCGCACGGCGGCGGAGGCGGCGCTGTGCGCGCTGTTCGCCGAGGTGCTGGCGCTGGAGCGGGTCGGGCCCGACGACAGCTTCTTCGCGCTGGGCGGCGACTCCATCACGTCGATGCAGCTCGCCTCCCGCGCCCGGCGCGCGGGGTACGTGCTGACGCCGCGGCAGGTCTTCGAGGAGAAGACCCCGGAGCGGCTGGCGCTGGTCGTGCAGGCGGCGGACGGTGCGGCGGCGGTGGCGGACGTGGGTGTCGGCGAGGTGCCGTGGACGCCGGTCATGCGGCGGCTCGGCGAAGGCGTCGCGGGCGGCCGGTTCGCGCAGTGGACCGTCGTCGGCGCCCCCGCGGACCTCACGGCGGACGTGCTGGCCACGGGGCTCGGCGCGCTGCTCGACACGCACGACATGCTGCGGGCCCGCACCGACCTGTCCGACGCGGCGGACCCCCGGCTCGTCGTCGCCGAGCGCGGTACGTACGACGCCGCGGGGCTGGTGACCCGTATCGACGCCGCGGGCGTGCCCGACGACGGTCTCGACGAGGCGGCCAGCGCCGTGGCCCGCGAGGCGGTCGCGCGGCTGGACCCGGCGGCCGGCGTGATGGCGCAGGCGGTCTGGCTGGACACCGGCCCCGGGCGGGTCGGGCGGGTGGTGCTCGCCGTGCACCACCTCGTGGTCGACGGGGTGTCCTGGCGGATCCTCCTGCCCGACCTCCGGGCCGCGTGCGAGGCCGCGGCCGCGGGGGAGGAGCCCGTACTCGACCCGGTGGCGGTGTCGTTCCGCCGCTGGGCCCGCACGCTCGTGGCCGAGGCCGCGAGCGAGCGGCGGCGGGCGGAGCTGGAGCAGTGGACGGCGCTGCTCGGCGAGCCCGAGCCGCCGCTGGGCCACCGGCCGCTCGACCCGGCCGTCGACACCGCCCCCACGCTGCGCAACCGCTCCTGGACCGTGCCCGCGGCCCAGTCCGCCACGCTCGCCGGCCGCACGCCGGGGGTGTTCCACTGCGGGGTCCACGAGGTGCTGCTCGCCACGCTGGCGGGGGCGGTCGCGGGGTGGCGGCCGGGTGCGTACGACGGCGTGCTCGTGGACATCGAGGGGCACGGCCGCGAGCCCGTCGGCGACCTCGATCTGACGCGGACGGTGGGCTGGTTCACCGGCGTGCACCCGCTGCGGCTGCGGACGTCGGGCATCGACCTCGACGGCGTACGGACCGGCGGTGCCGCGGCCGGCGAGCTGCTGAAGTCCGTCAAGGAGCAGGCGCAGGAGATCCCCGGCGACGGCCTCGGCCACGAGTTGCTGCGCCACCTCAACGCCGAGACGGCGGACGCGATGGCGGCGCTGCCGCGGCCGCAGATCGGCTTCAACTACCTCGGCCGCTTCCCCGCCGCCGGCCCCGCGGGTCCCGTACGGGCCTGGCAGCCGGCCGGCGAGACCGCGGTCGGCGGCTCCGCCGCCGCCGAAATGCCCGTGGCGCACGCGCTGGAGGCGGGCGCCGTCGTGCAGGACGGGCCCGCGGGCCCGGCGCTGACGGTGACCCTGTCGTGGGCCGGCGGGCTGCTGGCCGACGCGGACGCCGAACGCCTGGGCGCCGCCTGGCTGGAACTGCTCGCCGGGCTCGCCGCGCACACCGAGGACCCGGACGCCGGCGGGCACACGCCCTCCGACTTCCCCCTGCTCGACCTCGCCCAGAACCAGATCGAAGAGCTCGAAGCGGCGTTCGCCGACGAGCAGTCCCAGCCGGGCCGACCGGCGCGAAGCCGTTGATGAGGAGAGTGCGATGAGCCGATCCCTGGTCGAGGACGTGTGGCCGCTGTCGCCGCTGCAGGAAGGCATGCTCTTCCACGCGGCGCTCGCCGGCACCGGACCCGACGTCTACACCGTGCAGTCCGCCCTGGACATCGAAGGACCGCTGGACCCCGCCCGGCTGCGCGCGTCGTGGCAGGCGCTCCTCGCCCGGCACGCCGCGCTGCGCGCCTGCTTCCGGCAGGTCAGCGGAGCGAAGATGGTGCAGGTCATCGCGCGCGACGTGGAGCTGCCGTGGCGGGAGGAGGACCTGTCGGGGCTCACCGAGGACGACGCGAGGGCCGAGCTGGACCGGCTCACGGCGCGCCGCCTCGCCGAGCGGATCGACCTGGCGAGCGCGCCGCTGATGCGCTTCCTCCTCGTCCGCCTCGGGGAGGAACGGCACCGGCTGGTGATGACGTTCCACCACATCCTCATGGACGGCTGGTCGATGCCCGTCCTGCTCACCGAGCTGTCCGCCGTCTACGCGGCCGGGGGCGACGCCTCGCGGCTGAGGAGAGTGCCCTCGTACGGCCAGTACCTGGCGTGGCTGGGCCGCCAGGACAAGGACGCGGCGCGGGCCGCCTGGCGGGCGGCGCTGGCGGGAGCCGACGAGCCGACGCTCGTCGTCCCCGCCGACCCGACGCGCGCGGCCGTCTTCCCCGAGCACGTCTTCGGTGACGTCCCCGAGGACGTCACGACGGGCCTGCGGGACCTGGCCGGCGCCCGGGGCCTGACCCTCAACACCGTGGTGCAGGGCGCCTGGTCGCTCGTCCTGGCCCGGCTGGCGCGCCGCACGGACGTCGTCTTCGGCGCCACCGCCGCCGGACGGCCCGCGGAGCTGGCGGGCGTCGAGTCGATGGTGGGCCTGCTGCTCAACACCCTGCCGGTGCGCGTACGGCTCGACGGCGCGCAGCCGGTGACGGAGCTGCTGGCCGACCTCCAGCGGCGCCAGTCGGAGCTGATGACGCACCAGCACCTCGGGCTGCCGGAGGTGCAGCGCCTCGCGGGCCCCGGCGCGGTCTTCGACACGCTGGTGCTCTACGAGAGCTTCCCCCCGCCGCCCGCCGGGGCGGCCGGGCCGGAGGAGCTGACCATCCGCCCGTCGGGCATGTCCCGGGACGCGGCGCACTACCCGCTGACGCTCGTCGTGACCCCGGCCGGGGACCGGTTGCGCTGCAAACTCGACTACCGGCCAGACCTGTTCGACCGCGCCGCGGCCACGGCGATCTTCCAGCGGGTGGTGCGGGTGCTGGAGCAGGTGGTGGCGGACCCGACGGTGCGGGTGGGGGACGTGGACGTGCTGGCGGCCGGGGAGCGGGCGCCGGTCGTGTCGGGGTGGAACGCGACGGAGCTGGCGGTGCCTTCGGGGTCGGTGCTGGACCGGTTCGAGGAGCGGGCGCGGCGGTCGCCGGAGGCGGTTGCCGTGCGGTGCGGTGCGGAGGAGCTGTCGTACGGGGAGCTGGATGCCCGGGCCAACCGGCTGGCGCGGTATCTCCAGCGGCTCGGAGTGCGCCGGGAGTCCCGGGTGGGGCTGTGCCTGCCGCGCGGGGCCGGCATGATCGCGGCGATGCTCGCGGTGTGGAAGGCCGGGGGCGCGTACGTGCCGCTCGACCCCGCCTATCCGGCCGAGCGCCTGGCGTTCATGGCCTCCGACAGCGGCGCGCACGTGGTGCTGAGCACCGGAGACCTGGCGCCCGAGGGCGCGGTGCGGCTGGACGAGGCCGCGGGGGAGATCGCGGCGGAGCCGGTGGAGCCGCTGGGCACGGTGCTGGAGCCGGGGCAGCTCGCGTACGTGATCTACACCTCCGGCTCCACGGGCCGCCCCAAGGGCGTCGCGGTGCCCCACCGCGGCCCGGCGAACCTGGCCGAGGCGATGCGGCCGGTGCTGGGGGTGGCGGAGGGTGTGACGGCGCTGCAGTTCGCGTCGTTCAGCTTCGACGCCGCCGTCCTCGACGTCGCCGTCACCCTCGCCGCCGGCGGCACGCTGGCCCTCGCCTCCGAGGAGGAGCGGGTGGAGCCCGCGGCGCTGGCGGAGATGGTCCGTAGCGCCGGGGTGTCCGTGGCCAGCGTGGTGCCGTCGCTGATGAGCGTTCTCGACCCGGCCGCGGTCACGGGCGTACGGAACTGGGTGCTGGGCGCCGAACTGCTGACGGCCGACCTGGCGTCCCGCTGGACGCGGCAGGCGAAGGTGTGGAACACGTACGGCCCGACCGAGGCCACCGTCATCACCACCGCCACCCCCCTCGACGCGGACATCACCCCCGCCGGCCCGCCGCCCGCCATCGGCCGCCCGATCGGCAACACCCGCACCTACGTACTGGACGACTTCCTCCGGCCCGTGCCGCAGGGCGTCACCGGCGAGGTGTACATCGCGGGCCCTGGCCTGGCCCGTGGCTACATCGGCCGCGGCGGGCTCACCGCCGGGCGCTTCGTCGCCTGCCCCTTCGAGCCCGGCGCGCGCATGTACCGCTCCGGCGACCTCGCCGCCTGGACGACCGACGGGCAACTGGCCTTCCGCGGCCGCGCCGACGAGCAGGTCAAGATCCGCGGCTTCCGCATCGAACCGGGCGAGATCGAGGCCGTCCTCGCCGCCCATCCCGACGTGTCCCGCGCGGCCGTCGTCGTACGCGAGGACCGCCCCGGCGACAAGCGCCTCGTCGCCTACGTCGTCCCCGGGGGCCCGGAGGCGGACATCGACGCGGTGCGCACACACACCGCCGCCCGGCTGCCCGCGCACATGGTGCCCGCCGCCGTGCTCGCGCTCGAAAGCCTGCCGCTGACGCCCAGCGGCAAGCTCGACCGCGCCGCCCTGCCCGCCCCGGACTTCGCCGAGCGCGCCACCGGCCGCGCGCCCGAGGGCGAGACCGAGGAGGCACTGTGCGTGCTCTTCGCCGACGTCCTCGGCGTCGAACGGGTCGGCGCCGACGACAGCTTCTTCGACCTCGGCGGCGACTCCGGCCTCGCGATGCGCCTCGCCGGGCGGATCCGGGAGGATTTCGGCGCCGAGCTGAACATGCGGCAGTTCTTCGGCGCCCCCACCCCCGTGGGCGTGACGCGGATGCTGGCGTCCAGGACCCGCCCCGCGCTGCGCGCCGTCGAGCACCCCGACGAGGTGCCGGCGTCCGCGGGCCAGGTGCGCACGTGGCTGATGTCCCGGCTCGCCGAGGACTCCGCCGCGTACCGCACCTCCGTCGCGCTGCGCCTCACCGGCGAGCTGGACCGCGACGCGCTCGGCGCGGCACTCGGCGACGTCGCGGCCCGCCATGACACGCTGCGCACCACCTTCGCTGCCGAAGGCGGCGCCGACCTGCGGCAGCACGTCCTCGGCGCGGCCGCCGCCCGGCCCGCGCCGGAGGTGGTCCCCGCGACCGAAGCGGAGCTGCCGGAGCTGCTCGCGGACCGCGCCGCGCACTCCTTCGACCTCACCCGCGAACTGCCGTGGACACAGACGCTGTTCGCCCTGTCGGAGACGGAGCACGTGCTGCTCCTCGTCGTGCACCGCATCGCCGCCGACGACGAGTCGCTCGATGTCATGCTGCGCGACCTGTCGGCGGCGTACGGGGCGCGCCGCGAGGGGCGTACGCCCGAACGCGCGCCGCTGCCGCTGCAGTTCGCCGACTACGCCCTCTGGGAGCGCGAACTCCTCGCCGGCGAGGACGACCCGGAGAGCCTGATCAGCGACCAACTCGCGTACTGGAAGGACACCCTCGCCGGGCTCGCCCCGGAGCTGCGGCTGCCCGCCGACCGGCCGCGGCCCCAGCTCGCGGCGCACCGCACCGGGCAGGTGCCGCTGCGCGTCGAGGGCGACGTGCACGAGCGGCTGACGGAGCTGGACGAGGCCGGCGAAGGCGCGTTCACCGTCGTGCAGGCGGCGCTTGCGCTGCTGCTCACCCGGCTGGGCGCGGGCACCGACGTCACCGTGGGCGCGCTGCTGCCGCGGCGGGACGAGGAGGGCGCGCTGGAGGGCGTGGTGGGCCCCTTCGCCGGCCCGGTCGCACTGCGCACCGACACCTCGGGGGACCCCACCTTCCGCGAACTCCTCGGCCGCGTACGGGAGGCGAACCTCGAAGCGCGCCGCCACCAGGACCTGCCGTTCGAACGCCTGGTCGACGTGCTGGAGCTGCCGCCGTCCGCGGCGCGGCACCCCGTCGTGCAGGTCGTGCTCGACGTGCGCGACGGCACCACCGACGAGGAGGACACCTCCGAGCTGCCGGGGCTGAGCACCGGCCGCCTCGACCTCGGCCCCGCCGCGTCCGAGCTGGACCTGTCGGTGAGCCTCAGCGAGTGGTATTCCGCCGACGGTTCGGGGGACGGCCTCGACGGCCACCTGCGCTACGCCGCCGAGCTGTTCGACGCCGGCACCGCCGCCGCCCTCGCCCGCCGCCTGGTGCGCGTGCTCCGGCAGGTCGCGGACGACCCCGACGTGCGCCTCGGCGACGTCGACGTGCTGCTCGACCCGGCCGAGCACCACCGGCTCGTACGGGAGTGGAACGACACCGCGGCGCCGCTGCCGGACACCACCGTCGTCGGCCTCCTCGCCGACCGGGCGGCCCGCACCCCGGACGCCGTCGCCGTCACCGACCAGGACGGCGCGCTGACGTACGGGGCGCTGGACACCGCCTCCGGGATGCTCGCCCGCCGGCTGGCCGCCCGCGGCGTCGGTGCGGAGGACGTCGTCGCCGTGGCACTGCCGCTGGGCGCCCGGCTGGCCGTCGCGCTGCTCGGCGTACTCAAGGCCGGCGCCGCCTGCCTGTTCACCGGCCCCGACCGGCCGTTGCAGGCGCTCGCGCCGCTGCGCGGCCACCGGCCCGGCGCGCTGATCTGCACCGCGACCACCGCAGGACTGCTGCCCGCCGACCACGCGATGACGGTCGTCCCGCTCGGCAACCCCGTCCTGGCCGCCGCCCGCGGCACGTACGCGGGACCGGGCCCCGCCGAGACGGGCACCGCGCCGCCGCGGCCCGGCCACGCCGCGCTGCTGCTGGACGCCACGACGCCGCACGGCGTGCCCGCGGGCGTCGTGGTCGAGCACCGCTCGCTGGTCAGCCACCTCGCGGACGGAGCCGACGAGGCCGGAGACGCAGCCGCAGCAGCCGCGGCCGACGAGGGCGCGCGGCACCTGACCCTGGACGAGCGCGCCCCCGTCGAGGCCGTGGTGACCCCGCTGCTCCGCGCGCTCTGCGCCGGTGAGAGCGTCCTGCTCGGCAAGCCCGACCCCCGCGCCGCCCGCCGCGCGCTCACCACCCGCGACCTGCTGTGGACCCTGGCCGAACTGCCCGCGGGCGACCCGTCGTTCGCGGAGGTCACCGTCATCGAGGACGGCGCCGCCGCCTCCGACGTCGACGCCCGCGAATGGCGCGCCCGGCACCCGGACGCCGCTCTGGTCACCGGCTACGGCCCGGCCGGCACCGCGGGAACCTGGCTGCACCACCG
Source organism: Streptomyces sp. CMB-StM0423 (assembly GCF_002847285.1). Classification (NCBI taxonomy): domain Bacteria; kingdom Bacillati; phylum Actinomycetota; class Actinomycetes; order Kitasatosporales; family Streptomycetaceae; genus Streptomyces; species Streptomyces sp. CMB-StM0423. The sequence goes on along the minus strand of NZ_CP025407.1, from coordinate 525,477 downwards.
CACCGCCCCCGGCGCACCCCTCCCTGCCGAGGTGCCCACCGGCAGCCTGCGGCCCCGCACCCGCGCCTACGTCCTCGACGACCGGCTGCGCCCCGTCCCGCCCGGCGCCGTCGGCGACCTGTACGTCGCCGGAGCCACCCTCGCCCGCGGCTACCACGGCAGCACCCGCCTCACCGGCGAGCACTTCGTCGCCTGCCCGTACGGCCCGGCGGGGGAGCGGATGCTGCGCACCGGCGAGCGCGCCAGGTGGAGCACCGCGGGGCTGCTGACCGTACGCGACCGGCAGGCGGAGGAGCACGACGCGGCGCTCGCGCAGGCCCGCCGCCCCGAGGGCGGCGGCGACCTCGGCGTGCTGCTCCCGCTGCGCAAGGAAGGCAGCGGCGCGCCGCTGTTCTGCGTGCACTCCGCCACCGGCCTCGCCTGGAGCTACGCGGTCCTCGTGCCTCATCTCCCGCCGGACCGGCCGGTGTACGGCATCCAGGCGCGCGGCCTCGCCGGGCCCGAGCCGATGCCCAAGAGCGTCGCCGAGATGGCCGCCGACTACGCCGACGAGATGCGGACCGTGCAGCCGGAGGGCCCGTACCACCTGCTCGGCTGGTCCTTCGGCGGCATGCTCGCGCAGGCGGTCGCGGCCCGGCTGGAGGAGCAGGGCGAGCGGGTGGAACTGCTCGCGCTGCTGGACGCGTACCCCGACGGCGGGGCCGGCACTTCGTTGTTCTCCAACGAGGACGCCGCCGGCCGCGCCGCCGCCACCTCCGTGCCGCAGGGACGGCTCCTCGGCCCCGGCGGTGACGAAGCCGCGGTGCCCGGGGTCAGCGGCCGGCTGCGCTCGCGGATGGAGCAGGTCATGCGGAACTCGGCCGGGTTCGCCCCCGAGCACACCCCGCGCCGTACGACGGGCGACCTGCTGCTCTTCGCCGCCACCGAGGACCGCCCGGCGGGGCTCCCCGTCGCCGACGCGGTCGAGAGCTGGAAGCCGTACGTCGCCGGAAACGTCGAACCGCACGAGATCGAGGCCAACCACTTCGGAATGCTGAAATCCGCACCCGCGGCGCACATCGGCCGCATTCTCGCCGGGCGGCTGGGCATTTCCGGCGGGGCCCCGGAGAAATGAGCGTTGCATTGCGGGATACGGAATCCGGCAACCCGGATTCCGTATCCCGCGGTGCGGCCCGGAAAAGCGCGCCCTCGGGCCCGGCGGCGTGCAGAAAAGACGCACGAATTCAGGGAGAAGGAGCGCGCGCATGGCCAAGTCACCCGAGATTCCCGTACACAACCGCAGGGACGGTCTCGAACCCCTGCCCGAGCTGCGCCGGTTGAGCCGGGAGACGCCGCTGCTCGAAACCCCGCGCGACTGGGTCGCCACCGGCCAGGCCGAGGTGCGCCAGATCCTCGGCGACGCGGGCCGCTTCAGCACCATGCCGCCCGCCGACACCGAGGAGGACCGGCGGCGCCAGATCCAGGAGGGCAACCTCCTGCAGTACGACCCGCCGGACCACACGCGGCTGCGCCAGATGCTCACCCCCGAGTTCACCAACCGGCGGATGCGCAGGCTGGAGCCCTTCATCGAGGAGATCGTCGCCGAACGCCTCGACGCCCTCGAACGCGCCGGCCGGCCCGCCGACTTCATGCGCCACTTCGCCTGGCCCATCCCCGGGCTGGTCAGTTGCGCGCTGCTGGGCGTGCCCCGCGACGACCAGGCGGAGCTGGCCCGCAACCTCGACATCAGCCGGGCCGGCAACCGCAGCCGCAAACAGCAGATGACCGCCGGAAAGGCGTACGTCGGCTACATGAGCCAGCTCGTCGCGCGCAAGCGCCGCGACCCCGGCGACGACCTGCTCGGCATGCTGATCCGCGAGCACGGCGACGACGTCAGCGACACCGAGCTGACCGGCATCGGCACCTCGCTGATGGCCGCGGGATACGAGAACGTCGCCGGCACCCTCGGCCTCGGCACGATGCTGCTGCTCGGCCACCCCGACCAGCTCGCGCTGCTGCTGGAGAAGCCGGAGCTGACCGACCGCGCGGTGGAGGAACTGCTGCGGTACGTCTCCGTGATCGCCACCTCCTCGCCGCGCACCGCCCTCGCCGACGTGCCCGTGGGCGACGCGGTGATCAAGAAGGGCGACGTCGTGGTCTGCTCGCTGCTCGCCGTCAACCGCGCGGCCAGGGACGGCGCCGGCCACGACGGCTTCGACATCACCCGGGAGGTCACGTCCCACATGGCCTTCGGCCACGGCATCCACTACTGCCTCGGCGCCCCGCTGACCCGCGTGCAGCTCAGGATCGCGCTCCCGCGGCTGCTGCACCGCTTCCCCGGGCTGCGCCTGGCCGTACCGCCGGAAGAGCTGCGCTACCGGACGCTCGCGCCCAACTACGGCGTCGAAGCGCTGCCCGTCACCTGGTAGGGGATCCGATGCCACGCCGCCCCGGGCCCGCGCCCGCCTACACCCGCAGAACGCGCTTCGACCCCGCCGCCGAGCTGCGCGCCATCGCCGCGGCACGGCCCGTCACCAGGATCGACGTCGGCCCCGGCGCCGGCGAGGAGTACGTCTGGCTGGTCACCGGATACGACGAGGTACGCCAAGTCCTCGGCGACCACGTCCGGTTCTCCACCCGCCGCCGCTTCGGCCGCGCGGCGCGCGCGGACGGGACGTACCCCGACGACTACCGCCCGGACGACATGATCGGGCAGCTCATGGACTACGACCCGCCCGAGCACACCCGGCTCAGGAAGATGCTCACCCCGGAGTTCACCGTCCGCCGGATCCGCCGCCTCCGCCCGCGGATCGAGGAGATCGTCGCCGACCGCCTCGACGCCGTGGAACGCGCGGGACCGCCCGCCGACCTCGTGGAACAGTTCGCCACCCCCGTATCAGGCGCGGTGCTCTGCGAGCTGATCGGCGTTCCCCGCGACGACCGCGACGCGTTCCTGCGCCGCGCCCGTCACCACCTGGACCAGGGCCGCGGCCGGCAGGCCCGGGCCGCCGCCGGCGCCGCCTTCTCGCGCTACCTCGCCGCCCTGGTCGCCGGGCAGCGCCGGGACCCGGGCGACGGCTTCCTCGGCATGCTCGTACGGGACCACGGAACCGACGTCACCGACAAGGAACTCCGCGGCGTCTGCGTGCTCCTGATGCTCGCCGGCCTCGACAACATCTCCGGGATGCTGAGCCTCGGCACCCTGGTGCTGCTCGAACACCCCGACCGGCTCGCGGAGATCCGCGCGGACCCGGGGGCCGTGGACCGTACCGTCGACGAACTGCTGCGCTACCTGACCGTGCCGCACGCGCCCACGCCCCGCACCGCCCTGGAGGACGTCACCGTCGGCGGACAGCTCGTCAGGGCGGGCGAACACGTCGTCGTCTCCCTGCCGACGGCCAACCGCGACCCGGCCCTGACCACGGACGCCGACCGCTTCGACCCCGCCCGCGAGCCCGCCGCCCACCTCGCCTTCGGCCACGGCATCCACCACTGCCTGGGCGCCGCGCTCGCCCGCATGGAACTCGGCATCGGCTATACGGCGCTGCTGCACCGCTTCCCGCACCTGCGCCTCGCCGCGCCGGCCGCGGAGGTGCCGTTCCGGCTGCACACGACCGCCTACGGCCTGGAGCGGCTGCCGGTCGTCTGGTGACCGGCGGCCGGGGGAGGAGACGACGATGGAGGTACGGGTCGACCGCACCAGGTGCGTGGGGTCCGGGCTGTGCATGATGCATGTGCCCGCGGTCTTCGACCAGTCCGAGGACGACGGCAAGGTGCTGCTCACCACCGCGCACCCAGGGCCCGCGCTCGCCAGGTCCGTACGCGCGGCCGCCGGCCGGTGCCCCGGGCGGGCCATCTCGCTGCACGACGGCGCCGGGAGGGAGGGCTCCGACGGCGCCGCCGGCGCCGAAAGAGCCGACTGGACTACCGGTTCGGGCAGTGTTGCCTGAAGTTCTTCTGAGGATAAAGCGCGTCCTTGCGGCGCGCTGAGCACCGCCGACAGAACACCATTCATCGAATTCTCATGAAAGCCACCGCCGGTGAACTTCGCCGGCGACGTTCTGTATCCGCCCTGTGACCGGCGCTCGCGTAGAACTTGGGCCCATGTTCACCACACGCAAACGCGCATTCGCGCAGACCCTGCTCGCCTCGTCCGCACTCGTCGTCAGCGTCGTGCTGGCGGGGTGCTCCGACGATTCCGAGGCCGCCTCCTCCGACGGCGGCACGTCCGCCTCTCCGGGCAGCCCGTTCGACCAGGCGGTCGAGTACGCGCAGTGCATGCGTGACAACGGGGTGCCGGAGTTCAAGGACCCGGTGCAGGACACCGGCGGCGTCATGTTCAACCAGGGCGGCTTCGACCCGGAGTCCGCCGAGTTCAAGGCCGCGGAGGAAGCCTGCCGCGACAAGCAGCCGCAGCGCCAGGGCGGCCCCAACGGCGGCGAACCGCTGGACTCCGAGAAGGTCGCGGAGTGGGCCGAGTGCATCCGCCAGAACGGCGTGCCCGACTTCCCCGACCCGGAGATCGAGGGCAACAGCATGGTCGTCGACATGGGTGCCGCCGACCCGACGACGTTCGAGCCCGCCCGGCAGGCATGCCAGGACAAGTACCCCGGCGGCGGGATGCGGATCGGCGGGGGCCCGCAGTGACCAGCCGTGAGGAGACGGAGGAGCTGAACCTGCGGGAACGGCCACCGGGCGCGCTGGAAGTCCGCCCGCCCGGGCCGCTCACCGCGGGCGGCGGCCCCGAGGCGGACGGGTCCGGCGGCGAACTCGCCACCGCGGCCCCGCCCGCCGAAGGCGACGGCGCGCCGAGCGGCCCCGAGCCGGCGCGCAAGAGCCGCAGGCTGCGGATGGCGCTGGTCGTGGTGATCGCGATCGGCGTCGCCGCGGCGGCGGGCCTCGCCGCCACCGGCGCGCTCGGCGGCGAGGACTCGGAAGAGCCCGCCGCCGGCCCGTCGGGACCGGCCGCGACGGCCCAGGTGAAACGTACGACGCTCACCAGCAGCGAGACCGTGGACGGCACCCTGGGCTACGGCGACGTGTCCACGGTCGAGGCCATCGCTTCGGCGGCCGGCGGCGCCGACCCCGGCGCGGACCCCGGCACCGGCCAGCCGGCCGGCGGCGGCGGAACCGCGGCCGGTTCCGGCGCCGATGCCGCGGACACGGGCGCCGGGATCGTCACCTGGACGCCCAACGAGGGCTCCACGATCAAGCGCGGCGACACCGTCTACAGCGTCGACGGCGAGAAGGTCCCGCTGTTCTACGGCGACACCCCGCTGTACCGCACGCTGTCGGACGGCAGCGAGGGCGGCGACGTCGAACTGCTGGAGCGCAACCTCGACAAGCTCGGCTACACCGGGTTCACCGTCGACGAGACGTACAGCTCGGACACCGCGGACGCGGTCTCCGCCTGGCAGGAGGACATGGGCCGGGAGCAGACCGGCGTCGTCGGGGCCGGTGACGCCGTGACCGCGGAGAGCGCCCGGCGGGTCGCCGCGCTGCAGACCTGGCCCGGCGCCAAGGCCGAGGGCGCGGTCCTCGACTGGACCGGCACCGAGCGGGTCGTCTCCGTGGAGCTGGACGCGCAGTTCGAGGACCTCGTACGGGTCGGCACCAAGGCCGAGATCGAACTGCCCAACGGCACCACCGTGGACGGCAAGGTGACCGACATCGGCACCCCGCCCGCCGCCTCGGGCTCCGGCTCCGGCGACGCCGGCGGCCAGGGCGAGGAGGACCAGGAGTCCACGCTGCCCCTGCAGTTGACCGTGAGCCAGCAGGACAAGCTCGGCCGGTACCAGGCCGCGCCCGTCGACGTGGTGCTCAAGGCGGACACCCGCGAGGACGTGCTCGCGGTGCCCGTGAACGCGCTGGTCGCCCGGCAGGGCGGCGGCTACGCGGTGCAGAAGGTCACCGCGGGCGGCAGCACGGAGTCCGTCCCCGTCGAGCTGGGCATGTTCGCCAACGGGCTGGTCGAGATCACCGGCGACGGCATCGAAGAAGGCATGTCCGTGGGGGTTCCGAAGTGACCGTCCCGTCCCATCCGGTGGTCGAGCTGACCGGGGTCACCAAGACGTACGGGGACGTCGCCGCCCTCCGCTCCGCCGACGTCGTCATCCGGCGCGGCGAGCTGCTGGCGGTCGTCGGCCCCTCCGGCTCGGGCAAGTCCACCATGCTCAACATCATGGGGACGCTCGACCGCCCGTCCGCGGGCACCGTCCGCATCGACGGCCACGACATCGACCGGCTCAGCGACCGGGAGCTGTCGGCTCTGCGGGCGGGCACCATCGGCTTCGTCTTCCAGCAGTTCCACCTCGCCCCCGGCGTCCCGGCGCTCGACAACGTCGCCGACGGGCTGCTCTACAGCGGCCGGACCCGCGCCGAACGGCGCCGCCTCGCCGAGCGGGCCATGCGCCGCGTGGGCCTCGGCCACCGCCTCTACCACGAACCGCACCAGCTCTCCGGCGGCGAGAAGCAGCGCGTCGCCATCGCCCGCGCGGTCCTCGGCGACCCGCCCCTGCTGCTCGCCGACGAGCCCACCGGCGCGCTCGACTCCCGCTCCGGGGCGGTCGTGATGGAGCTGCTGCACCAGCTCCACGAGGCCGGCACCACCGTCGTCGTCATCACCCACGACCGCGACATCGCCGCCTCCCTGCCCCGCGAGGTCCGCCTCAAGGACGGCAGCATCGAGCACGACTCCGCCACCGCCGCGGCCCTCCCGGCCGCCCGGCTCTCCCAGGAGGCCGTCCGATGACCGCGCCGCACGCGACGGCGGAGCTCGACCGCGCGCAGCCGCCCGTACCGCCGCCGCCCACCCCGCCGAAGCCCGCCCGGATGACCCCGGCGGACATGCTGCGGGTCGGGGGCTCGGGGCTGCGCTCGCGCCCCATGCGGGTGTTCCTCTCCGCGCTCGGGATCGCCATCGGCATCGCCGCGATGATCGGCGTCGTCGGCATCTCCACCTCCTCCACGGAGGATCTGGACCGCCGGCTGAACGCGCTGGGCACCAACCTCCTCACCGTCACCCCCGGGCAGTCGTTCTCGGGCTCCGAGGCCAGCCTGCCGGCGGAGTCCGTGGGCATGATCGGGGCCATCCCGGACGTCGAGAAGGTCTCCGCCGTCGGACGCGTCGACGCCAACGTCTTCCGCAACGACCGGATCCCGGAAGAGCAGACCGGCGGCCTCAGCGTCAGCGCGGCCCGCATCGACCTGCCGGAGTCCGTCGGGCTGCGGATCACCGACGGCCGCTGGCTGAACGAGGCGAACAGCCGCTACCCCGCGGTGGTCCTCGGCCCCAAGGCCGCCGAGCAGCTCGGGGTCTACGAGGCGGGGCCCGACTCGCAGGTGTGGCTGGGCGGTCGGTGGTTCACGGTCGTGGGCCTCACCGCGTACAACGAGCTGGTGCCCGAGCTGGACTCGGCCGCGCTGGTCGGCTGGGACGTCGCCGAGGACGAGCTGGGCTTCGCCGGCACCCCCACGACGATCTACACCCGCACCGACGAGTCCGCCGTCGCGGACGTGCAGTCGGTCCTCGGCGCCACCGCCAACCCGGAGAACCCCAACGAGGCCACCGTCTCCCGCCCCTCCGACGCCCTGGCGGCCAAGGAGGCCACCGACGAGACCCTCAGCGGCCTGCTGCTGGGACTCGGCGGGGTGGCGCTGATCGTCGGCGGCGTGGGCGTGGCCAACACCATGGTCATCTCCGTGCTCGAACGCCGCTCCGAGATCGGCCTGCGCCGCTCGCTGGGCGCCACCCGCGGCCAGATCCGCAGCCAGTTCCTCTGCGAGGCGCTGCTGCTGTCCGCGCTCGGCGGCCTCGGCGGCGTGGTCCTGGGCATCGGCGTGACCGTCGGCTACGCCACGTCCCAGGACTGGGCGACGGTGGTGCCGATATGGGCGATGGCCGGCGGCATCGGCGCGACGCTCCTCATCGGCGGCCTCGCCGGGTTCTACCCGGCGGTGCGCGCCGCCCGGCTGCCTCCCACCGAGGCGCTGGCCACCACCTGAGGTACCGGTGCACCGGCCCCGGGGAGTTCGGACGGTGCGTCGATACGCGGCACGCCCACGCAGACCGCGGTGCCCCTGCTGTCCCCCCGAGCAGTGGGGGCTCCGCCTCGGCGTACGCCCGGCCGCCGACCGTCCGGCCGGCGAGCCGCCTCCCGGCCGTCCAGCCCCGTGACCTCGTCTGTTACCGGGGGTTTACGCGGTCTCCGGCACCCTGACGGCATGCGTGTGCTGATCGTGGAGGACCACCGGGAGCTGGCCGATACCGTCGCCACCGGACTGCGCGAGGACGGTATGGACACGGACCTCGCGTACGACGGCCAGGAGGCCATCGACCGTGCCACGAGCAGTGAGTACGACGTGATCGTGCTGGACCGCGACCTGCCCCGGCTGCACGGCGACGAGGTGTGCCGGGCGCTGACCCGGCACGGCAGCCGCACCCGGGTGCTGATGCTCACCGCCTCCACCACCGTCGCCGACCGGGTCGACGGCCTCGGCCTCGGCGCCGACGACTACCTGACCAAGCCCTTCGCGTTCGCCGAGCTGATCGCCCGCATCCGCGCCCTCGGCCGGCGCCCGTCGAACGCCGTGCCGCCGGTCCTCACCCGCGGCGACCTGACCCTCGTCCCCGCGCAGCACCTCGCCAGCCGCGGCGGCCGCCGGCTCGACCTGTCCCGCAAGGAACTCGCGGTGCTGGAGCTGCTGCTGTCCGCGCAGGGCGCCGTGGTCTCCGCCGAGGAACTCCTCGAACGGGCCTGGGACGGCGCCGCGGACCCGTTCACCAACGCCGTGAAGGTCACCGTCAGCAGGCTGCGCCGCAAGCTCGGCGACCCTCCGGTGATCGAGACCGTCCCCCATGCCGGATACCGCATCTGACCCCGCCCGCCGCGCCGGCCGCCGGCTCCGCTGGACCGTCCGGCTCCGGCTGACGCTGCTGTACGGCGCGCTCTTCCTGGTCTCCGGCGTCGCGCTGCTCGCCATCACGTACGCGCTCGTCGCCCGGGGCAACGCCACCAAGGGCGTCCTCGTCAGGTTCGACTCCACCCAGGCCGGCGGCGGGAGCGACCCCGACATCCAGCACGTGGCCACCGAGCGCCACGAGGCCGCGCTGCAGGCCCTGCTCGCGCAGTCCGGCATCGCGCTCGCCCTGATGACCGCCGTCTCCGTCGCCCTGGGCTGGGTGATGGCCGGCCGGGTGCTGCGGCCGGTGCGGATCATGGCGGGCCGCGCCCGGCGGATCTCCGAGCACAACCTGCACGCCCGGCTGGCCATAGCGGGCCCCGACGACGAGCTGAAGGACCTCGGCGACACCTTCGACGGGCTGCTGTCCCGGCTCGACGCCGCGTTCGAGGCCCAGCGCCGGTTCGTCGCCAACGCCTCACACGAACTGCGCACACCGCTGACGCTCCAGCGCGCGATGGTCGAGGTGGCGCTCTCCCGCCCCGGCGCGGACGCGGCGTCGCTGCGTGCCGTGTGCGAGCGGGTCGTCGCCGCGGGGGAGGAGCAGGAGCGGCTGATCGAGGCGCTGCTGACGCTGGCCGGCAGCCAGAGCGGGCTGGTCGCCGCCGAGCCCGTCGACCTCGCCCGGGTGGTACGGGAGGTGCTGCGCGACCGCACCCGGGCCGCGCCCGGCACACAGGACCTGCACTCCTCGCTGTGCCCCGCGGTCGCCTCGGGCGACGAACGGCTCATCGCCCGCCTCGCCGGCAACCTGGTGGAGAACGCGCTGCGTTACACCCCGCCCGGCGGCTGGGTCCGGGTGGCCACGGACGTCAGGGAGACGGGCTATCCGATGCTGCGGGTGGTCAACAGCGGCCCGCGGATCCCCGCGGAGCGCATCCCCGACCTGTACGAGCCGTTCCAGCGGCTGCAGCCGCGGTCGGCCGGCGGCGGCTACGGCCTGGGGCTGTCCATCGTCGGCGCCGTCGCCGCCGCGCACCGCGCGGAGGTGACCACGGTGCCGGGTCCTGAGGGCGGGCTCGCGGTGACGGTGGAGTTCCCGCCGCCGGACCCGGCGGACTGGTGAGCGGAACGGGGGAGGAGGGCGGTCAGCTCGCGCCGATCATCTCGACCTCGCCGCCGAGCTGTTGGACCTTGCCCTTGTCGGGTACGTGGGCCGCGTTCTGCACCGCGTAGTACTCGCGTACGCCCAGCGGCTCCTTCTCCTTGACGTACAGGCTGGTGGCATCCCCCGGGATGATGTGGAAGCCCGGCCGGATGGCGAAGTCCACGCGCGCGTCGTACGAGTTGAAGACGGTCAGCGCGCCGCCGTCGGCCGTGCGGAGCGCGTAGACGTCGGGGAAGGCGGGCTTGTACGCGTCGTCCCACTTGCGGTTCTCGGACTCGAATTCGGTCTCGAAGTAGCCGTCGTGCTCGGGCCTGATCCAGTCCCGCCGGGTGGAGTGGTCCTTGACCATGTTCCTGCGCACCTCGCTGTCCGCGAGGACCTTGCCGTCCTTCTTGCCGCCCGAGACATAGAGGTCGTTGACCGCGTCGTCCAGGCCGTCGAGCGCGGTGGCGCCCACCTCGGTGTCGGCGGGCAGCACGGTGGGCAGGCCGCCGTCGCCGCGGGCGACCTCGGGGATCCGGCCCTGGATGCCGACGGACGCGACGTTCTTCCAGGTGCCGCCGCCGGCGCGCTGGAAGACCAGCAGGCTGCGGTCGCCCTCGTCGTAACCCGGGCCCTCCACCGGGGCGTCGACCATGTACCAGTCGCCGCGGGCCGGTAGGTAGTACCGGGCCTCGTCGGCGCGGTAGCGGAACGGCTTCTTGTAGAGCGACTGGTACTTCTTCTCGTACGTGGGGAACTGCCGGTACTGCGCCTGGCTCTGCTGGTACAGCGCGCCGCCCTCGACCTCGCCGAGCGCCTTGCGGTCCAGGGCGGCGTTGGCCGCGTTGTTGGTCTCGACGTAGCGCTCCAGCACCTTGCGGGCCTGGCCCTCGCTGATCACCGGGCGGGGCTGGGCCCTCTCGTCGCCGGCGCCTTCCCCGTCGTCGTCCGAACCGCCGCTGCATCCCGTGGCCAGCAGCAGTGCGGTCAGTCCTGCGGCGGCGGTGGATATGGCGGTCTTCTTCGTGCCCATGGGCGCAAACCCCCCGATGCGGTCAAGATCAGTGGTCGGGGCGAGTCTAGGCACTGGCCCGGTGCCGTACGCGCCTGCCCCCGAACGCCGCGGACGGGCAAACGCCGTGGCGGACGGCGGGGCCGCGTGGCTACGGTGGGCGCCATGCGAACCGGATTCGGTTGACGCTGACGGGCCCGTGGCCCTCCTCCCGTCCGATGTGCGAGACGACCTGCCATCGAGACGAGAGGAGACGACGTCGTGACGTCGTTGTTCAGCCACCAGCAGATCGAGCACTTCCGCGCCTTCGGGTACGTGGTGCTGCGCGGCCTGCTCACGTACGAGGAGACCGGCCGGCTCACCCAGGCGGGGGCCACGGCCCTTCGGCGTCGTAGGATCCGGTGACCGGGGCGGCGCCGGCCGGCGCAGGATCAGCCGCCGGCGGTCGGCAGCCTTTCCTCGGCCGCGGCCAGGATCTCGGTCACGCGCAGCCCGAGGTGGACGTCGCGGGGGTCGGGGCGGCCGCTCTCGGCCGCCTCCAGCAGCGCGTCCACGGCCCGTACGAACGCGGGCACGGGCCCGTCGTCGTCCCGGTCCGGCGCCGTCTGCACGCCCGGCGTGCCGTGCAGTTGCACGGTGACGCCGGACGCCTGCGGCGGGATGGTGTGGCTCAGGGTGCAGGTGCTGGACGCGCCCGAGGCGTGCCGCAGGGTGAGGTGGACGGTGTCGCCCGGGCCGCGCGCGGAGGTGACGGCACCGGGCACCGCCGGGTCCACGTCGCCGAGGACCGGCAGCAGCATCGACAGCGCGTGCGGCCCGACGTCCCACAGCGCGCCCTTGTCGCCGCGCCAGGGCGAGGCCGCGTACGGGCTGTCGGCGCCCGCGAAGACCGGCGAGAGCCAGTCGGCGCGGCCCACCAGCCAGCCCTCCTCGCCGGCCCGCTCGGCCAGCCAGCCGGCGGTCTCGTCGCGGAAGCGCAGCGTGAAGAAGACCACGGACGCCACTCCGGCGCGCTCCACCGCGGCCACCACCCGCCTGGCGGCGGCCGCTTCGGTGGCGACGGGCTTGTCCAGCAGCAGGTGGCAGCCCGCCGCGGCGGCCCGCTCGGCGAGCGGCGCCTGCACGTCGGGCGGCAGCGCCACGGCCACCGCGTCGCAGTCGGCGAAGAGGGCGTCCACGTCCTCGTACGCGCGGGTGGAGAAGCGGTCGGCGAGCGCACGGGCCGCCTCAGGACGCCGGCCCCACACGCCGGCGATCTCCGCCCGCGGGTGTGCCTGCAGTCCTGGGCCGTGCGCCCGCTCCGCCCAGGGGCCGGTGCCGAGGAGTCCGAATCGCATGCGCCGAGTCTACGATCACGCCGTACGCCGCAGGTCGGGCGGCCCGTGCTCGGGCCACCGCACGGCATCGGCCGCCCGTCCCGCGCCCGCGGTCACTCCTCCGGCCGCGCCCTGCTGGGCTGCACGCGCTTCGGTTCGCCCGCCATCTTCGGGTGGTCGGGCGGGTAGGGCATGTCGCCGTGGCCGTGGTCCCGCTCATGCCGCGCGGACAGCTCAAGCAGCGAGGTGATGTCGAAGGCGTGGTCGTCCATGTCCGCGTGCACGTCGCCGACCTCGGCGAAGCGTTTCGGCATGGTCACCAGGTCGAAGTCGTCCGGCTCGGCGTCGTCCACCTCCTCCCAGCGCAGCGGCGCCGAGACGGGCGCGTGCGGGTGCGGCCGCACGGAGTAGGCGGAGGCGATGGTGCGGTCGCGGGCCATCTGGTTGTAGTCGACGAAGACCTTCTCGCCGCGCTCCTCCTTCCACCACGCGGTGGTGACCTGCTCCGGCATCCGCCGCTCCAGCTCCCGTCCGGCGGCGATCACCGCGCGGCGCACCTCCACGAAGGTCCAGCGCGGCGCGATCGGCACGAACAGGTGCATCCCGCGGCCGCCGGAGGTCTTCGGCCAGCCGGTGAGCCCGTGTTCGCCGAGGACGGCACGCATCTCGTGCGCGGCGCGCACGGCGTCGGCGTAGTCCGTGCCGGGCTGCGGGTCGAGGTCGATGCGCAGCTCGTCGGGGTGTTCGGTGTCGCCGCGCCGCACCGGCCAGGGGTGGAACGTCAGCGTGCCGTACTGCGCCGCCCAGACGACCGCCGCCGGTTCTGTGGGGCACATCTCGTCGGCGTACCGGCCGCTGGGGAAGGTGATGCGGGCGGTGGGGATCCAGTCGGGCGTGTTCTTCGGCGCGCGCTTCTGGAAGAACGACTCACCGCTTATCCCCTCGGGATAGCGCTCGAGGGTCGTCGGCCGGTCCCGCAGCGCCCGTACGATGCCGTCGCCGACGGCGACGTAGTACCGCGCGAGGTCGAGCTTCGTGTAGCCCTTCGCCGGGAAGAAGACCCGGTCGGGGCTGGACAGCCGCACTGTTCTGTCGCCCGCCTGGAGCTGAATCGCTGCACCCATGTGCGTAACGGTAGGGCGGATGTCCGAATCCCGCCTTACCGTTGCGCACATGGATCTGCCGGTGATGCCCCCCGTGAAGCCGATGCTCGCCAAGCCGCAGAAGAAGCTCCCGCCCGGGATGCTCTACGAGGCGAAGTGGGACGGCTTCCGCGCCATCGTCTTCCGGGACGGCGCCGAGGTCGAGATCGGCAGCCGTACCGGCAAGCCGCTCACCCGCTACTTCCCCGAGCTGGTCGAGGCGCTGAGGGCCAACCTGCCCGAGCGGTGCGTCGTGGACGGCGAGATCGTGATCGTGCGCGGCGACCGGCTCGACTTCGACGCCCTCACCGAGCGCATCCACCCCGCGGACTCGCGGGTGCGGATGCTCGCCGGGCAGACGCCGGCGAGCTTCGTCGCGTTCGACCTGCTGGCGCTCGGGGACGACTCGCTGCTGGACACCGCGCAGTCCGAGCGGCGCGCGGCGCTGCTGCGCGCGCTGGCAGATGCCCGTGCGCCTGTGCACATCGCGCCCGCGACGACGGACCTGGCGGTCGCGGGGGAGTGGTTCGAGCAGTACGAGGGCGCCGGGCTCGACGGAATAATCGCCAAGCCGACCGATCTGCCGTACCGGCAGAACGAGCGGGTGCTCGTCAAGGTCAAGCACGAGCGCACGGCAGACGTGGTGCTCGCCGGCTTCCGCTGGCACAAGTCGGGGCCGGTCATCGGCTCCCTGCTGCTCGGCATCAACGACGACAAGGGCGTGCTCCAGCACGTGGGGGTGTGCGCGGCGTTCCCGATGAAGCGGCGGGCCGAGCTGGTCGAGGAGCTGGCGCCGCTGCGGATGGAGACGCCCGAGGAGCAGGCGACGCACCCGTGGGCCGACTGGGCGAAGGAGGAGGCGCACGAGTCGGCGCGGCTGCCGGGGGCGCCGAGCCGGTGGAGCGGGCAGAAGGACCTGTCGTGGGTGCCGCTGCGTCCTGAGCGGGTGCTGGAGGTCGCGTACGACCACATGGAGAACGGGGCCCGCTTCCGGCACACCGCGCAGTTCCGCCGCTGGCGCCCGGACCGTACGCCGGAGAGCTGCACCTACGAGCAGTTGGAGGAGCCGGTCAAGTACGACCTGCACGAGGTGCTGGCCACCCGCAAGGAGGAGTGAGCGGCCGCCTCCCGGCGGCTGTACGGAACCTATCGGTCAGCCGGAGTTGGCCTGGCGGACCCGCCGCCTTCGCCGGCCCCCGGCACCATGTCTCCATGGATGCCACCGCCCTGGCGCGCTCGCTGTTAGAGCCCGTTCCGGCCCACCGCACCGCAGGACTCACGGTGCTGCGCGCCATCGACGGTGCCGCCGAGGTCGCCGTCGAGGCTCCCGGTGTGCTCGGGAACGTCATCGGCTCGCTGCACTCCAGCGGCCTCGCCACTCTCGTCGACGCCGCCGCGCTGGCGGCGATCCTCTCCGCCGGCGACGCGCCCGGCGAACTGGACGGCGTGCTGCCGCTCGGCGCCTCCGCCTCGTTCGAGTACCTGGCGCCCGCCCGCGGCCGGCTCATCGCCTCCTGCAAGCTCAGCTCGTCCGCCGTCCAGGTGCTGCGCCCCGTCCTTGCCGGCACCGCGGACCGCGCGCGCATCAGCACCCAGGGCGTGGTGACCGACGAGCGGCACGCGGTGGTGTGCCGCGGCGGCTTCGAGTGGAGCGTCCGCCGCGTCACCCGGATCGCGAGGATCCGTCCCGGGGGCTGACGCCCCCCTTCCGGACCCCGCGGCCCGGTTCAGCTCCGCGCGGCCTTGGCGAACTCCGACAGGAACGCCTCGCCGAACGGCTTCAGGTCGCCCGGCTTGCGGCTGGTGATCAGCGTGTTGGGTCCGTCGGTGCAGATCTGGACCGGTACGTCGACCCAGGTGCCGCCCGCGTTGCGGAGGTCCGTCTGCAGGCTCGGCCAGGAGGTGAGCGTGCGCCCGCGGACGACGTCCGCCTCGGCCAGCAGCCACGGCGCGTGGCAGATCGCCGCCACCGGCTTGCCCGTCCGGAAGAACTCCCGGGCGAAGGACACGGCGTCCGCGTCCATCCGCAGGAAGTCGGGGTTGGCGACGCCGCCCGGCAGCACGAGCGCGTCGTACTCGTCTGCGGTGGCGTCGGCGACGACCTGGTCGATCTCGAAGGTGTCCGCCTTGTCGAGGTGGTGGAACCCCTGCGCCCGGCCAGGCCGGGTGGAGACCAGCCGGGGAGTGTGACCGGCTTCCGTGACGGCCTGCCAGGGCTCGGTCAGCTCGACCTGCTCGACCCCCGCGGGGGCGACGAGGAATGCGATGCGCATACGGGCACGTCCTTTCGACGGTCATCGTGGTCACCGGTCACGGCGCGTGCTGCCGATGATCACCTCCGATCTCTGCGCGGGAGTGCGACCCGCGGGTACCCGGCGTGGCGTGATCGAACACCCCTGCGCCGACAGCCGGGCGCATCCGAGGTCGCATGGGAGTGCACCGCCCGGCGCGTCGTGGACCGGGCCGCCCGGCGGCCGCGAGGATGGGGGCATGGGAGCCACGCTGCCGACCGCCATGCGGGCCTGGGTCGTCACCGCGAAGGGCCGGCTGGAGCCGGTCGAGCTGCCGGTGCCCGCGCCGGGGCCCGACGAACTGCTGGTCCGGATCGAGGCGTGCGGCGTCTGCCGTACGGACCTGCACGTCCGCGACCACGACCTCCCGCCGCACAAGACGCCGGTGGTGCCCGGCCACGAGGCGGTCGGTGAGGTCGTCGCGGCCGGCGCCGCCGCGGAACGGCGCATCGGGTCCCGCGTCGGCATCCCCTGGCTGCGCCACACCTGCGGACAGTGCCGCTGGTGCGAGCGGGGCCAGGAGAACCTGTGCCCCTCCTCGCGCTACACCGGCTGGGACGCGGACGGCGGCTACGCCGAATACGCCGTGGTGCCCGCCCCGTACGCGTACGCGCTGCCCAAGGAGCCCGCCGCCGAGGACCTGGCGCCACTGCTGTGCGCCGGGATCATCGGCTACCGCGCGCTGCGCCTGGCGCACCTGCCGCCCGGGGGCCGGCTCGGCCTCTACGGCTTCGGCGGCTCCGCGCACCTGACCGCCCAACTCGCCCTCGCCGAGGGCGCCGAGGTGCACGTGCGCACCCGCTCCCGGGCGGCGCAGCGGCTCGCGCTGGAGCTGGGCGCCGCGACCGCGGCGGGGGCCGACGAGCCGGCGCTGGAGCCGTTCGACTCCGCGGTGCTGTTCGCGCCAGTCGGCGAGCTTGTGCCGGTCGCGCTGGAGGCGCTGGACGCCGGCGGCACGCTCAGCGTGGCGGGCATCCACCTCACCACCATCCCGGAGCTGGACTACGAGCGGCACCTGTTCCGCGAGCGGGTGCTGCGCAGCGTCACCGCCAACACCCGCGCCGACGGCCGGGAGTTCCTTGCCGCCGCGGCCGCGCACGGGGTGCGTGCGACCGTGACCCCGTACCCCTTCGACCGGGCGGACGAGGCGCTCGACGACCTCGCTGCGGACCGGGTCAGGGGCGCGGCGGTGCTGCGGATGGACGCGGGCTGAGGGCGCGTACGACGGGACCGGCGCCCGGCGCGGTCAGCCGCGCGGCACGTACACGACCCACACCTGGCCCTCCGCCACCGGCATCGGCTCGCCGTCCGGCGTCGTGAACACCGTCCGGTCCGCCTCCGTCGGCCGGTCCCACTCGGCGGCGTACGCGCGGCCGTCGCGCAGCACCGTCGCCTCCCCGGAGCCGACGGTCTCGGTGAACGGCGAGTTGTTGCCCCACCGGTCGCCGAACCCGCCCTTGCGGATCGTCGTCTCCTGGAGCACCACCGTCGGCGGCGCGAGCCGGGTGCCGCCGCTGGTGGCGGGCGTGCCGTCCATGGAGACCTCCCAGCCGCGGCGCTCGGCGGACCAGTCGAAGGTGAAGCTCGCGGCCGGCATCTCCACCGTGCGCTCGCGGGTCTTCCTGCCGCCGGCCGGGGCCTCGCCGGTCTCGTAGAGGGACGCGGCGTCCATGCCGGCGAGTTCGGGGGCGGCGTCGGTGACGCGGTGGGGACGCAGGTACAGGTTGTGGGGTATGGGCCGGTCGGTGCCGCGGAAGTACGCGCCGGGCAGTTGCTCGGGCGGCACGGGGCGCAGCGGGGCGCGGTTGATGTACGGCTTGAGCTTGGACTGCGCGCCGGAGTACGCGAGTACGGGGTCGTCGTACTGCGCGAGCAGTTCCAGGTCCGTCTCGCGGGCGCTGCGCACCGGCCCGACGACGTCGGGGAGCCCGGAGGCGTAGACGGCGAGGAACCGGCTGATGCCGGCCTCGACGCGCTCCACGTGCACGACGTCGGCCTGTTCCAGGCCGGTGTGCGGGCGGGCGGCCGCGGCGTTGTCCAGCTTCACGCCGAGCACCGGGCCCTCGGGCGCGGGCGGCTCGTCGGTGGGTGTGGGCGTGGGCGAGGGGGACGCCGCCGGGGCGACGGGGGAGGAGCGGGTCTGGGGGCGGTGCGCCGTTTCCCCGGTGCCGCCGTGCGACCGGGCGAACAGCACCGCGGCGACGGCGACCGCGGGCACCAGGAGCGCCGCCGCTGCGGCCGCGTGTTTCTTGTTCAACGAACCCCCCACTCGGCGTACTACCGATGACCTACCCGCCCCGGCCGCCCTCTACCGCGGTGGTACTAGCGCAGCAACTGGTCGGCGACGACGAAGGCGAAGCCGGCGGCCAGCACCACCATCGCGACCCGGGTGCGGCCCGCGCGGCTGAGCATGATCGCGGTGCCGGAGAGGATGAGCGCGCCGCCGTAGAGCGCGAACGTCAGCAGCGACGGCTCCGTGCGGAACCGCACCACCATCGCCACGCCGACGGCCACCATCACGCCTGCGGAGGTCAGGGCCCGTACGCGGCGCGCCTGCCGCGGCGTCAGCCGGGGCGGCGGCGGCTCTTCGCCGTCCCCGCCCTCCTCGCCGTCGAGCGGGCCGGGCAGACCGGCCGCCTCACCGGGGTCACCGGCGCCGGGCGTGTGGGGGTCGCCCGCGTCGGTGCCGGCCGCGGCTATGCCGGTCTTTCCGGCGTTTCCGGTCTTTTCGGTCTCGTCGAGGCCCGTGTCGTCGATGTCCGTGTCGTCGCGGGAGGTCATGTGCGCCGAGCGTAGTCGCCCGGGCGCGGCGCGGGAGGGGCGGGCCGCGATCCGGCCCGGGATTCAACGGGCGCTGCCGCTCCCGCCGGTGCCGCCCGAGCGGACGCTACGTGCGGCCCTCGTCCTCCTGCGCCGCGCGCAGCGGCTCGGCGGGCGGCATCCAGCCGGCCCGTACGACCGGGAAGCCGGCCTTCTCGTACGCCTGGCAGACCGGCTCGTCGTCGTCCACGACCACCGCGACGGTCCGCCCGCGCGCCACCCGGCGCAGCAGCTCCGGCTTCGCCACCCGGGCAGGACGCCGGTCGCCGGCGCGGCGCATCCACAGCGGGCCCTCGGGCAGGCCGTGCGCGGCGAGCCAGGCCACGGTGTCCCGGCGGGTGCGCTCGGGGCGGCCGGTGACGTAGCAGACCTCGCAGTTCTCGGCCCACTGGAGGGCCAGCGCCACGCCCTCGGGCAGCGGCGGGTCCTGCGGGGCCGCGCGGAAGAAGCCGTCCCAGTCCTTGGGGGAGGACTGGAGGTGGTGCAGCCGGTGCCGGGTGTCGGTGAGGGTGCCGTCCAGGTCGAACACCGCAAGGTCTCGCTTCGCCACGCCGCCAGCCTACGGGCGCGCGCGGGCCGCGTCCCACCGGGCGCCTTACGGATCACCGGCCCCGCCCGTTACCGTGCCCCGATGGAGCGACGCCAGACCGCCGGCGCCGGGATAGCCCTCGCCCTGCTGCTCGTCGTGGGCCTCGTCGTCGTGCTCACCGACGACGACTCCGGCGATGACGCCGGGGCCTGCACCGGCCTCGCCGTCTCCGGCTGGAGCGCCGACGCCGCGACGACGGACGAGTTCACGCGCTACGGCGACGACGCCGCCCGCACGGACGACTGGACCGGCGGCGACGGCAACCACTCCGTCCGGCTGCCCGACGGCCGCACCCTGTGGCTGGTCTCCGACCCGTACCTCGGCCGCGTCCAGCCGCCGCCCAACAAGCAGGGCCAGCCGCACGCCTGGCGCGACACCTCCCTCGGCACCCCCGCGTGGACCCGCAACGCCGCCGTCGTCATGTCGGCGGACGGCCGGCTCGAACGCACCCTCCTCGGCGGCGCCCCCGGCGCGCCCGCCTCCCTCTTCCCGGAACCCGGCGCCCCGGTGCGGCAGTGGCGCTGGCCCGTGCACGCCGTGGTGGAGCCGCGGGCGCCCGGCTCCGCCGAGCAGGTCCTGCGGGTGCTGCTCTGGCACCGGCAGGAGGCGCAGCAGCCGTGGATCTACGGCGTGCCGCTGGCCACCGAGGTCGCCACGCTCTCGCTGCCCGACCTGCGGCTGGAGGGCATCACCCAGGTCGACGACCAGTCGCGGGTCGCCGACCCCGCCGACCGCCTCGTCTACGGTGCGGCGGCGGTGCGGCGAGGGGACTTCACGTACGTGTGGGGCGGCACCGACGGCCGCACCCCCGAGCAGGCCGAGCGCAGCTCCCGCGCGCACCTCGCGCGCGTGCCGGTGGGCCGGCTCGGGGACCGGTCGGCGTGGCGGTACTGGGACGGCGAGCGGTGGAGCACGGACGCGGCCCGCTCCCGGCCGGTGCTGGGGGACGGCGGACGCAAGGGCGTCGGCAGCGCGTTCAGCGTGGTGCGGCAGGGCGATACCTGGGTGCTGTTCACGATGGACGCGGGCGGGCCGGCCGGCAGCGGGCTGACGACCGTCGCGTCGTACTGGGCGTGCCGGCCGGAGGGCCCGTGGCACGGGCCGGACAAGGCGTTCACCGCGCCGCTGCCCGAGGACGCGGCCGGCGGCTCCGGCGCCGCCGCGTACAACCCGCAGGCGCATCCCGGCGTCGGCTCCGGCGACGGGCTGCTCCTCGGCTACGACGTCAACTGGCTGGACGCCTCGGCCGACGACGTCTCCGCCAACGTGCACCGCAACGTCGCCCTGTACCGCCCCCGGTTCGTCCGTCTGCACCTCGATACGGTGGAGTGATGAGTACGGACGAGGCGGCGGACCCCGGAGACGGCACGCCCGCCGTCGACTTCTGGTTCGACCCCGTGTGCCCCTGGACGTGGACGACGGCCCGCTGGCTGACGGAGGTCCGGCGGCTCACCGGCATCCGGGTGCGCTGGCGGGTCATGAGCCTGGAGGTCCTCAACGAGGGCCGCGAGGTCAACCCGGAGGATCCCGAGGGGGAGTGGGGCGACTACCTCCGGCAGCCGGTGCGGGTCTGCGCCGCCGTCTCCGGGCACCACGGGTCCGAGGCCCTCGGCCGCTACTATGCGGCGCTGGCCGTGCGGCTGCACGAGCGCGGCGAGTGGGACGGCCTCGCCCGCGCGCTCGACGACACCGGGCTCCCCGCAGAACTGGCCGCGGCCGCCGAGTCGGAGGCGTACGACGAGGCGGTACGTGCCTCGCACGCCGAGGGCATCGCGCTGGTCGGCACCGACGTCGGCAGCCCTGTACTCGCCGTCACCCCGCCCGGCGGCGCCCGCTTCGCCTTCTTCGGCCCCGTCGTCTCGCCCGCCCCGCGCGGCGCCGCCGCGCTGCGGCTGTGGGACGGGCTGCTGACGCTGGGCGGCGTGCCGGGCCTGTACGAGATCAAGCGCACCCGCACCCGCGAGATGCCGTCGTTCGACTGACCGCCGCCCGGCCCGGCGCCGTCCGGCCCGGCTCGTACAGGAATTCGGCTCCCGAGCGGCGGCCGGCACGGAACAATGCCGTCCCATGCAGCCTCACGCCGACGACCTCATCCGCGCCCTCGAACCCCTGCCGTACCCGCGGCGCCTGGGCGAGCTGGCCCTCGCCGCCCGCCGGGCCGCCGGGCGCGGCGAACTGGCCGCGCTCCTCGACGGGCTGGAGGGGCACGGCGGGTACGGCCGCCGGCTCGCGGCGTTCGCCGCCCTCGTCGGGCGCGACACCGATTTCCTCGCCGCCCGGCTCGCCCACCCCGACCACGCGGTGCGCGCCCAGGGGATGAAGGCCGTACGGCGCGGCCTGCTGGCCGACGACCTCGTCGTCGCCGCGTTCGAGGACGCGTCCGCCCTGGTGCGCGGGCAGCTCGTCCGCTCCGTGGTCCGCGGCCGGCGCACCGCCGTCGCGGAGGCGCTGATCGGGCCCGTCGGCGAGCAGTGGGGCGACGCCGAGGCCGCGCGGCTGCTGCCCGCGTGCACGGAGGAGACCGTACGCCGCCTGCTGCCCGCGCTCTGGCCCGCGCTCCGCGGCGCCACCCTCGCCTGCCGGCACCCCGGGGCCGTACTCGACGAGGCGGAACGGCAGTTGGAGTTGCTGCCTGCCGGCCGGGGGCCGTGGTGGAGCCGGTACGAGGAGGTCGTCGCGCCGCTCGCCGACAGTGCACCGGACCGCGTCCTGGAACTGCTGGAGCGGTACGGCCACGGTGGGCAGCCGCTCATGTACGACGTGCTGGCCCGCCTCGTGGCCGCCGACCCCGGCCGCACCCTGCGCCTGCTGCTCGACCCGGAGCGCCGCAGGAACACCGCCGCAACCCGTCTCCAGCGCACCGTGCTCGACCGCCTCGTCGCCGCCGACCCGCCCGAGCTGCCCGAACTCGCCCGGCTGTGGCAGGAGAACACCTCCGCGCTCACCGACCTGCTGCGCCGTACCCCGCCGTCCCGCCGCGAGGCGCTCTTCGACGCCGCCATGGCCGGACGGGACACCGCCCGCGACGACTTCCCGCCCGAACTCCTCGACGCCCTGCCCCACCGGCGCCGCGCGGCGGAGGCACGCCGCATGGCGGCGCAGGCCCGGGAGCGCGACGCGCACCCGTCGGTCGTGCTGCGCGCGGTGGCCTGTCTGCCCGTCGCCGAGGCCCGCGGCGAACTGCTCGCCGCGCTGCGCCGCTCCGACGCCGACGAGCGCGCCGAGGCGTACCGGCTGCTCGTCGCCAACGCCGCCCGCTCCGGCCACCCCGAGGACGTCACCAGCGCCGTCCGGCTGCTGGCCGAGCGGCTGCGCAACGACCAGGACCCGGTGCGCTCCGTCGCGCTGCGGCAGCTCGCCGGGACCCACCCCGCGCTGTTCACCGCCGACGCCGCCGACCACCTCCACCTCATCGCCGCCGACGCGATCGCCGCCCGCGACTCCTCCTCGCTCACCCGCGGGGCGCTGCGCACGCTGGCGGTCGCGCTGCTCCGCGAGCACGCGGCGGGCGGCCGGCCCGAGCTGGTGAGCTTCTCGCTGCGTACGATCACCCGGCTCACCGGCCACACCGGCGGCGCCGACCTCGGCCGGCTGGACACCTCGCTGCGCCGCGGCCAGGAGCACGAGGTCTTCGACGCCCTCGAACCGTGGCTGGAGGCGGGCGCGGACAAGGTCGACCACGGGCTGACGTTCGCGCTCGCGCGGGCGCTCGGGCGGCGCGCCTGGGGCATGCCCAAGCTGCAGGAATACCTGTGGCAGGCGGTGCAGTTCGGCAACGACGCGACCGTACGCACCGCCGTGTCGCTGTGGCTGGAGCCGCGGGCGGGCCGCGGTGAGCGCGTCGGCCGGCTGCTGGCGCAGGAGCCGTCCGCGGCGGTCCTCCCGCCGGTGTACGCGGTGCTCGCCCGCACTCGCACGGACCTGCTGGACGGTGTCCTCGGCGACACCCCGCCGTGGGGCAGGTTCCTGACGCGGCGCGCCTCCTGGACCCTGCCCGTCAGCACGCCGGAACGCTGGACGCCCGCCCAGCAGGCCGCCGCCGCCCGGCTGCTGGCCCGCGCGGCGGCCGACGCCGGGCTGCCGCTGCCCGACCGCACCCGGGCCCTCGCGGAGGCCGCGCGCATACCCGGCCACGGCTTCGACGTCGTCTTCCGCTACACCGGGGCCGACGACGTCGTGCTCGCCGAGGCCGCGCTCGCCGCCCTGGTGTGGACCGACCGGCCCGTGGAGGCGCTGCCGCTGCTGCTCGCGCTCGCGGGCGGCGACCGCGCCCGCGTCGCCGTGTACGCCGCCGCCCGCGCCACCCGGCATGCGGCGCCCTCGCGCGTCGAAGCGGCCCTGCGCCCGCTGCTGCTGCCCGGCCCCGACGGGTCCGGCGCCGCGAAGGTGACGAGCCGCAAGGAGGCCGTCCGCCTCGCCGCCGTCCGGCTGCCGGCCGAGCGCGCGGGGGCGCTGGTGGCGGGCGCGTACGAACTGCCGGAGCAGCACCGCGACGTACGCGCCGCGTGCGTGGCGTTCGCCGGCGGCCTGCTCGGCAGGCCGGAGGTGTGGCGGATGCTGGAGGCGGCCGCGGCCGACGAACCGGAGGTGCGGCTCCCGCTGCTCCGGCCGCAGCCGCGCGACCTGCGCGAGGAGCACCGGGCGCGGTACGCGGGCCTGGTGGAGGCCGCGAGCCGCACCGAAGACCCGCAGCTCGCCTGGGCCGCCTACACCAGCCTCGCCGGCTGGGCGCCGTGGTCGCCGACCGCGGCGGACGTGCTGTGCGGCGCGGTCACCGACCTCGGCAACCGCGGTACGTGGGAGCCCGCGGCCGATGCTCTCGTCACCCTGGCGATCAACGCCCCCGCGGATGATCCGGCGCGCGAGCCCGTCGTGCGCGCCGCGCGTGAACTCCGCGTCCGCGCCCTCGGCCAGCCCGACGCGGAGCAGGACCGCGACCTGCCCGCGCGCCGGCGGCTGGTCTCCCTCGTCCGGCGGCTGACCGTGCGGACGCGGGTACTCCGCCCCCTGCTGCGGCCCACGCTGCACGCGTTCGCCGACATGGTCGCCGTGGACGACGACTTCGTGCCGCAGGCGGCGGTGCTGCGCACCGAGGCACTCGACCTGGAGGCCGGGGCGGCGGAGCTGACGGCGGCACTGCGGGAACTCGCGGCGCTGCACGAGGGGCGGCCGGTGCTCGCCGAGGCCACGGCGGGCACCCTGGGGCAGCGGCTCGACCGGGACGCCCGGCCGGGCGCGTCGGACGCCCGGGCGGAGGCGGCCCGCGCGCTGGCGGCGGCGGGCGGGCACGCGGAGGGCCTGTTCGCGGTCGTGCTCACGAAGGTCGGCGGTACGCGCGCGGGCTGGCCGGAGCCCTGGCGGGCCACGCTGCGGACCCTGCGCGCGCACCCGCAGCGTGAGGTGCGGGACGCGGCGCTGGAGGTGCAGACGGCACCCGAGTAGGCCGTACGGACCGGGGGCGCCCGGCTCGTACGGCCGCGCGTGGGCCGGGGCTTGCGCCGGGGGCCGCGAACCCGGCGCGCGGCGGGCCCGTTCACCGCGGGACCCCGCCGCCACGTGCCCGGCCCCCGCGCTACGGCGACGCGACCCGGACCCGGAAGCCCATGCCCGCCGTCACCAGCCGCTCCGTCAGCGCCTCGCCCATCGCCTGGGCGGTCGTGACCTGCCCCGCCGTCTCCGGCAGCGGGTCGTACGCCAGGCACATCGCCGCCTCCGCCAGCATCTTCGCCGACTCGTCGTACCCCGGGTCGCCGCCGCTGACCTCCGTCACCACCCGCCGGCCGCCGCCCGTACCCACGAAGCGGGCGGAGAACCAACTGCGCGCCCGGCGCTCCTCCACCGGGCCCGTGCCCGGCGCCAGCCGGGACGCGATCAGCTTCCGCAGCGGCGGCAGTTGCGCCGCCGCGGCGAACGCCCCGGCGCCCAGCACGCTGCCGGCGGCGACCGGCAGCCGCCTGACGGCGGCGTAGTGGCGGTAGCGGAAGTCGGGCCCGTACCGCGGCAGCGCCGCCGCCGACCGCGCCACCACCCGCGACTCCAGCGTCGGCAGCGGCAGCCCCCAGGCGCGCAGCGCGCCGCTGCGCGTCGGTGCGCCCAGCGGCGCCCGTACCCGGCGCTCCGTCACCCGCGGCTCCGCCCGGCGGCGGGCCCGCGCCGCGCGCGCCCCCGGCAGCGGCCGGGAGACGACCCCGAGCGCGGACGCCAGCGTGCCCCCGGAGAACCCGCCCGCGGCGCGCAGGAAGCCGTCGATGCGCAGCGGCACGTCCTCCGGCAGTTGCTCGACGGTGAAGCGCACGCCGAGGTCGAACGGCGTGCACTCGAACCCGCAGGAGTGCACCAGCCGCGCCCCGGTCTCCCGGGCCCGCTCGTGGTGGCGCACGTACACCCGGTCGACGAACTCCGGCTCGCCGGTCAGGTCGGCGTAGTCCGTCCCGGCCGCCGCGCACGCGGCGGCCAGCGGCTCGCCGTGGCGCAGGAACGGCCCGACCGCCGTGGCCACCACCCGGGTCTGCTCGGCCAGCCCGCGCAGCGCCGCGGGGTCCGCGGCGTCCGCGGTGAGCAGCGGCAGGTCGCCCCACTCCGGCCGGATGGCGGCCACCCGGTCGCGTACCTCCGCCAGCCTGCCGGTGTCGCGCCCGGCCAGCGCCCACCGGCAGCCGGTCGGCGCGTACCGGGCCAGGTACTCGGCGGTGAGTCGGCCGGTGAAGCCGGTGGCGCCGAAGAGGATGAGGTCGTGCGGCCGGGGCTCGTCTGCCATGGCACCCAGGGTGGTTCATGAGGCCCCGTCACGTATACGCGCCGGACGGCGGATTCCCGTCCCGTGCCCCCGCGGCGGTGTCCGACCCGCGCGGGGGGTCCCCGCACTTGTGCCCACTGAAACGTGTTCTTATCATCTCTGGTGTTACACAGTTGGTGTCACACCGCTGGGGGCTTGATGGGGAGCACGGGGCACGGCCCGCTGCACGGCGTACGCGTGGTCGAGCTGGCCGGCATCGGCCCCGGTCCTTTCGCCGCCATGCTGCTCGCCGACCTCGGCGCCGACGTCGTACGGATCGACCGGCCCGGCGGCCCGGGACTCGGCATCGACCCCGCGCACGACCTCACCAACCGCAACAAGCGCTCCGTCGTCCTCGACCTCAAGTCCGCGCCCGGCGCCGCCGCCGCGCTGGCCCTCGCCGAGCGCGCCGACATCCTCGTCGAGGGTTTCCGCCCCGGCGTCGCCGAGCGCCTCGGCGTCGGCCCCGGGGACTGCCTGGCGCGCAACCCCCGGCTGGTGTACGGGCGGATGACCGGCTGGGGCCAGGAGGGACCGCTGGCGGAGACCGCCGGACACGACATCGGCTACGTCGCCGTCACCGGCGCGCTCGGCATGATCGGCCCCGCCGGCGGGCCGCCCGCCGTCCCCGCCAACCTCCTCGGCGACTACGCCGGCGGCTCGCTCTACCTCGTCGTCGGCGTGCTGTCCGCACTGCAGCACGCCCGTACCACCGGGGAGGGGCAGGTCGTCGACGCGGCCATCGTGGACGGCACCGCGCACCTCACCGCGATGATCCACGCCATGGTCGCCGCCGGCGCCTGGCACGACCGCCGCGCCGCCAACCTGCTCGACGGCGGCGCGCCGTTCTACGGCGTCTACGAGACCGCGGACGGGCAGTACATGGCCGTCGGCGCGCTGGAGCCCGCGTTCTACGACGAGTTCGTCCGCCTCCTCGGCGCCCCCGGCACCCTGCCCGACCGCGGCGAGCCCGCCGCCTGGGCGGAGCTGCGCGAGCGGCTGGCCGCCCGGTTCCGGGAGCGTACGCGCGCGGAGTGGACCGAGGTCTTCGCCGGCTCCGACGCCTGCGTCGCCCCCGTGCTGTCCCTGCGCGAGGCCCGCGACCACCCGCACCTCGCCGCCCGCGGCACCTTCACCGAGGAGTACGGCACCGTCCAGCCCGCCCCCGCGCCCCGGTTCTCCGCCACCCCCGGCGCCGTACGCCGTCCGCCCGCCCGCCCGGGCGCCGGCACCGAGGCCGTCGCCCGCGACTGGGACCTCCCCGACCTCATCCCCGCCCCGACCCAGGAGGAGCGTTGAAGCGCCGGCTGTACGGGCCCGAGCACCTGGCCTTCCGAGAGACCGTGCGGACCTTCCTCGCCAAGGAGGTCACCCCGCACTACGCGAGATGGGAGGCCGACGGCATCGTCTCCCGCGACGCCTGGCGCGCCGCCGGACGGCAGGGCCTGCTCGGCCTCGCCGTCCCCGAGGAGTACGGCGGCGGGGGCCACGACGACTACCGCTTCGCGGCCGTGCTGGCCGAGGAGTTCGCCCGCGCCGGCGCCGCAGGACTCGCCGTGGGCCTGCACAACGACGTCATCGGCCCGTACCTGACCTCCCTGGCCACCGACGACCAGAAGCGCCGCTGGCTGCCCGGCTTCTGCACCGGCGAGCTGATCACCGCCATCGCCATGACCGAACCCGGCGCCGGCTCCGACCTCCAGGGCATCCGCACCACCGCCGAGGACCGCGGCGACCACTGGCTGCTCAACGGCGCCAAGACGTTCATCTCCAACGGCATCCTCGCCGACCTCGTCGTCGTGGTCGCCAGGACCACCCCCGAGGGCGGCGCGCACGGGCTGAGCCTGCTGGTCGTCGAGCGCGGCGCGGCCGGCTTCGAGCGCGGCCGGAACCTCGACAAGATCGGCCAGAAGGCCCAGGACACCGCCGAGTTGTTCTTCACGGACGTACGGGTGCCGAAGGACAACCTGCTGGGGGAGCGCGACGGCGCGTTCGGCCACCTCATGACCAACCTGCCGCAGGAGCGGATGGCCATCGCCGTCGCCGCGGTCGCCGCCGCCGAGCACCTGGTCGAGGCCACCACGGCGTACGTCAAGGAGCGCGAGGCGTTCGGCCGGCAGCTCGGCCGGTTCCAGCACATCCGCTTCGAGATCGCCGAGATGGCCACCGAGTGCGCCGTGACCCGGACGTTCGTCGACCGCTGCATCGAGGACCTGGCGGCCGGCGAGCTGGACGCGGTGCACGCCTCGATGGCCAAGTGGTGGGCCACCGAGCTGCAGAAACGCACCGCGGACCGCTGTCTGCAACTGCACGGCGGCTACGGCTACATGAGCGAGTTCCCCGTGGCCCGCGCCTTCACCGACGGGCGTGTCCAGACCATCTACGGCGGCACCACCGAGATCATGAAAGAGATCATCGGCCGCTCCCTGCTCTCCTGAGAGGCGCACCAACCGTGACCACAACCGCCAGGCCGTCCGTCACCGACGCCTACGTCTACGACGCGATCCGCACCCCCCGCGGCCGCGGAAAGGCCAACGGCGCCCTGCACGGGACCAAGCCGATCGACCTCGTCGTCGGCCTCGTCCACGAGCTGCGCCGCCGCTTCCCCGGGCTCGACCCGGCGGCCGTCGACGACGTCGTGCTCGGCGTCGTCAGCCCGCACGGCGACCAGGGCTCCGACATCGCCAAGATCGCGGCCATCGCCGCCGGGCTGCCCGACAGCGTCGCCGGAGTGCAGGAGAACCGCTTCTGCGCCTCGGGACTGGAGGCCGTCAACATCGCCGCGGCGAAGATCCGCTCCGGCTGGGAGGACCTGATCCTCGCCGGCGGCGTCGAGTCGATGTCGCGGGTGCCGATCGGCTCGGACGGCGGCGCCTGGTTCAACGACCCGATGACCAACATGGAGGTCGGCTTCGTACCGCAGGGCATCGGCGCCGACCTCATCGCCACTATCGGGGGCTACAGCCGCCGGGACGTGGACGAGTTCGCCGCGCTGTCGCAGGAGCGGGCCGTCGAGGCGTGGAAGGAGGGCCGGTTCGAGCGCTCCGTGGTGCCGGTGGTGGACCGCGCCGGGCTCACCGTCCTGGACCGGGACGAGCACATCAGGCCCGGCACCACGGCCGACAGCCTGGCCAGGCTGAAGCCGGCGTTCGCCGACATCGGCGAGCTGGGCGGCTTCGACGCCGTGGCGCTGCAGAAGTACCACTGGGTGGAGCGGATCGACCACGTCCACCACGCGGGCAACTCCTCCGGCATCGTCGACGGCGCCGCCCTCGTCGCCGTCGGCTCCGCCGAGATCGGCCGGCGGTACGGGCTCACCCCCCGGGCCCGTATCGTCTCCGCCGCCGTCACCGGCTCCGAGCCCACGATCATGCTCACCGGGCCCGCGCCCGCGACCCGCAAGGCGCTCGCCAGGGCCGGCCTCGGCATCGAGGACATCGACCTGGTCGAGATCAACGAGGCGTTCGCCGCCGTCGTGCTGCGCTTCATCGAGGACATGGGCGTCAGCCCGGACAAGGTCAACGTCAACGGCGGCGCCATCGCCATGGGCCACCCCCTCGGCGCCACCGGCGCCATGATCCTCGGCACCCTCGTCGACGAGCTGGAGCGCCGCGACCTGCGCTACGGCCTCGCCACCCTCTGCGTCGGCGGCGGCATGGGCATCGCCACCGTCGTCGAGCGCGTCTGACCCCGTCCCGCCCCAGTCTACGGAGACCACCCCCGCCATGAGCCACACGAACACGATCCGCTGGGAGCAGGACGACACCGGTGTCGTCACCCTCGTCCTGGACGACCCGAACCAGTCCGCCAACACCATGAACGCGGACTTCATCCAGTCGCTCACCGCCGTCGCCGACCGGCTGGAGGCCGAGCGCGACGGCGTGCGCGGCGTCGTCTTCGCCTCCGCGAAGAAGACCTTCTTCGCCGGCGGCGACCTGCACGACCTCATCCGCATCGACCGCGAGCACGCGCGCGAGGCGTTCGACGCCGGCATGGCCGTCAAGCACGCGCTGCGCCGCATCGAGACGCTCGGCAAGCCCGTCGTCGCGGCACTCAACGGCGCGGCGCTGGGCGGCGGCTACGAGATCGCGCTCGCCTGCCACCACCGCGTCGCCCTGGACGCGCCCGGCTCGAAGATCGGGCTGCCCGAGGTCACCCTCGGCCTGCTGCCCGCGGGCGGCGGCGTCACCCGTACCGTACGGCTGATGGGCATCACCGACGCGCTGCTGAAGGTGCTGCTCCAGGGCACCCAGTACCGGCCGCGGCGGGCGCTGGAGAACGGGCTCGTGCACGAGGTCGTCGGGACCGAGGAGGAACTGCGCGCCGCCGCCCGCGCGTTCGTCGACGCCCACCCGGAATCCCGGCAGCCCTGGGACGAGCCCGGCTACCGGATCCCCGGCGGCACGCCCAAGAACCCGAAGTTCGCGGCCAACCTCCCCGCGTTCCCCGCCAACCTGCGGAAGCAGCTCGGCGGCGCCCCGTTCCCCGCCCCGCGCAACATCATGGCGGCGGCCGTCGAGGGCTCCCAGGTCGACTTCGAGACCGCCCAGGTCATCGAGGCCCGCTACTTCGTCGACCTGGCCGTCGGGCAGACCGCCAAGAACATGATCCAGGCGTTCTTCTTCGACCTCCAGGCCGTCAACGCCGGCCGCTCCCGTCCGGCCGGCGTCCCCGAGCGGCGCGTGGCGAAGGTCGCCGTGCTGGGCGCCGGGATGATGGGCGCGGGCATCGCCTACGCCTGCGCGCGCGCCGGCATCGAGGTGGTGCTCAAGGACGTGTCCGTCGAGGCGGCCGAGAAGGGCAAGGCGTACTCCGCGGGGCTGCTCGACAAGCAGCTCGCCAAGGGCCGGACGACGCAGGAGAAGCGGGACGAACTGCTGGCCCGCATCACCCCGGCCGCGGACCCGGCGGAGCTGGCCGGCTGCGACGCCGTGATCGAGGCGGTCTTCGAGGACCCCGCGCTCAAGCACAAGGTGTTCCAGGAGATCCAGGACGTCGTCGCGCCCGACGCGCTGCTCTGCTCCAACACCTCCACCCTGCCCATCACGCTGCTCGCCGAAGGCGTCGCCCGCCCGAAGGACTTCGTCGGGCTCCACTTCTTCTCGCCCGTCGACAAGATGCCGCTGGTCGAGATCATCAAGGGGGAGCGCACCGGCGGGGAGGCGCTGGCCCGCGCCTTCGACCTCGTACGGCAGCTCGCCAAGACCCCGATTGTCGTGAACGACTCGCGCGGCTTCTTCACCTCCCGGGTGATCGCCCACTTCATCAACGAGGGCGTCGCCATGGTCGGCGAGGGGATCGAGCCCGCGACCGTCGAGCAGGCCGCCGCCCAGGCCGGCTACCCGGCCAAGGTGTTGTCCCTGCTGGACGAGCTGACCCTCACGCTGCCGCGGAAGATCCGCAACGAGACGCGGGCGGCCGTCGAGGCCGCCGGCGGCAGCTACCCCGTGCACCCGGCGGAGGCGGTCATCGACCGTATGGTCGACGAGTTCGGCCGCACCGGGCGGGCCGGGGGAGCGGGCTTCTACGACTACGAGGACGGCAAGCGGACCCGGCTGTGGCCGGGGCTGCGGGAGCACTTCACCAAGCCGGACCAGGAGCCGCCTGCGCTGCGCGACCTCCAGGAGCGGATGCTGTTCGCGGAGGCGCTGGACACCGTGCGGCTGGTCGAGGAGGGCGTGCTGACGTCCGTCGCGGACGCGAACATCGGCTCGGTCTTCGGTATCGGCTTCCCCGCCTGGACCGGCGGCGTGCTGCAGTACATCAACGGCTACGAGGGCGGGCTGGCCGGCTTCGCGGCGCGGGCGCGGGAGCTGGCGGCGGCGTACGGCGAGCGTTTCGAGCCGCCCGCGCTGCTGCTGTCGAAGGCCGAGCGGGGCGAGCCGTTCATGGACGCCGTCTGAGTCGGCCGGGCCCCCGCCGCGCCGGTGCCGGCGGGGGGCCACGGCGGAGCCGGGGGGCGTGCCGGGGCGGGGCCGTGGTCAGCCGACGCGCATGGTGCGGATCGTGCCGATCCTGGCGTAGAGCTTCGCGCCGGGGCAGGCGGTCGGGTAGAGCCTGCGGTGGGACGTGACGCGGTAGACGGTGGTCGAGTCGCCCTTGCCGTACTTGCCGTTGGACTTCCCCGCGGTCAGCCTGACCTTGCCGGTACGGGTGTGACCTGCGACGTCGAGGCGCCACTTGGAGAGCCTGGCCAGCGCGTTGGTGACCTTCGCGGGGACGGACGCCGAGCCGTACGAGCCGATGACCGCGGCGCCGCTGGTGTTCTTGTTGAAGCCGAGGGTGTGCGCGCCGGTCACCGGCTTGGTGACGCCGCCGCGGCGGCCCTCGTAGACGCGGCCGCACTTGTCCACGAGGAAGTTGTAGCCGATGTCGTTCCAGCCGTTGGTGCGGGTGTGGTAGCGGTAGATCGCGCGGATGATCGACGGGGCCTCCGAGCAGGCGTAGCCGTTGCTGTCCACCGTGTGGTGGACGATGAACGCCCTGGTGTTGGTGCCGTACTCGGGCGGGCCGTCGCGCCAGGACTCGTTGGCGCCCCACTGCTTGCGCGAGATGATCGCCGGCCGGGTCGCGGTCGTGGTGTACGCGGGCTCCGCGGGCACCCCGGGCCCTTCGGCGGGGTCGACCAGCTCCAGCCGGGCGCGGCCCGGCAGCGGCGCCGTCTCGCCGTCGCCGCGGAGCAGCCGGCCCTGGGCGGCGTCGGAGTCGCCCACCCACAGCGGCGCGGTGGCGGCCCGCGACGGCGCGTCCGCGCCGGGGTCGGCCAGCCGGGGCTGGGCCTCCAGCGAGCGCCACGCCGTCCACCGCCCGGTGCCGGCGTCCCGGGTGCGTACCTGCGGCGTGCCGTCGAGCGCGCGGCCGCCGGCCGGCCAGGAGACGCCGACGAGGCTGAAGCGGTCGCCTTCCGGCTCCGCTTCCGGGCTGGCGAGGGCGCCGGGGACGGTGAGCCCTCCGGCGGTGAGCAGGACGGCGAGTACGGGGAAGGCCCAGCGGCGTCCCCGTCGGGGGCGTGCGCTCATGCTGCAACTCCTCGGCGCGGACGGCGGTTTGCGACTGCGACGCGGATGAGCATGACAACACCATCGGGCCCGGGCAAGAGCGGCCGCGGACTTCGCACAGGTCGTTGCGCAAAGAACGCCGGTCGGACATCACCCGTCACGGGTGTACGTGCGCAAGGTCACTCCGCGGGGGAGGCCGTGGCTGAGGGTGTCACTCCGCCGGGAAGGACGCCCGCAGCTCCGCCTTCATCGACCGCTGGAAGGCGGTCACGAGCGCCTGCACCACCATCGGCTGCATGTGCGCGGACAGCGACTTCATCGTCTCGACCTGCTCCGGGTCGGGGTCCGCCTCGCCGAACGGCTCCCACACCTCGTCGTGGAAGAGCCGGGTCAGCTCACGGGCCACCGCGCGGGAGTGCTCCTGCACCACGTCCCGGGCGGCCAGCACGGTCTCCAGCCGGATGGGCACGTCCAGGAGCCGTACGCCGAGGTGGAGGACCACCGGGTCGACCCGGAAGGTGTCGCCCCCGCCGCCCGCGCCGGATCCCGTTTCGTACGCACCGGCCGCGGCGTCGTACGCACCGGGCCCGGGCGGCGTACGCTCCAGCACCCCCATCGCCGCCAGCCGCGCCACGTCGTCGTCGGTCAGCGACCGCCCCGCGCGCCGCTCCAGCTCCGCCCGGCTCACCTCGGTCTCCGCGTCCGGCACCCAGGTGGCCACCAGCGCGCGGTGCAGCGCGTGGTCCTCGGCGCTCAGCCCGGGCGGCAACTGCTGCACGTACCGCTCGATCGCCGCCAGCGTCAGCCCCTGGTGCTGCAACTCCTCGATGAGCGCGAGCCGGGACAGATGCTCGGGGCCGTAGCGCCCCACCCGCCGCGGGCCGATGACCGGCGGGGGCAGCAGCCCGCGGGTGGAGTAGAAGCGGACCGTGCGCACGGTGACGCCCGCGCGTGCGGCCAGCTCGTCCACGGTCAGCCCGGCCGCCTCCGTCTCCTGGGTCATGGTCCAACAATATTGCTGTCTCACCGGTCGTGTGAAAGACCGTGCACCCCCCGGATGCCGGACGGCCGCGGAGAGTTCGTGCGCGGAGGCTTCTGCGGCGGGTCACCCTCCGCTATCTTCTGGCCACCCTCGTCGCGCTCCGCCTCCGGGAGACCGCTCATGCGCATACGCGCCCCCCGTCTCACCGTGCTCCGCACGGCCACCCTCGCGGCCTGCGCCGCGGCCGTCGTGCTGGCGCCGCTCACCGGCCCGCCCGCCGAGGCCGCCAACCCGCCGCGTACCGGCTTCGAGGAGAGCGACGGCGCCCGCTGGACCAGCGAGCAGGAGGAGGCGGAGTTCCTCGCCACCGTCGCCGAGGACAGCAGGCGCGTGGCCGTCGACGGCATCGGCACCACCGAGCAGGGCCGCCCCCTGAACCTCGTCCGCATCGGCGCCCCCCGCCCGCCCACGCCGGCCGAGGCCGCCCGCGGCAGCGTCGTCCTGCTCATCTGCAGCCAGCACGGCGACGAACCGGCCGGCCGCGAGGCGTGCCTGACCACCCTGCGCGACCTCGCCTACGCCAAGGACGCCGGGACCCGCCGCTTCCTGGCCCGCAACTCCGTCCTCGTCGTCCCCAGCGCCAACCCCGACGGCCGCGCCGCCGACACCCGCGGCAACGCCGACGGCGTCGACGTCAACCGCGACCACGTCGCCCTGGAGACCGCGGAAGGCCGCGCCATGGCCGCCGTCATCCGCGACTACCGCCCCGATGTCGTCCACGACCTGCACGAGTTCGACGCCACCGAGCCGTACTACGTCAAGGACGTGCTCGCGCTCTGGCCGCGCAACCTCAACACCCACGAAGGCGTCCACCGCGAGGCCCGCCACCTGACCGAGGACCACGTCCGCGCGGGCGTCGAGGAAGCCGGCTACAGCAGCGGCATCTACGGCATCTGGACCGACCCGCAGACCGGCGAGCCGATCCGCCAGGTCGCCGGCGACGGCCAGGAGCGCATCCTGCGCAACACCGCGGGCCTCAAGCACGCGGCCGGGCTGCTGGTCGAGACCCGCATCACGGCGCTCACCGACGACGAGCGCGGCAACCCCGCCGCCAACCACCGCCGCCGGGTGACCTCCCAGCTCACCGCACTCGACGCGACGTTCACCTTCGCCGCGGACCACCGCGGCCGGCTGGCCACCGCCACCGCGGCGGCCCGCGCCCGCGGCCTCGCCGACACCGGCCCCGTCTACCTCGGCGGCGCCGACAACGAGCCGCCCGCGCCCGGCCAGATCATCGGCGACCCGCCCTGCGGCTACGAACTCGACGCCGCGCAGTACGACGCGGTGGGGGACGAGCTGGCGCTGCACGGCATCGAGGTCCGCGAACGGCCGGACGGCGGCGCGCTGGTGAAGCTGCGGCAGCCGCTGCGCGCACTGGTGCCGCTGCTGCTGGACCAGCGGTCGGTGTACGAGCTGACGGACGGCAGGCCGCTCGAACGCTGCCGCTGAGCGGGGCGGCGGCGGCCGGCCGCCCGCCGGCGGGGCGCGGCGGCCCCGGCGCGTAGGCGCGCACGAGGGCCGTCCGCAGGGCAGCGGCCGGGCTGTAGGCACGGCGGCTCGGCTTGTCGGTGGGCCCGTCTACCCTTGGGCGGGTGTGCGGGGATCGAGGCGCGGATGGGCGGGGATGTGCTTTCCCGTACTGGCCCTACGCCTCCAGGAGTTCCGCGGCCTCCTCGGCGCAGCCCCACGCCACCGTCACCCCGGCGCCGCCGTGCCCGTAGTTGTGGACGCACAGCGCCCCGCCCGGCAGCCGCTCCGCCTCCAGCCGCACGGCAGGCCGGGCCGGGCGCAGTCCGACGCGGTGGCCGAGGACCCGGGCGCCGGCGACTTCGGGGACGATCGCCGCGCAGCGCGCCACGATGCCCGCGGCCACCGCCGGATCCGGCTCGGTACCCCAGGCGTCCTCGACGGCCGTGCCGCCGAGCACCAGCCCGTACGGCTGCGGGAGCGCGTACAGCGTGGCCGTCGCGTCCTTGTACGCCGACACCAGCCACTCCTCGACGCCCGGGTTCTCCACGACGACGAGCTGGCCCTGCACCGGGCGCACCTCGGGGTCCGGCACCAGCTCGCGGGCGCCGAGGCCGGTGCAGTTGACGACGTACGGGGCCGCGCGCCCGGGTTCGTCGAGCGAGCCGGCGGCGCGCCGTTCGATCCGGCCGCCGGCCGCGGCCAGCCGGTCGCGCAGGTGGGCCAGGTGCGTGCCGGTGTCCACGATCGGCACCGTCGCGCGCACGCCCGTGGCGTACTCCGCGCGCAGCTCCGCGGAGTCGGCGGCCCGTACGTCGCGCAGGGCGCGGCGCCACGGTCCGAGGCCGGCGAGTTCGGCGCCGAGCTGCACCCCCTCCCGCATCCGCACGCCCGTCACCGCGGCGTGCTCCGCCTGCTGCGCGTACACGTCGAACGACCGCACCGACCAGTCCGCGACCCGGTGTTCGGGCTCGATCCGGTACGGCCACCACAGCCCGCCCGCGATCGCCGACGTCGTCTCCTCCGCCGGCTCCCGCGCCCACACCGTGACCGGCCGCCCGCCTTCTGCGAGGACGACCGCGGTGGTCAGGCCGATGATGCCGCTGCCGAGCACGATGACTTCGGAATCCATCCCGGCAGTCTGCCGCACCTGCCGGGAGCAGGCGCGGGGTGGTGGACAGCCGAGGGTGATCGCTACTCTGTTCGCATGTCGAATTACGTGAGTACTACAAGCGATCGGGGGGCGCGCGCCCCGCGCCGATGAGCGCCCGCCCGGGGGCCGGCGGGCCCGGCAGCGACGCGCCGGCCATCCGCACCCGTACCCCCCGCGAGTTGAAGCGCAGCCGCCGCCCCCGCGCCCACTCCTGCTGGGACCACCTCTACGCCGCCCCGCTCTGGCCGCTCCACGGCGCCAACCTCGGTACGCTCCTGCGCACCTGTGACGCCGTCGGCGCCTGCCTCGTCGTGCCCCGCTTCCCCTGGGTGCCCGAGGCGCTGGCCCGCGGCAACACGCTGCGCCGCCCCGTCTGCGTGCACTGGACCGGCGACCCGCTGCGCTGGCTGGAGCGGCAGCGTGCCGCGGGCAAGGGCGTCCTCGGCGTCGAACTCGCCGACGAGGCCGTGCGCCTGGCCGACCTCCCGGCCGCCCGCCGGGCCACCGTGATGGTGCTCGGCCACGAGCAGCACGGCATCCCGCCGGACGCGCTCGACCTGCTCGACGAGGCCGTCGAGATACCCATGGCCGGCACCGGCGCCAGCCTCAACGTCGCCGTGGCCGGCTCCCTCGTCCTCTACCGGCTGGCCGGGCTGCTGTGACCGGTGAAGTCCTGCTCATGGCCGGAGTCCTGGTGCTCGGCGCGTCCGTGCAGCGGCTCGCGGGCATCGGCCTCGCGCTGGTCGCGGGGCCCGCGCTCGCGCTGGTGCTCGGCCCGGCGGAGGGCGTCCGGCTCTCCAACTGCGCCGCCGGCGCCATCAGCGCGTTCGGCCTGGCCACCGTCTGGCGGCAGGTCAGACCCCGCGCCATGGTGCCGCTGCTCGCCGCCGCCGTCTGCACGGTGCCGATCGGCGCCGTCACCGCGTCCCGGCTGCCCGCGCCCGTCCTGCTGACCGGCATGGGCGCGATGGTCTGCGGCGCCGTCGGGCTCGTCATGGCCGGCGCCCGTGCCGAGTCCCTGCGCGGTACCGGCGGTGCGGTCACGGCCGGCGCGGTGAGCGGCTTCATGAACTCCTCCGCCGGCATCGGCGGCCCCGCCGTCTCGCTGTACGCCGTGAACGCGGGCTGGACGGTACGGGAGTTCGTGCCGAACGCGCTCTTCTACGGCGTCGTCATCAACATCTTCTCGGTCACCGCGAAGGGCCCGCCCGACCTGTCGGCCGACGCCTGGGCGCTGTGCGCGGCGGCCGTCGCCGCCGGTGCGCTAATCGGCCGCGCCCTGGGCGACCGGGTGCCCGAGGCGCCCGCGCGCTGGCTCGTGCTGATCCTGGGACTGGCCGGCGGCGCGGCGACCCTGACGAAGGGCC
The DNA here is from genome assembly GCF_002847285.1 of Streptomyces sp. CMB-StM0423. Taxonomy (NCBI): domain Bacteria; kingdom Bacillati; phylum Actinomycetota; class Actinomycetes; order Kitasatosporales; family Streptomycetaceae; genus Streptomyces; species Streptomyces sp. CMB-StM0423. The sequence goes on along the minus strand of NZ_CP025407.1, from coordinate 487,475 downwards.
TCCTCGGCCTCTGACCCGGCCTACAGCGGCCGCCGGCCCCGCCCACCACGGCAACACCGTGGTGGGCGGGGCCGGACCGGCTGCGTCCTGCGATCAGCTCTTGCCGCGGCGGCCGTTGCCGCCACCGCCGCCGCCACCGCTCCGGCCACCGCCGCCGAGCAGCCCCGCGCGGCGCAGCGCGTCCGCCATCTCACTGTTCTCCGGCTGCGCCTCACGGCGCCTGCCACCGCCGCCGCGCTGCCGGCCGCCGCCCGCACCCTGGCCGCCACCGCCCTGGCCGCCACCGCCCTGGCCGCCACCGCCCTGGCCACCGCCGCGCTGCCGCGGCGGGCCCTGCCGGTCGCGCTCGCGCCCGCCGCCCCGGCCGCCGCCGCCCGCCGGCTTGCCCGGCTCGTCGTCCAGCCGCAGCGTCAGCGAGATCCGCTTCCGCGGCACGTCCACGTCCAGCACCTTCACCTTCACGATGTCGCCGGGCTTGGCGACTTCGTGCGGGTCCTTCACGAACGTCTTCGACATCGCCGACACGTGCACCAGCCCGTCCTGGTGCACGCCCACGTCCACGAACGCCCCGAACGCGGCCACGTTCGTCACCACGCCCTCCAGCACCATCCCCTGCTGCAGGTCGCCGATCTTCTCCACGCCCTCCTTGAACGCCGCCGTCCGGAACGCCGGCCGCGGGTCGCGCCCCGGCTTCTCCAGCTCCTTGAGGATGTCCGTCACCGTCGGCAGCCCGAACCGCTCGTCGGTGAAGTCCTGCGGCTTCAGCGACCGCAGCGTCCGCGTGTCGCCGATCAGCGCCGCCACCTCCGCGCCGCCCGCCTTCACCATCTGCCGCACCACCGGGTACGCCTCGGGGTGCACGCCGGAGGCGTCCAGCGGGTCCTCGCCACCGCGGATGCGCAGGAAGCCCGCGCACTGCTCGAACGCCTTCGGCCCCAGCCGTTGCACGTCCTTCAGCGCCGCGCGGCTGCGGAAAGGACCGTTGGAGTCGCGGTGCGCCACGATGTTCTCCGCGAGCCCCGTGCCGATGCCGGAGACGCGGGCCAGCAGCGGCGCCGAGGCGGTGTTGAGGTCGACGCCCACGCCGTTGACGCAGTCCTCCACGACCGCGTCCAGGGAGCGCGACAGCTTCGCCTCCGACAGATCGTGCTGGTACTGGCCGACGCCGATCGACTTCGGGTCGATCTTCACCAGCTCGGCCAGCGGATCCTGCAGCCGCCGCGCGATGGACACCGCGCCGCGCAGCGACACGTCCAGCTCGGGCAGCTCCTGCGAGGCGAACGCCGACGCCGAGTACACCGACGCCCCGGCCTCCGAGACCATCACCTTCGTCAGCTTCAGCTCGGGCTGCGCGGCGATCAGGTCGGCGGCCAGCTTGTCGGTCTCGCGGGAGGCCGTGCCGTTGCCGATCGCGACCAGCTCCACCTCGTGCACGCGCGCCAGTTCGGCCAGGACGGCAAGCGCCTCGTCCCACTTGCGGGCCGGCGCGTGCGGGTAGACCGTCGCGGTGGCGGCGACCTTGCCGGTGGCGTCGACGACGGCGACCTTCACGCCCGTACGCAGCCCGGGGTCCAGGCCCAGCGTGGGGCGCGTCCCCGCCGGGGCGGCCAGCAGCAGGTCCCGCAGGTTGGCGGCGAAGACGTCCACCGCCTGGTCCTCCGCGGCCGTACGCAGCCGCAGCCGCAGGTCGATGCCGAGGTGCACCAGGATGCGCGTGCGCCACGCCCAGCGCACCGTCTCGGCGAGCCAGGGGTCGGCTGGCCGGCCCCGGTTCTCCACGCCGAACCTGGCCGCGATGGCGCGCTCGTACGCCGACGGGCCCTCCTGCTCCGCTTCGCCGGGCGCGTCGGGCTCCAGGGCGAGGTCGAGGACCTCCTCCTTCTCGCCGCGGAAGAGGGCGAGGATCCGGTGCGACGGCAGGTCGGTCAGCGGTTCGGCGAAGTCGAAGTAGTCCGAGAACTTCGCGCCCGCCTCCTCCTTGCCCTCGCGCACCTTGGCGGCCGCGCGGCCGTGCGTCCACATCCGCTCGCGCAGCTCGCCGATCAGGTCGGCGTCCTCGCCGAACCGCTCGGTGAGGATGGCCCGCGCGCCCTCCAGGGCCGCGGCCGGGTCGGCCACGCCCTTGTCCGCGTCCACGAACGCGGTGGCCGCCGCGAGCGGCGCCACCGAGGGGTCCGCGAGCAGCCCGTCGGCCAGCGGCTCCAGACCGGCCTCGCGGGCGATCTGCGCCTTGGTGCGCCGCTTCGGCTTGTACGGCAGATAGACGTCCTCCAGCCGGGCCTTGGAGTCGGCGGCGCGGATCTGCGCCTCCAGCTCCTCGGTCAGCTTGCCCTGCCCGCGCACGGACTCCAGGATCGCCGCCCGCCGCTCCTCCAGCTCCCGCAGATAGCGCAGCCGCTCCTCGGCGGTGCGCAACTGGGTGTCGTCGAGCATCTCCGTCGCCTCTTTGCGGTAGCGGGCGATGAACGGCACTGTGGCGCCGTCGTCGAGCAGCCGCACCGCCGCCGTGATCTGCCGCTCGCGTACGCCGAGCTCCTCGGCGATCCTGGCCTCAATCGATACCGACGCCGTCACGTCCGCCCCGCTTTCTGTCATCTGTGGCGGAGTGCATTGTGGCAGGTCCGACTGACAGCCGGGCGCCCGGCGGGACCTGCCCCGGTCGCCCGGCGGGTCGGAACAGGGCCGTACGGGCGCCGAACGCGCGCCCGACCTGCCCCGGTCCGGCCCGGGACGAGCGCGCGGGACGTGCCCGGGACCGGCCGGGACCGGCGCGTCAGCCCTTGCCGAAGATGTCCTTCGGCATCGCCCCCGCGGCCAGTGCGGCGGTGGTGTAGCCGGTGGCCAGTTCTGTCAGCCGCGCCACGCCCGCGGCGCCCAGCCGCGCGTACGGGCCGAGGTCCACCCGGTCCGTCTCGTCCTCCAGCTCCTTGCGCAGCGCCGTGCCCGCCTCGGTCAGCTCGCCGTCCGCGGCCAGCAGCCCGCGGATCCGCAGCCGGTCCTGCGCCGCGGCCCACTCCTCGGCCTCCCAGCCGCGCGAGTACCGGGCGAACTCCGGGGTGAAGCCGAAACCGGAGGCCGTGTGGGTCACCTGGGACTCCAGCCCGTCGAGCCCGGCGTGGGCCAGCACCGCGTCATGGCTGTCGCCGCGGTGCTCGCGCAGTTGGGTGGCGGCGTGCCAGAGGGCCAGGTGCGGGGCGTCCGGCACCGGCAGGTCCGCCTCGGCGGCGTAGAGCGGCCGCCCGGCGCGCCCGCCGCCCGCCGCCGCGCGCTGCGCCAGCTCCGCGGCCTCGGCCAGCTCGGGCGAGGCGATCGTCTCCTCGCCCAGCAGCCGCCGCAGCACGGCGTCGGCGACGCGCAGCCGGGCCGCCAGCACGGTGGCCGGGTCGGCGGCCGTCCAGGCGGCGGGCAGGTGCTGCGCGGCCAGCCGGTGGCTGTAGTTGTAGAAGGCGGCGGTGACCACGCCGGGACCGACGCGGCCCATGGCGGCGGACCGGGCGGTGAAGTACGCGGCGTGCCAGCCGTCGATGCCGATGCCGGCGAACTCCTCGGTGAACTCCGGCGCGAAGTAGATCGCCGAGTGCAGCGGGTTGAGGACCTGTTGGCAGCGGCGGCCGGCGCGCGGCGGGAGTGACGTCATGCCGCCAGGCTACTGAGCGGACGCTTAGCGCGAGAAGGGGGCGCGACCGCCCGTTCGTACGCCCGGGGGCCGCGAGGCCGTCAGACGGACCAGGTGAAGCGCGGCTCGCGGCGCTCCAGGAAGGCGGCGACGCCCTCCGCGGTCTCGCCCGCCGCGCGCGCCTGCCGGGCCCAGTGCGCGATACGCGCCGCGTCCGCCCCGGCGTCGCCGGCCGCGCCCCCGTCCCCGTACGCCGCGGCCGTGTCGGCGAAGTCCTTCGCCGCCGCCTGGGTGAGCTGCGAGCGCGCCGCGAGCACCGCGGTGAACTCCGCGACCCGCGCGCCGAGTTCCGCCGTGGGCAGCACCTCGTCCGCGAGGCCGGTGCGCAGCGCCCGCGCGGCGCCGATCAACTCGGCGGAGAACAGCAGGTACTTCGCCGTCGCCGGGCCGACCAGACGCACCAGCCGGCGCGTCGCACCGGCAGGGTAGACGATGCCCAGCTTCGCCGGCGTGACCCCGAACAGCGCGTCCTCGGCGGCGAACCGCAGGTCGCAGGCGGCCGCGAGCTGGCAGCCGCCGCCCACGCAGTGCCCGCGTACGGCGGCGAGCGTCGGCTTGGGGAAGGCGGCGAGCGCCTCCTCCGCGGCCTCGGCGAGGCCCTGCGTGCCCTCGCTGCCGGCCCGCAGCGAGCCGATGTCGGCGCCCGCGCAGAACGTGCCGCCGGCACCGGTGAGGACCACCGCACGCACCGCCCGGTCCGCCGCCAGCCCCGCCAGCAGCCCGGGCAGCGCGCGCCACATGTCCGGCGTCATCGCGTTGCGCTTGGCCGGGTTGCTGATGACCACGGTCGCCACGCCGCCGCCGCCGACGCCGCACCGCAGCTCGCCTTCGCTCATGACCGGCAGCCTCTCACGGCCGGCCGCGCACCCGGGACCGCCTGCGGGCGGGGCCCGGGTGCGTACCGCCTACAGCGGCTCGATGTCGCTCAACTCCTCGTCCAGCGTCAGCCAGCGCGTGATCCCGATGTCGCGCAGGAACGGCACGTCGTGGCTGGCGACCACGAGCGCGCCCTCGTACGACTCCAGCGCCTTCACCAACTGCCGGACGCTCGCCATGTCCAGGTTGTTCGTCGGCTCGTCCAGCATCAGCAACTGCGGCGCGGGATCCGCCAGCATCAGCGCCGCCAGCGTGGCGCGGAACCGCTCCCCGCCCGACAGCGTGCCGACGATCTGGTCCGCCCGGCCCTGCCGGAACAGGAAGCGGGCCAGCCGCGAGCGGATCTCCTGGTTGGTCGCCGCGGGTGCCAGAAGGGCAACGTTCTCGACGATGCTCAGCGCGTCGTCCAGTACGTCGAGCCGCTGCGGCAGGTAGCGCAGCGGCACGTGCACCGACGCCGAACCCGCCACCGGCGCGAGCTGACCGGCGATCGTGCGCAGCAGCGTGGACTTGCCCGCGCCGTTGCGCCCGGTCAGCGCGATCCGCTCCGGGCCGCGCACCTGCAGCGCCGGGACCCGTGCGCCGTAGCGCAGCTCCAACTCGCGCAGCATGAGCACGTCCCGGCCGGCGGGCACGGCGGTGTACGACAGGTCGACGCGGATCTCGTCGTCGTCCCGTACCGCCGCCTCCGCCTCGTCGAGCCGCTCCTTGGCGTCCCTCAGCCGCTCCTCGTGCATGATGCGGTGCTTGCCCGCGGAGACCTGGGCCTCCCGCTTGCGCAGGTTCATGATGATCTTCGGCTCGCGCTTGTTCGCGAACTGCTTGTCGGCGTACCGCTTGCGCTTGCTCAGCTTCTCGTGCGCGTCGGCCAGCTCGCGCTTCTGCCGCCGCAGGTCCGCCTCCGCGGAGCGCACCGTGCGCTCGGCGGCCTCCTGCTCGACGGCCAGCGCCTCCTCGTACGCCGTGAAGTTGCCGCCGTACCAGGCGACCTCGCCGTCCCGCAGGTCGGCGACCTGGTCGACGCGGTCGAGCAACTCGCGGTCGTGGCTGACGATCACCATCACGCCCGGCCACGACTCCACGGCCGCGTACAGCCGGCGGCGGGCCTTCAGGTCGAGGTTGTTCGTCGGCTCGTCCAGCAGCAGCACGTCCGGCCGCCGCATCAGCAGCGCGGCCAGCCGCAGCAGCACCGACTCGCCGCCGGAGACCTCGCCGATGGTGCGGTCGAGGCCGACGTGCGCCAGGCCGAGCTGGTCGAGGGTGGCGCGGGCGCGCTCCTCGACGTCCCAGTCGTCGCCGACGGCGGTGAAGTGCTCCTCGGCGACGTCACCGGACTCGATGGCGTGCAGCGCGCGCCGCACCCCGTCGATGCCCAGCACCTCGTCGACCCGCGCGGCGGTGTCCAGGACGAGGTTCTGCGGCAGGTAGCCGACCGTGCCCGCGGCCTTGACCGTACCGGCGGCCGGGGCCAGCTCCCCGGCCATCAGCCGCAGCAGCGTGGACTTGCCCGTGCCGTTGCGGCCGATCAGCCCGGTGCGGCCGGGGCCGACCGCGAGGTCGAAGTCCTCGAAGACGGTGGTGCCGTCGGGCCAGGCGAAGGCGAGCCCGGCGCAGATGACGGAGGCCGCGGCGCGCGGCGTGGAGGGAAATGACATGGCGTCTCCCGGTGAGCTCGTAGGGGTGCGACGGGGCGGCGTCGGCACCGGACGGCGACCTGGGAGAGCCGGGTGGAACGGGAGCGGGGCTGGGTGCCCTGCAGGAGAGGAAGGTGGCTCGAGCCATGAGGTCGCACGTGCCGCACACGGGGAATGCCGCGGGCACGGTGCCGTAGAGACCTCAGACGAGCAACACCTTCTCCAATCGTCGACTGCAGGGCACTGTGAAGGTACGACGGTGTAACGGGAATCGGCAACCGATTATTTCGATCTCAACCCAGACCGGTCATTGCGCAGCCGGTCGGAAGGTGACGAAAGCCAGTCAAGTTCTGCTCGACGGGGGGTTGGGCTCCGGCGATTGCCAACACTCGGAGGGTGAGTGGTGGCGAAAGCAGGTGCCGGCGGTGAGCGACGGCGGCAGTCTGAGACCCGAGCCCGGCCAGGTGGTCCCGGCGGCGTACGAGGGGACCTGGAAGTTCGACGCCCCGGCGCTCGACTCCTCCGTGCCCCAGTCCCGGCACGCCGTACGCGACCTCCTCGTCCGGCGGCGCGTCCCCATCGGCGACGACCTGCTGCAGGGCGTGCTGCTGATCGTCTCGGAGCTGGTGACGAACGCGGTCCGGCACGCCGGCGTGCTCTCCCCGGAGATCGGCGTCGAGCTGTCGGTCGGCGCCGGCTGGGTCCGCGTCGCCGTCCGGGACCAGCACCCGTACCGCCCGAAGGCCCTGCAGGCGGACGACGAGGAGACGGGCGGCCGGGGACTGCTGCTGGTCAAGGCGATCACGAGCGAGGCGGGCGGTGCCTGCGACGTGCAGCACACCGTCGACGGCGGGAAGGTGATCTGGGCCTCCCTCCCGCTCGCCGGCGTCACCACCCCGAGGATGGCCCCGTCAGCTCCCGGATGGCCGGCCTGGCCGCGTCGAGCACCGTCATGAACCACGCCGAGAACGGGTTCTCGGCGTGCCGCTTGGCCAGCTCGTCCGGCGTGACGAAGGCGACCGCGCCGACCTCGTCGGCGGCCGGCCGCGGCTCGGCCCGCAGCAGCCCGGCGAAGAGGTGGTTGTACTCGTGCTCCACCAGCCCCGAGGCGGGGTCCGGGTGGTGGTACGTGACCGTCCCGGCCTCGGCCAGCAGCGCGGGTGAGACCCCCAGCTCCTCGAAGGTGCGGCGGGCCGCGGCGGCGAGCGGCGACTCGCCCGGGAAGGGGTGGCCGCAGCAGGTGTTGGACCACACACCGGGGGAGTGGTACTTGCCGAGCGCCCGCTGCTGGATCAGCATCCGGCCGGCGGTGTCGAAGAGGAACACGGAGAACGCCCGGTGCAGCCGGCCCGGCGCCTGATGCGCGGACATCTTCTCGGCGGTGCCGATCGTGGTGCCGTTCTCGTCGACGAGCTCCAGCATGATCTCTTCGGTGGTAGCGGCCGGCATGACCATCCTTTGCGTCCGATCTACGGCGTCCGTGCACGGGTATCCCGGCCTCCGCGGCGGGCGGGGACGGCGGGACACCTCATTCAGTCTGCCTTACCGGTGACGGCTCAATGACAGAGATTTGCCTCATGCTCCGCGTGTCCGACCGGCTCGATCTGGAACGTACAGTGGGCGACATCGAAGTGATCGCCGAGGCACCCCTGCAGATCGTGCAGCAACCTCTCCTGACCCACCGCCTGCAGCACGTTCTCCTTGACGACCACGTGGGCCGATATCACCGGCATGCCCGAGGTGATCGTCCACACGTGCAGATCGTGCAGCTCCACCACGCCCGGCAGCGCCAGGATGTGGGTCCGTACCTCGGAGACGTCGACGTCCTTCGGCGCCGCCTCCAGCAGCACGTCCAGCGCCTCGCGCAGCAGCCGGAACGTCCGCGGGATGATCATCGAGCCGATGGCGAGCGAGGCCACCGGGTCCGCGTACTGCCAGCCGGTGGTGACGATGACCAGCGCCGAGATGATCACCGCGACCGAGCCCAGCGCGTCCGCCAGCACCTCCAGGAAGGCACCGCGCACGTTCAGGCTCTCCTGCCGGCCGCGCATCAGCAGGGCCAGTGAGATCAGGTTGACCACCAGGCCCGCGGCACCGAAGGCGAAGGTCAGCCCGCCCTCGATCTCCGGCGGGTCCATGAAGCGCATGACCGCCTGGTAGAGGATGTAGCCGCCGACGCCGAAGAGCAGCAGACAGTTGGCCAGCGCCGCCAGGATCTCGGCCCGCGCGAAGCCGAAGGTGCGCCGCTCGCTCGTCGGCCGGTTCGCGAAGTGGATCGCCAGCAGCGCCATGGAGAGCCCGACCACGTCGGTCGCCATGTGCCCGGCATCCGCGACGAGCGCCAGCGAGCCCGTGATCACCCCACCGACCACCTGCAGCCCCAGCACCGACAGGGTGAGGACCAGGGCGATGCGCAGCCGGCCGCGGTGCGCGGCGGAGGCCGTGCCGCCGGACGGTCCGTGGGAGTGGTCGTGCCCTGCACCCATGCCGCATGCCCTCCGGTTCCCAGGCGGTCGCGGACAGGCCCTCGTGCCTGCCCGACGATCTCAGTGAACTACGGGCAGGGGGTATTCGCCAAACCTTGACATGAAGTCGGTTTTCATCGTCTGACCTGCGGAAACGCTCCTGCGGGCGTCTCGGCTGGTCAGCCGCGCCGCGCCTCCGGATGGCGGTGCAGCCAGCCCGCCCAGGCGGACTCGACCATGGCGCGCACATCCAGCCGGGGCAGCCAGCCCAGCTCCTTGGCCGCCAGGTCGTACGACGCGACCACCCGGGCCGGGTCCCCGGGGCGGCGGGGGAGGATCTCGGGGGCGTGCTCGCGCCGCCCCGTGACCTCGGCCACGACGTCGGCCAGCTCCCGCACCGACACGCCGGTGCCGCTGCCGAGGTTCACCGTCAGGTCGCCGGAGACCGCCGGGGCGGCGACGCGGCGGGCCGCCGCCAGGTGGGCGTCGGCGAGGTCGACGACGTGCACGTAGTCGCGGATGCAGGTGCCGTCGGGGGTGGGGTAGTCGTCGCCGAAGATCCGCATCGGCTGGTGCGCGGTCAGCCGCTCGAAGAACATCGGGACCACGTTGAACACCCCGGTGTCCGCCAGCTCGGGGGCGGCGGACCCGGCGACGTTGAAGTAGCGCAGGCAGGCGGTGGCCAGCCCGTGCGCGCGCCCGGTGGCCCGCAGCAGCCACTCGCCGGCGAGCTTGGTCTCGCCGTACGGGTTGATCGGCACGCAGGGGGTGTCCTCGGTGACGAGGTCGACGTCGGGCATGCCGTAGACGGCGGCCGAGGAGGAGAGGACGAAGCGGCGGACGCCCGCGGCCACCACGGCCTCCAGCAGCACGCCCAGGCCGTGCACGTTCTCCCGGTAGTACGAGAGCGGCTGCTCCACCGACTCGCCGACCTGCTTCTTCGCCGCCAGGTGCAGCACGCCCGTGACGTCGTACTCGGCGATGGTGCGGTCGAGCAGCAGCCGGTCCAGGAACGTACCGCGCACCAGCGGTACGTCCGCGGGCAGCCGGGCAGGATTGCCGGTGGACACGTCGTCCAGCACGACGACCCGCTCCCCGGCACCCGCCATGGCCCGCACGACATGCGCGCCGATATAACCGGCCCCGCCGGTGATCAACCACGTCATGCCGGAACACTACCGCCCCGGTTTGGAGCACGGGTGCGAGCTGCGAAATGATGATCGCCACCCGGTCGAGGCGAACGGGCGGTGAACCCGTGGTTCCAGGGATCCGCTAACCTCTGCCGACAGCCGCCCGGCCGGACGGGGGAGGGGCGGTCCCGCCTGCCGTCCCGCCTGCCAAGGAGTGAGTTCGTCTGCGGACCGCAATCCTGATCGGCCTGCCCGTCCCCGGGTCCCCCCTGGAGAGCGACCTGAGGTCGCTGGGCTACGACGACGTGCGTACCGCCGCGGACGTGGCCGACGCCGCCACCGTCCTCGCGCTGCTGCCCGGGGACGGCGGGGTCGCGCTTGTCGACAGCCGCTTCGTCGGCCACCGGCACAGCCTGCGCCTCACCCTTGCCGACCCCCGCTTCCCGGGGGCGGCCGTGCCCGGCGTGGTCGCGGTGCGGACGCCCGCGGCCCGCACCGCGCTCTCCCGCGCGGTGATGCGCAGCCACACCCTCGACGGCGTCGCCGAGCAGACCGCCGCGCAGCTTGCGGAGGCCGACGGGCCGCTGGCCCGGCCGGAGCTGGGAGTGCTGGTGGCGGCCGTACCCGAAGACGCCCTCGCGCGGGCGAAGGCCACGGACGCGGTCGCCGCCGTGGACGAGGAGAAGGCCCGGCTGCGCGCCGCGGTGAAGAGCCGCGACGGGTTCTTCACCACCTTCTTCATCAGCCCCTACTCGCGCTACCTCGCCCGCTGGTGCGCCAACCGCGGCCTCACCCCGAACCAGGTCACCACCGCCTCCCTGGCCACCGCCGTGCTCGCGGCCGGCTGCGCGGCCACCGGCACCCGCGGCGGCTTCGTCGCCGCCGGCGTGCTGCTCATGCTCTCCTTCGTGCTGGACTGCACCGACGGCCAGCTCGCCCGCTACTCGCTGCAGTACTCCACGATGGGCGCCTGGCTCGACGCCACCTTCGACCGCGCCAAGGAGTACGCCTACTTCGCGGGCCTGGCCATCGGCGCCGCCAACGCCGACGGCGACGACGTATGGGCCCTCGCGCTCGGTGCCATGGTGCTGCAGACCTGCCGGCACGTCGTGGACTTCGCCTTCAACGAGTCCATCGCCGGCACTGCCGCCGCGGCGGCCAATACCAGCCCCACCGCGGCGCTCTCCGAGCGGCTCGACCGGCTCGGCTGGACGGTGTGGCTGCGCCGCATGGTGGTGCTGCCGATCGGCGAGCGCTGGGCGCTGATCGCCGTGCTCACCGCCGTCACCACCCCGCGCACCGTCTTCGTCGTCCTGCTGATCGGCATGGGGCTCGCCGCCTCCTACACCACCGCGGGCCGGGTGCTGCGCTCCCTCAAGCGCCGCGTCCCGCGCACCGAGCAGGCGCTCAGGGCGCTGGACGAGCTGACGGACACCGGCCCGCTCGCCGAAGCCGCCGCCCGCTCCCTGCGCGCCCCCGTGCGCTCCCTGCCGTCGTACGCCGCCCCCGCCCTCGCCGCCGCCGGCGGCGTGCTCCTCGTGGCGCTGGCGCTCTTCACCCCGTACGGCACCTGGTGGGCCCTGATAGGCGCCGCCGGCTACGTCCTGACCTCGGCACTCGCCGTCGCCCGGCCGCTCGCGGGCCCGCTGGACTGGCTCGTGCCGCCGGTCTTCCGGGCCGCCGAGTACGGCCTCGTCCTCGCGCTCGCGGCCCGCTCCGAGGTGAACGGAGCGCTTCCTGCGGCTTTCGGACTGGTGGCCGCGGTCGCCTACCATCACTACGACACCGTGTACCGCATCCGCGGCGGCACGGGTGCGCCCCCGCGCCTGCTGGTGCGGGCGATCGGCGGGCACGAGGGACGTGCGCTGGCGGTCACGCTGGCGGCAGCCCTGCTGACCGGCACGCGCTTCACGTTCGCGCTCGCGGCCATCGCCGTGGCCGTGGCGCTGGTGGTGCTCACCGAGAGCATCCGCTTCTGGGTCTCCTCCGGAGCCCCCGCTGTACACGACGAAACAGGAGAACCCGCATGATCGGCCTCGTGCTGGCGGCCGGCGCCGGACGGCGTCTGCGCCCCTACACCGACACCCTGCCGAAGGCCCTGGTGCCCGTCGACGGCGAGACCACCGTCCTCGACCTCACCCTCGGCAACTTCGCCGAGATCGGGCTCACGGAGGCGGCGATCATCGTCGGCTACCGCAAGGAGGCCGTGTACGAGCGCAAGGAGGCCCTGGAGCGCACGTACGGGCTGAAGCTCACCCTGATCGACAACGACAAGGCAGAGGAGTGGAACAACGCCTACTCCCTCTGGTGCGGCCGGGATTCGGTCCGGCACGACGTGATCCTCGCCAACGGCGACACCGTCCACCCCGTCTCCGTCGAGAAGACGCTGCTCGCCGCCCGCGGCGGCGGCAAGAAGATCATCCTCGCCCTCGACACGGTCAAGAAGCTCGCCGACGAGGAGATGAAGGTCGTCGCCGACGAGAAGGGCGTCCGGAAGATCACCAAGCTGATGGACCCGGCGGAGGCCACCGGCGAGTACATCGGCGTCACCCTCATCGAGGGCGACGCGGCCGACGAGCTGGCCGACGCGCTGAAGACCACCTTCGAGCGCGACCCCGACCTCTACTACGAGGACGGCTACCAGGAGCTGGTCAACCGCGGCTTCCGGATCGACGTCGAGCCCATCGGCGACGTCGCCTGGGTCGAGATCGACAACCACGAGGACCTCGCCAAGGGCAGGGAGATCGCGTGCCGGTACTGACCCGCCTGATCCCGTCGCCGCTGACGGTCGACATCCGGGCCGGGGCGCTGGACGACCTCGCTGACCTCCTCTCCGACCAGCGTGTCGCGCCGTCGGGCCGGCTCGCCTTCGCCATCAGCCCGCGCTCCGGGCAGGCGCTGCGCGACCGCTTCGCGCCGGCGCTGCCCGGCGCCGACTGGTTCGCCGACGCCGACGGCACCATCGACGGCGCCGTGCGGCTCGCCGACTCCATCAAGCGCACCGGGCGCTACGACGCCGTCGTCGGCCTCGGCGGCGGCAAGGTCATCGACTCCGCGAAGTACGCCGCCGCGCGCGTCGGCCTGCCGATGGTCGCCGTGGCCACCAACCTCGCCAACGACGGCCTCTGCTCGCCGGTCTCGACGCTCGACAACGACGCGGGCCGCGGCTCGTACGGCGTGCCGAACCCCATCGCGATCGTCATCGACCTCGACGTCATCCGCGAGGCCCCGCCGCGCTTCGTCCGCGCCGGCATCGGCGACGTGACGTGCAAGCTGTCCGCCGTCGCCGACTGGGAGCTGTCCCACCGCGAGACCGGCGAGCCCATCGACGGGCTGGCCGCAGCGATGGCGCGCAGCGCCGGCGACTCGGTACTGCGCCACCCCGGCGGGATCGGCGACGACGACTTCCTCGTCATCCTCGCCGAGGCGCTGGTGCTCTGCGGCATCGCGATGTCCGTCGCCGGCGACAGCCGGCCGGCCTCCGGCGCGTGCCACGAGATCAGCCACGCCTTCGACCTGCTCTACCCGACGCGCTGCGCGCTCCACGGCGAGCAGTGCGGCATCGGCGGGACCTTCGCCACGTTCCTGCGCGGCGACCGGGAGACGGCGCTGCTGATGGCCCAGGTCCTGCGCCGGCACGGGCTGCCGGTGCTGGCCGACGACATCGGCTTCGCGGACGACGAGTTCGTGAAGGCCATCGAGTTCGCGCCGCAGACCCGGCCCGGCCGGTACACGATCCTCGAACACCTCGACCTGTCCACCGACGAGATCAGGGACGCCTACGCCGACTATGCCAAAGCCATCGGTAGCTGAGCTACGGCCCGTGGTCCACCCCCCGGGGGTGAAGGACCGGCGCAGCGGGGAGCACTGGGCCGGCCGCCTGTACATGCGCGAGATCTCGCTGCGCGTCGACCGGCACCTGGTGAACACCCGGGTCACGCCCAACCAACTGACGTACGTCATGACCCTCGCCGGCGTCCTCGCCGCCCCGGCGCTGCTGGTCCCCGGGATCGCCGGGGCCCTGCTCGGCGTGCTGATGGTCCAGTTGTACCTGCTGCTCGACTGCGTCGACGGGGAGGTCGCCCGCTGGAAGCAGCAGTTCTCCATCGGCGGCGTGTACCTCGACCGGGTCGGCGCGTACCTCTGCGACGCCGCGGTGCTGGTGGGCTTCGGCCTGCGCGCCGCCGACCCGTGGGGCGAGGGCTCCGTCGACTGGCTCTGGGCCTTCCTCGGCACGCTCGCCGCGCTGGGCGCCGTGCTGATCAAGGCGGAGACCGACCTCGTCGGCGTCGCCCGCCACCAGCAGGGCCTGCCGCCGGTCAAGGAGTCCGCGGCCGAGCCGCGCTCGTCGGGTGTCGCCGTGGCCCGCAAGGCGGCGTCGGCGCTGAAGTTCCACCGGCTGATCCTGGGGATCGAGGCGTCACTCCTCATCCTTCTGCTGGCGGTCCTCGACCTGATCAAGGGGGACCTTTACTTCTCCCGGCTCGGTGTCGCCGTACTCGCCGCGATAGCGATGCTGCAGACCCTCCTTCACCTGGTCAGCATTCTGGCCTCCAGCAGGTTGCGGTGAGCCGAATGACATATGAACACCAGCCCCGGCAACCGGAGGCCAAGAGCCCGGAGGACGTCAGGGTCGGCGCCGTCGTGATCACGATGGGCCAGCGCCCCGAGGAGCTGCGCGCGCTGCTGGAGTCGGTCGCCAAGCAGGACGGCGCGCCGGTCGAGGTGGTCGTCGTCGCCCAGGGCGTGACCGTGCCGAACATCCCGCAGGGCGTACGGGTCGTGGAGCTGCCCGAGAACCTGGGCATCCCCGGCGGCCGCAACGTCGGCATCGAGGCGTTCGGCGAGGGCGGCCGCGATGTCGACGTATTGCTCTTTCTCGACGACGACGGTCTTCTGCCACAACAGGACACGGCCCGGCTGGTGCGCGAGGCGTTCGCCGCCGACCCGCGCCTGGGCATCGTCAGCTTCCGCATCGCCGACCCCGAGACCGGGGTCACCCAGCGCCGGCACGTCCCCCGGCTGCGCGCCTCCGACCCGATGCGCTCCTCGCGCGTCACCACCTTCCTCGGCGGCGCCAACGCGGTGCGCACGGAGGTGTTCCAGGAGGTCGGCGGGCTGCCGGACGACTTCTTCTACGCCCACGAGGAGACCGACCTCGCCTGGCGGGCGCTGGACGCGGGCTGGCACATCGACTACCGCGCCGACATGGTGCTGCACCACCCGACGATGCCGCCCAGCAGGCACGCCACGTACCACCACAACGTGGCCCGCAACCGCGTCTGGCTGGCCCGCCGGAACCTGCCCGCGCCGCTCGTCCCCGTCTATCTGGGTGTCTGGTTCCTGCTCACAGTGGCACGCAGCCCCTCCCGGGCTGTGCTGAAATCATGGCTCGTAGGCTTCCGAGAGGGCTGGCGCGCGCCGTGCGGGCCGCGCAAACCCATGAAGTGGCGTACGGTGTGGCGGCTGACCCGGCTGGGACGACCGCCCGTGATCTGACAAGCTCGTACCGTTGAGTGTCTGAGGACGAAAGTTACCGACTGTGAGCGAAACGGCAGTGGGCGCTCCGCCCAAGCGCCATCCCGATGACGGGCTGACCCCGGCCGAGCTGGCCGCCAAGTACGGCCTCACGGTGAGCGGCGCGCGACCCGGACTGCCCGAGTACGTGCGGCAGCTCTGGGCGCGCCGCCATTTCATCCTGACCTTCTCGCGCGCCAAGCTCACCGCGCAGTACAGCCGGGCGAAGCTGGGCCAGGTCTGGCAGGTGCTGACCCCGCTGCTGAACGCGACGGTCTTCTTCTTCATCTTCGGCGTGCTGCTCGGCGGCCGCGCCGGGATGAGCAACGACGTCTACATCCCGTTCCTGGTCACGGGGGTGTTCGTGTGGACGTTCACCCAGCAGTCCGTCATGTCGGGCGTCCGGTCGATCTCGGGGAACCTGGGCCTGGTGCGGGCGCTGCACTTCCCGCGGGCCGCGCTGCCGATCTCGTTCTCGCTGCAGCAACTGCAGCAACTGCTCTACTCGATGACGGTGCTGGCCGTCATCCTGGTCGCCTTCGGCTGGTACCCGACGTGGACGTGGCTGCTGATCGTGCCGATCCTGGCGCTCCAGTACGTCTTCAACACCGGCCTGGCGATGGTCGTGGCCCGGCTGGGCAGCGACACGCCGGATCTCGCGCAGCTCATGCCGTTCATCCTGCGCGCCTGGATGTACGGCTCGGGCGTGATGTTCCCGCTGCAGTACATGATGACGGTGCGGGCGGACGCGCCGCAGTGGGCCGCCGACCTCGTCGCGATGAACCCGGCCGCTGTATACATGGACCTCATGCGCTACGCCCTCATGGGGGACTTCCCGAAGGCCTACATGCCGCCGAACGTCTGGCTGCTGGCGGCGGGCTGGGCCGTGGTGATCGGCGCGTTCGGTTTCGTGTTCTTCTGGAAGGCTGAGGAGCGATATGGCCGTGGCTGAACATCCGACGAGCCGCGCCGAGACCGACACGCCCGCCGACGGGCTGGTGCCGACGGTCATCGCGGACGACGTGCACATCGTGTACCGGGTGCAGGGCGGCTCCCGCGGCAAGGGCAGCGGCGCCGCCGCACTGAACCGCATCCTGCGCCGGGACAAGAGCGACAGGGTGCGCGAGGTGCACGCGGTGCGCGGCGTCAGCTTCACGGCGTACCGCGGCCAGGCCATCGGCCTGATCGGCTCCAACGGCTCCGGCAAGTCGACGCTGCTGAAGGCCATCGCCGGCGTGCTGCCCACGCACAGCGGCAAGGTGTACACCAACGGCCAGCCCTCGCTCCTCGGCGTCAACGCGGCGCTGATGAACGACCTCACGGGCGAGCGGAACGTGATGCTCGGCGGGCTGGCGATGGGCATGACCCGCGAGCAGATCCGCGAGCGGTACCAGAGCATCGTCGACTTCTCCGGCATAAACGAGAAGGGCGACTTCATCACCCTGCCCATGCGGACGTACTCCTCCGGCATGGCGGCGCGGCTGCGGTTCTCCATCGCCGCGGCCAAGGACCACGAGGTGCTGATGATCGACGAGGCGCTGGCCACCGGCGACTTGAGGTTCCGCAAGCGCTCCGAGGCCCGGCTGCGCGAGCTCCGCAAGGAGGCCGGCACGGTGTTCCTGGTCAGCCACACCAACAAGTCCATCCGTGACACCTGCGACCGGGTGCTGTGGCTGGAGAAGGGCGAGTTGGTGATGGACGGGCCGACGGACGACGTGCTGAAGGAGTATCAGGAGTTCTCCAAGCGGTAGCCGCGCGTACGCGCAGAAGGGCCCCGCCGCGTGTCGCGGCGGGGCCCTTGCCGTACGTCCTCGGCGCTCACACCCCGGCCGGGGTGCGCTCCGACTCCCGCTCGGGCGCGGCGGGCCCTGGCCCGGCCTCGCTCAGGCCCACCCGGCCGTGCACCCGGCGCAGCCAGCGCGGCGCGTACCAGGCGCGCCTGCCCAGCAGCCGCATCGCGGCCGGCACCAGCACGCCGCGGACCGCGACCGCGTCGATGAGGATGGCGAGCGCGCTGCCCAGGCCGAACATCTGCAGGAAGCTGACCTCGCCGGTGCCGAAGGCGAAGAAGCTGACGGCCAGCAGCCCGGCGGCCATGGTCACGATCCGGCCGGTGCGGGCGAGCCCGCTCGTCACCGCCGTGGCCGGGTCGGCGCCCGCGTCGTGCAGTTCCTTGATCCGGCTGGTGAGGAAGACCTCGTAGTCCATCGACAGGCCGAAGGCGATGCAGAACATCAGTACGGTCATCGCCGTGTCCATCGGCTGCGGCGTGAAGCCGAGCAGCCCGCTGAGATGGCCGTCCTGGAAGATCCACACCATCACGCCCATGGCCGCGGCCAGGCTGACGGCGTTGAGGGCGACCGCCCGCAGCGGCTGGACGACGCTGCCGGTGAAGAGGAACAGCAGCACGAACGTCGTGATCAGGACCATCCCCACGGCCAGCGGCAGCCGGCTGCCGATGCTGTCCTTGGCGTCGACCAGCTCCGCGTCGGTGCCGCCGACCAGGGTCTCCACCCCGCCGGGCGCGGGCACCGCGCGGACGTCCTCGACCAGGTGCTGCGCCGCGCCCGACTTGGGCGCGGGCTCGACGGAGACGGTCAGCCGCTGCGCGTCGGGGCGGCCGAGCGCTTCTGCGGCGGGACCCGCGGGGCCGGCCGCGCCATCGGCGTACGTGCCGTTGCTCGCGGCGACCCGGGTGACGCCGTCGAGCCGGGACAGCTCGGTGGCGTACGCGGTGAGGTCGGGCCCGGCGACGGCGCCGGTGGTCACCACGTCCATGGCGGTGCTGTCGTCGACGGCGAAGTCCTCGCGCAGCGCGGTGGCCACCTGCCGGCTCTGCGCGCTCTCCGGCAGCACCCGCTCGTCCGGGGTGCCGTAGCTGACGCCCAGCAGCGGGGAGGCGGCCAGCAGCAGCACGCCGAGCACCGGCAGCGCGGTGAGCGCGGGGCGGCGCATGACGGCGCCGGCGATCCGCCCCCACAGCGGCGCGTCGGTGCGCCGCATGGCCCGGGCGCCCGGGATCCGGCCGCGGTTGACGCGGTGGCCGAGGACGGCGAGCAGCGCGGGGATGATCACCAGCGCGCTGATCGCGGAGATGGCCACGACGCCGATGCCCGCGTAGGCGAAGGACCGCAGGAAGTACTGCGGGAAGACCAGCAGCGCGGCGAGCGCGGCGACGATCGTCGCGGAGGAGAACGCGATCGTACGGCCCGCGGTCGCCACCGTACGCCGGATGGCCGCAGGCACCTCGTCGCCCGCGGCCAACTGCTCGCGGAACCGGCTGACCAGCAGCAGCCCGTAGTCGATGCCGAGGCCGAGCCCCAGCGCGATGGTGAGGTTGACGGAGAAGACCGAGACGTCGGTGAGGCTGCCGAGCACCCACAGCTCGGCGAAGGTGCCGAAGATGGCGACCAGCCCGATCGCCAGCGGCAGCAGCGCCGCGATGACGCTGCCGAAGGCGAGCACCAGCAGCACGAGGGTGAGGGGTACGGCGATCGCCTCGGCCAGCGCCAGGTCGGCGGCGACCTGGGTGGAGACGTCGTTGCTCACCGCCGCTCCGCCGCCCGCCTTGACCGTGACGCCGTCGCGGGTGCCGGCGTACTCGCCGGTCAGCGCCTTGGCGTTGTCGGCCTCCTTGTCGTCGCCGCCGGCGACATGCGCGAGGACGAGCGCCTGGTTCCCGTCCTGCGACGTCAGCCCCTCGCCGCCGCGGTCCCAGTACGACATGACGCTGGTGACGGTGGACTCCGACCGCAGCCCCCCGGTCACCTCAAGACCGCGCTCGCGGGCCGCGTCCCCGCCGAGCCCCCCGGACTCGGCGGAGACGAGCAGGACCAGGTTCGTATCGCCCCCGAATCTGTCGTCGATCACCTCCTGTGCCTTGCTCGACGGCGACCCCGGATCGCTGAAGCCGCCGGCGCTGAGCTTGCCGAAGGCCCCGAAGCCGAGCGCCGCCATGGCGACGACCGCGACGACGGCGAGCGCGAGCACGAGCCGGGTCCTGCGCAGTACGAGCTCCGCAATGCGTGTCAGCACGGTGCTCCCCTTCCCATGTTTATGGCGTTAACATTGAGCCTTGCAGGTGATGTTAATACTGTCAACATGAGGCATGATGCGACTATGAGCGAGGTCAGGAGCGGGAAGGCCGGTTACCACCACGGCGACCTGCGGAACGCGCTGGTCGACGCGGCTTCCGAGCTGGCCCGCGGCGGCGGGCCCGAGGCGGTCGTGCTGCGCGAGGCGGCCCGGCGCGTCGGCGTGTCGCCGACGGCCGCGTACCGCCACTTCGCCAGCCAGGCCGATCTGCTGCAGGCGGTCAAGGACGAGGGTCAACGGCGGCTGGCGGACTCCATGGACAAGGTGATCGCCGAGACCGAGGGGCCCCCGGGCGGGGATCCCGCCGACGCCGCCAAGGGCCGGCTCATGGCGCTCGGCCTCGGCTACGTGCGTTTCGCCGTCACCGAACCCGGCATGTACCGCGCGGCCTTCTGCCGGGTCGAGCAGGACCGGCAGCCGTGGAACCAGGGCGAGGGCATCGGGGACCTCCACCCGGGAGACGTCCGCTCCTTCCGGCTCCTCATCGGCGCCATGGACGCCCTCGATGCCGCCGGCGTGATGCGACCGGGCGTACGGACCGGCGCGGAGTTCGCCGCCTGGTCCTCCGTGCACGGTCTTGCGATGCTCCTCCTCGA
This sequence comes from Streptomyces sp. CMB-StM0423, assembly GCF_002847285.1. NCBI lineage: Bacteria > Bacillati > Actinomycetota > Actinomycetes > Kitasatosporales > Streptomycetaceae > Streptomyces > Streptomyces sp. CMB-StM0423. Next base: position 467,486 of record NZ_CP025407.1, on the reverse strand, counting down.
CGGGCCGCTGGGCGGCCTGCCGCCCCCGCAGCGGGACGCGATCGTCACCCGCACGCTCACCATGATCTTGGACGGCCTCACCGTGTGACCCGGCAAACCCCTTGCGCACGACGGCGTTTCGCGCTTCTTCCGGCGCGCGCGGATTGAGGTGACCACCGCATGCCGCGTCTTCGTCCTGTACGGCGTACGCTGGACCGGTGCTGTTTGGCGGCATGTGGGCGATAAGGGAGCTTGGGGGTCGCCCCGGACCTGCTCGGGGTCACGACGCCGGCGGCGGCGTGTCCGGAATGGGCACATCTGGGTACGCGGTGTAGAACGGGAGGCGTGACGGCTATGGCGAAGACGAAACCCCAGCTCGAAGGCGCGCCCGCCGTCTGCTCCCCGGGGGCGGCAGCCCAGGGCAGTCGCCGGTGACCCCGGCGGACGACGCTCCGTCGCGCGCCGTACTCGGCCAGGCCGCCGATGAGAACTTCCCCGTGGCCCCGTTCTTCCTGCCCCGTGCCTGGCGCGCGGACCTCATGGCGCTCTACGGCTACGCCCGGCTCGTCGACGACATCGGGGACGGCGACCTCGCCCCCGGCGGCGCCGACGCCGCCGCCCTCGGCCTCGGCCCGGACGAGGCCGACGACACGCTCGCGCTCCTCGACGCGCTGGAGGCCGACCTGGAGCGGGTCTTCACTCCCGGGGCCACGCCCGGCCACCCACTGCTGCGCCGGCTGCGGCCCACGGTCCGCCGGCACCGGCTGTCCCCGCAGCCGTTCCACGGCCTGCTCCAGGCCAACCGGCAGGACCAGAAGGTCCGGCGCTACGAGACGTACGCCGAGCTGGAGGGCTACTGCGAGCTGTCCGCCAACCCGGTCGGCCGGCTCGTCCTCGCCGTGACCGGCACCGAGAGTCCCGAGCGCATCCGGCGCTCGGACGCGATCTGCACCGCTCTGCAGATCGTCGAGCACATCCAGGACGTGGCCGAGGACCTCGGCCGGGACCGCATCTACCTCCCGGCGGAGGACATGCGCCGCTTCGGCGTCACCGAGGCGGACCTCGCCCGGCCCAGCGCCGGCGAGCCGGTGCGCGCCCTGATCCGGTACGAGGCCGACCGCGCCGCGCGGCTCCTCGACGGGGGCGCGCCCCTCGTCGCCAGCGTGCGCGGCCGGCTGCGGCTGCTGCTCGCCGGCTTCGTGGCCGGCGGGCGCGCGGCCCTCGCCGCCGTCGCCGCCGCCGGCCACGACGTGCTCCCCGGACCCCCGAAGCCCACCCGGCGCAGGCTGCTGCGCGAGGTGGGGTCGACCCTGCGACGAGAGGGGTGACGGCACCGTGACGACACCGTCGCGCGCGGCCTACGCATCCGCACAGGTGCTTACCGCGTACCGGTACTGCGAGGCCGTCACCGGCCAGCAGGCCCGGAACTTCGCGTACGGCATCAGACTCCTGCCGTACGACAAGCGGCTGGCGATGTCCGCGCTGTACGCGTTCTCGCGCCGCGTGGACGACATCGGCGACGGCGAGCTGCCACCCGAGGCCAAGCGCGCCCGGCTGGAGGACACCCGCGCCCAGCTCGACCGCATCCGGGCCGGCCGGGTCGCCGAGGACGACACCGACCCCGTCGCGGTGGCGCTCGCCCACGCCGCACGCCGGTTCCCGATCCCCCTCGGCGCGCTCGACGAGCTGATCGACGGCGTCCTCGCGGACGTACGCGGCGAGGAGTACGAGACCTGGGAAGACCTCAAGGACTACTGCCGCTGCGTGGCCGGTGCCATCGGGCGGCTCTCCCTCGGCGTGTTCGGCACCGTGCCCGGCACCCGGCACTCCGAGCGCGCCCCGGGCTACGCCGACACGCTCGGGCTCGCGCTGCAACTGACGAACATCCTGCGGGACCTGCGCGAGGACGCCGCCGAGGGCCGCAGCTACCTGCCCGCCGTCGACCTCGCCAAGTTCGGCTGCTCCGCGGGCTTCCACGGCGACACCGCGCCGGCCGGCTCGGACTTCCCCGGGCTGGTGCAGTTCGAGGTGCGCCGCGCCCGCGCGCTCTTCGCCGACGGCTACCGGCTGCTGCCCATGCTCGACCGGCGCAGCGGCGCCTGCGTCGCCGCGATGGCCGGGATCTACCACCGGCTGCTGGAGCGGATCGCCACCGACCCCGAGGCCGTGCTGCGCGGGCGGGTGTCGCTGCCGGGCCGGGAGAAGGCGTACGTCGCGGTCCGCGGCCTGACCGGGGTCGACGCCCGGCAGGCGAGCCGGAGGTCCCGGTGAGCGCCGCGTCCGGCGCCCCCGCGGCCCTGCCGGACGTACGCGCGGAAGGCCCCGTAAACACGGCGCGCGAGACGGATCGGGAGCGCCCGGAGGCGCCTTCGGCGTGCGCCGCGGCGCACGGGGCGCAGGGGTGTGCGCCGCGGCCCGCCCAGGTGTGCGGCGCGGCGCGGCGGGCCAGACATAGTGGGTGTCGACACAGGTGGGGAGGTGGCCGGTGATGGCTGATCCCGGCCCGGACAGACGGCCGCGGGCCGTGGTCGTCGGCGGCGGGCTCGCCGGGATGACCGCCGCGATGGGACTCGCCGACTCCGGCGTCGACGTCACACTCCTCGAAGGCCGGCCGCGCCTGGGCGGGCTCGCCTTCTCCTTCCGCCGCGGCGAGTTGTCCGTCGACAACGGCCAGCATGTCTACCTGCGTTGCTGCACCGCGTACCGCTGGTTCCTCGACCAGGTCGGCGGCGCCGGACTCGCGCCGCTGCAGGAGCGTCTGGACGTGCGCGTGCTGGACGCCGCCACCCCGGCCCGCAAGGGCCCGGGCCCGCGCACCGGCACACTCGGCCGCACCGACCTGCCGGTGCCGCTGCACCTCGCCGCCGGCCTCACCCGCTACCCGCACCTGTCACTCGCGGAGCGGGCGAGCGTGGGCCGCGCCGCGCTGGCGATGCGCCGGCTCGACCCGGCAGACCCCGCCCTGGACGGCGTGGACTTCGCCAGTTGGCTGCACAAGCACGGCCAGTCGCCGCGTGCCGTCTCGGCGCTGTGGGACATGGTCGGCGTCGCCACCCTCAACGCCTTCGCTCCGCAGGTCTCCCTGGGACTGGCCGTGATGGTCTTCAGGACCGGGCTGCTCACCGAGCGCGGCGCCGCCGACATCGGCTGGGCCCGGGTACCGCTCGGCGAACTGCACGACACGCTCGCCCGCCGCCGGCTGGAGCGCTCCGGCACCCGCATCATGATGCGCACCCGCGCCACCGAGCTGCGCCGCGGCCCCGCCGGCGGCTGGCAGGTCGACGTCGCCACCGGACCCGAACGGGCGGGCGGCACCCCCGCGACACTCGACGCCGATGCCGTGATCCTCGCCGTACCGCAGCGCGAGGCGCACGGACTGCTGCCGGCGGGCGCGCTCGACCACAAGAACCGGCTGCTCCAGATCGGCACCGCACCCATCCTCAACCTCCATGTCGTGTACGACCGGCGGGTGCTGCACTCCCCGTTCGTCGCCGCGATCAACACCCCCGTGCAGTGGATCTTCGACCGCACGGACACCTCCGGCCTCGCCGGCACCCCGGGGGGCCGGGGCTGCCAGTACGTGGCGGTCTCCCAGTCCGCCGCGCAGGACGACATCGAGCGGCCCGTCGGCGAGCTGCGCGAGCGTTACCTCCCCGAGCTGGCGAAGCTGCTGCCCGACGCCCGCGGCGCCGAGGTACGCGACTTCTTCGTCACCCGCGAGCGCACCGCGACCTTCGCCCCGGCACCGGGCGTCGGCCGGCTGCGCCCGGGTCCCCGGACCCACGCGCCCGGCCTCGCACTCGCGGGCGCGTGGACCGCCACCGGCTGGCCCGCGACCATGGAGAGCGCCGTTCTCAGCGGCCTCGCCGCGGTCCGCGAGACCCTCGGCGGCCTGGGTCGAGAAGTGCCGCGGAACCTGCTGGAAGCAGTTTGAGATCCGTCATCGGAGGAGAGAACGTGCCCCGTCCAGAACCGGACACCGACACCGCGGCCACCCCCGGCGCCGCCGAAGTCCTGGCCCTGCTGGACCATGCCCGGGAGCTGACCAACCCCGTGCTGCGTACCGTCGTCGACCGGCTCGTACCCCCCATGGACACCGTCGCCGCCTACCACTTCGGCTGGATCGACGCGCTGGGCAACCCCACTGACGGAGACAGCGGCAAGGCCGTACGCCCCCTCCTCTCGCTGCTCGCCGCCGAGGCCGCCGGCGCCTCCCCGGAGACCGGCGTTCCCGGTGCCGTCGCCGTGGAGCTGGTGCACAACTTCTCCCTCCTGCACGACGACCTGATGGACGGCGACGAGCAGCGGCGCCACCGCGACACGGTGTGGAAGGTGCACGGCCCCGCGCAGGCCATCCTCGTCGGCGACGCCCTCTTCGCGCTCGCCTGCGAACTGCTGCTGGAGCTCGACACGCCCGAGGCGGCGCGCGCCGCCCGCCGGCTGAACACCGCCACCCGCAGGCTCATCGACGGCCAGGCACAGGACATCTCGTACGAGCACCGCGAGAGCGTCAGCGTGGCCGAGTGCCTGGAGATGGAGGGCAACAAGACCGGCGCGCTGCTCGCCTGCGCCTGCTCCATCGGCGCCGTGCTCGCCGGCGCGGGCGACGAGGCGGCCGACGGTCTGGAGCGGTTCGGCCTCTATCTGGGCCTGGCCTTCCAGGCCGTCGACGACGTGCTCGGCATCTGGGGCGAGCCCGCCGTCACCGGCAAGCAGACCTGGAGCGATCTGCGCCAGCGCAAGAAGTCCCTGCCGGTGTGCGCGGCGCTCGCCGCGGGCGGCCCGGCCTCCGCGGAACTGGCGAACACGCTCGCCGCCGACGCCAAACGCGCCGACGACCGAAATACCGATGCAAAAAGTGACTTCGACGAGGAAGAATTCGCTGCCCGGGCCGCGTTGATCGAAGAAGCCGGGGGGCGCCGGTGGACTCAGGAGGAGGCACAGAGGCAGCACGAGAGCGCTCTCGCCTCGCTCGACGGGGTGAAGATGCCCGACGACATCCGTGAACGGTTCGTCGCACTCGCCGACTTCGTCGTCGTACGCCGGCACTGACACCGACGCCCGGGCCCCGGGTCCGGACGTCCCTTCGAAAGGGGTGTGCATGAAAGCCACTGCCGATGGCGGCAACGCAACCGACACCGCCCCCGCAGGGGCGGCGGCTGCCTTACTGGCCGCGAGGCAGGCCGTCGAGCGGGCGAGCGCCAACCTGCTCGGCCGGCAGGACGTCGAAGGCTGGTGGAAGGGCGACCTGGAGACCAACGTCACCATGGACGCCGAGGATCTGCTGCTCCGCGAGTTCCTGGGCGTACGGGACGAGCACACCACCGGCGCCGCCGCCCGCTTCATCCGCGGTGAGCAGGGCCCGGAGGGCGCCTGGGCGACGTTCTACGGCGGCCCCGGCGACGTCTCCGCGACCGTCGAGGCGTACGTCGCGCTGCGGCTCGCCGGCGACGCGCCCGACGAGGAGCACATGGCGCGGGCCGCCGACTGGGTGCGCGCGCACGGCGGCATCGCCGCCACCCGCGTCTTCACCCGCATCTGGCTGGCGCTCTTCGGCTGGTGGCGCTGGGAGGACCTGCCCGAGCTGCCGCCCGAGCTGATCTACCTGCCCTCCTGGTTCCCGCTGAACATCTACGACTTCGGCTGCTGGGCCCGGCAGACGGTCGTGCCGCTGACCGTCGTCTCCGCCAAGCGCCCCGTGCACCCCGCCCCGTTCTCCCTCGACGAGCTGCACACCGACCCCGCCGTGCCCAACCCGTCCCGGCCGCACGCGCCGGCGACGAGCTGGGACGGCCTGTTCCAGCGGCTGGACCGGGCGCTGCACGTGTACCGCAAGGTCGCGGTGCGCCCGCTGCGCAAGGCGGCGCTGCGCAGTTGCGCCCGCTGGATCATCGAGCGCCAGGAGAGCGACGGCTGCTGGGGCGGGATCCAGCCGCCCGCCGTCTACTCGGTGATGGCGCTGCACCTGCTCGGCTACGACCTCGACCACCCGGTGCTGAAGGCCGGGCTGGAATCCCTGGACCGCTTCGCGGTCTGGACCGACGCCGCGGAGAAGCCCGCGGCGGACACCGGCGCCGCGAGTGACGCGGGAGACACGCCCGTCGACGGCCCGGTCCGGATGATCGAGGCGTGCCAGTCCCCGGTCTGGGACACCTGTCTGGCGACCATCGCGCTCGCCGACGCCGGCGTGCCCGCCGACCACCCCCAGCTCGTCAAGGCGGCCGACTGGATGCTCGCGGAACAGGTGCTGGCCACCGGCGACTGGTCCGTACGCCGCCCCGGACTCACCCCCGGCGGCTGGGCGTTCGAGTTCCACAACGACAACTACCCCGACACCGACGACACCGCGGAGGTCGTCCTGGCCCTGCGCCGCGTCGCCCATCCCGACCAGGCGCGCGTCGACGCCGCCGTGGAGCGCGCCGTGCGCTGGCTGGCGGGCATGCAGTCGAAGAACGGCGCCTGGGGCGCGTTCGACGCGGACAACACCTCGGCGCTCCCCAACAAGCTGCCGTTCTGCGACTTCGGCGAGGTCATCGACCCCCCGTCGGCCGACGTCACGGCGCACGTCGTGGAGATGCTCGCCGGCGAGAAGCTCGGCGACGACCCGCACGCCCGCCGCGGCGTCGCCTGGCTGCTCGCCGAGCAGGAGGCGGCCGGCGGCTGGTTCGGCCGCTGGGGCGTCAACTACGTGTACGGCACGGGCTCCGCGGTGCCCGCGCTGGTCGCCGCCGGGCTGCCCACCTCGCACCCGGCGATCCGGCGGGCCATCTCGTGGCTGGAGAGCGTGCAGAACGAGGACGGCGGCTGGGGCGAGGACCTGCGTTCGTACCCGGAGCCGAAGTGGATCGCCCGCGGCGACTCCACCGCCTCGCAGACCGGCTGGGCGCTGCTCGCGCTGCTGGCCGCGGGCGAGCACGACAGCGCGGCCGTCGAGCGCGGGGTCGCCTGGCTGGCCCGTACCCAACTGCCCGACGGGTCCTGGGACGAGCCGCAGTTCACCGGCACCGGCTTCCCGTGGGACTTCTCCATCAACTACCACCTGTACCGGATGGTCTTCCCGCTCACCGCGCTCGGCCGCTATCTGTCCGCGACAGCCGGCCTGACGCCGGCCGCCGGTGACGGCCGGGAGGTCTGATGCCCGACGCACCCGCGCCGCTGCTCGTCGTCTGCGCCCTCGGTATCGAGCGCCGGGCGCTGGCCTCGGGCACCGGCCGCGCCGAGGGCGCGGCCGGCGACGCGGGTCCGGTCGACGTACTGCGCACCGGCATGGGTCCCGAGCGGGCCGCGCGGGCCGTGGCCCGCCGGCTCGCGGAGGAGCCGTACCGGGAGGCGCCGGTGATCGCCGCCGGCTTCTGCGCCGGGCTGCTGCCCGATATGCGCCCCGGCGACGTCGTCGTCGCCGACGCCGTACGGCCCGACGGCGAGGCTGCCGAGACCACCGGCTGCCCGGACAACGGGCCGCTGCTCGACGCCCTCGCCCTCCTCGACGCCCGGGTGCACACCGGGCTGCTGCTCGGCACGGACCACGTCGTACGCGGTGCGGCCGGCCGCACCGCGCTGCGCGAGCGCGGCGCGGTCGCGGTCGACATGGAGTCGGCCGCCACGCTGCGCACGGCCGCGGCGACCTCCGGGACCCGGCCGGTGGCCGCCGTCCGGGTGGTCGTGGACGCGCCCGAGCATGAACTCGTCCGTTTCGGAACGCTGCGCGGTGGTATCGCCGCGTACCGCGTGCTCAGCTCAGTTCTTCCTGCATTTTTCGAATGGCACCGTCATGTGATGATCCCCAGGAGGCGAACCTGATGGCCATGCCACTGCGCCAGTCGCTCAAGGTTGCCGGTTATCTCTTCTCACAGCGGACGATCAAGCGACGGGAGAAGTTCCCGTTGATCGTGGAGCTGGAACCACTCTTCGCCTGCAACCTCAAGTGCGAGGGCTGCGGGAAGATCCAGCATCCCGCGGGCGTGCTCAAGCAGCGTATGCCGGTCGCCCAGGCGGTCGGCGCCGTGCTGGAGTCGGGCGCGCCGATGGTCTCGATCGCGGGCGGCGAGCCGCTGATGCACCCGCAGATCGACGAGATCGTGCGGCAGCTCGTGGCCCGCAAGAAGTTCGTCTTCCTCTGCACCAACGCCATGCTGCTGCGGAAGAAGCTCGACAAGTTCGAGCCCTCGCCCTACTTCGCCTTCGCCGTGCACATCGACGGGCTGCGCGAACGGCACGACGAGTCGGTCGCGAAGGAAGGCGTCTTCGACGAGGCCGTGGCGGCGATGAAGGAGGCGAAGCGGCGCGGGTTCCGGGTCACGACGAACTCCACGTTCTTCAACACCGACACCCCGCAGACCGTCGTCGAGGTCCTCGACTACCTCAACGACGACCTCCAGGTGGACGAGATGATGATCTCGCCCGCGTACGCCTACGAGAAGGCGCCCGACCAGGAGCACTTCCTCGGCGTCGAGCAGACCCGCGAGCTGTTCAAGAAGGCGTTCGCCGACGGCAACCGCAAGCGCTGGCGGCTCAACCACAGCCCGCTCTTCCTCGACTTCCTGGAGGGCAAGGTCGACTTCCCGTGCACGGCCTGGGCGATCCCCAACTACTCGCTCTTCGGCTGGCAGCGCCCCTGCTACCTGATGAGCGACGGGTACGTGCCGACGTACCGGGAGCTGGTCGAGGACACCGACTGGGACAAGTACGGCCGCGGCCGGGACGACCGGTGTGCCAACTGCATGGCCCACTGCGGCTACGAGCCCACCTCGATCCTCGCCACGACCGCCTCGCTGAAGGAGTCGCTGCGCGCCGCGCGGGAGACCGTCGGCGGCAACCGCAGCCGAGGGGGAGCGCGAACGGGAGGGGAATGAGATGCCGCTCCTGGAGAGCATCGGCGGCCCCAGCGACCTGAAGGCGCTGCCGCCGGAGCGGCTGGACGAACTGGCGGGGGAGATCCGCGAGTTCCTCGTCCACGCCGTCGCCCGCACCGGCGGCCACCTCGGGCCGAACCTCGGCGTCGTCGAGCTGACGCTCGCGCTGCACCGGGTCTTCGACTCGCCGGCCGACCGCATCCTGTGGGACACCGGCCACCAGTCGTACGTCCACAAACTGCTCACCGGCCGCCAGGACTTCGCCGGGCTGCGCGGCAAGGGCGGCCTGTCCGGCTATCCGTCGCGGGGTGAGTCCGACCACGACGTGATCGAGAACAGCCACGCCTCGACGGTCCTCGGGTGGGCCGACGGCCTGGCGAAGGCGAACGAGGTACGGGGTGGGAGCGAGCACGTCGTCGCGGTCATCGGCGACGGCGCGCTGACCGGCGGCATGGCCTGGGAGGCGCTGAACAACATCGCCGCCGCCCGGGACCGGCCGCTGGTCATCGTCGTCAACGACAACGAGCGCTCCTACTCGCCGACCATCGGCGGCCTCGCCGACCATCTGGCGACCCTGCGCACCACCGACGGCTACGAGCGCTTCCTGTCCTGGGGCAAGGAACTGCTCGACCGCACACCGGTGGTGGGCAGGCCGCTGTACGACTCGCTGCACGGCGCGAAGAAGGGCTTCAAGGACGCCTTCGCGCCGCAGGGCATGTTCGAGGACCTGGGGCTGAAGTACGTCGGCCCCGTCGACGGGCACGACATCGCCGCCGTCGAGTCCGCGCTGCGCCGCGCCAAGCGGTTCCACGGCCCGGTCCTCGTGCACTGCCTGACCGAGAAGGGCCGCGGCTACCAGCCCGCGCTGGAGGACGAGGCCGACCACTTCCACACGGTCGGCGTCATGGACCCGTTCACCTGCGAGCCGGTCGCCCCGGCCGCCGCGCCGTCGTGGACCTCGGTCTTCTCCGACGAACTGGTACGGATCGGCGCCGAGCGCGAGGACGTGGTGGCGATCACCGCCGCCATGCTCCACCCCACCGGGCTCGCCGCGTTCGCGGCGGCGTACCCGGAGCGGGTGTGGGACGTCGGCATCGCCGAGCAGCACGCCGCGGTCTCCGCCGCAGGACTGGCCACCGGCGGACTGCACCCCGTCGTCGCCGTCTACGCCACGTTCCTCAACCGGGCGTTCGACCAGGTGCTGATGGACGTCGCGCTGCACCGCTGCGGGGTGACGTTCGTCCTCGACCGGGCCGGTGTGACCGGTCCTGACGGCGCCTCGCACCACGGCATGTGGGACATGTCGATCCTCCAGGTCGTGCCGGGGCTGCGGATCGCCGCGCCGCGCGACGCCGACCAACTGCGCGCCCAGTTGGGCGAGGCCGTCGCCGTCGGCGACGCGCCCACCGTCGTGCGCTTCCCCCGGGGCACGGTGTCCGAGCCGATACCCGCGATCGCGCGCATCGGCGGCATGGACGTGCTGCGCCGCGACGAGCGCGAGGACGTGCTCCTCGTCGGCGTCGGCGCCATGGCGTCCGTCTGCCTGGAGACCGCGGACCTGCTCGCCGCGCGGGGGCTGGGCTGCACGGTCGTGGACCCGCGCTGGGTCAAGCCCGTCGACGGGCACCTGCCGCCGCTGGCCGACCGGTTCTCCACCGTCGCCGTGGTGGAGGACAACTGCGTCGCCTCGGGCGTGGGCGCGGCCGTCGGGCGGGCGCTGCGGGACGCCGAAGTCGACGTACGCTTGCGCACGTTCGGCCTGCCGGAGGAGTTCCTGCCGCATGGCACCCGGGCCGAGGTCCTGGCCGGGGCCGGGCTGACCCCGGCCCTGATCGCCGCCGCCGTCGGCGGGGTGCCCGCCGCCCGGGCCCGGAAGCCGGCCCGTACCAGGGAGAGGGAAGAAAGCACCCGATGAGCTTCGACATCGGGGCGCTGCTGGCCGAGCGCGGGGGAGAGCGCTACGACCTGCACGCCCGGTACCTCAACCACCAACTGCCGCGGATGCTGCACACGCTGGGCTTCGACAGGACGTACGTGCGCGGTCAGGGCGCGTACTTCTACGACGAGGAGGGCCGGGACTACCTCGACCTCCTCGCCGGCTTCGGCGTCATGGGCCTCGGCCGCAACCACCCGGTGATCCGCAAAACCCTGCACGACGTGCTCGACCTGGACCTCGCCGACCTCACCCGCTTCGACTGCCAGCCGCTGCCCGGGCTGCTGGCGGAGAAGCTGCTTGCCTACGCGCCGCACCTGGACCGGGTGTTCTTCTCCAACAGCGGCACGGAAGCCGTCGAGACCGCGCTGAAGTTCGCCCGCTACGCGACCGGCAAGCCGCGCGTCCTCTACTGCGACCAGGCGTTCCACGGGCTGACCACCGGCTCGCTGTCCGTCAACGGCGTCGACGCGTTCCGCGACGGCTTCGCGCCGCTGCTGCCGGACACTTCGGTCCCGCTGGGCGACCTGGACGCGCTGGCGCGGGAGCTGCGCGCCGGGGACGTCGCGGCGCTCGTGGTCGAGCCGATCCAGGGCAAGGGCGTGCACGCGCCGCCGCCCGGGTACCTGCGCGCGGCGCGGGAGTTGCTGCACAAGCACGGCGGGCTGCTCGTCGCGGACGAGGTGCAGACGGGCATGGGGCGCACCGGGGAGTTCTTCGCTTACGACCACGAGGAGGGCGTCGAGCCGGACCTCGTCTGCCTGGCGAAGGCGCTGTCCGGCGGGTACGTGCCCGTGGGCGCCACCCTGGGGCGGGAGTGGATCTTCAAGAAGGTCTACTCGTCCATGGACCGCGTGCTGGTGCACTCGGCGAGCTTCGGCACCAATGCGCCCGCCATGGCCGCGGGGCTCGCCACCCTGCACGTGCTGGAGGACGAGCGGCTCGTCGAGAACGCCCGGCACACCGGCGACCTGCTGCGCACCAGGCTCGCCGGGCTGATCGACCGGTACGAGCTGCTGCACGACGTGCGCGGGCGCGGGCTGATGGTCGGCATCGAGTTCGGCAAGCCGGCGTCGCTGAAGCTGCGCGGGCGCTGGACGCTGCTCCAGGCCGCCCGCAAGGGGCTGTTCGCGCAGTTGATCGTCGTGCCGCTGCTGCAGCGCCACCGCATCCTCACCCAGGTCTCCGGCGACCGGCAGGAGGTCATCAAGCTGCTGCCGCCGCTGGTGATCGGGGAGGCGGAGGTGGAGCGGTTCCTGGACGCGTTCACGTCGGTGATGGACGAGGCGCACGCGGGCGGCGGGCTGATCTGGGAGTTCGGCCGCACCCTGGCCAAGCAGGCGGTCTCCGGCCGCTGACCGGCCGCCGGGCGCGCCGCCGGGTCAGGCGGTCAGCAGGTTGGCGCGCAGGCGGTCGCGAGCGGTGTCGCCGAGGCTCAGGGCCTCGTGGAGGTAGCGGTCGACGGTGCCCCAGCGCTCGGCGATGGTGGCGAAGGCCGCGCCCAGGTAGCTCGCCCGGGCGTCGAACAGCGGGCTGAGCAGCTCCATCACCTCGGGCGACGTGCCGCCCTGCGCGCCCTCGCCGCGCTGGACCCGGTAGCGGCGGTGCTGGGCGTTGGACTCCAGGTAGTCCGCCTCGATCGCCTCCTGCTCGACGCCCACGGCCAGCAGCGCGAGCGCGATCGTCAGCCCGGCCCGGTCCTTGCCCGCCGCGCAGTGCAGCAGCGCGGGGGTGCCGTCGTCGGCCAGCGAGTGCAGGACCCGGGAGTGCTCCGCGTTGCGGTTGAGGATCATGTCCCGGTACGAGTCCTCCATGCGCGCCGCCGCCTGGCCGTCGCCGAGCAGCGAGCGCAGCGTCGGTATGTCGCCGTCGCGGACCAGCTTCCAGAACTCCTTGCCCTCCGCGGGGTCGTTGAGCGGCACGTTGACGTTCCGTACGCCCGGCAGGTCGACGTCGGGGCCGTCGAGGCGGATGTCGGCGGCGTTGCGGAAGTCGTAGACCGTGCGCAGGCCGAGCGAGCCGAGGAAGGCGGCGTCCTCGGCGGTGGCGTGGGCCAGGTGCCCGCTGCGGTAGAGCCGGCCGGGCCGGGTCCGGCCACCGCCGGTGGTGGGCAGCCCGCCGATGTCGCGGAAGTTGCGGACACCGGTCAGCTCCGGCTCGGTCGTCTGCGTCATCGGGGCTCCGTAATGTCGGGAGGGCGCGGCACTTCGACAGTACGACAAACGCACGCTGGACAAGGATCCCCCCGGCTGCGATGTTGTGTATCTCTGTTGAGTTATGGGAGATGAGATGGTCGAGGTCGGTGGGAACGGTCGGATCTGGCTGCTGTCGGGCCCGCACAGCAGCTACGCACTGCGGCTGAACCGGCGCGACGAGTTGCTGCATCTCCACTGGGGACCGCGGCTCACCCTCGCCGACGCCGAGGCGCTGGCCGCGGAACCCGCGCCGCGCTTCCGCTCCTTCGAATCGCGCCTCGACGGCCGCGAGGAGTACCCCGTCGAGGGCGGCCCCCGCTTCGTGAGGCCCGCGCTCGCCGTACGGGCCGCGGACGGCGCCGGCGGGCGGGGCAGCGAGTGGGAGTTCCGCGGCGCGGAGACCGAGGGCGACGTGCTGCGGCTCACCTTCCACGACCCCGCGCACCGCCTCGCCATCACCCTGCACTACCGCATGCGCGCCGGCGCCGACGTGCTGGAGCGCTGGGTCACCGCCGTCCACGAGGGCGGCGCGGGCGACCCCGCGCTGGAGCTGCTGCGGCTCGACTCCGCGGCCTGGACCCTGCCCCGCGCCGACCGCCGCCGCCTCTCCCACCTGCACGGCCGCTGGGCCGCCGAGAGCCTGCTCGCCCGCGCCGAGCTGACCCCGGGCGAGACCGTCATCGGCAGCCGCCGCGGCCACACCTCGCACCGCCACCTGCCCTGGATCGCCCTGGACGACGGCACCGCGGGCGAGGAGCACGGCGAGGTCTACGGCTGCGCGCTGGCCTGGTCGGGATCCTGGCGCATCGCCGTGCAGCAGCTCGACGACGGCGTCGTGCAGGCCGTCGGCGGCGCCGGACACGACGACTCGGGACTGGTCCTGCTCGCGCCCGGCGAGTCGTACACCGCGCCCGTCTTCGCCGGCCTCTACACCGACGGCGGCTTCGGCGCCGCCTCCCGCGCCTGGCACGCCTGGCAGCTCGCGCACGTCGTACCGGACGCGCACATCCCCCGGCCCGTCCTCTACAACTCGTGGGAGGCCACCAAGTTCGACGTCGAGCTGGAGCACCAGCGGGAGCTGGCGCGGCGGGCCGCGGCGATGGGCGTGGAGCTGTTCGTCGTCGACGACGGCTGGTTCGGCGCCCGTACGCACGCGAAGGCCGGCCTCGGCGACTGGACGCCCAACCCCGACCGCTTCCCCGACGGGCTCAAGCCGCTCGCCGACGAGGTCCACGGCCTCGGCATGCACTTCGGCATCTGGGTCGAGCCGGAGATGGTCAACCCCGACAGCGACCTCTACCGCGCCCACCCCGACTGGGTGCACCACCGGCCGGGCCGCCGGCGCACCGAGTTCCGCCACCAGCTCGTGCTGGACCTCGGCCGCCCCGAGGTCAGGACGTACCTGTGGGAGCAGCTCGACGAGCTGTTGCGCTCCGCGCCCATCGACTACGTCAAGTGGGACTTCAACCGCTCCCTCACCGAGCCGGGCGCGCACACCGACCCCTCGGTGCCGCACGTGCAGGGCCTGTACGACCTGCTCGACCGGCTGCGTGCCGCGCACCCGCACGTCGCCTTCGAGTCCTGTTCGGGCGGCGGCGGCCGGATCGACCTCGGCATCCTGTCCCGTACGGACCAGGTGTGGACCTCCGACAACACCGACCCGCTCGACCGGCTGCCCATCCAGCACGGCATCGGCCAGATCCACCCCGCCCGGGTCACCGCCGCCTGGGTCACCGACAGCCCCAACGAGCAGATGCAGGACCGCGTCAGCAGCCTGCGCTACCGCTTCGTCAGCGCCATGGCCGGCGTGCTCGGCGTCGGCGGCGACCTCGCCCGGTGGAGCGGCGAGGAGCTGGCCGAGGCCGGGCGCTGGGTGGAGCTGTACAAGCGGATCCGCCCCGCCGTCCAGCTCGGCCGGCTCTACCGGCTGCGGGAGCCGCAGGAGGGCCTGAGCGCGGTGCAGTACGCCCTCGGCGACGACCCGGAGCGCGCCGACGAGGTCGTCGTCCTGGCCTGGCTGCAGGCGCAGCGCTACAACGAGTCGCTGCCGCCGCTGCGCCTCGCCGCGGTCGACCCGGCCGCGGAGTACGAGGTGCTGGCCGGCGGCGAGCCGGGGGAGGTGCTGCGGGGCGGGGTGCTCGCGCACCGGGGGCTGCACACCGGGCTGCACGGCGACCTCGACGCCACCGTGGTGCACCTGCGCCGCCGCTGACGGCGGCGGGGCCCGTACGCCCGGACCGCGCGTGCGAGGTGCGTGACGCCCCGGGCCGTCGCACAATGTGACGTGACCGGGGGGACCCCGACGGAGCGGGACCATGCGCTTCCACGACCGTAGCGAGGCGGGCCGCGCGCTCGCCCGGCGGCTGCGGGACGACCGGCCCGAGGCCGGCGCCGCGCCCGCCGCCGGCGCCCCGCGCGGCGCCGTGGTGCTCGCGCTGCCGCGCGGCGGCGTGCCCGTCGCGTACGAGGTCGCCCGCGCCCTCGGCGCCCCGCTCGACGTGCTCCTCGTGCGCAAGATCGGCCATCCCCGCCACCCCGAGTACGGCCTCGGCGCGGTGGCGGGCGACGCCCCGCCGCTCTACGACCCCGACGCGCTCGCCGGGTCCGGGCTCACCGAGCGTGACCTCGCGGCGACCGCCCGCCGGGAGGGCGCCGAGCTGCGCCGCCGCGAATCGCTCTACCGGGGCGGCCGGCCCGCACCCTCGCTCGCCGGCCGCTGGGCCGTCGTCGTGGACGACGGGCTGGCCACCGGTGCGACCGCCCGCGCGGCGCTGCGCGCGGCGCGGGCGGCGGGGCCCGCGCGGCTCACCCTGGCGGTGCCCGTGGCGTCGCCCGGCGGGCTCAGGGCCGTACGCGGTGAGGCGGACGACGTGACGTGCCTCTATGCGCCGGCGGACTTCGGCGCGGTCGGACTCTGGTACGACGAGTTCGAGCAGCTAACGGATGCCGATGTGCTCGAACTGCTCGGTACTGGCTGAAAAACGGTCGCGATCCGTTCGCTGAGTGATCGTCAACTAACGTGAGGTAGGCGTTGGTTGGACATGCTGAGAACCTATGCCAGCGGCAAGCGGAGCGCACTAAGCTGCTTGCGATGCTCAGCGTGATCGCTCGGCGTCACACAGTCGTTCGACCCTGAGGATGCTCATGGATCCAGCGGGACCCGCCACCGGCGGCCGGCGGACGGGATTCGTCCGCTGGTGGCTGATACCCACCGCCGTCGTGGTCGTGAGCACGGCCATCGCCCTGCTGCTCGTCTCCGCCGACGCGCGTACGCCCGTCGCCGTGTGCGGCGCGGTCGCCACCCTCGTGGTCGCGTTCGCCGCCGCCGAGGCCGAGCGCCGCGGGCGGGCCGCCGGCGCGCCGTCCGCGGCACAAGCTGACCACGAGGCCGCGTGGGAGCGCCGGCTCGCCGCCCAGGAAGCCGAGATGATCCGGCTCGCGGGCCTGCTGCCACAGGCCGTCGCGCGGCTGCAGCGGGGCGAGTACGCCGAGGACGTGCTTGCCGGCATAGAGGCGGAGAAGTCCCTGACCCCGCAGGTGCGCGCCGCCCACGCGGCCGCGCTGCGCTCCGTCGTCGAGGCCGTGCAGAACGCCGAGGATCTGCGCGTCTCCGCCGAGCGCGGCTTCGTCAACATCGCCCGCCGGGTGCAGGCCATCATCCACCAGCAGGCGCGCAGCCTGCGGGAGATGGAGGACCGGCACGGCCGGCGGCACGAGTTCTTCGCCGACCTGCTCAAGCTCGACCACGGCACCGCCCTGGTCGGCCGGCTCGCCGACAGCATCGCCGTGCTCGGCGGCGACCGCCCGGGACGCCAGTGGGGCAAGGCCATCGCGCTCTACAGCGTGCTGCGCGGTGGCATGTCCCGGATCATCGACTACCAGCGGGTCGAACTGCACCCCGTGGCCGAGGTCGCCGTCGTCGGCTCCGCCGTCGAGCCGCTGATCCACGCCGTCGCCGAACTCCTCGACAACGCCACCCGCTACTCGCCGCCGCACGCCAAGGTCCATCTCTCGGCCACCGAGGTGCAGTCGGGCGTCGCCATCGAGATCGAGGACGGCGGCGTGGGCCTCAGCGAAGAGGCGCGCGAGCGCGCCGAGCACATGCTCGCCGAGGCCCAGGCCGGCATCGACCTCAACGACCTCGGCGAGACCCCGCGGCTCGGGCTCGCGGTCGTCGGCCGGCTGGCGCAGACGTACGACTTCCGCGTCTCGCTGCGCCCGTCCGCGTACGGCGGCGTCCGCGCGGTGCTCGTCGTGCCGCAGGTCCTGCTCACCACCACGCCCGCCACCGGCACCGCCCACGGCATCGGCGCCACCTCGGGACCGCGCCCGCTGCGCAACCCCACCCCGCCGCCGGCCGGGATCGAGGGCAGCGCCGACGCACGCGCGGGCCTCAAGCGCAGCCGGGACCGGGTGCGGCAGGCCGGCCCGCAGCCCTCGCCGCCCGCGCACGCGGAGCCGGTCGCCGGCAGCCTGCCGCAGCGCCGCCGCCGTACCCCGGTCGTGCCGCCCGCCGCCCCGGCGGCCGGCGGGCAGGTGTCCGGACGACGTACGGCCACCGCGTACCCGGCCGGGACCGAGAACGGCGCCGCGGAGAGCCGCGGCGTGGAACCGGGCCTGTGGCTCGGCGACTTCACCCGCGGCCTGGAAGGCGAGCCGCAGGCCGGCGACGCGGGCGCGGCCGCGGAGCCGCAGGAGCCGGGCAGAACCGCCCGCGGCGAGGACGAGGCGGCCGGGTCGATACGCCCGGAACGCTCCGCCCGCCTCCGGCACGGCGACGGAGCACCGGATCCGTCGAATCCATCATCGGGCGAGGAGGACTGACGTGGCGCAGCGAGCGGACATGGACTGGATGCTCCGGGATCTGGCCGAGAGCGTCCCCGAGACCCGGCACGTCGTGGTCCTGTCCTCCGACGGGCTGCGGATGGCCCAGCACGGCACCGAGCCGGACACGGCCGACCGGCTCGCGGCCGCCTGCGCCGGGCTGCAGAGCCTGGCGAAGTCGATCGCCGGCGTCTTCCCGGACAGCAACGGCAAGATGCGGATGCTGGTCATCGAGGTCAGCGGCGGATTCTTCTATCTCATGGCCGCGGGTGCCGGAGCCTATCTGGCGGTCGCGGCCGACGAAGGAGTCGACGCGGGCCTCATGGGCCAGCGCATGCGCGATCTCGTCGCACGCATCGGGGCCCATCTGACAAGCCCACCGCGGAGCGACGGACAGGCCATATGAAGGAAGCGGACCACGAGTGGCACGACGACGGTCCCGAACGGCTTTACGTCATCACCGGCGGGCGCAGCGGTACCGCCGCCCAGGGTGCACTCGACCTGGTCACGCTCGTCATCTCCCGGACGCAGCCGGCGCCCGGGATGCAGCCCGAGCGCGCGGCCATCGTCCGGCTGTGCCGCGCGCCGCTTTCCGTCGCCGAGCTGACCGCCTATCTGCGCCTGCCCTTCAGCGCGGTGGCGGTGCTCGTCGCGGACCTGATGGCGGAGGGCGCGGTCGAGACCCGCTCCACCGTCCCGCCCGTGGCAGACCTGCGACTCCTCGAGGAAGTAATGGATGGACTCGAACAGCTTTGACGCCGTCGTGGGTCCGCGCAGCGAGGACCTGCTGCCCGCCTCGGCGACGACGTCGGTCAAGGTCGTGGTGGTGGGCGGGTTCGGCGTCGGGAAGACGACCATGGTCGGCGCGGTCAGCGAGATCGACCCGATGACGACCGAGGAGACGATGACCCGGGCCGGCGAGGGCGTGGACCACCTCGCCGGCGTCCCGGACAAGAGCGAGACGACCGTCGCCATGGACTTCGGCCGGATCAGCCTCAACGAGCGGCTGGTGCTCTACCTGTTCGGCGCGCCCGGCCAGCAGCGCTTCTGGTTCCTCTGGCAGGGCCTCTTCGAGGGCGCGCTAGGGGCCGTGGTCCTGGTGGACACCCGCCGGCTCGAAGCCTGCTTCGACGTGCTGGGCCGGCTGGAGGAGGGCGCCGTGCCGTTCCTCGTCGCGGTCAACCGCTTCCCGGACGCCCCGTCCCACTCCCTCGACGAGATACGCGCGGCGCTCGACCTGCCCGCGCACGTACCGATCATCACCTGCGACGCCCGCGATCAGGAGTCCTCCCGCAGCGTCCTGAAGTCCCTGGTGCGCTTCCTGCACTCCATCGCCCTGACCACGGAGGCGTCGTGACGACGGAATCCGACCCCGTACCGGCAGCAGACCCGCAGGAGCAGAGCGCCGGCCGGGCCGCGGCGCCGCCGCCCGGCTGCCCCGCGCACGCCGGCGGCGCCGGCGGCCCGGCCCGGATGCACGGCACCGAGGCCGCGTCGAACCCGTACGGGCTGTACGAGAAGCTGCGCGCCGAGCACGGCGCCGTCGCGCCCGTCCTCGTCCACGGCGACCTGCCCGCCTGGCTGGTCCTCGGCTACCGCGAGCTGCTGGACGTCACCCGCAACCCGACCCGCTTCTCCCGCGACTCGCGCAACTGGCGCTTCCTGCGGGACGGCCAGGTCGGCCCGGACAACCCGCTGCTGCCGCTGGTGACCTGGGTGCCGATGTGCTCCTTCGTCGACGGCTCCGAGCACCGGCGGCTGCGCTCCGCGGTCACCGACAGCATGAAGCGCTTCGACCGGCACGGCATCCGCCGCCACGTCACCCGGTTCTCCGGGCAGCTCGTCGACGAGTTCGCGGCCACCGGCCGGGCGGACCTGGTGGGCCAGTTCGCGGAGCACCTGCCGATGCTGGTCATGACGAAGGCGCTCGGCATGGCCGAGTCGTACGGCCCGCAACTGGTCGAGGCCGCCCGGGACATGGTCAAGGGCTCCGAGACGGCGATCGCGAGCAACGACTACATCGTGCAGACGCTGCGCGACCTGGTGGCGCGCAAGCAGGCGGCGCCCGGGCACGACTTCGCCTCCTGGCTGGTGGCGCACGAGTCGGGCCTCCGCGACGACGAACTGGTCGAGCACCTGCGGCTGGTGCTGATCGCCGCGTACTCCACCACCGCGAACCTGATCGCGAACACGCTGCGCATGGTGCTCACCGACAGCCGCTTCCGCGGCAACCTGGCCGGCGGCCACATGACGCTGCCGGACGCGCTGGAGCAGGTGCTGTGGGACGAGCCGCCGTTCACCGCCGTCTACGGGCGGTACGCCACCGGCGACACGGAGCTGGCCGGGCAGCAGATCAAGGCAGGGGACCTGCTGATCCTGAGCCTGGCCGCCGGCAACCTCGACCCGGAGATCCGCCCCGACCTCGACGTGCCGGTGCACGGGAACCGCTCGCACCTGGCGTTCAGCGGCGGGCCGCACGAGTGCCCGGGCCAGGACATCGGCCGGGCGATCGCCGACACCGGGATCGACACGCTGCTGTCGCGGCTGCCGGACCTGAGCCTGGCGGTCGAGGAGAAGGAGCTGAAGCACCGCACGTCGCTGCTCTCCCGCGAACTGGTCGAGCTGCCGGTGACCTTCACCCCGCCGGGCCCCGCCACGGGCGCGGTCCGGCGGGAGCAGGCGCCCGCCGCTTCCGTGCCGGGTCCTTCGGCGCCCGCCGCCGGGGCGCCGGCGCCGGCCGCGCAGGAGCCCGTACCGGCGGCGGTGCCGAGCGCGACCGCGACCGCTCAGCGGCCGGTGGCCCAGGCCGCCGCCCCCGGGCCCGAGACGCATCCCGACGGCCTTTCGGCGGGTGCGGGTACGGAGTCGGGCCGGCGGCGGCGGCCGTCGCTGTGGCGGACGCTGGTCGCGTGGTGGCGCGGGTAGGGGCCGCCCCTACCCGAGGTGCGGCTCTATGTACGCGGGTGCGCTGCCGACCCTCGTGGTGGCCACTTCCCGGTAGCGCGGCGACCAGCCGTGCCATTCGAGGCTGCCCGCGATCCACGAGCCGAGGTCGGTGAGCGAGTCCTCGACCGCCGCCCACCCGTGGGGGTCGAGGCCGAAGAGCGGCTTCATGCCGCGTACGTCCTGGCAGGCGGACCTGAAGTCCTCGGTGCGCTGCCCGACCATGGCGGCAGCCCGGTCGAGCGCCGCCTGCCAGGAGCCGCCTTCGAGGCGCCACAGCACGGCGGCCAGGTGGTCGTGGTCGCCGCGGGCGGTCTCCTTGTGCACCGAGTAGATGTCGTTGGTCCAGGAGATGACGTCGTTGGCGGCGTCCCGGACCGCCCGGTAGGCGTCGCTGGCGGCGACGGCGGCCGGGATCTCGGTGGAGTTCGCGGGCTCGATCAGGTCGAAGCTCATCTCGCAGCCGGAGTTGAGCCGCCGGCGCCGCGCGAAGTCCGCGAGCGACTGGCCCGCGATCCGGGCGGGTTCGGCGTGCGGCAGGATCGTGTACCACAGGAAGTCGCGGTAGTGCGCGGCGAACCGCTCGCGCCAGGCGCGGGTGAAGGGCTTGGCCGTACGCTCCCACAGCTCGGCGAGCGCGGCGGCGAGGGGCCCGGTGGGCGCCGGCGCGTCGAGGTCGGGGTCGAGCTGGGCGCCCAGCTCGGCGGCCGTGTGCAGCCGCTGGGCGGGGGTGCGGGCCACGTGGCCCTCGTCGAGCTGGTCGTCGACGATCCAGTTGTAGACCTGCCACTCGGCGACCAGTTCGAGACGGTCGGCGCGGGGGTAGACGGCGGCGGCGAACCGGCCGAAGCCGGCCCGGTGGAAGTGGGTGACGGCGGAGCCGTCGCGGATCAGGTCGGCGTGGCGTGCCCAGGCGATGATGTGGTCGTCCAGACCGGCAGCATCGGGGTGCAGCCGAGCCGGAAACGGACACCAGATCGGCGGAAAAGTGACCTCCACTGGAGTCGATTTGTGGGAAGTTACGCCACTCCTGTTCTTCTTGAGCGTCATGTTCTGTCTCCTCGGGACCGGGATTCGACAGTGACCTGCCCAACCTGCCCGGGTGCCTGCCTCCGGCAACCTGTTCGCATCTTCTTTGGCTATACCTACGACGGAATGCGCCGAGCAATATCGGACAGGGCGTACCCGTGCCCGCCCGCCGTTCCGCCGGGATAGCCGCAACAGGTGCCCGACCGCGCCCCCGCGCCCCTATGTTGGGGCGGCCCCCCACGCGTCGCTCAGGACTCAGGCACCGCTCACTGGGAGGCCCCGTGTCTCGTTTCACCAGCACCCCGGGTTTCAGCCGCCGCCGTTTCCTCGCGCTCGGGTCAGGGTTCTCCCTGGCCGCCGCGCTGCCCGTCGCCGCCCTGTCCGCCGCCCCCGCCCGGGCCGAACCCCGCTTCCGCGGCGACCCGTTCGCCCTCGGCGTCGCCTCCGGCGACCCGGCGCCCGACGGTGCCGTGCTCTGGACCCGCCTCGCGCCCGACCCGCTGGCCGTGGACGGCCGCGGCGGGATGCCCGGGTACAAGGTGCCCGTCACCTGGCAGATCGCCGAGGACCCGCAGTTCCGGCGGGTCCGGCGCGCCGGGGTGGAGTGGGCCGTACCCGAGCTGGGGCACTCCGTGCACGCCGAGGTCCGGGGGCTCGCGCCGGACCGGGAGTACTGGTACCGCTTCCGCGCCGGCCGGCACCTCAGCGCCGCCGGGCGCACCAGGACCGCCCCGGCCGCGGACGCCGCCATCGCCTCGATGGCGTTCGCCTTCGTCAGTTGCCAGAACTATCCCGACGGCCACTTCACCGCCCTCCGCCACCTCGCTGGGGAGGACGTCGACGTCGTCGTCCACCTCGGCGACTACATCTACGAGGGCGGCGGCCAGGGCACCGCCGGCCGCGGCCACCTGCCCGCCCGCGAGATCCACTCGCTCGCCGACTACCGGGTGCGCTACGGCCAGTACAAGCTGGACCCCGACCTCCAGGCGGAGCACGCCGCCCACCCCTGGATCGTGGTGCTCGACGACCACGAGGTCGACAACAACTGGGCCGACGGCCTCGACGGCGACGACGTCGGCGGCGCCGAGTTCGCGGCCCGGCGCGCCGCCGCCTTCCAGGCGTACTACGAGAACCTGCCGCTGCGGCGCTCCTCCCTGCCCGCCGGCCCGCACATGCAGCTCTACCGCCGGCTGTCCTACGGCACCCTCGCCCAGTTCCACGTCGTCGACACCCGCCAGTTCCGCGACAACCAGGCGTGCGGCGACGGGCGGCAGTTCGACTGCGACGAGCGGCTGGACCCCGCGCGCACCATGCTCGGCGCCGAGCAGGAGGCGTGGCTGCTCGACGGGCTCACCCGGTCCCGTACCACCTGGGACGTGATGGCCAACCAGATCATGACCATGCAGGGCGACTCCGCCGAGGGCATCGAGCAGGCGTTCGGCATGGACACCTGGGACGGCTACGCCGCCGCGCGGCAGCGCCTCTTCGACGGCGTGGAGAAGCGCGGCATCGGCAACTTCGTCGTCGTCACCGGCGACGCCCACCGCAGCGTCGCCGCCGACCTCAAGCACGACTTCGACGACCCCGCCTCGGCCACCGTCGGCGTCGAGTTCCTCGGCACCTCTGTCTCCTCCGGCGGCAACGGCTCCGACCAGGACGAGTGGGGCCGCGTCTGGCTGCAGGAGAACCCGCATATGAAGTTCCACAACGTCCAGCGCGGCTACGGCGTCTGCGAGGTGACCCGGGAGAGCTGGCGCACCGACTACCGCGTCGTCCCGTACGTCTCCGCTCCCGGCGCCCCGGTCGCCACCCGCGCCCGCGTCCACGTGACGGCGGGCCGCCCGGGCATCCAGGAGGTGGAGCGACCGGCCGCCCCGCAGCCCTGAGCCGGCCCCGGCGGAGCGCGGGACGGCCGCGCCGGGGCCGCCAACGCCGGGGCGGGGCACGGAAATGCAGGTGCTTTCGTACCCGGCGGCGGTGCAGGGTGGGGCATGAGCTGGATCACGACGCACGACCTCGATGCCTTCACCGCCGCCGCGGGGCCCTGCCTGCGGGCGGAGCCCGCCCCGCACACCGTCCTGCTGACGGTGACCGCCTCGCTCGACGCCGCCGGGCTCGACCGGTACGGCGGCGGGACGCCCGAGTTCGGGTGGTGGCAGGCGCCGGACGGACGGGTGGCCGGGGCGTACCTGGCCACCCCGCCGTATCCGCTCGTGCTGTCCCGGATGCCGGATACCGCCGCCGTGGAACTGGCGGAGCTGCGGGCCGCCGGGGGGCTGCCGGTGTCCGGCGTACACGCCGGGCGGGCGGCGGCCGAGGCGTTCGTACGCGCCTGGACGGCGCGTACCGGCGCGGCCGGCACCGTGGAGGAGCGGCACCGGCTGTACCGGCTGGGGGAGCTGGTGCCCCCGGACCCGGCGCCGCCCGGACGGGCCAGGCCCGCCACCGAGGACGACCGGGACCTGCTGGTCGAGTGGACCCGGGAGTTCGCCGCCGAGTCCGGCGGCGGCGCGGGTGACCCGGCCCGCGCCGTCGCCGACCGGCTCGCCTACGGCGGCGCGACGCTCTGGGAGGACGGCGGCCGGCCCGTGTCGTACGCCGGCCTCACCCGGACCGTCGCCGGTATGGTCCGCGTCGCGCCCGTCTACACCCCGCCGCCGCTGCGCCGCCGCGGCTACGCGGCCGCCGTCACCGCCGCCGTCAGCCGCGCGGCACCGGCCACCGGCGCCCTCGACGTGCTGCTCTTCACCGACCTCGCCAACCCCACCAGCAACGCGCTGTACCAGCGCCTCGGCTACGAGCCCGTGGAGGACCACGTCGTGATCTCCTTCGACGGCTGATCTGGTGTGCGGCGGCCCGGCGAGAGAGGCTGGACCCCGGAAGTCCCGTACCGGACCCGACCGATCGCAAGGAAGGCGAGCCGCATGCACTCCGACCACCTCCAGGCCGCGGACGGCACCCCCGTCGCCGCATACACCTGGCTGCCCGAGAGCGGCCGGCCGCGGGCGCTGGTGCAGATCGTGCACGGTGCCGCGGAGCACGGCCTGCGCTACGACCGGTTCGCCCGCTTCCTCGCCGCCCACGGCTACGCCGTCGCCGCCTCCGACCACCGCGGCCACGGCGCCACCGCCGCCGCCACCGGCGGCTACGGCGTCACCGGCACCGGCGACGCGGACCCCTGGCGCGCCGTCGTCGACGACCTCACCGCCGTCGGCGACCGGCTGCGCGCGGACCACCCCGGGCCGCCGTTCGTCCTCCTCGGCCACAGCATGGGCTCGATGCTCGCCCGCGACTACGCCCAGGAGCACGGCGAGGGCCTGGCGGGGCTCGTGCTCACCGGCATCCTGCGCAGCCTGCCGGGCGTGGAGACGGAGACCGCGGTGCGCCGGCTGGCGGGGGAGGCGGCCGAGCGCGGGCGCGGTGCGCCCTCGGACTTCGTGCCGGAGATCTTCGCGTCGTTCAACGACCCGTACGAGCACCGCACCGGCTTCGAGTGGCTCTCCCGCGACACCGCCGAGGTCGACGCCTACGTCGCCGACGAGCGCTGCGGCTTCCCCTTCGACGTCGCGCTGTCGCTGGGCTGGGTGCTCGGCACCCGGAAGATCAACGACCCGTACAACGTGGCCCGATTCCCCGTCGACCTGCCCGTGCACATCGCCGTCGGCGACCGGGACCCGTGCAACCAGGGCCTCACGCACGTCGCCGAGCTGCTGGAGGACTTCCGCTACGCGGGGCTGCGGGAACCGACCTGGCGCGCGTACCCGGGGGCCCGCCATGAGATCCTCAACGAGACGAACCGCGCCGAGGTCCAGGCGGACCTGCTCGACTGGCTCGACACGCACGTGTGACCGACGGGGGAGCACCGATGACCCTCACCGCCGAGGACGTACGCAAGACCGCCCTGGCGCTGCCGCAGACCGCGGAGAAGCTGGCGTGGGGCATGCCCACCTTCCGGGTCAAGGGCAAGATGTTCCTCACCCTGCCGGAGGACGAGACGTCGTTCGCGGTGCGCTGCCCGAAGGTGGAGCGGGACGAACTGGCGCTCGCGGAGCCGGAGAAGTTCTGGGTCGCCGACCACGAGGCGCCGTTCGCCTGGGTACGGGTGCGGATCGCGGCCCTGGAGGACCTCGACGAGCTGCAGATCATCGTCGCCGACTCCTGGCGCCAGGCCGCCCCGCCCCGGCTGCTCGCGGAGCACCCGGAGCTGGCCGGCGAGTCCTGACCCGCCGGGCCCGCGCGGTCAGGCCGCGACCCGGGTCCCGGCCCGGGTCCCGGCTTCGGCTCCCGTGAACGCCGCGATCCGCTCGCGCAGCGACGCGGGGTCCAGCCCGTGGGCGCGCAGGTGTTCCGGGACCGTGCCGTAGCGCCGCAGCTCGCCCCGGGCGGTGCCCAGCCCCAGCACCCGGTGCGGCACGTCGGCCAGCGCGTCGTTCGCGTACGCGGTGGAGGTGCCGGCGAGGTACGGCTCGACCAGGACGACGTCCGCGGGTCCCGGGCCCACCGCGGCGCGCAGCGCGGCGGCGTCGAAGGGGCGCACGGTCGTGGCGTACAGCACCGTCACGTCCAGGCCCTCGGTCGCGGCCAGCACGTCGTCCAGCAGCGGGCCGACCGCCACGACCACGCCCGCGCGGCCCTCGCGCACGGTCAGGAACCCCGCGCCGTCGACCGGCCGGCCCGCCGCGTTCGCCTGCTGCGACAGCCGTACGTACACCTTGTCGTCACCCGCGGCGACCGCGTGCCGCAGCAGCGTCGCTGCCTCGTCCGGATGGCCCGGCACGTGCACCGTCCAGCCGTCGAGGGTGTCCAGCAGGGCGATGTCGCCGGGCGACATGTGGGTGTAGCCGCCGGCCGGCCAGTCGTACGAACCGTAGGCGCTGACCAGCACCGCGCCCGCGTCCTGGTGGCCGAGGTCCAGCTTGACCTGCTCGAAGGGGCGTTCCACGAGGAAGCTGGCGAAGGTGTGCAGCACCGGGCGCATCCCGGCCAGGGCGAGCCCGCCGCCGACGCCGACGAGCAGTTGCTCGCGGATGCCGACGTTGAGCACGCGGTCCGGGTGCCGCCGGGCCGCTTCCGCGAAGCCGTCGGTGCCGATCTCGGCGAGCACGACGGCCAGCCGGGGTTCCTCGTCCAGCAGCCGGGAGGTGACGGCGGTGAAGCGCTCGCGCATCGTGTCCATGGTCGGGCGTCCTTTCCAGGCGGGGGTGGCGCGGGAGTGGTGCGGGGGCGGTCAGTTGTACGCGGGCTCGACGCGGGCGATGACGGCGCGCGCCCGCCCGGGGTGCGGGGTGGTGCAGGCGGCGTACAGCGCCTCGTGGTCGCGGCCGTCGACGGTGGCGGTGGACCAGCCGGCGGCCTCGAAGCGGGCGGCGATGCCGCCGGGCAGGGCGTGGCTGGCGGAGGAGTTGTCGATGACGAGGGTGTGCAGGGAGTCCAGGCCGGTGGCGCCGGCGTAGGCGACGGCTTCGTGGTTGCTGCCCTCGTCCAGCTCGGCGTCGCCGACGAGCACCCACACGCGCGGGTCTTGGCTCGGCCGGCCGTACAGGCCCCGGGCGCGCAGCCCGAGCGCGGTGCCGACGGCCAGCGGCAGGCCGTGGCCGAGGGAGCCGCTGCCGATCTCGACGCCGGGCAGCAGGGTGCGGTCCGGGTGGTGGCCGAGCGGCGAGTCGTACCCGCCGAACCCCGGCAGCCAGCCGGCGGGCAGGAAGCCCTTGGCGGCGAGTACGGCGTAGTACGCCATCGGGCCGTGGCCCTTGGAGAGCAGGAACCGGTCGCGGTCGGGCGCCCCGGCGGTCTCGGGGGTCACCCGCAGCACGCGGTCGTAGAGGACCCACAGCGCGTCGAGCGTGGACGTGGCGGCGGGGCCGTGCTTCTCGTCGCCGGTCATCAGACCCATGAGGCGCGGCAGATCGTCGTATCCGGCGTGCGGTCGCTGTCGTACGGCGGTCGTTGTCGTCATACGTCCCACCGTGCAACTTGAAGAATGGTTCAAGTCAACAACGGCTGGTCACACGGGGGCCGGCGGGTCCGGCGGCGGCCTCAGGGCGTCCGGCGCAGCCGGGCCAGGGCGTCGATGGCCTCCTTCGGCGGCCCCGCCTCCTGCGCCACGGGGCGGCGCACCCGCTCGGCGCGTACGGTCTCCACCGGGTCGTCCGCCAGGTCCGCCAGCACGTCCTGCGCCGTGAACAGCACCGCCGGCTCCTGCGGCCCGCCGGTGCCCTCCGTGAGGTTCGCCGAGTCGTGCCCGACGACCAGCAGCTCGCCGCCGCCGGCGAGCGCGGCGGCGGCCCGCCGCAGCACCCGGCGCCGCTCCGCGCCCGGCAGGTGCAGATACGCCACCACCACCAGCTCGTACGAGCCCTCCTCCGGCGCGTACTCCAGCAGGTCGGCCCGTACCCACCGGATCCGCTCCGCGGCCTCCCGCGGCAGCTCCGAGGCCCGCCGGCGGCCGCGCTCCAGCGCCACGCGCGAGAAGTCGACCGCCGTCACCAGCCAGCCGCGGGCCGCGAGCCACAGCGCGTTGCGCCCCTCGCCCGCGGCCAGGTCCAGGGCCCGCGCGGGCGTGATCTCCGCCACCTCGCGGGCCACCCAGCGGTTCGGTTCACCGCCCCAAACGAGGTCTTTCGCGGCATAGCGTTCGTCCCAGGCGCCACTGTCCATAAACCTGATCGCTCCCCGCTGCGTCTAACGAGTAGGAGATCACGTTCTCACAGCCGGGCGGAGGATCCGAGATGACCAGTCACCAACCCCCGCAGCAGCATGTCACCGCGCTTGTGCCGGTGTGCCCGCGCTGCGGTCGCGTCCGCTGCATCTGCCCGCCCATGGCGGCCGCCTGAGCGGCCGCCATGGGCTCGCCCCACCGGGGTTCAGGGGTGCTTGCGCTGGTGTCCGAAGCGCACGCCGTCCAGCTTGAATCCGTGCACGGTGGGATCGACCCGGCGCTGCATCGCGCGCCGCTCCGGAGCCGCCTCGATCACCGGCTCCGGCTCGCCCGCCGCGGTGATCCGCGCCAGCAGCCGCGCGCGCAGCCCGTCGGCGAGCGCGCGGTGCGAGGCGAGCCCGACAAGGTTGTCGAGCTCGTACGGGTCGTGGGCCAGGTCGTACAGCGCCGTCTCGACGTACCTGCTGCCGGAGCGGGTACGCCAGCCGTCGGCCGCCGGGTCGACGACGTAGTACTTCCACCGTGAGGTGCGCAGCGCCCGTCCGCACTCGGACTCGCTGACCTGGACGAAGACGTCCTCCGGCCAGTCGGCATCCGGGTCGCGGACCAGCGGCAGGAAGGAGCGCCCGTCCATCTCCTCCGGGACGTCGAGCCCCGCGGCGTCCAGGAGGGTCGGCGGCAGGTCCAGGGTGCTGACCGGAGCGTCGAGCACCCGGCCGCCGGCGAAGCCGGGTCCGCGCAGGGCCAGCGGCACCCGGATCGAACCGTCGTGGCAGGAGCGCTTGTACTCGAAGTTGCGGGTACGGAAGTGGCTGCCGTGATCGGAGGTGAACGCCACGATCGTGTCGTCGAGCAGGTCCATGCTGCGCAGGGCGTCCAGCAGCCGGCCCAGGCCCTCGTCGACGCGCCGGATCTGGCCGCAGTAGCCGGCGATGTGCCGGTGCGCGGTGCCACCTGATGAGGCAGTGGACAGCGCGGCCAGGTCCGGCGGCAGCCAGCGGCCGGTGTAGCGCTCCTCGTAGCCGTCGGGGGCGGGGTAGTCGTCGACCTCGTTCTGGTGGTGCGGCTCGATGAGGGAGAGGAAGAGGAAGAACGGCTCCTCGTGGTGGTCGGCGGCGAACCGGATCGCCGCGTCGAACAGCGCGTCGGACCGGTAGCCGGGCAGCCGTACCGGGTCGCCGTCCTCGTCGTACATCACCGTGCGGTACGCGTCCGAGGTGAACTCCAGCACGTTGGCGGCCAGCCAGTGCTGGTACCCGCCGCGCTCCTCCGGCGGCACCGGGTCCTCGCCGGCCAGGTGCCACTTGCCGATGTACCCGGTGGTGTAGCCGGCGTCGCCGAAGTGGTGCGCGAGCGTACGGGCGTCGCGCGGCAGCGGGATCCCGTTGCGGTAGCAGCCGGTGCGGGTGGGCCACCGGCCCGTCTGCAGCGCCGCCCGGGCGGGCGCGCAGACGGGCTGCGGGGTGATCGCCGCCGACGCGTACGTGCCCGAGCGGGCCATCCGGTCGAACGCGGGCGTCAGGTCGAGCGGGTTGCCGCCCGCGCCCGTCGTGTCCCAGCGCTGCTGGTCGGTGAAGACGACGATGACATGGGGACGCCGGTCGGGCATCGGGGTCCTTTCCGCACGGCGGGTGGGGGGTCACTTCAGGCCGGTCAGGGCGATTCCGCGGACGAAGTAGCGCTGGCTGAAGATCAGCAGCAGCGCCGTCGGTACGAACATGATGACCGACCCGGCGGCGGTGAGGTGCCAGAGCTGGAACTGCTCCTGGCTGAACTGGGTCAGCCCCACCGGGATCGTCCGCATCCGCTCCGAGGTGGTCACGACCAGCGGCCAGAGGAACTCGTTCCACTGGAAGACGAACGTGAACAGCCCCAGCACCGCCAGCGCCGGCTTGCACTGCGGCAGGATGATCCGCCAGTAGATGGTGAACTCGTTCGCCCCGTCCACCCGGGCCGCGTGGATGAGGTCGTCGGGAATGGGCTGGATGAACTGCCGCATGAGGAAGATGCCGAAGCCGTCCATCAGGAACGGCACGATGAGCCCCTGGTAGCTGTCCAGCCAGCCGAGGTCCGACATCATCACGTACAGCGGGATCATCCGGACGAAGAGCGGGATCATCAGCGTGGCGAGGATCGCGACGAACAGCGTGTTCTTGAACGGGAAGTCGAACTTGGCGAACACGTACCCCACCAGCGGGTCGAAGATCAGGTGGGAGAGCGCGATCGCGCCCGCGACCACCAGGCTGTTGAGGATGAAGCTGCCGAACGGCGCCTCCTCGAACAGCGTGGAGTAGTTGCCCCACTGCGGCGTCTCCGGCCAGAGCACCGACTCCGCCGACAGCATCTCC
Source organism: Streptomyces sp. CMB-StM0423 (assembly GCF_002847285.1). NCBI lineage: Bacteria > Bacillati > Actinomycetota > Actinomycetes > Kitasatosporales > Streptomycetaceae > Streptomyces > Streptomyces sp. CMB-StM0423. The sequence goes on along the minus strand of NZ_CP025407.1, from coordinate 436,725 downwards.
TTCTCGGTCTGCAGCGACAGCGAGACGGTGTAGAGCAGCGGCACGACGGTGATCAGGCTGGCGACGGTGAGCAGCACGTAGGCGATCGTCTTGTACGTCCTGGCGGTCATCAGTGCTGCACCTCCCGGTCCCGGCCGATGCGCAACTGCACCAGCGTGAAGGCCACGATGACGAGCAGCAGGAGCACCGAGAGCGCGGACGCGTAGCCGAAGTTGCGGGCGCGGAACGCCAGCTCGAAGACGTGGAAGACGAAGAGGTCGGAGGCTTCTCCCGGACCGCCGCGGGTGATGATGTACGCCTGCCCGAACGCCTGCAGCCCGGTGATCACGGCCATCACGGAGACGAACAGCGTGGTCGGGGTGAGCAGCGGCACCGTGATCCGCCGGAAGCGCTGCCAGCCGTTGGCGCCGTCGACCTTGGCGGCCTCGTAGTACACGTCCGGGATGCCCTGGAGCCCGGCCAGGAAGAGGATCATCGTGTAGCCGGTGGTCATCCACAGCGTCACGGCGACGATGGTGGCCACCGGGTGGGTGTTCAGCCACTCCTGGGTGGGCAGGCCGAGGTCGGACAGTATCCGGTTGAGGATGCCGAGTTCGGGATCGAGGATGTTGCGCCACATCAGGCCGACCACGGCGATCGACGTCAGGTACGGCACCAGCAGCGCGAGCTTGAACGCCAGGCTGCCGCGCAGCTTCTGGTTGATGAGCACCGCGAGGCCCATGCCCAGCACGATGGCGCCGACCGTGGTGGCGACGGCGAACTGGAGCGTGACCGTGAAGGCGTTGCGCGCCTGCGGGTCCTCGAAGGCGTTGGTGTAGTTGTCGAACCCGGCGAACTCGTCGGTCCGCTGGCCCGTCAGCATGCTGGTGTTGAGGATGTCGGCGATCGGGTAGTAGAAGAAGATCGCGAAGAAGACGAGCGCCGGCGCCAGGAACACGTACGCGGTACGCGCCTGGCGCCGGGCGATCGGGGAGCGCTTGGTGCGCTTCGTGCGCTTCGGGAGCTCCATGGGCTCCGGGCGCTGGGGGAGTTCGGCCGGCGTTGCCATGTGTGCTTAGCCCTTGAGGATGTTCTTGGCCGCGTCGTCGTAGGCGGCGAACGCCTCTTCCGCGCCGGCCCCCTCGATCAGCATGCTCTCGTAGAGCGTCTTGTAGATGTCCTCCAGCTCGCCCGCCTTGCCGGTGGTGTAGATGCCGGTGCGGAACTCCTCGGCGTACGGCAGCCCCTCGGTGAACGGCTTGACGTCCGGGTTCTCCTGGACGGCCGGCTCCTTCGCCCACGACTTGCGCGGCATCAGCATGCTGGACTCCTCGGTCGCCGCGGTCTCGGTCTTCAGCGCGGTGATCCGCTTGATGAAGTCCCAGGACAGGTCGGGGCGTTTGGCCTGCGCGGGGATGAACAGCGTGGTGCCGCCCGCGATCGTCGACTGCCGCTTGCCCGTCAGCGCCGGCGCGATCCCGTAGTCCAGGTCCGGGTTGGACTGCTTGATGATCGGGATGTCCCAGGGGCCGGTGAGGATCATGGCGGTGCGCTCGGCGGCGAAGAACTTCGCGGCGCGCGTCACGTCCAGGGATGTCGTCGGCTTGGGGGAGACCTTGTGCTCGTGTACGAGGTCCCGCTGGAACTGCATCGCCTCCATCGCGGCGGCGCGCGGCTGCAGCAACTCGCCGCTGTCCGCGTCGTACTCGTGCACGCCGTTCTGGAGCATCCACGGGTAGGAGTAGCTGAGCCCGTCGTTGAGCACGGTGCCGTTGACGTCGCCGGAGGTCAGCCCGCGCGCGGCGTCGAGGAAGTCGTCCCAGGTGGCGGGCGGTTCGATGCCCGCGTCGTCGAGCATCTTGCGGTTGTAGAACAGCAGCGTGCAGGTGTAGTGCATCTGGATGCCGTACACCTGGCCCTCGTGGGTGTTGTCGGAGACGGCGACCTCCAGCCAGTCGTCCGGGAACCCGATCTTCGCGCCGTCCTTGTCGAGGTACTTCTGCAGCGACAGTGCGTCCTTGCTGAGCGCGAACTCCTGCACCCAACTGCCCGGCTCCTCCACCACGTCCGGCACGTTGCCGGACTGGAAGTCCGAGACGAGCTTGGTGCGCAGGTCCTCCCACTGGAACTTCTGCAGCTCCACGGTGACCCCGTGGTCCTTCTCGAACTGCGCGACGACGTCCTTGTACGCCTCGTACTCGTGCGCGTTGTTCCAGTACGCGAGGAACGTGCCGCCGCCCCCGCCGCCGCCCGACTCGGCCTCGGGCGCGCCCGAGCCGCAGGCGGCCAGGGGGAGTGCCGCGGCGGCACCGCCGGCGACGCCCAGCATCCTGCGCCGCGTCATCCACTGACCGTTGATGGCTGGCCTTGCTGACATGCGGGTGCTCCTCTCGCCGTGCATTCGGTTGGTCATGCGTCCGTCAGACGCGCGCTCGTTCACGTCGACTCCCTGGGTATGAAGGCCCAGGGCAGGACGATCTCGCGGGCCGCCGGCGGCTCCGCCGCCGCCAGTCGTTCGAACAGCAGTCCGGCGACGCGGCTGAAGTCGATCTGCCGCTGCCCCACGGTGCTCAGCGCGGGGCGGATCACCGAGCCCTCCTCCAGGTTCCCGACGCCGAGGACCGCCACGTCCGCGGGCACCGTGCGGCCGGTGTCGCGGACCGCCCATATCGCGCTGATCGCCGCCCGGTCGGAGGCCACGAACAGCGCGTCCGGCGGCTCGGGCAGGGCCATGAGCGCGGCGGTGGCGCGATAGCCCTCGACGCGGCTGTCGGCGCCGGCGCCGACGAGCCGGGTGTCCGGCCGCAGGCCGTGCCGCCGCAGCGCGTCCCGGTACGCGGTCAGCCGCGCGGAGCGGTCGCCCAGCTCCAGGTCGTGCCGGTGGCCGAGGAAGGCGACCCGCCGCCGGCCGGCGGCGAGCAGGTGGTCCAGCGCCTCGCCGCACGCCTCGTACTCCGGGGTGCGCACGACGTCGAAGCCGTCCGGCGCCACGGAGTTGTCGACCACGACCATCGCCAGCCGGCCGCGGGCCAGCTCGCCGAAGTCGCCGAAGTGGCGCGCCGAGTCGAAGAAGACGGCGCCGTCCGCCAGGCCCTGGCGGAGCAGCCGGGCGGCGTGCGCGGCGTGCGCGGGGGAGTCGACGATGAGGGTGAGGACGCCGTAGCCGTCGGCCTCGGCGGCCGCGTGCAGATCGCGTACCAGTTGCTCCTGTACGGGGCTGCCCAGCGAGCCGATCACCAGGCAGACCCGCTCGGTGCGGCGCTTGCGCAGCCCGCGTGCGGAGCTGTTCGGCACGTAGCCGAGATCCCGTACGGCCGCGAGCACCCGTTCGCGGGTGTCGGCGCCGATCCGGTTGTCCCGCCCGTTGACCACGTAGCTCACCGTCGCGACGGACACCCCGGCGAGGGCAGCGACGTCGCGGACCGTGGGACGCGTCTTCTTCATGATGATACGTTTAAGCACCCGGAGCGCGGCAGGGTCAAGCCTTCGTACGTGAAGTCTCGTGACGAATCGTCAAGCCCCAGGTCAGCGCGGTGCGCGGATGGGCTAGATGCGCACCCCGTGCCCGCGCAGATAGCGCAACGGGTCGACGTCGGACCCGTAGCCGGGGCCGGTGCGGACCTCGAAGTGCAGATGCGGTCCGGTGGAGTTCCCCGTCGATCCGGAGCGGCCGATGCGCTGCCCGGCGTTGACCGGCCGGCCGGCGCTCACGGTGACCGCGGAGAGGTGCGCGTACTGGCTGTAGCGCCCGTCGCGGTGCCGGATGACCACCTCGTAGCCGTACGCGCCCGCCCAGCCGGCGCTGACGACCTCGCCGTCGGCGACGGAGCGCACCCCGGTGCCGACGGAGACGGGGAAGTCGACCCCGGTGTGGTAGCCGCTGGACCAACTGCTGCCGCTCGCGCCGTACGGGGTGCCGATGGGGGCGCCGGCGAGCGGGGAGGTGTAGTCGGCGGCGGGCTTGGCCTCGGGTTTCGGCTTCGGCTCGGCCTTGGGCTTGGCCTCGGCCTTCGGCGCGGAGGCCCGCTTCTTCGCGTCCGGCTTCGTCCGGTCCGGCTTGGTCTTCGCCGGCTTGGCCTTCGCCTTGGGCTTCGCCTTCTCGGGCTTCGCCCTGCCGCCGGACTTCGCCTTGTCCGGGGCCTTCTGGGACCCGGCCGCCTTCGCGCCGTCATCCCCGGACTTCTTCGTCCCGGCCGCGGGGGAGTCCGCGCGGGGCTTCGGCGGGGCCGCGGCGCCGGGCCGGAGGGTGAGGCGCTGGCCGGGGAGGATGAGGTCGGGGTCGGCGCCGACGACGCCGCGGTTGCGCTCGTACAGCGCGGGCCACCCGCCGCGTACGCGGTGCTGGTCGGCGATGCCGGAGAGGGTCTCGCCTGCGGCGACCTCGTGGTGGCCGGGCTTCTTGCCGACCGTGCCGGCCCGCCCGCCCTGCGGTGCGGCGGCGCTGCCGTCCGCCGCCGTCTCCGTATCGGCGCGGTCGGATAACGCGCCGTCGGACGGCGCCTTCAGGCCCTCCTGCGCCCGGTCCTTCGCCGGGCTGTGCAGCGCGTCCGCGGGTGCGCCCGCGGCCGGCGTGGCAGCGCCGGCGACCAGCGGCAGCGCGAGCCCCGCGCCGCTCGCGGTGACGGTGAGGGAGGCCCGCGACACCGGGCCGGGGCGGTAGCGGCGGTGCCTGCCGCGCCCTGTGCGCTCTGACATGACTGAGTCACTTTCCGTGCGCCGAGACCTGAGCGAACGATAGAAGTGCCCGTGCGGTTGGACAAGAGGGCGTACGCCGCCGCCTCCGTGACCTCGTACGCAGCAGCCGCCCCGGCCGCTCCCCGGCCCCGCCCGCGGCGCCCCGTCCCCGAATGGCCTAGCCCGACAGGAGGTTAGACAAAGTCTAATGTAGGATGGCATCCACAAGCACGAGCAAGGAGGCGCCCACACATGACCACGATCCTCGACAAGAAGGCCCTGGACGTCACCGGCGAGGCGCTGCAGGGCGCGCTGGTCGATCTGCTGGATCTCTCCCTCCAGGGCAAGCAGGCCCACTGGAACCTGACCGGTCCCCTCTTCCGCGAGCTGCACCTCCAGCTCGACAAGATGGTGAAGCTGGCCCGCGGGCACGCCGACACCCTTGCCGAGCGGGCCGCGGCCCTGGGCGTGAGCCCGGACGGCCGGGCGAAGACCATCGCCGCCGGCAGCCCGCTGCCCGACATCGGGCCCGGGAAGATCTCGGACCAGAAGGTCATCGACGACGTCACCGACATGCTGGAGAAGGCTTCCGCGCGTATGCGGCAGCGGGTGGCGGACACCGACGACACCGACCTCGTTACGCAGGACCTGCTCATCACCGCCACGCAGGACCTGGAGCAGCAGGCGTGGTTCTTCCGCTCGCACCGCATCAGCTGAGGCGGATCGGCCGACGCGGCTCCTGAGCCGGCCGCGGATCCGTCCCCCGTCGGGTCCGCGGTCCTCCCGGAACCGGCCCGCACGCATCCCCCGCGTGCGGGCCGGTGGTGTGTCAGGCCGGGTTCTCGGCGTGGGTCAGGGTCTGCCAGGCCACGAAGAGGTTGTTCGACCCGGCGGGCCGGCTCTGCTCGGTGTAGCGGCCGGTGTTGGTCATGGCGATGCCCATGCGGTGGTGAAGGGCGTTGTAACCGATCTCGGTGACCGGTCCCAGGCCGCGGTCGACGCTGCCGCCGCAGAGCCAGCCCGGCGGCGCCTCGCCCAGCTCGTAGCGCGACTGGAAGCCGAGCGCGTGCCGCAGCCGCTCGCCGACGTCGGTCCGGTACAGGTCCTCGCCCTGGATCCGGGAGGTCTCGGCGACGTGCGAGATCGAGGCCAGGCCGTATCCGGTGTGGGTGAAGTCGCGGCAGGTCTCCTGCGTCAGCCCGGTGACGAAGGTGGACTGCCCCTGCCAGTAGTTGATGATCTTCTGCCGGGTGTCGAGGTTCTGCTTGGGCACGGTCCTGGGCAGCTCGCCGTCGGACTCCAGGTAGATGAACGCGGGCACGCGGGTGCGGAAGGTCTGCATCGCCCGGTCGTACGCACCCTTGTCCTCCAGGAAGACGGCGATGCCCACGGCCGCCTCCATCATCGTCAGCTCCCAGTTGCCGTTGGAGGTGGAGCCGCCGATGATCTCCGGGAGGTAGACGTTGCGCAGCATCGTCGCGAAGCGCGCCTCGTTCGGCCAGCCGCCGCCGTACGTGTACGCGATGATCTCGGCGGCCTTCGGCCAGGAGGAGCCGGCCCAGCCGGTCTGCAGCGGCGCGTTGCTGTTGGTGTGGTCCCTGAGGGTGGCGGACCAGGCGTCCATCAGCTCGATGGACTTGCGCGCGTAGCGCTCGTCGCGGGTGAAGTACCAGGCGAGCGCGGTGGTGTACGCGGCGATCGCGTCCTCGCGCTCGTCCGTGCAGCCGTAGTTGGGGTTGGAGTACGAGCCGCACTCGACGACCGCGCGGGGCTTGGGCGTACGGCTGAGGCTCGCGTACCTGCTGCCCATCATCTGGTCGTAGGCGCCCTTCCAGGGCTGGGCGCCGGCGTTGACCTTCTCCCGGGTGAAGTCCAACTGCCCCCGGGAGACGGTGACTCCCGGGTGGGTGAAGTTCGCGGGCGCGGCGTCGGCGCGCTCGGTGCCAGGACCGCCGAGGAGCGAGGCGACCAGGGCGGTGACGGCCGCCACGAGGGTGGCGAACAGCGCGGCACGCGGTCTGCGGCGATGGTGTGCGGGTGTGGGGGTGGCCTGCATGGTGAGGTCCATCCGTTCGCGTATATGAACGTTGAGTGTTCACGTGAACACCGTGACAGCCCGTGACCTTAGGTACGTACCAACTGCCCGTCAAGGGCCGGGACATGACCCGTACACACGACGACCGGGACGGGGCGCCGCGCGCCCCGCCCCGGTCGTGAACCGCTGCGGCCGGGTCAGTCCCGCCCGGCGGGCCGTACCACCGCCGCCGCGCCCCCGCCGCGGCGCTCCGGCTCCGCCGCCGCGACCCAGCGCCCGTCGGGCAGCCGCTCGACGCCGGTCGCCGCGCCGATCTCGCCGCCGCCGTCGGCGAACCGGTGCCCCAGCTCCGCCAGTTCACCGCGCGCCGGCAGGCCGAGGAATCCCGGCTCCGCCGACGTCGAGGCGGTGTTGCGCTGGCTGGCGCGCGGCGCCGCGATGGCCTCCGGCAGCGTCAGCCCGCGGTCGAGCCGGCCCGTCAGCACCTGGAGCACGGTGGTGATGATCGTCGAACCGCCCGGCGAGCCGGTCGCGAGCAGCGGCTCGCCGTCGTCGAGGACGATCGTCGGCGCCATCGAGGACCGGGGCCGCTTGCCGGGGCCCGGCAGGTTCGGGTCGGGCACGCCCGGCACGGCCGGGGTGAAGGAGAAGTCCGTCAGCTCGTTGTTGAGCAGGAAGCCGCGGCCGGGCACGGTGATGCCGCTGCCGCCGGTCTGCTCGATCGTCATCGTGTACGCGACGACGTTGCCCCACTTGTCGGCGGTCGTCAGATGCGTGGTGCTCGGACCCTCGTACGACGTGTCCTCCGGTGCGCCCTTCGCCGCGCAGGAGGCGTCCGGGCGGCGCGGGTCGCCCGGGGCGAGCGGGCTGGTGAGCACGGCGCCGGGGGAGATGAGGCAGGCGCGGGAGTCCGCGTACGACTGGGAGAGCAACTCCCGCGTCGGCACCCGGGAGAAGCGCGGGTCGCCCACCCACCGGCCGCGGTCGGCGAAGGAGACGCGGGACGCCTCCAGGAAGCGGTGCAGGTACTGGGCCTCGGACAGCTCGCCGAGGTCGGTGCCCTCCAGGATGTTCAGCGCCTCGCCCACGGTGGTGCCGCCGGACGACGAGGGCGCCATCCCGTAGACGTCGAGACCGCGGTAGGTGACGTGCGTCGGCTGCTGCGGCGCCACCCGGTACGTGCGCAGGTCGGCCGGGCGCAGGTCGCCCGCGCGGACGACGCGGTCGGCGTCCGGGTCGACCGGCGGGCGGCGCACGGTGTCCGAGACGTCCGCGGCCAGGTCGCCGCGGTACATCGCCCCGGCGCCCTCGTCGGCCAACTGCCCGTAGGTGGCGGCCAGGTCGGTGTTGCGCAGGGTGCTGCCCACCTCGGGCAGGGCGCCGCCGGGCAGGAACAGCTCCCGGGTGGCGGGGAAGTCGCGGAAGCGCGCCTCGTTGGCCGCGGTCTGCGCGCGGAACGTCTCGTCGACGGTGAAGCCCTCCGCCGCCAGCCGCGTCGCCGGCGCCAGCGCCTCGCCGAGGGAGGCCGTGCCCCACTGCCGCAGCGCCTGCTCCCAGGTCGCGGGCGTGCCGGGCACGCCGACGGACAGGCCGCTGGTCACCGCCTGGTCGAACGGGATGGCCGCGCCGTCCTCGGTGAAGAGGTTCTCGTCGGCGCTGCGGGGCGCCTTCTCGCGGCCGTCGAGGGTGGTGACCCGGCCGCTCCTCGCGTCGTAGTAGACGAAGTAGCCGCCGCCCCCGATGCCGCCCGAGTACGGCTCGGTGACCCCGAGCGCGGCGGCGGTGGCGACGGCGGCGTCGACCGCGTTGCCGCCGTCCCGCAGGACCTCGATGCCGGCCGCGGTGGCGTCGGCGTCGACGCTGGCCACGGCGCCGCCGTAGCCCGTCGCCACCGCGGACTTCGGCGGCGCGGGCGCGTCGGTCCCGGCGGCCGTCGGCGGCGCGGCGGCCCCCGCGGTGGCGAGGATCGCGGCGAGGGCGAGGGGAACGGTGGGGCGGCGCAACCGCATTGGGGCCTCCCGGCCGGGTGGGCGTCACGGACCCGGCCCATTGTGGTGACCGCGGCGGCCGCCGTCACCGGGGCGTAGGGGGACGTTCGGGAACGACCGTCCCGACGACTTGGACGGATCGTCTAGAGTTAGACATTATGACTCATCTGGTGGACGAGCGATCCGGCCGTACGTACCCCTTCGACGCCCTCCGCTGGCGCGCAGACGACGGCACCCCCCTCCAGGTCGGCGGCGTGCCCGGGATCGGCAGGGACGACATCGACACCGCCGAGCGCTCCCTGTGGCGCTACCGCGCCGCCCTGCCCTTCGGCATCGAGGCGCCCGTCTCCCTCGGCGAGGGCCGCACCCCGCTGCTCGCCCGCCGCTGGGGCGAGACCGACGTGCTCTTCAAGCCGGAGTGGTTCGGCCCCACCGGCAGCTTCAAGGACCGCGGCAGCACCGTGATGATCTCCGCGCTCGCCGGGCTCGGCGTCGACGAGGTCATCGAGGACAGCTCCGGCAACGGCGGCGCCTCCGTCGCGGCCTACTGCGCCGCCGCCGGCATCCGCGCCCGCATCCTCGCCCCCGAGGGCACCTCCCCGGCGAAGGTGCTGCAGGCACGCGCGTACGGCGCCGAGGTCGAACTGGTGCCCGGCGGCCGGGACGCCACCGCCGCCGAGGCCGTACGCAGGGCCGCCACCGTCCCGTACGCGGGGCACAACTGGCACCCGCTCTTCCTCCAGGGCACCAAGACCCTCGCCTACGAACTCTGGGAGGACCTCGGCTTCGCCGCCCCCGACTGCGTCGTCACCGTGGCCGGCGCCGGCAGCACCGTCCTCGGCCTCGACGCCGGCTTCGGCGAACTCCTCGCCGCCGGCCACATCGACCGCCGCCCGCGCATCCTCGCCGCCCAGCCCGCCAACTGCGCCCCGGTCCACGCGAGCTTCGCCGCCGGCGCCGACGGGCCCGTACCCGCGGACTTCGCCCCGACGATCGCCGAGGGCACCGCCATCCGCGAGCCCGTCCGGCTGCCGGAGGTGCTGCGCGCCGTGCGCCGCTCCGGCGGGGACATGGCGGCGATCGGCGAGGACGGCATCCGCGCCGCCGTCGTCCGCCTCGCCGCCCTCGGCCTCTACGCCGAGCCGACCAGCGCCACCGCCGCCGCGGCCGTCGACGTCTTCCGCGCCCGCGGCGCCGTCCGGCCCGGCGAGACCACGGCCGTGCTGCTCACCGGCACCGGGCTGAAGGCGGCGCCGGTGCTGGCCGGGGTGTTCGGGGGCGGGGCGTGAGCGCCGAGGACGAACTGCTGCTGCGCGAGGCCGAGAAGATCGTCACCGCCCTGGGCCGGATGTTCCCCGGCGTCTGCGAGGTCGTCCTGCACGACCTGCGCGACCCGCGGCACGCGGTCCGTACCATCGAGAACCCGCTCTCCGGCCGCAGCCCCGGCGACCCCGCCACCGAGCTGGGCCTGGCCCGCATCGAGGACCCGGACTACCCCGAGGTCATCCAGAACTACCCCAACCGCTTTCCCGACGGCCGGCCCGCGAAGAGCACGTCGATCGGCATCCGGAACTCCTCCGGCGCGTACGTCGCGGCCCTCTGCCTCAACCTCGACGTCTCCGTCCTCGACCGCGCCGCCCGTACGCTCCAGGCCCTCACCGCCGTGGAGGACCCCGGGCTGCCGCTGACCGAGACCCTGCGGGCGCGCACGGCGGACGAACTGCGCGCGGCGGTGGAGGAGTTCGCCGCCGCCCGCGGCCGGACGCCGCGGGCGCTGGCCTTCGCGGAACGCCGCGAGCTGGTCCGCGATCTGCGCGCCCGCGGGCTGCTGGAGGTCAGGAGCGCGGTCCGGCTGGTCACCGAGCTGCTGGGGGTGTCGCGGGCGACGGTCTACAACTACCTGCGCTGAGGCCGGACGGGGCCGTGCCGCCGAACGGGGTGCCCCGGCCGCCCCCGTTCGGCCCCACTCTGGATGCGTACGGGCAGCGGGCGTTCGAGGCTGACGGTGGAGGTGTGCCATGGCACCCAGTCGATTCCCCCGCCGCCTCGCGGTCCTGCTCCTCGCGCTGCTCACCGTCGTCGCGGCCGGCGGCCCCGCCGAGACGCTGCCCCGCGGGCAGCACCGCGCGGCGGCCCCCTTCCGCCACCCCGGGGTGCTCGTCAGCGGCCCCCAACTCCGCGCCGTACGCTCCCGGGTGAACGACGGCGACAGACCCTTCCGCGCGTTCCGCGCGATGCGCCGCAGCCGCTACGGCCGGCTCTCCTACGTCCCGCACCCGGTGCCGGTCGTCGAGTGCCCGCCCGACACCAACCCCGGCGTCGGCTGCACGGACGAGCGCGAGGACGCCATCGCCGCGTACACCCACGCGCTGATCTGGGCCGTCACCCGCGACCGCGCGCACGCCGAGAAGGCCGTGCAGATCATGGACGCCTGGTCCGCCGGGCTCACCGACCACACCGAGGGCAACGCCCCGCTCCAGGCCGCCTGGGCGGGCTCCTCCTGGGCGCGGGCCGCCGAGCTGGTCCGTTCCACCTACGGCGGCTGGCCGCGCGCGGACGCACGCCGCTTCGGGCGGCTGCTGCGCGAGGTCTACCTCCCCGAGGTCACCGGCGCCGTCCCCGACTACAACGGCAACTGGGACCTGGCGATGACCGACGCCGCCACCGGCATCGCCGTCTTCCTCGACGACCGCCCCGCCTACGACGCGGCCCTGCGCCGCTTCCGCGCCCGCGTGCCCGCGTACTTCTACGTCCGCGCCGACGGGCCCCGGCCCAAGCCCCCGCCCGGCGGCCGGATCGACACCGCCAAGGAGATCACCACCTACTGGTTCGGCCAGCGCACCTACCCCGAGGGCCTGGCCCAGGAGGCGTGCCGCAACCTGATGCACGTCGGCTACGCCCTCGCCGCCACCGCACACATCGCCGAGACCGCCTGGCACCAGGGCACGGACCTCTACGCCGAGGTGCAGCCGCGGATCACCGCCGCGCTGGAGCTGCACGCCCGCTACCAGCTCGGCGAGCGCCCGCCCGCGTCGCTGTGCGGCGGCCGGGTGGAGCGCACCATGGGCCCCGACCTGGAGGTGGCGTACCACCACTACCACGACCGGCTCGGCGTCGACCTGCCGCAGACCGCGAAGCTGCTCGCGCGGCAGCGGCCCGCGGGCACGGACGACCTGTTCGTCGCCTGGGAGACCCTGACGCACGCGGCCAACCCCGGCTGACGCCCGGCCACCCGCCGCCGGCCGTCCACCAGCCGCCCACCCCGAACCGAGGAGCCGTCACATGCTCACGACCGCCGGCGCCGCCGCCCAGCCGGACAGCCCGCCCCCGCACGCCGAGGCCGCCCACGGGCCCGCGGTGACCGCGACCGCGGTGGTGCAGGACCGCGCGGGGCGCGTCCTCGTGCTGCTGCCCGCCGAGCCGGCCGCCGAGGCCGAGCCCGTGCCCGTGCTGCCCGGCGTCGCCGTCTCCGGCCGGCAGACGCCGGAGGAGGCGCTGACCCGCGCGCTGCACGACGCCCTCGGCGCCGACCTGCCCGCCGGGCGGCTCCTCGCCGTGGACTCCGTCCCCCCTGCCGGCGGCCGCGCCGGGCTCGTCCACCTCTACGCGGCCGCGCCGCCGGCCGCCCTGACCGCCGCCCTCGGCGCCGCCGGTGACGGGGACCCCGCCGGGCTCACCATGAGCTGGCTGGACCGCGACGCCGCCCTCGCCGCCCTGCCCGCCCTCGCCGCCCGCCGGCTGCGGGCCGCGCTCGACGCCTGGGACACCGGCGCCGTCGCCCACCTCGTCGGCGGCGAACCCCAGCCCGGCTCGTGCGCCGCCGTCTCCGCCGGCCGCCGCGCGGAACTGGAGCACGCCGCCGCGCTGGACCCGTCCTCGTACCTCGCCGTGCGCCCGCGCGTGCTCGTCGGCGCCGGCGCACTGGTGCGCGACAGTGCGGGCCGGCTGCTGCTGGTCCGCGCCGGCTACCGCGACGACGGCCGCTGGCAACTGCCGGGCGGCGGCGTGGACAGCGACCTCGGCGAGACCCCGCGCCCCGCGGCGCGGCGCGAGCTGCGCGAGGAGACCGGGCTCAACCGGCCGCTGGGCCGGCTGCTCGCCGTCGACTTCGCCTCGCGCAGGCCCGCGCCCGCGCTCGTCGTGTACGTGTACGACGGCGGGGTGCTGGACGCCGCCGACCTGGCCGGCGTGCGGGTCGACGGCACCGAGATCGTCGACTGGCGGCTGGCGGCGCCCGACGAGTTCGACGACCTGCTGCCGCCGCGCGGCGCCGCCATCGCGCGGGCCGGCCTCGGCGCGCTGGAGGACGGCGGCGGGCCGCTCGACCTCGTCGCGGGCCGGCCGGCCTGAGCGGAGGGCCCGGTCCGTACCGTACGGACCGGGCGTCCCGGCGGCGCACCGGCCCGTACTCCCGCCGCCTTACGCGCTGGTAACGTCCGGTCATGAGCGGACACGTACGCATCGAGCGCACCGGCCCCGTCACCACCGTCGTCCTCGCCCGCCCCGGGGTCCGCAACGCGGTCGACGGCCCCACCGCCGCCGAACTGGCCGCCGCCTTCCGCGACTTCGACGCCGACCCGGGCGCCCGCGCCGCCGTGCTGTGGGGCGAGGGCGGCACCTTCTGTGCGGGCGCTGACCTCAAGGCGATCGGTACCCCCGCGGGCAACCGCGTCGCGCCCGACGGCGACGGGCCCATGGGCCCCACCCGGATGCGCCTGACCAAGCCCGTCATCGCCGCCGTCAGCGGGCACGCGGTCGCCGGCGGGCTGGAGCTGGCGCTCTGGTGCGACCTGCGGGTGGCGGAGGAGGACGCGGTGTTCGGCGTCTTCTGCCGCCGCTGGGGCGTGCCGCTGATCGACGGCGGCACCGTACGGCTGCCGCGGCTGATCGGCACCGGCCGCGCCCTCGACCTCATCCTCACCGGCCGCCCCGTCCCGGCCCCCGAGGCGTACGAGATGGGCCTCGCCAACCGGCTCGTGCCGCCCGGCCAGGCGCGCGCCGCGGCCGAGGAACTGGCGGCGGAGATCGCCCGGTTCCCGCAGGCATGCCTGCGCGCCGACCGCGCCTCGGTGCTGGAGCAGCACGGCCTGCCGGAGGCGGAGGCCATGGCGGCGGAGCTGCGTCACGGCAGCGCCGCGCTCGGCGAGGCGGTTGCCGGGGCCGGGCGCTTCGCCGCGGGGGAGGGGCGGCACGGGGCCTTCTGAGCCGCGGGCGTGCTGAGCCGCGGGGCGCCGCTCAGCCGGGGACCGGGAGCATGAACGACCCGCGCGGCGAGCCCCAGTGGCCCCCGCCCGCGATGTGCGCCACCACGGCGCGTTCCAGCGTCGTACGGGCCGGGAGCGCCGCGACGTCCGCGGGCGTACGCACCACGCGCCGGAACACGAACTCGACGATCCCGCGGTCGGGCACCGCCAGCCCGTGCTCGTCCGGCTCGGGCACCCGCGCCAGCTCGTGGGGATCGTGGGTGAAGCGGCGCTGGAAGCGCATGATGTTGCTCTCGGCCGGCAGATACTCCGCGAGGTGCGGATCGAGCAGCCACGAGGCGCAGTTCAGCCGCAGCTCACCGCCGCCTGCCGCACCGTCCAGGAAGGCGGCGAAGCGGCGCGGGAAGAACTCCGCGGCCCGCGCGTACGACTCCTCGCACGCCCGCGGGGCCAGCGGGCCGCCCTCCGGGATGTGCACCTCAAGGCCGCGGCCCGCGTCCGGATCGCGGTCGAGGTTGAACTGCAGCCGGCCGAGCCGGTAGAGGATCCCGCCGTACGGGAGCGTCATCCACCGCTGGTTGCCCATCCCGCCCTCGCCGTGCAGCCGCCGGTGGACGCCCACCTTGTTGCCCAGGTCGGCGAGCGTCGCCCAGGACACGTCGTCCGGCACGTCGCGACGCGCGTGGAACGCCCGCACCTCCGGCACGGCGGCGAGGAAGACCGCGGTGTGGAACCAGCGCCCCGCCGCGCCCAGCGCCGCCGGGAGCGCCGGGCCGCTGCCGGGACCGCCCCGGTCGTCGCCGGCCGACCCCATCGCGGCGGCCAGCGCGGCGACGGCGCGGTCCAGCAGCCACGCGTACGGCGAACCCGCGGCGGTCACCTCCGCCAGCGCGGCGGTCAGCTCGGTGTCCTCGCGCTCCGGGACGCCGACGGCGCGCAGCAGCGCGGTCAGCTCCGCGCCCCGTGGCACACCGGCGGGCGGTGGCGCGGGGTGGGCGGCGGCCAGGGCGTCGGTCCACGGGGCGTACGTGCCGTCGAGGCCGAGCTGGTCCCGTACGGCGGCGGCGTTCAGGTCGGTCACCCCACGATCATCTCAGCACACCGGCAGCCCCGGGACGGGGGCGTCGTTGGCACCGCCCTTGATGTAGACGACGCTGACCCAGACGCCGGTGTTGCCCTTGTCGTCGTCCGTCTTGCCCCACCAGACGTTCGTCCACTCGCCGGACGTCTCGCGGTAGGACTTCTTCTCCTGGCAGAAGAAATAGTTGGTGCCGGCGTAGAGCGTGCCGACCGGGCGGTGTGCCAAGTCGTACGACGTGGCCGTCTTCCACACCTCGCAGTTGTACTTCCCGCCGCCGATGGGCGTGCACGACGGGTCGGGGGCCGAGCCGCCGCCGGTGCCGCCGCCGGCGTCGCCGCCACCGCTCCCGCCACCGCTCCCGCCGCTGCTGCCGCCGCCCGAGCCGGAGCCGTCGCCCGCGCCGCCGTCCCCACCGCCGTCCCCACCGCCGTCCGTACCGCCGCTGCCGCCGCCCGCGGCGTCCTCCTCGGCGGGGGAGCCGTCGCCGTCCGCGGCCGGCCCGTCCGCCTCGTCCCCGCCCTTGCCGTCCTTGCCGTCCTTCTCGCCCTTCTCGTCCTTCCCGCCCTTGCCGTCCTGCTTCTTGTCCTCGCCGCCCGATCCGGGCGGCGGCGAGACGACCTCCGCGGCGGGCTCCTCCTTGTCCCCGCTCGCGGCCGGCTCGCCGTCGTCGCCCCCGGCGAGCGCGTACGTCACGCCGCCGCCGGCGAGCAGCACCGCGGCCGCGGCCGCGGCGACCGGCACCCAGCGGCGTCCGCGGCGGCGCCGCTGCGGCGCCGTCTGCTCGGCGGTACGGGACTCCGTCGCCGGCGGCCCGAGCTGCGGCGGGCCGAACTGCCCCTGCGGGGCGGCGGGTACGGGGGCCGCGAGTCCGGCCGGCGGCCCGTACGCGCCGGGCGGCGGCGCGGCCGGCACCCGGCCCAGCCGCACCGTGTCCGGCCCCTGCGCGGCCGGCGGCCCCGCCGTCCCGGCGACCGGCTCCAGCAGCGCGCGCGCCCGGTCGACGTCGGCGCGCTCGCCCGGGTCCTTGGCCATCAGCGCCTGCAGCACGGGCGCGAGCGGCCCCGCCCGGCGCGGCTCCGGCAGCGGGTCCACGATGATCGCGGTGATCGTCGACCACGTCGACGTACGGCGGAACGGCGAGATGCCCTCCACCGCCGCGTACAGCGTGGCGCCCAGCGACCACAGGTCGGAGGGCGGCCCCGGCTGCTCGCCGCGCGCCCGCTCCGGCGCCAGGTAGTCGAGCGAGCCGACCAGCTCGCCGCTGCGCGTCAGATGCGTGCTGTTGCCGTCGGCCGGCTCCTCCATGGCGGCGATGCCGAAGTCGGTGAGCACGACCCGGCCGCCGCGCTCCAGCAGGATGTTGCCCGGCTTCACGTCCCGGTGCAGCACCCCCGCGCGGTGCGCGGCGCCGAGCGCGTCGACCACCTTCAGGCCGACCTGCGCCGCCTCGGCCGGCGTGACGCCGCCGCGCTCGCGCAGCACGTCGTCCAGCGACGGGCCGTCGACCAGCTCCATCACGATGACCGGCCGGCCGTCGTGCTCCGTCACGTCGTGCACGGCGACGACGCCCGGATGCCGCACCCGTGCGGCGGCGCGCGCCTCCCGCTCCGTACGCAGCCTCATCTCGGCGAGGTCGCGCGCGTCCGAATCGCTGAACGCACGCAGCTCCTTCACCGCTACTTCGCGCCCCAGCCGCTCGTCGACGGCCCGCCACACGGTGCCCATGCCCCCGCGTCCGAGCTGCGTCACCACCCGGTAGCGCCCGGCGAGTATCCGCCCGGGCCCTTCCGCCCCGTTGTCCCCCAGTTGCATGTTCTGCCCCGTATCACGTGTCCAAGAAGTGGCAGCTTACGTCCCGTGGGGCGGGCGGGACGGGTGACTGAGGTTTTCTCAACGGTGATCATTTCCAGATTCGTTGAGGGTGGGGGCTGCTCGGGCGATGTCACCGATCCGGCTGGGGCTGAGCGTGACGTGCTGAAGGGTGCGCCATCGCTGCTTGAGTTCGGCGGCGGTGCGTTCGCCGAGGGCTCGCACGTGCCGGATCAGGGCGTTGAACATGCGGGTGCCGCGCGGGGTGCCGATGCGCCGTCGGTGTGCTGCGAGCAGGCGGGACGGGTAGTCCACGACGTGGCGCGGGACGTCGGGCGCGGCAACAGAGGTGACCAACGTGAAGCCTCTGGTGGTACGGACATGATCTTGTGGTGAGACCTGTCCTACCAGGGGCTTTACGTCTGTCCAGAGCCGGGGCCGCCCGGGCCGGTCCACCCGGACATGCACCGATCAGCCCGCTTCACGGAGACCATTCACTGAGAAAACCTCAGTGGGCTGGCGGTGACTGATCCGTTTCGGCGGTGATCGCCCCCGGTCTTGAAAGGGGCCAGGCCCGATGGGATGTGGTGTAAGGATTAGTGCACCGCGGCCGAGGAGTTCCTCGGCGGCGCGTCGATTTGTCGTACCCGCGCTTGATCACCAGCGGGCGGGCTGATCCTCCTCAGAGAGCAGGCAGCGTGAACGACGGCTACGAGCTCCAGCGAACGGACGCCAAAGGGGAAGGCGTGTTCGCCACCCGGTCCTTCCAGCTCGGCGAGACAGTGATGGTCGGTGTCATCGACCGCGAGCTGGACCAAAACCACTCCCACGCCTCACAGATCGACGAGAAGCGGTTCGTGCTGCACGGCGGGCTTGTCCCCAAGGTGAACCATTCCTGCGAGCCGAACTGCGGAATCCATCTTAATGCCAGCGGCGCCCATGACCTCATCGCCCGATGGTCCATCACAGCAGGCCAGGAGATAACTTTCGACTACGCTATGCGGAACTACTCCGTCAATCACTTCGCCGCCCATTGCCAGTGCGGCACACCGCGCTGCCGCGACCGCATCACCGGCTGGAAGGGCCTGCCGGCCGAGCGTAAGGCGGACTACCACGGCTTCATCGCCCCCTACCTCATCGAGATCGACCACCAGCTCGCCGCGACATCAGCGGATTTGACTGGCAAGGGATCTGAGCAGCCGTAACGCGACCGGTGGCCTGACTGGCCGTGCGGGGGCCGGGGCATCCCTCCCCGGTTCCCGCACGACCCGATGCTGTGTCTTAGTACTGTTCGGTCTCGACGAAGCCGGCGTCGGCGTCGGCGTTGTCGTCGGCGCCGAAGGTGTCGGCGGCCGAGGTGGGGTCGAATCCGGGCGGGCTGTCCCTGAAGCTCAGGCCCATGCCGGCCAGCTTCGCCTTGACCTCGTCGATCGACTTGGCGCCGAAGTTGCGGATGTCGAGGAGGTCCGCCTCGGAGCGGGCCACCAGCTCGCCCACCGAGTGGATGCCCTCGCGCTTGAGGCAGTTGTACGAGCGGACCGTGAGCTCCAGCTCCTCGATCGGCAGCGCCAGGTCTTCTGTCAGGGCGGCGTCCGTGGGGGACGGGCCCATGTCGATGCCCTCGGCGTCGATGTTCAGCTCGCGGGCCAGGCCGAAGAGCTCGACCAGGGTCTTACCGGCGGAGGCCACCGCGTCACGGGGACGCATGCACGACTTGGACTCGATGTCGACGATCAGCTTGTCGAAGTCCGTGCGCTGCTCGACACGGGTCGCCTCGACCTTGTAGCTGACCTTGAGGACCGGCGAGTAGATGGAGTCGACCGGGATCCGGCCGATCTCCTGGCCGACCTGCTTGTTCTGCACGGCGGAGACGTAGCCGCGGCCGCGCTCGACGGTCAGCTCCATCTCCAGCTTGCCCTTGCCGTTGAGCGTGGCCAGGACCAGGTCCGGGTTGTGCACCTCCACACCGGCAGGCGGGGCGATGTCCGCGGCGGTCACCACACCCGGGCCCTGCTTGCGCAGGTACATCACGACGGGCTCGTCGTGCTCGGAGGAGATGACGAGCTGCTTGATGTTGAGGATGAGGTCGGTGACGTCCTCCTTGACGCCCGGCACGGTGGTGAACTCGTGCAGAACGCCGTCGATCCGGATGTTGGTGACTGCGGCACCCGGGATCGAGGAGAGGAGCGTACGGCGCAGGGAGTTGCCGAGGGTGTAGCCGAAGCCGGGCTCCAGCGGCTCGATGACGAACCGGGAGCGGTACTCCTCGACGACCTCTTCGGTGAGAGACGGGCGTTGAGCGATCAGCATGAGGTGGTGCCTCCAGCTATTCGGCGCCCGCTATCTGACGCCGTAGACACCGCACGGTATCGGCAATATGGCCGGAAGGAGGCCGTACCGCCCACTCGTCGCCCGTGTCGAGGCCGAAGGCGGCCACGGCAGGGCGAGGAGGACCGTGGCCTTCGGCCGACGGCGGTGCCTTCCGCCCGGGCGTGGGTGAGGAACACTCGGTGCCGTTCTCTCCGGTCCTGCCGTGGGAGACATGCACACCCGGCCGCACCGCCAGCCCACGGGCCCGGCCCCGGGGAGCGACCGAACTGAGCCACCAGTGGAGTAGGAGGCGATGACGCCGCGCATGACACCCGTCGTGGTTGAGGGCGGTGCCCATGTTGCCGACAGCCCAGACGAGTTGAAGGCCGCTCACCCAGAAGCGCCGGCGCCGCTCCCGTCGTGGTGATCCTCACCCGAGTGGTACGCCGCCGAGATGGACGCAGATGCCGTCCTAGCCCTGCGGGTGGTGTGGACGGCGATCTTCCAGATGGTGGAGTGGGCGTCGATGTTCGGAGTTTGTCGGTCACCTGGCCCAGCATCGCGGACCGTTTTCGGGGCGGCGGCGGGGTGCGCATCCCGGTTTTCGAACGGCGGCTGCCCGGCGACAGGGTCGTCTGGTGGGCGTTGAAGGCTGTGCCCAGGTAGGTGTCGAACCTATGTGCGAACTGCTGTGCGCGCGTCTCTAGCTGGTGATACGAGTTCTGCGCGGTCATCTGGCCCCGGCGTGCTTGCGGTACCGGTAGACAGGCTCTCCGGCCTGGTGCCGACCGGAGCGCCACAGGGGCTCTCCAGAGGCGCGGTGCTAGTGACGGGCGGCGCGCGGGGAAGCGGCGGTGGGCGGCGTGGCCGGGGTGGCGGTGCCCGGAGGCGCGGTGCGGGTGCGTACGGGGGGCGGGCGGTCGGGCTTCCATCTCCGCTGGCTGTCGCTGACGTGCCTTGCCCCGTGCGGGGTTGCCTTTTCGGCGGCGGCCTCCGTCAGGACCTCGCTGTAGTGCTCCAGGAGTTCGTCGCCGATACGCTCCCAGCTCCGCCGCTCCACCGCCGAGCGGGCGGCGGCGCCGTAGCGGGTCCGCAGCGCCGGGTCGCGGAGCCGGTTCACCGCGGCCCGTACCGCCTCCGCGTCGTGCGGGGGCACCAGCAGGCCCGTACGTTCGTGCGCCACCAGGTCCAGCGGGCCGCCGGACGCCGGGGCGACGACCGGAACGCCGCTGGCCATCGCCTCCTGCACCGTCTGGCAGAAGGTCTCGTACGGTCCCGTGTGCACGAAGACGTCGAGCGAGGCGAACAGCCGAGCCAGCCCGGCACCGGTGAGCCGGCCGGTGAAGTGCGCGCCCGGCAGCGCGGCGCGCAGCGCGCCCTCGCTGGGTCCGTCGCCGGTGACGACGACCCGTATCCCGGCCTCCGCGCACACCTCGCGCAGCAGGGCGACGTGTTTCTCCGGCGCCAGCCGGCCCACGTAGCCGGCGAGCAGTTCGCCGTTCGGTGCGAGTTCGCGGCGCAGCGCCTCGTCGCGGTGGCCGGGCTGGAAGCGCTGTGCGTCGACGCCGCGGGCCCAGAGGCGTACCCGCGGGATGCCGTGCTCGGCGAGGTCCGAGGCCGCGGCGAGGGACGGGGCGAGGGTGCGGTCCGCCCGGCGGTGCACGGCGCGCAGCCGGCGCCAGGTCAGCGCGGTGCCGGCGCCCAGATAGGTGCGGGCGTACGTGGCCAGGTCGGTCTGGTACACGGCGACGGTGGGGAGGCCCAGACGGGCGGCGGCGGACATGCCGCGGGCGCCGAGGACGAAGGGGGCGGCGAGATGGACGAGTTCGGTGCCGTGCTCGGCGAGCACGGGGGTGAGCCGCCGGGTGGGGAGGGCGACGCGGACCTGGCGGTAGCCGGGCAGGGGGACGGAGGGGATGCGTACGACAGGGCAGGGGACGTCCAGGTCCGTACCCCACGACGGCGCGTCGGCGGCGGCGGGTGCCTCCGGCGCGATCACGAGCGGGTCGTGGCCCCGGCGCACCAGGTGCCGGGCGGTCTGCAGAGCGCAGTGGGCGACGCCGTTGACGTCGGGCGGGAAGGACTCGGAGACGAGGGCGAGACGCATACCGAAGGTGTGACCGGTCCGGGCGAGGCGGTAGCCACGTGGATCTTTACCGGTGGGGAACACCCGATGGCAACCCCGCCGCCGGCCGTCCGGCGCGTGCCGGGACGTCCCGCTTGTTTGCGTTCTGGTGCAATCCCGGGCCCGGGCCCGCCGCGCCGGGCGATCCTGCCGTGACCGACCGGAACACAGGGGGACAGCAGATGAACTCGTGGCAGTACCGAACGCTTCTGGGCGCCGCCGCGCTGGCGGCGCCCTTCGTCCTGGCGTCGCCGGCGCCCGCCTCGGGGCCCGCGGACACCGCGGGTACGGGCACGGTGGCGGCCGCCGAGGCGGTGCCGAACAACGACCCGTCGTTCCTCCAGGTCTACGACGCCAACGTGGAGAACCTGCCGACCACGACGGAGTCCTGCCCCGGCGACTGGCACGACCTCATGTACTACATGCGGCTCCAGGAGTACCGGCCGGACATCTACCTCGTACAGCAGATCAGCAACCGCGAGCAGCTCGACCTGCTGCTGACGCGGATGAAGGAGCACTTCGGCGAGAGCTACGCCGGCGTCCTCGCGGAGGACGCCCCCGCGTCGCGCGACAACGGCTGCACCGGGAAGAAGCAGCAGACCAACGGCATCATCTGGCGCACCGACCGGCTCTCGCTGCAGACGTCCGCCTCCCCTGACAACCGGTGGCAGGCGCAGCGCGAGACCCCTCTCGGCTCGACGAACTGCGAGAACAACGACCAGCCGCGGACCAAGGGCGTCAAGGCCCTGCTCCTCGACAAGCGTTCAGGCAGGACCGTCACCGCGGCCTCCTTCCACTGGCCGCAGCAGTCGTACGGCGGCACCTACTGCAACGTCTCCAACGCCGCGGAGCTGAGCAACGAGCTGACCGAGGACGGCTACGGCGTCGCCGACCTCTTCGTCGCCGGCGGCGACGCCAACCACTCCGCCAGCACCACCAACGGCCAGGACAACTGGACCACCTGGTACAAGGCCACCAACGGCGACATCGGCGGCGCCCACCGCTTCCGTGACGCCGTCTACGCCGGCTGCGCCGACGCGGGCGGCTCCATCCCGGACTGCCTGGCCGACAAGTGGACGCTGCACACGACGACGCCGCGCCGCATCGACTTCCTCCTCGCCCGCAACCCGGGCGGCGCGCCGCCGCGCACGAGCCACCCGGTCGTGCCGACCTTCGACGAGGGCGACGCGGCCGACCTGGAGCTGACCGGCAGCGACAACCAGGACATGGACTACTCCGACCACCGGGCGGTAGGGGCACGCATCCACTACTGACCGCGAACCGCCCCGGGCAGGGGACGCGCGCCGGTGCTGCTGCGGCCCGGCGCGTGTGGCCGGGGCACGCCGGAGCCGGGATCTCCCGGTTCCGGTACGGGGCCGGGGTCGGCGGTCGCGCGGGCCGCTGCCCCTGGTCCCGCCCACCGGCCGGCTCCGAAAGGCCCGCCCCGCGTCAACGCCCGGCGCGGGGCGGGCGCCGTGTGCGGCCGGGCGTCCCGTGCGCGGCGGGGCGGTCGTGTGCGGCGGGGGCGCCGGGCCCGTAGCGGACGAAGTGCCGTGGCGGCGACGGCCCGCGACCCCCGGGCCCGTACGGCACGGGAGGGTCCCTCAGCCGGCCGCTCTCATCGCAGCATCTCCAGGACGGAGGCCACCGTGTCCGCCTCCGCCGCCGTCTTGTCGTCCCGGTACCGCACCACCCGCGCGAACCGCAGCGTCACCCCCTCCGGATAGCGCGGCGAGCGCTGCACCCCGTCGAACGCGACCTCCACCACCAACTCGGGCAGCACCACCACCCCCCAGTCCTTCTGCGCCACCGCCAGCTCCTGCAGCCGCTCCGTCTGCCACGCCAGCAGCGCGTCCGTCATCCCCTTGAACGTCTTGCCGAGCATCGCGAACGAGCCGTCCTCGCGCCGCGCGCCGAGGTGCAGGTTCGACAGCGTGCCCGTACGCCGCCCGTGGCCCCACTCCGCCCCGAGCACCACCAGGTCCAGCGTGTGCACCGGCTTCACCTTCAGCCAGGCCGCGCCGCGGCGGCCCGCGCTGTACTCCGAGTCCAGCGCCTTGACGACGACGCCCTCGTGGCCCCGGTCCAGCGTCGCCGCGGCGAACTCCCGGGCCGCCGCCCGCTGCGTCGCGTCCTCGGGGTCGGACACCTCCACCCGGCGCACCCGGCGCGGCTCCGGGGTGATCTGGGCCAGCTCGGCGTGGCGGTCGCGCATCGGCGCGGTCAGCAGGTCGCGGCCGTCGACGGCGAGGAGATCGAAGAAGACCGGATACACCGGCAGCGTCTGCTGCGCCCCCTCCACGTCGACCCGGGAGCCGACGCGGCCGGCGACCTCCTGGAACGGCCGCGGGTCCCCGCCGTCCCCCAGGGCGATCACCTCGCCGTCGAGCACGGCGTCGGCCGCGGTCAGCTCGTGGGCGGCGGCGACGACCTCGGGGAGCCGGGCGGTGATCTCGTCGAGCGTGCGGGTGTAGATCCGTACGTCGTCGCCGTCCCGGTGCACCTGCACCCGGATGCCGTCGAGCTTCTCCTCCACGGCGCACGGCCCGAGCCGGTCGATCGCCTCGTCCACGTCCTTCGCGGACTGCGCGAGCATCGGCTGTACGGGGCTGCCGACCGACAGCTTGAAGTCCGCCAGCGCCTCCGGGCCGCGGGCGAGCACCGCCTCGGCGACCGTGCCCACCGAACCGGCGAGCATCACCGCGCGCCGCACCCGCGCCGGGTCGGCGTCCACCGCGGCCGCCAGGCCCTCGACCGCGAGCGCGTCCAGCGCGCCCTGCCGCAGCTCGCCGCCGATCAGCCCGGCGAGGAAGCGCTGCTCCTCCGTCGTGGCGGCGCCCAGCAGCCCGTGCACCAGCCGGCGCCGCTCGGCCTGGGCGCCCTTGCCGGAGACGGCGGCGATGGCGTCGAACGCATCGTGCACCTCGCGCACGGTCAGTCGCGGCTGCCGGGCGGCGGCGGGCGCGTCCTTGAGCGCGCGCCAGCCCACGCCGGTCCTGCGCTGCGGCAGCCGCCCCGCCAGATACGTGACCACGAGGGGTGCGTCGGCGGGCTCGGCCTCGCGGAACAGCGCGGCGAGCAGCGCGGTCTTCTCCGAGCGGGCCCGGGTGGCGGTGATCTCCCGCGAGGTACGGGCGAGGTCGGCGAACAGCATGCCCCCATCGTCACCCACCCCGCTGACATCCGCCCCGCGACGGACGCCGGGGGGCGGACGCCACGGGGCTCGTCCTGCCGGCGGGGGAGCGGAGCCCGGGTCAGCCGCCGCCCATGAACCGGCCCAGCGGCGCCACCAGCTCGTCCTCCTCGTACGACAGGTGCGACAGCAGCGCCTCCGCGAGCAGGTCGACTGCGCCGCGCAGCTCCGCCGCCCCCTCCGGGCCGGCGACGAAGGCGACCAGCGCGCGGTCGACGCGCTCCAGGACGTCGTGGATGACGAGGTGCTCCTCCGAGAGCCGGTCGAGCACGGGCGCCAGCCGCGGGTCGAACCGGCGCAGCTCCGGGAACAACTGCCGGTCCTCGGTGGTGTGGTGGAGCGTGGCGAACCGGCAGTACGCGGCGCAGTGGGCGCCGAGGGACCAGTTGTTCTGCCGCAGGGTCATCGTCGCTATGTGCGAGCGGGCGGCGGAGGCGGTGAGGGCGCCGTCGGCCACCTGGACGACCAGCTCGCGCAGCCGGGCCAGCTCGTCGCGCAGGTGGTCGTGTACCTCGACGAGGTGGTGGCCGGCGGAGACGTCCTCGCCGGGGCGAGGGGTGCGCGCCCCCGGCACGGTGGGACGGGTGCTCTCGTTCCAGAGCGTTGCTCTCGAAATAGAGCGGTGCTCTCGTTCCTTCGTACGGTACGGACCGACGCCACCCCGCTGCGCCGGCACCCGGGCCCCCGCCCGCTCGTCGGACACCGGCTCAGGCCCCGCTGCCACGGGACTCGGCCACGAGTTCGCGTACGACCGGCGCGACCTCGCGGAGGAAGTGCTCGATCTCCCGCGGGTCGCTGGTCATGATCAGGAACGTGCCCGTGCCGTACGTCAGCGCGAACTCCGCGAGCTGATCGGCCGGGTGCTCCTCCCCGAGGTTGAGCAGCCGCCGCACGTCCCCGGGCGTCCGCCCCGCCGCCACCGCCGCCTCGTCGATCACGGCGTTGCCGTCGGCGAGCGCGGCCGGCGAGTCCAAGTACGGCAGCGACGGCAGCCACCCGTCCGCCGCGCGGCCCACGAGGCGCAGCATCCGCGGCTTGTACGCGCCGAGCCAGATCTGCATGTCGTGCGCCGGCCGCGGCCCGCGCTTGGCGCCCTGCACCTGGTAATGCCGGCCGTCGAAGCGGATCCCGCCGCGGGTGTCGGTGTCCCAGGTGTCGCGGATGATCCGGATCCCCTCGTCCAGCGCCTCGACGGCCTCGCCTGGCGAGCGCCGCGGCCCGCCGAGCGCGGCGATGGCGTCCCAGAACCCGCCGGCGCCGAGCGCCAGCTCGAACCGGCCGCCGCTCAGCAGGTCAAGGCTCGCCGCGCTGCGCGCCAGCAGGGCGGGCGGGCGCAGGGGGAGCGGGTGCACGTTGCCGGACAGAGTGACGGAGTCGGTGCGGGCGGCGACGTAGGAGAGCAGCGTCCAGGTGTCGAGGAACGCCGGCTGGTACGGGTGGTCCTGGAAGGTGACCAGGTCGGCGCCGGCGCGCTCGGAGAGCTGCGCGAGCGCGACGGTCGCCTCCGGGGCCTGGCTGGCGGGAATGAGGTTGATGCCGAAGCGGAGATCGTGGCCGTAGTCGGGCATGGCGCTTCCTCAGCGGAGGGAATTTGGTTCGTGCTGCGAACCAGATTATTTCGCACCACGAACTAGTGTCAAACTGGGCGTGTCCCCGGGAGGTGTCATGACGAGCGAACGGACGGGACGGACGGCGGAGCCGGTCGCGCGGGCCACGCTGGCCACGGCCGAGCGCGCGGATCCTGCGGCGCAGGCCGTCGACGCCGGCGCGGCCGCGCTGGCGAGCGCGCTGGTACGGCTGACGCACACCCTGCAGCACGTCCTCGCCGAGGCCGGGCGCGGCCACGGCCTCACGCCGCAGCAGGTCCAGTTGCTGTGCGCGCTCAGCAGCGGTCCGGTGGGGATGAGCGAGCTGAGCCGCTGGCTGCGGCTGGGCAAGTCGGGGCTGACCGGCCTGGTGGACCGCGTCGAGCGGCGGGGCCTGGTGGCCCGTACCCCGGACGCCGACGACGGCCGTGCCTGCCGGATCGCGCTGACCACGGCGGGGGAGGACCTGGCGGGCCGCGCGCACGCCGAGGTGACGACCCGGGTCGCGGCCATGGCCGCGGGGCTGGCCGCCGGCGAGCGCGGCGCGCTGACGGACGCGGTGACCCAGCTCCTCGACGCCGCCCCGTGCCAGTCCCCGTCGCCGGAGGCGTGGCCGGAGCAGGCGTGAGCCCGACCCGTACGAACTCCGCACGGTCGCCGTACGCGCTCCGCACGGGACCGGCGGGGTCCCGCCCGCGCCCCCGCAGCGGCACCCTCGTCAAGCGGTGCGGCGGCTGCTACGTTCCTCCGCCATGACGCTGCGGGGAACTCTGAGGCACAAGGCCGCCACCTGCCTGGGCGTGGCGGTACTCGCCGCCGGATCTGGCTACGCCACCGATACCGCCGCCGGTGCGGATACCGGCACCGGCCGCAAGCCGGTCGCCCGCCACCTGCCCGGCTGGGAGCTGAAGGACACCGGCAGCAAGGCGCGGCTGCGCGGGCTGTCGGCGGTCAGCCGCGACACCGCGTGGGCGTCCGGCTCCGGCGGCACGGTGCTGCGTACGACGGACGGCGGGCGTAGCTGGCAGGACGTGTCGCCGCCGGGCACCGAGGCGCTGGAGTTCCGCGACATCGAGGCGCTGGGCCGGCGCAGCGCGGTCATCCTGTCGATCGGGCCGGGCGAGGACTCCCGCATCTACCGCACCGACGACGCCGGCGCGACCTGGACCGAAACGTTCCGCAACGACCACCCCGGCGCCTTCTACGACTGCGTCACCTTCTTCGCCGGCGGCCGCGACGGGCTCGCGCTCAGCGACCCGGTGGACGGCCGGTTCCGCATCCTGTCGACGTCCGACGGCGGCAGGTCCTGGAAGGTGCTCCCCGACGACGGCATGCCGCCGGCGCAGCCGGGCGACGCGGCGTTCGCGGCGAGCGGTCAGTGCCTGGTGAGCGCGGGCCGCGCGGACGCCTGGTTCGCCACCGGCGGCGGCGCGACGGCGCGCGTCCTGCACTCCGCCGACCGCGGCCGTACGTGGACGGAGGCCGAGTCCGGCATCCCGGCCGGCGACCCGGCGCGCGGCGTCTTCGCCCTCGCCTTCCGCGACGCCCGCCACGGCCTCGCGGTAGGCGGCGACTTCCAGCCCGGCAACCCGTCGCCGGACGCGGCGGCCCGTACCGGCGACGGCGGCGCGAGCTGGACGGACGCCGGCAAGCCGCCGCCGGAGTACCGCTCGGGCGTGACCTGGCTGCCGCACAGCCGCAGCGTCGCCCTGGCCGTGGGCCCGACGGGCTCGAACGTCTCCCTCGACGCCGGACGCACGTGGCACGGCTTCGACTCCGGTTCGTACGACACCGTGGACTGCTCCGCCGACCTGGGCTGCTGGGCGGCGGGGGAGCAGGGCAGGGTGGCGCGCCTGGAGTAGGGGGCGGGCACTTCGGGACCTAAGACCGTGGTCGCCGCGCGGGCCCCGTCCCTACGGTTGAGCCGTCCCCCGCACGGCGCAAACCGCTGGAGCCCGCCCGCGTGACCACCCGCACAGCAGCGCTGATACGCCGCCTCGACCTCGACCCCGGGGTGCTGCGGGTGCTGTCGGTGACGTTCCTGTGGGTGGCGCTGACGTGCACCGCACTGCTGATCCCGATCAGCCTCACGCTGCTCCCGGGCTACGAGGCGTGGAAGTTCACCACCCGCGACATCGCCCCGGCCCTCGGCCTCGCCGCAGGCTTCACCCTCGCCGCGGCGCTCCTCGCCGGCTCCCGTACGTCCCTGAAGGCCGCCGCCGCCCGCCTCGTCACGACCCTGGGCCTGCGCCCCGGCACCTGCCGCACGGCGACGGTCAGCCTGGCCGCCGGCGTCGGCGCGGGCGTCCTGTGCCTGGCGGCCGCCGAACTCCTCGTCCGCATCCCCGCCCTGTCCGCCACCCCCGCGTCGGAAGACCCCCGCAACGCCGCCGTGGCCGGCACCTCCACCACCGTCCACCTCCTCGACGGCGCCCTCTCGGCCCCCGTCCACGAGGAACTCCTCTTCCGCGCGCCCCTCCTGCTCCTCCTGACCTTCCTCGCCACCCCGGGCGCCCGCGAGACGATCCCGACCCCCCTCCTCCGAAGCACCACCTTCACCGCGGCAGCGGCCCTCTCCGCCCTCGTCTTCACCGCGGGCCACGAACTGGGCGGCCCCGTCAACCTGATCTTCGCCGCCTTCCTGGCAGCGATCACCACGGCCCTGCTCCTGTGGCGCCGCTCGCTCGTCCCCGGCATCGTCGCCCACGCCGTCCACAACACCGCGATCACGGCCCTCTGGCTCTTCTGACCCCCGGGAAGCCACCGGCACAATCGGCTTTGCGGGACCCGGGGGTGGATGCGGTATGGTTCTCGTGCGCGATCGGCCGGGGCGAAATCCCAGGTCGTCCGGGCACCGGGACGTGGCGCAGTTTGGTAGCGCACTTGACTGGGGGTCAAGGGGTCGTGGGTTCAAATCCCGCCGTCCCGACGGTGCTGAAGAGGCCCTTTGAGCGGGAGAAATCCCAGATCAGAGGGCCTTTAGCGATTTCCTGACACGCCGTCAGCCTGACGCTATGTCAGGCCCTCGGGGACCGCTTGGGGACCACGGTTCGGGAAAGGCGCCTGGGCAGAGCGTTTTCTTGGGGACCAAGATCACATCTGATTTGTATGATTCCTACAACGCTCGAAGTGTTACCGCGAGCGCCTTCGCGGTCAGGAGGCGCTGGGCCACCATGGGCCGCACCTCCTCGATCAGCGGGACACGGCGGGCCATCTTTCCTTCGGTGCCCTTGTCGATCAGTCCGCCCGGGGCGGGAGCGGTCTGGCGGCGGAGGGTCCAGATCCAGTTGACCGGGTCGATGTCCCTGACGCGGACACCGGAGACCTCACCGATCCGGGCGGCGGTGCATGCGGCGAACAGCACCACATCGCCCCATCCGGCAAACTGCTGGAACGACGCCTCCACCAGGGCGCGTGCGACGAAGGAGTAGGGCCGGCCCGGGATGAACTGCGACGCTGTCTTCGCGCGGCCGTAGACGTGGCAGAACAGGCGCTTTGCCGAGCACGGCGCGTCCGAGCGAAGCCATGGCGACTCATCGACCGCCAGGACCGGGCGCCCGCCGTCGAAGCGCGGCACCGGCAGGCCGGCCAGCACCGTCCGCAGCCGGTTGACGTCGACCCGGCCGTGGTTCAGGCCGCCGTACATCGCTCCGTGCCCACGGCGATGCTCGGGCAACAGCGTCAAGTCCACCGGTGACTTCACCGCACCG
Organism: Streptomyces sp. CMB-StM0423; assembly: GCF_002847285.1. NCBI lineage: Bacteria > Bacillati > Actinomycetota > Actinomycetes > Kitasatosporales > Streptomycetaceae > Streptomyces > Streptomyces sp. CMB-StM0423. The sequence continues at coordinate 407,031 of NZ_CP025407.1, read as the reverse complement.
TCCGCACACAGCACCGCGTCTGCCAGCTCGAATAACTCGTCGTGCCGGGCGGTCAGACACTCGTAGAACTCTCCCCGGAAGCGTGACGCTTCCACGAACGCTTCCCTGCGGACAGCATCAGGCAGCAGACCCACCCTCACGGCCACGTCCGGCGAATCCCCCTGCGAGCGAATCCGTTCGAGACGCCATTCGAGGCCGTGGCACCATGTACCGCATGACGACGAACCGAAAGGTCCATGCCTCGTAGACGGCCAGGACAGATCCGTGCCGGCGCCCCCGGCAGCCACCGGACCACGGGTGCAAGGCCAGTCATCGACGGCCTGTCTTCGCGCGCGATGTCCGAGATCATCCGTCTCGAGCACACCCGCAACTATCTGCAGCCAGGCGACGTCAGCGCGGCTGTGCGCCTGTGGAAGGACTACGTCCACCAACCCGAGCGTGATCTGTGGCACGACTACGAGTGGGGCAACGTGCACTGGTACTGCTGCGGCAACCCTCTCGAAGCCCGAGCCCTCCTCGACACCGTGATGCAGGCCGTATCACCACGAAGCGCCCGCGAATTTCGAAAGATCGTTAGCCGGTCAGACGCCGTCTGGAACCGTCTCTCCTCCCCGCCCTATGACACGGACGGAAGATAAAGAACAAGCTTAAGAGCTTGTCTCATGTGGTGAGTTTGGCGAGCTTCTTGTAGCAGGTCAGGGCCGCTGCGAGGCCGAGGAAGGCAAGGAAGTGGCTGCCCTTTCGTTCGTATCGGACGGTCAGGCGGCGGTAGCCGAAGAGCCAGGAGAGCGATCGTTCGATCTTCCAGCGGTGCCTGCCGAGGCGCTCGCTGGACTCAACGCCCGGGCGGGCGATTCGGGGGACGATGCCCCGGCGACGCAGCCAGGCCAGCCGTTCGGTGGAGTGGTACGCCTTGTCGTCGGCGCGGAGTCTGCCCGGGCGGCGCCTGCGCCGGCCGCGCCGGGAGCGGATCGCGGGTATGCCCACCACCAGCGGCAGGAGTGCCTGGCTGTCATGGACGTTCGCGCCGGAGACGCCGAGGACGAGAGGTAAGCCCTGAGCGTCGGACAGCACGTGGAGTTTGCTGCCCTTCTTGCCCCGGTCGACCGGGTTGCGCCCGGTCAGCGATCCCCCCTTTTCGCGCGGACAGAGGCTGCGTCCACGATCGCCGAGGTCCAGTCCACCTCGCCGCGCGCGCCGAGCTCGTCCAGCACGGCCCGGTGCAGGCGTCGCCACAGCCCCTCCTTCGTCCAGGCCGAGAAGCGGCGGTGGGCGGTCGCCGGCGAGAGGCGGATCAAGGGCTCGTCGGGGTGTAGATCGGCCATCACGCCGAAACGCGAGGACAGAAGGCTGCCCATGGTGAGGTCGAAGGGATCCGTGTCGCGCAGTCGTTTGGTCAGCGCGCTGGCGAGCTGGTTACGTTCGTCCTGCCCGATGGCAGAGGCGACTTGGTCCGTGATCTGGTCGATGGTGATGTGCAGCCAGCGGTCCTCGACATGGCTGAGGGGGAAGTCCTGTAGGGCTGCGCGGGCACCGCGAATGTAGGCCCGCAATTGGAATGTCCCGTTCCGTGATGACGGCCTGCATGTTCTCGCTATATCTCATTCGTGGGCCACGGCATCTTGTCTCACGATCTTGGCCCTTATGCTGTGGTGCCATCCAGCGGGATCGTCCCCCGGCCTCCCGGGTGATCGTCTTCCCGGCGTTGTTGGCCACCACGTCGACCAGCGCGACTGCGTCGATGCGGAGCGGCGTATTGCCGGGGCGGACTTGCGTTCGCGTCGGTGGATCTGGCGAAAGTGGTCAAGATCGACTTTGTCGGTGACGTACGACTCCGTCAGATGCAAGACGCCGGTCTCGCACGAGGTGGCTTCGGAGCCGAGCACGACCTCGAAGGCTCACGTGGCGGCGGTTCGCAACTCCTGCAGAGGCTCGTCAGGCTCAAGATCGAAAATGACGTCGTACGCAAGGGCACTGCCCACGGTGATGGCGAGGAGGGTGACTGTCTCCATCTGCCGCGTCAGTTCGGCGGTCAGGGCCTGACTGATTGTGCCTGCTGCCACGGTTTCCCGTCTCGGGTCCTCTGAGGCAGGTGACCACACTCGCTCTCCTGTACGTGTGCAAGGTGGCTCTGTCTGTGAGTCACGATGTCCACTGGAAAGTTGGCTTCACCCGAGCCGTACAGGTAGAAATAGCGCATGGACTTGAACTCCCCGGTAGCCGTCGCGTTCATCGCCGCCGTTGTATCCGTCCTCGGAACGCTACTGACGGTCCGCGCCGCAGTTCGGACCAGCCGCAACTCAGTCGTTCAGGCCCACAACGCAGTGGTTCAGGCGCAGGTCCAAGAGATCATCAAGAAGAGGATCGAGTTCTATCCCAAATTCTGGAAGATACCTGTTCGCTACGAAACGAACTGGACCCTCACTAACCAGGACAAGACCCGTGAATGGGCCGAGCAGTACGCCCAAGATCTCAACGAGTTCAATCTCGAGGGTGGCGTCTTCTTCTCCCAGGCTGTCTACGAGAAGTTCTTCGAGCTGCGAGAGCTGCTCCACGAAGCCATCGATGAAACTCTCCCCGGCGCCGAGGTTCCGCGCGGCCTCACCGACCGCATACGGCGAGTCTTCTACGGCGACCGCATCTACGGCCCCGGCTTGTCCACCCTCCTTAAAGATGACCTTGGTAGCTACCAAAACGCTTTGCTCGCTCGCCGCAGCGACCGTTAAGCGGACTGGCCCCTGCTTCCTCGCCGTTCGCCACGGGCGAGGGGCGGTTGACATCTCCACGATCACGGCGGGAAACACCGCCGCATAGGTCGAGACCCGGATCAGCACTACTTCAGGGGAAACGATCAGACGGGAGTTAGTTTCACTGCCTTGTCCCTTGGGGCAGAAAGGGGCCACCGCTAACGAGAAAGGGACATCGGAAATGTGAACCTACAGCCGGTGTAGGCTCGCAATCGGAATGTCCTGTTCCGTTGCGGTGGCCTGGTCTTCCTTGACTGTCTCATTTTGGGGTCACGGCGCTTCTGTCTCACGATCTTGTCCCTTGGGGGCTGCCACCGCTGTCCATGGACTCATCCACGCTTGCCCGGGACTGCCTGTTCCCACCATTCTCGGTCAGGCACACAGCGTGCAAGCTGGCTCGGCTACTACCGAGCGAGCTCTTCCCGGGTGGCAGCAGGAGCTCCGGGCACAAAGCGGCTGGACCTGCTCAGCCTGTGCACTGGGGCCAGTGATGGTGCTCTGCCCGCAGGGCACGGGAAGTGCAGTACGGATCCGCAGAGCCGTCACCGGTCAGGCGGCCACCGCTTCCGGGCGCGCCTCCATCTGGACGTCCCGGCGACCGCCTAACACCGCGCGGAAGTGGATCTGGCACCTGTACCTCGACAGGTACCGACGAGCGGCCGGGGGCAGCAGGCAACGGCTTTCGGGGCGGAGTTGGCGGATCGCTCGGCCGGAGGTGAAGGCGGGGCGTCACGGCGGGTCGGGGATGTGGTGGACGGCGAGGACGGCGGCGTCGTCCCGCAGCGCGCCGCCGGTGTGGGCGATGATGTCCGCTGTCAGTGCGTCGGCCAGGTCGTCGGGGTCGTGGAAGGTGCGGCCGTCGAGTGCGGTGGCCGGGTCGTAGAACTCGCCGAGTGCGTTGCGGGCCTCGGTGACGCCGTCGGTGTACATCAGCAGGAAGGTGCCGGGTGGGAAGTCCGTGTGGCGTACGTCGTCCTTGAGCGCTTCCGGTTCCCTCCCCAGGCCGAGTGGCGGTGCGCTTTCCGGCACGGGCAGGTAGCGCGGTGGCCTGCCGGGCGGCAGCAGCAGGGGTGGCGGGTGGCCGCAGCAGACGGCGTGCAGTCGGTCCGGTGCGCTGTGAGGGATCTCGGCGAGGACGGCGGTGACGAATCCCTCTTCGGGGTCGAGGAGGTGCATCCGGCGGTTCTCGCGCAGCAGTGCCTGTTCCAGTCGCCAGGCCAGGCGGGCCAGCTCCGGTTCGTGGGTGGACCACTCGCGGAAGGCGCCCAGCACCACGGCTACCGCCGCGGCGGCGCCCAAGCCCTTGCCGGAGACGTCGCCGACGATCAACCGGGTGCCGAAGGACGTCTCCTGTGTCGCGTACAGGTCACCGCCGACCAGTGTGCCCCGCTGCGCCGGGCGGTAGCGTGCGGCGATTCGCAGCGGGCCGGTACGCGGCGGCGGTGGCGGTACGACGGCTCGCTGCACGATCTCCGCGATACCCAGCGCCGACGCCGTGCGTCTGTGTGCCGCGGTCACGACGGCGTTGACGGCCAGCGCGAGTCCCGAGACCACCACGACGGTGCTCACCAGCACCCATCGTTCCGTCGCCGAGAGGTCGGGAGGTTCGCTGACCACGGTCAGGAAGGGCGTGGTGATCACGATGGTGGCCACCGCGGTGGCGAGGGTGGTCCGCGGGGTGTCGATCGCCGCGGCGATCAGCGGCGCGGCGACGAACAGACCGATGAAGGTCAGGTGGGCAGGGGTCACGACGTTGAGGAGGGCCGCGATGCACAGCAGGAGGGCTGGGAAGAGGCGCACGTACCAGCGCGGAGCCGACCACGCGCCAGGGAGGTCTCGGAAGCGGGAATGAGCCGGCGGTGGGATGGACACGGCTCCCATCTGATCCGGGCGCGCAGTTGCCATGAAAGCACCCGGGCAGCAATGCGATGATCTTCACCCGTGTGCTCTCTGACCAACCGGCCAGCACGCTATGCCGCCTTATGTCATGCCCGGCCGCCCGTCGATGCTGCTGGTACGAACCGGTACGCGCGGGGCACCCGAGGCACTCCCGCTCCCCGCGGAAACAGCGGGTCGGGCGAGGCGGGTAAGTCGTCGGGCCGAGGGGAGCTCCCTCCTCTGGCCGCCAAACGTGTGGTGTTGCGTGGCTTGTGCACGACACCGACGCACCGCCGGGCCGCCACCGTCCCTCGCCGTCCGAGGATGGGCGCGTCAACCACATTCCCCAGCAAGCCCTAAGGATCCTGGAGACAAGGTGCGCACATCCACGTGGCGGTCACTGTCCACTCTCGCCCTGCTCACAGCGTTGGCCGCATCGGCGTGCGCCGGCCAGGACGGTGACGGCGGCGAGGTGGCGAAGGTGGCCGATCAGAGCGCCACCGCCTCGCCCACCGCGAGCCCGAGCGTCAGACCCGGCGACTTCACCGGCCGCGTCGACAACCCCTTCCTGGCGTTCGCGCCGGGCACGAAGTTCACCTACGACCTCTCCAGCGGCGATGGCAACGGCCGGGACGTCGTAGAGGTCACGCACCAGACGAAGAAGATCCTCGGCGTCACCACGACCGTCGTGCGCGACCGCACCTATATCGGCGGCTCGCTGGTCGAGGACTCCCACGACTGGCTCGCCCAGGACCGCGACGGCACCGTCTGGACCTTCGGCGAGGACTCCAAGACGATCAAGAACGGCAAGGTCGTCAGCACGGAGGGCTCCTGGCAGGCGGGGAAGAAGGGCGCCGAGCCCGGCATTGCCATGCTGGCCGACCCGAAGAAGGGGAAGCGCTACGTCGCGGAGTCGGCCCCGAAGGTCGTCGAGATCCGCGCCGAGGTGCTGAGCCGGAACGCCTCCGTCACCGTGCCCTTCGCCTCCTACCGCAACAACGCCTTGGAGATCAAGGAGACCAACTCCCTGGAGCCGAACGTGGTGGCGCACCGGTTCTACGCCAAAGGTGTGGGCCTGGTGTCCACCGAGGTGACGGGCGGGGGCGGCGAGAAGATGGAGCTGGTCAGGGTCAAGCGCCCCTGACGCCCGCCGGACCACCGGAGCAAGGGCCGTCCACTCGTGGCGAAGCCTGTCCTTGGAGGTCGATCCGGGTGGTCCTTGATGGCGCGAACCGGTGATCCGAAAGCTCCACCGCCTCACCCGGAGGTGCCTGTGATCACGCCCGTGCTGGGCCCCGTGCTGCTCGCCGCCGCTCGCAAAGTCGCGTCAATGCCGCCACCCCCCCCACCCGCTGAGGCCAAAACGAAGCAGTTCGCCTGGCTCTGCCCCAGCGAGGGCACATCCAGGGCACATGCGGGTCGGAATTGCCGGTGACCAGCCTCGACTACTGAAGGTAGTTTCGGCTGGTCACCGGCAATATCGGCGCATCGTCGCAGGTCAGCGCTCCGCTGTGATCACTGGCTTCGCTTTTGGTCCCGCTGTCAGCTGATGTTGCAGACCGACTTGATGTCGCAGTACTCGAACCCGGTCTGGGCGAAATACGCGTCATTGTCGAGCGGGCGGATCTCGGATGTGAACCGCCCAAGGTCGCCACCGGCATCCGTGTTCTGCTTGGCTGGGACTGCGGCGCGGCCGCAGATCTCGTTCCATGTCGGATACGGGTAGTTGTTGTCGAGCTCCAGCATCCAGCCGCCGTCGGACTGCTTGTCCGCGTAGAACTGCGCGCAGTGCTTGGGTGCGGACGGGTTCCGTTGCTCGCTTGCTACATGCCTACGCGAGCACGCCAGTCTGTGGGCAGGTGCGGGAGTCGGGAGCAGCGCGGCGGTCCCCACCTGTGCAGTGCGGCCCGGCTACGGCGCTTCTTCTGCGCCAGGCTCAACCGCCCACCGCTCGGGCAACCAGTTCCGTCCGGGCGTCAGGTAGTTGGTGATCATGGATCGTCTTGAGCGGTCAGGGGGCGGTGGCTGGTTCATCCGTGCAGGGGGAGGCGATGTCGTCTGGCCGACTGCTCTCTTGGGGCGACCACCAAGATCGGATGTGAGCGGCGACTACCGCGGCGAGGAGGGTCCAGGCCAGGGCGAGGAGCCAGCCGCCGATTACGTCGCTGATCCAGTGCACTCCGAGCCACACGCGACTGATCCCGACCAGCATGGCCCATGCCACGACCAGGGCTATCCACAGGCGTGCTGCTGGCGGGCGTCGGGAGAGGAGTGCGAGAACGAGCAGGCCGGCGGCCATCGCCGAGATCGCGGCGTGCCCGGAGGGGAAGGACCAGCGTGAACCGTGGGTGAGCCAGTCGTCCGCAGGCGGGCGCGGTCGGGCGATCTGTGTCATGAGGGCGTAGCGCACCTTCTCTCCCAACGCCAGCCATGCCGGGAACGTGAGGGCAGGAAGGGCGAGTCTGGTCACCGGGCGCTGGGCGCGACCAGTGATCAGGGCGGGCGCGGCGATCAGTCCGGCCGCCACGGCCAGGAGGTAGGGGACGATGCCGATGCCGGTCGCCGTGACCGAGCGGACATCGGCAACGGCGGAGGACGATCGGCTGTTCAGCGCGAGGTCGTGGACAGCAGTATCGGGCGGCAGCGGGCCGTTTCCGCCGACAAGCACGACTGACGCCAGAGCCGCGAACGCAGCAGCGGCCAAGGCGCACAGCCACCCGCTGCGAGTCCCCAGGGCGGGGGGTGCTGGGGGTGGGCTGGAGTTGTTCATGGGGCGATCACCCCGAGACGGCAGATGGACATGGCATGAGCGCCCCACCACTAGTGTCTACGTTCATGTAGTCGGTCTACGTCACTGTAGACGACCGGAGGGGGCGGCCCTGGCGAAAGCAGCGCTTCGACGCTCTTCGGCGACGACGTCGTCCGCGCCTACCGCGCCCCGGACGCCGTCGGCTTCGATGACCAGGAGAGCGGGGCAATCTCGTGGTTGTCGGGGCGCCGTAGCCGTAGGAGGCCGGTGCCGGGGAAGGGCAGGAGGGGTCACACCACGCCGAGGTCCCGGCCGACGAGAGAGTCGGCGTTCCAGTGGCGCATCTCTTCGAAGGCGCGCGGGGAGAGCAGGGTCATGTCGGTGGTGATGCCGCTGAGGACGGCACCAAGCGCGACGCCGGCGAGGACCAGCCTGATCGGGTCTACCGGACCGCGTCCGGCGGACCCGATCAGGTAGATCGCGCCGGTGATCAGGATGGCGCCGGCGAACGCCAGCCACACGTAGCCGGTGAGGGAACCGATGCCGAACGGGCCGACACCGAGGGCGACGAAGAACGCGGCGCCGGCGGTGACGCCGAGGATCCCCGGGTCGGCCACCGGTGGCGGGTGAGTGCCTGGATCAGCCCGCCCGACACTCCCAGTGCTGCGCCCACCGCGATGCCGACGATGGTCCTGGGCAGACGCACGTGGTGGACGATGCGGCCGTCCTCGTCGGCCGTGGGGTGGAACAACACCTCCCACACCACCGACACTCCGATGCTCTTGCTGCCGATGTGGGCTGGGTGTTCAGCTCGCCGCTTCCCCTGTGCCGGCCCTACCGAGCAGTGCGGTCGTGGGGCCGCTGTGGGTGATCCGGCCTGCTTCGAGGACGTGGACCGTGTCGGTGTAGCGGGTGATCAGGGTGTGTTCGTGGGAGACCACGACCAGGGTCATCCGGTGTAGGGCGCGCAGGTGGGTGAGGAGGTCCATGATCCCCGCGGCGGTGTCGGCATCGAGGGCGGAGGTGACTTCGTCGCAGAGCAGGATGCCGGGTTTGCAGGCCAGGGCGCGGGCGATGGAGACGCGCTGGCGTTGTCCGCCGGACAGTTCGCCCGGGTAGCGGTCGGCGTGGTCGGCGGGGAGGTCGACCTGGGCGAGGAGTTCGGCGACGCGGGCGGGCCGGGCGGTCTTGGGCAGGTCCGGGCGCATGCGCAGGGGGCGGGCCAGTTGTTGGCCGACCGTGTGCCGGGGGTTGAGCGTGGCGAGGGGGTCCTGGGGGACGAGTTGGATACGGCGTCGCTGTTCCCGCGTGCGGCTCTGGGCGCGTGCGGCCAGGGCGTGGCCGTCGAGGGTCAGGCGTCCGGTGTGGGTGGGGTGGAGTCCGGCGAGGATGCGCAGGAGGGTGGTTTTGCCCGACCCGGAAGGGCCGGTGACGGCGGTGGCCGAGCCGGGGGCGGCGGTGAACGCGACGCCGGTGAGGACGGGATGCCGGCGGCGGCCGTTGCCGAAGTACGCGTCGATCGCTTCGGCGGCGATGCCGTCGCCGTCCGAGGTGTCGTACGTGGCCGAGGCGGCGGGCCGGTCGGTGGCTGCGCGTGGGGCCGGGGTGGGGGAGGGCCTGGTGGTGAGGCGGATGGTGTGGTCGGCGCAGGTCTTCGCCAGGTGCGGGTCGTGGGTGGCGACGACGACGGCGAGATCCCGGCTGGTGGCGAGGTCGCGGAGAAGGTGGGCGATGTCGTCGCGTACGGCCGCGTCCAGTCCGGCGGTCGGCTCGTCGAGGAGCAGGATCCTGGGTGTACGGGCGAGGGCGCGGGCAAGCGCCACGCGTCGCTGCTGGCCGCCGGAGAGGGCGGTGGGCCTGCGGTCGGCGATCCCGGTGTCGACAGGCAGCCGGCACTCGGCCAGCATGCCGAGGACGTTGTAGGCCGACGGATCGGTGGCGAGTTCGGCGACGAGGCGGCGGGCGGTCATGCGGGGGTTGAGGGCGGAGCCGGGGTCCTGGCCGACGTAGGCGACCTCGGTGCGGCGCAGGGCGCGCAGTTCGCCGGTCGGCAGACGGTGCGGGGTGCGGCCGAGGACGTCGACGCCGCCGTCGACGACGGCGCCGGGGGGCAGATGGCCGATGAGTGCGCGCAGCAGGGTCGTCTTGCCGGAGCCGGAGGCGCCCATGAGGGCCGTGACCTGTCCCGCGTGGATCTCCGCGCTGGTTTCAGGCAGCAGCACGGGCCCTGCCGGCAGGCGTACAGCCAGGCCGGTGACGGTGACGAGCGGGGGCCGCGGTGTGCCTTCGGCGGCGAGGACTGCGGGACGGGCGGGGGCCAGGTCGCTCACGGGCGGGTCACCGCTTTCGCCGTGGTGTCGGGGGTCAGGGAGACGGTGACCAGGTTGACGGTGATGGCCAGCAGGGCGATGGCCAGGCTGGGGGCGATGACGGCCCAGGGGTTCAGGAGGATGCCGGAGGCGTTCTCGCGGACCATCAGCGACCAGTCGGAGGCCGGAGGCTGGGGTCCGATCTGGAGGAATCCGGCCATGGAGATGACGTAGACGGCTTCGACGAACCGGAGTCCGAAGAGGGTGAGGACGGTGGCGCGGAGGTTGGGCAGGATCTCGCGCAGGGCGACGTAGACGGTGGACTCGCCGCGGGCCAGGGCTGCTTCGACGTAACCGGCTGTGGCGAGGGGGGACGCTGCCGCGGCGACCACCCGGATCGCGTATGGCGTGCCCAGGACGATGGCGGCGACGATCACGGCCCAGCGCCCGCCGCCGGGCCAGGCGAGGCCGATGAGCATGATGCCCAGCAGGGGCGGCAGGAGGATCGCGATGTCCGCACTGCGCTCGACGAGGCGGCCGAGCGTGGGCCGGATCACGGCGACGCAGCCGATCAGCGCGGCGGCCAGGGTGATGACGACGGCGACGGTGAGGGCGCCGGCGACGAGGAGGGTGCCGCCGTGCAGTACGCGGCTGAGGACGTCACGGCCGAGCTGGTCACCGCCGAGCGAAGCGCCGTCGCCGGCCGGGGCGAAGGGAGCAGTGACCGGGGTGTCGATGGTGTGGGGTGCGATCAGCGGCCCGGCCAGCGCCAGCAGCAGCGGCACGACCGCCATGGCCACGAGCGCGACGGCCCTCGCCCGGCGGGGCACGCGGACCCGGCGGGGAGGCCGCCGGGACGCCTCGGGCGCGGTGGCGGTCATGCGCGGGCTCCCAGGGTGGCGTCGCGGATGAGGTCGGCGGCGAGCAGGACGAGGCTGATGACGGCTCCGGCGCAGATGACGACCCCGGCGATGAGCGGGGTGTCGCGGGCGGCGACCGCGCCGGCGAGGACGGCGCCGATACCGGGGTAGTTGAACAGGGTCTCGACGACGACCGCCCCGCCGAACAGCAGACCGGTGGAGGTGGCGATGCCGGTGGCGATGGCCGGGACGGCGCCGGGGAGCTGATGGCGCAGCAGGACCCGGTGTGGCGGCAGGCCGTCCAGGTGCGCGGCCTCCACGTGTGGTGTGGTGGCCTGGTCGGCCAGGGCGCCGCGCACGACGCGGGTGTTCCAGCCGGTCTGCGGGATGACCAGGGCGAGGACCGGCATGATCAGCATGGTCCAGGTCGTGGGCCGGCCGTCGCCGCCCGTCACCGTGACGGCGGGCAGCCAGCCCGTCCACAGGGACAGCACGAGCAGCAGTGCCGCGGAGATCACGAACTCCGGCACCGCGAAGGCCGCGGTCGAGGTGTGGGTGATGATGCGATCGGTCAGGCGGCGCGGGCGGGCGGCGGCCCAGCAGCCGAGCAGCAGAGAGAGCGCCACGGTGATCACGAGTGCGGACACGGCGAGGGTGAGGGTGTTGGGCAGGGGGTCGGCGAGCAGCTCGGTGACCTTCTGACCGCGGGCGGAGGTGCCGAGGTCTCCGGTGGGCAGCGCCGTCATCCAGTCGGCGAACCGTTCCCACAACGGCCGGTCCAGGCCCAGCAGGTGGCGCCGCTCGGCGAGGTCGGCCGCGCTCTCCCCGCGCTCGGCCGAGGCGGTGGCCGCATCACCCGGCAGCAGTTCGACCGCCGCGAACACCAGCGCCAGCAGGACGACGAGCATCAGGACCCGGCGCCCGACCGTTCCGGCGATGTGTACGGCCAGACCACCGGCGGTGGTTCCGGCCCGACGTGGGGCGGTGGCCGCCCCCGCGTCGGGAGCGGCCACCGGGCCGGTCTTGACCGGCTGGCTCAACTCAGCCACACACCTTCGAGTTGGACCCGGCCGTAGCCGGCCAGCTTGGGCAGGTTCTGCACCTTCGCGGCGGCGAGGTCGATGCCGTCGGCCATGCCCCACAGCAGGTAGCCCGAGCGGTCGTGCTCGATCTGCTGGAGTTCCGTCAGTGCCGCCGCGCGCTGCTTCGGTTCGTCGGTGCTGATGGCTTCGCGGTAGGCGGCGTCGAACCCGGCGTCCTGCCACCCGGCTTCGTTCTGGCCCGCCTCGCTGACCATGGTCTTGGAGGCGTAGAAGACGACGGAGTCGTTGGTGCCCCAGTAGGTGGTGTAGAAGTCGCCGGACTTCCAGGTCTTCTCCCAGAACGCGCCGGACTCCTGCTTGACCACCTCGACCTTGATGCCGGCCTCGCCGGCCTGGTTGGCGAAGAGGGTCGCGGAGTCGGCGAGCCCGGCGATGTCTTCGGTGGTGACCAGTTCGTACGTCCGGGAGAAGTCGAAGCCCGCGTCCCTCAGCAGTTGCTTGGCCCTGGCCAGGTCGCGCTTGCGCTGCGGGATGTCCTTGGCGTAGTCGGGGTCACCGGTGCCCATGATGTCGTTGGCGACCGTGCCGTAGCCGGACAGGACCTGCTTGACCATCGCCTCGCGGTCCACGACCAGGCGCATCGCCTCACGCACCCGCTCGTCCTCGAAGGGGCTGCCCTCGCCTGTGCGCATCACGATCGGCATCGCCATGTCGTCCGGGCGGCGCAGCACCTGGATGTCCTGGCGGGCTTCCGCGGTACGGGCGGCCACCGCACCGGCGTTGGAGGCGAGGTCGATCTGTCCGCCGATGAGGGCGTTCGCCATCGCCTGCGGTGTTTCGAACATGGTGACCTCGATGGCGTCGAGGTGCACGGCCGGGCCGTACCAGTCGTCGTTGCGGACGAGGCGGGCGTTGCCGTTGCGGTACCAGTCCAGCTTGAACGGGCCGGTGCCGGGTGCCTTCTCGATCGCCGAGTCCTTGGTGTCCTTCTTCATCACGAAGGACGCGAAGCGGGTCATGAGCGGGAAGTCGGCGTTGGCGTAGTCGGAGACGACCACGACCGTGTCCGTGCCCTCGGCGCTGATGTTCTTCGCCTGGATTCCGGGCAGGCGGGCCGCGCCGGAAGGGGTGTTGCGCAGCCGCTTCAGCGACCACACGACGTCCTCGGCGGTCACCGGGCTGCCGTCGTGGAACGCCGCACCTTCGGCGATCGTGAACTTCCAGGTCTTGAGATCCGCGGACGACTCCCACGAGGCGGACAGCCGCGGGGCGGTGTTGGTCTTGGCGCCGGGGACGGTGAGGGTGTCGAAGACGAGGGCGATGACGAGGTAGTCGCTCTCGTTGGTCTGGGTGCCGTGCGGGTCACGGGTGATCGCACTCGCATGCCCCAGCGCCCCCACGCGCAGCGTGCCGCCCGGGCGCGGCTTCCCGTCCGCGCCGGAGGACCCGGCGTTCCGCGAGCCGTCACTTCCGCCGCTGCAGGCCGCGAGAAACCCGGCCGCTCCGATACCGGAGCCGGCCCACAGCAACTGCCGTCTGGTGACGCCCACGTCTCGTCCTCTTCTCAGATCCACCCGGGTTTTCTTAGGGTTACCTAACCGAAGTCGGCCAGACTTCGCAAGGTGTCCTGCCCCACTCCCCGGCTCCTTGCTGTGCCCCGGCCGCGGCTCGACTTGCCTGCTCAGCCGCGTCGTTGGAGGGCGTCGGAGGTATCCGGGGCGGCTCGAAGGCGGGATCACGCAAGGTAGCCAATCGCGCCGGTTAGGGTTGCCTCACCTTAGCAGCGTTGTTACGTTCCAGGTGCCCGGCGGCGCCCCGGGCCGGGCAGTCACCGACCCGCTTCGCGCTCTTTCCTCCGCTTGCGAGCCGATACGGCGACGGCGCACGCCCGTGCCCCGATTCGCCCCTCTGGAAGGTGCCACCGTGCCCACCTGCCCTGCCCCGGTACGTCGCCTCGACGCCACCGCAGCAGCAGATCTGACCACCGCTGCCGCCCGGCTCACGGCCGCTCACGGCTCCGCCGCCTCGCCCGCACTCCTCGCCGCCCTCCCCGGGGCCTGCGCCCGCCTCGGGGACGAAGTCCGCCACCCCTTACGGTCCGTGGACACCCCGGACGGGCTGGTCGTCCTGCGCGGACTCCCCCTCGACGAGACCGAGGCCGGACCCACCCCCGGCCACTGGTCGAACACCGGCGGCAACGGCGCGCTGTGGGACGTCGTCCTGCTGCTCGTCGCCTCGCTGCTGGGCACCCCGATCGCCTGGGAAGGCCAGCAGGACGGCCGGTTCGTCCACGACATCGTTCCCGCGCCCGGCCACGAGAGCGAGCAGACCGGTGCCTCCAGCTCCGTGCTGCTCGCCCCGCACACCGAGGACGCCTTCCACCCCGGCCGCGCGCACCTGCTTCTGCTGTGCTGCCTACGCAACCACGACCGCATCGCCACCACCGCGGCCAGCATCCGCCGCACCACCCTCGCCCCGGCCGACGTCAGGCAGCTCAGCCGGCCCGCCGTGCCGATCCTCCCCGACGACGCCTACGGCCGGGCCCGGCAGTTCGCCGGACCACCCGCCCCCGTACCGACCCTCTTCGCCGCCTCCGAGGGTCTGACCATGCGGTACGACCCCGCCTACACCCCGCTCGACGACGCCGACGGCCCATGGCGCGAGGCGTACCGGCGGCTGGCGGACGAACTCGCCCGGGTCTCCGTCGCGGTCAGTCTGGAGCCGGGCGACATCCTGGTCGTGGACAACGACGTCGTCGCCCACGGCCGGGTGCCCTTCCGGGCCCGCTACGACGGCACCGACCGCTGGCTCAAGCGCGCCTCCGTGCGCGTCCCCGGGCGGCGCACCCGCCCGGCCGCGGAGGCAGACGAGCACGGGTACGGCCAGGCCGCTCGGCCGGCGTTCGCGTGAGCGGGACGGGAGAACACCGCGACGTGGACACCGAAACCAAGAGCCTGCGCATCCTCACCCGGAGCGACATCGAGGCCGTCGACATCACCCTCACCGACGTGCTCGACGTCGTCGCCCAAGCCATCAGACCGCTCGCGGACGGCACGTCCGCCAACCCCGCCAAGCTGTCCGTCAGCGCGCCGGACGACAGCTCCGTCTCGTACGCGATGCTCGGCCGCGACGGAACCCGCAAGGTCGTCGCCGTCCGTGCCTCCTACCGGCACGACCCGCACCGCGACCGCGCCCGCCTGCGGCACTACACCACCCTCACCCTGTACGACGACGACGCCGGCCTGCCGCTGGCACTCATGGACTGCGGCCGTATCGGCGCCCTGCGCACCCCGGCCGTCTCCGCTCTCATCGCCCGTGCCTGCGCACCCCCGAACGCGCGCACCGCCCTGCTGATCGGCACCGGAACCACGGCCCGCATGGCGCTGCCCCTGCTGCTGACGGCCCTGCCCGGCCTGGAGAGGCTGGTGCTGTACGGCACCCACCCGGACGGGATCGCGGCCGTGTGCGAGCAGTTCGCCGCGCACTTCCCCGACCGTACGGTGGAGGTCGCCGGGGACGTCCGGGCGGCGGCGGAAGGAGCTGACGTCCTGATCGGCACCGCCGGCCCCACCACCCCGGCGGCCGTCGAAGCCGACTGGCTGAAACCCGGAGCCCTCTGCGTCCTGGTCGGCTACGGGCTGGCACCCTCCACCCTGCACCGCGCCGACCGGGTGATCGCCACCAGCGCCGACCAGATGGCACACACCGGCGGCGACCTGGTCGACGCCGGCGGCACGCTCCGCCGCGTCGACGCCGAGCTGGCCGGCATCCTTGCCGGCCGCGCCGCGGGACGTGCGGGGCCGGGCGAGCGGATCTTCGCGTACAACAGCGGCCTCGTCGTCACCGATATCGCCCTCGGTCACCACTTCGCCCGGCTCGCCCTCGAACAGGGCCTCGGAACGGAGATTCCGCTGTGGAAGTGACACCCGATGTGCCCCGCGAACCGACCCCCGCCTCCTGGCCGACGCTTCCCGCCCGCCCCGACCCGGCCACCCGGCAGGTCGTCGCCAGCGGCCTGGCGGCCGAACTCGCCTACGCGCTCGGCGGCCCGTTCCACTTCCTGCTGCCCGACGCCTTCACTGCCAACCTCGCTGCCATGCAGACCGCCTTGGCCGAGGCCGGTGTGGAGGGTTTCGTCTGCTACGCGAAGAAAGCCAACAAGGCGGCCGTCTTCGTCGAACGCGCCGCCGCCGGCGGGGCGGGCATCGACGTCGCCTCCGCCGCCGAACTGCGCGAAGCCCTCGGCCACGGCGTACGCGGCGGACACCTCATGGTGACCGGCCCGGCCAAGGACCCCGCCCTGCTCCGCCTCGCGGTCCAGCACGGCACCACCGTTGCCGTGGACGCGCTCGACGAACTCGACCAGGTGGTCTGCCTGGCACTCACCGGGCGCGTACGCCCCGCCCGCGTGCTGCTACGCGTCCTTCCGCCCGCCGAGCCCCACTCCCGGTTCGGGATGAACGACAGCGAACTGACCACCGCCCTCAAGCGGTGCCTCGAAGCCGGTGACACCGTACGGATGGAGGGCTTCAGCTTCCATCTTTCCGGCTACGCCCTCCAGCCCCGCGCCGACCTCGCCGCCCACCTGATCGACCTGTGCCTCGCGGCCCGGTCCCAGGGCCTGCCGGCCGACCGGATCTCCCTGGGCGGCGGCCTGCCCGTCAGCTACGCCGACGCAGGCGCCTGGCGCACCTTCCTGCACACCCAGCGACCCGCCCACTACCACGCCGGCAAGACGTTCCGTACCGGCGACTTCTACCCCTACCACTCACCCACCGCAGGAGCAGAGGCCCTCGCCGCGCTGCTGGCGGCCCGTCCGCAGAACACCGCCCGCACGCTCGCGGACCTGCTCGCGGACGCCGGGATCCGCCTGATCCTCGAACCCGGCCGGGCCCTGCTCGACAGGGCCGGCGCCACCGTCTTCCGCGTCCAGGGGGCCAAGGAACGCGACGGCTACCGGATCGTGACCGTCGACGGCACCAGCCTCAGCCTGTCCGAGCAGTGGTTCGGCAGCGAATACCTCCCCGACCCGCAGCTCATCCCCCAGGACCCGGCCCCCGCCGCCGGGGTGTTCCCGGCGAGCGTCGGCGCCGCCACCTGTCTGGAATCGGACATGCTCACCTGGCGCAAGATCCCCTTCCCGCACCCGCCGCGGCCGGGTGACCTCCTGCTCTATCCCAACACGGCCGGATACCAGATGGACTCCAACGAGTCCCGATTCCACGACCTGCCGCTGCCTCCCAAAGTCGTCGTCGACCGCACCGACCAGCCCCGGCCGCGCTGGCGCCTCGACCGCCACTTCACCTGACCACCACCCGCACCTTCCCCCCACCCCAGGAGCCCATGGATGTCCGGAGCCCTCCAGCGCCCCGCGATCGTCTCCCGCGTCTCCGACCTGGTCGGCAGCACCCCCCTGCTGGAACTCGCGACCACCGGGACCGGCAGCCGCCTCCTGCTGAAACTGGAGATGTTCAACCCCACCGGCACCGCGAAGATCCGCATGGCCCGCGCCATGATCGACGCCGCCGAAGCCGCCGGCGACCTGCGCGCCGGCGGCAGGATCGTCGAATCCACCTCCGGCAACACCGGCCTGGGCCTGTCCGTGATCGCCGCAGAACGCGGCTACACCTTCACCGCCGTCGTCGACCACCACGCCGCCGCCGACAAGCTGCGCGCCATGAAGGCCCTCGGCACCGAACTCGTCTACGTCGACGACGGCACCGGGGACCCCGGCGAACTCGCCACCGCCGCCCGCGAAGAGCGCGCCGCAGACCTGGCGCGCGGCCAGGCCAACACCGTCTTCACCGAACAGCACCACAACCCCGCCAACGGACTCGGGTACCTCCCCGTCGCGTACGAACTCGCCGAAGCCCTCGACGGGCAGATCGACATCCTCATCGGCGCCGTCGGCACCGGCGGCGGACTGTGCGGCACCGGCCGCGAACTGGCCGCGATCATCCCTGGCCTCACCGTCATCGGCGTCGAACCCAAGGGCTCGATCGCCTTCGGCGGCCCCGCCCACGACTACCACCAGTCCGGCACCGGCACCCCCGAAGGCGCCGAGATAGGCGCCCTCGTCGACTTCGACCTCATCGACGAAGGCGTCAAAGTCGGCGACATCGAAGCCTTCGCCACCTGCCGCGCCGTGGCCCGCACCGGGCTGCTCATCGGGGGATCCGCAGGCGGCGTCGTCCACGAGTCGCTGACCCGGCTGCCCGCACTCCCGCCGGGCACGGTTATGGTCGCCCTGGTCAACGACGGAGGGGAGAAGTACATGGACACCGTCTACAACGACGACTGGATGGCCGCACACGATCTCCTCAGCCCCGCGACCGAACACGAAGTGAGCGAGCACCTCGCCAAGCTGCGCCGGACCCGGTAGCCCATGCTCTCGACCCTCCTCCGCGACAGCCGGGCCCTCGGCGCCCTGGCCATCCCGCTCATCCTTACCCAGCTCGCACAGGTGGCCCTGACCACCACCGACACGGTGATGATGGGCATGCTGGGCACCACCGAACTCGCGGCCGGCGGCCTGGCCATCGTGATCTTCAACCAGATACGCACCATGTGCGTCGGCCTGGGCACCGCCGTCGGCAACCAGATAGCCGCCGCCGCTGCCCGCGCCGAGAAGGCCGGCGGCGACACCGCGGCGGATGAGGACGGCCGCAACGAGATCCGCGCCCTCGTCCGCGCCAGCCTCGCCGTCGCCACCCTCGCCGGTGTCGCCGGCGCCGCCCTCATGGTCCTCATCGGCCACACCCTGTCCTGGCTCGGCCAGGACGCATCCGTCGTCGGCCTCACCCAGACGATGCTCTACGCCCTGGCCCCCGGCCTGCTGCCCTGCCTGTGGTTCCAGGCCGTACGCCAGTTCACCGTCGGCATGCGCCGCCCCCAGGCCCTCCTGCAGATCACCCTCGCCTCCGTCGCCGTGAACGCCGCACTCAACTGGGCACTCATCCACGGCACGTCCGGCCTGCCCCACCTCGGCCTCAGGGGCGTCGGCATCGCCACCTCCGCGGTGTACCTGCTGTCCTTCGCCGCCCTCTACCTCGCCGCTAAACGGGACGACGAACTCGCGCCGCTCCTCACCCTCGGCGTCGCCCGCGCGGACACCGCCACGATGAAACGCCTCCTCCGCCTCGGCATCCCCATCGCCGCCACCTACGGCTCCGAAGCCGGATTCTTCTCTGTCACCGCGCTGATGGCCGGCTCCTTCGGCCCCGCCGCCCTCGCCGCCCACGCCGCCGTCAACCAACTCGTCTACATCGTCCTCCAGGTCGCCATCGGCCTGTCCCACGCCGCGTCCATCAACGTCAGCCGCGAACTCGCGCTCGGCAACCACGACGGCGCCCGCCGCATCAAGAACACCGCGCTGGCCTGCGCCGCCGTCGTCATGACCGCGGTCGGCACCGTCTACCTCGCCCTGCCGAACCTGGTCCTGGCACCCTTCCTCGACACCGGCTCCGACGACGCCGTCACCATCGCCACCCACCTCCTGATCGTCACCGCCTTCCTGCAGTTCTTCGACTGCACCCAGAACATCGGCATCGGACTCCTGCGCGGCCTCGACGACACCAGGAGCGGCTTCCGCATCACCCTGATCGGCTACTGGGCCTGCGGGCTGCCGACGGCATGGTTCTTCGCGTACGCCCTGAACCTCGAAACACTGGGCATCTGGCTCGGCCTCCTCACCGGCCTCGCCACCACGGCCGTACTCCTGCTGCACCGTTATCACTTCGCACTCGCCGCGGCACAGCTCCAGCCCGCGACCACCACCGCCTGAACACCGATACGGACTCAGTGGCCACGAACGGCGACGGCCGCGTACTCCACGTACTCATGCAGCCCATAGGCCAGCCCGAAGGCAGTCAGCGCCGCGACGGCCACCGTCCCCGCCAAGGCTGCGACCACCGCACGCGCAACCCCGCGCGGGGCCGCCGGCTCGGGCCGGAGCAAAGCCTCGACGCGCTGGGGCACCGGCCCGCTCACCGCCGACAGCAGCGGATATGCTCCCGCGCCCGACTGGCCGCGGCGCGATCCGGCCAGCGCCGCCCGTGCGATGGCCGCAGCAGCAACCCGCCGGTCACCCACGACCGAGGCTGCCGCCTCGTCGGCCCACCGCTCCAGGTGGAAGGCCAGCGACTCCCGCAGACGCTGCAGGGCGGGATGGACCACTGCGGCGAGGTCGACCACCGCCGACAGCACATGATGCCGGTCGGCGAGGTGGGCCCGTTCATGGGCCAGCAGCACCTCGCGCTCGCTCTCCTTCAACGCCCGCATCATCCCGGAGGTCACCACCACCCGACCACGGCGCCCCCGGTAGCCGGGAAGAGCGAAAGCATCCGCCTCGGCTCCCGGGACCACCCACAAGTCCCCCTCCCGAGCCCCCTCCTGGGCAAGGTGCCAGGCACGCTTCAGCAACGAACGCTGCTGGAGCCACCGCCGCAGCAGCAGCATCAACTGTGCGAGCATCACCACCCCGGCGGCGACGGCCAAGGGGACCGCGACAGGCCACACCTCCAGCACCCGAGCCAGGGACAACTCCTCCAGCACGGCGAGAAACGGCACGTGGAACAGCCCGACCAGCGCCGCGATCGTCCCGCCCGCCAGCAGCACCGCCGCACCCGCCAGCGCCCAGCACGCCTCACGCGGCGGCAGTACCCCGGCCAACCGGCGTGCAACCGGACCGGCACCCCACGGAAACGCGAGAGCCAGCACAACCAGCACCAGTACGGAGGTCACCCGGACTCTTCCCCGGCCTCAAGCAGCAGCCCCCGCAGTGTCTCCTCGTCGTCCTCCGACAACGAGGACACGAAACGCTTCAGCACCAAGTCGCGGCGCGGGTCGCTCTCCAACTCACGGCGCATGCGATCAGCGACCAGGCCCGGCGCATCCTCAACCGGCTCATAGGCGAACCCCCGCCCCGAACGAGTCCGGCGCAGCGTGCCCTTCTCGTACAGACGACTCAAGATCGTGGCCATCGTCGTCCTGGCCAACCCCTCACCGAGCGCAGCAATCACCTGCTGCGCGGTCATCGGCTCACCAGCCCGCCACAACACCGCCAGCACGTCCGCCACAAGCTCGCCGTGCCGACGCCGCTCGCCCCGCCCCTTGTCCGCCAACTCCTACCGCCCTCCTACGCCCCAGGGCAGCCCGGGAAGCCCCATGCGGCCAACAACCTGCCGACGGCTACATCCGTGTGGACGAAGCAGCGTTCCTTCCAAGGTCTGGGATCAAAGTACCGCCCGAACGAGCACCTCGTGATCTACCCGCAGCCCCACCTCGACACGATGATCGGGGACATCCCCTTTGGAGCCCTATAGCTCAACCGTCCATGCCTCCCGGTCGCGTCGGTCTGGCGAGTCTCACCGTCGCCCGTGATGCCTGCTGCCAGGTCGCCTACCTGCCCGGACTCGCCATGCGCCGGATCGCCGACCTCTACCGGGCGAGGCGAAAACCGACGTGAAAGACGCCGCGGTCATCGCCGACGCCGCCCGCACGATGCCGCATACGCTGCGCTCGCTCAAGCTGACCGACGAGATCACCGCCGAGCTGACCGTGCTGGTCGGCTTCGGCCAGGACCTCGCGGCCGAGGCCACCCGCACCTCCAACCGGATACGCGGCCTGCTCACCCAGTTCCACCCCTCGCTGGAACGCGTCCTCGGCCCGCGCCTGGACCATCCCGCGGTGAGTTGCGTGACCATCAGCACATCGTGCGTCGGGATGCTGGTGCCGGCGAGCACGCCAGCAGGGTGAGTCAAGATCGACGACCGGTCAGTTACTGCTTCTCGTCGCGTCCCCCATGTGTTGGCCGCGATGCGCGTTCTCGGCAGCGACCGGGGCGTGGTCCCGTGCACATGCATGAGTCGGCCGGGAGTGTCAGCTCCGTGTGCTCCGACCCTGCGGGTCGACCGCATCAGAAGGGGATCTCACGTTCTGAGGGCGGCGTCCGTCTACAGGTCGAGAGAGGAGGGACGCGATGGGTACGCGACATGTCGCGATCGACACGCAGCTCGGTCCGGTCACGATCGTTGCCAAGGGTGAGGCGATCGCCGGTCTGTATTTCAGGCACCACATCCGCCGGCCCCCGCAGGAAGCGTTCGGCCCCGAGGTCGGCGACGTGGCGGACCCCCTGCTGGAGGAGGCGGTCCGCCAGTTGGGCGACTATCTGGCGGGGCGGCGCAGGCGCTTCGATCTGCCGCTCGCCGCCGAGGGCGACGCGTTCCAGCACGCTGTCTGGGACATCGTGAAGAGCATCCAGTGCGGTGACACGACCACCTACGGCCGCATCGCCGAGCAGGTCGGAGGCCGTGCCCTGGCACAGCGGGTAGGACAGGCCGTCGGCGCCAACCCGCTGTGCATCTTCGTCCCGTGCCACCGTGTCGTCGCCGCCGACGGCTCCCTGACCGGCTACGCAGGCGGACTGAAGCGCAAGCAGGCACTGCTGGAAATGGAGGAACCGCCCGCGGACGACGCCGGACGGTTGTTCTGACAGGGAATCTCACGTTTGGCAGAGCACGCACGTCTTCAATGGGATGAACATGAAACAACCGTTCGAGAGTGTGGTCGCGCAGCACGGCGCCACCGTGCTGCGCGTCTGCCGGGTCGTCCTCGGCCCGCACGACGCTGACGACGCGTGGTCGGAGACCTTCCTGGCCGCCATGCGGGCCTATCCGGATCTGCCGGAGACGGCGAACGTGGAGGCGTGGCTCGTGACGATCGCGCATCGCAAGGCGATCGACGTGCTGCGTGCCGCGAAGCGCAACCCGCTGCCGGTAGACGAGGTACCGGAAACACCGGCCGGTCAGGGGATCCCGGACGCCGAAGCCATCGACGTCTGGGAGACGGTGAAGGAACTCCCCAGCAAACAGCGCCAGGCCATCGCCTATCGGTATGTGGCGGGGCTGGCGTACGCCGAGATCGCGGAGATCCTCGGCGGCACCGTCGAAGCGGCTCGCAGAGCCGCCGCGGACGGACTGAAGAATCTCAGGAAACAGTATCCGGGCGCGAACACGAAAGGAGCATCGCCGTGAGCGACATGCACAACAACAACGACGACGTCACCGCCCTGCTGTCGACATCCGTGGACGCCGACACCCTCAGTCGCCTCCACCGCCGTCTGGAGCAGGCCGCCGACCAAGCCGACCTGATCGATGTCGCTTACACGACCATCGACTCGCCCGTCGGCAAGCTGCTGCTCGCCGCCACCCCGAAGGGCCTGGTGCGCGTGGCGTTCGACACCGAGGACCACGACCGGGTCCTGGAGACTCTCGGCCGGAAACTCAGCCTCCGCGTCCTGCGCGCGCCGAAGCGGCTGGACGCGGCGGCCCGCGAGATCGACGAGTACTTCAGGCGGCGGCGCCAGGTCTTCGATCTGCCGCTCGATCTGTCCCTGTCACACGGTTTCCGGCGCGTGGTGCAAACCCATCTGCCTGAGATCGAGTACGGCCGGACCCGCAGTTACCGGGAGATGGCCGAACTCGTCGGCAACCCCAGGGCCGTACGGGCGGTGGGCACCGCGTGCGCGACCAACCCGCTGCCGATCGTCGTGCCGTGCCACCGAGTGCTGCGCACCGACGGCACCCTCGGCGGCTACATCGGCGGCCTTGCGGCCAAGACCACGCTGCTGGAACTGGAGGTCGCGGCATGAGCAAGACAACAGTGACCAGGAAGAAGGCGGACCCGTGGCGCCGCCGCGTCGAGTCCGGCGACTGGGCGGCGATCACCGAGGAGGTCGACGAGTACGGCGGCGCGCTGCTGCCGCAACTGCTGACGCCTGAGGAGTGCGTGGAGATCAGGGAGCTGTATGAGCAGGACGGTCTGTTCCGCAGCACGATCGACATGGGCCGCCACCGCTTCGGCGAGGGCCAGTACCGCTATCTCGACACGCCGTACCCGGAACCGGTCGAACGCCTCAAGCAGGCGCTGTATCCGAGGCTGTTGCCCATCGCCCGCGACTGGTGGGGCAGGCTCGGCCGGCCCGCGCCGTGGCCCGACTCCCTCGACGAGTGGCTCGAGATGTGCCACGCGGCCGGGCAGACGAAATCTACGGCGATCCTTCTCCACTACGGCGAGAAGGACTGGAACGCGCTCCACCGCGACCTGTACGGCGACCTCGTGTTCCCGCTGCAGGTGGTGATCAACCTCAACGAGCCCGGAGTGGACCACACGGGCGGGGAGTTCCTGCTGCTGGAACAGCGCCCGCGCGCCCAGTCACGCGGCACGGCCACGCTGCTGCCGCACGGCCACGGCTACCTGTTCACCACCCGCGACCGCCCGGTCAGATCCGCACGCGGCTGGTCGGCGGCGCCGGTCCGCCACGGCGTGTCCGCCGTCCGCTCCGGCGAACGCACCACGCTCGCCCTCGTCTTCCACGACGCCGCATGAGCGATAGGAGCGACATGAACGACGGCGGGAAGTCGTACACCCTCCTCGGGGCCGACGGCCGGTTCTACCGGTCGCCGGTCAAGGGGGGATGGGGCGGGCACCGCGGCTCCAGGATCTACGGACGGCTCGACTGCCCCGCCGCCCGGCGCGCCATTGCCCGCGGCGGCTATGTGAAACACCGCGCCTTCTTCACCGACGAGGCCACCGCAGTCGCCGCCGGGTTCCGCCCCTGCGGTGCCTGCTGCAAAGACCGCTACCAGCGGTGGAAGACCGCTAGAGAGAAGAACCGTGGAAGCCCTGACCAGCCCCTTGCTGAAGAGGCCGGCGAGCCACGACGCTGACCTGACCGCTACGGACGCCGAGGCCGAGGCTCTCGTCCGTCTTGTGCGCCGGCGCCGCGCGCAGACTATTGCGATCGGCTCGGGCCGCACTCCGCACGCTCTGGAGAGCGCGCGCCTCATCGAGGCGGCCTGGGAGCGTGCGGGAGGCACCACGCTGGCCACGATCACCTGGCCCGAGACGGGGGCCTCGTGGCTGCGCCACGCGTCCCGGTTCGCCGCCGTCGAACCGGACGTGTGGGTGATGGCCGGACCGGCGACCGGGTGGGCGCAGATGACCCGACGGTTGCTGTGGTCGACGTCCTGGCGGCCCGAGCGCACTCTGGCGACCGCGGCGGTCGGTGACCCGCGCACCCTCGCCCTCGTCGGCCTCATCAATCTGAACGGCCTGGTCGGCGCGACTGCCCACGGCACCACCTGGCTCGTCGACGACGACACCTTCCAGTACCCCGCCCGTACGCAGGAGAGGTCATGACCGCGCTGTTCACTCCGCAGCTCCCGGACCGCACGGCGCGAGAGATCGTCCCGGGAGCCCACCACATCCCTGACTGGCTTGCCCTGGAACAGCAGGAGTGGATCGTCGACCGGTTCCGTGAGTGGGTGCAGGGCCCGGTTCCGCTGCGCGCCGCGAAGGTCCGCGGGCACCAGATGTCCGTGCGCACGGTGTGCCTGGGCTGGCACTGGCAGCCGTACCAGTACACGAGGGCGGCCACCGATGTGAACGGCGCCCGGGTCCTGCCGTTCCCCGACTGGATGATCCGCCTGGGCCGCTACGCCCTCCGGGCCACCGGGCACGACGCGGCAACCGTCGGCGCCTACACGCCCGACACGGCGCTGGTGAACTACTACGACGCGAACGCCCGCCTGGGAATGCACCAGGACAAGGACGAGAAGTCCCGCGCCCCGGTCGTCTCGCTGTCCATCGGCGACACCTGCGCGTTCCGCTTCGGCAACACCGAAAACCGCAACAAGCCGTACACGGAGCTGCTGTTGGCCTCGGGCGATCTTTTCGTCTTCGGAGGTCCCGCCCGTCTGGCCTATCACGGGGTCACCAAGGTGCACGAGGACACCGCCCCCGAGGGATGCGGGATCAGCGGCGGCAGGATCAACATCACGATGCGTATGACAGGGTTCGACGGGTGATCGCATGACACAGCAAGCCACCACCGCCACCGCTGACCACGACCCGGGTGTCGTCGTCGGCGAGGACGGACTCGCCCGCCCGGCATGGGCGGCCGTCGATCCGCTGCTGCGCGACTACTACGACACGGAATGGGGCATGCCCGTCACCGACGAGCGCGGTGTCTACGAACGCGTCAGCCTCGAAGGCTTTCAGGCGGGCCTGTCCTGGGCGACGATCCTGCGTAAACGACCTGCGTTCCGTGAGGCGTTCGACGACTTCGATCCGGACGTCATCGCCGCCTACACCGATGCCGACGTCGAGCGGTTGATGGCGGATGCCGGGATCGTGCGCAACCGGCGGAAGATCCAGGCCGCCGTCACCAACGCCCGTGCCACCCTCAGGCTCCGTGAGGAGATGGGCCTGGCCGAACTGGTGTGGTCCTTCCAGCCGGAAACCACCCCACGCCCCCGGACGTTCGCGGAGATCCCCACGAAGTCCGCCGAATCGCTCGCACTGTCGAAGGAGCTGCGGCGGCGCGGGTTCGCCTTCGTCGGCCCGACCACCATGTACGCGCTCATGGAGGCGATCGGCATCATCGACACCCACCTGCTGGACTCGCACCGGCGCGGCAGCTCAGGAATCTGGACCACGTGACCCTCCTCCACCTCGTCCCGAACGGCCCCACCGACTCGGTGACCGCCTTGCGGATGCTGGCCGCCCACGCGATCCCGGGCGTCGAGGAGGTCGACGTCGTGGCCGGCACCTGCACCCGGCTGATGCCTCATACGGGAGGTCCGGTGCGGGTGACAGTGACTTTCGCGGAGGACGGTGTCGTCGCCCGCATCCCTGAGCGGACGCCCGACCCTGAAGGCATGGCGGACCCGGTGCGCCGCTGGCTCGACCTCGACGCCGACACCGGACACATCGCGGACGCCCTCTCCGTCGACCCGTTGATGAAGCCGCTGGTCGAACAGCGGCCCGGTATCCGGCTCATCGGGTATCCCGACGAATTCGAAGCGGTGATCGCGACGGTCGTCGGCCAGCAGGTCTCCCTCGCCGCCGCCCGCACCTTCCTGGGCAGACTCGTCGCCGCCTACGGAACACCGGCAGCCGGGCTGCGGACGCTGCCGCGACCACAGGACCTCGCGGCGGTTCCCGACGCGGAACTCCAGGCAGCCATCGGCCTGACCGGCGCCCGAACCCGCACTCTGCGGGCCGTCGCCCAGACGTGGGCGGACGGATTCGGCCTCACCGGACTCCCTGTCGAGGAGGCCCGCCGCGCCCTGCTGGCGCTGCCCGGGATCGGCCCGTGGACGGCTGACTACCTCACCGTGCGCGCGTTGCAGCACCCCGACACCTTCGCCCCCGGCGATCTGGTCGCCCGCAGGGCACTTGGGTCCGCAACGGCGGAGCAGGCCCGCACCATCGCAGAGCGGTGGGCGCCGTGGCGCTCCTACGCACTCCTCCAACTCTGGGCAGAGGCTGCCTACCGAACTCCCGTGCCGAGGACGGCGGGGGCCTGATTTCGCGCCTCGATCTCACGTTCTGTCGCGCGTAGGCGTCTTCCATCTGCCAGGCAATGCGCCCGGTGTGGCTGACCGCAGTCAGCCCGGTGGTGCCTGCGGCCGTCCCGCGCCCGACGGTCGCAGGCACCGCTGCTTTCGACGGGTGTGCAGGAGGAACAGCGGATGACCGGCCGACAGGGCAAGGAATACGACCTGACCGACTTCGACGTTGACGACTACCGGCCGGCGACACGGCGCGCGACCGCTGCCACGTACTACTTCCCGAACCTCGCCGAGCAGATCTCTCAGGCGGCCCAGCTCGCTGGCCGGCTTTGTTCACGAGAACCGGTTCTGGCTCAACTTCCGTGAAGCCCGACGCTGAGTGACGACCGAGGCTGGAGCTGACCTTCGGGAAGTTGCCCGAAAATGATCAGTGGTGATCTTGGTGTGGTCGACAGTTCGGCGCCGTGGAAGAGACGGTGCTCCGGTTGGAGGAGCTGCTGTTCTCGTCGATCGCGGACGTTGCGGTGCTGTCGGTGGACGTGAACAACGAGGCGATACGGATCGAGGCCCGCCGGACGACGGCCGGCTCGACGTGTCCGGACTGCGGAACCTGGTCGGGGCGGGTGCACAGCTCCTACCTGCGGTTTCCGGCCGACGTGCCCACGGCGGGGCGGCGGGTGGTGCTGAGCTTGCTTGTCCGCCGGTTCTTCTGCCCGAACGCTTCGTGCGGACGGCGGACGTTCGTCGAGCAGGTGCCGGGGCTGACCCGGCGGCACAGCCGGTGGAGCGAGCGCCTGCGCTCGACGCTGGCCGCGGTCGGCCTCGCGCTCGCC
This sequence comes from Streptomyces sp. CMB-StM0423, assembly GCF_002847285.1. NCBI lineage: Bacteria > Bacillati > Actinomycetota > Actinomycetes > Kitasatosporales > Streptomycetaceae > Streptomyces > Streptomyces sp. CMB-StM0423. Next base: position 379,256 of record NZ_CP025407.1, on the reverse strand, counting down.
GGCCGGGCCGGCGCACGGATGGCCCGGGTCGTCGGGGTATCCGTCAGCCGCAGCACCGTGCTGCGGCTGGTCGACGCCCTGCCCGAGCCTCAGCCTCCGGCCCCGCGGGTGGTCGGCGTCGACGAGTACGCGATGCGCAAGGGCAGGGTCTACGGGACGGTGCTGGTCGACGTCGAGACCAGGCGCCCTGTGGATCTGCTGCCGGACCGCGAGTCGGCAACGCTGGCGGCCTGGCTCAGCGAACGTCCCGGCATCGAGGTGGTCTGCCGGGACCGCGCCCCCTTCTTCGCCGAGGGAGCGCGGGCCGGGGCCCCGACGGCTCTCCAGGTCGCGGACCGCTTCCACCTCTGGCACAACCTCGGCGAAGCCGCCGAACGATGTGTGTCGCGTCATCGATCCTGTCTACGGGCACCGTTCACCCTGCCTCGACGCGACGCGGCCAAGAACCCTCGGCAACCTGACGGGCAGAACAAATCGCCCTGGCCGACAGGCCACCGGTTCGCCGACCGCACACGCGAGAAACACGCGATCGTCCAGGCGCTGCTGGCCGAAGGTCTCAGCAGACGGGCCATCGGCCGCCGACTCCACATGACACACCGGACGGTCAAACGCCTCGCTGACGCTGCCGCCCCGGAAGACCTCTTCCAAGGGCAGTGGCAGAACCGGCCGACGAGGCTCGATGACTTCAAGCCCTACCTGCATGAGCGGTGGGCGGAAGGCTGCACGAACGCGTGGACGCTCTGGGAGGAGATCAAGGCTCACGGATACGCCGGCGGATACGGAACCGTGCGTGCCTACCTCCGGCCCTTCCGCAGCCCCTCGCGAACGGCGACCCACCCGCCCACGCCCCGGACGGTCACCCGGTGGATCCTCACCCACCCCGACGCCCTTCCGGAGACGGACCGACTCAAACTCAAGTCCGTCCTGGCGCACTGCCCTGAACTGGACGCTCTGACCAGCCATGTCCGCGCCTTCGCTCAGATGCTCACCCAGCTCCAGGGCCACCAGCTCCGCGAGTGGATAGCGGCGGTCCGCACCGACGACTTGCCCAGCATGCACACGTTCATCAACGGCCTCGAACGCGATCTCGACGCCGTCACCGCGGGCCTCACCCTGCACTGGAACTCCGGCGTCGTCGAAGGACACGTCAACCGCATCAAGATGCTCAAACGGCAGATGTTCGGCCGAGCCGGCTTCCGGCTCCTCCGTAAACGCGTCCTGCTCGCGTGACGGAGAGCGACCGCTTCACGGAAGTTGAGCCAGAACCGTTTCTCATGGACATCGAACACGACGTGCCGCCGACGCCTCCCCCTCTCGTGTACAGGTGCTGTCGGTTCTCGTGAACAAAGCCACCCGAGACCGGAAGCCGGTAACCGGGTAGCCATGACCCTGCTCGTCGCTTCGTCGGGTTGTGTCCCCACATCGTCGCGCAGCCGACTCTGAGCGGCGCGCGCGGTGCTGCTGCTGCGGGATGTTCAGAGTCGTCCTGTCCATTGTGGTGTGGAGCAGGCTCGTGCTGAGACATGGCCGCGGACCCGCGCCTGGCTGCCGCGCAGCAGATGCGGATCGTGGACGCCTCGTCCCTCGTCCCGGCCGTCTCCGTCGCCGCCGTCGCGGACCACAGGGGACGCAACCGGATGCTGATCCTCGGCATCGCCGTCGTCGCGGGCCGCCGCTCTGCCGGCGCTGACCGCCGGCTCGACCGAGGCCCGAATTGCCCTCAGGACACCCCTCGACATCTGCGGCGCGGTGATCACGCCCATGGCCCTCGCCCTGATCCGATTATCGTCAACGCCAATCCATCACCGCTCTCAAGGGACAGCCCTCGTTGCGCGAGTCCGCCCTCCCTCTCAGCCCCCAGGCCCGATTTCGCAAATCTTCATCGCTGATCTCACATACCGGGTCCGGTCACCGTCTTCGACGTGTCACCGCGCCGCTGGCGAATCGGTGACAACGACAGAAAGGAATAGCCATGTCGATCGAAGAGAACAAGGCCGTCGTCGGCCGGTGGTTCACGGAGTTCTGGGGCAAGTCCTTCAACCCGGAGATCATCGACGAGCTCGCCGCTCCGGACATCCGGTTCGAGTACTCGCTGCACAAGCCCATGCGCGGCCGCGATGAGGTGCGCGCATTCGCGACCAACTTCCGCGCGGCGTTCCCGGACCTCAACTTCTGGGGCACCGCGGACCTCATCGCGGAGGGCGACTACGTCGTCGGGCAGTGGGAGGGCGGCGGCACGCACACCGGGCCGGTCGTCTTCGACGACCTTCCCATCGGCTCCGCGCCCGCGGCGTCCGGCAAGACGCTCCGCTTTACCGGCACCACGGTGCTCAAGGTGCAGAACGGCCTCATCGTCGAAGAGGTCGGTCTCGACGACGGCGTGACGGTCCTTCAGCAGTTGGGCATCATCCCGACCGCGTGAGCATGCGCGGCAACATCCACTGAACGAGCCGGAGGGGGCCGCTGCGCACAGCGGCCCCTCCGGTCGTTCCATCGTCGGCTCCCGCGTGCAGACCCGCGCCGCCGCGAGGCGGTCACCACGCAGTGCAGTCCTGGGCCACCGACCGAACCCGACGCAGTGAATCTCTCGGGCCGGCACCTCACGTTCGCGGGCCGGGAGGCGTCTACCTGCTGCGAGGCCGAGACTCGGCCCGGAAGGAGAGCCCTCACGACGCCCGACATTCGTACCCAGCAAGAGCGCCGAGCAGTTCCGGAGGCTGCACGACGGCTTCCTCGTCCTGCCCAACGCCTGGGACGCGGGCAGCGCGCGTCTAGTCACCGAGGCCGGCGCCCAGACCATCGCGACTTCCTCGGGCGCGCAGTCCTGGTCGCAGGGTGTCGCCGACGGCCGTTCGCTGGCCAAGGCGGACGTGCTGGCGAGAGCTGTGGAACCGCGTCGATGAGGTGGTCGCCCTCGTCGCGCATGTGGGTGGCGCAGAGCAGGTCGTGGGCGGCGGCCTCGGTGGTCAGCGCGACGATCTCGTCGGTGTTCGCGAAGGAGCCGGGGGCGTAGCTCAGTCCGGTGGACAGGCCCTCACGTACGGGGCAAACGCCGCCGCTCAGCGCGCGACGCAATGAGAATCCGACAGCACGAACGAGAAGCAGTGAGAATCCGACAGGCTCAGTGCGACGGGACACCAGGCAGTCTCAGGTTCGTGGCCGGTTGGCCATTGAATGGCCAACCGGCGTGAGATTTGGCCACGCAAGCTGAGATCCCACAATGGCAAAGGACCACAGTTCGCCGGAGGCAGACAAGGAAGATCGCGGAAAGACTGGCCAAGTGGGTTGAGAGCATGTCAACGTCGACGACCTTGCCGAAAACCACCAGGTCAGAGAGGTGATTGCTCATGACCGCGGCTCACGCTGGCAACGGTTGCTCCACCAGTTCCGAGGCTGTGCGGCCGGGTGAGTGTCCGGAGATGACCGTCGGCGATCTCATCACCCTTCTGTCCGCCTGCAACCGGGACGCCCCGGTCCGTCAGGCGATGAACCCCTTCTTCCCGATGGCCCACCGCCTCGCGCAGGTGCTGCCGTCCGTGGACGAGACCGGCCGGCCCGTCGTCCACCTCGCCGAAGGGCGGGACGAGGACAGCCAGTTCGGACATCTGCCGCCCGAAGTGGCGGTGGCCCTGGCCTGGCAGAGCCCCATCCAGCCGCCCCCGCGCCGTCCCCGCCGCACCGACGCCCGCTGAACCGCAGCCGGACCCCCTTCTGGAGGCGCCCTGTATCCCGGCTTCCCGCTCGACCCGTCCCATCCGTTCGGCGCGCAGCGCGCCTACTGGGTCGGTCGGGTCTGATGCAGATTCGGGTGGCAGGTCAAGATGTCACCCGATCGTGCATCAGACCCGATGGACCAGGAAACCGCACTGAGGTAAGGCCGTTTCCCGGACAGCCGGTTCTACGCTTACCTGCGAGGCGACAACCGCAGCACGCCGTGCGCGCCCTGGCCGAGGCGCTACGCCGCTTCCCGGCCGCGACGGGCTCCGAACAGCCGCTGCCCGACGTCGGCGCGGACACCGTCACGGCGGCGTTCCACCAAGCCGTGCGGGCACCGGATGTTGCTCCTCTTGAACGACGCCCGCGGCAGCCGATAGGCCCGCGTGCTACTGCTGGCGAAGCCGATGTGCCTGGTCATCGCGGCGAGCCGGTACTGTTAACGGGCTTGATCGCCCATGAGGGAGCCCAGCCGATCTCGCTGGAGCGGGTCGCGGTCGGCCTGGTGGGCGCTACTCCTCTTTGCGGCCGACTCAGTGGACTGTCGGAGCTGGTGGCGCGACCACTTCGCGCAGCTCGGCGGCGGCCTGGGCCATGAGCTGAGCGAGGGTGGTGTCCGGCTCGGCTAGCCAGCGGGGCATGGCACGCCGGTGGATCGCCAGCACCACGTCGATGATGAAGCGTGCTTTTCCGGGCTCGACGCCGCGGCGCTCCAGCGCCGGTGCCAGCGCGTCGGCGATGTCGGCGAGCTTGATCAGATCGCGCTCGGCCAGTGCCGGGTTGGCGGCGATCACTCTTCCCCGGCGCAGCAGGAACTCGCGTGGGCGGAAGATCTCCTTGTCCAGCGGCAGTACTCCGGCACTGCAGGCCGCACCGAGAACTGCCAGATCGGCGTCTTCGCCGCCTACGTCGGCACGGCCGGCCGCGCCCTGGTCGACCGGCCCAGACCGGGCTTCGCCCCGGTACCCCTACTGACCCGACCGACATACACCAAGGCGGCACCCTGTGGTGCCTGCCCGTGCGTCGTGCACGGCTGGCCACGTACGTGCGATTCCGGCGGCCCGCGGCTGACGGGGCGTCACGCGGTCAGCCGCCAAACGCGCCGCCCGTGCGGTGGATTTCACGGGTACTTCACAAGCCGTGCATGGCCTGGCACCCCTGTGACCACGCACGATCACGGAGAAGCCGCCCACGTGCCCGTGGGCGGCGTGCGTTCTGTGAAGGAGCCCCGCCGTGTCCAGCCGTCGTCACTTCCTTGCCGGGTCCGCCGCGCTCGGCCTCGCCGCGCTGCCCCCCGGAAGCGCCCGCGCCGAAGGCCGGAGCCCCGCGGTGCAGGGCGGCGGCGGGCGGCCGAACGTCGTCGTGATCCTCGCCGATGACCTCGGGTACGGCGGCGTCGGCGCGTACGGACAGCGGCTCGTCCGCACGCCCCGGCTCGACCGGCTGGCGGCCGAGGGGCTGCGGTTCACCCAGGCGTACTCGGCGGCGGCCGTGTGCGCCCCGTCGCGCTGCGCGGCGCTGACCGGGGTGCACGCGGGGCACGGGCGGGTACGGGAGAACCCGTTCGGCGGCCCGCAGGGCTCCCTCACCGAGGACGACACGACCTTCGCCGAGGTGCTGCGGGGCCGGGGCTACCGCACGGCGTGCATCGGCAAGTGGGGTTTCGGGCCCGAGGAGGCGGACCAGCCGAGTCACCCCAACGCCCGCGGGTTCACCGACTTCTACGGCTACATCACGCACGGGCACGCACACCAGTACTACCCGCAGTACCTCTGGCACAACGGCGCGAAGGAGCAGATCCCCGAGAACGCCGACGGCGCGCGCGGCGCCTTCGTCATCGACCTCCTCCAGGAACGGGCCGTCTCCTTCCTCGACGCCCACGCCGGCGAGCCCTTCCTCCTCATGCTCAACCCCAACGTGCCCCACGCCCCCAGCGACATCCCCGACCAGGGCGAGTACGCCGACCGCCCGTGGAGCGAGGCGGACAAGGGCCACGCGGCCCAGATCACCAGGCTGGACGCGCTGGTGGGTGCGGTCGTGGACGCGCTGGTCCGGCTCGGCGTGCACCGCGACACCCTGCTGCTGTTCTCCAGCGACAACGGCCCGCACGAGGAGGGCGGCGTCGACCCCGACCTCTTCGACGAGAACGGGCCGCTGCGGGGCTACAAGCGCAACCTCTACGAGGGCGGCGTACGCGTCCCCCTGATCGCCTGGCGCCCGGGGACCGTACGGCCCGGCGTCAGCGAGCGGCCCACGCCGCTGACCGACCTGCTGCCGACCCTCGCCGAGGTGGCCGGCGCCCCGGCGCCGCGCGACGTCGACGGGCTCTCCGCCGCGTCCCTGCTGGCCGCCCGCCCGGCGCAGGCCCCGGTCCACCACCACCTGTACTGGTACCGCAACGACCCGGGGTCCACGAAGCGCGCCCACGCGGTCGACGGCGGCCGGATCCTCCGGCTCGCCGAGTCCGTGCGCCGCCGCGACTGGAAGGCGGTGCGGTTCGCGCCCGGCCGGGACCGGGAGGTGCCGGACGCCGCGTGGGACTTCGAACTGTACGACCTGGCCGCGGACCCGGCGGAGACCAGGGACGTCGCCGCCGAGTACCCGGGCGTGGTGGCCGAGCTCACCGGCCTGCTGCGGTCGTCCTGGGCCGGGGAGTACGAGCGCGAGCGCTTCGGGACCCGTATCGAGTCCCCCGAAATCGCCTATCCCGGCGAACCCTTCACCGTCACCGCAACCCTCGCCAACGGCTCCGGCCGGGCCTGGACCGACGCCAGGATCCGGCTGCACGCGCCCGCCGGCTGGCGGCTGCGCCCCGCCGGACCGGCCCGCGCCGCCGTGCTCCGGCCGGGGGCCGTCCTGCGGACGACGGTCGAGGTCACCCCGGCGCGCGGCGACGCCGCCGCGGGCCCGCGCCTGCTGCGCGCCGAGGGCACGGCGGCGTACGGCCGCGCCGCCCTGCGCTACCCGGCGTCCCGGACCGTGGCCGTGCCGCCGCCCGCACCGCGGCGCGACAGCTTCCTCAGCGACCTGGAGTGGGTGTCCGCCGGCAACGGCTGGGGACCGGTGGAGCGGGACCGCAGCAACGGCCGCCAGGCCGCGGGCGACGGCACCCCGATCGGCTTCGGCGGGGTGACCTACGCCAAGGGGCTGGGCGTGCACGCCCCCTCCGAGATCGTCTACCACCTCGGCGCCGCCGCGACCCGGATGACCGCGGTCGTCGGCATCGACGACTTCTCCGCGTCCCAGAGCGCGAACGGCGCGACGGCCGCGCAGGTGTGGGGCGACGGCCGCCTGCTGTACGAGAGCGGCACGCTCACCGCGGCCGCCGGGCCGCGGGAGGTGGACGTGGACGTCACCGGCGTCCGCCTGCTCCGGCTGGTGGTCCAGGACGCCAACGGCTCCACCTCGTACGACCACACCTCCTGGGCGGCCGCGCACGTCCGGGTCTGACCCCGGCGCCTGCCTCAGCGGATGTGCCGGGTGCGGGTGCTGATCTATCGAAGCGTCCGGTTCCCGATGAACTCCGGGAGACCCCGCAGTTCGCTGCGGGGGCCGCCCGCGTGATCCGCAGCGGAGCGATCGGATGGTTCCAGCTCCGCTCGGTCGGCGGCGCCGTCGCCGATGTTCCCTCGGACGCCACCGCCTATGCCCACCGCGAGGCGAGCTCCTCGCTCGTGGTGATGGACAGTGCGGACGAGGCGGTCGACAAGGCATGGGCGGAGCTGAGCCCCTTCCTCCACGGCCTTCACCTCAGCTTCGAGTCCAGCCTCCGTCCCGAGTGTCTCGCCGAGGTCTGGCCCCCACGGACCCTTGCGCGTCTGCGCCAGCTCAAGACCGTCTACGACCCGGAAGGTGTGTTCAGCGACAACTTCGCTCTCACGCCTTCCACGAACCACCCCGGAGGAGGCAACCTGTGACTGACTACGGCCACGAACTGTGGTTCGGCAGCTTCGTCACCCCCGCCGCCCGCCCACCTCAGGCGCCGGTCGAGCTGGCCCTGACGTCCGAGCGGGCCGGACTCGACTTCGTCAGCTTCCAGGACCACCCGTACCAGTCGGCGTTCCAGGACACCTGGACCCTGATGTCGTACGTCGCGGCACGCACGGAACGGGTCCGGATCAGCGGCAACGTACTGAGTCTTCCGTTGCGGCCCCCAGCCATGCTGGCCCGCGCAGCCGCGAGCCTGGACCGGCTCACCGGCAGGCGGGTCGACGCCCGCCCGGAGCGCGCCGCGGTGGTCATCCGCCGCGCCCGCATCGGCCCGGTGAGCAACGACATCGGCTTCGCCAGGCAACCGGACGGCTCGTTCGAGGCGATCATCAGCGAGTACGACCGGCGCCGGCACGACCCCGCCTGGCTGACCCCCTGCCTGGCTGACCCGGCTCGGCCAGTCCTACGGCCACGCCGCCACCCTGCGCTACGCGGCCGGACACGGCTACGAGGTCGCCACCGACGAACACCAGCAGGACGGCACCCGTGATCGCCAGGGACGGTGAACCTCTCGCCGCCGACGCGCGTCATCCGGTCGTACGCCGCCGGTAGCGGTTGCGCGCGAGGGCCAGGGCTGCCGCGTAGAGCGCGAGGACGGCGGCGAGTATCAGGTAGTAGGTCGGCGGTAGCGAACTCATGCCCAGGGCGGAGCCCAGCGGAGAGAGGGGGAGGGCCAAGCCGATGGCGGCGAGTGCGGCCGCGGCCAGCCGTAGCGGCAGGGGGGCGCGGCCTTCCCGAGGTGCGCAAGCCGTACGCAGCATGAGCATCACCAGCGCCTGGGTGAGGAGGTTCTCGGTGAACCAGCCGGTGTGGAACGCCGCCTGCTGCCCGCTGTCCGTCTGCTGTACCGCCCACACCAGTACGGCGAAGGTGGCCAGGTCGGCGACCGCGTTCAGCGCCCCGAAGCCGGTGACGAAGCGGAGGAAGTCCCGCGGATGGAGCGCCCGGGGGCGGCGCAGTGCGGCGGGGGAGGGGCGGTCGAAGGCGAGGGAGAGCTGCGCGGCGTCGAAGCACAGGTTCTGCGCGAGGACCTGGGCCGGGAGCATCGGCAGGAACGGCAGCAGCAGCGCGGCGGTGAGCATCGCCACCACGTTGCCCAGGTTGGAGGAGAGGGTGATGTGCAGATAGGTGGTGATGTTGCTGCTGCTGTACCGGCCGGTCGTGATCGCGTGCCCGATGGCGGTCAGGTCCTTGGCGGCGAGCACGACGTCGGCGGACTGCCGGGTGACGTCCACCGCGCCCTGCGGGGCGAGCGCGACGTCGGCGGCGCGCAGCGCGGGCAGGTCGTTGAGTCCGTCGCCCAGGTAGCCGGTGACGTGCCCGGCGTCGCCGAGCGCGCGCACGATGCGGGCCTTGTGGGTGGGCGTGCAGCGGGCGAAGACCGTGGTGGCGGTGGCGAGTTCGGCGAGTTCGCCGTCGGAGAGGCCGTCGATGCGGTCGGCGTCGACCACCGTTCCGGGGGCGAGTCCGAGATCGCGGCAGGCGCGGGCGGCGGTGGCCGCGTGGTCGCCGGTGAGGACCTTCACGGTGACGCCCCGCTCGGCGAGTTCGGCGAGGGCCGGGCCGGCTGTCCGTGTTGCGTGGTCGTGGAAGGCGAGGAGGCCGAGGAAGGTCAGGCCGTGTTCGTCGGGGTGCGCGTACGGGCCGAGGCGGGCGGGGCGCTCGGCGCGGGCCACGGCCAGCAGCCGCAGTCCCTGGCCGGCCTGCTGGTCGGCGAGAGCGGCCAGCAGGTCCCGGCCGGGGGCGTCGAGTGGCTCTTCCCCGTCCGGTCCGAGGAGACGGGTGCACCGGTCGAGGACCGCACCGACGGCGCCTTTGACGACGACGGTGTGCGTGCCCGGCCTTCCCGGGTCGCCTACGACGGCGGTGGCGATGCGGCGTTCCGGGTCGAACGGAAGGGCGGCCACCCCCTCGTACCGCAGTAGCGCGGTATGCATGCCCTCCGCGGCTTCGAGGACCGCGTCGTCCAGCGGGTCCGGTGCCGGTGGGTCGGCCAGTTGCAGTGTCCACAGACTGTTCACGGCACCCCAGTGGAGTACCTGCGCAGCCGGGCGGCCCTCGGCATCGAGGTAGCCGGCGACGACCGGGCGGTCCTGGGTGAGGGTGCCGGTCTTGTCGGTACACAGCACGTCCATGGCGCCCAGGTCGTGGAGCGCGGAGAGCCGCCTGACGATCACGTTCCGGTCGCGGGCCAGGCCGGTGGCGCCCCGGGCCAGCGCGGTGGTGACGATCACCGGAAGCATCTCCGGTGTCAGGCTGACCGCGACCGCCACGGCGAAGGGCAGCGTCTCCAGCCCCCTGTCGCGCAGCAGGGCGTTGGCCAGGAGCACCAGCGGGGGCGTCAGCAGCATGAAGCGGATGAGTATCCAGGCGATCCGGTGCACCGAGCGGTCGAACGCGGTCCGCCGCCCTGTCGCGCCGTCCCGCTGCGGCCCGTGGCCGGCGTACTGGGTGTCGGCTCCGGTGGCCACCACCAGGCCGACGCCACTGCCGGAGACGACGCTGCTGCCTTGGAACACCAGGTGTGAGCGGGCCGGCAGCGTCGTCTTCTCGTGTGCCGGCGGTGCGTCGACGGGGTACTTGGCCACCGGCGCGGACTCGCCGGTCAGGGCGGCCTGGTGCACGTGGAACCGGGCGGCGCGCAGCAGCCGGATATCCGCCGGCACCACGTCGCCCGGGCCCAGCCGCACCACGTCACCCGGGACCAGTTCCCAGGACGGGATCTCGCGGACCCGCGGTGCGGCGTCCGGGCCGGGGCGGCGCTGCACCGTCGCGGTGGCGGGCAGGCGGTCGCAGAGCGACGCGGCGGAGGCGTCGGCCCGGTATTCGCTGGTCGCCCGCAGCCCGCAACTGACCCCTACCAGGAAAAGGATCACGCAGGCGATTCCCCAGGACGCCACCGCCGCCGAGACGAGGGCCAGGCACAGCAGCACCGCCGTGAAGGGATCCCGCAGCCCGCGCCCGAAACGTCGAATCCACGGCAGCGCGGCCGGCTCGGGAGGCGTGTTCTCCCCCCAATGCAGCAGCCGCTCCTCGGCCTCCTTCTCCACCAGCCCGCGGGGGGAGGAGTCCAGCAGGCGCAGCATCTGCAGCCTGGTGTGACCCGCTGCCTCGGTCGCGGCGCCCGGGGGACGGGGCTCCGCCGCACCGCGGCGCGCCGCGGCCTCAGGCGCCCAGGTCACGCATCCGTCCCCCGCGTCCGCCCTCGGTCCGGGGGCCGACCAGCCAGTGCACCATGCTCACCACATCGGGGTCGTCGATCACGTACACCACGCGCCGGCCCTCCCGCCGGGAGCGCACCAATCCCGCCAGCTTCAGCTTCGTCAGGTGCTGGCTCACCGACGGCAGCGCCCCGCCCACCCGCTCGGCCAGCCCGGTCACGTCGCTCTCGCCGTGCGCGAGCGCCCAGAGGATGTGCAGCCGGGCCGGCGAGGCAAGCAGGCCGCAGGTCCCGGCCGCCTCGGCGAGCACATCTGCCGGCGGGTCTTCATCACCGATACTCCTGGCCACCGCTCTCTCCTGACGTTCCGCCGCCCCGCGTCCGAGCGCTCAGTCTAGGTAAGCCGAGGACGCGCCCACCGCGCCCGGCAGGCGGCCCGTCCGCCGGTACGGAACCGGCCGGTCCCGGCCGCACGTCCGATTCGCGTCCCCGGCACCGTGCGAGGGCTCAGGTGGCGTCGTCGTCACCGCTTCGCCGCGGTGCGCGGTCGTCCGGCGCCCGGCCCGCGTCTCCCGGTTCGCCGGTGGCCTGCCCGGGCAGCACCGCGGAGACTGGCTCGGCCTCGGTGACGTCCTCGGGCGCGCCCACGTCCGCGGGGGTGAGGTCGAGGTCGGACGCCTCGTCGTCCGCCGGTCCCCGGGCGGCCACGCGGGCCCGGCGGCGGTCGTTGAGCAGGGCGAACCCGGTGGCCGCGAAGTAGAGCACGATCACCGGGCCGGCCAGGGCGAACATGCCGATGGGGTCGGTGCTGGGAGTGGCGACGGCACCGAACGTGGTGATGCCCATGATCATCCAGCGCCACCAGCCGAGCATCCGGCGGCCGGTGACGGCGCCGCCCAAGTTGAGCATCACCAGCACCAGCGGCAGCTCGAAGGAGAGCCCGAAGACGATGACCATGCGGGTCAGCAGGTCGATGAAGTCGGGCAGGGGCAGCAGGTTCTTCGCGTTCTCTGGGGTGAAGTCCAGCAGCACCTCGGCGGTCGTGGGCAGGATCCGGTACGCGAAGTAGGCGCCGCCGACGAAGAGCGGCACGCCGGCGGCGACGAAGCCGAGCGAGTACTTCTTCTCGTGCTTGTGCAGGCCGGGGGCGAGGAAGGCCCACAACTGGTACAGCCAGACCGGCGTCGCCAGCACCAGACCGGTCAGGAAGGAGACCTTGAGCATGATCGTGAACGGCGACAGCAGCCCGTTCACCGTGAAGTCGGCGCAGCCCTTCTGCTCGCCGATGTCCGACGCCTGCAGCCCGTCCCGGCAGCCCACGGACCTCAGCACCGGGTCCATCAGGAAGTCGACGATGTCCTGGTAGACGAAGAGCGCGGCGATCGTCACGACCAGGATGGCCCCGATCGCCTTGATCAGCCGGTCGCGCAGCTCGCGGAGGTGGTCCGCGAGGGCCATACGCCCCTCGGGATCCTTCTCTCCGCGCCCCTCACGCCGGGCAACGTGTAGCAACCCGCGTCCTCATGGTGTGCCGTGGTCGTCCCCGGCCACGGTCTGCTCCTGATGGCTCCCCGGGCGCTGCGCCTGCTGCGGGCGCGCCTGCTCCGCGTTCTGCGGCTGCCTGTCCGCGGCCGGGCGGGAACCGCCCACCTCCCCCGGGGCGGCCTCGACGGTCCTGGGCCCGGGGTGCGGCGGATTCGCCGCGGGGGCCTCGTCCGGCGGGCCCTCGTTCTTCATCGCCTTGGCCTCGCTCTTGAGGATGCGGGCCGACTTGCCGAGCGAACGGGCCATGTCCGGCAGCTTCTTCGCGCCGAACAACAGGATGACGACGACCAGAACAAGGATGACCTCCGCGGGTCCGAGCCGTCCGAACATCACTCTCACCTTCGCGCCGGGGCGGTGACCCCGAACCGCCTCGCCGGCGGTCCCGGAGTCCTCAACACTTCAAATATTGCGCAACAGTAACATGTTGGCTCACCCCGACGCCCGCACCCGGTGGTCTGCGGCACGCTCCTGCCGAGTGTAGTTTTGCTACTTGCGCAACTAAGGAACTCCGGTCGGGTCGCCGACGTTGATCCGGTGAGTACGACAGCCTTACGAATCTCAGTGGAGGAATCACATGGGGGTCAGCCTCTCCAAAGGTGGCAACGTCTCGCTCTCGAAGGAGGCGCCGGGCCTGACGGCGGTGACCGTCGGCCTCGGCTGGGATGTGCGCACGACCACGGGAGCCGAATACGACCTGGACGCCAGCGCCATGCTGTGCAACGACGCCGGCAAGGTCGTCTCCGACCGGCACTTCGTCTTCTACAACAACCTGACCAGCCCCGACGGCTCCGTTCAGCACACCGGGGACAACCTCACCGGCGAGGGCGAAGGCGACGACGAGTCCATCAACATCAATCTCGCCGCCGTGCCCGCGGAAGTGGCCAAGATCGTCTTCCCGGTGTCCATCCACGACGCCGACACCCGCCAGCAGAACTTCGGCCAGGTCCGCAACGCCTTCATCCGCGTGGTCAACCAGGCGGGCGGCGCCGAGCTGGCCCGGTACGACCTCAGCGAGGACGCCTCCACCGAGACCGCCATGGTCTTCGGCGAGCTCTACCGGCACGGCGCGGAGTGGAAGTTCCGGGCGGTAGGCCAGGGCTACGCGTCCGGACTGGCCGGCATCGCTCAGGACTTCGGCGTCAACATCTGACGCCACGGGAAGTCCACGGCGGCGGCCCCGGAAGCCCGGGGCGCCGCCGGAAGGGGCAGCCCTCCGGATCCCGTCACCCGGATCGCCACTCTCATCCACCAGGTGCCGGCACCTCTCCGCACCCGCGATCCATCCGATGGACCAGGAGGCACGATTGAGTCGCGGCACAGCCCGCGGACACGGCGCACACCGGCGCCCGTATCCCGCCGCCGACGACCCCGGCTCGTACGGCGACCTCTCCCCGGACGCCGTGCCACCGCAGCGCGGTGCCGGGGCAACAGGACCCTCGGGTGCCGGACATGAGGCGAGGCACGGACCCGGCGGAACGCCACGCCGCCGCAGGCGCCGCGTGCTGCGGTGGGTCGCGGGCGGTGTGTCCGGACTGATCGTCGCCTGCGCGGGGGCGGGCTACCTCTACTACGAGTACCTCAACAGCAAGCTGTCCAAGGAGGAACTCCACCTCGGCAGGAACAAGCTCGACGACGAGGCGCCGAACGCCGCCGGGCAGACACCGTTGAACATCCTGCTGATCGGTTCCGACAGCCGGAACTCCGAGGAGAACCTCCAACTGGGCGGCTCGAAGGCATCGGTGGGCAGCGACCCGCTGGCGGACGTGCAGATGCTGCTGCACGTCGCGGCCGACCGCAGCAACATGTCCGTGGTCAGCGTGCCCCGCGACACGCTCGTCACGATCCCCGAGTGCACCGATCCCAAGGACGGCACCGTCTATCCCGAGGAGAGCGCGGCGCAGATCAACACCAGCCTCCAGCACGGCGGTCCCGGCTGCACGGTGGCCGCCTGGGAGGAGCTGACCGGGGTCCCGGTCGACCACTTCGTCATGGTCGACTTCGCCGGGGTGGTGCAGATGGCGGACGCGGTCGGCGGCGTGCCCGTATGCGTACGGGACAACGTGGACGACCCGAAATCCGGGCTGCGGCTGGAGAAGGGCACCACGGTGGTCCAGGGAGAGCAGGCGCTGCAGTGGCTGCGTACCCGGCACGGCTTCGAGGACGGCAGCGACATCGGCCGGGCGCACGCCCAGCACCAGTACATGAACGCGATGGTCCGCGAACTCAAGGCCGGTACGAAGCTGACCGACCCGGGCAAGCTGCGCGCCCTGGCCTCCGCCGCCACCGACGCGCTCACCGTCGACGACGGGCTGGGGTCGATCAAGAAGCTGCACGACCTGGCGGGCGAACTCAAGCGCGTGCCCGCCGGGCGTATCACCATGACCACCATGCCGTTCGCGTACGCGCCCCAGGACCCGAACCGCGTCATTCCGCAGGAGGGCGACGCCGATCAACTGTGGACTCTGCTGCGCGAGGACCGGGCCTTCGACGGCAAGGGCGCGAGGGACGACGGGAGCGGGCCCGCCTCCTCGCCCGCTCCCGATGCCGATCCCGCACCCGCCATCGCCGTGACGGTCCGGAACGGCACCGGGACCGCCGCGCAGGCGCCGGTCACCGGCCGGGCCGGTGAGATCAGTGAGCACCTGGCCGGTCTCGGCTTCACCGGGGCGACGACCGACGCCACCCCCGCCTCCCAGGCCGACACCACGCTGACCTATGGCAGCGCGGAGGAGCGCGGCAACGCCCTCGCGGTGGCCGAGGCGCTGGGCCTGCCACGGCAGGCGGTCCGCCAGTCGGCCCAGGTGCCGTCGGTGACGCTGGTCATCGGCGCGGACTGGCGCACGGACACCCGCTATCCGGAAGAAGCCGCTGCCGAGCCCCCGGGCAAGGCACCGGACAGTGCCAACCCCCTCGTCGGGGACGACGAGTCCGCGTGCATGGAGGTCAATCCCGGCTACACCTGGTGATCCGCTGATACTTTCTACATTGCGCAATGAATGAATGACTGGACGAAGGAGGCGGGAGAGTGGGCGAGGAGGAGAACCGCGCAGCGGAGGTGGAGGGCGTCATCGACAACCTGCGCCCCCCCCGCGGCACCTCCCGAGGGCCAGGCCACCCCTGCGTACCGGCGGGTCGAGGTGTACGACCGGTCCGGCCGGCCCTGGCCGGGCACCATCACCGCCTGGTGGACCGACCCGGAGGGCGGCACGGCCTGCCGTCTGCGCCTTGCGGGCGTGCCGGCGCCTTTCTGGACACCCTTCGACCCCGAGCGCATCTTCCTGCTGGTCCAGGGAGGTACCTGACCCGCCCGGTACGGCGGGGTGCGGGGGCGTGCTCACGCCTCCCGGGTGCAGAGTGTGGATGCTGTCTCCTGCGTTTGCCCGCCGCAGCGGAGCTGCTGGTCCAGAGGACGAGGTGTACACCCGCCCGGAAACCTCGCGGGCGCCCGCGTCTGATCGCCGCACCCGCTGAGTACCCTCCCCTGCACCCCTCTGAGTACGTGGGCGATTGCCGCCGCGCGCGGCGGCGGAAGGGTGGTCGCATGCGCCGACTGCTGCTGCTCGTCCCGCTGTTGCTGTTCGCCGCCGGGTGCGGGGTGGTGCGGTTTCCCGAGGGCGAGGCGACGGACGCCGCACGGGAAGCGGCCAGGAAGGCGGGCGAGCGGCCGTACAGCCAGCTCCCGCGCACGGCGGAGGAGGTCGGGCGCCTGGCTTCCGGCCTCGACGGGGTGACGCGGCCGAGGTGCGCCGTACGCTCGCCGCCCTGGACCTGGATCCGGCGATCCGTACCGAGGTGCAGGCGGACGGCGGCCGGGTCGGGGTGCTTCTGACCGTCGAGGGCAACGGCTTCGACGCGCAGGACTGCGTTCTTG
The DNA here is from genome assembly GCF_002847285.1 of Streptomyces sp. CMB-StM0423. Taxonomy (NCBI): domain Bacteria; kingdom Bacillati; phylum Actinomycetota; class Actinomycetes; order Kitasatosporales; family Streptomycetaceae; genus Streptomyces; species Streptomyces sp. CMB-StM0423. Next base: position 362,976 of record NZ_CP025407.1, on the reverse strand, counting down.
CCCGCGTGGGCCCCGGCGCCACCGAGGTGTGGGTGCCGCCCCGGATCCAGCGGATGCCCGGAGAGGGCGGCCGCACCGTCGGCAACGCCCTGGACCCGAAACCGCCACCGCACTGAACAAGGGGTGCCGGGCTCCGGCGAAAAGCCGCCCGTACCTTCCCCGCCGCCTCCGCGATGCCGCCCATCGCCTCGTCACCGCTCCCCGTATGGACCACCGCCACGTGCGGGGATACCGGAGCCGCCACAGACTGAGCCTGTGTCCGAGCAACGCGAACGGCGGGCCCGACCTGCCGCGAAGTCCACCTCGAAGCGTCCCTCCGGGAGCAAGGCCGACCACGCGGTCGACGGGCCCGAGGAGGCCGCCCGCCGTGCGTGCCGCAGCCTGGCGCGCCTCATCAGCCACGAGACCGAAGGCGTGTCTGCCGTGCGCCGGGCCGAGGAGGGCTGGCGGGTGCACGTGGACGTGCTCGAAGTGCCGCGGATCCCGGACACGACCAGCCTGCTGGCGACCTACGCGGTGGAACTCGACAGCGGGGGACGCCTCGTCGAGTACGAGCGGATCAGGCGCTACCGGCGCGGCGCACGGGACGACTGACGGCGACAACGCCGTACCCCTGGAAGAGGAAGAGCCCCTATGTCGACGACCACCACCACGTACAACGAGGCCGCAGTCTGTGTCCCGCGTGCCGGAACCCTCTACGACGTCCTTGAGCTGATCCTCGACCGCGGCATGGTCATCGACATCTTCGTCCGGGTGTCGCTCGTCGGCATCGAGATCCTCAAGATCGACGCCCGCATCGTGGTCGCCAGCGTCGACACCTACCTTCGCTTCGCCGAGGTCTGCAACCGTCTCGACCTCAACGAGGACGCCTCCAGCCGGACGGTCCCCGACCTGTTCGCCGGCATGTCCCGCAGCGCCGTCGCCACCACCGGGGCCAAGAGGGCCGCCAGGTCCCTCGGCGGTCGCGTCAAGGAGGCGATCGGGATCGACGAGGACGACGACCGGGAGGACGGGTACGACGAGCGGTACGAGGAGGAGACGAAGAAGGCACCGCCCCGCAAACGTGCTTCGGGCACCCGCTCCAAGCCGGCCAAGAAGTCCGCCTCGAAAACCTCCGGCCGTTCGAGCAAGCACTCCAGGGCGGCGTGAGCCGTGGCCCCCTCTCCGCTCTACGTGTACGCGGTCGTCCACGCCGACCTGGCGCTGCCGCTCGACCTCCGGGGCGTGGGCAGGCCGCCGGCCCCGGTCCGGCTGCTGCCCGCGGGCGAGCTGGCTGCGGTCGTCAGCGACGTGCCGCCCGATCTGCGCGCACGCAGGCGCGATCTGACCGGCCACCAGGACCTGCTGCTGGCCCTCTGCGCAGTGGCCCCCGTCCTGCCGATGCGGTTCGGGATGGTCGCCGACGGCGAGGAGACGGTACGACGCGCCCTCGACGCCGCGGCCGCGACACACCTCGCCACCCTGCGAAGGCTCGATCGCCGCACCGAGATGAACCTCAAGGCCATGCCCGCACAGGGCGGCGTGGAGGCACTCGTGCGGGCCGACCCGGCCGTACGGCGGCTGGCGGCGGACGTCCGCCGGCGGCCGTCCTACGAGGGCAGCGTCCGGCTCGGCTCGGCCATTGCCGAGGCCCTCGCCCGGCGGGCCGCCCAAGCCGCCGACGGCGTCGCGCAGGAGCTGGCGGTGCTCGCCGACGAGTGCGTCCAGGGTGCCGAGGTGCCCGGGTGCGTGCTCAACACCTCCTATCTCATGCCCCAGGCGCACGCGGAGCGGTGCAGAGAGCTGGTCGACCGCAGGTCGGCCGAACTGCGGGACATGGTGGAGCTGCGGCTGACGGGCCCGCTGCCCTGCTACAGCTTCGTTCCCCGGGAGGGCAGCCGTGCCGCCGCCGGCACCGCCCCGCGGCCCGTAGCGGTGAGGAGCTGACATGGGTCTGCTCACCGGGCTGATGCTGCTGCCGCTGGTGCCCGTGCGGGGCGTGGAGTGGGTGGCGGGCCGGCTGCTCGACGCCGCGGAGCAGGAGCTCTACGACCCGGCCACGCTGCGGGTCCAGCTCGGCGAGCTGAACCGCGCGTACGAGGCGGGGGAGCTCGGCGAGGAGGAGTTCGAACGCGAGGAGGAGCGCATCCTCGACCTGCTGGAGCAGCCCGGCACCGCCCTCGCCGCGGTGCCGGCCGATCCCGGTGGCCCCGGCCCCGCCGGTGGCCCCCACTACCCCGACCACCCTCTGAACCCAGGAAGTGGGTCATGACGGACAGCTATAAGACGACTGTGCTTGCCGGAGTCGCCGGGGGCTATCTCCTCGGCAGGACGAGGAAGGCCAAGCTCGCCCTCACCCTCGCCGCCCTCGTCGCGGGCAGGCGGCTCGCCCCGCAGGACCTGCTGGGCATGGGCGCCCGGAGGATCGCCGACACCCCGCAGCTCGCGGCGGCGTCCGGCCAGGCCACGGACCAGATGATGACGGCCGCGCGGGAGGCGATCGGCTCGCTCGTCGACCGCCGGGTCACTTCCCTCACCGACTCCCTGCGCGAGCGTACGGACCGCCTCGGAGAACTGGGGGAGGAGCGCGAAGCCCGTCACGCACGTGCCGGACAGGATGAGGACGACGAGGGCCGGGACCGGCACACCGCCGCGTCGAAGCGGAGGCCCCCGGCCCGTAGGAAGACGGCCGGCAGCGCCCGGCCCACCGCCTCCGGGCCGCGGCAGAAGGCGGCCGCCGGCGCCGAACGCGGCAGCCGCGGCACCGCGAAGAGCACGCGTACGAAGGCGGCCGACCGGCCCTCCAGGAGGCAGCGGTCATGACACCGCAGCGCGGAAGTAAGGACACCGACGCCACCGCCGACGCCGCGCCGCTGGCGCGCTTGCGCGAGGAACTCATGGAGTACCTGGGCGCGGTCGGCAAGCACGCGGTCGGCAAGGCCACCGACAAGCTCACCGACATCGCCGACCCGGGCAAGCTCGCGCAGGACGGCGGGGGCGCCCTCGCGGAGACCGCCGCCCGCGCCGTCAAGGGCGAGAACCCCGTGAAGGCGCTGGCGGCCGAGAAGGCGAAGGAGACCAAGGACAAGGTCGTCGGCAAGGCGAAGGAGGCCGTCGGCGCGGACGACGGCGGGAGCAAGCCGGGCGACCTCAAAGCGATCAACATCATCGAGCACGTCGACATCGGCCGCCCCCTGCGCGTGGTCTACGACCACTTCACGCAGTTCGAGGAGTTCGGCGGCTTCATGAACGGCGTCAGCAACGTCACCCGGGACCCCGAGGACGACACCAAGACCACCTGGAAAGTGCGCGTCTGGCCCTCCTCCCGCAGCTACGAGGCAACCGTCTCGGAGCAGGTCCCGGACCAGCGGATCGTGTGGTCGTCCGAGGGGTCGAAGGGAACGACGAGCGGCGCGGTGAGCTTCCACATCCTGGACGACGAGCTGACGCGCGTGGCGGTGGTCGTCGAGTACTACCCGTCCGGGTTCGTCGAGAAGACCGGCAACATCTGGCGCGCCCAGGGCCGTCGGCTCCGGCTCGACCTCAAGCACTTCCAGCGCTACGTCACGCTCCAGTCGGAGGACGCGGAGGGCTGGCGCGGTGAGATCCGCGACGGCGAGGTCGTCCGCAGCCACGACGAGGCCATGGAGGAAGAGGAACGCGAGGAGAACGAGCAGTACGAGGACGAGGACCAAGAGGAAGGCGGCGAGGAAGAGGAAGAGGACGAGGAAGAAGAGGACGAGGAAGAAGAGGACGAGGAAGAAGAGGACGACGACGACGGGCGGCGGCGAGGGGGCCGGAGAACGTGACGGATCACGTCCTTGACCGGCCCATCACCCACCTGCCCTCCACCCCCTCGGGACCGGCCAACCTCGCCGACATCCTCGAACGCGTCCTCGACAAGGGCATCGTCATCGCCGGAGACATCAAGATCGACCTGCTCGACATCGAGCTGCTGACCATCCGCCTCCGCCTGTTCGTCGCGTCCGTCGAGACGGCCAAGAAGGCGGGCATCGACTGGTGGGAGACCGACCCGGCGCTCTCCACCCGTGCGCACCGCGACGCCGTCGACGAGGAGAACGCGCGGCTGCGCGAGCGGGTCGCGGAGCTTGAGGCGAGCGTGGGGGGCGACCGGCCCGAGCGCCCCGGGGCGGGCGGCTGGGAGTCCGTACGGAAGGGGTGCCACGGATGACCGGGACGGTACGCGGGGCGGCGCCGCCGGCCGCGCCCGCAACGACGGCCACGTACGTCTACGCGGTCTGCCGCGGCGGTGACGAGTCCGCCCTGGCCGGGTTGGCGGGGCAGGCGCCCGGCGCCCCCGTGCGGCTGCTGCGGTTCGGTGATCTCGCCGCCGTGGTGCAGGACGTACCGGCCGCGGAGTTCGGCGAGGAAGCCCTGCGGGAACGGCTGACGGACCGTACGGAGCTGGAACGCTGCGCCCGCGCCCACCACGCCGTCGTCGCCGCGACGGCCACCACGGCACCGGTCCTGCCCCTCCCGCTGGCGACGATCTATCGCGGCGACGCGCGGGCCGGGGCCGCGCTCGGCGCCGACCGTGACCGCTTCACCGTGGCTCTGCGGCGGATCGCCGGCCGGGCGGAGTGGGGCGTGAAGGTCTACGCGCGGCCGGCCGCGCGCCGCTCCGTGCCTGCCGCGCACACGCCGGAGCGCCGCGACGACGAGCGCGCGGCAGTCCGCCCGGGCCACGCGTATCTGGACCGGCTGCGCGGCGTGCGGCACGAGCGCGAACGCCGGCAGGAGGCCGGTCTCCAGGTCGTCGAGGAGGTGGACCGGGTCTTCGCGGATCTCGCCGTCGCCGGACGTCGGCTGCGTCCGCATGACACCGACCTCACCCCGGGGCGCGGCGCGCATCTCCTGAACGGCGCCTACCTGGTCGACGAGACGCGTGCCGGCGAAGTCGTCGACGCGGTACGACGACTGCGGCAGAGCCCGGAGTACCGGGACGTCGAGATCGAACTGACCGGCCCGTGGGTGCCGTACTCCTTCGCGGAAGCAGGTGTGACAGGTGCCGGTGGGTGAACACGTGGGCGAGGTCGTCGCCTGGGAGGAACCGGACCGCGGCGCACCCATCGGGGTGCCGCTGGTGGACCTGCTCGACCGGGTGCTCAACACGGGTGTCGTGGTCAGCGGCGATCTCGTGCTGGCGATCGCGGAGGTGCCGCTTGTGCGCGTTTCCCTGCACGCGCTGCTGTCGTCCATCAACGAGCGCGTGGCCGCCCCGTGGGGAGACGGTGGTCCGCTGTGACGCTGACCTCGCACCAGACGGCACGCGGTCCGGCGGCCGGCCGGCTGGACCTCGACCCCGACCGGGTCGGCCGCGACCTGGTCTCCCTCGTTCTGACCGTCGTCGAGTTGCTCCGTCAGCTCATGGAGCGGCAGGCGCTTCGCCGTTGCGACCAGGACGACCTCACCGACGAACAGGTGGAGCGGATCGGCACGACGCTGATGCTGCTCGACCGGCGCATGGACGAACTCTGCGCGGAGCACGGCCTGACCCGCGACGACCTGAACCTGGACCTCGGGCCGCTCGGCACCCTGCTCGCACGCTGAGCAGGTCCGCCGCCGGCGGCGCCCGGTGCGGGGCGGGTCAGTTGTTGGGCATCGCCGTGCTGATGTCGCCCGGGGCGGACGTCGGGTCGCGTACCACGGCCGACGCTGACCAGATCCTGGCTGCAGGCGTCGGCGACGGTGGTGTCCGGGATCCCCGCCGGCGGCCAGGACGCGCACGACGAGGTCGCGGTCGGTGACCAGCCTGCGCAACTCGTTGTCGTCGGTGACCAGGACGGCGCCGATGTCGTCGTCGCGCATCCTGCGGGCGACTTCCGGCGCCGCGGTCAGCGTGCCACCGCGACCGGCGCCGCGGTCATGATCTCGTGGACCTGCTGATCGGCCATGACTGTCTCCTTCGCCCGGGGATACGACGGCCCGGTGCCGTCGAGCGGGACTTCCCCGGTACCCGTCAGCCGGAAGTTCAGACACCTGTCTACGCGGCGATCCGGTCCACTTCCACGCGCTCCTGGACGCGCTCGCAGGTACGGCTGATCAGCCGGGAGACGTACATCTGCGAGATGCCCAGGTGCCCGGCGATGCTCCTTTGGGTCATGTCGCGGAAGAAGCGCAGGTAGAGGATCTCGCGTTCGCGTTCCGGCAGCCTGCTCAGATGCGGTCGCACGGCCTCGCGGTCCACGGCCTGGTCGAACCCGGGTTCAGCGCTGCCCAAGGCGTCGGCGAGCGAGAAGCCGTCCTCGGTGCCGGTCAGGTCGGCGTCCAGGGAGAGGGTGGTGTAGCTCCCCAGGGCCTCCAGTCCCGTGCGTACCTCGTCCTCGGTGAGGCCGGCGGTCTCGGCGATGTCCGCCGTCGGCGGGAAGCGGTCGTCGGCGGTGGTGGCCAGCGCCATGCTCGCGCTGCGGACGCGGTTACGCAGATCCTGAACCCGGCGGGGCACGTGGACGCCCCACATGTGGTCGCGGAAATGGCGCTTCAGCTCGCCCACGATCGTCGGTACGGCGAAGCTCTCGAAGGCGTGGCCGCGCTCGGGGTCGTAGCGTCCGACGGCCTTGACCAGGCCGAGGTGTGCGACCTGTTCCAGGTCCTCCAGCGCTTCGCCACGGTTTCTGAAGCGGCGGGCGAGCCGCGCGGCCATCGGCATCCAGGCGCGTACGACCTCCTGCCGCAGCGCATTCCTGCCGGCGCCTTCCGGCATGCCGGCGAGCCGGCGGAACTGCGCGGAGGTGTCGGGTGCGTCGTGGTGCGGGTGCCTTCTCCTTGCCTGGACATGTGCCACGGGGCCTCCCTCGGGCGAGTTGCGAACGTTCGGTTCTCACGGGAGGAAGGCTGCGGCGTGCTCACGGCGCACCGGTGAGCGGGCCGCAAACGACACCCGGACCCTACGCGGCCGGAGCGCCGACGGCTGACAAGCCATCCGCTCCCGCGGCGTGCCTCTGGTCCGAAGCACGTAAGTCCGTCTGCCCGCAGTCGGACGCCGCAAACGCGACCCTCCGAGCCTGCGGCCACACCACATGCCGCACGACCGGGATCTGAGCCGTCCTTCCCGAGGCCGGCCCAGCGCCCGCGCCTCTGGCCGCCCTCGGGGATGCCCCGGCCACTACGACGCTCACCCGCGGCCGCCGCCGTCCGGGTGCCAACGGCGCGCGTCCGGCGACTCGGCGACCTGGCGCAGCGTACGGCCGCTGCGCGCGGAGCGGGCCCGCTGCGGATCCGGCGTGCCGCCGGTGCCGCGGCCGGATCCGGTCCGTACGAGCAGCCACATCGGCTTCTCACCGGAGCCGCCGCCCTGGCCGCCGCCGCGGAAGCGGGTGAGCGCGTACCGGCCGTGCAGCTTCCGGCCGTGCAACTCGAAGACGGCGTGGCCGTCGTCGATGGCCTGCCCGAACGGCACCGGCCGCCCGTGCTTGTCGTGGCTGATCGGGCGATAGGTGCCGGTGTCCCAGACGATGACGGTGCCGCCGCCGTAGTCCCCCTCGGGGATCACGCCCTCGAACTCCAGGTAGTCCAGGGGGTGGTCCTCGGTAGGGATGGCGAGCCTCTTGTCGTGGGGATCGGTGGAGGGCCCTTTGGGGACCGCCCAGGACTTCAGGACGCCGCCGACTTCAAGGCGGAAGTCGAAGTGCACCGTGCTCGCGTCGTGGATCTGCACCACGAACGTCGGCTCGCCCTCTTCACCCGGTGCGGCTGCGTCGCGCGCGGTGCGCTCGCCGCCCGGCTCGGTCGTCCTGTCGAAGTGCCGCTTCTCGCGGTTGGCCCGCAGCTCGTCCTTCTCGCCCAAGACAGCCCCTTGCGTCGCCCCGGTCGTCCGCCTCGGTCGCGTGCTCCCGCCGCGCCTCCGCGGCACATGCGGTCCTGGCCATCATCACCCGCCGGGCCGGGTTGTGCAGGCGTGTTACTCCTCCGACCGGTGCTGGACGAGCGCGCCGACGAACGGTCCGGCAGAGAGGTCCCGTACGACGGGATCGTGACGGGCTGCGACCGGCGTGCGCGGTCCGCGTCAGGTGCCCGCCAGTTGTGTGCCCTCTGCCTGCCCCGCGTCCCCGTTCCGTCTCCTTCTGTTCGTGATCGATCCTTCACGCCTGCGTCTGCCTGCCGGCATCGTCCGGTGGTGGGTGCGGGAGGTCCTGGGGCGCGAGGTCCGGCTGGTTTCCGGGCTCTTCGTGCCGCGCCAGGAGGGCCAGAAGGGTCGCCACGGTCAGGCCGGACTCGGCTGGGTGGCGCAGGGGGACGTCCTCTTGGATGCGGTAGGTGTTGGAGCGGCCGTGCCGGGTGCGGGAGAGGTAGCCGCCTTGCTCCAGGTCGGCGATGATCCGCTGGCAGGCCCGTTCGGTGAGTCGGCAATGTGCCGCTATGTCGCGGATCCGCACCGAGGGGTTGTCGGCGATGGCGGCCAGGACGCGGGCGTGGTTGGTGAGGAAGGTCCAGCCGGTGTGTGATTCGGGTGCGGTAGCCATCACCGGTATCGTACGATGCCGCCTTCGCGTACCGTAAGACGCGAAATCCATGTCGTGAATCGTCGTGCATTATCGAGTGAGGCGAGCAGGAGACCGTCATGCCCTCTCCGCATAGGGACCCCGGGATGCCCCACATACGGCCTGCGGCCGACAACGACACCACCGCTCAGCCGTCACGGCAGCCGGCGGGAGAACCCGGGCCGGCCCTCGGCGGGCTGCCGCCGTGGGTCCGGCACCGGCTGGCCGAGTTGAGCGAGGAGAACGCCCAACTCAAACAGGCCATCCGGACCAGGCCGGTGGTCGATCAGGCCCGCGGGGTCCTGATGACCGTCCTCCATGGCGATGCCGACGACGCCTGGCAGGTGCTGCGGCAGACCTCCCAGCACGCCAACGTCCCTCTGCGCGACGTGGCCTCATGGGTGGTTTCCTCCACCGGCGGCACACCGATGTGCGAAGACCTTCGGGTTCCGATGCGCAAGGCGATGGAACGGGTGTGGAGGCAGCGAGATGGTGAAGGCAGCAGACGCACCGCATCTGCTTCTTGACGAGGTCTGCCGACTCCTCGCCGCTGCCGGCTTCGACGTCACCGCCGGCGGCGGAGAAGGGGCGGCGGGCCTGCACGTGCGACGCGACGTCGACGCCGTGGTGGTGCGGTGGGAACCCGGCGCCGCGCTCGATCCCGCCGGACGTGGCCACAGCGAGCCCGACGGCATCCGCGCGGCCCTGCGTTACGCCTTACTGGCGACCCTCACCCAGGCCGGCCACGCCGTCCACGTGGACCACGACAGCGACGACGTCCACGTCAGAGGACCCGCGCCGACGGAGCGCGCGGAGGTGATCCGTGATGTCGGCGAGTAACCCCGAACGCCGCAGCCACACCCGGCTCAAGGTCCTGGCCGCCGCGCCGAGAGCCGTCGTCGGCCCGTAGGGGTGTCAGGTGGGTAGGTGGCGTCGGGTAGCCGTTCGGCAAAGGCACGTGAGCGGGCAGAGCGCCCGTCCGCCGTGAGCGGGAACCCGCCGGGAGCCCTGGCCCACGCAGTGTTCGACGCCGGACTGGGCCGTGGTCGCAATCCCGGTCATCCCGTCCGCCGTGAGGATATGGCGGGGTCCCTGGGGGAAAAGAGCATTCGGCATCCGCTTCAGGGAAGGGGAGGTACCGCTTGTGGACCGTGGGGCTGCCGAGAACGGCGAGAGCAAGGGGTACGGGTGTCGCAGGATCGAGCGGGCGACGGCTGCCGATGGTTGCCCCGTCTCGCGGGCCGGGGACGGCCAGTGGCAGGTACGGGGGTACGAAGAGGCCCGTACGGTGTTACGAAGCACCGCCACCGTCCAGGCCGGCCTCGGCATCGAAACCGTCGAGAAAATGCCGTCAAGAATCCGGCGGCCGGTGCTCTACCGGGATGGACCGGAACACCGTGAGCACCGTCGGCAGACCGCCCGATTCTTCACTCCGCGCCGCGTCGACCAGCACTACCGGGACGTCATGGTCCGGGTCACGCAGGCCCAGCTCGACCGCCTCACGGCTGCCGGCCGGGCCCCGCTGTCCGACCTCACCTTCACCCTGGCGATCGAAGTGGCCTGCGCCGTCATCGGCCTGACCGATAGCAGACCCGGTATAAAGCAGCGGCTCGAGCGCTTCTTTCCCGAGAAGTTCGGTAAGCCCGGGCTGACGAGCTTCCACGGCATCTACTGGATGGTGCGGCAGAACATCAACTGGCTGCGCTTCTACCTGGGCGATGTCCGGCCCGCCGTGCGGGCCCGGCGCCGCGAGCGCCGTGACGACCTCATCTCCCATCTGATCGACGAGGGCTGCTCTGACCAGGAGATCCTGGGGGAATGCCTCACCTTCGCGGCGGCTGGCATGGTCACCACCCGCGAGTTCATCAGCGCCGCCGCCTGGCATCTGTTCTCGGACGAGGCGCTGCTGACGCACTATCGAGCGGCGGACGAGGGCGGGCGGCTCGCGGTGCTCAACGAGATTCTCCGTGTCGAACCTGTCATCGGCCGCCTTCAGCGCCGGGCGACCGAGCCGCTCGACCTGCCGGGCGAGGGCGACGAGACGCTGACGGTGCAGACCGGGGACCGCATCGACATTCTCATCGACGGCACGAACCTCGACGAACGAGCCGTGGGCCCGGTGCCACCCCGAATCCGTCCCGGGCGCGCGATGAAAGACGGTGCAGGTTCACCCGGCCTCTCCTTCGGTGACGGCCCGCACAAATGCCCCGGCGTCCATGTTGCGCTTCAGGAGACGGACATCTTCCTCAGCCGGCTGTTCGCGACTCCGGGACTGCGGATGGCGACACCGCCCACGGTCGGTTTCATCGAGGGCATCGGCAGCTACGAACTCCGCCACTGCGTCCTGGAGGTCGACACCGCGCCGTGACCGGGCGGGGCCGGTACCACCGAGGGCCGGTCGGCCGCGGCGGTACGGGTGGACGCAGCCTGCGCCGGTCGGGTGTGCCCGTGTCCAGGAGGATCAGTTCGTTCGTCGTCCGGGTGGACGCGTGTGAAGGCCGCGCGGCCGGCGGCGAGGCGAGCCGGAAGACCAGTCCGGGGCCGAGTTCCACCCGCACGGTCAGTCCCACTGCGCAGGCCAGGGCGAGCAACGGGTGCCGTCGCGGCCGTCGGCGCCCTGGGGGTTCGTGGGGCTCCTGGTGCCGCACGTGGCGCTCGCGCTGCTCGGCGCGGGACCTGCGGCTCGCCCTGCCCGGCGCCGCACTGGCCGGGGCGCCGTCATCGACGGCGCCGCCCCCGGCGGCACCACGATCAGGGCCCTCACCGGGCTCGTGCTGCTGCGTGCGCTCTCCTGGCACGAACTGACCCGGGCGAGAAGGAGCACTTACCCGAATCCTGGGGACCGCAGCCGCGCCGAACGGCGAAACCACCTGAGCCGCGGCAACCGCCCTGCTCAACAGCCACGTCCGGCGTGCTATCAGGGCCGGAGGAGCCTGACGGCGAGGAAACACGGAGCCTGGTGGAGCTTGTCGTAGGCCGGTTCGTCGAGTTCTCGCAGGCCGGGCGTCGGGCGAGGCTCGATGAGTCTTTCGAGAATGAATCCGGCGGCCAGCAGCTCGTTCAGGAAGGTTTCCAGCGTCATGCGCTGGTAGTGGACTCCCAACGGGCCCCCGCCGAGCGGGAGATCAACCCAGTCGTCGGCGTAGTACGAAGCGCCGAACTTCCGCCAGTCGGCAGTAGGGTGCGTCGTCGATACCAGCAGCCATCCACCGGGACGCAGGACACGTCGAACCTCGCCGAGGAGACGCGGGCGGTCGGAGATGTGGTGAAGCATCAATGCGCACACGACCCCGTCGAACGATGCGTCGTCGACGAAGTGCAGCGGCTTCTCCGCGTCGTGCATGCGCAGTTCGGCCCGGTCGCCCAATCGCTCCCGCGCGTGACGCAGCAGAGTCGCGCTGCCGTCGATCCCGAACACCTGGGCACCCCTTGCCAGGAGCTCGGCCGCATAGTGCCCGGCCCCGCACCCGACATCGAGAATCCTCAGCCCCACGACATCCCCCGCCAGCGCGAGCATCGCCGGCCGGTCGGTGTACGCGTTGTAGGGGCTGGTGTCGGCGTTCCTTGCGAAGTAGTCGCCGAGTTCGTCGTGGTACGCGGTCTCCGCTGGCATCGTGACAGCATCGCGCCGGTGGCCGCCAACGGCGAGCGGTTTTGCGCAGCCAAGGATGCGTCCTGCCAACGGCTGACTCGACTTGGGGCCTGGGCGGCTCAAAGATCGACGTCGTCGCCTTGGCGGAAGCCCGGTGCGGGGAACGGCTCGCGCTGTTGGAGCGGTTCATCGAGGTGGAGGCCGAGGCCGAACGTTCCGCCCTCAACGGGCCTGCCGAGTGGGAGGACACCGACGCCTGGTTCCTCACGACCCGGGACGTCATGAACAGGCTGTGGGTCGTGGAGCGGCTCATCCGTATCCAGTTTCCCTGCCTGTACACGACGCGGCACGCGCGTACTTCCTCGACGTCAAACGGACGGTCTGGGAAGGCTTGCCCGATGGCGGGAGCGTGCGGGACTACCTGGAGGGCAACCGGCCGGCGGTTCTGGACGCGGCCCGCACGGTCATGGGGTAGCAACACCCCCGACCCGTGGATCCTTTACGGGAGACAGTCCTTAGCCGCGGAGGCCGGCCGGGCTCGGGGCTGTGGGTATGCGGGGTCGTGGGCCCAGCTCTAGGATCAGCACGTGTCGTCCGTCATATCCGTCCGTAGCGGGGCAGTGATCACCGCCGGGGTCCTGCTCGTTGCCTCGCTCACGTCGTGTGCCAACTACGTCGGCTGCGGCATCGGCCGCCTCGGCGACGATGTCACCGCGGCCGATCTGGAAGGCCGCTATGAGGGTGACCGGTTCGGCACCCTCACGCTCAAATCCGGCGGGGTCCTCGCCTATGGCGGGTGGCCGGACATGAGCGGGTTCGACTGGGAAGACGAGCCAAGAACCTCCGGTGTCGGTCGGTGGGAACTTGGCGCCGGCGAGGAGCGAGGCACTCTGTCCGTCGGACTTGAGGGGATTCATGGCAGGGACTATCGCGGCCCCTCGGGGATGTACAGCTTGACGCTGGAAGCGGAAGGCTCGGCTGATGACCTGCAGTTGGCGATCTACCTCGGGGACCCTGATACATGCGACCTCAACACCTTCGATCGGATTGAGTGACGCCTGCCCTGCTGCGCAAGCGGGTCGCCAAGGGCGCGGTGTCCTTTGCGGTGATCGGTCGGCCGCTGTCTGGCCAGGGTCTTCCCGGCGGCTTCGGCGGCTTCGGGGAATCCCGACCGCCGGCCGGTCGTCGGTGGAGCGTGACGACCGGCCTGGTCGGTGGGGGGCCGTCCGCGTGGAGCGGAATTGCGGCCGGGGTGTGGCTGCTTCCGATTAGGTGGTCACGGCGTGCACTGGCCTCCGCCGCCCTGGCCGGCCGCCCAGCCGATCCCTCCGACTAGGTGCTTGACGAGGTTGTTGTCCCCGCCGTTCTGGGTGTAGGACTCCGCGAAGTGGCCCATCCCGGTGACCCAGATGCGGCCGCCGTCGTAGTGCTTGCACCAGGAGATCGGGTGGTCCTCGCCCATCGCGTTGGGGCCGGGGTTGTACGTCTCCTCGTCGAGCGTTGCCAGCACACGTGCGTCGCCGCGCACGCTGCGGGCGAAGTTGTAGTGCTCGTCTCCGAAGGCGAACTCCTTGGGAAGGTTGCGCGTCGACGGGTGGTTGCGGTCGGCGACCCGCACCGTGGCGACGTTGTTGAGGTCGCTGGCGGCGTGGCCCGTCATCAGCGTGCCGACCGCGCTGTCGGCCGCGCCGTCCCACCAGTCCCAGGTGGTGACGCCGGCGCCCATGTCGACCGCGTTGTGGTTGGCGGCGATTCCGCCGCCGGCGTTGACGAACCCACGGATGGCGGTGCGCTGTTCCTCGTCCCACAGCGGGCCCGGACGGCCGCCGCCGAGCCACTGCGACGAGGAGTTGAAGAGGAAGATCGCGTCGTACTGGGCCAGGTTCTCCGGGGTGAAGACGCGGGGGTTCGCGTCCGGGTGGTCGCAGTTGCCGACGGCCCCGCCGAGACCGTCGCAGTCCTCCCGTACCGATGAGATCCCGGCCTTGTCCAGTGCCTTCTGGATCGGGCCGATGCCGCCGTCGATCGAGCCGGCGTGGCGGTACCCGGTCGTGCCGGTGTAGATCAGGACCTTCGACTCGGACTTGGCCTCGGCAGGTACCGCCGATGACGCGACGAGCCCGATCGCCGCCACCGCCAACAACGCACGGTGCACGCCTGGTCGTGCGTAACGCATGGCACTCCCCTCACCTTTGGTGTCTTCAACAACTACGGCCTCTCTTCGAGGACATGTCAAGACGACGGGGCCGGCCGGGCATCTCGCCGTGCCCCCGTGCGGCGCTTCCCACCTGGGCTTTTGAGCTGCGCCGCGCGTATCTGTCCGTGCCGGCGCCAGTGTGCGAGGCTCTCCGGCAACGCGATCACCCGACAGGTCCTGAAAGATCAGACACGTACCCAGGCGCAGGAGTGCCGGAACCTGAGCCTGGCGCCTCGACGTTGATCGACTCCCGCATGGTCCAGCTCGCCGCTGACGGCGACATCGACGAGGGCGCCGAGGTCCGGCCCCGTGACTACGGGGACGCAAGGTGCCGACCGGCCCGGCAAGGCCCCGTGAGCAGTCATGAACTCCGGCGTAGCGGAGCGAGCCCCGCCGCGTCTTCTGGAAGGGAAGTCAGCATGCCGGTCTCCATTCGCCCGAGAACCCATGGGGCGCCGTACGTCGTCGAAGACCCACGTATCAGGGCGCTCGCGGCGGCGCTCGGCTCGCCCGGCCCGGGGCAGTCGCGGTGAGCCCGCTCGACGGCGAGGTGTATCCGGCCCTCGCCAACGGCGCGGGCGGCTCACCGTGTTCGGGCGGGGCGGGAGAAGGCGCGGCGGCAGGGGGTGCGCGCGTGGCGCCGATCGCTACGGGCGCGCCATCCGCTGGCGCGAGGCGGCCGACGGCGGTACGCCGGCGTCGTTCCGCTGGGAGGAGTTCCTCGTCGCCGGTGATCCGGACCTGTCCTCCGAGGGCGCGTTCGCCGCACCCAAGGGCCTCCGGTTCGGCGCGGACGGAACCCTCTGGATCTCCACCGGCATCTCCGGCCACGACCTGAACGGCATCGCGGCGGTCCATGAGGCGGCCGGGAGCAACGCCCTGCCGGCCGCCGATCCCACGACCGGGAAGGTCCGCAACGTGGAGATCGACGGGATCTTCGGCCGCAGCACCGAGACGGCCACGAGGGACGCGCAGAGCCGGTGCGGCGTAGGTGTCGACGGCATCATCGGCTCGGGCACCTGGCGCTGTCTGCACAACTTCGACCAGCAGCCGCCCTGACGCGGGATACGTGACGGGCGGCCCGTCCGCGCCCCACGTGCCGTCACCTCCATCCGCCGGTGCACGCCCGGCCCATGCCTGAGACCGGCGTCTGTCCCCGCGCAGGCGCCGGCAAGCGTGCGTCGCACGCTCGTTGAACAGCCGTTTATCGTTTCCTGATCGCAGCTTCCTACGGTCGTCTGGCCCGATCACGCGCCGAGCGGACCCACGTGCGCCGTCGGGCAGGATCCGAACTCAGGCTGGGGGAACGACGTGCTCCGCATTCACTTCACCGATGTGGATCTGGCGAGGACCCGGCTCGCCCCCGCCCCTGACCCCATGTTCGAGATCGCCGCGAGTCTGCACCGGCTGCAGTTCCGAGGCGGACGGTGGGCCTACGCCGGCTGGTACCGCACGACACGGCAGCGGCTGCGGGAGGCGGGGCTGGAGCGGGCGCTGCGGAGTGTCCTGCTGCCCCTGTATCCGAGGGCCGCGTACTTTCCGGACTTTCTCACTCCGGCCGATGCGGTGAACGGCCTGGACGCCGGACTGGAGTCGATCCTGGCCACGCCGCCGCAACGGGTGGTCGAGGAGATGACCATCCTCGACCGGACCGTCGGAGCACCCGCGTGGGCCGGCCAACTGGCCGGACGGGAGGCGCGCCAGGAGTTCGCGGGGATCCTGCGCGCGTACTTCGAGGCCGTCGTCGCTCCCCACGCGGAGCAGGTGCAGGCGCGGATCGAAGCCGAGCGGGCGGTGCGCTCCCGGGGGCTTCTCGACGGGGGAGTGGAGGGCATGCTCGCGGGACTCAGACCCATGCTGCGCTGGTCTCCGCCCGTCCTGGAGGTCGCCTACCCCAGACAGGCGGAGGACCGGGACCTGTATCTGAACGGCCGCGGACTCACCCTCGTCCCTTCGTACTTCAACTGGGGCGAGCCGGTCGCCTTCGCCGACCCCGGACTGCCGCCCGTGGTCTGGTACTCGCTGCTCCACGAGCCCGAAGCCCGCTCCGTGACCGCCGGCGCCCCCGATCAGTCCCTCACCAATCTCCTCGGACGTGCCCGCGCGGTCGCTCTGCGCGCCGCGTCCGCGGGCGCCACGACCGGCGAGATCGCCCGCGCCGCCGGGGTCTCGGCCTCCGCCGCCAGCAGGCACGCCACCGCGTTGCGCGACGCCGGCCTCATCACCACCGTCCGGCACGGTCCGGCCGTGCTGCACACCCTCACACCCACAGGCGCGTCCCTGCTGCGCGCCGCCACGCGCAGGGCCGAGGACGACGTCACGGGCACCGCCGTCTGAGCCGACGACCCGGCGCCGAGTCCGCGCCCGCGGCATCGTGCCGGCCACACCCGGCGTGACGCCCCGGCCGCGGCACCCGCTCACGGCGGTCCGTTGCCCAGCAGGACCACCGCGCCGTACGTGCCCGAGGCCAGGGCCGCCGTGGCTGCCACCGCCGCGCTTCTTCCCGCGGGCCAGCGCGCCATGGCGGCCGCCAGGGGGAGCAGGAGTGGGAAGGCCGGGGTCATGAGGCGGGGGCGGGAGCCGAAGTAGGCCGCGCCGACCAGGGAGAGGGCCACGACGGCGCAGGCGTACGTGAACAGGGCGGGCGGCTGGTGTTGCCGGGCGGCGGCGACGAGGAGTGCGCCGACCAGGCCCAGCGCGGCGCACACCCCGGCGCCGCCGAGCGGGGAGGGCCAGGGGCCGGTGAGGAGGTCCCAGATGAAGCCCGCGAGCGCCGCGCCGCCGTCGATGCGGTTGCCCCAGGCCGCCTGAACGTGGAAGTAACCGAAGGGACTTCCCTCGTGCACCCCGACGTAGGCCATGTACGCGAACCAGCCCAGCGGCGCGAGGAGCATCCCCGTGAGCAGCCGCCCGTTCCGGCGCAGCAGCCTGCCGACCGGCGTGCCGCCCCGGGCCTGCACCACCAGGTGGGCCGCCCCGGCGGCGGCGAGGGCGGCGAGCAGCGCGGCGGCCGTCGGGCGGCACAGCCCCGCCACCGCGGCCAGCAGGCCCGCCGTCCGCCAGCGGCCGGTCAGGGCGGCGTGGAGGGACCACGCCGTGAGCGCCGTGAACAGGGACTCGGTGTACGCCATCCACTGCACGAACCCCGTCGGCAGCACGCCCCACAGGGCGGCCAGCAGGACCCCCGCGCGGTGTCCGGCGACATGGGTGCCCACCGCGTAGATGCCCCACGCGGCGACGAGCGACGAGACCACCGCCACCAGCAGTCCGGCGTCCGCCGCCCCGAGCGGCGAGGCCGCCGCAAGCAGCCGCTCAAGCCCTGGCAGGAGCGGGAAGAAGGCGAGGTCCGGGTGGACGCTGCCGTCCGGCAGGCGGGCCTCGTAGCCGTAGCCGTTCTCCGCGATGCGCCGGTACCAGACCGCGTCCCAGCGGCCGTTGAGCCGGCGCAGGGGATCCTCGTCCCTCAGCGCGGCGCTCCCGCAGAGCAGGAGCAGCCCGGTGAGCCGCACCGCCGCGTAGGCGGCCAGGGCGGATACCGCCGCCGGGACCGCCGTCGGCACGACGCGCGGTGTTCGCCGGGGCCGCCGGGGGACGGAAGACGCAGGGTCCGTACGGGGGAAAGCCGTCATGGGACCCGGATGTTCGCCGGTTGCCGCTGTGAGGACGCTGAAGCACCCTGAACACCGCTTCAGACCTGAAGAGTTCCTTCAGGAACGAAACGGGGCCGCGGGGATACTGGACGTATGCGATTACTGGTCGTGGATGACGAGGAAGGGCTCGCCGCCTCCCTCAAGCGGGGCCTGGAGGCGGCCGGTTACGCCGTGGACCTGGCCCACGACGGCCACACCGGCCTGTACCTGGCGCGGGAGTACCCGTACCAGGCCATCGTGCTCGACATCATGCTCCCCGGGCTCAACGGCTACCGCGTGTGCGCCCGGCTGCGGGCGGAGGGCGTCGGGACGCCCATCCTCATGCTGACGGCCAAGAGCGGCGAGTACGACGAGGCCGAGGGGCTGGACACCGGTGCCGACGACTACCTGGCGAAGCCCTTCTCGTACGTGGTGCTGGAAGCCCGGCTGCGCGCGCTGCTCCGGCGGGGCGGCTCGCGCACCCGGGCGGTGCTGCGCATCGGCGACCTGTGGATCGACCCGGCGGGCCGCTCGTGCGGGCGCGGGGAGGCCGGGGTCGCGCTGACGGCGAAGGAGTTCGCCGTGCTGGAGTGCCTGGCCCGCCGGAGCGACGAGGTCGTGTCGAAGACGGAGATAGCGGAGCAGGTGTGGTCGGCGGACTTCGACGGCGACCTGAACATCGTCGAGGTGTACGTCAGCGCCCTGCGCCGGAAGATCGACATCCCGTTCGGCCGCCGCTCCATCACGACGGTGCGCGGCTGCGGCTACCTGCTCTCCGGCCATGCCGCAGCCCGCTGACCCCGGCGCCACGACGGGGTTCGGGACCCGCCTGCTGCGCCGCGCGGCGGACGATGCCCGGGGCCGTGCGGCCGTCGCCGCCGGACTCGCGGCGGGCGCGGTGGTCTTCGTCCCCCCGCTGCTGCAGGCGCGAGGTCTGCCGGGGGTGGTCCTCGTGGCGTTCGCCGCCTGGGCGGCGGGTGTGGGCAGCTCCCCGTGGCCGCGGCTGTGGGGTGCCGTAGCGGCGGGCGGGATCACGGCCGTCGAGTTCGCCGCCCGCGGCAGCCTCGGCAGTCCGCTCGACGCCTACTTCGCTTTCGGCACGAACAGATCCGTCCTGTCAAGCATCGAGACCCCCGTCTTCGCCGCACCTCTCCTCGGCGTCACCGCCGGCGTCGCGGCCTGGTTGTTCGCGATGCCCTACGGCCGGGGAGTGCCTCTACGGGCCCGGTTCGCCCTCGTCGCGTACATCGGGACGCTGCTCGGCTTCACCGCCGTGCTCGTGATCACGTCCAAGATGGCGGAGGCCAACGGCGGGTTCATCGGCTGGGGCCCGGCCGAGTTCCAGGGGGAGCTGCTCTACCTGGCGCAGGCCGCCGCCGTCGTGATCGGCACCGTCGCCTGGGTGACGGCCGGGCGCGCGCTGCGTCCCGTGGAGGCCATCCGCCAGGAACTGGAGGACATCACCCTTCGCTCGCTGGACCGGCGCGTGCCCGTGCCCAAGGGCGGGGACGAGCTGACCAGGCTGGCGCTGACGACGAACGCGATCCTCGTACGCCTGGAGCGCTCGACCGAACTCCAGCAGCAGTTCATCGGCGACGCCTCGCACGAACTGCGCAGCCCGGTGGCGGCGGTGCGCGCGTCGCTCGAATCGCTGCTGGCACACCCGGAGCAGGTCGACTGGCCCACCGCCGTACGCAGCGCCCTGCACGAACTGGAGCGGCTGCAGGGCCTCAGCGAGGACTTGCTGCTCCTGGCCCGGCTGGACGGCACCGCGGCCGTCCCCCGCGAGCCCGTCAACCTCACCGACCTCGCCCACGACCTGGTCGAGGAGCACCGCCATCTGCGCCGTTCCCACCCGCTGGAGATCCGCCTCGGCGCGTCCGGGCCGCCGGCGTGGGTGACGGGCAGCGGCATCCAACTGGAGCGCATGCTGCGGAACGTGCTGAGCAACGCCTGCCGCTACGCCGGCAAGGAGATCGAGGTGGCCGTCGGCACCGAGCGGCACGAGGGCGCCGAGACGGTACGGATCGACGTACGCGACGACGGCCCCGGGATACCGGCCGCCGACCGGGAGCGGGTCTTCGAGCGGTTCAGCCGGCTGGAGGACGCGCGGGCCCGCAAGTCCGGCGGAGCCGGCCTCGGGCTGGCCATCGCCAGGGAGATCGCGGACCACCACGGCGGCACCCTGCACTTCGCCGACGCGCCGCGGGGCGCGCACGCCGTAGGGCGGCTCCCCGCCGCCGGGCCGGGGACGGCCGCGGGGCGCTGAACGGGGCTGCGGCACACCGGCGGTGACGTGCCGTACGGCCGGGGGAGGGGACGTACGGCGCGGCCGGCCCGGGACCTCGTCGTCCGGGCCGGCCCACGCGCGGTGACTGCCGGGGAGGCAGGAGGCTCAGACCGTGGTCTCGTTGACCGCGTACGAGTGGGCGCCGGCCCCGGCGAGGGCGCCGCCGGAGACGATGAGGTACTCGTCACGGATGGGCTTGCCGTCGAGCCAGCATTCGAGGATCTCGCGGGTGCCGGCGGCGTAGCGGGCCTGGGCGGACAGGGACGAGCCGGAGATGTGCGGGGTCATGCCGTGGTGGGGCATGGTCCGCCACGGGTGGTCCGCCGGCGCCGGCTGCGGGTACCAGACGTCGCCCGCGTAGCCCGCCAGCCGGCCGCTCTCCAGGGCCTCCCGGACGGCGTCGCGGTCGGCGATGCGGGCGCGGGCCGTGTTGATGAGGTACGCCCCGCGCCGCATCGTGGACAGCAGCTCGGCGTCGAACAGGCCCTCGGTCTCGGGGTGCAGGGGCGCGTTGATGGTGACGACGTCGCAGTGCGGCACCATGGCCGCGGTCGACTCGTGGAAGACCAGCCCCAGTTCCTCCTCGACGTCCGACGGCAGGCGGTGCCGGTCGGTGTAGTGGAGCCTGACGTCGAAGGGCGCCAGCCGGCGGAGCACGGCCAGCCCGATGCGGCCCGCGGCGACCGTGCCGACGTGCATCCCTTCCAGGTCGTACGAGCGCTCGACGCAGTCCGCGATGTTCCAGCCGCCCTCGCCGGCCACCCGGTTCGACGGCAGGTAGTTGCGGACCAGCGCCAGGATCGACATCACGACGTGCTCGGCGACGCTGATGCTGTTCGAGAAGGTGACCTCGGCGACGGCCACGTCGTGGGCGATGGCGGCGTCCAGGTCGACATGGTCGGAGCCGATGCCCGCGGTGATGGCGAGCTGGAGGTTCCGGGCGGCGGCGATGCGCTCGGCCGTGAGGTAGGCGGGCCAGAACGGCTGGGAGATGACCACGTCGGCGTCGGGCAGCTCGCGGTCGAAGACGCTCGCGTCACCGTCCTTGTCGGAGGTGACGACCAGGGTGTGGCCGCGGCTCTCCAGGAAGGCGCGCAGGCCCAGTTCGCCGGAGACGCTGCCGAGCAGGTGACCGGGGGTGAAGTCGGTGCCCTGGGGCGTGGGCGCCGACTGGCCGTCCGGGTAGGACTCGATGGGGGGCAGGTCGTCGCGGGCGTAGCCGGCCGGGTATCCGCCGGTGGGGTCGTCGTAGAGCACGCACAGGACCTTGGCCATGGCCGGACTCCTCGATCGGGTGAGGCGAGTTGTGCGGGATGGCCTTCACGGTGGCGGCGGGGAGTCCGCGTGGTCAAAGCGAAGTGTTCTATGGGCGTGAGGAGTCGGCTATGAGCGCAGGTGGCGGTGGAGGAGGGCGTCCAGGGACCCGCGTACGCCCGCTTCACGTGCCACCGCCAGCAGGGCCCGGACCATGGGCGGCTGGGGCCGCTGTTCGGCGACGACCAGACCGACGCGGGCGCCGTGGGCCGGGCCGCTCAGACGTACGACGTGTTTGCCCTCGGGGACGCCGAACATGTGCAGCCAGGCGTGCGAGACGACGCTGGACCACGGGCCGGCGGCAAGGTGCGCGTACAGGCCGGCGACCGTGTCGGACTCGACGGCGGGGGAGGCGGTGGCACCTTCCGCGGCGAAGTTCTCGTCGAGGATGCGGCGGTTGCGCATGCGCGGGCCGAGCAGGCACAGCGGCAGGGCGGCGGCCTGCGCCCAGCTCGCCTCGGCGGCGCCGGCCAGCGGGCCGTCGGCCGGGGTCAGCAGCACGTACCGCTCCTCGTACAGCGGAATGCGCTGGACGTCGCGCAGCGTGGGGTCGTCGAGGTAGGTCAGCGCGGCGTCGATCTCCAGGCCGGTGAGGCGGCGGGTGATGTCCCTGGAGGACAGCGACTCCAGGCTGACCTTCGCGCCCGGGTGCCGGGCGCAGAAGGGGGTGGTGATCAGGGAGGCGACGGTGAGTGCGGTGGGGATGGCGCCCAGCCGCAGGGTGCCGGTCAGCTCGCCCTGCAGCGAGGCGAGTTCCTGGCGCAGGGCGGTGTGCTCGGCGAGCATGCGGTGCGCCCAGGTCAGCACGTGCTCGCCCTCGGGCGTCAGCCCCTCGTAGCGGGCGCCGCGGCGGATGAGGGGAACGCCGAGGTCGCTTTCGAGCTTGCGGATGCCGGCGGAGAGCGAGGGCTGGGAGACGAAGCACGCGGCGGCGGCCCGGCCGAAGTGCTGCTCCCGGGCGAGGGCGACCAGGTACTCCAACTGCCGCAGCACGCATCCCCCCAGAAACGACGGTCACGAGGCGTGGCTGCACTCTACTTGTGCACGGGCGACGATCCCGCCCGTGCGTCTCCCAGCCCCTCGGACCCGCGAGCGGCTGGTTCAGCCCTGGTACGGGGCCGCGGCGTCCAGGACCCAGGTGACGCCGAAGCGGTCGGTGAGCATGCCGAACAGCGGCGCCCACGGCGCGGGTGCCAGCGGGCGCCGTACGACCGACCTTCGGCGAGCCCGGCCCACAGGGCGCCGATCTCCTCGGCGTCGTCGCCGCGCGCCGCGGGCACCTGACCCGGCACGCGCGGGAGACCCGCCGCAACGACTCCGGCCGCCGCCGGGGTTCAGCTCCGGCGCCTGCGCGCCTGCCGTACCAGCAGAATGCTCCGCACCAGCGCCCAGACGAGCGTCGCGAACAGCGTCGGCACCCCGAAGAGCATCACGGCCCCGGCGCCGATGTTGGCGCCGATGCCGCCGGCGGTGAGGATCCGCCAGCCGTACCCGGTGCCGATCCCCGCGAGGACCAGCGGCCCGATCACCTGCCACCACCGGAGGTCGAACCACTCCAGCCAGGTGCCGACCACCAGCACCACCGCGCATACGACGGCGACGGCCATCCCGCTGATCCCGAGCGCGGGCTCCAGCCCCGGGGGCAGCTCCGGCGGCCGCATGTAGTAGTCCAGGTCGTCGAAGTCCGCGTCCAACTGACCGACTGCCCACCACACCCAGACCGGGCAGGCCAGCACGAGACCCACGGCCGCGACGGCTGAGAGCTGTCTCATGGAGCCATGGTCCGCCGCGCGCGGGATACGGGCATGAGTACGCGTACTCATCCCGGCAGACCGGCAAGCAGGTCCGCCGCCGTGGCCGTGCCCGACCTCGACCCCGAGGGCGACGGGCCGCGGCCCACGGGACAGGACGCGCAGACGCAGCCCATGCCGGCCCGCGAACCGGAGCCGACGGCCAGCCACTGACGAACCCCGGCCCGGCCCCCCCGGGGGCCGGGTGCGGGGGTCCGCGATGCCCTCCTCGGGGACCTTCGTGGGTCCGGACGGAATCTGTTGTTGCAGGGTTGTTGCCCTACGTGGTGAGGACAGCGAAGGAAAGTCGGTACGCTCCCCGTTGACTTCGGGGTGTCGGCAGGAGTTCGACTGCCGTGAACAGGGGATGATCACCATGACCAGTGGACCTTCGGCGAACCTTTTCCGGCCGCTTGAGCAGAGCGATCCGGCCGTCGTCGGCGGTTACCGGCTCGCCGCCGTGCTCGGCACGGGCGGGATGGGCAAGGTGTACCTCTCCTACACACCCGGCGGCAGGCCCATCGCGATCAAGGTGATCCGGCCCGAGTTCAGCGAGGATCCCGAGTTCCGGCGGCGCTTCCAGCGGGAGGTCCAGGCCGCGCAGCGGGTGCAGGGCCTGTACACCGCGCCGGTCATCGACTCCGACACCGAGGGTCCCCAGCCCTGGCTGGCCACGGCGTACGTACCGGGTCCGTCGCTCGCGCACGCCGTGGCGCAGCACGGCGCGCTGCCGCTGCGCAGCGTGCTGCTGCTGTCCGTCGGCGTCGCCGAGGCGCTGCACGTCATCCACGGCGCCGGCATCGTGCACCGCGATCTCAAGCCCGCCAACGTGCTGCTCGCCTCCGACGGCCCGCGCGTGATCGACTTCGGCATCGCGCGCGCCGCGGAGACCACCGCGCTGACCGGCACCGGGGTCAGCGTGGGCACCCCGTCGTTCATGGCGCCGGAGCAGGCGGCGGCGGGGACGATCAGCAACGCGACCGACGTCTTCGCCCTCGGCCAGATCGCGGCCTACGCGGCCATCGGATCACCCGCGTACGGTGAGGGGCCCTCGCACGCGGTGCTCTACCGGATCGTGCACGAGGACCCCGACCTCAGCCGGGTGCCCGCGGAGCTGCTGCCCCTGGTGACCCGCTGTCTGACGCGGGACCCGGACGAGCGGCCGAGCCTGACGGAGATCATCGAGCAGTGCCACGAGATCTCGCCGGAGCCGCTGCGCCAGGGCGAGGACTGGCTGCCCCAGTCGGTCGTCGGCTCGATCACCGAGCGGCTGCAGTTGCCGGAACCGGCGAAGACCCCGCCGCCCCAGCCGACCGTCGCGCCGCCCCCCACCCAGGCCGCGCCGCAGCACCCGCCGACCCAGTTCGCACCGCAGCACCCGGCGCCGGGCCAGATGCACCCGCAGGCCGCGTTCTCGCCGACCGCCGCCGCGCCGACGCAGAGCGCCCCGGGGGTTCCCGGCGCGCCGCCGCCGCCCGGGCACCCGATGCAGCCGCCGCCCGGCGGCTACCGCACGCCCCCTCCCGGCTACCGCACCCCGCCGCCGGGCGCCCGCCCGCCCTACGCGGCTCCTCAGCCGCCCAAGAAGAAGCGGACCGGGCTGATCGTCGCTGCGTCGGTGGTGGGGTCGCTCGTGGTCCTCGGGGTCATCGGCTCGCTGCTGCCGGACGACTCCGACAAGGGCAACGAGAGCAAGGCGCCCGCGAGCAACAGCACCGGCGGCGGCTCGCACAGTTCGGGTGAGGGAGCGGACTCGGGTACGGAGAAGAAGCCGGTCGACCCGAAGCCGGTCACGTACGAGGGCGTCGACGTGACGCAGAACTACGCCCTGAACCTCGCCGACAACCCTCCGCGGCCGGAGGAAGGGGACGTGGCCTACGGCGGTCAGGACTTGTACTACTACGTCGACACCCTCTTCTCGGACTCCTGGATCGGCAGCGACAACGGGAAGTTCATCCTGCTGAACAACTCGGAGAAGGGCTCCCTGGAGACCTGCCGGACGGAGACCCGCTACACCGAGAAGATCACCCTCGACCAGGTCGGCGACGGCTCGCAGTTCTGCGTGCTCAGCGACGCGGGCCATATCGCCGTGGCGACGTACCGCGGCAAGCGGGAGTCGGGTGACGCGTCGTACGTCACCTTCGACCTCACGATCTGGCGCAACGCGGAGGAGCCCAAGGCGGACGACTAGCACGCAGTCCGCCGCCAGCGGCGCCCGGCGCATACCCCGCGCCGGGCGCCGCTGTCTGCCGCAAGGAGCCGACACCCGGCAACGGCCCCAACACACCGCGCTACAGCCCGAGTTGGCCACCGGGCCGGTCCGGGCGGCGGCGGAGCGGCGCCAAGCACCCTTGCGAGGCGCATTCTTTCGTGGTCCGATATCAACGACCTTGGTAGTCAATATCAGTTCGACCGTCGCAAGCGAATCAGTGCCGCCCAAAAGCGAAGCAAGAGGTTCGAATGCGGAACGAAGCGCTGGCGAGCCTGGTTCTCGGTGACGTACTCCGAGAACGGGCCGAAACCCATCGGACAGAGACCTTCCTCAAATTCCGCGAGGGCGAGGTCACCTACGGCGAGGTCGACTCGATGGCCGACCGCGTGGCGCAGGGGCTGGCCACCGCGGGCATCGACCGGGGCGACCACGTCGGCGTGATGCTCCCCAACTGCGCCGACTTCATCCACGTGATCTTCGCGCTGGCCCGGCTGGGGGCCGTCGCCGTGCCGATCAACGTCGGCTACCGCGGCGAACTGCTCCGGCACGTCCTGCACTCCTCCGACGCCTCGGCGCTGATCATCGACGCGCCGTACGCCGACAGACTCCCGGAGGTGGCCCGGCACCTGCCCGACCTTGGCCGCCTCATCGTACGGACGGAAGGCGCGTCCGGCGTCCGGCTCGGCGCGCTCGGCAAGCCCGCCGCGACGCTGTCCAGCCTGCTGTCCAACGGCGTGGAGGCACCCCGCGTCGACGTCGGCTTCGGCGACCTCCAGGCGATCATGTACACCTCGGGCACCACGGGCCCATCCAAGGGCGCGATGGTCCCGCACGCCCTGGCGCTGACCTGTGCGCTGGACTCGCTCGACTTCCTCGACCGGTGGGGCAAGACGACGTACTGCCCGCTGCCCCTCTTCCACGCCGCCGGGCTCTGGGACGGCGTGATGTCGGCGCTCCTCGCCGGCGGGGCCATCGCCATCGTCGAGCGCTTCAGCGCCTCGCGGTTCTGGGACGACGTGCGCATGTTCGACGCGCAGGTCGCGATGAGCGTCTTCTCGATGATCCCGATCCTGCTCAACCAGCCGCGCACCGAGCGCGACAAGGAACACCCGCTGGAGACCTTCTACATGGGCAAGTCGAGCCTCGACGAGCCGCTGTGGGAACGTTTCGGCGTCCGCTCGGTGGAGACGTACACCAGCACGGAGGTCGGGATCGCCACCGCCAGCCCGTACGGCGAGTGGCGGCTCGGGTCGTGCGGGCAGGCCCACGAGGAGCGGTTCGAGGTGGCGGTGGTCGATGAGTGGGACCGCGAGGTCGGGGCGGACGAGCCCGGCGAGCTGGTCGTACGGCCCAGGCAGCCGTTCGTGATCACCACCGGGTACTACGGCGCCCCCGAGGCCACCGCCGACTGCTTCCGCAACATGTGGTTCCACACCGGGGACCGCGTGTGGCGCGACGCCGACGGCTACTTCTACTTCCTCGACCGGATGAAGGACGCCATCCGGCGCCGCGGCGAGAACATCTCGGCCTTCGACCTGGAGTGCGAGGTCAACCTGCACCCGTCGATCCTGGAGTCCGCAGCCATCGGCGTGCCCTCCGACCTGGGCGACGAGGACGTCAAGCTGGCGGTCGTGCTGCAGCCGGGAGCGGCGCTGGAGCCCGCCGAGCTGGTGGCGTTCTGCGCGGAGCGGCTGCCCCGCTCGATGGTCCCGCGCTACATCGAGTTCATCGACGCCCTGCCGCGTACGCCCACCGACAAAGTCGCCAAGTACCGGCTGCGGGCCGAAGGCGACCACGGCCTCACCCCCGGCACCTGGGACCGGGAGGAGACACCGTGAACTGGGCGGACACCCCGGAGCAGGCGGCTTTCCGGGAAGAGGTGCGCGCCTTCGTACGCGACCGCTTCCCACCGGCCTACGTGCCCGACCGCGAGGCCGAGCAGAGCCTCGAACCCGAGGACGTCCGGGGCTACAACTGGCCGGTCGACCGGCTCTCCGACGACCCGGCGCGCCGCGACGGGGCCCGCGCGTGGGCGGCGGTCCTCGCCGAGCGTGGCTGGATAACCCCGCACTGGCCGGCCGAGTACGGCGGGGCGGGACTGTCGGCGCTGGAGGAGTTCGTCCTCCAGGAGGAGATGATGCGCGCCCGCGTCCCCACCGTGAACGGGATCGGCGCCTTCCTGCTCGGCCCGACGCTCCTGGAGCACGGCACCGCCGAGCAGCGCGCCGCGCACCTGCCGCCGATCGCCCGCGGCGAGGTCACCTGGGCGCAGGGCTTCTCGGAGCCGGGCTCCGGCTCCGACCTCGCCTCGCTGCGCACCCGCGCGGTCCGCGAGGGCGACGAGGCCACCGGCACGTACACGGTCAACGGGCAGAAGGTGTGGACCTCGCTCGGGCAGTACGCGGACTGGCTGTTCGTGCTCGTACGCACCGATCCGGAGGCGTCGCGGCCGCACCGCGGCATCACGTTCCTGCTCGTCGACGCGACCGCTCCCGGGGTGACCATCCGCCCGATCACCGACATCCGCGGGGCGACGCCGTTCTGCGAGATCTTCTTCGAGGACGTCCGGGTGCCGGCGGCCAACCGGGTCGGCGAGGAGAACCGCGGCTGGTACGTCGCGATGACCGCGCTGAGCTTCGAACGGGCCGGCATCGGCGCCACGATCAAGTACGAGCAGGCGCTGTCGGAACTCGTCGGCTACGTCGGCTCCGACGAGGGCCGCGTGTTCCTCAGGGACGACACCAGGGCCGCGCTGCGCCGGGAGATCGCCCGCCGCCACACCGAGATCCGGGTGCAGTACAACCTCGCCCGCTACACCGTGTCCAAGCAGGCGGCCGGCGGCGTGCCCGGCTACGAGGCGTCGGTCAACCAGCTCTTCGGCGCGGAGCTGCACCAGCGCCTGGCCCGTACCGGCGCCTCGGCCTTCGGCCGGTCCGCCCAGCTCTGGCAGCGCCGCGACGCCCCGCTCGGCGGCGTCTTCACCCACATGTCGCGCGACTGTGTCGCCTCCACCTTCCTCGGCGGCGCGTCGGAGATCCAGCGCGACGTCATCGCCACCCGGGGCCTGAACCTGCCTCGCAGCCGATAACGACCAAGGAGGAATCCTCTCCATGTACGAGACCCTCGACCTGAAGATCGAGGAGCGGGTCGCCTGGCTGACCCTGAACCGGCCCGAGAAGCTCAACGCGCTCACCCCGACGACGATGCGCGAACTCCGCCGGTTCTTCACCGAGGTGGACGACGACGAGGACGTCTGCGTGGTGGTGCTGCGGGGGGCCGGCGAGCGGGCGTTCTGCGCCGGCATGGACCTCGGCTGGTCGGAGCAGCTCACCAAGCAGGAGCGGGTGGAGCAGGGGCGGCTCGGCGAGAAGACGTTCGCGATGATGGAGCGGCTGTCCGTCCCGGTCGTCGCGGCCGTGCACGGCTACGCCGTCGGCGGCGGGCTGGAGCTGGCGCTGGCCGCCGACTTCATCGTCGCCTCGGACGACGCGAAGATGGGCCTGGTCGAGATCACGCTGTCCGCCCGGCCGCCGTACCGGCCGAAGATGACCGAGGACGGCGACCCCGACCAGCCGGAGTTCGGCGGGTCCGCGCCCGGCTGGGGCGGCGTCAAGCGGCTCCCGCGCCGGGTCGGCAAGGCGATGGCCAAGGAGCTGCTCTTCACCGGCATCCGGCTCGACGCCGCGCGGGCGCAGCGGATCGGCCTGGTCAACGACGTGTATCCGGCGGACGAGTTCGACAAGCGGGTCGGCGAACTGGCCGAGCGGATCGCGGCGATGAACCGGTACAACCTGCGCCTGGTGAAGGAACTGGTCACCAACGAGTACGACTGGATCGAACCGCACCCGAGCTGAGCGGTGCCCGGCCCTTGAGTGGAAACGAGCGAGGAGGATCTGTGCGGATTTACCGGATCGACCACATCGGCCAGGTCGCACCGGAGCTGGAGCCGCAGGTGGCGCTGCTGGAGGGGCTGTTCGGGTTCCGCCGCACGCGGAGCTGGGACAACCCCGCCGAGGGCTGCCGCGGCGTACGGCTGGAGCTGCCCGGGAACCCGGGGCACACCTGGGAGGTGCTGGCGCCGGCCGGCGAGGGGTCCGCGATCCAGGAGTTCCTCGACGGCCAGGGCGGCCGCCCGGGACTGCACCATGTCGCCGCGGAGGTCCCCGACCTCGGGGCCGTCCGCGCCGAGCTGGAGGCGCTCGGCGTCAAGCCGGCGGCCCGCGGGGGCGGCGGCTGGCTGGAGGCGTCGCTGTCGCCGCCCGAGCGCGGTCCCGGGGTGCTCTTCCGGCTGCGCGGTCCCGGCGACCTCGCGCTGTGCGGTGACGGTCCCGCCGTACCGGTGACCGCGGAGCCCCCGGTCGCGCCGTCACTCGGCATCGTCGCCCTCGACCACGTGTGCCAGGCGTTCCCCGACCGCGACGAGCTGGCCCGCTGGTACCAGCGGCTCGCCGGCTTCGTGCAGGTCTGGCGGACGCCCGAGGACGAGCACCTGGACATGGCGGACCTCGTGCTGAACATCCCCGGATCGACGATCTGCTGGGAGGTCATCATGCCGCGCGGCGAGGACTCGTTCATCGAGCGGTTCTGGGACAGGAACGGCGCCGCCGCGCACCACGTGACGTTCCAGGTCGCCGACTGGGACCGGGCGGCGGCGGCCTGCGCGCACCACGGCGTGCCGGCGTTCGGCGAGAACGAGGGCAGCACCGACGGCGCCGCCTGGCGCGACGCGTTCATCCACCCCAAGCACACCGGAGGCGTGCTCGTGCAGCTCTTCTGGGAGGAGCGGCCCGGCGTGTGGGTGCGGTCCGACAAGATCCCGCCGGTGGACTGATGGACCTGACACTCACCGAGGACCAGGAGCTGATCAAGGACACCGCCCGCGGGCTGCTGGAGTCGCGGGGCGCGAGCGCCGGAGCCCGGGCGGTGGCCGGCGAGCCCGCCGGCTACTCCGCCGCGCTGTGGAAGGAGCTGGTCGAGCTCGGCTGGACCGGGCTGGCGCTGCCGGAGGCCCACGGCGGAGTCGGCACCGGGTTCCTGGAGCTGTGCCTGGTCGTGGAGGAGATGGGGCACGCCCTGGTGCCGAGCCCGTTCCTGGCCACGGTGGCGTGCTGCGGGCTGCCTCTCGCCCGGTACGGCACACAGGCGCAGCAGGCGCGGTGGCTCGGGGAGATCGCCCGCGGCCGGGTGATGAGCGCCGTGCCGGGCCGCTGGGACGGCACCGGCGCCGAGATCGCAGCGGTTCCGGCGGACGACGGGTTCGTGCTCGACGGCACGGCGCAGTTCGTGCCCTACGCGCACGCCGCGGAGGACCTGCTCGTCGTGCCCGCCGAGGGCCCCGCCCTGCTGGTGGACGCCTCGGCGCCCGGCGTCGTACGCGAGCGGCTCGACGCCATCGGCGCCGACCGGCCGTGCCGCGTCCGCTTCGACAGGGTGAGGGTGCCCCGTGACCGCGCGCTGACCGCCGGCCGCGAGGTCGCCGAGGCGATCGACGCGTACGGCGCCACCGCCACCTGCGCCGCGATGGTCGGCGCGGCGCAGCGGGTCCTCGACCTGACGGTCACGTACGCCGCGGAGCGCGAGCAGTTCGGCCGGCCCATCGGCTCCTTCCAGGCCGTCCAGCACCACTGCGCGAACATGGCCATCGACGTGCTGAGTTCGCGCTTCATGGCGTACGAGGCGAGCTGGCGGCTGTCGGAGGGGCTGGACGCCGCGGCGGAGGTGTCGATGGCCAAGGCGTGGGTGAGCGAGGCGTGCCTGCGGGTCTGCGACACCGGTCACCAGGTGCACGGCGCGATCGGCTTCACCCACGAGCACGACCTGCACTTCTTCTCCGGCCAGATGGCGGCGTGGGCGCTGGCCTTCGGCGACGCGGACCACCACTGGGACCGTGTCGCGGACCGACTGGGCTGGCCCGGCTGAGCCGTGCCGGCGCCCGTCGCCCGCCCGGCGCGGGCGACGGGGTCAGCGGCTTTCCCTCTGCGAAACGCGGCGTCAGCGCGCGGTGGCGCGGACCCGCCGGGCGGCGCGGGAAGGGGCGAAGAGGGCCGCGCGGGCCGGGGGATCGGGGCGGGTGGCGAGGTCCGCGACAAGGCGGCCCGTCGCGGGCGCGAGCATCAGGCCCAGCATGTTGTGCCCGGTGGCCAGCAGCACGCCGGGGTGCCCGGGCAGCGCGCCGATGAGCGGCAGCCCGTCCGGGGTCATCGGCCGCGGGCCCACCCACTCCTGCTCCCGCCGGTCCCAGTCCGCGGCGGGCAGATACGGCCGCGCGGCCGCCACGATCGCCTCCACCCGGTGCTGCCTGAACCGGTCCGCGTCGAGGTCGAACTCCATCGTGCCCGCCACCCGCACCTGTTGCCCCAGTGGCGTCAGCACCGACTTCGCCGAACCCAGGTGGATCAGCCGGCGCGGTAGCACCTCGGCGGGCACCGCGAAGCTGTAGCCCTTCCTCCGCGCCGCCGACCGCCTCGCCGTCCACCGCAACACCCTGCTCTACCACCTCGCGAAGGCCGCGGAACTCTCCGGGCGCAACCCCCGCGACCCCGGTACGGCGATGGCCCTCTACCTCGCCTGCGTCGCGGATCTCCTGGGGCCGGCGGAGGGGTGAGAAGTCCGCGGCCGCGCCATCCGATTGACGATACGACTGGTCGTATTCGAGAGTGAGGAGGAGGCCGGTCCGGCCGCCGCCGGACGAGCCGCACAGACCCGGGCCGTACCGGCAGGGGCAGAGCGCGGCGGTGTGCTCCAGCGTTATCAGGTCGTCGTCCTCCAAGGCGGCCTGACCTGCGATTTCCGTGATGCGCATGATGTGCGTCGTGTGCGGTATGGGCAATATCCTGACCCTGAAATGACGCTCTCCGAGGTATCTTGACGCTCATTTGACGCTCGTTGGTCTTGCTTCGGATGCCCTGCTGACGTCGGCGTTCGTGCGCCGGACCGAGGCAGAGATCGTCTGCTGGCCCGAAAGTCACGCGATCACGGGAACACCGGATGGGAGGGCGAGCGCTCGCTCGACCTCCGCGGGGAGCGGTGCGGCGCGTTCGGCGAGATCGTCTGGGCCCGCCTCGGCCTCGCCGCCCGCATGGGCTGCGACGGTGTCGAGTACGACCGGAACGGCCCCGGACAAGCGCCTTGACCCGGGGCTCACGATGCCCCGCCCCCGTACGTCCGCGGACACCGCCGACCGATCAAGCACGGAGACACGATGAAGGACTTCGCCGGTGGGTGATATGCCGGAGTCTGACGGAGTCAGAGGCTTGACGAAGGGACATGGCACGAGGTTTTCGCCACGCCCCTTCGCCGTAGGGTGGGCTTGTCCGCGGGGAAGCGAGGCCCCGGGGAGTGCGGCTCGAAGCCGGGCACGCGGTGTTATGGCAGGTTCAGCTGCCAGGAGACGCCGTAGCGGTCGTTCACCCAGCCGAACTTCGTGCTGAAGCCGTAGTTGTTCAGCGGCATCAGCACTCCGCCGCCTTCGCCGAGTGTCGTGAACAAGCGGTCCAGTTCCGCCTGGTCGTCGCACGTGACGAACAGTGAGAGGGAAGGGGTAAACGTGAACCCGTGCTTCACGTGGCTGTCGATGCACATGTACTGCTGGCTGCCGAGGGTGAACGTCGCCTGCAGCACGGATCCCTCGGGACCCGGGCCTTCCGGTCCATAGCGGGTGACGCTGTCGACCGTGCCGTTGAAGGTGGCAACGTAGAAGTTCATCGCCTCCTCGGCATGTCCTTCGAACATGAGGAAGGTGTTGATCTTTTGCACGAGCCGACGCCTTAGCTGTTGTGGTGGATGATCTGGATCAGGTTCCCGCAGGTGTCATCGAAGACGGCCATGGTGACCGGGCCCGCGTTCATCGGCTCCTGCGTGAAGACGACGCCCTTCTCCCTCAGCCGAGCGGTCTCCTCGTGGACGTCCTTGACCTCGAAGGAGGTCGCCGGGATACCGTCCTTGACCAGCGCCTCCTTGTACGGCGGGACGGCGGGGTGGCCGGACGGCTCCAGAAGCAGCTCTGCGCCGTCGGGGTTCTCGGGCGAGACGACCGTCAGCCAGCGGGCGCCGCCTCCGACGGGGATGTCGTTCTTTTTCACGAAGCCGAGTACGTCGGTGTAGAAAGCCTCGGCCTTGTTCTGGTCGTCGACGAATACGTGGGCGACGTAGATCTTCATGGTCCGGTCTCCGGTTGTTGCGGCTTGAGCCAGCGCGAGACGATCTGCTCAAGCGGTTGGGCGTTGAGGTCGTGGAACTTGTAGCGGCCCTCGCGCCGCGTGTTTATCAGTCCCGCGGCTTCCAGTACGGCGAGGTGCTGACTGATCGCCTGTCGTGACGATCCCAGCCCATGCTTGCTGGACAGCCGCGTGCAGATTTCGAAGAGGGTCTGGCCGTTCCGCTCCGTCAACTCGTCGAGGATCGCGCGACGGGTCGGGTCGGACAGCGCCTTGAACACATCATCAGGCACACCTCCACCATAGGCAAGTATTCACTTGCCTATCAAGTCGGGCGACGCGGCTTGCCCGCGGCCAGACCCGCGCGCCTACCTGGCCCCGGACTCCTCCGGGATCCCGGGGCTGAGCACTGTCCCGATCACGTCGCCGGCCTCGGTCCGGCACATCGGGGTCGCCGCAATCAGCGGCCGTGACCACCCCACGTCACGATGCTCATCCACGCCCTTCGCGAGCAGGCTGTGCAGTACCGGGTGCAATGCCGACGACCGGCCGGAACGCGCCGCGCACGGCCCTCTGGCTCCTCGGCGACGGCCATGCCCGTCCTGTCGCCCGTGGCCGACGGCGGGTCGGCGAGTGGTCTGCCGCCGGCCGGGGACTTCAGGTCGTGGTGTCGGCCGGCGTCACGGGGGTGTCCCGTGCGGCGGCATGGCGGGACCGGGCCTCGTTGATCTCCTCCTCGTGCCGTACGGCCCAGTCGGCCAGCGCCGAGACCGGCTCCAGCAGGCTTCGCCCCAGCGGGGTCAGGCTGTACTCCACGCCGGGCGGCACGGTGGGGTGGACCCGGCGGCGTACGGGACGGCCTCCCGGCTCGAAGAACAAGCACCGAGCCAGCCATCACGACGTCGGCAAGACAGTCAAACGCGCCGAATCGATCAACCGGCGCCAGGCTGCCACCCCGGAGCAGCCCACGGTCTCGGCGGGGACGTCGCGCCAGGCGACACCGGTCCGCAGCCGAGGGAATCGAACGGGTGGTCGCGCGGGATGTGAGGCGGCTTTCCCTCCGGTCGCTGGGTCAGATACCGGGCATGGCGGTTCGTGTGTAGGGAAGCCCGGGACTGATACCGCCTGCGGTGGTGACGGATACCGTGACCGGGCCTGGGGCGCCTGCAGGTGCGACCGCGATGACCTGCGTGTCAGACACTACGGTGAATGAGGCGACCGTAGTGCCGAAGGTGACAGCCGACGTAGTGGCCAGGTTCGCGCCGGTGAGAGTGACCACGGTGCCCGCTGACGCCGGACCGGTGTCGGGTACCAAAGTCGACAGTGTGGGCGGGGCGACATAGGCGAAGGCGACGGGATTGCTCGTGCCGCCCGGCGTGACCACTGTGATCGGCGCGCTGCCCGTCCCTGGAGGAGTGGAAGCCGTGATCTGTGTTGCCGACACCACGGTGAAGGAGGCGGCGTTGGTGGAGCCGAAGAGCACGGCGCTGGTGTCGAGCAGGTTGCTTCCGCTGAGTGTGATCACGGTGCCACCCGCCGTCGGGCCCTGGGCGGGGCTGCTGTTGTGGAGAGCGGGCGGCGCGGCGTAGAAGAAGAACGCGTCCGGGGCGCTGGTGCCTCCTGGTGCCGTCACGGTCACCACGGCGGCTCCGGCGGCGCCGGCGGGGGTGACGGCGGTGATTTGGGTGGCTGAGTTCACCAGGAACGACGTGGCCGGTGCTCCGGCGAAGCCAACCGCCGTGGCCCCGGTGAACCCTGTTCCCGTAAGGATGACGGTGGTGCCGCCGGCCGTTGGGCCGCTGGCAGGCGTCACCCCCGTGACCTGGGGAACCTGCGTCACAACGTAGGTGAACGTCACCGAGTTGCTGTTCCCGGTCGGATGGATGAGCGTCACCGCCGCCGCACCCGCGGCGCGGGGAGGGCTCACAGCCGTGATCTGGGTCGCCGAATTGACGGTGAAGGTGGCGTTGGTACTGCCGAACCGTACGGCGGTGGTTCCCGTCATCGCGGTGCCGGTGAGGGTGACGATGGTGCCCCCGGTAGTGGGCCCCTGCGTGGGGTTGATGGTACTGATCGTGGGCGGCATGAAGGATGCTCCAATGGCAGCTTGGGTGAAGCCCGGGCCTGGGAGTCACCGCACGGGAGAAGCCGGAGGCTGTCCGCCCGGCGCAGGGTGCCCGGTCGAACGGTGGGCACGGCTGCCGCCCGGTGCGAGCCGGGCGGCGGCGGGGTGCGGGTCAGATACCGGGACCGGCGACGTAGGTGAACGCGCCGGTGGCCGTGTCGGAACCGGCCGGGTTGGTCACCACCACGTCGACTGCACCGGCGGTGCCGGGCGGGGTCACGGCCGAGACCGTGGTGGCGTTCACCACGGAGAACGGCGCCGGGGTGCCGGCGAAGGTGACCGACTCGGTGGTGTCGAGGTTGGTGCCGGTGATGGTGACACCGGTGCCGCCCGACGTCGGCCCGGAGGCAGGCGCGACGGTCGTCACGGTGGGGACGTCCAGGTAGGTGTAGGACAGGCCGTTGTTCGTCCCGCCTGCGGTGGTCACGCTCACCCCTACGGGTCCGGCTGCCGCGCCTGCCGGCACGGTGACGGTGAGCTGGGTGTCGGAGACGACCGTTGGCGTGGCGGTGTTGGCGCCGAAGGCGACACTGCTGGCGGTCGCCAGCCCGACACCGTTAAGGGTGACCGTGTTGCCGCCCGCCAGCGGGCCGGAAGCCGGGCCGACCGAGGACTTGAACGGGGCTCCGACGTAGAAGAACGGGATGGGGTTGCTGGTTCCGCCTGCGGTCGTCACGGTGACTCCGACGGTGCCGGTGCCCGACGGGGACACGGCCGTGACCTGGGTCGGAGAGACGTTGGTGATGCTGGTGGCCGGCCTGGTGCCGAAGGTGACGGCGGTCGTGCCGGACAGATTCGTACCTGTGATCGTCACCAACGTACCGCCGCCGGTGGATCCCTGGTTCGGAGAGATAGGCATGGAGAGACTCCTCGCTGGCAGGAACAGATAGAGAACGCAGCGGAACCATGAGAGCTTTCAGGGCCGACCTTCGCGGAGGAATTGCACGAAAGAGCAGACGACTGAAGAGTGCCGCCGTGCCAAGGGAATTCCCTCGACGCCGCACAGGAGAAAAACCGGCACACGCCGCCCTCTGTCGTGATCCCCGGTCATGGGATGGGCGGCCCACCGGTTCGCTTTTTCAAGTACTCCACAGATGCGCCACTTTGACAAGGCGGCAATCACATGATTAGGGCGGCGGAGAGAGCACCAGTGGGCCTGTGCGCCACCGGCGTGCGCCATGGGCTCCTTCCTTGCAAACAAAGGTCCAGCCGGCACCGCACGCGGTGCCGGCTGGCCATCCAACCCCTCCGGGGTGCCCATCGCGGTTCCAGCGGAGCCACGCACCTCCCCACGTGTGAAGGGCGACAACTCACACCGTTGCCACGCTCCCCGAACGGAACGGGCTGCCCTGGTTGGATATGCCCAGTAAGGCAGGATCACGGCATATGCCTCAAGTTCCGGAGCTCCGTGTCACCTGATCGGAGTACTCTCCGGCTGGTCATCGAGTACCTGGACCCCTGACCTCAGAACGTTCGCAAGCAGGCCGGACACACGTTTTCAGCGCAGCCGTGCAGCGCAGCGCACCGGAATGCCAGGGACGACGCCCATGGTCAGCCCGCGCAGGGGTGGGCGTTGCATGGGAGCCACTGTTGAGATCAGGATTCCGGTCCGGTGAGGCAACCGGGAGCCGTCACCCGGGACGGCCCGGGTTAGTCAGTCCCACCGGGGGCGCTCGTCGATGAGCAAAGGTTTCGGTTTGGGGACGCCCACCCGCCGGTTGGACGGGGGTGACTATGTAAGCCGCTCACTGCGTGGGCTCGCGGTTGTAGACATTCTTGGCCCACAGATAGCCGCCCAGGGCGATCAGGGCGTACCAGCCGATGGCGAGAATCGGGTTGTTGCCGATCGGGGGTGCCCACCATCAGCCCGCGCGGGGTCTCGATGAACGGGGTGAACGGCTGGTAGTCGGCGAACCATTGAAGCCCGGCGGGCATCGAGTCGGGGACGAATCCGCTGCCCATCATCGGGAGGATCATGAGTGGCGTTAGCATGTTGCTCGCGGCTGCAACGCTCTTGGCCTTGATGGCCAGCGCGACCGACAGACTGGTGAGCGCGAAGATGATCAGCACGAGCACGCCGATCACGCCGAGCCATTCACCGAAGCCCGCGGCGGGCTCGAAGCCCACCAGCAGTGCGACGCCGGTGACGATGGTCATGCTCAGCAGAGTCTGCGTCAGGCTGGCAAACGGCGGTGGAGCTCGGCATCCATCCCGTCACGTTGTCGAAGTGGTTGCGGCAAGACGACATCGACAACGGGCGGCGGCCGGGAACGCCGTCGAGCGAGTTTGCTGAGTTGCGAGCCGCTCGCCGGCGGATCCATGAGCTGGAAACCGAGCTGGCGATCGTCCGGCAGACGGCGAAGTTCCTTGGCGAGGACAAGCCGGCCCCAAAAGCCTCTACCCGGTGATCGACCGACTCGTCGATGCCGGGGCACCGGTCAACAGGTGCTGCCGGATCCTTGGTGTCGCCCGGCAGAGCTACTGCAAGCACAAGCGCACACCGACCGCTCCACGGCAGCTGCGGCGGGACTGGCTGACCGGGATGTCCATGATCTGAGCTTTCTGGTTCGGTGGGTGGGGAGCGGTGCCTTCCGGGGGCGTCGCCGGGGCCCGTCTGCGGGCGAGGGGGGCGGCTCAGCGGGCCGTGGCCCGGCGCTCACCTCAATGGTCCGCGCGTGAGCGCGCTCGGCCATGAACGCCTGTCGCCGACACGATGGCGTGCTCGTGAGTGGCTATAACGGCCCAGGTGGGGATCTTGTTCCAGGCGGCGCGGGTCGACCTCGACGTAGAACTCGGTGCCGGGGGCCGAGCAGGCTGCCCCGGCTCGACGCGTCGACGGAGGCGCCGTGGCCGGGTCCCGCCGCCGGCCGACCCCCGGGGGACCCGTCCGGCTTCCCGCCCGCCAGCGGACGGGAAGCGAGGGCCAATCCGGGGTGCGGGTGCGCCGTCGGGTGAGCCTGTCGTGCGCCGGTGTGCGCAGTCCGGCGGCGATGTCAATGGCGGGTGCGACGATCCGGGTATGACGGACTCCGCCGCCATCGGCGCTTACTGGGACGGTCAGGCAGGCAGTTTCGACGACGAGCCCGATCACGGGCTGCGGGACGGGGCCACGCGGGCT
Source organism: Streptomyces sp. CMB-StM0423 (assembly GCF_002847285.1). Classification (NCBI taxonomy): domain Bacteria; kingdom Bacillati; phylum Actinomycetota; class Actinomycetes; order Kitasatosporales; family Streptomycetaceae; genus Streptomyces; species Streptomyces sp. CMB-StM0423. Next base: position 324,073 of record NZ_CP025407.1, on the reverse strand, counting down.
GCCTGGGCGGCCCGGCTGGACGCGTGGATCGCGCGGCCCGCCGCCGACGTGCTCGACGCCGGCTGCGGGACCGGCTCCCTGACCTGTCTGCTGGCCGCCGCCGGGCACCGGGTCACCGGTGTGGACCTGGCGCCGCGGATGGTCGAGCAGGCGCGGGCCAAGGTGGCGGCGGCGGGGCTGCGGGCCCGGCTGCTCGTGGCGGACGCCTCGGTTCCGCCTACGGGGGACGCGAAGTTCGACGCCGTGCTCTCCCGGCATCTGGTGTGGACCCTGCCGGATCCCGAGGCCGCGCTGCGGGAATGGGTGGCGCGGCTCCGCCCCGGCGGGGTGCTCGTGCTCGTCGAGGGGCGCTGGGGCGGCGCCGGTCCGGCCGCCGAGCCGTACGGGACGGGCACGGGAGTGCTGCCGTGGAGCGGTGGCGTCGGGGCGGAAGCGCTGGCCGGAGCGGTGCGGCCGCTGGTGGCCGACGTACGGGTCGAAGACCTCGGCGGCGACGAGCAGTTGTGGGGCCGGCCGGTCTCCGACGAGCGCTTCATCCTGATAGGCAGGGTGTGAACGGGCCGCCGGGGGCGGCCCGTCCGGCCTGCTAAACCTCAGTGCTTCCGGGGGCACCCATCGTGTGGTCTCCATCCTTGTGGGATCTAAGTGGCGGGCGGGGAGGGGACACCGACGTTGGTGCAGTGAGCCGGATGGGTGACCACCGGCCGCACCCGTCGCGCTCGTCACTGGCGCGGCGCAGTCACTCCCTCCCGTCGCATTCCGCGAGGGGACGACTCTTGGAGGCAAGATGTCCGTACAGACGACCCCGGCTCTCTCCCCCGTCCGGGCCGGCGTGGCCGAGAGGGCCGCGTTCACGGCACTGGTCGACGAGCCGGAGGCCCCGTTCAGCGACGCGCCCGTGTACTCCCCGCCGGGCGGCGCCGTCCTGCTGCTGCTGGCGCTCGCGTCCCCGAAGCTCCCGAAGGAGCCGCGCCCCACCTAAACGGTCCGCGGACCAGAACCCGCACCATCACGTCCGTGACCGACAGCAGAAGGTGAGCGCCCGATGTCGAATGCCGCACTGGGGGCCGGCTACGCCCAAGCGGTGGAGCAATTGGCCGGGCGCGTCCTGGGTGCCCTTCGGGGCACCCAGGTTCCGCTGCCGGCCGTGTCCGACGCGGACCGGCCGGCAGACACCACCGCCCTGGCGGCCGTGCGGGTCCTGGGGCCCGACCTGTTCGCGCCGGCGCTCTTCTGCCGCCAGCCGCTGCCGCAGCCCGACCGGGAGACCCTGGGATCGGCCCTGCGGGTCTTCCCGCCCCGCCCGGGGGACAGCACCGAGGCCCGCTGGCGCGACCGGACCACCGCCGCGCTGCTCGCCCGCGGTGCGGCCGGGACCCGGACGGCCGTCCCGTACCCGGGGGAGGACTCCGAGCGCGCCGCGATCGCCGAGGTGGTCGAGATCGCCGGGATCGTCGAGGACGCGGAGGACACCGAACTGACGTGGAAGGAGCGGTCGCAGCGCATGGCGCGGCTCGCCCCGCTGGCGCTTCCGGAGGTGGACGGGCCCTACCAGCAGCGGGCCTGTCTGCACGTCCGTGCGCTCAGCCAGGGCGCCGTCCGTTCCCTGATGCGCCGCGACTACCCCACCGCGGCCCGGCTCGTCCGCTGGCTGGCCCTGGCCCGGAGCCGAGGCGCGTCGCCCGCCCTCGACGTCCCGACGGCGCTGGAGCACCTGCGCCTGTGGGGCGCCCCCAGCGCCCGTACGGCGCTCGACCTCGCCATCGCCGGAAGACTCCTGGCCGCGGCAGAAGGGGGCCCGCGATGACCGCTCCCGGGCCGGCGGATCCGGTGCGTACCGCGGCACTGCGCCTGGGCACCGGGGCGCTGGGCTGGCTGCACCGCAACCGCGCGCAGAGCACGTTCGCCGACGGCGCGACGGCCGAACTGGCCGAGCCCGACAGCGTCTACAAGCCGCTGGCCGAACTGGCGCTCGCCGGATCTCTGGTGGTGCGCGACGCCTCGCTCCCCGCCCCCGAGCACGACGCGGCCGGCGCACTCCTCGACTTCGCCTGGGACCAGCTCCGCGGCGGCGACCTGCTCTACGAGCGGCAGTTGCGGTTCCCCGCCATGACCGACCCGCTGGAGACGTACGTCCACTTCCACCGCGCCGGCTACCGGCACGAGCCGCTGCAGGCGCTGCTCGCCCACCTGACGTCCCTCACCTCGTACCGCGAGTACGAGCACGTGCCCAACCGCCGCATGGCGGTGGCCAACGCGACCCGGATCATCGGCGTCGCCGACCGCACCGACTGGCCCGCGCGCACCGCGGCCACCTGGCTCGGAACGGTGCCAGAGCCGTGGACCATGGACTGGATGACGGCGTACCACATGACCCACACCGTCTTCCATCTCACCGACTGGGGCGCGCAACCGGAGGCCCTGCCGCCCCGCCTGCGGGACTATCTGGCGACCTGGCTGCCGGTGTGGACGGACGTGTGGCTGGAGATCGAGGAGTGGGATCTCGTCGCCGAACTCCTCATCGTCGACGCCTGCATGCCGGATCCGTCCTTCGAACCGGCCGCCTGGCGGCGGCTGGCCGCCGCGCAGCACGACGACGGGATGCTCCCGCGCGACGGGCGGACCGATGTGGGCGACGAGGACGGGCGGTTCGACGACCACTACCACACCGCCGTGGTCGCCACGGCCGCCGCGTCTCTCGTGCTCTCGCGCCTGGGCGCCTAGCCGGGCGGCGGCGACGTGAACCTCCGCGACCAACCCCTCAAAGCGGTGGCCGCCGCCGCGGAACCGCGGGCGGCGGTCGTCGTCGCGGTCTTCGCGACCGGCACGTACCGCGCGCTGTGCCGCGGCGGCATCGACCGTACGGGCACCGCCTCGGTCACCGACCGCACGCGCTTCGAAGTCGGCTCGGTGACCAAGACCTTCACCGCGCTGCTGCTCGCCGACACCGCCGCGCGCGGCGAGGTCAGCCTGACGGGCCGGATCGCGGAACGCCTCCCGTACGCCGCCCTCCCGCGCGGCCACGGCCGGGCCATCACCTACGAGCACCTGGCGACCCACACTTCCGGCCTGCCCCGGCTCCCGCCTGGACTGCTGCTCAACGGGCTGCCGTCCTGGTTCGCCAACCCGTACCGGTCGTTCACCCCCGACATGCTGCTGCCCGCGCTCGGCCGCGCCATCGTGCACCACCCGCCCGGCACGCTCATGCGCTACTCCAACCTCGGCGTCGGCCTGCTCGGCCGGCTGCTGGCCGACGGTGCGGGCACGGACTACGGATCGATGCTCCGCGAGCGCGTCCTCGACCCGCTGGACCTCGCCGACACCGGCACCGCGGCCCCGGCCGCCCCGGACCCCGCGTACGCCGTCGGCTACTGGCACGGCCGCCGCCGCCCGCCCTGGGTCATCCCGGCCCTCCCCGGCGCGGGCGCGGTGCGCTCCAGCGCCCACGACCTGATCCGCTTCCTCCGCGCGCACCTCGACCCGGAGGACTCGGGGGTGGTGCGGTCGCTGCGGATTCCGCTGGCGGAGGTCGTGCGGATCCGTGAACTGCCGGCGGAGGACGAGGAGAAGTCGGGCCTGGCGTGGAGCGTCCGCACCCTGTCGGGGGCGACGCTGTACTTCCACAGCGGCGCGACCCGCGGCTGCACGGCGTTCGTGGGCCTGAGCCCGGAGCGGGAGGTGTGCGTGGTGGCACTGACCAACTCGGGGGTCACGCTGCGAAGCCGGTTCGTGCAGTCGGCGTACCTGCTGCTGCGGGCGCTGGCGCTGGGGGAGGCTAGGTGACGTCCCGGGGGCGGGGGTACGGGTGACGGTGCCTTCGGGGAAGTGCTCGACACCTTTGACGGTGGTGGCTTTGTCGCCACCGGGCTGCCGGCCCGCTGGGACGGTGCCTCGGCTCCCGCCGCCCTGCTGCGTGCCGGGGCTGCCTTCGGCGCGACCCTCACCGCGGCGACTGCACTGCTCGCCCTCGCCGCCGGCGTGCTGACGTGACTCCCGCTACGCCTCCGACGCCTCCGACGCCGCCGTCAGCCGCGCCGCCAGCGCCGCGACCGCCGCGCGCAGCTCCGGGCCGCCCTCGACGCGGAACGCGAAGGGCATCCGGGCCAGCCAGTCCCGCGCGTACATCGTCGGCGCGCTCGTGCTGCCGACCAGCACGCAGCCCTCACCTGCGGCCTCCAGGCGGCCCATCGGCGGCCGCACCCAGCGCGCGACCTCCGCCACCGGGGCGTCGAACGCCACCCGGGCCGGGTACTCCCAGCCCGTGCCGAGGTTCTCCTCCAGCACCGCGACCGGGTCGAGGCCGTCGGGCGGGGTGAAGGCGCGGGTCGTCCAGTGGACCTCGCCGATGCGGTCCACGCGGTACGTGCGGATGGCGTCCGCGCGGTGGGAGCGGCACAGCAGATACCAGCGCCCGTGGCGTACGACCACCGCCCACGGGTCGACCAGCCCCTCCGACTCCCGCCCCGACTCGCTGCGGTACGTGACCCGCACGCTCGTCCGCTCCGCGCACGCGGCGACCAGCGCGCCGGTGGTCGCCGGGTCGGGGCGGGCCGAGTTCGGGTCGGGGGCGGCCGCGGCGTGCTCCCGCAGCGTCGCCGCCTGCCGGCCGACGCTCTCCGGCAGCACCCGGATCACCTTGTCCAGCGCCTTGCCCACCAGCTCGTCCGCGTCGTCCAGCGCCGCCATGACCAGCGCCAGGGCCTCGGCCTCGGTGAAGACCACCGGCGGCAGCCGCGCGCCGCGCCCCAGCCGGTAGCCGCCGTACGGGCCGCGGGTCGACTCCACCGGGACGCCGGCCTCCCGGAGGATCCCGACGTACCGGCGCGCCGCCCGCTCGGTGACGCCCAGCTCCGCGGCGAGTTCGTCCGCCGTCGCGCCGGGGCGGGCCCGGAGGATCTCCATCGTGCGCAGGGCCCGGGCGGTGGGGCTGAGGTCGGTCGGCATCCGGGCAGGTTAGGCGGCTCTTGCATATTCCGGAAGTGGATTGTCCGGAACCGGTCGTAGCGTGTCGGACGTCCCACCCCAGGAAGCAGGGAAACCGATCATGGACATCCCCCGGTCCGCCGCCGCACGCCCCCGCGTGCTCGTCGTCGGCGGCAGGCTCGCGCAGGTGCGCAAGGCGCGGGCGCTCGGCCTGGACGTCGTGCACGTCCAGTACCCCGACGCGTACGGCAGCGGCCACTGGCCGTACGTCGACCAGGCGCTGCTGCTCGACTACGCCGACACCCATCGGCTCCTGCCGCTCGTGCGGGCGCTGCACGCCGCGTATCCGGTACGGGCGGCGGTGTCGCTGTTCGAACTGGGCCTGCTGCCCGCGGCGCGGATCAACGAGGCGCTCGGGCTGGGCGGCGAGTCCGTCGAGACCGCGGAGCTGCTGCTCGACAAGGGGCGGATGCGCCGGCGCCTCGCCGAGCGCGGCGTCAGCCCGGTGGCCGCGGCGGTCGGCCGGTCGGCGGCGGACGTCCGGGAGTTCACCGCGGCCCACGGGCTGCCGGTCATCGTCAAGCCGGTCCGCGAGTCCGGCAGCCTGGGCGTGTTCCACGTACGGGACCGGACCGCGGCCGACACCGTCGCCGACCGCTTCCGGGCGCTCGACGGCGAGTGGACCGCGCGCGACCTCTCCGACGCCGGCTCCTTCGAGGAGTTCCTGATGGAGGAGTACCTCGAAGGGCCGGAGATCAGCGTGGAGACCCTGAGCTTCGACGGCCGGCACGTGGTGGTCGCGGTGACCGACAAGGAGACCGGCGGCGCCGGCTTCGTGGAGATCGGCCACGCGCAGCCCAGTGCGGTCGCGCCCGGCACGCTGCGCGACGTCACGCGGCTGGTCACGGACTTCCTCGACGCGGTCGGGCTGCGAAACGGCCCCGGGCACACCGAGGTCAAGCTGACCGCCCGCGGCCCGCGGATCGTCGAGTCCCACAACCGCGTCGGCGGCGACCGCATCAACGAGCTGACCGAGATCGCCTACGGCGTCGACATGGAGAGCCACGCCCTGGCCGCCGGGCTCGGCGTCCTGCCGCCGCTGACCGCGGCGCCCGAGCCGCGGGCCGGTGCGGCCGTACGGTTCCTCACCCCGGAACCCGGCCGCGTGGTGGCGGTGACCGGCGCCGACGAGGCGCGTGCCGACCCCGCCTGCGTCGAACTCCGGCTCGGCGTGCGGCCCGGCACCGTGGTGTCCCCGCTGACCTGGAACGAGGACAAGGCCGGCCACGTCCTCACCCGCGGCGCCACCGCCGCCGAGGCCGTCGCCCACGCCCGCCGGCTCGCCGCCGCGGTCCGGATACGCACCGAGCCCGCCCCGTGACCGCCGCCCCGCAGGGCCGGCCGGACGCCGCCGAGCAGCGGTTCCGCGACGCCCTGCGCGGCCTGCCCGGCCGGGTGTGGATCGTGAGCCTCGGCATCCTGGTCAACCGGGTCGGCAACTTCCTGCCCGTGTTCATCGTGCTCTACCTCACCGAGCGCGGTCACTCCGCCGGCGCCGCGGGCCTCGTTCCTGCTGCGCTTCCTGCTGATGACCGCGGTCGCCGAGTTCGTCTACATCCAGTCCACCGTCGGCCTGCCCCTGCACGTCACCGACGCGGGGCTCGGCGCCCGCGACTACGGCCTCCTCATCGGGCTCAACGGCCTGCTGGTGCTGGCCCTGGAACTGCCCGCGACCGGCGCGGTCGCCCGCTGCCGGCCGGAGTACGTCCTCGCCGCCGGGAACCTCCTCGTCGGCGCCGGGCTCGCGCTCACCGGGCTGATGACGGACATGACCCTGCTGGCGGCGACGGTCGTGGTGTGGACGTGCGGGGAGATGATCACCAGCTCCGTCGCGTACGCGTACCTCGGCGGCCTGACCCCGCCGCACATGACCGGCCACTACCAGGGCCTGCACGGTGCCGCGTACACCGTGGGCACCGGTGCCGGGCCGCTTCTCGGGGGCGCCGCGTACGCCGCCGGGCCCTGGGCGCTGTGGAGCCTGGTCGCCGCCGCCGGGGTGCTGTCCGCGTACCTCTGCCTGCCGCCCCGCCGCGAGCGGTCGGCTGACGGCGCCGCGGGTCTCAGGAGCGGCGCGGCGTGAACTCCGTCGTGGCGAACGTCACCGCGTCGCGGTCCGTCGCGCCCTCGGTGATCCACCAGTACGCGGGCTTCTCGCCGTACAGCGCGAAGAGCGGGTCGGGCGCCCAGTTGAGGATCAGTTCGTCCCTGCCGTCCGCGTCGAAGTCCCCGGCGCCCACCGGCCGGGCGTTGCGGTCCTTCGCCTTCGTCCGCTTGCCGTCCGCGGTCCGCGCCGGGCCCTCGCGCAGCACGGGCGTGCGCTCGTCGCCGTCGAGGAGGACGGCGCCGTCGTACGTCGCGACGAGCAGCCCGTCGCGGCCGTCGCCGTCCGGGTCGGCGGCGGCGAAGCCGCCGGGGCCGTAGTACGGGTCCTCGCCGGCCGGCCGTTCCGGCAGACCGAGGACGACGGGCTCGTCCCCGCTGCCGGGGTAGAGCGTGGCCTTGCCGTCGACCTCCGGCGCCTCCGTCTCGTAGCCGGGCTCGTTGTTGCGGCCGCCGTCGTCGCCCACGGCGACGTCCCGCTGCCCGTCGCCGTCGAAGTCCCCGAAGGCGTGGCCGCTGCCGGCGGTCAACTCGCGGGCCTCGCCCGTCAGTCCGGTGCCGGGGCGCGCCGGGTAGAGGGTGTTCGGGTCCTGCCCGCCGTCGCTGAGCCCCTGCCGCAGCAGCGCGGTCGCGCGTGGCTCGCCGGTGGGGTCGATCCCGTCCGCGGAGAGCGTGCCTTCTTCGTACGGCAGGCTCGTGTCGGTGCGCGCGGGCTCGCCCTCGCGGCTGAACGGGCCGTACATCACCACCAGTCTCGCGCCCGGGGCGGCCCGCTCCGGCACCGCCAGGTCGTGGTGGCCGTCGGCGTCGAAGTCCCCGCGCACCGGTGAGCCCGGCTCCACGCCGGCCACGCCCGGCAGCCGCAGCGGGACCGCCTCGGGCTTCGCGGCGGGCTCTTCCGGGCCGCCGAAGCTCACGTACGGCATCTCCGGCTTCCCCATCAGGTCCTCCTGCCGCTCGGCGGTCCCGGTGGAGGTCGTCACGAAGTCGGGGAAGCCGTCGCCGTCCAGGTCGGCGGTGGTCACGTCCGCCGCGCGGAGGAGGTCCGGCGCGGGGAAGCCGGCGGGCAGGGCGGGCAGGCCGAGGTCGCGGCGTCCGTAGACGGTACGGGTCGCGGGGTCCAGGCCGTCCGCCGAGCCGTAGACGACGGCGACGCGCTCCTCGGCGACTTGCGGGTCGCCGCCGAGGAACACCGGTACGAGGAGGTCTCGGTGCCCGTCGCCGTTGATGTCGTCGGGGTCCTGCGAGCCGTCGCCGGGCCTCGGGGCCCGGCTCGCGGCCGGGGGCGCGGGCACGCCGGGGTCCGGCCTGCCGTCGGCCGCGGGGGACGGCCCGCCGCCCGCGTCGTCCTCACCGCAGGCGGTGAGGACGAGCAGGGGGCACAGGACGAGCGCGGCGAGCGTGGGGCGACGGATCATGTGCGTCACTGTCGCAGCGCGCGAACGGCGGTCGGCCCGTCGAACGGGTGATCGTTGCACGTTCGTTGGCATCCGCCGCCCGCGTAGGGGAGGCTCCGTCAGCGCGGCAGGACGGCCTCGACGGCCGCGATCAGCGCGGCGTCGTCCGGCGTGGTCTGCGGGCGGAACCGGGCGACCGGCCTGCCCTCCGGGTCGAGCAGGAACTTCTCGAAGTTCCACTGGACGTCGCCCGCCGCGCCGTCCGCGTCCGGCGTCTGCACCAGCTCCCGGTAGAGCGGGTGCCGGTCCGGGCCGTTGACCTCGATCTTCTCGAACATCGGGAAGGTCACGCCGTACGTCGCCGAGCAGAAGGCCGCGATCTCCTGGGCCGTGCCCGGCTCCTGGCCGCCGAAGTGGTTGCACGGGAACCCGGCGACCGCGAACCCGCGGGCCGCGTACTGCGCGTGCAGCTTCTCCAGGCCCGCGTACTGGGGCGTAAGACCGCACTTCGACGCCACGTTGACGGCGAGCACCGCGGTGCCCCGGAATTGCCCCAGCGAGGCGGGTTCGCCGGCCAGGGTGTGCAGCTCGACGTCGTAGACGCTCATGGGCAAGCAGGTCCTCTCCGCGTGCGGTCATCGCCTCGGGTACGGCATCACCCGCACCCGCCGCAAGTCTGCCATCTGCGGATGAACGGAGGGGCAACCGGTGGGCCTACGCTTCGGCTCGTCGGCACGGTACGGCGGTCCCGGTGCGGAGGGGAGCGGAGGGGAGGGGCGCGTTGGCGGAGCTGGAGCGGGGGGACCCCCGGGAGATCGGCGGGTACCGCGTGCTGGAGCGGCTCGGCGCCGGCGGGATGGGCGTCGTCTATCTCGGCCGCTCGCCCGCCGGGACGCTCGTCGCGGTCAAGGTCGTACGCCCCCGGCTGGTCGGCGACGGCCGCTACCGCGCCCGCTTCCGCCGCGAGGTCGCCGCCGCCCGCAGGGTCACGGGCGCGTACACCGCGCCGCTCGTGGACGCCGACCCGGACGCGGACCCGCCGTGGCTGGCGACCGCGTATCTGCCGGGGCTCTCGCTGGACGAGGCCGTCGGGACCTTCGGCGCGCTGCCCGCCGCCGTGGTGCGGCTGCTCGCCGCGGCGCTCGCGGAGGCGCTGGCCGGGATCCACGGGGCCGGTCTCGTGCACCGCGACTTCAAGCCGGGCAACATCATGCTCACGCCCGGCGGCCCGCGCGTCATCGACTTCGGCATTGCCCGCCCCGAGGACTCCGCGACCCTCACCCAGGACGGCGCGCTGATCGGCACGCCCGGGTTCATGTCGCCGGAGCAGGCCGCCGGGGGCCGGGCCGGGCCGCCGGCCGACGTGTTCGCCCTCGGCTCGGTGCTCGCGTACGCGACGGCCGGCAGGGCGCCGTTCGACGCGGGCAACCGGGTCGACACGCTGCAGCGCATCCAGCGCGGGCAGGCCGACCTCGCGGGCGTGACGGACCGCAGGCTGCGGAGCGTCGTCGGGGCCTGCCTGCGCGCGGAGCCGCGCCGCCGGCCGGCCGCGGCCGCGGTGCTCGACCTGCTGGGGGAGCCCGCGGCGAGCGTGCACGGCACGCGCTGGCTGCCCGCCGCGCTCGCCGAGGAGATCGACGCCCGCAGCGCCCGTGCGCCGTGGCCGGGGGGAGGGGCGGTGCGGCCCGGGGAGGCGACCGCGGACCCGTTCGCCGAGACGGCCGCGACCGGCACGGGCGAGGCGGGGGAGGCCGGGGGCGCCCGCGGGGCGGGGCGGGGCGAACCCCGCGGCGCTCCCGGTGGCGGCGCGCCCCGGCCCCGCCGCCGCGCCCTGCTCGTCGCCCTGACCGCCGCCGGTGTCGCCGGAGCGGGTGCCCTCGCCCGCCCGCTGCTGGACGCGTCCGGCGGCACCCCGCCCCCCGACGACCGCCGCCGGCGCACGGACTCCGGCGCCCGGGCCGCGCCGCCCGCCGAGGCGGCGGAGGTCTGGCGGGTACGGGCCCGCTACCGCGGTGAGAGCACCACCGGCCTCCACGCCGCCGGCGGCGCGGTGTTCGCCCACGGCGGCGGGAAGGGCGGCGTGCAGGCCCTCGATCCCCGTACCGGCGACGAGCTGTGGCGGCGCCGCTGGGGCTCCGGCGACGACGGGGAGTTCGCCACCGGCGACGGCACCGCCTACCTCGTCGGTCCGCAGGGGGCCGAGACCCAGCGCGTCCTCGCCCTCGACCCCGCCTCGGGGCCGAACGCTGGACGTACGGGGAGGAGTTCGGCATCGTCCACGCCGTGGCCGCCGCCGGCGGCCTCACCTACGTCGGCGCCGGAGGCGTCGTCGCGCTGGACAGCCGCAGCGGCGACGAGCGCTGGTCCGACGGGACCACCGCCTTCTCCTTCACCACCGGCGCCGGGTTCGTGGTCGCCGACGACGGCGAGGAGGTCCACGTGCTCGACGCCGCCGGCGGCGGGAAGCGGTGGAGCCTCCCCGCCGAGAACTCCACCGCCGTACTCGCCGCGGACGGCCTCGTCTTCGTCTGCGACGCCTACCTCCGCCTCGCCGTCCTCGCCGCGGCGGACAAGGCCGTCGCCTGGGAGAGGGAGCTGGAGTACCCGAGCACCGTCCACGCCGCCGGCGACGGCATGCTCTACCTCACGGAGGACCGCCTGCTCCACGCATGGCGCGCGGACACCGGAGACTCCGTCTGGCGGTTGCCGGACGCGGAGTTCGCGGGCCTCGCCGGCGGTGCAGTGCACGTCTGGGGAAGTGTTGCCGAAGACGGCACCACGGGCGGCCGCCCGCGGCTGTACGCTCTGGACCCGTCCGACGGAGACGTCCTGTGGACGTACGGCGGCGCCGAGTACGTCCACGCCGTCACGGCCGGCCCCGCCGGGCTGGTCTTCGCCGGCCTCCCGGACGGGTACGTACACGCACTCAGACCCCCCACCGCACGCCGGCCGAACGGAGGCACGAGTGGAGCCCCTTGAGCACGACGACCCCCGCTCCCTGGGCGGACACCGCATCCTGGCGCGCGTGGGCGCGGGCGCCACGGCCGTCGTCTACCTCGGCCGCTCCCGCGGCGGGCGGCTGGTGGCCGTGAAGGTCGTGCACGCCGAACGGGCCGGACGTCCCGAGGCGCGGGACCACTTCGTGCGGGAGGTCGCGGCCACCGCCGCCGCGGGCGGCGTGCACAGCCCGCCGGTCGTCGCCGCCGACCCCGGGGGCCGGGTGCCGTGGATGGCGACGGAGTTCGTGCCGTCCGTCTCGCTGCACGAGGCGGTGGAGCGGTTCGGGCCGCTGCCCGTCCACTCGGTACGCCGGCTGGCCGCCGGGCTCGCGGAGGCGCTGGCCGCGGTGCACCGCGCCGGGGTCGTCCACCGCGACGTCAAGCCCGCCAACGTGCTGCTCACCGCCGACGGGCCCAAGCTCGTCGACTTCGGCATCGCCGCCGCGGCCGAGCCCGCGGAACCCGCCGGCACCCCCGGCTTCATGTCGCCCGAGCAGGTCGCCGGCGCCGTGGCCGGACCGCCCACCGACGTGTACTCGCTCGGCTCCACCCTCGCCTACGCCTACGCCCGCGGCACCGACTCCGGCGACCCGCCAGGACCCGGGGACGACGCCGCCCTGCGCGAACTGATCGCCGACTGCCGCCGCCTGGAGCCGGCGGAACGCCCCACGCCCGCCGCGCTCGGCGCCCGCCTCGCCGCGGCCGAGGACCCCGGCACCCCGCCGCCCGGCGCCGCCTGGCTGCCCGCGCCGGTCCTCGCGGCGATCGACGCCCACGCCGGCGAGGCCGCCAACCCGCCGCTCGCACCGGCCGGTTCCCCGCGCCGCCGGCTGCTCCTCGGCGGCGTCGCGGCCCTCGCGGCAGGCGCCGGGGCCGTCGCCCTGCTCAGCCTGCGCGAGGACGACCCGGAGCCCGGGACGCGGGACAACGCCCGCCCCGCGGCGGAGGACTCCGCCCCGCCCGCCCGGAAACCCGAGCCCGCCCCGCCGCCGCCCGAGCCGGTCCCGGTCGCGATCGCCCTGACCGGCGACGGACCCGTCGAGGAGATGACGTACGCCGTCAACCGCGAGCCCGTGACGCTGAAAGACGTCGCGCTGCCCTGGCGCAAGACCGTCGAGGTCCCCCGGGAGAAGGGCAAGGCGGCCTGGAGCGTCGAACTGTCCCACTACGGCGAGGTCACCTACGAGATCCACGTCGACGGCGTCAAGAGGATGTCCCAGCGCTCGCCGAACCCCGGCATACCCGCCGCCGTGCGCGGTGCGGGACCGTACAGCGTCGAGGCCGGCGGCGAGATCGCCTGGGGCGCCCCGCCCGCCGACTCGAACGCCTAGGGTCCGTCGCGAGCCCGGCGAAGATCCGGGCGACAGGCCGTAGTCTCCCGGGCTCGGGACCCCTCCGGGGCGGGCATGGTTACGGTGAGGCGCAGTTATCCGGAGAAGGGGGTACCCGTCATGGCGAGCAAGATCGTTCTGCTGCCGAAGGAAGTCGGCAGCCTCAGCCGCGGGCTGCCGCCCGCCGACGTGCCGCCGCAGCCGGAGACGCTGTTCGTGCTCGGCGCGAACGGCGGGATGAGCGTGGCGCCGGACGCGGGCTTCACGGTGGTGTTCGGGCGCAACGAGCCCGAGGTGCACGTCTGCGTCGGCGGCGGCGACCAGCACGTCAGCCGCCGGCAGGGGATCCTGACCCGCCAGTACGCGCGCTGGGTCCTGACCAACACCGGGAAGCGGCCCATCCGTTTCCCCGACTCCCGGCTGGTGCACCGCGGCGACCAGGCGTTCCTGCCCGCCGGCTACACCCCGCTGTTCGTCGTCTCGCCCCGCCAGGACCACCTGCTGGAGGTGCGGATCTCCGCGGCCAGGTCCGGCGGTGCGGCCGGCGGCCCGACCGTGCAGGAGGAGTCGACCCTCAGTGACGAGCGGGAACTTGAGGACGACGAGCGGCTCGTGATCGTCTGCCTCGCCCAGCGCTATCTGCAGGGCGACCCGCAGCCGCAGCCGCTGACCTGGGCCCAGGTCGCGGACGAGCTGAAACGGCGGGAACCGCACCGCAACTGGACGGAGAAGACGGCCGCGCACGTCGTCTCGGGCGTGCGGCGGGAGCTCAGCCGCAAGGGGGTGCACGGGCTGCTGGCGAAGGAGGTGCCGCCGCCGGTGGGCAACGCGCTCAACCACAACCTCATCACCGACCTGCTGGAGACCGCGACGATCACGAAGAAGGACCTGTCGCTGCTGGGGTCGTGAACCGGCCGGGCCGGCGCGCGGGTTACGGCGCGCCGGGGTCGAACGGGATGCCCGCGGGCAGGGCCTTCTCCAGGTGGGAGACGAAGGAGGAGTCCTTGAGGCCGAAGTTGGCGCTGCCGAAGTCCGTCGTGGAGAGCTTGTCGCGCAGCCCCGCGGGATAGCCGTTCCAGCCCACCAGGTCGGGGAACTGCCAGCCGCCCTGGTGGTTCTCCGGCGGCTCGTCGTTGCCGGTGGCGGGGCGGAAGGCGTGGGTGCCGACGCCGTCCTTGTGGTAGACGACCTTGGGGTGGGTGCCGTCCCACCGGATCTGGTCGCGGGGGTACGTGTCGAAGTCGCCGTGGGCGGAGGTCGAGACGTACTGCGCCTGGTCGTTCCGGATCCAGACCACGACGTGCTCCCAGTCGTGCCGGTGGCCGAAGAGACCGGTGCCTGGCAGGGCCTGGTCCTTCTCGAAGTAGAGGCCGTAGACGACGGCGCACCAGCCGTTGTTGCACTTCGCGCGCGAGTAGCCGTTGGTGTTGTCCAGGTCCGCGGCGTCGCGGCAGCCGCCGTCGAGCGCACCGCCGGGCTCCAGCCCCGGGTTGACCGTGCCGTCGGGGCCGATGGCCGGGGTGGGATAGCAGCCGTCGGTGTCGTAGTCGTACGCGGGCTGGAAGGTCTGCTCCAGGCCGTCCGCGTTGGCCGGCAGCGCCTGCGGCGGTGCGGCGGCAGCCGCGGAGGCGGCGTGCGGTACGGCGACGACGAGCGCGAACGCGCCGCCCAGGACGGCGGTGACGCGGCGGATCCGGCTGCTCGACCTCATGCGGCCTCCCCAGGCGGCTTCGTGGAGCCCCGACGACCGTTATCCTCCGGCCACGGCCGCCGGCCGGGCAACGGCGCAAAGCCGCCCATGGGCGACATGTGACGCGGCGATCGGGCGACGAGCCGGTGGCCGCGCGGTGGCGCCGCGCCGTCGCCGCGGTGCGCGCAGGTCAGCCGGTCGGCCGCTCAGCCAGTCGGCCGGTCGGCCGCTCAGTCGGGTCAGCGGGTCAGCCGGTCAGCGGGATGAGGCCCGCGGCCGTCGGCTCGAAGCCGCAGCCGTCGAAGTAGAACGGGCGCAACTCGTCGTCGAAGTCGACGTGCAGCCACTCGCACCCGGCCGCGCGGGCACCTGCCACCGCCGCCGCGACCAGGGCGGCGCCGATGCCCTCGCGCCGCCGTGCCGCGGGCACCACCGTGTCCAGGACGAAGGCGTGCACGCCGCCGTCCCAGGCGACGTTGACGAAGCCGACGAGCGCATCGCCGTCCCGGGCGCACACCCAGCCGAGGCTGTGCCGGTCCAGTTGCGCGCGCCAGTCGATGTCCAGGACCCGGTGGTGGAAGCCCTCGGCATGCAGGACGTTGACGTCGGCGTTGCCGAACTCGCCGCGCCACTCGTACGTGATCGTCATGGGCCGAGCGTACGGGCACGGGGCGCCGCCGGGCGCGGGGCAGCGGCCGTACCCCCGCCGGCCGGGGCCGCGCACCGGCCGCGGTGCCGCCCGGGAGCGGCACCTACTCCAGGACGGCGGGGATCTCGCGGCGCGAGGTGATCCCCAGCTTGGCGAAGATGTGCTCCACGTGTGCGTCCGCCGTCCGCTTGGAGATCACCAGGTGCTCCGCGACCTCCCGGTTGGACAGCCCCTGGGCGACCAGCGCGGCCACTTCGCGCTCCCGCCGCGTCAGGGCGGGCGCCGCGGTCCTGCCGTCCGCCTCCGGCAGCGCCCTCGCCGCGGGGTCCGTCGCCGCCGCGCCGGGGGGCTCGTCCGCGTCGGCCCGTACCGCCGCGAGGACCGCCGCCCCCGGCAGCCGCGCCCCGCGCCCGCGCCACCGTACGAACTCCTCGGCGCCCAGCGCCTCGGCCACCGCCTTCTCCACCGACTCCTGCTCCTCCAGCAGCGACGGCAGCATGCTCACCGGGTCGCCGCTGAGGCGCCGGGTGTTCTCCGCGTAGCCGAGCAGCCAGGCGGCCTTGACGTACCGCTCCTCGCGGGCGGCGTGCCAGGACAGCGCGAGGCACGCCAGCGCCACGATCAGCGCCTCGCCGATCTCGCCCGCGGCCTCCAGCCCCCGGTGCAGCGGCTCCAGGCTCGTCTCGTACTCCCCGGCGAGCCACTGGATGGCGCCCTGGATCACCAGCGTGGAGGCGAACAACTGCCGGTCGCCCGTGCCCTCCAGATACCCGAGGCCCGCCTCGCAGAGCCGCAGCGCCTGGCCGGTGTCGCCCAGCACTGCGCGCAGCAGCGCCTCCTCGTAGTGCACGACCCCCATCCCCAGGCCGTCCCGGGCCGCCACGATCCGCTGCCGCGCCTCCGCCAGTGCCGCCAGGCCCTCGTCGACCTCGCCGCCCAGCGCCGTCAGCGCCCCCAGATACGCGTCGGCGAACCGGCCGACGCGCTCCGACCCCGCCCGGTCCGCGGCGTCCCGCGCCAGCGGGAAGCGCTCCGCCGCCGTCGGCAGGTCGGCCGTCCAGATCCCGAAGATCCCGGTCATCAGCAGGCCCCAGGCCCGCTCCTCGCAGACCGCGGGGGCCAGGTCGAGCCCCTTGTCGATCCAGTGCCTGCCCTCGGACAGGGTGCCGGCGGCGCGCCAGTACGGCGCGAGCTGCGCCGCCAGCCACAGGCCGTCGCGGGCCCGCTCGGGGGTGTCGTACGCGTAGGCCATGGCCACCCGGAGGTCGGCGATCCGGTCCCGTACGGCCGCGTGCAGTCCGAGCTGCGCGGGGGTCAGCAGCTCGTCCCAGAAGCGCTGCCCCAGCTCCCGCATGGATGCCAGATGCCGCTCGCGTACGGCCTCGACGTCGCCGGCGCGGGCCAGCCAGTCGGCGCCGTACTCGCGGATGGAGTCCAGCAGCCGGTAGCGGTCGCCGTCCTCGCCGGTGCGCTGGACCACGGACTTGTCGACGAGCCCGATCAGCGCGGGCAGCACGTCCTCGCGCGCCAGCTTGCCGCCCGCGCACACCCGCTCCGCGGCCGAGACGTCGAAGGAGCCGGCGAAGACCGACAGCCGGGCCCACAGCAGCCGCTCGTGCGCGGTGCACAGCTCGTGGGACCAGCCGATGGCGGTACGGAGCGTCTGGTGCCGGGTGTGGGCGGTGCGCCGGCCGCCGGTCAGCACCTCGAAGCGGCGGTCGAGCCGGCTGGCCAGCTCCGCGAGCGGCACCGCCCGCAGCCGTACCGCGGCCAGCTCCAGCGCCAGCGGCATCCCGTCGAGCCGGCCGACGAGCGCGAGCAACTGCTCGCGGTTGGCGTCGGTGACCGCGAAGCCCGGCACCACGGACGCCGCGCGCTGCACGAACAGCTCCAGCGAGTCGGCGGGATCCAGCGGCGCTATCGTCAGGCAGCGCTCGCCCGGCACGTCGAGCGGCTGCCGGCTGGTGGCGAGCACGCTCACGCCCGGGGCCTCGCGCAGCAGCACGTCGGAGAGCATCGCGCAGGCGTCCAGCAGGTGCTCGCAGGTGTCGAGGACGATCAGCAGCCGGCGCTCGCGCAGATGCGCCACCATCGCGTCCAGCGTGCCCATGCCCGGCTGCTCCGGCAGCTCCAGCACCGCGGCGAGGGAGGTGAGCAGCAGCTCGGGATCCCGCAGCCCCGACAGCTCCGCCAGCCATACGCCGTCGGGGAAGCGGGCGGTGAGCCCGGTGGCGGCGCGCATCGCCGTACGGCTCTTGCCGACCCCGCCGGGGCCGGCCAGCGTGACGAGCCGGGACCGCGCCAACTCGGCGCGGATCAGGGCGATCTCCTCCGTCCTGCCGACGAAGCCGGTGAGCTCCACGGGGAGTTCTCCGCCGCGCCGCTGGCCGAAGCCGAATCCCATGGCACCCCCGGGGCAGTCCGTCCACGCCGTGATCGTGAGACCACCACAGCGTACGCAGACAGCTGCGCAGCGTGTGGGCCGCACGGCCTCCCTCACCCGTTCGGGACGACCGCGTGACCGGGAGCTGGTAAGGAGCCGGCGCGGGGCCGGGGGAGGGGGCCCGGGTGCGCGGTCGTAGGCTGCACGGGTGACTGGGAAGCTGTGGCAGATCGAGCCGTCCGGACCGCTCCGCGGTGACGTCACCGTGCGCGGGGCGAAGAACGCGGTGAGCAAGCACATGGTGGCCGCGATGCTCGGCTCCGGGCCGAGCACCATACGCAACGCGCCCGACGTCGGCGAGGTCGGCATCACCGCCCGGATCCTGGAGCACGTGGGCATGAAGGTCGAGCGCGCCGAGGGCGAGGTCACCGTCGTGCCGGCGCCGGTGACCGACCCGAGCGTCGACAAGGCGTTCACCGGGCTCAACCGGATCCCGATCCTGCTGCTCGGGCCGCTGCTGCATCTGACCGGCGAGGCGTTCGTGCCGATGGTCGGCGGCGATCCCATCGGCCGCCGGCCCGTCGACTTCCACCTGGACGCGCTGCGCCGCTTCGGCGCCGAGGTGGAGCTGGCCGAGGACGGCATCCACGCCCGGGCCGCCCGGCTGCGCGGCACCCGCGTCGACCTGCCGTACCCCAGCGTCGGCGCCACCGAGACGGTGCTGCTCACCGCCGTACGGGCCGAGGGCCGCACCGTCATCCGCAACGCCGCGACCGAGCCGGAGATCGTCGAGCTGGCGCTGTTCCTGCAGCGCATGGGCGCGCGGATCTCGCTCTACCCGGACCGCCGGATCGTCGTCGAGGGCGTCGACGCGCTCGGCGGCGCCACCACCCGGCTCGGCGGCGACCGGATCGAGGCGTTCTCCTACCTGGTCGCCGGGCTGGTCACCGGGGGAGAGGTGCGGGTGCACGGCTGCCCGCAGGACCGGCTGGTGACGCCGATCACCACGCTGGCGCGGATGGGTGCCCAATTCGAGATCACCGACGAGTGGATCACGGCCTCGGCCCCGCGGACGCTGCGCGCCGCGGCCGTGCAGACCGACACCCACCCGGGCTTCGCCACCGACTGGCAGACGCCGCTGATGGTGCTCTTCACGCAGGCCGAGGGGATGTCGGTGCTGCACGAGACGGTGTACGAGAACCGGCTGGCGTACGTCTCCGCGCTGCAGGGCATGGGCGCCGAGATCGAGGTGTACGACACCTGCCTGGGCGGCCCCGCCTGCCGCTACCACGACACGGGCGCGCTGCACTCCGCCGTCGTGCGCGGCGTCAGCGGGCTGCGCGGCGGTGACGTCACCATGCCCGACATCCGCGCCGGGTTCTCCGCCGTGCTGGCGGCGGCGGTCGCCACCGGCGGCTCGACGCTGCGCGGGGTCCACCACATCGAGCGCGGCTACCACCGGCCCGTCGAGCAGTTCCGCGCGCTCGGCCTGGAACTGCGCAGCATCGAGGAGTAGCAGCCGCGAGGGAGCAGGTGCGGCCGCGGAGGCGGCGCACCGGGAGGTGCGCGGTCCCGGCGTACGGGAATCGCGCTCGCGGGGCTGGACACCGGGAGCGGATGCCGGGTGCGGGGCGTGTGCGGGGACGGGAACCGGGAGGGGACGTACGTGGAGTGGTGGTGGGTGGCGGCCGCCGTGCTGCTGGGCGGCGCCGGGGTGGTGGCCGCGGGCTTCCGGCAGGCCGACGACTCGCCGCGGCGGCTGTCGGGGCGCTCGCAGCGCGCGGCGCGCGGCGTGTCCGTGGTGCTGATCGGCGTCGCGGTGTTCTTCGGGCTGCTGGTGGCGGTGGGCAAGTTCCTGCTCACGACGGGGAACGGCGGGCTCTGAGCGCCGCCAGCATCCGCTGCTGGTGCCGGTGGCCGACCGTCTCGTAGCCGACGACGGTGACGAACGGGGCGAGTATCACGACGAGCAGGCACACCGCGACCGGCGTCCCGGCGGCGGAGAGCAGCACCGCCGTGCCCAGCACGGCGAGCGTGAGCGAGATCAGCAGCACGTGGAAGCGGTCCCTGGCGGACAGCAGCAGGGTGTGCAGCGCGTAGATGACGAACAGGTACAGGCCGACGGGCAGCGCGAGGGAGAGCACCACGGCCGTCTCGCCGATCACGGCATGGTGCTCCAGGTACAGCCCGGCCACGTGCAGCCCGGCGCCGGCGCCCGCGATGCCGGCGAAGACGGGGATGTGCCCGTAGCCGAAGAGGTACCCGCGGGCGCGCCGGTGCACCAGGATGTCACCGAAGGGCGTGGTGAAGTACACCCACCACATGCCGAAGGTCAGCCCGACGCCGGCGACGACGACGGCCACGGCGTTCGCCGTCCACTCGGTGCCGTCCGGGCCGCCGAGGAGGCCGCCGGAGGAGGCGACGGTGCCGACGACGCCCTCGCCGAGCGTGATGATCGCGAAGAGGCTGTACCGCTCGGCGACGTGGTGCGGGTGCCACGGCGTCCCGCCCGCGCCGCCCTGGGTGAACACCGGCAGCAGCAGCTCCAGCGCGGTGAACACCACGTAGGCGACGATCACCAGCGCGAACGAGAGCCTGGTGAACCCCACCACGAGCCAGCCGGCCTGGGCGATCACGGTCCAGCGGATGTTGGCCATGCACACGTCGCGGTACTCGGGTGACTCCCGGGCGGCCCGCCACCACTGCGCCACCATCGCGATCCGTATCACGACGTAGCCGATGACCATCGCGCGGATCTCCAGGTGGTGGCCCTTCTCGACGGAGTGGAACATCGCCGGCAGGCCGAGGGCGAAGATGACGACGCCGATCATCTGCAGCATCGTCAGTGACCGGAACAGCCAGTCGTCGGTGCCGAACGCGGACGCGAACCAACTGAAGCTGATCCACGCGATGCTGATGGCGAACATCGCCAGCGTGAACGCCACCACCGCCCGCCAGGCGTGGTCGCCGGCGGACATCTCGGCGAGGAACGACGCGGCGGTGCCGACGGCGACCACGAACGTCAGGTCGAACAGCAGCTCCAGCGGGGTGACGCCCCGGCCGCGCTCCCCGGGGTCGCGGCCCGTCATCGGCACCCGGCCGTGCGCCACCCGCCCGCCGCCCGCGGCGGCTGCGGAGTCGGTCATGGCGCGATGATGCCCCATCGGACGGCGCTCGCCGCGGGGGCTCGCGCGGGGTGCCGTGGGCGCGTACGCCCACTGCCCTGCGGACCGCGCGGCGCACCGGCCGCGCGCGGCGGAACCCGTCCCGCGCGCAACGCGACACTCCGCGGGCACCATTGACACCGCCCCCAGCCCCGCTAGCCTCGATTCACGACCGCACGTGACAACGATGTCAGACGCGTCGGGGGGCGCGTCCACACCGCGAAGGGGCAGCATCGATGGGCACCGCCGCACACCACCGCACCCCTCTCTCCCGCCGCCGGCTGCTGGCAGCCGCCGCCGCGACGTCCGCCGCGGGCACCGGCGCGCTGGCGCACGCCGCGCCCGCGCGGGCCGTGCCGGGACCCGCCGTGCACCCGGCGGCCGCCGTACGCGTACCCGCGGGGCCGTACGCCGCGCGCGAGATCCGCGCCGAGTTCCTGCACGCCTGGAACGGCTACCGCGCGGCCGCCTGGGGCCACGACGAGGTACGGCCCGTCTCCGGCACCTCGAACGAGTTCTTCGCCGCGGGCCACCCCGTGGGCCTGTCCGTGATCGAGGCGCTGGACACGCTGTACGTGATGGAGCTGGACGACGACCTGACGGAGGCCGCCGACTGGCTGGAGCAGAACCTCGACTTCGACATCGACGCCGACTTCCACGTCTTCGAGGCCATCATCCGTGTCGTCGGCGGGCTGCTCGCCGGCCATCTCGTCACCGGCCGGCAGTCGCTGCTCGACCTGTGCGTCGACTTCACCGACCGGCTGCTGCCGGCGTTCACCAAGTCGCCCACCGGCATGCCGTACACCCGCGCCAACCTGCGCACCGGCGAGGTGCACGGCACCACCCCGCCGCTCGCCGAGATCGGCACGAACATCCTGGAGTTCGGGATGCTCTCGAAGCTCACCGGCGACGGCAAGTACTACGAGGCGGCCAAGCGCGCCTACCGCGCCGTGCTCGACCGGCGCTCCTCGCTCGACCTCCTCGGCACCCGGCTCGACGTCGAGACCGGCCGCTGGACCGACCCGACCGACCAGGGCCCCAACCCGCCCGTCGACTCCTTCTACGAGTATCTGTGGGGCGCCTGGGAGCTGTTCGGCGACCGCGACTGCCTGCGCTGGTGGCGGCTGCTCAACGGCGCCATGACCGAGCACCTGGTGGAGGAGTGGGACGGCCATGTCTGGTACCGCCAGGTCGACTTCGCCACCGGCGAGACCACCGGGCGCCGCCAGTCCGAGCTGGCGTCGTTCTGGGGCGGCCTGGTCGCCAAGGGCGGCGACCGGCGCCTGGGCGAGCGCTACCACCGCTCGTGGGAGTCTGTCCTGCAGCGCTGGCCCGTGCTGCCCGAGGAGATCGACTACGGCACCATGACCCCGACCTCGCGGGGCAACCAGTTCCGGCCCGAGTACGTCAACGGCGCCTTCGACCTGTACTGGCTGACGAAGGACGACTTCTACCGCCGCACGGCGTGGCAGTACTTCGAGGGCATGAAGGCCCACGCCCGGGTCCCCGGCGGCTACACGATCCTGGAGGACGTGACGACCTCCCCGATGCGCCAGGGCGACCTGTTCCCCGCGTACGCCTTCGCGGAGAACTTCAAGTACCTGTACCTGATGTTCGCGCGCACCCGCCGCTTCGACGGCGGCGACTACGTGCTGTCGACCGAGGGCAAGATCCTGCGCGGCCTGCCCCGCCGCCTGTGAGAGCCGCCGGGGCCCGCCCTCCCGCGGACGGGCCCCGGCGCACCCGGCGGGGGCGTCAGGCGGCGTAGCCCTTCGGCGGGATGAGCGTGGCGAGCTGGTCGAAGGAGAGCCAGTAGATCTGGTTGCCGCCGAAGGACGCCGGGTCGGCGATGAGGACGGTGCGCTGGGCGTCGTCGTAGCCGATCACCGTGAAGTAGTGGTAGATCGTCTGGTCCGGCGGGTAGCCGGGCGGCTGGTTGCCGGGCGGGGCGACGATGTTCGCGACGACGGGGTAGCCGTTGTCGACGTCGAGCACGATGTCCCGCCACAGCAGGTCGCGCTGCGCCTGCGTGGGCGGGTCGTTCGGCATCTCCTTGGTCTCGTACCAGCCGGTGCCGAGGTTGGCGTTGAGCACGCCGGTGACCTGGCCGATGTGGTCGGTGCCGGCCTCGGTGGTGCCGAGCTGGGCCGCCAGTGCGCCCTGGCTGGGCGGGGCGATGCGCGCGGACAGCGCGATGCGGGTGGCGGCCGGGCCGCACCAGTAACCGGTCTCCTGGACCTGGTAGTCGACGTCCAGGGTACGGGCGGCCGCGGTCCGTTCGCCGTCGACGTGCAGCCGGGTGCCGGGGCGGTTCTGGCCGCTGACGACGGCGGTGCCGGAGGCGGTGCCGCGCTCCAGCACGGAGGCCACGGTGGGGCCGGGGCCCTCGACAGGTGCGGCGGTCGCCGGGGCGGCGAGCACGGCGCAGGCGGCGGTGGCCGCGAGCGCGGTGGCGATGGCGGTCGGGACGAGGCGGGAGCGGGGAGCGCGTGGAGTGCGGTGCTGACGCATCGGGTCTCCTGGAGTGGGGGGTCGTGGGGGTGGTGGGGGACGTGGGGGTGTACGTACCGGATCCGGCTGCTACGCCTTGCGCAGCCGGGCGAGGATGCCGTCGAGGTCCTGGCGGAACATCTCCGGGCGGAACACGTGCCCGCCGGGCTCCTCGCGCCACTCGTGCGGGATGCCGGCGCCGGCGAGGGCGCCGCGGAACTCCCGCTGGCCGGCCAGGACCTGGGTCTCGTTGGCGGTGTCGAACCAGTTCACCGGGTCGGGGCTGGTGCCGGCGACCAGGAACACCCGCTTGTTGCGGTAACTGCCGAGGCGCTCCATCGGGTTGTCGGCGCTGACCCGCGCCTCGTTCCACAGCGGCGCGCCGTAGACCGTGCCGCCCGCCAGCTCCACGGCGGCCGACGACACGTTCGCCCAGTGCACCACGAGCCCGGCGTCCCGGCGCAGGCTCGCCGGGCCCGAGTGGGAGCTGACCGAGGCGAAGTGCCCGTAGTACTTGGCCGCGTACTTCAGCGCGCCGAAGCCGCCCATCGAGAACCCGCCGACCGCGCGCCCGTCGTACTCCGCGTACGTACGGAAGTTGGCGTCGATCCAGGGCAGCAACTGGGCGATGTGGAACGTCTCCCAGTTGCGCGGCCCGGCGTTGGACGAGACGGGGTTGGAGTACCAGCCGGCGTGGCCGCCGTCCGGCATCACGACGATGACGCGCCTGCCGGCGGTCAGGGCGCGGATGCCGAGCCGGTCGAACTGGATGAAGTCCGCGTCGGTGCCGCCGCCGTGCAGCAGGTAGAGCACCGGGTAGCGGAGCCCGCTGCCGTGGTAGCCGTCGGGGAGCAGGACGTTGACGCCCGGGTCCCAGCCGATCGCGTCGGTCGCGAAGCGGTAGTACCACATGCGCGGGTCGGACTCGTTGCGGTCGGTGATCCGCAGGCCGAAGCCGTCGTTCGCGGCGCCGGCGGGTGCCGCCGCGGCGAGGACGCCGGCGCCGCCGGCGGCCACCGCCGCCGTGAGGCCGCCCGCGGCCCTGAGTACGCGCCGGCGGGTGGGACGGGTCTCGCTCACCATGACCTCCTGGGCCGTGTCGATTCGTGGCGCCGGGCCGGGGTCCGCCGGCCCGGTCTCGTGCGCTCCCGTGTCAGGCCACGGATCGTAGGCGGCGGCCCGCGGCGCGGCGGGCGGGGCTTTTCCGGCTCGGTCGAAAAGCCCACGGCCGCCGCGGCGTTCGGGGGCCTAGCGTGCCGGGATGGCCGGCACGCTCCGCATCCACTTCGGCGACCGGGACTTCCGGCACGTGCAGTTGACCGGGACCGCCGATCCCATGTGGGAGGCGATCCTGGGGCTGCACGTGCTCAGCACGCCCCCGGCCCGGCTGCCCGCCCGGCTGCGCCCGTGGCGGCGGCGCGCGGCCGCGCGGCTGCACGGCGGCGAACTGCGCGCCGCCTGCCGGCTGCTGCGCGACCTGGCGCCCGCCGACGCCGCGTACTTCCCCGACTTCCTCACCCCGGTCGAGTCCGAGGAGGGCCTGTCCGCGGCGCTGGAGACGCTGCTCGCCACGCCCGGCCGGCGGCTGGCGCGCGAGCTGCGCGAGGCCGCCCGGCACCGGCCGCTGCCCGCGTGGACCCGGCGGCTCGCGGCGGGGGACCGGGCGCAGCTCGGCCGGGTCGCGGACGCCGTACGGCAGTTCCACGCGCGGCTCATCGTGCCGGAGTGGAGCGAGGTGGAGGCCACCATCGCCGCCGACCGCGAGTGGCGGATGGCCGCACTGGACGGCGGGATGCCCGCGGTGCTGGGCACGCTGCGGCCGTTCCGGTGGCGCGGCGGGGTGCTGACCGCGCCGTACCCGGTCGACTACGACCTGCGGCTGCGCGGCCGGGGCGTCCGGCTCATCCCGTCCTTCTTCTGCCACACCGCGCCGATCGCGATCGCCGACCCCAGCCTGCCGCCGGTCGTGGTCTATCCGGTACGCCGCCACCCGGCGGGCCCTGGCCCGGGACGGCCGCCGCCCGCGCTCGCCGCGCTGCTCGGCACCGCCCGCGCCCGGGTGCTCGACGCGCTGGCCGCCACCGCCACCACCGGGTCGGTCGCTGCCCGCCTCGGCATGCCGGCGTCGACCGTCAGCGGCCATCTGACGGTGCTGCGCGGCGCCGGGCTGGTGCGCAGCGAGCGCGCGGGCGCGCACGTGGTGCACCGGCTGACCGGCCGCGGCCGGCACCTCCTCGGCCGCTGACCCCTCACCCCGGTCCGTCGAGGAAGTGGAAGCCGGGGTGCGGGTGCATGAGGAAGCCGTGGTGCGAGATGTTCCAGGCGTACGCGCCCGCCAGCGAGAACACCACCAGGTCCCCGGCACGCAGCCCCGCTGCCGGAACGCCCCGCGCCAGCACGTCCTTCGGCGTGCACAACTGGCCGGCGACCGTGACCTCCGCCCCGTGCGCCGCCGGCCGCGGCCAGGGGTGCGGCCACGGGCGGGGCGAGGGGTGGACGGTGCAGGGCTGGTCGTGGCCCTTCGTCGCCGGGGTGCGCAGATGGTGGGTGCCGCCGCGGACCACGGCGAACTCCTCGCCGTGGCTGCGCTTGACGTCCAGCACCTCGGTCGCGTACCAGCCGCAGTACGCGGTCAGCGCCCGCCCCGGCTCGACGCGCAGCGTCAGCCCGGGGTGCGTCGCGGCCAGCTCCGCGAGGCCGTCGCCGTACGTCCGCCAGTCGAACCGCCCCTCGGGCTCTGCGTAGTCGACGGCCATGCCGCCGCCGACGTCGACCTCCAGGGCGTGCGCGCCGAGCCCGGCCCGCCCGGCGAGCCGCAGCGCCCCGGTCACCACCGAGCGCGCCACGCCGAGCAGCCGCGGCGCGTCCAGCCCGCTGGCCAGGTGCGCGTGCACGCCGCGCAGCCGCAGCCGCGGGTACGCGCCCCCGGCGAGCAGCCGCGCGGCCTCGTCGGCGTCGGCGGGATCCAGGCCGAAGGGGGAGGGGCGGCCGCCCATGGCCAGCGCGCCGCCCGCCAGCGAGCCGTCGGCGACGGGCAGGTTGACGCGCAGCAGGACGTCCACGCCCGCGTCCGGCGGGGCGTCCGCGGTCTGCGCGCCGAGCACGCGCAGCTCGTGCAGGCTCTCGACGTGCACGCGGTGCACTCCCGCCGCGCGGGCGGCGGCCAGCTCTTCCGGCGTCTTGCCGGGCGCGCCGAAGGCGAGGCGGCGGCCGGGCACGGCGGCGGCGACGTGGGCGAGTTCGCCGCCGGAGGAGACCTCGTAGCCGTCGACGTACGGCGCGAGGGCGGCCAGGACCGTGGGTTCCGGGTTGGCCTTGGCGGCGTAGTACAGCTCGACGGGCGCCGGGAGGGCGGTGCGTACGGCGGCCGCGTGGGTGCGCAGCGCCGCCAGGTCGTAGACGTACGCGGGCAGCTCGTCGGGCGCGAGGGTGCCGAGGCGGGCCAGCACGCCGGGGGTCGGGGCGGTCAACGGTGGCTCCGGCGGGGCGAGTCGGGGGGAGGGGCGGCGAGCGGGTTCGGCAGGTCGACGTAGCCCGCCTCGCGGTCCGCGCGGCGGCCCCAGCGGGTCAGCAGGTTGGCCTTGGCGGGCAGCGGCGCCCCGCCGATCAGGGCGCGCAGCCGCGGCGGGTCGCCGAGGTCGCGGGCGCAGTCCAGCAGCACGGCGCGGACCCGCGCCCACAGCGCGGCCTCGTACCGCGGGTGCAGGTCGGCGAGCGCGGCGAGCATGTCCGCGACGTGGTTGACCAGCAGGCAGTACACCACCCGGTGCCAGCCGCGGCTCTCGTCGTACGTCATCGGCCCCGCCACCTCCGCGGGCAGCCCGGCGAGGGCGCCGGCGTGCCGGCCGGGCAGCAGTTTGGTGCCCTCCAGGTCGCGGAAGACCACCTGCGCCGGCATCCCCTCGGCGTCGACGCACAGCAGCACGTTCTGCAAGTGCGGCTCCAGCACCACGCCGTGGTCGAAGTAGGCGGCGAGGACGGGCGGGACGAGCAGTTCCAGGTACGCGGACCACCAGTCGAGGGCGGTCTGCGCGGCGGTGGCGGGCGGCAGCCGGGAGAGGTGCGCGGGGCCGGTCGGATACTCGTCGGCGACGGCGGCGGCGAGCAGCGGGGTGACGCCGGGGCGCAGCACGCCGGCCAGCCCGTCGCGGACGATCACCCCGAAGCCTTCGAGCAGCTTCTGGTCCGGCGCGCCGCCGGGCCCCGGCAGCGCCAGGCTGCGGTAGGCCGGTTCGCGGAGCAGGGCGGCGGCGGGGTGGCGGGCGGCGAGGGCGTCGAGCACGGGGTGCAGCAGCCGGGTCAGGGCGACTGCGCCGGACAGCTCGTAACGGGAGTTCTTCCGCACGCAGTTGGTGATGCGCACGTTGAGGCTGAACTTCAGGAAGCCGTCGCCGGTGTGCAGCGTGCGCACGGAGGCGGTCGGGGTGCACGGCGGGCCGCCGGTGCCGAGGTCGAGCACGTCGCCGCGGTCCAGGGCGGCGCGCAGCGCCGGGTGGCCGGCGAGGAGTTCGTGCTGCCAGGGGTGGACGGGCAGCAGCCGGTAGCCGTCCGGGACCGGGCGGAGCCGGTCGAGCGGGGCGGCGGCGCCGGGCCGAGCGGTCTCCTCGGCGGTCAGACGGGCCCGTACCGCGAGGTGGCGCAGCGGGAAGGCGGCACCGGCCTCGGGGGCGTACGCGGACCAGGCGGCCGTGCCGCCGCCGCGGGCCTTGGGCGTGGGGTGGAAGCGGTGGCCGAGCGGCAGACACTGCTCGGAGTCCAGATACACGGCGAGCGGCCCGGCGCCTGCCGCGGCCGCGGGCCGTTCGCGTACCGCCGCCAGCGCGTCGGCCGTACCCCGGTGGCTGGCCGCGACCTGCTCCAGGAACTCGTCGTTGCGCACGCCCGTACGCGCCGACAGCTCGTCCTGCACCAGCTCCGCCAGCCGCCGCCAGCCCGCCTCCGCCCAGTCGCCGTCCCGCCGTTCGGCGACCGGCCCGCGGAAGCGGTGCGCGCCCAGCAGCGAGGTGCGGCGCACCGCCACGCGCAGCAGCACGCCCCGGCGGGACAGCCGCAGCAGCAGCCGGCCGCCGTCGACGGTGGCCTGCCGCTCGGGTCCGCAGACCTCCCGCAGCAGGCAGTTGAGCAGGGTGTGCGCCACGGCCTCGTCGGCTGTCGGCAGGTCGGCGGGGGAGGCCGTCGCGGGCACGGTGGCGGGTGAGGCGGTAAGGGGCATCAACGGTTCCAGCCGGTGGACGGGTACGGGACGGTGCCGGGCCGTGGCCCGGAGGCGGCGGCGCGGAGGTAGTTCGGTCCAGTGGTGTAGTGCTTGTTGATGTCGGCCGCCCCCGAGCGCTCCTTGGACAAAAGCGTCCCGGCGGTGACCATCGCCTTCACCGGCAGGTGCCCGGCGGTCAGCACGTGCGCGCGCAGCACGGCGCCCGGCTCGCCGGGTCCGGTGCCGAGCCGGCCGACGGCCTCGGCGAGGCGGTCGCGTACGAGGGCGAGCAGCGCCGCGAGCGGGGCGCGGCCGTGCCGGGCGAGGCCGAACGCGTAGGCCCCGGCGCACAGATGGACGGTGATCGTGGCGAAGACGTCGGCCACGGGACCGTCGCCGTCGCACAGCGTGCGGGCGTCGGCGAAGTCGCCGGGGGCAGGCGCGTCGGGCCCGAGGGCGGCGCGCAGCCGGGCGTGGTGGATACGCGGGCCGTCGTCGTCCTTGAACAGCAGCCGTACGCGCGGGCGTCCGGTCGCGGTCCGGCCGGGCGGGTCGAGGACGAGCGAGACGTTCTGCTGGTGCGACTCCAGCGCGACGCCGTAGCCGAAGAGCGTGGTCTGGAAGTCGAAGAGGAGGGTGAGGAGGTCGTCGAGCAGGGCGAGGGGGTCGCCGCCGTGGCAGCGCTCCGCGAGGTGGTCGATGACGAGCCGGCCGCCGGGGGCGGGGGCCAGTAGGGCGGCGAGCGGGACGACGAGGGATCCGTCGAGCCCGGCGGGCTGGCGGCGGCAGAGCGCGGCGAGCAGGTCGTGTCCCGCGTGCGCGTAGGCGGTCTCGTCGGCGTGCAGCACGGTGCCGCGGAAGCGCGGCTCGCGCCGGACGACGGCCTCCAGCAGCCGCTGGACGGTCGCCCCGTCGGCGAGGGTGGCGGGCTTGACGGTGCGCCGGTTGCGCAGGCCCAGGGTGGCGGTGGCCAGCGGCAGCTTGAGGTGCAGCCGGGGGTCGGCGGCCGAGGCGACGGTACGCATCGAGAGCGTCGGCACCACGTCGAGGTACGGAACGGGGGCGAGCGCCGCCCGTTCGGCCAGGCCGGTGGCGCGCAGCGCGCCCTCCAGCGGGCCGCCGGGGGTCAGCGGGTGGACGGGCAGGGCGAGATGGGTGCCGTCGAGCGCGGCCGGCAGGCCGAGGGCGGAGGGAGCGGGCCAGCCGGCGGGCGGGTCCTGCGCGGCGGGGTCGAGGGTGCCGCGCAGGGTGAGGGCGTCGTACGGCAGGGCGAGCCAGCGCAGGGCGAAGCGGGGGTGGAACTCGGGGGCGTAGGCGCGCAGTTCGGACTCGCCGAGACCGGCGCGCCCGCGCGAGGCGGGGTACACGGGGTGGTCGAGGCGGGCGGCGAGCGCGTCGTACGCGAGGGTGCCCGCGTGCCCGGTCCAGCGCGCCGGTTCTGCCCCGTACCGCGCGGTGAGCGCCGCGGCCGTCGCGTCCCGGGTGGCGCTGTGCAGCCGCGCCGCGGCCAGCGCCTGCCGGCACTCCGCGGCGAAGCCGGCGAAGCCGTCGCGGTCTTCGGGCTCGGCGCGGCCCGCCAGGGCGGCGAGGACGGCGTCGAGCCCGGTGACCTCGGCGGTCGCGCCGCCGCTCTCGCGGAGCAGCAGCGGCAGGCGGGCGCCGTACGTGCCCTGGAAGCCGTCCGGCGCCACGGGCAGCAGCAGCGCGCCGCTACCGGCGGGGTCCGCGAGGCGCAGCCAGCGCCCGTCCGCCCGCTCCTGCGCCGTCGTACGGGTGCGCAGCCCGGCGGCGTCCTCGCGCAGCAGCGTGCTCAGCACCCGCAGCGTCAGCTCCGCCTCCTCGGCGTCCATCTCGCCCGCGGAGTCCGGCGCGGCCCCGGTCACGGCGTGATCTCCCAGCGCTGCGCGGCCAGGAAGTCCGCCACCGCCCGGTCCACCCGCCGCTGGTCGGTGCCGATGCCGCGGGCCACGCCGAGGAAGTCGCGGTTGGTGCGGTGCAGTTCGTGCCGCTCGCCCACCGCGCGCAGCGGCCGGTACGTCAGCTCCACCCCGTCCACCACCAGGTCCGCAGGACCCGGCGCGGCCGTCAGCGTCCCGGCGGCGTCCGCGCACGGGTAGGACAGCCGGGCCCGGCCGTCGGTCCGCACCCCCAGGTCCGCGGGCAGCGGCTCGCCCAGGTGCGTACGGAGGATGTGCGCGAAGAGCGGGATGCCGAGCAGCCGGGCGAGCAGCAGGTCGCACTGGTCGCCGATGGCGCGGTAGTTGACCTCCACGAGCCGCGCCCGGCCCCCGCTCACCACGAACTCGGTGTGGCAGGCGCCGAACCCGACGCCCAGCGCGTCGAGCTGCCCGAGCACCTGGGCCGTGACGTCGCCGGGGTGCGCGGGCACGTAGGACATGCGCTCCTCGGCGAAGTACGGCGGCGGCGACAGCTCGGTGTGGAAGCCGCCGAGGAGGTGGCGTACGCGGCCGTCGCCCAGCGTCTCCAGCGTGTACAGCTCGCCGGCCAGGAACTCCTCCACCACCAGCGCTTCGCCCGGCCGCCGCGCCCGGATCTCCGCGCACCGCCGCACCAGCTCCCCTGCGTCGGCCGCCAGCACCACGTCCTCGCTGGCGACACCCTCGCGCGGCTTGACCACGCACGGGTACGGCATGTCCAGCGCCGCCGGGTCCGCCCCGGCCGGCAGCTCCGCCGCCCGTACAGGATCGGTGCCCGCGGCGGCGAGCCGGCGGCGCATCTCGGCCTTGTCCTTGGTGGCGTGGGCGGCCCGCCAGCTCTTGGCGGGCAGCCCGAAGTAATCGGCGGCGAGCGCGGCCTGCGTCTGCAGGTGGTCGCTGTTGGTGAAGACCGCGTCCGGGCGGTGGTGGGCGGAGATGCGGGCGATCACGGCGCGGAAGTCGCGTACGTCGCAGCCGAGGGTCTCCGGCTCCGGTGCGCGCAGCCGGTGGGCGGCGGGCTGGTCGGTGAGCACCGTGACGTCGAGGCCGAGGCGGCGTGCGGCGGGGAGGAAGCCGTCCGTGACCGAGTCGGTGGGGTTGCGCGCCAGCAGATATAACCGCACGGAATCCTGACCTGACACCTTCCTGGAAGTACCCGCCACCTGCGGCAGAGGTAAGGCTTACCTTACTCTGTCGATCACCCGCCGGTGCACGGGGCGGGAAAACCGGCCGGGGGTCCGCGCCGCCCCGGCGCCGTACGGCCGCGCGGCGCCCGCCGGAGTCCACCTACCGAAATGGGTTTGAGCCCGCGGCGGGGTCGGAACGACACTGCGGGAGGAGCCGTGCCGCGACACGGTTCCCCTGCTATGCCCGCACGGCCGTCGCCCCGGCGCTGACGAGTCACCGTTTCGAAAGAGAGCCCCCGATGGCCACCGCCTCGCGCCGCCGGCGCCTGTCGCTGTCCCTGATGTTCCTCATACCAGGGCTGTCACTCTCGTCGTGGGTCACGCGCACCCCGGACGTCCGCGACGAGTTGGGGGCGTCCACGGCGGAGATGGGCCTGATCCTCTTCGGCCTGTCCGTGGGCTCCACCATCGGCATCGCCAGCTCGGGGGCGCTGGTGGCCCGGATGGGCACCCGGCCGGTGATCGGCGGCGGCACGGTGCTGATCGCGCTCGGGGTCGCGGGGGTGGGGACGGGGGCGCTCGCCTCGTCGGCGGCCCTCGTCACCGCCGGGCTCTTCGTCTTCGGCCTCGGCGGCGGCTCCGGCGAGGTGGCGCTGAACGTGGAGGGGGCGGAGGTCGAGCGGCTGCTCGGCAGGTCCGTGATGACGGCGCTGCACGGGTTCTTCAGCCTCGGCACCGTGCTCGGCGCGAGCCTCGGCATGCTGGCCACGGCCGCCGGCTTCCCCGTGCAGTGGCACCTGATCATCATGTCCGGCGTCGCGCTCGCCGTCTTCCTCGCCTCCTTCGGTGACGTACCGGGCGGCGTCGGCAAGCGGACGGCCACAGCCGCGGAGGCGGACGCCGCCGAGGGGAGCGAGGGGGCGGCCGGCGGGCGGCCGCTGTGGAAGGACACCCGGCTGCTGCTGATCGGCGCGGTCGTCCTGGCCATGGCGCTCGCCGAGGGCGCGGCCACCGACTGGCTGCCGCTGCTGATGGTCGACGGCCACGACCTCGACGCCGCGCTGGGCTCGCTGGTGTACGTGGGCTTCGCCACCGCCATGACCGTCGGCCGCTTCTGCGGCGGCTTCTTCATCGACCGGTTCGGGCGCTATCTCGTGATCCGCACCAGCGCGATCTCGGCGGCCCTCGGGCTGGTCGTGGTGATCTTCGTCGACCATCCGGTGGCCGCCGGCGCCGCGGTCCTCTTCTGGGGTCTCGGCGCCTCGCTGGGCTTCCCGGTCGCCATCTCGGCCGCCGGCGACTCCGGCCCGAACCCGACGGCCCGGGTGAGCATGGTGGCGATGATCGCGTACGCGGCCTTCCTGGTCGGCCCGCCGGGACTCGGCTTCCTGGGCGACCACTACGGGCTGCGCTCCGCGATGATCGCCGTCCTCGCGCTGGTCGCCACGGCGATCTTCCTCGCCCCCGCGGTGGGGGAGCGCCGCCGCGCGGTGGCGGACGTCAGGAACGATCCCGGGACCGCCCCGCGGCCCGCCCCGGAACCGGCGGACGACGCGGCGTGCGCGGACCGCGACCGCTGAGACTCCGGCGGCCCGGCCCGGCGTTCAGCGCCGGCCGAGCAGCCGGAGCAGCCGGCCGGCCGGCAGGGCGTACCGGGTGCGGCCCGCCGGGCCCGTCGTCGTGGTGGCGGCGAGCAGGGAGTTGAGCACCGCCTCCTCGACGGCGTCCATGACCCCCTCGAAGAGCGGGTCGAGACCGGCGTCCGCCGGCGGCGGGCCGCCGGGCCGCACGCCGAAGGCGATCGCGTAGTCGCCGCTCCCGTGCCCGTACGCCGCGCCCGTCCTGGCCAGTGCGAAGACCGCCCGCCGCGCCACCCGGGTCAACTGCCGGGCGTCCAGCGGCGCGTCGGTGGCCGCGACGACCATGCACGAGCCCGCCCCGGGCGTGGCCCCGGGGCCGGGCACGCCGAGGTCCGCGGGGGTGACGGTGCGGCCGAGGACGCGCAGCGTGCCGCCGAAGTTCGCCTGGACGAGGACGCCGACGCACGTGCCCTGCCCGCCGATGTCCACCAGCCGCGACGCCGTGCCCACCCCCGACTTGAAGCCCAGCGCCGCGACTCCCGTACCCGCGCCCGCGCACCCCTCCGCGACCGGGCCGCCGGCCGCCGTGTCGAGCGCGGCGCGCACGTGCTCGTCCCGTACCGGCCGGGCGCGGATGTCCGACAGCACGCCGTCGTTGCACTCGCCGACGACCGGGTTGAGGCTCGTCACGTCCGCGCAGGCGGGCTGCTCCAGCATCCAGCCGACGAGCGCGTCGGCGGACCGGAAGGCCGACAGCGTCGAGGTGAGCAGTACGGGTGTCTCCAGCGCGCCCAGCTCGGCGAGCTGCGTGCTGCCGATCAGCTTGCCGTACCCGTTCCCGGCGAACACCCCGGCGGGCAGCGGCGCCCCCGGGTGTACGTCCTCGGGCACGATCGCCGTGACGCCGCTGTGCAGCAGCGGGGGTTCGCGCAGCGTCACGTGGCCCACGCGCACGCCCGGCACGTCGGTGATCGCTCCGTAAGGACCGGCCGGGAGCCGGCCCGCCACCAGCCCCAGGTCCCGGGCCCGGCGCCCGGCGGGCGCGGCGAGTTCGTCCATGAAGCCGCAGGCTACGCCCCCTTCGCCGGCGGCGGCATGTTCCACACCTGGCGCACGCCGGTGTTGCGGGACGCCGTGACGAAGCGCCGGTGCGCCGTCACCGGGCCGCCGACCGGGCTGCCGTCGGCCAGGTCCCAGATCCGCAGGACGCCGTCCTTGCCGTCCTCGTGCCCGGTGCTGACGATCTTCCTGCCGTCCGGGGTGACCGCCACCGCGGCGACCGGCTTGTGCGCCTGGATCGACCGCCCGGCCGGGACGCCGCTCTCCAGGGCGAGCACGTGCACCTTCCCCTCGCCGCCGCCGGTGACGATCCGCCCGCCGTCGGGCGTGAGCGCGGCGTGCACGGACAGCGTGATGCCCCATTCGCCCATGTACCGGTGCACGTCCAGCGGTCCGGTGACCGGCTCGCCGGTCCTGAGGTTCCACACCCCGACCGTGCCGTGGCCGCTGGCCACGACGTGCGCGCCGTCCGGTGTGACCGCGACCGACCTGACGATGTTCGCGTACGTGTCGATCGCCGAGCAGCTTCCACGGCGCCAGGCGCCAGATGCGCAGCACCCCGTCGCCGCCTCCGGTGATCACGTGGCGCCCGTCCGGCGTCATCGCCAGCGACTGGATCCCGCCGCGCTGCTGCGCGCGGGCACCCGGCCTCGACAACAGCCGTTCCCGCCGCCCTGCCACGCCGTACTCCCCTCCGCGGGCACCGCCGGATCACCGAAGGCCGCGACGGACCACCGCGGTCCGCTCGCCGGCGCCCCAGCCTCACACGCGGGCCCGGGGACCCCTCCCGTGGCCGTACGCGGACATGCCGGACCCGGCGGCGGGGGCGCCGCGCACCACCGGGCCCGTACCGTCAGTGAGCGAAGAGCAGTTCGGCGGCGATCACCACGTCGACGACCCCGCACCACTCGGCGAACGTCGGCGACACGATTCCGTCGAGCCTGCGCATCCGCAGGTGGACGAAGTCCCACACGCCGTGGAAGAGCCAGCCCGCCGCCACCAGATACCGCCCCAGGTCCGGGTCCACCGCGAGTCCCGCCACCGCGAGCCCGCAGCACAGCACCGCGCCCGCGCTCTGCAGCCGGAAGACGGCCCCGCCGTGCGGCGTGCCGCGGACGGCGCCCCACAGCAGCAGGCCCGCCGCGGCCGCCACCAGCACGGTCGACGGCGCCACCAGCCCTGTCGTGCGCAGCGCGACCATCGCCGCGACGCCCGCGCCGAGGGCCGGCCAGGTCCAGCGCGGCCGGCCCGCCTGGGTGACGATCAGGTAGAGCAGCGGCAGCAGGGGCAGCGCCTCGCCGAAGGCGTCGGCCGCGCCGCCCGGGTCGCCGTCGCCGCCGGAGAACAGGCCGGGCACGGTCAGCGCGAGCGCCAGCGCCGTCGGCCAGCGGCGCAGCAGCGCCCGCGCGGGGCCATTCCCGGCGGGGGCGCTCTCGCCGGCGGGGGTCTTCGGGTACGTCGTCACGGACATGGGAACTCCGTAAGTTGTTGGGCGGCCCGGGAGGGCCGGATGTGGCTTATGGGTTCTTGCCTTCAGTGGCTTCCAAGGAGTGGCCGTCCGGTTCTCCGGGGCGCCCTGGCTGCTGATTGAGATGTGCGCGCTGTGTGCGGTCGCTGATTACGGAGATGACAGCGGGGTGTTCCTCGGGCCGGCGGCATGCTGTACGGAACGAGGAGGGGCGAGTGAGTGAGCGACAGGCCCGGGTCTGGGCCGGTATCGACGCGGGCAAGGGCCACCACTGGGCCGCGGTGGTCGACGACACCGGCGCCACGCTGTGGTCGAAGAAGATCGACAACGACGAGTCGGCGATCCTGACCGCGCTGGGGGAGATCCTCGCCCTGGCGGACCAGGTGCACTGGGCGGTGGACATCTCCGGCACGTCCTCCGCGCTGCTGCTGGCGCTGCTCGCGGCGCACGGCCAGCAGGCCGTCTACGTGCCCGGCCGCACGGTCAACCGCATGGCGGGCGCCTACCGGGGCGAGGCGAAGACCGACGCCCGCGACGCCTACGTCATCGCCGAGACGGCCCGCCACCGCCGGGACTTCACCACGATCGACGTGCCCGCGCAGCTCGCGGCCGACCTTGCGCTGCTTACCGCCCACCGCACCGACCTGGTCGCCGACCGGGTACGGATGATCAACCGGCTCCGCGACGTGCTGACCGGCGTCTTCCCCGCCCTGGAACATGCCTTCGACTACTCCGCCCACAAAGGCGCGCTGGTCCTGCTGACGGGCTACCAGACACCGGCCGCGATCCGCCGCCGCGGCCGGGCAAGGCTGACGGCCTGGCTGGCCAACCGCAGCGTGCGCGGCGCCGACGCGATCGCCGGGACCGCCCTGGAGGCGGCCCAGGCCCAGCAGACCGCGCCGCCCGGCGAGGATGTGGCCGCGCAGATCGTGGCCGACCTGGCCGGGCAGATCCTGGCCCTGGACGACCGGCTCAAGCGGATCGACAAGCAGATCCGCGAGACGTTCCGCAGCCATCCGCAGGCCGAGATCATCGAGTCCCTGCCCGGCATGGGCCCGATACTCGGCGCCGAGTTCATCGTCGCGGCCGGCGACCTGTCGGCCTACGCCGATGCCGGCCACCTCGCTTCGGCGGCCGGGCTGGTGCCCGTCCCGCGTGACTCCGGACGCCGCACCGGCAATCTGCACCGGCCCAACCGCTACAGCCGCCGCCTGCGGCGCGTCTTCTACATGTCCGCGCAGACCAGCATCATCCGTGAAGGCCCGAACCGGGACTTCTACCTCAAGAAGCGCGGCGAGGGCTGCAAGCACGTCCAAGCTGTCATCGCCCTGGCCCGCCGACGAGCAAGCGTGCTCTGGGCGCTGCTGCGTGACGGACGAACGTTCACCTCCGCCCCACCGGTCACGCAAGCAGCTTGACTTCATCATTGAGACTCCTCGGTACGCAAGGGGGATCGGGCGGGGTCAGGCGCCGTACTCGGCGCGGCGGCGCAGCATGACCAGCAGCATCAGCGGCAGCATCGCCAGGTGCTCCAGCACCGTCAGCGAGTCCGGCTGCACCGCGCCCAGCCACAGCAGCGGGAACAGCACCGCCGCGGGCACGAACATCGCGCCGCACATCTCGGCCGTGGCCCGCGCGCCGTGGCCGCGGTGGCGCATCCACAGCGTCATGCCCGCCGACATGCCGAACGCCATCTCCAGGCTCGCCAGTTCGGGGTGGCGCTCCGCGGACAGTTCGAAGCCGGCGAGCGCCAGCCCGCCGCGGACCAGCGCGCCGAGCACGAGCATGCCGGCGGCCATCGCCACCACCATCTCCACGTAGTGGCGCGCGAAGTGCCACCAGCCGTGGCCCTGTTGCGCCGCGGGCCGGGCCGCGGTCTCGACGGGTGTCTGCACTGCGATCTCCTCGGGGGTACGGGGCCGGGGTATCCCGGCGCCGTTCCAGACTGGCGCCGCCGCGGGCCCGCCAGTAGTGCCGAAGCCGCACGTCCGGGCGTGCCGCCGTCACCTCCGCGCATGACATCTGTCATGCGGGTACGGGCCGTACGGCACGGGCCGCCGGCGCGCCGCTGCTGCCACAATGTCGGCGTGCGCGACGGGGAGAGCGAACGCGGGACCGGGCTGGCCGGCTTCCGCCGCTACACGTGGTGGGCGGTGCCCGGCACCGCCGTGCTGTGCCTGCTGCCGCTGTACGGCGGCTGGCTGCTGGACGGCGACGTGCCTGCGTGGGCCCGCGCCCCTGCCGTGGCGGCGCTCGCCGTCGCGGCGGTGGCCAGTGCGGTGCTGCTCAGCGCGCGGCTGGCACCGCAGGACCCGGACGGCGCGGGCCCCGTACGCCCGCCGCGCGGCTGGCTGTCCGCCGACCTCGCCGCCACCGCCGTGCTCGCCGTCCTGCCGCTGGTGCGGCAGAACTACGGCCTGTGGGGCCTCGCCCCCGCGATCGCAGTGGCGATCGGCGCCACGTATCTGACCGGCCGCCGCCGGCTGGCGTTCGCCGGCGGGGCGATCGCGCTGGCGACGCTGCCGGGGGGCAGCGTCGCCCTCGCCGCCGGAGACGGGGAGTTCGTGTACGCCGCGCTCTTCCCCGCGGGGCTGGTCGCGTTCAGCGTCTGGATGCTGCTCGGGCCGCTGTGGGCCTGGGACGTCGCCGGGCGGCTGGACCGGGCGCGGCGCCTGGAGGCGGAGGTCGCGGTCAAGG
Organism: Streptomyces sp. CMB-StM0423; assembly: GCF_002847285.1. Lineage (NCBI taxonomy): Bacteria > Bacillati > Actinomycetota > Actinomycetes > Kitasatosporales > Streptomycetaceae > Streptomyces > Streptomyces sp. CMB-StM0423. The sequence goes on along the minus strand of NZ_CP025407.1, from coordinate 285,825 downwards.
ACGAGCGGCTGCGGTTCGCCGCCGACCTGCACGACATCCAGGGGCACCACCTCCAGGTCATCGCGCTCAAGAGCGAACTGGCCGCCCGGCTCGCGGAGCGCGACCCGGCGCGCGCCGCCGCCGAGATGTGCGACGTACGGCAGTTGGCCGCCGACGCGCTGCGCGACACCCGCGCGGTGGTGCACGGCTACCGCAGCACGACGCTCGACGACGAGATCGCCAACGCCACCCGGGTGCTCGCCGCGGCCGACATCGACGCCCGGATGACGCTCGACCCCGCGGCGGTCGCCGCCGGCCGCGCCGCGCCCGCGCGCCATCTGCTGGGCCTGGTCGTACGGGAGGCCACCACCAACGTGCTCCGGCACAGCAGCGCCCGGTGCGCCGAGGTCGACTACCGGCTGGCCGGCGGGCTCGCGCGGCTGCGGTTCAGCAACGACGGCGCCGGCGCACCGGAACCGTCCGCTGCCGCCCGGCCGGCCGACGGCGGCTCCGGCCTGCCCGGCCTCGCCGAGCGGCTGCGCGCTGCCGGCGGCGAGCTGACCTGGGCCCGCGACGGCGACCGCTTCGAGGTCGTCGCCTCGCTGCCGGGCCGGGCGAACGGCGCCGCCCGGTGATCCGGCTGCTCCTCGCCGACGACGAGGACCTCCTCAGAAGCGCGCTCGCCGCGCTGCTCGCGCTGGAGGACGACCTCGACGTGGTCGCCGAGGCGGCCACCGCCACCGACGCGGTGCTGCGCGCCCGCGAGCACCGCCCCGACATCGCCGTGCTCGACCTGGAGATGCCGCCCACCGACGGGCTCACGGCCGCCGAGGAGATCCGCGCGGAACTGCCCACCCAGGTCGTCATCGTCACCCGGCACGCCCGGCCCGCCGTGCTGCGCCGCGCGCTGGCCGCGGGGGTCCGCGGCTTCGTGCCCAAGACGACCCCCGCGGCGCGGCTCGCCGAGATCGTCCGGGACGTCGCCGCCGGCCGCCGCTACGTCGACCCGGACATCGCCGCCGCCGCACTGACCGAGGACGACTGCCCGCTCAGCGACCGGGAGCTGGAGGTGCTGCGCGCGGCCCGTACCGGCGCGTCGGTGGCGGAGATCGCCGCCGAGGTGCACCTGGCGCCCGGGACCGTACGCAACTACCTCTCCGCCGCGATGGCCAAGCTCGGCGCCAACTCGCGGCACGCGGCCGCGCACCGGGCCTGGCAGCAGGGCTGGATCTGAGCGGTGCGCCGACGGCCCCCGTCCGGGGGTGAATCGGGCCGTGCGCGGGTCAAGGGACGGTAAAATTTAGAGGGATTGGTCCAGTCCTTTTCGGTGCACCGGAGCGTGGCGGAGTCGTCCGGCCGCCCGGATTGGTACGGTCCGGCGCTCCCGCCGCTCGCATTGACATGTTCGCGACCTGGGGCTGTCTTAGAGGTCTATACCGCACGATTCGCGTCCGACCACCCGAGCACGCGAACTCCCCGCCGCGCGGGTGGACGCCGTCTTCCCCACAAGGAGAGCCGTGTCCGTGCAGAGAGCCGCACCCTTACGCCTCAGATCGTTCCCCGTGTCCCGGCGCCTGCTCGCCGTCCTCGCCGTGCTGGCGCTGGCGCTCACCGGGCTCACCACGCTCGCCCCGCCGGCCAGCGCCCAGGCCGGGCTGACCGCGACGTTCAGCAGCTCCGGCAGCGGCTCGTCGTGGACGGGCAAGTTCGTGGTGGCCAACGCCGGCACCGCCGCGGTGGAGAACTGGTCGCTGGAGTTCGACCTCCCGGCCGGGGTGTCGATCAGCAACCACACCCACGGCACCGCGCAGGTCGACGGCCGCCACGTCACCGTCACGCCCGCGTACTACAACGCCCGCGTCCCGGCCGGCCGCAACACCGAGCCGTACAGCTACACCTTCACCGGCAGCGGCCCGATGACCGCGCCCACCGGCTGCCTGATCAACGGCGACAAGTGCGACGGCAGCCCCGCCGTGCCCCCGCAGGCACCGGGCGGCGTCGGCGTCGCCGACACCACCGCCCGTACCGTGACGCTGAAGTGGAACGCGGCGACGCAGGGCGACTTCCCCGTGACCTCGTACGAGGTCCTGCGCGGCGGTGCCGTCGTGGCGGCGAGCGCCACCACCCAGGCCACCGTCCGCGACCTGACCCCCGCCACCTCCTACCAGTTCACCGTCCGGGCCAAGGACTCCCGCGGCAACGAGGGCCCGCCCAGCGCCCCCGTGACCGCGACGACCGTGGACCCGGCGACCGACACCGTGCCGCCCACGGCGCCGCCCAACCTGCGCTCCACGGCCGTGACGTCCAGCACCGTGGCGCTCCGGTGGGACGCGGCGACCGACGACAAGCGCGTCGCCGCGTACGACGTCCACCGCGGCTCCGCGCTGGTCGCCAGCGTGCCCGCGGACACCCTGACCACCACGCTGACCGGGCTGACGCCCGCGACGCAGTACGCCTTCACGGTCAGGGCCCGCGACGCCGCCGACAACCCCTCGCCCGCAAGCAACACCCTGACCGTCACCACCGACGAGGCCGTCGGCCAGGGCGGCTACGCCAAGGTCGGCTACTTCGTGCAGTGGGGCATCTACGGCCGCCAGTACTTCGTGAAGGACCTCGACACCTCCGGCGCCGCCGCCAGGATGGACGTCATCAACTACGCCTTCGCCAACATCGACCCGCAGAACCTCACCTGCCTCAACGGCGTCACCAAGGGCACCACGCCGAACCCGCAGGACCCCAACCAGGGCGACGGCGCCGGCGACGCCGAGGCCGACTACGGCCGGGCCTTCCCCGCCGGCCAGTCGGTCGACGGCGTCGCCGACGACGGCTGGGGCAAGCTGCGCGGCAACTTCAACCAGCTCAAGAAGCTCAAGGCCAAGCACCCGCACCTGAAGATCCTCATCTCGCTGGGCGGCTGGACCTACTCCAAGTACTTCTCCGACGTCGCCAAGACGCCCGCCTCCCGGGAGAAGTTCGTCAAGTCCTGCATCGACATGTACATCAAGGGCGACCTGCCCGCGTACAACGGCGCCGGCGGCCCCGGCGTGGCCGCCGGCATCTTCGACGGCATCGACCTGGACTGGGAGTGGCCGGGATCGCCCGACGGCCACCCGGGCAACCACTGGTCCACCGACGACAAGGCCAACAACACCGCGCTGATCGCCGAGTTCCGGCGGCAGCTCGACGCGCTGGGCGGCGACCACAAGCTGCTGACCGCCTTCACCCCCGCCGACCCCAAGAAGATCGACGCCGGCTGGGACCTGAAGGAGATCTTCACGTACATGGACTTCGCCAACGTCCAGGGCTACGACTTCCACGGCTCCGGCAGCGACAACTCCTGGGAGCCCAACCGCACCGGCCACCAGGCCAACCTGTACCCGGACGCGCAGTCGCCGTACCCGAACGACTTCAGCATCGACGGCGCCGTGCAGCACTACCTGGACGCGGGCGTGAAGCCGCGCAAGCTGACCATCGGCTTCCCGTTCTACGGGCGCGGCTGGCAGCAGGTGGCCGACGGCGGCGCCAACGGCGAGTGGCAGAGCGCCAACGGGGCCGCGCCCGGCCAGTTCCAGGAGGAGGCCGGCAACCGCGGCTACGACAACCTGGTCGCCATGGTGCCCAACATGACCGTGCACCACGACACCCAGTCCGTGGCCACGTACGGGTACACCGGGGCGAACGGCCAGTGGTGGTCCTTCGACGACACCTGGGCGATCGACCAGAAGACCGCGTACATCAGACAGAAGGGGCTGCTCGGCGGGATGGTCTGGGAGATGTCCGGAGACCTGCCGAACGGCACCTTGTTCAACGCGCTGGACCGCGGACTCCCGTAGGCCGGGGAGGGGCCGTACGGTACGCCACCCGCCGTACGGACCGGGCCCGGCCGCAGCCCTGCGGCCGGGCCTGCCGTCCCGCCCGCGGCGCGCCGTCCGGGCGCCGCGGGCGCCGGCGCGCCCCGGGCCGCCGGGCGGTCGCGGCCGTACGGCCGCGATCGGGCGCGTACGGGACCGTCAGCGCGCGAGCAGCGCGCAGTGCCGGCAGGCGCGGGCGGAGGCCGCGAGCCGGGTGTGCGCGACGAGGGTGACCGCGCCGGCCAGCGCTCCCGCCGGCCAGTCCTGCGCCAGCACGGCGCCGGCGGTGAGCGTGAGCGCGCTGACCGCCAGTGCCACGGCCGCGGTGGTGCCGGTCCAGGCCACCACGAGCGGCAGTTGCCGCGGGGTGGCCGCCCGGCGGGCGATGGCGCCGGTGGCGGCCAGCGACCCGGCGGCGAGCAGCGCGGCCAGCGCGGCGAGGCCGCCCAGGTTGGCCGCGAGCACGTGTACGGCCGCGGGCAGTTGCCCGCCGGCGTCCTCCGCGGTGGCCCCGACCAGATACCAGCAGGCCATCAGGAACGGGACGACGAGCGCGACGATCCGCGCGGTCTGCCGGGCCTGCGCGACGGTCAGCTCGCGCTGGAACGCGGGGCCGACCTCCGCCACGGTGCCGAACTCGCGCACCGCGCGGGCCGCCGCGGCGGCGGGGGAGGGCGCACCCGCCTCGGCGTGCGCGTCGGCGGCGTCGGTGAGCCCGTCGCGTACCTCCGCCAGCATCCGGGATTTGACGCGGGCGGGGCCGTGCAGCGCGGCGTCCAGGGCGGCGAGGTGGTCCTCGACGGCGCCGCGTCCGGGAGCGGCGGCGGCGCCGGCGCCCGCGCCGCGGTGCTCCGCGGCCGTCACGTCGCCGGCCTCGGCGCGCGGCCCGGGTCCAGGACCGAGCCGATGGCGCTGGTGAACTCCCGCCAGGCGGTGCGCTCGTCGGCCAGCGCGCGGCGGCCCGCGTCGGTCAGCTCGTAGCAGCGCCGCCGGCGCTCGCCCACCGACTCCCAGGTGCTGCGCAGCAGTCCCGTGCGCTCCAGCCGGTTCAGCGCCGGATAGACCGTGCCCGTACGCAGCTCAAGCGCGCCCGCGCTGCGCTGCTGCACGGCGGTGATGATCGCGTAGCCGTGCAGCGGGCCGCCTTCGAGCGCGGCGAGCAGCAGTCCGTCCAAGTGTCCGCGTACCGGATCGCCTCTCATGGCCGACCACCCTACCTCCTGTTGTTGGTGTGCTATGTATTGGTAGCCAACATATAAACCACCGGGAGGCTGCGGTGACGAAGGTCCTGCTGTCCATACATGTGCTCGCGGCGATCCTGGCTATCGGGCCGATCGCCGTGGCGGCGTCGGTGTTCCCCCGGATCGCCCGCGAGTCGGCCGCCGCCGACCCCGCGCACCGCGACCGGACACCCGCGTTCCTGCACCGCGTCTGCCGCGCGTACGCCGTCGTGGGCCTGGCCGTGCCCGCCTTCGGCGTGGCCACCGGAGCGCAGCTCGGGGTGCTGACCGACGCCTGGCTGCTCGCCTCGATCGCGCTGACGACCGGCGCCGCGGCCCTGCTGGTGCTCGCGATCCTGCCGGGACAGCAGCGCATGCTCACCGGGGTGAGCGGCGACGCCCCGGCCGTGGCGGATGAAGGACTGCGCCCCGCGGCGGGCCGGCTGGCCATGCTCACCGGGGTCTTCAACCTGCTGTGGGCGGTCGTCGTCGTGCTGATGATCGTCCGCCCCGGCTCCACCACGGGGGCCTGAGCCGTGCGCGCGCTGCGGATCGCCGCCACCGTCGAACTGGTCACCCTCGCGGCCCTGCTGGTCAACCTGGCCACCGTGCACACCGGCGCCGTCACCGCCCTCGGCGGCCCGCTGCACGGCACCGCCTACCTCGCGGTCATCGCCCTCACCTGGGCGACGACCCCGGCGCACACCGCGCCCGGCACCCGGCCGCGGGCGGTCGTCCCGGGCGTCGGCGGCCTGCTGGTGCTGCGCCGGCTGCGCGGCGGGCGGCCGCCGGCCCCGCCCGTCAGTTGACGGGTCCGCCGGGCCGGGCGAGATAGCGGCGGCGGCGGTCGGCGAAGCCGTGTGCCGTGAGGTCGGTGCTGTCGGCGTACTGGTCCACGGACCCCACCGGCGGCAGCGCCGCCAGCTCCGGGTCGCCGACCGTGGCCAGCAGCGCGGCGCAGAAGCGCTCGGCGCCCAGCACGAGGAACGGCCGCTCGTAGAAGGGGTGCACCTCCGGCGCCAGCGGCTCGGTTAGCTCCAGCTCGTTGTGCAGCCGCGCCACCCGCTCGTACGCGGGCGACAACTGCCGCTCGCGCTCCCGCCAGCCGCGCGCCGCCAGCGCCCCGGACAGCAGCGGCGCCAGCTCCGCCGCCTCCGGGAGCGCGGCGAAGGCGGAGCCGAGCCACTTGCCGTACGGCGGGTAGACCCGGCGCATCAGCAGGCACAGCCGCATCAGCTCCCGCGCCTGCCGGGCGGCGGTCACCGCGGACCCCAGGTCGTCCCCGACCTCCCCGCAGCGCCCGACGAACGGCTCCTCCTGGTGCAGCCGCTGCCACTGGCACGCCAGTACGTAGCGCCACACCGGGTCCGGATACCAGCGGAGGTGCTCCCGGTACGAGGTGAGCACCCCGGCGCCGTCATGGAACACCGCGCCGCCCGTCAGCTCCCGCAGCACCTGCCACGGCGCGGCCAGCCAACCGCCCACCGGCAGCCCGCCGTCCGGCACCTCGCCGAGCTGCGCCGCGAAGTGCGCGCCGGTGTCGAGCACGTCGACCCAGTGCCGCGGCGCCGTGCCGCCGGGGAACGCGAAGCGCACCGGGTAGCCGCCGAACCGCTCGGGCAGCTCCCGGTCGAGCAGCGCGGTCAGCGCCGCGGCGTGCGCCCGGTGGTCGGCCGGGGCGAGGAACACCTGCAGCCGCGGGCCCCAGGCGTGGTCCGTCGAGCGCGGGGTGTCGAAGCCCTGCACCTCCGAACCCCAGCCCAGCAGCGCGGCCGCGTACGGCGTCCCGGCGAGCACCCGGTCCAGGAGCGGGGCGACGGCCTCGGCGTGGAAGTCCCGGGCCAGCGCGAGACCGGGGCGGAATGCGGTGTTCATCGCCGTCACCCTCGCAGACCGCGGCGGCCGGGTGCCACCGTGTTTCCCGGCCGCCACGGCGGCCTAGATGTTCTGTCCGGGGAGGTTGTGGACGGGTGGGCGAGGTCTCGGCTGTGGGATCTTGAAGAGGTGAGGGCCTTCCTGTTCGGTGTGGATTGCGACATCTACACCAACAGAAAGACCCTCATGCCACACCGTAATGCACCCCTGACCGAGACTGGCCGGCTGCGTCTGGCCCGCTGCGTGGTCGAGGACGGCTGGCCCCTGCGCCGTGCTGCCGAGCGCTTCCAGGTATCGCCGACCACCGCACAGCGGTGGGCCGACCGCTACCGCGCGTGTGGTGAGGCGGGCATGGCCGACCGCTCCAGCCGCCCCCGCCGCTGCCCGCGCCGGACCCCGACCCGCACCGAGCGCCGGATCATCAAGGTCCGCGTCCTGCGCCGCTGGGGACCAGCCCGCATCGCCCACCTGCTCGGTCTGATCCCCTCGACCGTGCACCGCGTGCTGACCCGCTACCGCCTGGCCCGCCTGACCCACCTGGACCGGGCCACGGGCCGCGTCATCCGCCGCTACGAACGCGACCGCCCCGGCGAACTGGTGCACGTCGACATCAAGAAGCTCGGCAACATCCCCGACGGCGGCGGCCACAAGGTCCTGGGCCGGCAAGCCGGCCGCAAGACCCGCAAGAACGCCGGCTACAGCTACCTCCACACCGCCGTCGACGACCACTCCCGCCTCGCCTACAGCGAAATCCACACCGACGAGAAGAAGGAGACCGCCACCGCCTTCTGGACCCGCGCCCACGCCTTCTTCACCGACTGCGGCATCACCGTCGAGCGCGTACTGACCGACAACGGCGCCTGCTACAAGTCGCACACCTGGCGCGATGCACTCGCCGACGCAGGGATCACTCACAAGCGAACCCGGCCCTACCGGCCACAGACCAACGGCAAGGTCGAACGCCTCAACCGCACCCTGCTCGACGAGTGGGCCTACGCAAAGCCCTACCGATCAGAACAGGAACGACGCGACGCCTTCCCCACATGGCTGCACACCTACAATCACCACCGCGGACACACCGCGCTGAAGGGCCAACCACCCGCCACCCGCGTCCCCAACCTCTCCGGGCAATACACCTAGAGTGCCCGGATGATCCCCTCGGAGTCCCCCGGCGCGGGTGGCGCCCTGGCCGAGACCGTGCGCGGGCTGCAGGAGCGGGCGGCACGGGCACTGCCCGCGGAACAGGTCGAGCACGCGGACGGCTGGTGGCTGCGGCACGACTCGGGCAGCTCGTGGTGGGTGGCCTCGGTGCTGCCGCACGGTCCCGACGGGCTCGACGGTCCTGACACCTCCACCGCGGCGGAGCTGGCGCGCCGGGTGGCGCGCGCCGAGGAGTTCTACGCCCGGCACGGGGGCACGGCGCGGTTCCAGATCACCCCGGCCGCCTGCCCCGCCGGGCTCGACGGCCTGCTCGCCGGGCGCGGCTACGACCGCGCGCACCCCGTCTCCCTCCAGGCCGCCGCGGTCGCCGACGTGCCGGGGCAGCGGGGCGGGGGCCCGCTCCGGGTACGTATCGAAGACCGCCCGGGCGACGCGTGGTTCGCCGTCTGGCACGCCGTCCACGGCGGGGGCGCGGGGCCCGCCGCGCGGGGGCTGCTCGACCGGGTCGCGGGACCGTCCGCGTACGCCCGCGTCCTGGACGGCGACGAGACGGTGGCCGTGGGCCGCGCGGTCGCCGACTCCGGCTGGGCCGGCGTCTTCGCCATGGCCACCGTGCCCGCCGCGCGGGGGAGGGGCGCCGGCGCGCGGGTGCTCGGCGCGCTGGCGGACTGGGCCGGGGCGCACGGCGCGGCGCGTCTGTACCTCCAGGTGGAGCGCGACAACCCGGCGGCCCTGCGGCTCTACGCACGCGCGGGGTTCCGCGAGCTGTGCACATACCACTACCGCACCGCCGGAGCAAAGCCCTGATCCGGCCGTGTGGCGACGCGCCCGGTGGGCACCGCATCGCCTGACAGCGAGCGGGGCCGCACTGGACAATGGGGCAGGTGGTGTCAGGCAGGTCGACGAAGGAGCCGGCGATGGGCAGCAGCGCGAGCGACGGGGCGGGCCAGGGGAACACGGAGTACGGCAGGAAGCGCTTCAAGCGGTCCCGCAGCCACTTCGCCGACCGGATCACCGCGGCCGGCGAGGACGGCTGGCCCGTCGAGGCCGGGCGCTACCGGCTCGTCGTCAACCGCGCCTGCCCCTGGGCCAACCGCACGCTGATCTCGCGGCGGCTGCTCGGCCTGGAGCCCGCGATCTCCATCGGCGTCACCGACCCGATCCAGGACGACCGGAGCTGGCGCTTCACCCTCGACCCCGGCGACCGCGACCCGGTGCTGGGCATCCGCTTCCTCAGCGAGGCGTACGACGCGCGCGAGACCGGCTACCCGGGCGGCGTCAGCGTCCCCGCGATCGTCGACGTGCCCAGCGGCAAGCTCGTCACCAACGACTTCCAGCAGATCACCCTGGACTTCGCCACCGAGTGGACCGCCCTGCACCGCGACGGCGCGCCCGACCTCTACCCCGAGGCGCTGCGCGACGAGATCGACGAGGTGATGGACGGCGTCTACCGGAACGTCAACAACGGCGTCTACCGGGCCGGCTTCGCCACCACGCAGGACGAGTACGAGGTCGCGTACCACGACGTGTTCCGGCAGTTGGACGAGCTGTCCGCGCGGCTGTCCGGCCGTCGCTACCTCGTCGGCGACACCATCACGGAAGCCGACATCCGGCTGTTCACCACCCTGGTCCGCTTCGACCCCGTCTACCAGGGCCACTTCAAGTGCAACCGCAACAAGATCGCGGAGGACCCGGTGCTGTGGGCGTACGCCCGCGACCTCTACCAGACCCCGGGCTTCGGCGACACGGTCGACTTCGACCACATCAAGCGCCACTACTACGAGGTCCACACGGGCATCAACCCCACCGGCGTCGTCCCCGCCGGGCCCGACCTCTCCGGCTGGCTGACCCCGCACCACCGCGAGCACCTGGGCGGGCACCCCTTCGGCGACGGCACCCCGCCGGCCCCGCCGCCCGAGGCGGAGCACGTCCCCGACGCCGGCCGCCCCTGACCCGGCGGCCGCAGCGGTGCGCTCGTGCTCCGCGGCGAGGCCGGGATCGGCAAGTCCGCGCTGCTGGAGTGGACCGCGGGGGAGGCGGCCGGGCTCGGCCTGCCGGTGCTGCGCGTGACCGGCGCCGAGCGGGAGGCGGAGCTGGGCTTCGCGGGGCTGGCGGAGCTGCCGCTGCCGCGGCTCGGCGCCCGGGACGCCGCGGACCTGCTCGCGGACCGCGGGTTCGCGCCGGAGCTGCGCGACCGGATCGTCGGAGAGTCGGCGGGGAACCCGCTGGCGCTGCTGGAGTTCGCCACCGCGGCCGGCACCGAGCCGGGCGCCGCCCCCGGGGCGCGGGAACCGCTGCCGGCCGCCGACCGGGTGCTCGCCGCGTTCCGGGCCCGGCTCGACGGCCTGCCCGAGCGGGCCCGGCTGATGGCCGTGCTCGCCGCCGCCGAGGCCCGCGGCGACCTGCCGCTGCTGCTGCGCGCCGCTGACGCGCTCGGCACCGGACTCGACGAACTCGACCGCTCCGGGCTGCTGCACACCACCGGCAGCGCGGTCGCCTTCCGGCACCCGCTGATCGCCACCGCCGCGTACCGGGGTGCGCCGCTGTCCGCCCGGATCGCCGCCCATCGCGCGCTGGCCGGGGCCACCGGCGACCCCGACTGCCGTGCCCACCACCTCGCGGCCGCCACCACGGCCCGGGACGCGGGCGCCGCCGCCGAGATCGCGGCGGCGGCCGAACGCGCCCGGCGCCGTACCGCCTACGCCGCCGCGGCCGGCCAGTTCCGGCGCGCGGCGCAGCTCGCCCCGGACCGCGGCGACCAGGCGGCGTGGCCGGTCGCCGCGGTGAGCGCCGCGGCGTCGGCAGGACGGCTGGAGTGGGCCGGCCCGGCGGACGGCTGAGGCGGCGGCGGCCCGGGGGCCGGGGAGGAGGGGCGCTCAGGAAGAGACGTATCCGACGTGCGCGAGCGCCTGCTTGAGCAGGTGGCCCTGGCCGCCGGGCATCTCCTGCTGGACGACCGGAGAGGCCGCCTCCTGGGGCGTGAACCAGACGAAGTCCAGCGCGTCCTGCCGCGGCCGGCAGTCGCCCGCCACCGGCACGATGTACGCCAGCGACACCGCGTGCTGCCGCGGATCGTGGTACGGCGTGAGGCCCTGCGTCGGGAAGTACTCGGCGATCGTGAACGGCTGCGGCGACGACGGCACCCGCGGCAGCGCCACCGGGCCGAGGTCCTTCTCCAGATGCCGCAGCAGCGCGTCCCTGACCCGCTCGTGGTGCAGCACCCGGCCGGAGACCAGGGCGCGGCTCACCGCGCCGTCCGGGCCGATCCGCAGCAGCAGGCCGACGTGTGTGACCTCGCCCCGGTCATCGACGCGCACGGGCACCGCGTCGACGTAGAGGACCGGCATCCGTGCGCGCGCCGACTCCAGCTCCTCGGGAGCCAGCCAGCCGGGTGTGGTTTCGGTCAAGTCAGCCATTGGCCGATCTTACGCCGAACCGTCAGCGGGCGTGGACGCCGACCTCGTAGAGCGAATAGCCGTGCCCGGTGCCCCGCTGCACGCCGACCACCCGGACATAGCGGGCGTCGGTGGCGTCGAACACCGCGGTGTCGAGTCCGCCGTCGCCGCTCTCCGTGGCCCACACCGTGCGCCAGGCGTTCGCGTCCGCGGAGACCTCGACGCGGTACGACTTGGCGTAGGCCCGCTCCCAGTCGAGCGTGACCCGGCCGATCCGGCGGCTCTCGCCGAGGTCGAGCCGCAGCCACTGGTCGTCGTTCCAGTGGCTGGCCCAGCGGGTGCCGCGGTCGCCGTCGACGGCGCGGCCGGGGGCGTAGCTCGTCAGCAGGCTGAACTCGGTGGAGCTGGCGGTCGCCGCGGCGCCCGCGGCGAGGTTCGCCGGCCGCTCGTGGCTCTGGGTGGCGCCCCAGGTCGTCAGATACGACTCGGCGCCCGCCATCAGGTCCTCGACCACGTCGCCGCCGCCGTGCAGCCGCATCTGCTCGATCCAGTCGGGTACGAGGCCCGCGTGCGCGCCGCCGTCGGTGTTGAAGTCCCAGGTGCGCTCGCCGGTGACCTGCCGGTCGAGGACTGAGCCGCCGTCGGCGCTCCTGAAGGGGTACGCGACCTTGTCCGGGGCGTCCGCTCCGCGGGGCGCGGGCCAGCCGCCGACGCCGTTCATGTCGGTGCCGTACCCGTATCCGGCGCCGTACTTGTCGCGCAGCTCGGCGCCGCGCCGGCCCTGCTCGACGAAGTCCTCGGCCGCGTTCATGTACTGGGCGGAGAAGCCGCCGAGGCGGTAGAGCCGCTCGGTCCAGTCCAGGTCCATCCAACTGTGGCTGGACAGGACGCCCGGATACGACCCCGACTCCAGGATGTCCAGCGCCCGGCCGGCGGCCTTGACGCTCATGTGGTCCAGCTCCAGCATCATGTTGCGGTCCATCATCCCGAGCACCGCGTACTCGCCGAGCCCGCTCAGCCCGCGGGTGTTGCACCGGGCCTCCTGGTCGTACGACGGCACGGACACCCCAGCGGGCAGCAGCTTCGCCGCCTCGGCGGGCGGGTCCGCCAGGCCGATGGGGTTGTCCTGCTGCCGGCCGGTGCACTTCTCCGTGGTCCAGAACGTGCCGGTGGAGAGGAACTGCCCGATGTTGACCGCCGCGCCGATCGTGCCGGAGTCGAAGCGCACGCCGCACAGCGCGTTGTCGAACTTGTGGCAGAGGAACATGCTGCGCACGCCCATGCCGTACAACTCGTCCAGACCGCGGTCGATGTCCCCCTTGTCGCACTGCGCGACGCCCAGCACCTGCTTGCAGCCGAACGGCTCGGAGGTCTCCACGCCCAGCACGACGGCGAGCTTGCCCTGTTCGACCACCGCGCGCGCCTGCTGGGCGTCGGTGACGATACGGAACCAGCCGCGGCCGGCGCCGCCGTACATGGCGTCGACGTAGTCCTGCATCTCGTAGGTCTTCTCGGCCTGCAGCCTGATCGAGTCCATCTCGTCGCAGCCGCGGTCCTTGGCCGGATAGACCGAGCAGAGCAGGCCGTTGGTGACCAGGTCCTGCACCAGGACCCGCTGCCCGCCGCGCCAGGCACGCTCCAGCCAGGCGTAGTAGTTCTGCTGGTGGCTGAGCGAGTCGTTGGCCGGCCAGTGCTCGAACGTCGGCCAGCCGACCGGGTCGTGGTGGCCGTCGGCGCCGCCGGTGACGTTCTCGAAGAGGGCGAGCGCGCCGTCCGGGTAGTGCTCGGGGCAGTCCTTCAGCGCCTCGGTGACGCCCCGCTGGTCGAACGGCTTGCCGCAGATGATCCGGCCGCCGAAGCCCTCGTTGGACATCACGTGGTTGTGCGCGTCGACGAAGCCGCGCACGTCGCCCTGGGCGTCGGTGCCGCGGAACGGCTCGCCGGTGACGTTCACCCCGGAGTCGGGGGCGGGCCGCGCGACGGGGTCCCACCAGTCGTTCGCCGCGGCGGCGGTGCCCGGCCCGGTGCCGAGCGCCGTCAGGGCGGCGAAGAGGACCGTGACGAGGGTGATCAGGCCGGCCTTGCGCAGGTACGGCTGTCGGGTCATGGGGGTCCCGCCTCCGGTGGCGCGAAAAGGTGAGGATCTTTTCTACGATTGAGTAACCAGAGGATCGCGGCGGATTGACGCCCCGTCAAGACGCGGGGGAGCGCTTTCCCGCACCGGCCGGAAACGCGTGGAGCCGCGCCGCCGCGGGCCGGGGAGGTGGGCCCCGGGTGCCGCGGCGGCGCGGGTCTGGGTGCGGCCCGGCCCGGATCGCGGACGGGCCGCGGCTCTCAGGCGGCCTGCCAGAGGGCGGGCACGTTCGGCGGCTCCCAGCCGGAGGAGGCCGTGTGCGCCTGGAGGCAGCGGTAGGTGACGCCGCCGTACGTGACGGTGTCGCCGGGCCGGTACGGGGTGCCGGCCGCCCAGGTGCCGCCGGGCGGGTCCGGCGGGTCCGGGTTCTGCCGCACGTTGAGCACGAAGTCGAACGTGCCCTCCCGGCCGCCTCCCACGTCCCGCACCGTCATGACCAGCGACGGGTGGAAGATCGTGTCGGTGTTGTTCCGCGGCTCGTTCGGGAAGTAGAGCTGCGTCGTCAGGATCGGGTTGTTCGGCGCCTGCACCTTGACGTGGATGTGGCGGGTGCGGCCCGGGTACAGGCCGGGCACGATCGTCTGCAGGCTGAACCGGCCCTGCGCGTCGCTGTACTGGTGGCCGCGGAAGCGGTAACCGGTGTTGTCGTACGCGCCGTTCACGTCCGCCTGCCAGAAGTCCAGCAGCGCGTTGGCGATCGGCTGGCAGGTGAGCCCGAAGACGTACCCGCTCACGGTCAGCCGGGTGCCCGGGGTGCCCGGGTCCACCAGCGAGGTGCGCTGCGGGGAGTTGGGCTTGAAGTACGGGCCCTCGGTCTGCTGCCGCGTCGGCGGGTCCCCGGGGTCGCACGCCTCCGGCGTCGGGGTCAGCTCGCCGCCGGTCTCCGCCCGGTCGCGGGCGAGGACGGGGGCGGCGGCGCCGCCGACGAGCAGCGGCAGCGGCGCGGCGACGAGCGCGGCCTTGAGCAGGTCCTTGCGGCGGATCCCGGACTTCTCCTGCGGCTGCGCGCCCTCGTCCGGTGCGGGCTTGTCCTGGTCTGTCACGGCGTCACGGCTCCTCGGTCGGGGGAGTGGGGTCGTGAACCCCGCGTCCGGACCGGCGCGGTGGCGCCGCATCCGGCGGGGCGCCAGTGACGCTATTCGGCCCCGCCGGGGCAGTCGATGGACAGAATCCGGCGATCGTGGTGATCCGCACGGGTGCCGCGGCGGTAGTCGCCGGGGCTGCTGCCGGTCTCCCGGCGGAAGAACCGGCTGAAGTACGCGGGGTCGGAGAACCCGGCCAGCCGGGCCACCTGACGTACGGTCAGATCGGTAGCGGCCAGCAGCCGCTTGGCCTCACGGGCCTGCGCCTGCCTGATCAGATGGCCCGGGGTGAACCCGGTGACCCGCTTGACCGCCTCGTTGAGATATCCCACGGAGACACCCACGCTCGCCGCACAGCCGCGTACGGACAACTCGGCCACCGCGGCGCCCGGTTCGGTCAGCAGCCGGTCGAACCGCCGGGCGATCTCCGCCGCCCGGCCCGCCGCGGGCCCGGCGTCGCCGCGGCCCTCCGGTTCCGTACGGGCCGTCCGGGACAGCCGGTCCGCACGGATCAGCAGCACGTGCAGATACGACTGGAGCACGCTGATGAAGCCGGGCGCCCGGCCGGCGTACTCCCGCGCCATCTCGGCGAAGAGCGCCGCGAGGATCCCCGCCGAGCGCGGGTCCGGGCTCAGCCACGAGACCCGGGACAGCTCGCGCAGCCGGTCCCGGTCCTCGGGCGTGGGCAGCAGGAAGTCCTCGGTGAAGATCATCACCCAGCCGTCGAGGCCGGCCGCCTCCTCCCAGTGGTGCACCTGCCCCGGGGTGACGATGCCCAGGTGGGGCGGGGCGATCGGCCATCTGCGCTGGTCGACCACGTGGTGCCCTTGGCCGGCGCGGACGTAGACGATCTCGTGGAAGGTGTGCCGGTGCGGGAAGCCGGCGCGGGACAGCGGGCCGATCGAGTCGAACGACCCGAGGGCGAAGGGGAGGACCTCCGGGGCGGGGACCTCCAGCCGGTGCATGGGGACGGGGTCTGCGGACACCTCGTGTTCACCCTCCTCGACATTGGTCCGGACCAAAAGGTTGCCGGGGCTGCCGCAGGACCGCAAGCTGACCGCATGGACCTGGAGTTGCGGCACCTGAAGACCATTCGGGCCATCGCCGAGGAGGGCAGCCTCACCCGGGCCGCCACCGCGCTCGGGCTCGCCCAGCCCGCGCTGAGCGCACAGTTGAAGCGCATCGAGCGCGCACTCGGCGGCCCGCTCTTCGACCGGGGCAGACACGGCGTGCGCCCGACGGCGCTCGGCGAACTCGTCCTCGACCGCGCCCGGGTGCTGCTGCCCGGCGTGCTCGAACTGCAGCAGGACGCCGTGCGGTTCGCGCGCGCGTGGGGCGGCATGCCGCGGTTCCGGCTCGGCGGCACCCACGGCCCGCTGCTCGGCGGCCTCATCGACCGGGTCGCCACCGCGCACCCGGCGACCCCCGTGACGACGTACACCCGCTGGTCGGTACGCGAGCTGGCCGGCATGCTCGCCGAAGGGCGGCTGGACTTCGCCCTGATCGGCGTCTGCGGCGACAGCCGCCCGCCGCTCACCGACCGGCTCGTGTGGCAGAACGTCGGCACCGACCCCGTCTTCGTCATGCTCACCGCGGAACACCCGCTCGCCGGGCGCCGCCAGATCGAGCTGCGCGACCTGGCAGGGGAGAACTGGACCGACGTGCCCGGCGACGGCTGCTTCGGCGACTGCTTCGCCGCGGCCTGCATCCGCGCCGGGTTCACGCCCGCCTCCGTGTACGAGACCGACAGCGCCTCCTGCGTCCATCTGGCCCAGGTGGGGCGGGCGGTGGGGCTGTGCCGGGCGACGTTCCCGCCGACCCCGGGGCTGGCCACCCGGCCGCTGGTGGGGCACCCGCTGAGCTGGCGGCACCTCATCGGCTGGCACCCCCAGACGCCCGCCGCCGGCACCGCCGCGGCGGTCACCGGCTACGCCCGCGCCGCGCACGCCGAGGCCGCGCGGCGCAGCCGCAGCTACCGCGAATGGCTGCAGGCGCACCCGGACTTCGGCACGGCGCCCGCCCCGGTCGCCGTCTGACGGGGGACAGGGCCTGCGGCTCCCACGCCCCCGCCGCCGCGGTTCCATAACGCGATGGCGGGGGCGGACTGGTATCTGCCGACCTGACGTGCCCATGGCTACGGTTTCGCGGTAATCACGAAACCAAGGAGACTTCCATGCTCCACAAACGGGTCATGGGCGCGGCCGGCGCCACCGTCGCCATCGGCGCGCTCGTCCTCGCCGGGCTCCAGGGAGCGGCCTTCGGGTCCGACTCCCCTGGCACGCCCGACTCGGCCTCGGGGCAGTACTCCCCGGGCCTGCTCAAGGCGATGCAGCGGGATCTCGGCCTCACCGCGCATCAGGCCGAGAGACGGCTGGCCAACGAGAGCGCGGCCGGCGCCGTCGCCGGCACGCTGCGGCTGTCGCTGGGCCGCAGTTACGGGGGAGCGTGGGTGTCGGGCAAGACCTCCGCCGACGTCGTGGTGGCGACGACCGACGCCACCGAAGCGCGGCGGATCGCCGACGAGGGCGCCCGGGCGAAGATCGTCGACCACAGCCTCGCCGAACTGGCCGCGGCCAAGGCCGGTCTGGACCGGATCGCCGAGCGCTCCTCGCCCGCCCACGTGCCCGTCTGGTACGTGGACACCACCGCCAACCGCGTCGTCCTGCACACCTCCAGGCCCGCCGCGGCCGAGCGCTTCGCCGCCGCCGCCGGGGTCGACGCGAGCCTGCTGAAGGTCCAGCGGTCCGACGAGAAGCCCCGTACCTACGCGGACATCGTCGGCGGCGACGCCTACTACATCGGCAGCGGCAGCCGCTGTTCCGTCGGCTTCTCCGTCAACCGCGGCGGCCAGAGCGGCTTCGTCACCGCCGGCCACTGCGGCACCGCGGGCGCCACCACCAGGGGAGTCAACCAGCAGGCCCAGGGCAGCTTCCAGGGTTCGACCTTCCCCGGCCGCGACTACGCCTGGGTCGGCGCCAGCAGCCAGTGGACCTCCACCCCGACGGTCAACGGCTACGGCACCGGCACCAAGCAGGTCCAGGGCTCCACCGAGGCCGTCGAACGCGCCTCCGTGTGCCGCTCCGGCTCCACCACCGGCTGGCACTGCGGCACCATCCAGCAGCGCAACTCCAGCGTCACCTACCCGCAGGGCACCGTCAGCCCGGTGACCAGGACCGACGTCTGCGCCGAACCCGGCGACTCCGGCGGCTCGTTCATCTCCGGCACCCAGGCCCAGGGCATGACCTCCGGCGGCTCCGGCAACTGCAGCGGCGGCGGCACCACCTACTTCCAGCCCGTCAACGCCGCGCTGCAGGTCTACGGGCTGACCCTGACCACCAAGGACGGCGGGCCGACCGACCCGCCCACCGACCCGCCCGGCGGCACCTGGGCGGCGGGCACCGTCTACAAGGCCGGTGACACCGTCACGTACGGCACCACCGCCTACCGGTGCCTCCAGGGCCATCAGGCCATGCCGGGATGGGAGCCGCCGAACGTGCCGGCGCTGTGGCAGGCCGTCTGACTTCAGGGCAGGACGGAACCACCGCGGCACCGCGCGGACCGGCAGAGAAGGGGATGAAGACGCCGCGGCGGCAGGCGGCCGGAGGGACCCTGGGGGTGTGCCCTCCGGCCGTGCCGCGTCCCGCGGCCCGGCCCCGGGCCGGTGTGAACTCCCGTGTCTGCCCCGGCCGTTGACGCCGGGCCTGGCTTCCGGGGTCCCGGCGCGTACGCCGCCGGGCGGGCCCCTACGATGGGGCGCCGATCGGCGGAGTACGCCGGCGGAGCACGGCCGGGGGGATGCAGCGTGGCTGACGAGTACGGGCAGAACGGGCAAGCGGGCGGCTTCGGACCACCACCGCCGCCGAACGGCCCCGGCGTGCCGCCCGGCACGCCTGCGCCGCCGCCGGGACCCCCGTCCGCGGGACCGCCGCCCGTCCCGCCGCAGCAGCCGGCCGGCGGACCGTACGGACCGCCGCAGCAGGCCCAGCCGATGGCCGCGCCCGGCATGCCGGCGTACCCCGGGCCGGCCGCCGCGCCCCCGTACGCGTACCCCGCGCCGCCCCCGCCCGGCTCCGGCGGCGGCAAGAAGGCCGTCGGCATCGTGCTGTCGCTGCTCGTCGTCCTCGCGGTGCTCGGCGGCGGCGCCGCGGTCGTCCTCCTCTCCGACGACGACGGCGGTGGCGGCGGAAGCAGCGCGCAGGACGAACTGCCCGCGAACGCGCTGGAAGAGCTGTGGTCCACACCGCTGGAGGGCAGCCACCTCGCCGGCGGCGACTCCAGCAGCCTGCCCGGCATGTGGCCGGCCGGCGACCACGTCGTCTACGGCGACGAGGACGGCGGCATGCGCGCGTACGACGTACGCTCCGGCAAGGAGAAGTGGCGGGTGAAGCCGCCCAAGCGCGCCGGCGAGCTGTGCGCCATGTCCCGCCGCATCAGCCCCGGCGGCATCGGCGCCGTCGCCTTCGACGCCGGCGGCGACGACTGCGCGTACCTCGCGGCCGTCGAGGTCGACACCGGCACCCTGCTGTGGTCGGAGAACCTCGCCGAGGAGTACGGCACCACCAACCCCGTGCTCGCCGTCAACGACTCCACCATCAGCACCAACATCGGCACCTACGTCAACAACTGGAACGCCAAGGGCGGCGGCCCCGGACTGGACTTCACCTCCCGCGGCCGGGACTGCGACTCCTCCCTCGTCCTCGGCGACGAGCACGCCGTCGGCAGCAGCGAGTGCACCGACGTCTCCCCGCGCCACCAGCTCACCGTCCTCGACACCCGCGGCGGGGACGATCCGTGGCGGTTCCCCGGCGTGGACCTAGACGTCCAGCGCGTCCTGGGCGAGAACCCGCTGACCGTGCTGCTCCAGGACGACGACGAGAACAGGTTCGTGCAGTCCTTCACCGACGACGGCGGGCAGGGCAAGCTGGTGCCGCTCACCGGCGACCTCGCCGAGCTGCAGTTCGAGGAGCACACCACCTTCGTCACCGAGGACGGGGTGCTCGTCGCCGAGTACGGGGACAACGTCCACTTCGCCGCCGTGGACCTGAAGTCCGGCGAACTGCTGTGGAAGACGCCGAAGAGCGGCTGGCTCCAGATGATCGGCTACGACGCCACCGACGGCCGGCTCATCGCCAGCGCGCAGCCCGAGGAGGGCTTCCACCTGGAGCTCACGGAGTACGACGTGCGCAGCGGCAAGCCGAAGGTCATCGGCGCGCTGGCGGTCAAGGGCCAGTCGATGGGCTCGCCGGCCACGGCCACGTACGCCTGGGACGGCAGCACGGTCTACGTGGTCGCGGACAACGCCAAGGGCCAGGCGGTGCTGCGCGCCTTCCGCGGCACCGCCTGACCCCCGTTCACCAGGCGGTGACCTCGGCGGCGGAGGCGTGGCTTCCGCCGCTGGCCGTGTGCGCTTCCAGGCGTACGTACCGGGCGTCGGCCGCCGCGAAGGAGGCCGTCTTCAGCCGCGCGTCCCGGTCCCAGGTGCCGGCCGCGACCTCGGTGAACTCCCGGCCGTCGGCGGAGACGTACACCTTGTACTGCAGGATCGTGCCGTTGAGGTCGCCGTCGACCCGCGGCTGCCGCGGGAGCCGCTGGTGCGGCTCACCGGGTACTCGCAGATGTAGTCCCCGAGGTGCGCGACCAGGTCGACGTCCTGGGCCGCGAGGTGGCGGTAGGCGGTGTAGAAGCCGTCCGACCAGCTCTGGCAGGTGGCGAACGCCAGCGTCATCGGCGTCAGCGAGCCGGCTTCCGGTGCGGTCTTCGTCCGGCCCACCCGGCTCAGCTCGCCGCCCGCACGGAACCGGTACCAGTACGCGCGGCCGGGCCGCAGCCCCGTCACCTCGACGTGGACGGAGTGGGCGAAGTCCCGCTTGGCGGCGGCCGTACCGCGGCGTACCACGCGGCGCATCCCGGGGTCCTCCGCGACCTCCCAGCGCACCGCCACGTCGCGCGGCGGCATCCCGCCGAGGCCGTCCTCGGCCAGCGGCACCGGCGCCGGCCGGGTCCACAGCACGACGCCGTGCGGCAGCGGTTCGCCGGAGGCGACGCCGAGGCTGAAGGGGTTGTCGTGGTACCGGGGCGCGGCGGTCGCGGGCGCCGGCGTGAACTGCGCGGCCGCGGCCATCCCGGCGAGGGCGCCGGTGAGCCGGAGCACATGCCGTCTGCCGGGGCGGGTGGGCCGCACGGGTCTGCCCGGGCGCCCGTGACGGGGGTGCAGGGGAGAGGCGGAAGACATCCGTGCAGTGTTGGCGCGGCCTGGATCAAGGTCAAGACCCGCCCGGCGAACGGGCGTTGAACCCGCGGCGGGCACGGGCCCGGGCCCTGTCCGGCACATAGCGCCGTCGGCCTTCTTGGCGGCACAGGCGGGATTTGCCAGCCGGGGCCTGGCAGCGCGGAGCCCCGGAGGGCGTCCCGGCTTGGGCCGGCCGGGACGCGCTCCGGGGCGGGGAGGGGTGGTTCCTTACTGGTGCTCGTGGTCCTCGGCCGCGCTGGCCTTCGGGGGGTTCGCCCCCGGGTACCACTCGTTCGCGGCCTTGCCGTTGAGGTCCCAGACGGCCTGGCCGGCGCGGAAGGTGGTCTCGGCGACCAGCTTCTGCTTGCCGTCGATCCGCCAGCCGAAGCTGTCGACGTAGCCGAAATTGCCCTTCTCCAGCGCGAAGACGGAGATGTCCGCGGGCGCCCCGACCGACAGGTTGCCGAGGTCGGGCCGCTGGATGGTCTGGGCCGGGGTCCAGGTGGACGCCTCGATGACGTCCTCCAGCGGCATGCCGAGCGTCAGGAACTTCGACATGACGTTCGACATGTCCTTCATGCCGCTGTTCATGCTGGAGATGTGCAGGTCGGTGGAGATGACGTCGGGCGTGAAGCCCTCCTTCATCCCGGGTACCGCCACGTCCCAGGAGAAGCTGCCGCCGCCGTGGCCGACCTCGAAGACGATGCCGCGGTCGCGGCCCTGCTTCATGGCCGGGTTGAGCTTGCCGTCCTTGCCCAGCTCGCCGCGGAGCCCGGAGAACATGTGCGAGTAGACGTCGCCGGGCCGCAGCTTCTCGTTGAGCAGTTGCGACAGCGGGCGCTCCGGCGTGTTCGCGCCGAAGTCGACCATGACCGGGACGCCGGCTTCCTCGCCCGCCGCGATGGAGTTCTCCACCGGGTCCCACTCGGGGCCGTTGTAGTGCGCCGTCTTGATGCCGACGATGGTCCCCGGGTTGGCCTTGGCCACCTCGGCCGCGGGCCCGGGCTTCATGTCCGCGAGGTCCTGCTCGTACGGGTGGCCCGCCATGCCCTTGCCCACGATGTTCAGGAAGGACAGCACCCGGGTCTTGGACTTGTCGATGACCTCGGTCTTGAACTGGTCGAAGTTGCTCGCGCCCGCCGAGCCGGTGTCCACGGCCGTGGTGACGCCCGCCCGGAGCGTGAAGCCGTCGGGGGCCACGCCGTTCCAGCCGTTGGCGTAGTCCTGCTTCGGCCCCGGGAACATGTGCGCGTGCATGTCGATCAGGCCGGGGGTGACGTAGTTGCCCTTGGCGTCGACCGTCTTCTTCGCACCGGAGGCGTCGATGCTCTGCGCCACCTTGGCGATCTTGCCGTCCTTGACGGCGACGTCACGCACGCCGTCGATGTCGTTCTTCGGGTCGATGACGTGGCCCCGCCTGATGACGAGGTCGTACGCGGCACCCTTGTCGTCGTTCCCCTCGGCCTGGGCGCCCGACGGCGCCGTGGCGCCGACGGTGGAGGCGCCCAGTACGAGGGTCAGCGCCGCGGGAAGTACCGTCCAGGAAACTCGCGATCTCACGTGCATGCCGGCTCGATTCCCCATCTCTGTGTCAGGTGGTGGTGGCGCGTGCGCTACGGATCGTCAGATGACGGCGATGCAGTCGATCTCGACCAGGGAGTCGCCGGGGATGCCGGCGGCGGCGGCGATGGTGGTGCGGACGCCCGGCTCCTTGCCCCAGCGGCCGAGGAAGACCTCGTTCATCCCGGCGTAGTCGTCCAGGGTGTTGAGGTAGACGTTGACCTTGAGGACCTTCTCCATGGACGAGCCGACCGACTCCAGGTAGCGCTCGATCTCGTTGAGCACGTGGTCGGTGTGGGCGCGGATGTCGCCCTCGAAGTGGGCGCCGATACCCGAGATGAAGACCATGTTGCCGTAGGTCACGATCGGGCTGAACAGCGGGTTCTCCGGCGGCTGGCCGCCACCGGGGTAGTGGACCTCCTTGCGCGGCGGCCGGCCGTGGCCCTTGCCGCTGCCCTGGTCGTTGTCGTTGGCCATCGCCTGGCCGCCCGCGACCACCGGCACGGCGGCCACCGCGGCCACCGGGGCCGCCTTGCGGATGAAGTCCCTGCGGTTGGAGGACATGCGTTACTCCCTGGTGAATGTTCGGTGCATGACACGTGGGGATACGGAGCCGCGCGCGCCGGCCGCGGCTGGCCGGCCGGCGCGCGCCGGCCGTCAGGACCGGGTCGCGGTCCAGGAGCCCTTCAGGTACTCGCCCATGTCGAGTTCGCCGCTGATCTTGTCGCCGTCGACGGTGCCGGTGAAGGTGTAGCTCAGCGAGTCGCCGTGCTCCTCGCCGTAGTTGCTGCGCACCGTGACCTTGTCGGCGCTGACGCTGCCGGAGGCCGGGCGGGTGACGAACTCGCCCGCGTGCCGGCCGCTGACCTTCGCGCCGTCCTGGGTCAGTTCCAGCTTGTGCGCGCTCGACGTGCCCGCGGCGTACTTGATCTCCACGGACCAGGTGCCGGCCACGTCCACGGTCGGCGGCTTGGGCGACTCCGGCGCGGGCGGCGGGTCGCGCAGCAGCCGGACGAGTTCGTCGGAGATGGTCCGCCAGTCGCTGGGCTCCATCATGTACGGGGTGATGGAGACGCCGGTCTGGTCCGGGTCCGAGCCGCTGGCGGCGTTGAGCGCGATGCGCGGCTCGCCGTTCCACATCGCGTTCATGATGGTGGTGCCGGTGACCTCCTTGCGCTTGGCGCTCCACAGGATGCGCAGCGAAGGCGTCCGGTTCGAGAGCCCCACGGGCTGGGTGATCTCGGTGGTCACGCCGCTCACCGACGACACCCGGCGGGAGATCTGCTTGAGCCAGCTCGTCCACTCGGCGTACTCGGCGTCGTGGTCGCGCTGGACCCACATCTCGACGGCCGCGAGCATGCCCATGGCCTCTTCCTTGCCGACCTTGAAGCCGCGCGCGTAGCCGTGGTGCGGTGCGCTGTGCACCCACGCGGCCCGTACGAGGTCCTCGCGGCCCAGGATCAGACCGGCCGACTGCGGGCCCCGCATGCACTTGCCGCCGCTGTAGCCGACGAGGTCGGCGCCGCGCTCGATGTGCACGTTGGGGATGGTGAGGATCTCCGCGGCCGCGTCGACCAGCAGCGGGACCCCGGCGGGCTTGGTCACCGACGCGATCGTCTCGGTGTCCAGCTCGCTGTCGTCCACCCGCGGCCCGGCCATGATGTAGACCAGCGCGGTCTGCGGGCCGATGGCGGCCTCCAGTTCCTCCTTCGTCTCGACCTGGACGACCTTGAGGCCCACCGCGCTGATCGCGGCCTCGTAGACGTTCCGCGAGTGCCGCGGGATGATCGCCTCGGTCTTCTGGAACCCGGTCAGGTCCGGGATGTTGACGTGCAGGTCCGGGTTGCCGCCGGCGGTACACGCCGCCGCGGCGTGCGTGAGACCCGCCGAACAGCCGGCGCTGACCAGCCCGAACTCCGTCTTGGTGAGCTCGCCGATGCGGCGGCCGACGGCGTCGGCCAGCTCGTCGAGCTGTACGTACTGCCGCGCCGCCGCATCGATCGCGTCGCGCACCTCGGGCAGCATGAGCGAGCCGCTGAGCACGGTGTACGTTCCCCGTGCGTTGATCAGCGGACGGACCCCGATGCGGCCGTAGATGTCCTTGGGACGGCCCTGGCCCGGGTTCGCCGCGGACGGCGCCCCGGACGTGGCCGCGAACGCCTCACCCGCCAGCAGCGGACCCAGCGCGAGTGCTCCCCCGGCCGCCGCGCCTCTTCCGAGCATGGTGCGACGAGAAAGTGCCTCAGCAGGCATACCGGCCCCCTGTCACCTCGTAAGTTGTGGTGCCGTAGACGTTAGAAAGATCGTGAGGCGGCGTTAAGGCCCTCTTTCCGATGCCGCTATTCGGAACCCGGATCCTGCCCAGTCAGCCCGCGGCTTGGGCTTCTCCGCCGCCACCGCCCGCGGGGCGCACCGCACGCCGCCTGCCGTGTTCCGGCCCGGCGAGACGCAGATCACATGTGTCCGGCCATTGACGGCCGGGTTACGCGAGAGCAACATACGTAAACGTTTCCAGCGGCTGTAAACCTTTACAGGAGCGCCCAGTCGGGGCCGGCCGCGTATACGACGCGAAGGGGCGAGTGCGATGTCCTCCGGGGGGCCACCCACGATCGTGTCGATCGCCGAGCGCGCCGGGGTGTCCATCGCCTCCGTCTCCCGCGTCCTCAACGGCCTGGGCGCCCGCCCCGAGACCGAGGCCCGGGTCCGCCGCGCCGCCGCCGAGCTGGGCTACGTGCCCAACGCCGTGGCCCGCTCCCTGAAGGACGGCCACACCCGCCAGTTGACCTTCGCCGTCCCGGACATCGGCAACCCCGTCTACGTCGCCATGGTCCGCGAGATCCAGGCCGTCGCGAAGGCCGCCGGCTACCGGCTGCTGCTGCACTCCACCGACGCCGACGTCACCGAGGAACTGGGCGTCGTCCGCAGCCTCGCGGACCGCACCAGCGACGGCCTCGTCCTCGTGCCCATCCGCATCACCCCCGAGCACGTCGAGGCGCTGACCGCCGCCCCCGGCCCCGTCGTCGTCATCGGCTCGCTGCCCGACGGCGTCCCCGTCGACGCCGTCCAGGCCGACTCCGTCACCGGTGCGGAACTGGCCGTACGCCACCTCGTCGAGACCGGCCGCCGCCGGATCGCCTTCGTCAACGGCCCCGTCGACACCGTCCCCGGCGGCAACCGCGGCCGCGGCTACCGCGCCGCGCTCGCCGCCTGCGGCATCCCCTACGACCCGGGCCTGGTCGCCACCACCGAGTTCGGCGTCGCCGCAGGCGCCCGCGCCACGGCCCGGCTGCTCGACGCCCGCCCCGGCCTGGACGCCGTGTTCTGCGCCAACGACCAGCTCGCCATCGGCGCCGCCCAGGCGCTGCACGCCCGCGGCCGGCGGATACCCGAGGACACCGCCGTCGCCGGCATGGACGACAGCGAACTGGCCGTCGCCGCCTGGCCGCCGCTGACCAGCGTCGACCTCGGCGCCGGCGAACGCGGGCGGCGCGCCGCCCGGATGCTTCTCGAACGGCTCGGTCCGAAGGACGGCGAGCCCATTCCCGCCCGCCGCACGACCGCCGCGCCGCGGCTCGTCGTGCGCGGCTCCACCTCCCCGGGCGCCTCGCCCGCGGGCTCCGACGAGCAGGAAGGCGCGAAGTCCGCATGAGCGTTGCCGCACCACCTCCACCGAAGGCCGCGGGCCGCGGCACCCCGCCACCGCGCACGCCACGCGCCCGCAAGGCCGCCCTCGGCCTCGACGGCGGCACCTGGTTCCTACTGCTGCCCGCGCTCATACCCATACTGGTGCTGAGCGTCGGCCCCCTTCTCTACGGCGCCTCCCTCGCGTTCACCGACGCGCAGGCCGGCCGCACCGAGCCCACCGAGTTCATCGGCCTCACGAACCTCGCCGACCTGCGGCACGACACCCTCTTCTGGGACTCGTTCCGCATCGGGCTCATATGGGCGTTCTGCGTCACCGCCCTGCAGTTCGTGCTCGCGCTGGGCCTGGCCCTGCTGCTCAACCAGAACCTGCGCTTCCGCTGGTTCGCCCGCACCCTCGCGCTCGTCCCCTGGGCGATGCCCGAGGTCGTCGTCGGCATCATGTGGCGGCTCGTCTACCACCAGGACGCCGGCATCCTCAACGAGACGCTGAGCCGGCTCCACCTCATCGACGAGAACGTCGACTGGCTCACCAGCCTCTCCCTGGCCCTGCCCGCCGTCATCGCCGTCGGCGTCTGGGCCGGCATGCCGCAGACCACCGTCGTCCTCCTTGCCGGGCTGCAGAACGTCCCGTACGAGCTGAAGGAGGCCGCGGCCCTCGACGGCGCCGGAGTCTGGCGCCGCTTCACGGCCGTCACCTGGCCCGCGATCAAGCCGGTGGTCATCGCCATCACGGCGCTCAACTTCATCTGGAACTTCAACTCCTTCAGCCTGGTCTTCGTGCTCACCCAGGGCGGACCCGGCGGCGAGACCCGGCTGCCGATGCTCTTCGCGTACGAAGAGGCGTTCGCCTACGGCCAGTACGGCTACGCGGCCGCCATGGGGCTGGCGATGATCGCGGTCATCGCGGTGTTCCTCACCCTGTTCCTGCGCAAGCGACTGAAGGAGGAGGCAAGCTGATGAGCAGCCTCACGGGTCTGCGCACCAAGCGCGCCGCCGGCCGCACCGGGCAGTACCTCGCCCTGCTGGCCTACCTGGTCTTCCTCGCCTTCCCGCTGGTCTGGCTGGTCTCCACGGCCTTCAAGTCGCCGCAGGAGCTGGGGAGGATCGACCCCACCTGGATCCCCCGGGAACCCACCCTGGAGAACTTCCGCGCCGCCTTCGACGCCCAGCCGCTGCTGCGGTCCGCCGCCAACAGCCTGCTCGTCGCCGGCAGCGCCGCCCTCATCGCCGTGGCCATCGCCGTGCCCGCCGCGTACGCCATGGTCCGCTACCGCTCGAAGGTCACCACGGCCGCCACCGGCTGGATCCTGGTCAGCCAGATGTTCCCGTTCGTGCTCATCATCATCCCGCTGTTCATGCTGCTCAAGGAAGCGCGGATGATCGACTCGCTGCCCGGGCTGATCCTCGTCTACGTCGTGTGGAACCTGCCCTTCTCGCTCTGGATGCTCCAGGGCTACGTCAAGGCGGTGCCCGTCTCCCTGGAGGAGGCCGCCGCCGTGGACGGCGCGGGCCGGCTGCGCACCATCGTCAGCGTCGTGCTCCCGCTGCTCACCCCCGGCCTGGTGGCGACGCTGATGTTCTCCTTCGTCACCGCCTGGAACGAGTTCTTCTTCGCCCTCGTGCTGCTCAAGTCCCCGGAGAATCAGACGATGTCGGTCATCCTCACCCAGTTCCTGGGGGCCGAGGGCGTCGTGGACCTCGGCCCGCTCGCCGCGGCCGCGACCCTCGCCACCATCCCCAGCCTGCTGTTCTTCGCGCTCCTCCAGCGCCGTCTGGTCAGCGGGATGCTCGCCGGGGCGGTGAAGGGATGAGGCCCGCGGCACGTATCCGCCACGCCGCCGCCCGGGCCGGCGCCGCCGCCCTGAGCCTGGCGCTGCTCGCGGGATGCAGCGGCGACGGCGGCTCCGACGACGGCACGGTGACCCTCGACTACCTCAGCCTCGCCT
The DNA here is from genome assembly GCF_002847285.1 of Streptomyces sp. CMB-StM0423. Classification (NCBI taxonomy): domain Bacteria; kingdom Bacillati; phylum Actinomycetota; class Actinomycetes; order Kitasatosporales; family Streptomycetaceae; genus Streptomyces; species Streptomyces sp. CMB-StM0423. The sequence goes on along the minus strand of NZ_CP025407.1, from coordinate 257,748 downwards.
GGCAGGAGGAGTCCGTCGCGGCCAACAAGCGGCTCGTCGAGAAGTGGAACGAGGAGCACCCGAAGGTTCAGGTCCGCTACGTACAGGGCATCTGGGACACCGTGCACGACCAGTTGCTGACCTCCTTCGAGGGCGGTGAGGCGCCGGACGTCATCCACGACGCCGCCGACGACCTCACCGACTTCGCCTACGGCGGTTATCTCGCCGACCTCACCGACCTGCTGCCCGAGTCGCTGCGCACGGACATCCCGGAGCAGTCGTGGCGGACCACCACCATGAACGGCGGCATCTACGGCGTCCCCTTCCTCCAGGAGCCGCGGATGATGTTCGCCAACACCGCGCTGCTGGAGGAGTCGGGGGTGCGGGTGCCGACCGCGGCCGACCCGTGGAGCTGGCAGGAGTTCGAGGACGCGGCCAAGGAGCTGACCGCCGACACCGACGGCGACGGCAAGACCGACCAGTACGGCGTCGCCTGGGGCATGAAGGAACCCGTCAGCCAGTCGGTCAACCTCTCCCTGTCCACCGGCGGCGGGCTTTTCTCCCGGGAGCAGACCGACGACGGCCCCAAGAACCGCGTCGGCTACGGACCCGAGGACTCCGCCGTCGCCGAGACCATCGACCGCCAGGTCAACGAGGACCGCACCGCCCCGCGCAGCAGCCTGGGCATGTCCGGCTCCGACACCCTGCCCGGCTTCTTCGCCGGGCGGTACGCGATGGTGCCGCTGAACTTCTCGTACCGCCAGCTCGTCACCCAGCAGGCGCCCGACGACTTCGGCTGGTCGGTGCTGCCGATGCCCGCGGGCGAGGGCCCCGCGGGCGGGCTCGCGCAGGGCGTCAGCCCGCAGACGCTGTCGGTGGCCGAGGACAGCGGCCACCAGCAGGCGGCGGCCGACTTCATCGCCTTCATGACCCGGCCGGAGCACATGGCCGAGCTGGCCGCGGGCGACTGGATGCTGCCCACCGGGGCGGAGGCGCTCAAGGATCCGGCGCTGAACACCGAGAAGTACGGGTGGCGTACGGGCGTGGAAGTGGCCCGCTCGCTGCGGCCCGCCCCGGTGCTCGGCGTCCGCGGGTACCGCGAGTGGTCGGACAAGATCGCCACCCCCGCCTTCCAGCGGTACTTCAACGGCGACACCGACCTGGACGAGCTGCGCGAGTCGCTGGTCGAGGACGGCAACCTCGTCCTCGACCGGTACCAGAGATGACGGTGGCGGCCGGCCGGAACGTAGGAGCAGGCATCAGAAGCACCCGAGCAGGCGCACGAGGAAAGAGCACGAACAGCACCATGAGCACCGCACGATGAGCGCAGCAGCCGGCCCCGAACCGCCCGTCCGTCCCACCCCCGCCCACTCCGCTCCGGTCCGCCTGCGCCCCGTCGCCCGCGGCGCCGGGCAGGCCGCCCCGACCGCCCGCGACCGGGCTCGCGGCGCCATGCTCGGCCTCGCGGTCGGCGACGCCCTCGGCGCACCCGTCGAGAACATGAAGCCCTCGCAGATCCGGGAGCGCTGGGGCCGCATCGAGGACTTCGTGGCCGCCGCCCCGGCGGGCACGGACGACACCGAGTACGCCATCTTCTCCGGGCTGCTGCTCGCTGAGCACGGCGCGCGCCTCAGCCTCGCGCACGTGGAGTCCGCCTGGCACGAGCGCATCGCCGACCTCGACGAAGGCCCGTTCCGCGGCGCCGGGTTCAGCGAGCGCGGCACCCTGGAGAACCTGCGCCGCGGACTGGCCGCCCCGATCACCGCGCAGCACCGGCACGCCTGGAGCGACGGACTCGCCATGCGCGCCGCGCCGTTCGGCGTCTTCGCCGCGGGCCGCCCGGCGGAGGCGGCGCGGCTCGTCGCCATCGACGGCACCGTCAGCCACGAGGGCGAGGGCATCTACGGCGGCCAGGCCGTCGCCGCCGGGGTGGCCGCCGCCATGGCCGGCGACTCCCCGGACGTCGTCGTGCAGGCCGCCCTGTCCGTCATCCCCGAGGACTCCTGGACCTCGCGCTCCCTGCAGCGCGCGGTCTCCGCGGGCCGCCGCGCGCGCCGCGCCCCCGGCGCCACGCCGCTGAGCGTCGAACGCGCCGTCCGTTCCTCGGTCGTCATCGGCGGCTATCCCTGGTCGGACCTGGCGCCGGAGGCGGTCGGGCTCGCGCTCGGCGCCTTCGCCGCCGCCCGCGGCGACTTCGCGGACTCCGTCCTCGCCGCCGTCAACATGGGCCGCGACGCCGACACCACCGCCGCCGTCGCCGGCGCGCTGGCGGGCGCGCTGCGCGGCGAGTCCGCCATTCCCGATGCCTGGGCCGCGGCCATCAAGCCGGTACGCGGCACGTGTCTGCCGTCCATGGCAGGACACCACGTGCTCGACATCGCGGACCGGCTCGCCCCCGCAGACGAGGAGGTCGCCTCATGAGCGCACCGCTGCCCAGGTCCCGCCGCGCCCCGGAGTCCGGGGCGGCGCGCGACGCGTCGGGTGCGCCGGACGGCGCCGCCGGGGGCGCGGCCCGTACGGGCGCGGCCGCGGATGCACCCGTACGCCCCGCCGAGAACACGGAGCGTCCCGCCGTCGCCGCGCCGCGCGCGGAGCGGCCCGCCGCCGAACCGGGTGCGCCCGCCGCCGGACGTCCCGTCGCCGCCGCCGGCTTCGCCGAAGCGGGTGGGGACCTGCGGCGCGTGGAGGGGCTGCTGCTGGGCATCGCCGCCGGCGACGCCGCGGGCTGGCCCGCCGGCCGGCACCGCGCGGCGCGGATGCCCGAGTGGACCCGCCGGCTCACCCGCGAGCTGGACACCTTCGCCGAGCAGAACGCGACGACCACCCTGCCGGTGCCCATCGCGCTCAACCAGCCGCCCGAGCCGCTGCGCCTGGGCCCGTCCGACGATGCGGAGTGGGCCGCGTTCACCGCGTACGCCGTGCTCTCCGCCGGCAGCGGGCTGCACACCGACCTGACCTCGGACCGGCGCGTGCGATCCGCGCTCACCCTCGCCTGGAGCGCGCTGGCCGACGAGGTCGCGGTGGCCGCCGAGCGCGCGGACGAGATCGAGTCGGCGGAGATCCCGCTGCGCGCCCGTATCTCCGTACGGGCCGGCCTCGGCAACCTCGCAGCCGGCCTGCGCCCGCCCGCCACCGGCCACGACAACCCGCACTACTTCGACGACGCCGCCTGCGTACGGGCCGCCGTGCTCGCCGCCGTCCACCCCGGCGACCCGGAACGGGCCGCCGACCTCGCCGAGTTCGACGCCCGCTACACCCAGGACGGCGACGGCGTGCACGGGGCCCGCGCCACCGCCGCCGCGATCGCCGCGGCGCTCGGCGGCCGGCCCGTCGACGCCTGCGTGGACGCCGCCCTCGCCCAGTTGCCCCGGGGCACCGAGATCCTGCGCAACGCCGAACGCGCGGTGCAACTCGGCCGCACGGCCGTCGCCACCCGCCCCGGACTGCCCGGCAACGCCTTCGCCCTCGTGCCCGTGCTGGAGCACGAGATCGTCGACCACGTCTACAGCTACGGCATCGCCGCCGCCGAGACCGTGCCCGTCGCGCTCGCCGTCGCCACCGCCGCGGCCGGCGCCATCTCCGAGGCCGTACCCGCAGCCGCGTGCCTCTCGCGCGTCGCCGACTCCGCGCCGGCCCTGGCCGGCGCGCTCACCGGGGCGCTCGGCGGCGCCGCCGGACTCCCCGCCACCTGGCGGGACGCCTGCCGGATCCTCTCCGGCTGCGCCCTGCCCCAGCTCGCCGGCGCCGACCTCGTCGACCTCGCCAGGCAGTTGGCAGACAAGCAGTTCAGCACTCCCGCGGAAGGACCCCTCGCCTCATGACCCCCACGACCGCTTCCGCCACGCCCGGCGACCCCGCAGCCACTGCACCCACCGCGGGTCCCGGCCTCGCCGACCGCACCGCGGGCTGCCTCGTCGGCGCCGCCGTCGGCGACGCCCTCGGCGGGCCCGTCGAGGGCTGGACCCCCGAGGCCATCGCCGAGCGCTACGGCGGCCGGGTGCGCGGCATCGTCGAGCCGTTCCACCGCGACGAGTGGCGCACCGCCCGGCCCATCGCCCCGTACCACAAGGGCGACGGGCACGTCACCGACGACACCCTCATGACCCACGCCCTCATCCGGGTCTACGACAAGGTCCGCGACCACCTCGACGCCTACGCCGTCGCCGCCCACCTCGTGCCCGACCTCATGGGCACGCCGCGCTGGATCCCCGAGCTGGAGGCCGAGGCGCTGCCGCTGCAGCGGATCTTCCTCGCCGAGAAGTGGATCGTCGCACGGCTGCACTACGGCCACGTCGACCCGCGCGAGGCGGGCGTCGGCAACATCGTCAACTGCGGCGCCGCGATGTACATGGCGCCCGTCGGCGCCGTCAACGCCGGCCACCCCGAGGCGGCCTACGCCGAGGCGCTGGACGTCGCCGGTGCGCACCAGTCGTCGTACGGGCGCGAGGCCGCCGGGGTCTTCGCCGCCTGCGTCGCGGCGGCCTTCGCGCCGGGCGCCACGCCGGAGTCCGTGGTCGAGGCGGCGCTCGCGCTGGCCAAGGACGGCACCCGCGCGGCCATCGAGGCGGTCTGCGAAGCGGCCGCCGGCTGCAAGGACTTCGACGAGGCGCTGGCGCCGCTGCGCGCGGCGGTCGAGCCGTACGACACGGTAGGACCCGAGTACCGCAACCCCTCGCTCGGCGCCCGGCGGCCCTCGCGGCTGCACGCGATAGAGGAGCTGCCGGTGGCCCTGGGCATGCTGCTCGTCGGCCGCGGCGACTACCGGCACACGGTCCTCGGCGCGGTCAACTACGGCCGCGACTGCGACTCGATCGCCACCATGAGCGGCGCCATCGCCGGTGCGCTCGGCGGCACCGCGGCGGTGCCGGGGGAGTGGGCCGAGGAGGTCGCGCGGGCCAGCCGGCTGGACCTGCTCGCCCCCGCCGCCACGCTCACGGAGGTCGCGCGCGAGGTGTTCGTACGGGACGTGGCGCGCCGCCGCGCCCACGAGGCCGTGTTCGGCGCGCTGGCGGAGGCGTCGTGACGGCCCCGGCGGACGCGCACGGGGCGTCGCTCCGGCTGACCTGGGTGCAGCCGGAAGACCTCGTCGGCCACGAGCTGCGGCAGGCGGCGGAGGACGGCCGCGCCGCGGGGCCGCTGCTCCGCCGCTGGCTCGGCGCCGGCGGCCACCAGGCGCCGGAGCGCGCGGGCGCCTCGCCGGGTCCGCCGAAGCCGCGGCTGCGGGCGCTCGCGCTGGAGCTGCTGGACGAACTGGCCGCGCTGGAGACCCCGCTGGCGGACGTCGAGCCGACCGACCTGGACGAGATCAGGGCGGCCTGTCCGCGCTGGCCCGCACCCGCACCCGGGCCGTCCACGGACGGCGCGTACGGGGACGCGCTGCGCACCCGGCTGCACGCCGCGTGGCTCGGCCGCGCCGCCGGATGCGTCCTGGGCAAGCCGGTGGAGAAGGTGACCCTGGAGGGCATCCGGGCCATCGCCCGCTCCACCGGCAACTGGCCGGTCCACACCTGGTTCACCGCCGAAGGGCTCGACCCCGCCGTCGCCGCGGCGCACCCCTGGAACCGGCGCAGCGCCGCGACCTCCCTGGCCGAGACCATCGACGGCGCCCCCGAGGACGACGACCTCAACTACCCGCTGCTCGCCCTGCTCCTCCTCGACCGTCACGGCCACGCCTTCACCACCGCGGACGTCGGGCAGCTCTGGCTCGACGAGCTGCCCGCGGGCCGTACGTTCACCGCCGAGCGGGTCGCGTACCGCAACCTGCTCGACGGGGTGGAACCCCCGCACACCGGCGCGTACCGCAACCCGTTCCGGGAGTGGATCGGCGCCCAGATCCGCGCCGACGTGCACGGCTGGACCCACCCCGGCGACCCGGCGGGCGCCGCCGCCGCCGCGCACCGCGACGCCTTGCTCACCCACACCGGGAACGGCGTCTACGGCGCCATGTTCGCCGCCGCCGCCCTCGCCGCCGCGGCGGGCGGCGGCACCGACGTGGACGAGGTGCTGCGCACCGGCCTCGCGGTCGTGCCGCCGCGGTCCCGGCTGGCCCGCGCCGTACGGCACGGCATCGAGCTGGCCCGCAGCGAACCCACCGGCACCCCGGAGGGCTTCGCCGCCGTCGTCGACGACCTGCACGCCGCGCACGAGGGACGGCACTGGGTGCACGTCGTCCCCAACGCCGCGCTGCTCGCCGCCGCGCTCACCCACGCGGGCGGCGACTTCACGGGCGCCGTCTGCCGCGTCGTCTCCGGCGGCTGGGACACCGACTCCAACGGCGCCACCGCCGGATCCGTCGCCGGGCTGCTCGCCGGTTCTCCGGGGGCGCTGCCCGAGCGGTGGACGGCGCCGCTGCGCAACCGGCTGGCGACCACCGTCGGCGGCATGGACGGCATCGGCTTCGACGAACTCGCCGCCCGCACCGCCGCCCACGCCCTCCCCCCACCCGTTCCCGGCCGGTGCCCTCGCGGCCGCCGGCACCGGACCCGTACCACCGCACGAACCCCGGAGGCCCTCCCCATGACGACCACTCCCCAAGCGACGCTCGCCGTCTTCGGCAGCGTCAACATGGACCTCGTGGCGTACGCCGCCACCGCCCCGCTGCGCGGCGAGACCGTCTCGGGACGGGAGTTCCGCACCGTGCCCGGCGGCAAGGGCGCCAACCAGGCCGTCGCCGCCGCCCGCGCGGGCGGGGCGGTGACGATGATCGGCGCGGTCGGCGCCGACGCCTTCGGCGGCGAGCTGCGCGCCGCGCTCGACGGCGCCGGCGTGGACACCGCGGGGCTGCGCACCGCCCCGGGCGCCAGCGGCACCGCGCACATCGTCGTCGACGACGACGGCGGCAACTCCATCGTCGTCGTCCCCGGCGCCAACGGCACCGTCACCGGGCTCGCCCCCGGCGACGACGAGCGCATCGCCGCCGCCGGGACCCTCCTGCTCCAACTGGAGCTGCCGATGGACGGCGTGGTGGCCGCCGCCGAGGCGGCCCGCGGGCACGGCGTACGCACCGTGCTCACCCCCGCACCCGCCCGGCCGCTGCCCGGCCGGCTGCTCGCCGCCACCGACCTGCTCGTCCCCAACGAGCACGAGGCCGCCGCGCTGACCGGCAGATCCGACCCCCACCAGGCAGCGGCTGCACTGCTGGAGCAGGTGCCGGAGGTCGTCGTCACCCTCGGCGGCGCGGGCAGCCTGTACGCGGCGCGCGGTCAGGAGCCCGTCGTCGTGCCGGCGCTCGCGGTCCGGGCCGTCGACACCACGGCCGCGGGCGACACCTTCGTCGGCGCGCTGTGCGTGGCGTACGCCGAGGGCCGGCCGATGCCGGCGGCGCTGGCGTGGGCGGCGGCCGCCGCCGCGCTCGCCGTCCAGCGGCCGGGCGCGTCGTCGTCCATGCCGGAGCGCGCGGAGATCGACCGGCTGGCGGCCGAGGGCCCGTGACCCGCGTACCGCCGCACCACCCCGCGGGGCCACGGGCGTACGGCCCGCGCACGGCTCCGCAACGCACCACCGAGGAAGGCGCGACACCATGACCCACACCCCCTCCTCCGCCGCTTCCAGCGCTCCCGCTTCCGGCGACCCCGCCTCCCCGGCGCCGCCGGCCCCGCTCGCCGGGCTGCGCGTCCTGGACCTCGCGACGCTCTTCGCCGGGCCGCTGGCCGCGACCATGCTCGGCGACTTCGGCGCCGAGGTCGTCAAGGTCGAGCACCCCGCCAAACCCGACCCCTCGCGCGGCCACGGCCCCGCCAAGGACGGCGTCGGCCTGTGGTGGAAGCTGCTCGGCCGCAACAAGAAGAACGTCACCCTCGACCTGTCCACGCCCGGCGGGCGCGACGTGCTGCTGCGGCTGGCGGCCGGATCCGACGTGATCGTCGAGAACTTCCGCCCCGGCACGCTGGAGAAGTGGGGCCTCGGCTGGGCGGAGCTGTCCGCTGCCAACCCCCGGCTGGTGCTCGCCCGGGTCACCGGCTTCGGCCAGTTCGGCCCGTACGCCCGCCGCCCCGGGTTCGGCACCCTCGCCGAGGCGATGAGCGGCTTCGCCGCCGTCACCGGCGAGCCGGACGGGCCGCCGACGCTGCCGCCGTTCGGCCTCGCGGACTCCGTCGCCGCGCTCTCCACCGCCTACGCCGTGATGACCGCGCTCGCCGGGCGGGACCGCACCGGGCGCGGGCAGGTGGTCGACATGGCCATCATCGAGCCGATGCTGACGGTGCTCGGCCCGCAGCCGCTCTGGTACGACCAGCTCGGCTACGTCCAGCCGCGTACCGGCAACCGCTCCACCAACAACGCGCCGCGCAACACCTACCGCACCGCCGACGGCCGCTGGCTCGCCGTCTCCACCTCCGCGCAGTCGATCGCCGAGCGCGTGATGCGGCTCGTCGGGCGGCCCGAGCTGATCGAGGAGCCGTGGTTCGGCACCGGCGCCGGCCGGGCGGCGCACGCCGGGGAGCTGGACGAGGCGGTCGGCGGGTGGATCGCGCGGCACGACGCGGCGACGGTCGTCGCGGCCTTCGAGAAGGCGCAGGCGGCGGTGGCGCCGGTGTACGACATACGCGACGTGATGGCCGACGAGCAGTACCGGGCGCTGGGCTCGATCACCGAGGTCGAGGACGAGGAACTGGGCACGCTGAAGATGCAGAACGTGCTCTTCCGGCTCTCCGAGACCCCGGGCGCGATCCGCTGGGCCGGCCGGCCGCACGGCGCGGACACCGACGCGGTGCTGGCCGGGCTGGGGCTGACCGGCGCGGAGATAGCCGGGCTGCGCGACGAGGGGGCGGTGTGAGCACGCCGCGCGCGTCCGCGGTCGCGGCGGATCCGGCGGGCGCCGGCGGGCCGGGGGACACCGGGGAGGCGTATCTCACCTGGCTGTACGTGCCCGGGGACCGGCCCGCGGTGGTGGCCAAGGCGCTGCGCAGCGGCGCGGACGTGGTGCTGGTCGACCTGGAGGACGCGGTGGCGCCCGAGCGCAAGGCGTACGCGCTGGCGGCCACCGCGGAGCTGCTGGCCGAACCGCGTCCCGGCCAGGTGCCGGTGCACGTCCGCGTCAACGCGCTCGCCGGCCCGCTGGCGGACGGCGAACTGCGCACGCTGGCCCCGCTCCCGGGCCTGGCAGGACTCCGGCTGCCGAAGACCGGCGGCCGGGAGGAGGTCCTGCGCGTGGCAGCGGCCGCCCTGGCGGCCCGCGCCGGTGCCCCCGCACCCGTACCGGCGCCCGGGGACCGCACGCGCTACGGCACACCCGGCTCCGGCGCCGCGGGCCCGGACGACGCATCCGGCACGGCGGGCCCGTATCCCGGCGGCGCCCCCGCCCACACCCCCGCGCCCGGCGAACGGCCCGGTCCCGCCGGGGCGGACGGCCTTCCCGCGCCGTCCCTCGGCCACCCCGCCACCGGCGGTGTCCCGCCCCTCTACCCGCTCCTCGAATCCGCCCTCGGCATCGAGCGCGCCTACGAGATCGCCGCCGCCCACCCCGCCGTGCGCGGCATCGCCCTCGGCGAGGCCGACCTGCGGGCCGAGCTGGGCGTCGCAGACGACGCGGGGCTGGCCTGGCCGCGCAGCCGCGCCGTCGTCGCCGCCCGCGCCGCGGGGCTCGCCCCGCCGGCCCAGTCGGTCTACCCCGACGTCGCCGACCTCGACGGCCTCGCCCGCTCCTGCGCCGCCGGACGGGCCCTGGGCTTCCTGGGCCGTACGGCGATACACCCCCGCCAACTGCCCGTGATCGAGCGCGCGTTCCTGCCCACCCCGGGGGAGGTCGAACGGGCCGGGGAGATCGTCGCCGCCGCGGCCGCGGACGCCGGCGCCCTCGCACTGCCTGACGGCCGCTTCGTCGACGCCGCCGTCGTCGCCGAGGCCCGCCGCACCCTCCGGCTGGCCCGCCGCCGTACCGCCTGACACGCCACCGCCCCGGCCGGGGTCCCGGCCGGGGCGGTGGCGGCGGTACGGGCGCGGCGCCCCCGCGCGGGGGCGGGCGCGAGCGCTCAGCTCAGCGCCGACAGCGCCTCGTTGAGCGTCTGCGACGGACGCATGACCGCCGCGGCCTTCTCCGGGTCCGGCTGGTAGTAGCCGCCGATGTCGGCCGGCTTGCCCTGCACCGCCAGCAGCTCCTCGACGATCTTCTCCTCCCGCTCCGCCAGCGTCGCCGCCAGCGGCGCGAACGCCTCCGCGAGCTTCGCGTCCGCGGTCTGGCCGGCCAGCTCCTGCGCCCAGTACAGCGCCAGGTAGAAGTGGCTGCCGCGGTTGTCGATGCCGCCGACGCGGCGGGTGGGCGACTTGTTCTCGTTGAGGAACGTCGCCGTCGCCCGGTCCAGGGTGTCGGCGAGGACCTGGGCGCGGGCGTTGTCCGTCGTCTGCGCCAGGTGCTCGAAGGAGACGGCCAGCGCCAGGAACTCGCCGAGGCTGTCCCAGCGCAGGTAGTCCTCCTTGACGAGCTGCTGCACGTGCTTGGGCGCCGAGCCGCCGGCGCCGGTCTCGAAGAGGCCGCCGCCGTTCATCAGCGGGACGACGGAGAGCATCTTGGCGCTGGTGCCCAGCTCCAGGATGGGGAAGAGGTCGGTGAGGTAGTCGCGCAGCACGTTGCCGGTGACCGAGATGGTGTCCTCGCCGCGGCGGATCCGCGCCAGCGACAGGGCCATCGCGTCGGCCGGGGCGAGGATACGGATGTCCAGGCCCTCGGTGTCGTGCTCCGGCAGGTACTCCCGCACCTTGGCGATCAGCCGGGCGTCGTGCGCCCGGTCCTCGTCCAGCCAGAAGACGGCCGGGTCGCCGGTGGCGCGGGCGCGGGTGACGGCGAGCTTGACCCAGTCGCGGATCGGCGCGTCCTTGGTCTGGCACATGCGGAAGATGTCGCCCTCGGCGACCGGCTGCTCCAGCACGACGGCGCCGGCCGCGTCGACGACCCGTACGGTGCCGGCCGCGGCGGCCTCGAAGGTCTTGTCGTGGCTGCCGTACTCCTCGGCCTTCTGCGCCATCAGGCCGACGTTGGGCACCGAGCCCATCGTCGCCGGGTCGAAGGCGCCGTGGGCACGGCAGTCGTCGAGGACGACCTGGTAGATGCCCGCGTAGCTGCTGTCCGGGATGACGGCGAGGGTGTCGGCCTCGGCGCCGTCGGGGCCCCACATGTGGCCGGAGGTACGGATCATCGCGGGCATCGAGGCGTCCACGATGACGTCGCTGGGGACGTGCAGGTTGGTGATGCCCCGGTCGGAGTCGACCATCGCCAGCGCCGGGCCCTCGGCCAGCTCGGCGTCGAACGACGCCTTGATCTCGGCGCCCTCGGGCAGCGCGTCGAGGCCGGCGAGGATGCCGCCGAGCCCGTCGTTCGGGGTCAGGCCCGCGGCGGCCAGCGTCGCGCCGTACCGCGCGAACGTCCGGGGGAAGAAGGCCCGTACCGCGTGGCCGAAGACGATGGGGTCGGAGACCTTCATCATCGTGGCCTTCAGGTGCAGCGAGAACAGCACGTCGTCGGTCTTCGCGCGGGCGACCTGCTCGCCGAGGAACGCGCGCAGCGCCTCGACGTGCATCACGGAGGCGTCGACCACCTCGCCGGCGAGCACCGGCACCGCCTCGCGCAGCACCTCGGTGGTGCCGTCGGCGCGGGCCAGCTCGATGCGCAGGCTGCCGTCGCGCTCGACGACCGCGGACTTCTCGGTGGAGCGGAAGTCGTCGGCGATCATGTGCGCGACGTTCGTCTTCGACTCCGGGGTCCACGCGCCCATGCGGTGCGGGTGGTTGCGGGCGTAGTTCTTCACCGAGGCGGGGGCGCGGCGGTCGGAGTTGCCCTCGCGCAGCACGGGGTTGACGGCGCTGCCCTTGACCTTGTCGTAGCGGGCGCGGATGTCGCGCTCCTCGTCCGTCTTGGGCTCGTCCGGGTAGTCCGGCAGGTCGTAGCCGTGCGCCCGCAGCTCGGCGATGGCGGCCTTGAGCTGCGGGATGGACGCCGAGATGTTCGGCAGCTTGATGATGTTCGCCTGCGGCGTCTGCGCCAGCGCGCCCAGCTCGGCGAGCGCGTCGGGCACCTGCCGGCCGGCCGGCAGCCGCTCGGGGAAGTGGGCGAGGATCCGCCCGGACAGGGAGATGTCGCGGGTCTCCACCTCGACCCCGGCGGTCGCGGCGTACGCCTGGACCACCGGCAGGAACGAGTACGTGGCCAGGGCCGGGGCCTCGTCGGTGTGGGTGTAGATGATCGTCGATGCTGATTCGGTCACCGGGTGCTCCAGTCCGCGTCGCTGCTCTGCCGGATTGCTTGATATCAAGATATCCCCTGGGTGCCGGGCGCCGGACAGCGCCCTGGGCCGCGGGGCGGGTAGAGATGCGTCACACCAGGCCCGGGGCGCGGAAGGCGCCCGTGGGGGACCGGATAGGCTCCCGGAACCGACACTCCCGGGGGGGACCTGTCTCATGCGCGGACTGCGAATCTTGCTGGTGGTGTGCCTCGTGCTCGGGGTGCTCTTCGTCGCCGCCGACCGGCTGACCGTCTACATAGCGGAGGGGAAGGTCGCGGAGAAGATCCAGGCAAGGCAGGGCCTGGAAGGCAGCACCGACGTGTCCATCAACGGCTTCCCGTTCCTCACCCAGGTCTACGGCAAGCACCTCGACGACGTCGACGTCACCATGACCGGCATCCGCGCGGACCCGGCCGCCGCCGGCACCGGCGAGCGGCTGATGATCTCCGAGTTCAGCGTGGACCTGAGCGGTGTCGAGCTGGACGGCGACTACGGCGGCGCGACCGCCGAGAGCGCCGAGGGCTCCGCCGTCATCGCGTACGAGGCGCTGTCGCTCGCGGCCGGGCAGAAGGGCGTCAGGTTCGCCTACGGCGGCGAAGGCAAGGTGAAGGTCACCGCGAGCGCGGCGACGCTGAACGCACCGGAGCCGGCCGAGGTGCTCTCCACCGTCAGCACCGAGGGCGGCGACACCATCCGGCTGGAGGCGGACGAGGTCCCGGTGGCCGGCGTGCCCGGCGCCGAGGAGACGGTGCGCGGTGCCGTCGACCTCGAACAGCGGGTCGGCGGGCTGCCGGACGGCGTACGGCTGGAGATGGTCACGGCGACCGCGGACGGCATCGTGGTCGACGTGACGGGCGAGGGGATCCGGGTCGCGGGCTGACCGCGGGCGGCGCCCGGGGCTCAGGTGAGGTTCACCAGGAAGTCGTGGCACGCCTGCTCGCAGCGGCGGCACGCCGCCGCCCGCTCGGCCGCCCCCGGCGCCTCGGCCGCCAGCCGCTCGTAGTCCTCGGCACACGCCGCGCACGTCGCCGCGCACAGCTCCACCTGGGCCCGCAGCCCCGGTGTGTCGTGCCGGCCGTGCTGCGAGAGCATCCGGGCGGTCTGCTCGCACACGTCCGCGCACCGCAGGTCCAGCCGCTGCACCGCGCCGGGCTCGGCCGCGCCCGCGGGCTGCAGGCAGGCCGTCGCGCACTCCGCGCACGCCTGCGCGCAGACGAAGCCGTCCTCGATGTAGCGGACGAGGGCTTCACGATCGAGTTCGTCGGCCGAAACGGCCACCTGGATCGCCTCCTTCACCGTGACCTGCCGCCCTTCTGTTCTCAGCCCACGGGACCGGGCTGCGGATTCGGCTCCGGCACCGGGTCGGGGCCGGGCGGCCGGGGGATCGGATCCGGCTCCGGCGGCGGCTGCGGCACGGGTCCGGGCCCAGGCCCAGGTCCAGGTCCAGGTCCAGGCCCAGGTCCGGGTCCAGGTCCAGGCCCAGGTCCGGGTCCAGGCCCAGGTCCGGGTCCAGGCCCAGGTCCGGGTCCAGGTCCGGGACCGGGTCCAGGTCCAGGCCCGGGACCCGGCCCCGGCCCGGGGCGCGGATCCGGACCTGGGCCGGGCGGTGCGGGGGGCGTCGGCGGCGGCAACGGCGGTACGGGGTCGGGCTCCCGGTCCGCCGCCGGGGCCCGGCGGGTCCCGGTGGTCGCTGCCGGCACCCGGGTCGGCTGCGTCGACATGTCGTCCTCCCGTGACGGGGCGTGCACGTGTGTCCGTAGCGGTCAAGGGGGCGGGTGCCCCGCCGCACCCTGCTTCACGCCCCCGCGCCGCCAGATCCGCCCGATTGCCGCCACGGCGGAGCCCTCCGCCCGGCCGCGTGCCCCCCCCCGCCGCGCGGGTCCGCCCGCCGGTTCCTCGTACGATCGCACCGGCCCGCCGCCGCCGGCCCGGAGGACCCGTCCGGGGGCGATCCCGCGGCCACGTGGGACACTCAAGTACGTGCGTTTCCTGAATGACTCTCCCGCCCCGTACGACCTGACGTACGACGACGTCTTCATGGTCCCCCGCCGCTCCGGCGTGGGCTCCCGCCAGGCCGTGGACCTGTCCTCCGCCGACGGCACCGGCACCACCATCCCGCTCGTCGTCGCCAACATGACGGCCATCGCCGGCCGCCGGATGGCCGAGACCGTGGCCCGCCGCGGCGGGCTCGTCGTCATCCCGCAGGACATCCCCATCGACGTGGTCACCGAGGTCGTCTCCTGGGTCAAGCAGCGCGACCTGGTACTCGACACGCCCATCGTGCTCGGCCCCCACTCCACCGTCGCCGACGCGCTGGCGCTGCTGCCCAAGCGGGCGCACGGCGCCGCCGTCGTCGTCGAGGACGGCCGCCCCGTGGGCGTCGTCACCGAGGCCGACCTGAACGGCGTGGACCGCTTCACCCAGCTCTCCGAGGTCATGTCCCGCGAGCTGCTGACCCTCGACGCGGACATCGACCCGCGCGAGGCGTTCAACCGGCTGGACGCCGCCCACCGCAGGCTCGCCCCCGCCGTCGGGCCCGACGGTCGGCTCGTCGGCCTGCTCACCCGCAAGGGCGCCCTGCGGGCCACCCTCTACACCCCCGCCACCGACGCCCGCGGCCGGCTGCGCGTCGCCGCCGCCGCGGGCATCAACGGCGACGTCGCCGGCCGTGCCAGGCAGCTCCTCGACGCGGGCATCGACACCCTCGTCGTGGACACCGCGCACGGCCACCAGGAGCAGATGATCCACGCGCTGCGCGCCGTCCGCGCCCTGGACCCCGAGGTGCCCGTGGTGGCGGGCAACATCGTCGCCGCCGACGGCGTACGCGACCTCGTCGAGGCGGGCGCCGACATCGTCAAGGTCGGCGTCGGGCCCGGCGCGATGTGCACCACCCGCATGATGACCGGCGTGGGCCGCCCGCAGTTCTCCGCCGTCCTGGAGTGCGCCGCCGAGGCGCGCCGGCTCGGCAAGCACGTGTGGGCCGACGGCGGCGTGCGGCACCCCCGCGACGTTGCCATGGCGCTGGCCGCTGGCGCGTCCAACGTCATGATCGGCTCCTGGTTCGCCGGCACCTACGAGTCCCCGGGCGACCTCCAGCAGACCGCGGACGGCCGGCTGTACAAGGAGAGCTTCGGCATGGCCTCCGCGCGCGCCGTACGCGGCCGCACGGTCGAGGAGTCCGCGTACGACCGCGCCCGCAAGGGGCTCTTCGAGGAGGGCATCTCCACCTCGCGGATGTTCCTGGACCCGGCGCGTCCCGGCGTCGAGGACGTCATCGACGCCGTCGTCGCGGGCGTGCGCAGCGCGTGCACCTACGCCGGGGCGGCGACGCTGGAGGAGTTCCACGAGCGGGCCGTCGTCGGCGTGCAGAGCGCCGCGGGGTACGCCGAGGGCAAGCCGCTGCACGCGAGCTGGCAGTAGCCGCCCTGCGGTCGGATGCACTACGCCGGCCGCGCCGGGAGCGGCCCGGCCGGCCGTGGTGTACTGCGGACATGCGACTCGACGAGCTGGACGAGCGGATCGTGCGCGCCCTCGCCGAGGACGCCCGCCGCACCTACGCCGACATCGGCGCCGAGGTCGGCCTGTCCGCGCCCGCGGTCAAGCGGCGCGTGGACAGGCTGCGCGCCGCCGGCGCCATCACCGGCTTCACCGTACGGGTCGACCCCGCCGCGCTCGGCTGGGCCACCGAGGGCTACGTCGAGCTGTACTGCCGCTCCAACACCGGCCCCGGCGACATCCGCCGCGCGCTCTCGCGCTACGCGGAGGTGGCCGCCGCCTCCACGGTCACCGGCGACGCCGACGCCATCGTGCAGATCTTCGCCACCGACATGCGCCACTTCGAGGACGTGCTGGAACGGATCGCGGGCGAGCCCTTCGTCGAGCGCACCAGATCGGTCCTCGTCCTCTCCCCGCTCGTCCGCCGCTACGCCCCCGACCCGCCCCGCTGAGCCGCACCGCCGCGGCACGCAACGGATCACCGCCGGGGCCCGCACAGACGCAACGAATCGCCTGGTCGGACGCAATCGACCGGCCTTGTTCCGGGCCTGGCGCAGGACGTACCGTCGGGGGAAACGCACCCACCACCCGCCTGCGAGGTTGCCCATGGCGCCGCTGCGCACCGCCCTGCTCCAGGGGCCGGCCGGGGTGCCCCCGAGCAGACGGGAGGCCCTCGCCGCACTGGAGGCAGCCGCCCGGACCGCCGCCGCCGGGGGCGCGCGGCTGCTCGTCGCCTCCGAGCTGTTCCTCAGCGGGTACGCCACCGACCCCGCGGGCCGCGCCGAGCCGGCCGACGGCCCCGGCGCCCGCGCCGTCGCCGGCATCGCCGCCGACCACGGCCTGTCCATCGCCTACGGCTACCCGGAGCGGGACGGCTCGGACGTGTACAACGCCGTCCAGCTCGTCTCCCCGTACGGCTATCCGTCGGCCAACTACCGCAAGACGCACCTCTTCGGCGACTTCGAGCGCAAGTTCTTCACCCCCGGCGACACCCCCGTGGTCCAGGCCGACGTCGACGGCATCCGCGTCGGCATCCTGATCTGCTACGACGTGGAGTTCCCCGAGCCGGTGCGGGCGCACGCCCTGGCCGGCACGGAGCTGCTGCTCGTGCCCACCGCGCTGATGCGCCCGTACGAGATCGTGCCCCGCACCCTCGTCCCGGCACGCGCCTACGAGAGCCAGTTGTACGTCGCGTACGTCAACCGCGTCGGCGCCGAGGGCGAGCACCACTTCGCCGGGCTGAGCTGCCTGGCCGCACCCGACGGCACGGTGCGCGCCCGCGCCGGGCACGACGGCGAGGACCTGCTGCTCGCCGACGTCGACCCGGCCCGGATCGCCGCCGCCCGCCGGGACAACACCTATCTCGCGGACCTGAGGCCCGAGTTGTACGCCTGACGCCCCGCGCCGAAGTCCCGCACCCGCAGCCCGTACCCCGTACCCCGTACCCGCAGACCCGTACCCAGCCACGCCCCGGCGGCGGCCGCGCGCCGCCCTGCCCGCACGCCCGAGGAGCCCCGCCCGATGACGTCCACCGTGCCCACCGCCGTCCACCCCGCGGGGGAGGAGACCGCCCGGCGGCCGATCACGATGTTCGGCCCCGACTTCCCCTTCGCGTACGACGACTTCCTCGCCCACCCCGCCGGGCTCGGCCAGATACCGGCGACGGAGCACGGCACCGAGGTCGCCGTGATCGGCGGCGGGCTCTCCGGCCTCGTCGCCGCGTACGAGCTGATGAAGATGGGCCTGAAGCCGGTCGTCTACGAGGCGGACCGGATCGGCGGCCGGCTGCGTACCGAGACGTTCCCCGGCTGCGACCCCGCGCTCACCGCCGAGATGGGCGCGATGCGCTTCCCGCCGTCGTCCACGGCACTGCGGCACTACATCGACCTCGCGGGCCTTACGACCCGCCCGTTCCCCAACCCGCTCGCCCCCGGCACCCCTTCGACCGTCGTCGACCTCAAGGGCGAGTCGCACTACGCCCGCACCATCGACGACCTGCCGCAGGTCTACCGCAACGTCGCCGCCGCCTGGGCCGACTGCCTGGAGGAGGGCGCGGACTTCAGCGTCATGAACCGCGCCATCCGCGAGCGCGACGTGCCGCGGATCCGCGAGCTGTGGGCGGCTCTGGTCGAACGGCTCGACAACCAGACGTTCTACGGCTTCCTCTGCGACTCCGACGCCTTCCGTTCCTTCCGGCACCGGGAGATCTTCGGCCAGGTCGGCTTCGGCACCGGCGGCTGGGACACCGACTTCCCCAACTCCATCCTGGAGATCCTGCGCGTCGTCTACACCGAGGCCGACGACGACCACCACGGCATCGTCGGCGGCAGCCGGCAGTTGCCGCTGCGGCTCTGGGACCGCGCACCCGGCAAGCTCGTGCACTGGCCGCACGGCACCTCGCTGGCCGCCCTGCACGCCGGCGGCACCCCCCGCCCTGCGGTCACCCGGCTCGCCCGCGCCGCCGGCGAGCGGATCACCGTCACCGACTCCGCCGGCGACGTACGCACCTACCGGGCCGCCGTCTTCACCGCCCAGTCGTGGATGCTGCTTTCGAAGATCGACTGCGCCGACGAACTGCTGCCCATCGACCACTGGACCGCCGTCGAACGCACCCACTACATGGCCTCGTCCAAGCTCTTCGTGCCCGTGGACCGGCCGTTCTGGCTGGACCGGGCCGTCGACGACAAGGGTGAGCCGACCGGGCGCGACGTGATGTCCATGACGCTCACCGACCGCATGACCCGCGGCACCTACCTCCTCGACGAGGGACCGGACCGCCCGGCGGCGATCTGCCTGTCGTACACCTGGTGCGACGACAGCCTGAAGTGGCTGCCGCTGCCGGCCGAGGAGCGGATGGAGGTCATGCTGAAGTCGCTCGGCGAGATCTACCCGGGCGTCGACATCAGGAAGCACGTCATCGGCCCGCCCGTGACGGTCTCCTGGGAGGACGAGCCGTACTTCATGGGCGCGTTCAAGGCCAACCTGCCCGGCCACTACCGCTACCAGCGGCGGCTGTTCACCCACTTCATGCAGGAGGCGCTGCCCGAGGGCAAGCGCGGGCTGTTCCTGGCCGGCGACGACATCTCCTGGACGGCGGGCTGGGCCGAGGGCGCGGTGCAGACCGCGCTGAACGCGGTGTGGGGCGTGATGCGGCACTTCGGCGGCGCCACCGACCCGGCCAACCCCGGGCCGGGCGACGTCTTCGACGCCATCGCCCCGGTGGAGCTGCCGGAGGACTGACCCCGGCGGCGGCCGGGCGCCCGGTCCGTACGGCGTGAGCGAGCTGCCGCGCTACGGACCGGCCGCCCGGCTCAGTCGTCCGGCCGGCCGCCCAGCGGCACCAGCAGGCAGCGCGAGACCAGCCCCACCGACTGGTCCAGCCGCTCGCCGAACTCCTCGCCCACCTCCGGCAGCCCGCGCA
Source organism: Streptomyces sp. CMB-StM0423 (assembly GCF_002847285.1). Taxonomy (NCBI): domain Bacteria; kingdom Bacillati; phylum Actinomycetota; class Actinomycetes; order Kitasatosporales; family Streptomycetaceae; genus Streptomyces; species Streptomyces sp. CMB-StM0423. The sequence goes on along the minus strand of NZ_CP025407.1, from coordinate 238,641 downwards.
GCCGCCACAGCACCCGGGCCGCCGCCCACGCCGCGTCCCGCGCGCGCTCCAGGCTCCAGGCACCCGCGAGGTGGGTGAGCGGATCCGCGACGTCCAGCAGGTCGGGCCCCGGCATGAGCTGCTCGCGGATCCGCTCCTCCAGCCGTACGAGCAGCTCGCCCACCCGCTCGTAGTCGCCCTCCACGTCCTCGGGGTCGCGCCCCAGCGCGCGGCAGGTGGCGACGACGGCGAGCGGGAGGTCGTAGCCGATATGGGCGTTGATCCCGGCGAGCGCGAACTGCAGGGTGTGCACGCCGCGATGGCGGCGGGCCTCGAACAGCGGGCGCCAGCACGCCGGCGGGCGGCGGCCCGCCGCATCGTCCTGCACCGCGGCCAGGAACCGGCCGGCGAAGTCCGCGGCGAGCCCGGCGGCCGCGGTCCTGTCGGCGAAGCCGCCGGCCGCCAGATGCAGTCGTACCTCGTCGGTCACCGCGAGATAGACCGAGGTGAAGACCGCCACCCCGTCGCGCCTGGGCAGCTCGCACGTCAGCGCGCGCATCCGTTCCGCGGCGGCGTCGAGGGCGCCGGAGGCCGCCGTGTCCTGCACAGACGTCATGGCGGTCACCCTGGCAGCCGGGGGACCGCGCGGCCATCACCCGCCAGGGCGAGGCCCGGAGCACCCCTCGTACGAGTGGTGCCCGCCGTCCCGCCGGGACCCCGCAAGGCCGCGCGCAGGTGATCCAGCCCACAGGATCCGGCGGATTGACCGCCGCCGGGGCGTGGCAGACTGGAGGCGTACCAGTGACGTACGCGCACTCCGGGGTCGGTGAAAATCCGAACCGGCGGTTAAAGTCCGCGACCCGGCCGCTGCCAGCGGCCGGTTGACCAGGTGAAATTCCTGGACCGACGGTGAAAGTCCGGATGGGAGGCAGTGCGCGGCGGGATGCCACAGGTGCGCCGCCGGCGGCGGCCCGCCCCTTTCCGGGCGGTCCACCCGTTTCCCGGCCGGCGCTCCGGTGATCGCGTTCCGTGACTGTCGTGAAGACAGGCCCCGGAGTCCGTGCCCGACGAGGCAGGAGGACCCGGTGGCCACCCCAGCCGAAGCGCAGGCCATGCGCCGCGCCATCGCGCTCGCCTCCCGGGCGCTCGGCGACACCAGCCCCAACCCCGTCGTCGGCTGCGTGATCCTCGACGCCGCAGGACACCCGGCGGGCGAGGGCCACCACGCCCGCGCCGGCGGCCCGCACGCCGAGGTCGCCGCGCTGGCCGACGCGGGGGAGCGGGCCCGCGGCGGCACCGCCGTCGTGACCCTCGAACCCTGCAGCCACACCGGCCGCACGGGTCCCTGCGTCCGCGCGCTCGCCGCAGCCGGCGTCGCCCGCGTCGTCTACGCCGTCGCCGACCCCACCCCTGCGGCCGGCGGCGGGGCCGCCGCGCTCGCGGCCGCCGGCATCGAGGCGGAGGGCGGCCTGCTCGCCGACGAAGCCGCCGCCGGGAACGAGCCGTGGCTGACCTCCGTGCTCCGCGGCCGCCCCTACGTGCTCTGGAAGTACGCCGCCACCCTCGACGGCCGCAGCGCCGCCGCCGACGGCACCAGCCGCTGGATCACCTCGCCGGCCGCCCGCGCCGACGTCCACCGGCTGCGGGCCGAGGCCGACGCCGTCGTCGTCGGCTCCGGCACCCTGCGCGCCGACGACCCGCAACTCGCCGTCCGCGGCCCCCGGGCCGAGGCCGGCGTCACTCAGCCGCTGCGCGTCGTCGCCGACACCGAGGGCACCGCGCTCACCCCCGGCGCCCGGATCCTCGACGGCGCCGCCCCCACCCTCGTCGCCGTGGCCGCCGATGCCGCGGACTCCGCCGTCGACGGCCTCACCGCCGTCCTCGACGCCGCCGCGGCCCGCGCCGGCCGCCGCGCCGACGTGGTGCGGCTGCCGCGCGCCGCCGGCGGCCGCGGGCTCGACGTCGCCGCGCTGCTCGCCGCGCTGTACGGGCGGGACGTGCGCTCCGTACTGCTGGAGGGCGGCCCGGCCCTGGCCGGGGCGTTCCTCGCCGCAGGAGTCGTCGACCGGGTCGTCTGCTACCTCGCCCCCGTCCTGCTGGGCGCCGGGCCCGCCGCGCTCGCCGACGCCGGAATCGGGACGATCGGCGAGGCGTTGCGCCTCGATGTGACCGCCGTCGATCACCTCGGCCCCGACCTCCGGCTGACCGCCGTGCCGGGTCCCGTGCCCGAGCCGCCCGCCACCAAGGAGAGCTGACGTTGTTCACCGGAATCGTTGAAGAGCTCGGCGAGGTCGTCGCCGTCGAGGAACTGCCCGACGCCGCCCGCTTCCGGCTCCGCGGCCCCGTCGTCACCGAGGGCGCCCGGCACGGCGACTCCATCGCCGTCAACGGCGTGTGCCTGACCGTCGTCGGCCACGAGGGCGCGGAGTTCACCGCCGACGTGATGGCAGAGACGCTGGACCGCTCCAGCCTCGGCGGCCTCGGCCCCGGCGACCGGGTCAACCTGGAGCGCCCCACGGCCGTCGGCGGGCGCCTCGGCGGGCACCTGGTGCAGGGCCACGTGGACGGCACCGGCGAGATCACGGCGCGCAGGACCTCCGACAACTGGGAGGTCGTCACCGTCTCGCTGCCGGCCGATCTCGCCCGCTACGTCGTGGAGAAGGGCTCCATCACCGTCGACGGCGTCAGCCTCACCGTCGTGGAGGCGGGCCCCGACTTCTTCACGATCAGCCTCATCCCCACGACGCTCGCGCTGACCACCCTCGGCTTCACACAGCCGGGGGACAGGGTCAACCTGGAGGTCGACATCGTCGCCAAGTACGTCGAGCGGCTCGTCGCCCCGCACGCGGCCCGCGCGGGCGGAGCACGGGAGTGAGCGCCCTGGACTCCCTGAACGGCGTGGCCTTCTCGGTGTTCGGCGAGGACATCAAGTGGGCCGACATGACCGGCAACGTGCTGGGTCTTGGGGCCCTCGCGCTCGGCTGGCGCCGCTCCGTGGCGGTCTGGCCGGCCCAGTTGCTCTCCGGCGCGGTGCTCGTCGTCGCGTACGCCTCCGCCGGCCTCACCGGCGGCGTCGGCAAGCAACTGCTCGTCGTCGGCGTCTCGGTGTGGGGCTGGACGCAGTGGACGCGCGGCCGGCGCGAGAGCGGCGCGATACAGGTGCGCTTCGCCACCTGGGCAGAGCGCGCCTGGCTCGTCGCCGCCACCGCGGCCGGCACCACCGCAGTCGCCCTGCTCTTCCTCGCCGTCCCGTCGCTGTCCTGGAACCCCTGGCCGGACGCCTACCTGTTCACCGGCTCCGTTGCCGCCATGGTCGCCATGGCCCGCGGCTGGGTCGAGTTCTGGTTCGCCTGGCTCGCCGTCGACGCGGTCGGTGTCCCCCTCGCGTACTCCGGCGACCTGAAGTTCTCCGCCCTCGTGTACGTCGTCTACGGCGTCGTCGTCCTCCTCGGCCTGCGTGCCTGGTGGACCGCGAGCCGCCGCACCGCCCCGCCCGCCGCCGGGCGGCCGGAGGCACTGGAAGGAGCCGCCGCATGACCGCTCTTACGACCTGGCAGCCCGCCGGGGACGTGGAGGATCTCCGCCTCGACCCGGTCGAGCGCGCCATAGAGGAGATCGCCGCCGGCCGGCCCGTGGTCGTCGTGGACGACGAGGACCGCGAGAACGAGGGCGACCTCGTCGTCGCCGCCGAGCTGATCACGCCCGCCACCGTGGCGTTCATGATGCGCGAGTGCAGCGGCATGATCTGCATGCCGATGACGGGCGGGGAGCTGGACCGGCTCGGCATCCCGCAGATGGTCGAGCGGAACACCGAGTCCCTGCGCACCGCCTTCACCGTCACCGTGGACGCCTCCGCCGCCCACGGCGTCACCACCGGCATCTCCGCCTCGGACCGGGCGGCCACGATCCGGCTGCTCGCCGACCCCGCCGCCGTCGCCGCGGACTTCGTCCGCCCCGGGCACATCTTCCCGCTGCGTGCCCGCGAGGGCGGCGTGCTCGTCCGCAACGGGCACACCGAGGCGAGCGTGGACCTGGCCCGGCTCGCGGGGCTGCGGCCGGCCGCCGCGATCGTGGAGATCGCCGGCGAGGACGGCGAGATGCTGCGGCTGCCCCAGCTCGTGCCGTTCGCCCGCAGGCACGGCTTCGCGATCATCTCCATCGCCGACCTCGTCGAGTACCGCAGGACCGCCGAGCCCGCCCCGGCCGACCACGAGCCCCCCGCGGGCCCGGCCGCCGCCGAGCCCCCCGCCGCGGACGCCCCCGCCGTACGCCGCGAGGCCGAGACCCGGCTGCCCACCGCGTACGGCGACTTCACCGCCTACGGCTACCGCTCGGCGGCCGACGGCGTCGAGCACATCGCCCTGGTCATGGGCGACGTCGGCGGGGACGACGACCTCGACGAGGGGGTGCTGGTACGCCTCCACTCCGAGTGCCTGACCGGCGACGTCTTCGGCTCCCAGCGCTGCGACTGCGGCCCGCAGCTCCACGCCTCGCTGCGCCGCGTGGCCGCCGAGGGCCGCGGCGTCGTGATCTACCTGCGCGGCCACGAGGGCCGCGGCATCGGCCTGCTGTCCAAGCTGCGCGCCTACGAGCTCCAGGAGCGCGGCCGCGACACCCTCGACGCCAACCTGGAGCTGGGCCTGCCCGCCGACGCCCGCGACTACGCCGCCGGCGCCCGCATGCTCGCCGACCTCGGCGTCACCTCCGTGCGTCTCATGACCAACAACCCGGAGAAGGTCGACGCCCTGCTCCGCCACGGCCTGGCCGTCACCGGCCGCGAGCCCACCCCCGTCGAGGCCGGCGAGCACAACCTGCGCTACCTGCGCACCAAGCGCGACCGCATGGGCCACCACCTGCCGTGGCTGGACGGTGCGCCCGTCGCGGTGTGCAGCAACCAGTGACCCCGTAGCGGCACCGTTTCCCGACCACCCGCACATCCGTACAGCACAGCGAACGAGGAGAGCCGTGAGCGGCAAGGGCGCACCAGAACTGACCGTGAAGAACTGCGAGGACCTGCGGGTCGCCGTCGTCGCCGCGCTCTGGCACGAGCAGGTGATGGACGGGCTCGTCGACGGCGCCCTGCGCGCCCTCGGCGAGCTGGGCATCGCCGAGCCCACCCTGCTGCGCGTGCCCGGCAGCTTCGAGCTGCCGGTGGCCGTCAAGGCGATGGCCGGCCGCGGCTACGACGCCGTCGTCGCCCTCGGCGTCGTCATCCGCGGCGGCACCCCGCACTTCGACTACGTGTGCCAGGGCGTCACCCAGGGCCTGACCGGCGTCGGCGTGGAGACCGGCGTGCCCGTCGGCTTCGGCGTGCTCACCTGCGACACCGAGGAGCAGGCGCTTGCCCGTGCCGGGCTCGCGGACTCCGTGGAGGACAAGGGCCACGAGGCGGCCACCGCCGCCGTGGCCACCGCCACGGCGCTGCGCAGCGTCGCGGAACCCTGGCGCTGAGCGCCCCCGCGGACCCCGTAGACTTGGGCCCACCATGGCCAGCAAGACATTCGAGGAGCTCTTCGCCGAGCTCCGCCAGAAGGCCGCCACCGGCGACCCCGCCACCTCCCGCACCGCCCAGCTCGTCGAGCAGGGCGTGCACGCCATCGGCAAGAAGGTCGTCGAGGAGGCGGCGGAGGTCTGGATGGCCGCGGAGCACGAGGGCGAGGAGCGCACCGCGGAGGAGATCTCCCAACTCCTCTACCACCTCCAGGTGATGATGGTCGCCCGGGGCATCTCCCTGGACGACGTCTACGCCCACCTCTGACGCCCGTACGCCCCCGTCAGCCGACCCGGCAGAACAGGAAGAGTCACGACCATGCTGCGCATCGCCGTCCCCAACAAGGGTTCCCTCGCCGAGCCTGCGTCGGCGATGCTCCATGAGGCCGGCTACCGGCAGCGCACGGACCGCCACGAACTGGTGCTCACCGACGCCGGCAACGACGTCGAGTTCTTCTTCCTGCGCCCCCGCGACATCGCCGTCTACGTCGGCTCCGGCCGCCTGGACATCGGCATCACCGGCCGCGACCTGCTGCTCGACTCCGGCGCGAGCGCCGAGGAGATCATGCAGCTCGGCTTCGGCGCCTCCACCTTCCGCTACGCCACCCGCCCCGGCACCGCCGCGGGCGTCGCCGACTTCGGGGGGAAGACGGTCGCCACGTCCTTCTCCGGGCTGGTCGCCAAGCACCTGGCGGACAACGGCGTGGACGCCGACGTCGTCCACCTCGACGGCGCCGTGGAGACGGCGATCAAGCTCGGCGTCGCCGAGATCATCGCCGACGTCGTGGAGACCGGCACCACGCTGCGGCAGGCCGGCCTGGAGATCATCGGCGAGCCGATCCTCAGCTCCGAGGCGATCGTCATCCGCGGCACCGGCTCGCCCCGGGAGGAGCCGAAGGTACGGCAGTTCCTGCGCCGGATGCAGGGCGTCCTCGTCGCCCGCAGGTACGTGATGATGGACTACGACATCCGCGCCGAGCACCTGGAGAAGGCCGTGGCCCTCACCCCCGGCCTGGAGTCGCCCACCGTCTCGCCGCTGCACCACGAGGGATGGGTCGCCGTCCGCTCGATGGTGCCCACCGCGGACGCCCAGCGGATCATGGACGAGCTGTACGACCTGGGGGCGCGGGCGATCCTCACCACCACGATCCACGCCTGCCGCCTGTGAGCGCCGCCGAGCTGCCGGTCACCTTCCGGCCCCGTCGCACCCGGGTCGTGCTCGTCGGCGCCGGCCTGGTCATCTTCGCCACGCTCACCGCGATCGGCCTGACGCTGAGCCTGAACGTGGGGGAGCGGATCAGCTTCATCGTCGTCGGGCTGTTCTTCCTCGGCGGCCTGCTGCTGCTCGGCCGGCCCCACGTGGTCGCGGACGACGACGGCGTCACCGTCACCAACCTCACCCACCGCCGGCACCTGGCCTGGGCCGAGATCCTCCGCGTCAACCTGGGGCCCGGCGACCCCTGGGTCTCCCTGGACCTCGCCGACGGCACGAGCCTGCCGGTGATGGGCATCCAGCCGGGCATCGCCAGGGAGCAGGCCGAGCAGGACGCGCGGGCGCTCGCCGGGATGGCCGCGGAGCGCGGCACGGCCGGCGCCTGACTCTGCCCTGCGCCCCCGAGTCGTGTTTACTCTGGTGCGCAGGGCCCCCGAGGGGCCCTCCCGGAGCCCGCGCACCGGGTCACCCGGCGACCCGAGGAGTGAGCCCCCCAGGGCGATGGACGGATCCTCCTGTAGTACCGGCGCCGCCTCCCGCGCGGAGGCGGCGCGATGATCACCTCACTGGCCCTGCTGGGCCTCGCGTTCCTGCTGATCCTGGCCAACGGCTTCTTCGTGGCGGCCGAGTTCGGGCTCGTCGCGGTGGAGCGCCCGCAGGCGGAGCGGGCCGCCGCGGCCGGCGACCGGCGGGCCGCCCGCGTCGTGGCCGCGCTGCGGCAGTTGTCGTTCCAGCTCTCCGGCACCCAGCTCGGCATCACCCTCACCTCGCTGGTTGTCGGCATGCTCGCCGAGCCCGCGCTCGGCCGGCTGCTGCGCGGCCCGCTGACCGCCGCCGGGCTGCCCGCGGGCGCGGTGCCGGGCACCGCGCTGGCCGCGGGGGTGCTGCTCGCCTCGGCGGCGCAGATGGTCCTCGGCGAGCTGGTGCCGAAGAACTGGGCGGTGTCCCGGCCGCTGGCCGTCGCCCGCTTCGTCGCCGGGCCGCAGACCGCGTTCTCGCGCTTCTTCCGCCCGCTCATCGCGCTGCTCAACACCGCGGCCAACCGGCTGGTGCGGCTGCTGGGCGTCGAGCCGGCCGAGGAGCTGGCGTCGGCCCGTACGCCCACCGAGCTGGGGTCGCTGGCGCGCAGTTCCGCGCAGGCCGGGATGATCGAGCCGGACGCCGCCGACCTGTTCGTACGCACCCTCTCGCTCGGCGGGCTGACCGCGCAGCACGTGATGACCCCGCGGGTACGGGTGGTCGCGCTGCAGTCCTCCGCCACCGCCGCGGACGTCCTCAACCTCACCCGCGCCACCGGACTGTCCCGCTTCCCCGTCTACGCCGGCCGGCTGGACGAGGTCACCGGCATGGTCCACCTCAAGGACGCCCTCGCCGTCCCCGCCGCCCGCCGGGCGCGCACTCCCGTCGCGCGGATCGCGGTGCCGCCGCTGCTGGTGCCGGGGACGCTGCCGGCGCAGCCGCTGCTGGAGAAGCTGCGCGGCGGGCAGCCGATAGCCGTGGTCGTCGACGAGTACGGCGGCACGGCGGGCGTCGTGACGCTGGAGGACATCGTCGAGGAGCTGGTCGGCGAGGTCCGCGACGAGCACGACCGGGAGGTCGACGGCGTCCCCGACCTGCGGGCCGCGCCCGCCGCCGACGGCCGCCCGGCGTGGGACGCCGACGGCGGCTGCCGACTCGACGCGCTGCGCCGGATCGGGCTGACGGCGCCGGAGGGCCCGTACGAGACGGTGGCGGGGCTCGTCGCCGCGCTGCTGGGCCGGATTCCGGCGGCCGGGGACACGGCGGCGCTGCCGGGCTGGCGGCTCGCCGTACGGCACGTCGACCACCACCGGGCGGCGCTGGTACGGCTGGTGCGTACCGCAGGCGACGCGCCCCCGGTGCCCGCCGCGGCGGGCAGGGGCGAGGCGGAGGGGAGGGCCGCGTGAGCGCGCTCCAACTGGCCTTCGCCGCGCTGCTGGTGCTGGCCAACGGGTTCTTCGTGGGCGCCGAGTTCGCCCTCGTCTCCGTCCGCCGCAGCCAGATCGAGCCGTACGCCACCGCCGGCTCCGCCCGCGCCCGCCGGGTGCTCCACGGTCTTGAGCATCTGCCGCAGATGATGGCCGCCGCGCAGTTCGGCATCACGGTCTGCTCGCTGACCCTCGGCGCGCTCGCCGAACCCGCCATCGCCTCGCTGCTGGAGCCCGCCTTCCATGCAGCCCACGTGCCGCACGGCCTCATCCACCCGCTCGGCTACGCCGTCTCGCTGGCCGTCGTCGTCTGCCTCCACCTCGTCGTCGGCGAGATGGTGCCCAAGAACCTCGCGCTGGCCGCGCCCGCGGCGGCGGCCCTGTGGCTCGCGCCCGCGCTGGTCGCGTTCGCCCGGCCGTGCCGCCCCGTCACGGCGCTGCTCGGTGCCCTGGCCCGGCACCTGCTGCGGCTGGTGCGGGTGGAGCCGCGCTCGGCGCTCACCAGCGTCTACACCACCGAGCAACTGACCGACCTGGTCGCCGACTCCCGCGACGCCGGGCTGCTCGGCGACGGCGAGCAGCGCCGGCTCAACGACGCGCTGGGCCTCGGCTCGCGGCCGGTGACCGACGTGCTGCTCGACCCCGGCTCGATGGTCGCCGTCACCGCCTCCGCCACCCCGCGGCAGGTCGAGGAGCTGACGGTGCGCACCGGCTTCTCGCGCTTCCCGGTGCGCGACGCCGGCACCGGCGCGGCAGGACCCACGTATCTCGGCTATCTGCACGTGAAGGACGTCCTCGACCTGGACGAGCGCGAACGGGCCGTGCCCGCGCACCTCTTCCGGCCGATGACCGTGCTGCGCCCGGAGCTGCCGCTGGACGACGCGCTGGCCGCGATGCGGCGCGGCGCCTCCCATCTGGCGGCGGTGGCCGACCCGGCGGCGCCGGGTCGGGTGCTGGGGCTGGTGACGCTGGAGGACGTGCTGGAGCTGCTGGTCGGCGAGGTACGGGACCCCGCCCACCGGCTGACGGTGCGGCAGCGGACGGCGGGCGGGACGGCCGCGGAGTCCGTGCCCACCTCGGTCGGCTGACCGGAGGCGGGCCGGGCTTCGGCCGCCTGCCCGGCCCGAGCCGGTCCGGGCCGGGCGCGGCCGGTCAGCCGGCGTCCGGCTCCGCCTTCGGCTCGCGGCCGGACAGTATCTCGCCGTACGCCTGCATCAGGTCCGGCAGCCGCAGCGTCGCCAGGTCCTCGCGGCCCGGCGGCCCCGGGTAGGCCGACAGCCGCAGGTCGCGGTAGGCGCAGCTCTTCTCGTACAGCGTGCGCAGGAAGCGGCCGTTGCCCAGCTCGTCGATCCAGCCCTGGTCGACGACGTGCCCGCAGATGCTGCGCAGCTCCTCGACCGACTCCTCGTCCCACTTGTCGCCGTTCTGCGCGGCCAGCACCTCGCCGATCGCGGTCAGCTCCAGCGGGCGGTAGCTGGGGAAGCCGACGCGCGTCGTGAAGCGGGACGTGAGGCCCGGGTTGCTGGAGAGCAGGCGGTCCATGCCTTTGGGGTAGCCGGCGAGGATGACCACGAGCCGGTCGCGGTTGTCCTCGGCGCGCTTGAGCAGCACCTGGAGGGCCTCGTCGCCGTACGCGTCGCCGCGGGAGTAGCCGACGCCCGCGAGGCTGTACGCCTCGTCGATGAAGAGCACGCCGCCGAGCGCGGAGTCGATCAGGTCGTTGGCCTTCACCGCGGTCTGGCCCAGGAACTCGCCGACGAGGTCGGCCCGTCCGGCCTCCACCAGCCGGTCGCTGGCGAGCAGCCCGAGGGCGTAGAAGACCCGGCCCAGGATGCGCGCCACGGTGGTCTTGCCCGTACCGGAGGGGCCGGAGAAGACGAAGTGCCGCTTCGGCGGCTGCACCGGCAGGCCCTCACCGGCCCGCAGCCGCGCCATGTTGAGCTGCGCCGACAGCGCCCGCACCTGCCGCTTGACGGGGTCGAGGCCCACCATCCGGTCGAGGTCGGCCAGCGCCTCGGCGAGCATCCCGGGGTCGGCGGCGGCCGGCTGGTGTGCGGAGCCCGCGTGCAGTGAGGCGCGCTCGCGCAGCACGCCGGAGCCCCCGGCGGGGGGCGGCGGGCGCAGCACCTCGTCGGCGGGCACCAGCTCCCGGCCGTCGGGGGCCGGGGGAGCGGGGTCCCCCGGCGCGGTCTCCTGCTCGGCGCCGCCGAGGGACACCGACGCCAGGCCCGGCACCGGGTCCAGGCCGTCGAAGTCGTCGAGCCCGTCGATCGCGGCGATCCGGGCCGCGGTGTCCATGAAGGAGGGGTCGATCCGGTGCACCGCGCGGTACAGCGGCAGGGCGGCGGCGCTGCGGCCCGAGCCCTCCTGCGCGCGGGCCAGCCAGTAGCGCAGCTCCTTGCGCTGCGGCTGTTCGCTGCGGCAGCGCATCAGCGCGGCGGAGAGCATCGGCACGGCCTGCCCGTACATCTCCAGCCGGACCCGCGCCATGCCGGCGAACAGCCCCGCCTCGATGCCCAGCAGCGGATCGTCGGTCAGCGGCACGGTCAGCCGGACGAGCTGCTCCCAGTCCTTGACCAGGTACGCGCGGCAGGCGTGCAGGAAGCGCACCTGCGGGTCGGCGTCTGCCGGGGGACAGGCGGCGAGCGCCTGCTCCAGCTCGGCGACGTGCCGGCCGTCCAGCCAGTGTGAGGCGTGCGCGAGCAGCAGGTCGCGGCCGGAGTCGAGCACGGGCTGCACCCACCAGCCCAGCCAGTACCAGGAGTTGAGGGGGCGGCGGTGCCGGGCGCGCTGCTCGCCGAAGCGGTCGCGGTGCCGGTACATCTCCAGCAGCGCTGTGGCGGTGTCCGCCCGCAGCGCGTGCAGTCCCAGCCAGGCGTCGGCCATCTGCGGGTCCTGCCGTACGGCGGACCTGAACTCCTCCTCGGCCCGGGTGTACGCGCCCATGGTGTAGGCGTCGACGCCCCGCAGCCAGGCGAGCTCCGCGGGGGCCTCGGGCCCGCGCGCGCCGTTGTCCATCACGTAGCCACCAACCGTTCCCCCGTGGATCTCCTCGGGTCGCTGGTCGGCCGTCTCTCGCGAACTCCCTTGCAGAACAGGGGAGTTGCAGCAAAGACGGCCTGCTCGCATGGTACCCGCGGCGGCGATGCGGGCCGACGGCACGTATCGGACGCGCGCGCGGGGAATCCGGCCGCCCGCCGCGGTGACCGTGGGTGAGGGGCGGCCGGTACGTAAGTCATCCCATTGTTCCCTCTTGAGGACAGAACGAAGCCCCCGATCACGGGGGAACAATCGGGGGCTTCGCGCGTGAGGCGGTGCCGGTGGGGCCCGCTCACTGAGAACGTAAGTCCTGTACTGCCCCTGGGTCAAGCGGAGTTGGGGCCTGGAGGGGCCGATTCCGGCCGGGCCTCCGACCGGCTACGCAGGGTGTGCGCCCCGCGGGGTCAGCGGGCCGTCGCAGGGCCCGGGACCAGCCGGTACGCGTCCCCCTGACGCACCACCAGAAGACCGGCGTACGGGCGGGACGGGTCGGCCGAGAAGTGCGCACGCTCCGCCCGCTCCCAGTCGTCCCAGAACCCCGCGAGCCCCGGCCCGTCGCGCTCCCGCCCGCGCGCCCACGCCGCCGCGGCCGGCACCTCCATCCACAGCAGCCGGGCGAGGTGCGGCCGCAGCTCCCGGCGGCCCGCGCCGACGCCCTCGACGAGCACCACGGGCGCCGGCGGCAGGGTGCGGCGCGCGGTGAAGGCGCGGGCGTCCCAGTCGTACGCGTCGTAGACCGCCGGCCGCCCCGCGGCCAGCGGGTCGAGCACCTGGCGGCGCAGCCGTGCGGTCCAGCCGAAGAACTCGCGGTGTGTCGCGATGTCGTCCAGCCGGAGTACGGGCGCCCCGCCCAGCGCCGCGGCGAGCCGGCCGGCGAACGTCGTCTTGCCGGACCCGGCGTGCCCGTCGACGGCCACCAGCCGCACCGGTCCGCAGGACGGTTCGAGGCCCCGCAGCTCGCGGGCCAGGGCGGCCGGCGCGGTGCCGGGCGCCGGGGGGTCGGGTGCGCTCATCGCCGCAAGGCTACGGCGACCGCCCGGCGGGCCCGTTCTCCGCCCCAGGTCACACCAGTGGTATGAACCAATGTTCACCCATGTCGTAGCACGGATTGACTTCCTAACGGCAGAGCGAGGGTGAATAGTTGTGGCCTGCCCCCCAGCACGCGCCGCAATCGTCTGGAGAGTCCGCCATGCCCCGTAGTGCGTCACGGCGCGCCGTGCTGGCTGCCGCCCTGGCAGCCGCAGCGGCCGGTGCCGCCCCGGTCGCGTCCGCCTCCGCGCTCAGCGCCCCGCCCGCCCCGGGCGGCGCGGCCGGCCGGCCGCCGCTCGGCAGCTCCCTCGTCGACTACCACGGCTGGGCCTCCGCGCCGGCCTGGCGCCGCGGCAGCGCCCGCGGCACGAAGGTCGTCCCCGGCAGCCGCCCCGGCATCGTGATCGGCCGCCCCGCGGGCCGTACGGAGTACGCCGACCCGCACACCGGGACCACCGCCTCCTGGGAGTACGCCACCTGGACCTCCCCGGTCCACCGGCTCGCCCCGGCCGCCACCGAGGTCGTCGCCTCCTGGAACGCCGCCACCCCGGCCGGCACCTGGCTGATGGTCGAGCTGCGCGGCACGTACAACGACGGCGGCCGCACGCCCTGGTACGTGATGGGCCGCTGGGCCGCGGGCGACGGGGACATCCGCCGCACCACGGTCGACGACCAGTCGGACGGCAGGAGCAGCATCTGGACCGACACCTTCTCGGTCGACGACGCGGCGAGCGGACTGCGGCTCGTCGACTACCAGGTGCGGGTGACGCTCTACCGCAAGCCCGGCAGCGACGCGACGCCGCAGGTGTGGCGGGTCGGCGCGATGGGCTCCGACGTGCCGGACCGCTTCGAGGTGCCCGCGAGCACGCCGCGGCTGTCGCGCGAGCTGATCGTCCCGCGGTACTCGCAGAACATCCACGCCGGCCGCTACCCGGAGTACGACAACGGCGGCGAGGCGTGGTGCAGCCCCACCTCCGCGCAGATGATCATCGAGTACTGGGGCCGCAAGCCCGCCGCCGGTGACCTGGAGTGGGTCAACCCCGACTACGACGACCCGCAGGTCTGCCACGCCGCCCGCTTCACGTACGACTACCAGTACGAGGGCTGCGGCAACTGGCCCTTCAACACCGCCTACGCGAGCACGTACCGCGACATGCACGGCGTCGTCACCCGGCTCGGCTCGCTCGCCGACGCCGAACTCCTCGTGGCTGCCGGCATCCCGCTGATAACGTCCCAGTCCTTCATCGAGGCGGAGCTGGACGGGGCGGGCTACGGCACGTCGGGCCACCTGATGACCGTCGTCGGCTTCACCAAGGACGGCGACGTCGTCGCCAACGACCCGGCCTCGCCGAACAACCCGGCGGTCCGGCACGTCTACAAGCGCCGCCAGTGGGAGAACATCTGGCTCCGCACGAAGCGCTACGACGCCGCAGGCAAGGTCCGCTCCGGCACCGGCGGTATCTGCTACGTCCTCTGGGGTGGCGAGATCACCGGTGCTCAGAAGGCCGCACTGGCCGCCGTCGGTATCCGCTGAACCGCCCGCGCGAGGCCCCTCCGCAGCACTGCGGAGGGGCCTCGCCGGGGGTGGTCCGGGCGCGCGGGGAGAATCCAGGGAGATCCGCAGTCGGACGGCTTGCCGCGGTACCCGCCCCGGGTCAGAGCTTGGTGACGCCCCAGGTGTCGAGTTCGTAGCGCGCTCCGATCACCCTGAGGTGACCCTGCCTCACCTTCTCGGCCACCGGCCCTTCGAGCAGGATCTCGTCCCGGATGCGGCGCACGTTCGCGTTGATGGCCCGGTTCTCCCGGTCAGGGGAGTTCTTGTCGGGGTCGATGGAGGGCCTGATCTTCTCCGCCAGCCACAGCAGCCGCGGCGAGGTGTCCGGCGGCAGCGGGTCGCCGTCCACGACGTGCATGGCGAGCTTCACGGCGCCGCAACTCTGGTGACCCAGTACGACGATGAGCGGGATGTCCTTCTCCTGGACGCCGTACAGGGCGCTGCCGTAGACGGCCCCGTCGAGCACCTGTCCCGCCGTACGGGCCACGAAGAGGTCGCCCAGCCCCTGGTCGAAGATCAGCTCCGGCGGGACGCGGGAGTCGATGCAGCTCACGATCATCGCCCACGGCGTCTGGTTCGTGACCAGCAGCCTGCGGTCGGTTTCGTACTGGCGGGGGTTGGACTGTGCCTGGATCTTCCAGGCCGCGTTGCCCTCCCACAGCTTCGCCTCCGCCTGCGCCGGAGTCAGCGGCGGCCACGGCCAGTTGCGTGTGCCCGGCGCGTGCGGAGCGCGTGGTGTCGCGGTCGCGGGCCCCGCTCCCAGGCCGATCCCGGTCCCGAGGGCGGCCCCGCCGGCGAGGGCGGCGCGGAGTAAGGAGCGGCGCCCCGTGCCTATAGCACTCTTATCCGTGTGTTGGGCATCTATTTGCCTCTTGTTTCCCTTGTTGTTCATAAGGGTTGACGGTAAATCTCCGCCTGATGCTGCATAAGTGACCAAACTCGTCAGGAAATTGATCGAATTTGAATGCATTCACTGCTCGTCAGCGGTTCCCACGCTGAGGGCATGTGGTGAGGGCATGATCGATCCACTGTCCGGAAAGGTCTGGACCTGAACTGCGCAGAGCGGCAGGGGACTAGGGCCGGAACCAGAGCCGCCGGCGCGGGTCGCCGGGCGTGCCGGCCGGCACCTGGCGCTCGGCCGCCGCGCGGACCTCGTGGTGGGAGTCGTGCGCGGTGACGCGCATCGCCTCCTCGTACGCCGCGAGCGCACCCCGCATCGCCGAGCCGGCGAGCCCGCGGCGGCGTACGACCCCCTTGACCCAGGTGAGGAAGCCCGTCACCGCGAGCAGACAGCCGCCCACGACCAGATACGGCACGACCTCACCCATGCGGCCACCCGCCGCCATCGGCGTACCGGGCGACCGGGACGGGGGTGCGGGGCGCGGCGGTGCCGCCCCCCGCCGTCATCGCCGTCGCGTCCATGTACCGGAGAACTCCCGGTGCGCCCGCGGGGTTCCGCGCGGTCAGCCTTCGACGAATTTCAGCCCGATGACCCCCGCGAGGATCAGCCCCAGGCACGCCAGCCGGGCCGGCGACGCGCTCTCGCCCAGCGCGAGGATGCCCACCGCGGCCACCCCCAGCGACCCGAGCCCGACCCACACGGCGTACGCCGTGCCGACGGGCAGGCTGCGCAGCGCCATCGTCAGCACGACGACGCTCGCCATGGCCATCACCAGCCCGATCGTCGAGGGCCAGAGGCGGGTGAGGCCGTCGGACTGCTTCAGGGCGGTGGCCCAGACGAGTTCGAGGCCGGCGGCGATCAGCAGGAATATCCAGGGCACGGTGTCTCCCGGGTCGGTCGTGCGGGTGGTACGGGGAGGGGCGCGCGGGCCCGCGGGCGGCCGCGCTACGCGGCGAAGCCGCCGTCGACGGCGATCGCCGCGCCGGTGATCTGCGCGCCGCCGGGGCCCGCGAGGTGGGCCACGGTGGCGGCGACGTCCTCCGGGCTGCCGTAGCGGCCCAGCGCGCTGATCGCGCGGGCGGCGTCGGCGTCGGGGGAGTCGGCGGGGTTCATCTCGGTGTCGGTGTCGCCGGGGTGGACGACGGTGACGGCGATGCCCTGCGGGCCCAGGTCGCGGGCGAGCCCGCGGGTGAGGCCGGTCAGCGCGGACTTGCTGGCGGCGTAGACGGTCCAGCCCGGCATCGGCACCCGCTCGGCGAAGCTGCTGCCGATGCTGATGATCCGGCCGCCCGGACCGAGGTGGCGGGCGGCGGCCTGGGAGGCGAGGAAGACCGCGCGGACGTGGATGGCGAGCACCGCGTCCACATCCTCCCGGCTCACCTCGGCCAGCGGCCCGTACGGCGCGATGCCCGCGTTGTTCACCAGTACGTCCAGCCGGCCGAGTTCTGCCGCGGCGCGGTCGACCGCGGCGACGACGGCGTCGGGGTCCGCGGCGTCTGCCTGGATGGCCAGCCCCCGGCGGCCGGTCTTCTCCACGGCGCGTACGACCTCCGCGGCCCGTTCGGGCGAGCGGTGGTACGTCAGCGCCACGTCGGCGCCCTCCTCGGCCAGCCGCCGCGCGATCGCGGCGCCGATGCCGCGGCTGCCTCCGGTGACCAGGGCCGTCCGGCCCGCGAGCTGCGTCATGTTTGTTCCCTTCAGTATCCGGAGAACTCTCCGGTTGGCCCTTCGAAGAGTAACCGGAGAACTCTCCGGATGCCAGCGAGAACCGGAGAAGTCTCCTGTTCGCTATCCTCCGGACAGGAAGGAGCGCAGGTGACACACGACGACGCGACCAGCCGGCGGCGCCCGGCCGGCGCCGAGCTGCCCCTGGTGGGCGGCCCGCCGGCGGAGCGCGCGGACGCCGCGCAGAACCGCCGCAGGATCCTCGCCGCCGCGGCCGCGATGGTCGCGGAGCGCGGCCCCGACGCGCTGTCCATGGACGAGGTGGCCAAGGCCGCGGGCGTCGGCGTCGGCACCGTCTACCGCCGCTTCGGCGACCGCGCGGGGCTGGCGTACGCGGTCATCGACGACCGCGAGGTGCAGTTCCAGGCCGCGTTCCTCCAGGGCCCGCCGCCGCTCGGGCCGGGCGCGGGCGCGCCGGAGCGCATCCGCGCCTTCCTGCACGCCCTGGTCGACCGCACCGAGGACCAGCTCGGGCTGCTGCTCGTGGCCGAGATGGACTCCGCCGACGCCCGGTTCACCGAGGGCTCGTACGAGCTGTACCGCCAGCACCTCGCGCTGCTCGTCGGCCGGATCCGGCCGGGGGCCGACGTGCGCTGGCTCGCCGACGCCCTGCTCGCCCCGCTGGCCGCCAACCTCTACGGCTATCAGCGCCGCACCGGCGGCATGAGCGTCGCCCGCGTCAAGGCCGGCTACGACGACCTGCTCGCCGGCCTCGCCCCCGGCGGCGGTGCCGCCGCCCCCTGACGGGGGAACCCGCCCCGGTCAGTGGCCGGTTCGCTGCGTACCCCGTCTGTCTCGGCGTACCGCCGATCGGGCATACTCCCCTTCACCGCAGCCTTACATGCCGGCTCGCCGCAATCCGGCGGGGCAGCATCGGGCTGCACCAACACAACGGGCGGTGCCGGCGTATCCCGGCCGGAGCCGCCGTCGACAGCGCCGTACGCGCGCCCGGCGAAGAGGAGTGCACCGCATGGCCGAACGTGGTCCGCTGCCCGTGGAACGCGAGCTGCCCACCGAGGAGTCACGCGACCTGCTGGCCCTCGTCCGCGAGCTGGTCCGGCGGGAGATCGCTCCCGTGGCCGCAGAAGAAGAGGAAGCGGGCCGCTTCCCCCGGGAGTTGTTCACCACCCTGTCGCACTCGGGACTGCTCGCGCTGCCCTACGCGGCCGAGTACGGGGGCGGGGAGCAGCCGTACACGGTCTACCTCCAGGTGCTGGAGGAGTTCGCCGCCGCCCGGCTGACCGTCGGCCTCGGCACCTCCGTGCACACCCTCGCCACCCACGCGGTCGCCGGCTACGGCACCGAGGAGCAGCGCAAGGAGTTCCTTCCGGCCGTCCTCGGCGGCGGCCTGCTCGGCGCGTACTGCCTCTCCGAGCCCGCCTCCGGCTCCGACGCCGCCGCCCTGACCACCCGGGCCGTACGCGAAGGCGACACCTGGACCCTGGACGGCACCAAGGCGTGGATCACCCACGCGGGCGTCGCCGACTTCTACACCGTCCTCGCCCGCAGCGGCGGTCCCGGCGCCGGCGGCATCACGGCCTTCCTCGTACCCGGCGACGCCCCCGGGCTGACCGCCGCGCCGCCGGAGAAGAAGATGGGCATGAAGGGCTCGCCCACCGGCCTGCTGCACTTCGACGGGGTACGCGTCCCCGACGCGCGCCGCATCGGCGAGGAGGGGCAGGGCTTCGCGATCGCGCTCGACGCCCTCGACTCCGGCCGGCTCGGCATCGCGGCGTGCGCGATCGGGGTGGCGCAGGGGGCGCTCGACACGGCGCACGGATACGCGCTGGAGCGGCAGCAGTTCGGCCGGCCCGTCGCCGACTTCCAGGGGCTGCGCTTCCTGCTCGCCGACATGGCGACGCAGATCGCGGCCGGGCGCGCGCTGTACCTCGCTGCCGCGCGGCGGCGCGACGCGGGCCTGCCCTTCGCCCAGGACGCCGCGATGGCCAAGCTGTTCTGCACGGACGCGGCGATGCGGGTGACGACCGACGCCGTGCAGGCGCTCGGCGGCTACGGCTACACGGCCGACTTCCCCGCGGAGCGCTACATGCGCGAGGCGAAGGTGCTGCAGATCGTGGAGGGCACCAACCAGATCCAGCGCGTGGTCGTCGCGAGGCACCTGCTGGGCGCCGAGACGGACCGGGGCTGAGGGCCGGTCCGTACCGCGTCAGGAGGGCGGGACGGAGCCGGGGTGCGGGACGGGCGCGGGCGGGTGCCGCGGGGCGGTGTGCGGGCGCTACTTGCGCCGGCGCATCCCCGGCAGCCGACGCCGCGCCGGCTCGTTCCCCGGGCCGACGTGCGAGAAGGGCTGGCGGCGCCAGTCGAGGCCCTCGGGCAGCGTAAGCAGCACGGCCGTGTCCTCGGCGCGCGCGTCCAGCCGCGCGTCCTCGGGCACCGCGGCCGACAGCGGGCTGCCGGAGCCCGTGCACACGGTCAGGCCGAACGGGTTCGCCGGGGTCACGCGGGCGTGCTCGGGAAGCACGTCCTCGCCCTCCAGCAGGGCGATGGGCTGGACGCAGTCCGGGCAGAGCACCCGGAAGATCAGCGAGGTCTCGGCGTAACCGCCGCCCTCCTCGTCGTCGACGGCGTCGGGATCGACGAGCTGGACATGCTCGGAACGGCGCATGCTGCTCCCCCTCAGGTTGGGCCACCTGGACGGTCACGTGGTGGTCTCGACCACAGCAAGGATTTCCCTCGCTGTCATCCGAATAATCGTCCGCAGGGTCCCCCTCGCTCCCCGATGGACTGTGGCCTTCGTCACACGCTGCCGTGTGCGCCCCGTGCGCCCCCGAAGGCGCCCTCCCCGGCCGTTCCGGCGGCCCCGGATGTACCTGACCGCCGCAAACGAAGTAGGTTGATGCGTTGTGGAGGAGTTGGACAGGCACATCGTGGAGCTGCTCGTCAGGGACGGGCGGATGAGCTATACGGACCTGGGCAAGGCCACCGGCCTGTCCACCTCGGCCGTGCACCAGCGGGTGCGGCGGCTGGAGCAGCGCGGCGTGATCCGCGGCTACGGCGCCATCGTCGACCCGGAGGCCATCGGCCTGCCGATGACCGCGTTCATCTCGGTCAAGCCCTTCGACCCCAGCGCCCCGGACGACATCGCGGACCGGCTCGCCGAAGTCCCCGAGATCGAGGCGTGCCACAGCGTGGCGGGGGAGGAGAACTACATCCTCAAGGTGCGCGTCGCCGCCCCGGCGGAGCTGGAGGACCTGCTGGCCCGCATCCGCTCGCTCGCCGGCGTCTCCACCCGCACGACCGTCGTGCTCTCCACGCCGTACGAAGCCAGGCCGCCGCGCATCTGACGGCGCGGCGCCCCCGATCCGAATCCGAGGCACCGCAGCCGTGACCGCCGACAGCCCCGCCGCCCGACCCGCGGAAACCGCGAACTCCGCGTCTTCCCCGGCCGGTTCCGCCCGCCGTACCGTGCTGCTGCGCGGGGGCACCGTCCACAGCCCCGCCGACCCGTTCGCCACCGCCATGGTCGTCGAGGGCGACCGCGTCGCCTGGGTCGGCTCCGAGGGCGCGGCCGACGGCTTCGCGGACGCCGGCACCGTCGATGAGGTCGTCCACCTCGAAGGCGCCCTCGTCACCCCGGCGTTCACCGACGCGCACGTCCATCTGACCGCCACCGGGCTGGCGCTGACCGGGCTCGACCTCTCCGGCGCCACCGGGCTGGCCGACGCGCTGGCCCGGATCCGCGCGCACGCCGCCGACCGTCCCGCGGACCGGGTGCTCATCGGCCAGGGGTATGACGAGACCGGCTGGCCCGAGGGCCGCCCACCGACCCGCGCGGAACTCGACGAGGCCGCCGGCGGCCGCCCGCTCTACCTGACCCGCGTCGACGTCCACTCCGCCGCCGTCAGCACCGCCCTGCTCGACCTGGTGCCCGGCGTCGCGGACCGCGACGGCTACGCCCCCGACGCGCCGCTGACCCGCGACGCCCACCACGCCGTACGCCGCGCCGCGTACGCCGCCATGTCGCCCGCGCAGCGCGCCGCCGCGCAGGGCGCCGCGCTCGACCGGGCCGCGGCCGTCGGCATCGGCTCCGTGCACGAGTGCGCGGGCCCCGACATCAGCGGCGAGGACGACTTCGCGGCGCTGCTCGCGCTGGCCGCCGAGCGGCCGGGGCCGCGGGTGACCGGCTACTGGGGCGAGGCCGTCACCGGGCCCGAGGACGCCCGGCGCCTCCGCGAACTCGGCGCCTTCGGCGCGGCCGGCGACTTCTGCGCCGACGGCTCCCTCGGCTCCCGTACCGCCCACCTGACGCAGCCGTACGCCGACCGCCCCGGGCACCGAGGCAACGGCTACCTCGACGCCGCCGCCGTCGCCGACCACGTCGCCGCCTGCACCGAGGCGGGGCTCCAGGCGGGGTTCCACGCGATCGGGGACGCCGCGGTGGCCGCCGTGGTCGACGGCGTACGGGCCGCGGCCGAGCGGGTCGGCCTGGACCGCGTACGGGCGCTGCGGCACCGGGTGGAGCACGCGGAGATGCTCACCGCGGAGACCGTCGCCGGGTTCGCGGAGCTGGCGATCACGGCGTCCGTGCAGCCGGCGTTCGACGCCGCCTGGGGCGGCGAGGAGGGCATGTACGCGGCCCGGCTGGGACCGGAGCGGGCGCGGGCCCTCAACCCGTACGCGGCCCTCCTGCGCGCCGGTGTGCCGCTCGCCCTCGGCTCCGACGCCCCGGTGACCCCGCTCGACCCCTGGCGCACCGTCCAGGCCGCCGCGTTCCACCACACGGCCGAGCACCGCATCTCCGTTCGCGCCGCCTTCACCGCCCACACCCGCGGCGGCTGGCGGGCTGTCGGCCGCGACGACGCCGGCGTGCTCGTGCCCGGCGCGCCCGCGGACTACGCCGTCTGGGCGGCCGGCGACCTCGTCGTACAGGTGCCCGACGAGCGGGTCGCGAACTGGTCGACCGACCCGCGCTCCGGCACCCCGGGCCTGCCCGACCTCACGCCCGGCGCGGAACTGCCCGTGTGCCTGCGTACCGTCGTGGCCGGAAACACCGTCCACCCGGGGCCGATCGGGTGAGTTAACGATCTTCGATAGGCCGAACGAAGGCCGTCCCGGGCGTGGGACCACGGCCTGATTTCGGGACTGACCAGCCGCTTCGGCAAAACGCCACAGGTGACACGGCTGTTGACACGCAACGGGCAACGGCGGGTAGTTTCGGCCGAGTCCACCACAGGACGTCCGGCCGGATCACCTCCGCGCAGTCGTGGAACGCTCTGGGCCACGGATGGTGTGCCGCACCGGCGCCCCATCGCAGGCAGCCAGGTCCAGGACTCCGGCACGGGGGCGAGGGAGGATGGCATCCGTCGGGCTGGTGTGACCCCGGGTGGGGCCCGGACGCTCAGTAGACAACGGCCCTCGGTCGATCCGCAGCCAGCGGGTCCCAGGTCGGACCGAAGGGCGCCGGGCCCGACCCGCAGTGGCACGGGCCGTGCGGGCACGGCCCCGCGAGCCACCGGCCGCCACTCCCGTTCCCTCCTTCTTCCGCGGTCTACGCGCCCGTCCCTGTCATCGCCCCCGCCCGTCCCGCGGTACCGTTGCGCACCGCCTCGGTGCCGGACTCCGCCGGACTCTGGCTATGGTGGGCGTCCGTCCCGCGCGGCCGTGTGCGCGCGTGGACGGCTCAAGCGGGAATTGCGGAAGGGACGGCAGTGACAGACGGGGTTCAGGGGCGCTACGGCCCGCTGGGCGGGATCCTGGTGATCATCCCGACGTACAACGAGGCCCTGAACCTCGAGTCGATCGTCTCCAGGGTGCGGGCCGCGGTGCCGGACGCGGACGTCCTGGTCGTCGACGACAACAGCCCGGACGGCACCGGGAAGCTCGCCGACGAGCTGAGCGCGAACGACGAGCACGTACACGTGCTGCACCGGGCGGGCAAGGAGGGCCTGGGCGCCGCCTACCTGGCCGGCTTCGGCTGGGGCCTGGAGCGGGACTACGGCGTGCTGGTCGAGATGGACGCCGACGGCTCGCACCGGCCGGAGGAACTGCCCCGGCTGCTCACCGCGCTCAAGGGCGCCGACCTGGTGCTCGGCTCCCGGTGGGTGCCCGGCGGCCGGGTGGTCAACTGGCCCAAGTCCCGGGAGTTCATCTCCCGCGGCGGCAGCGCGTACTCGCGGCTCTGGCTCGGGCTGCGCATCCGGGACGTCACCGGCGGCTACCGCGCGTTCCGCCGGGAGACGCTGGAGGGCATCGGGCTGGCGAACATCGCCTCGCAGGGGTACTGCTTCCAGGTGGATCTGGCCCGGCGCGTGGCCGACGCCGGCCACCACGTCGTGGAGGTCCCGATCACCTTCGTCGAGCGCGAGCGCGGCGACTCCAAGATGAGCAAGGACATCTTCGCCGAGGCGGCCTGGCGGGTACCGGCCTGGGGCGTACGGTCCCGGCTGGGACGGATTCTCGGCCGCAGGCACACTTGAGTCATGAGCGATCGCATTCCGCAGCCGTACGAGGACCCGGCAGGCTCCGACGACCGGGGGGCGGGCCCCGGCGGCCCGGGCCGCCGCGGCCCCGGTGACGGCCGCGGCCGCCCGCCGCGCAGGCGCCGCTCGCTCGCCCGCACCCTGGCCCCCCTGGGCGTCGCCGCGTGGGCGCTGCTGGAGCTGTGGCTGCTGATCATGCTCGGCTCCCGGATCGGCGTCCTGGGTGTCTTCGCGGTGCTGGTGGGCGGGCTGATCCTGGGCTCGGTCGTCATCAAGCGGGCGGGCCGGCGGGCCTGGCGGTCGCTCGCCGACCAGCTCCAGCGGCAGCAGCGCGGCGAAGCGCCGGAGCCCGACCGCGCGCGCGGCTCGGGCAACGGGCTGACGATGCTGGCCGGGCTGCTGCTGATGGTCCCGGGCCTGGTCACGGACGCCGTGGGCCTTCTCCTGCTGCTGCCGCCGGTACGGGCGCTGGTGCGCCGGAGGCTGACCCGGGCGATCGAGCGCTCGGCCTCCGGGAGCGACCTGGGACAGGCGTACACACAGGCGCGCATCCACCGCCCGGACGGCAAGGTCGTCCAGGGCGAGGTGATACGGGACGAGGACGAGGACCGGCCGCCGGAGCGCTGAGCCCCGGCACCCGGGTCCTCGTTCAGCCGTCCGTCACCTCAGGACCGGCCGCCTTCGCAGCGTACGGGCCCGGAGGTCACCGTGTACCGCCCACCGTTTTCGGGCACCCGGAAGGGCCCGTCCCACTGCGGGACGGGCCCTTGCCGATGCCGTTCTCCGGAAGCGGCGCCGCGCCTCAGGCCGACTTGCGGCTGTCGCGCGGATGCACGGCGATGTTCATCGCGCCGGAGCGCAGTACCGCGAGCCGCTCGGCCAGGACCTCTTCGAGCTCGTCGCGGGTGCGCCGCTCCATGAGCATGTCCCAGTGCGTCCGGGCGGGCTTGACCTTCTTCTCCTCCGGTCCCTCGCCGTCGACGAGCAGCGCCTGGGCGCCGCACGTCTTGCACTCCCACTCCGGCGGGATCTCCGCCTCGACCGAGAACGGCATCTCGAACCGATGGCCGTTCTGGCATGCGTACTCCACCGCCTGGCGCGGGGCCAGGTCGATGCCGCGGTCCGTCTCGTAGCTGGTCACCACGAGTCGCGTGCCGCGAAGAGCTCGCTCACTCATGAATCGTTGCCTCCCGGGCTTGTCGCCCACAGGACAGGTGTCGCTGTCGTCGTCATCCGGTCAACGTCCGGTCGGCGATGAAGATTCCCGTTCCGGGACATGCGTCGCCCGTCGTGCCGCCCCATTGCTTCTACCCACAGGCGTCCGCTTTGTCACGTGTGACGGAGATGTCACCGACTGATTTCATCTCACTGCATGCTGTAACGGTCCGCCTGCCGAGCCGGAGGCGTACACTACCGCTCCGCGCCAGGCGGCACATAATTCACCTCGCGGGTGTCGCGTCGCACCTCGTCCCTCCGGCCCGTCTCCGGCCCGGTCGGCGCGGGTTCCGGGATCGTGAAGACGCGCAGGAAGTACTGGGCCAGCGGGCCGATCGCGAGGGCGTAGACGACCGTGCCGGCACCGACCGCGCCGCCGAGCGCCCAGCCGGATGCCAGTACGGCGATCTCGATCAGGGTGCGGACCAGCCGGACGGAGAGGCCGGTGCGCCGGTGCAGCCCGGTCATGAGGCCGTCGCGGGGGCCGGGGCCGTAGCGGGCGGAGATGTACAGGCCCGTGGCCACGCCGTTGAGGGCGATGCCGGCGAGCATCTGCGGGATCTGCAGGGCCAGGCCGTGCACGTCGGGCAGGAGGACGAGCGAGGCGTCCATGGCGACGCCGATCACCACCACGTTCGACACGGTGCCGAGCCCCGGGCGCTGCCGGATCGGTATCCACAGCAGCAGCACCGCCGCACCGACCACGATCGTCGCGCCCCCCATCGACCACCCGGTCTGCTTGCCGAGCCCCTGGTGGAAGGTGTCCCACGGGTCGAGTCCGATTCCGGCGCGCACCATCAGCGCGCAACTCAGCCCGTACAGCGTCAGGCCGACGTACAGATGCGCGAGCCTGCGGGCCGTACGAGATCCCCTCCAGCGCGACAAGACTGGCTCCCCTCTGGTCCTGTTGGATGGCTGCGTGCCACTATGTGGACTGGGCTTGTACAGGTGATATGGCCAATCGGGGAAAGGTGGACTGGTTCTCATGGCGGAATGGACATCGGCCGTCGGTGCGGTTCAGCTCGCGCGCCTGCTGCGGTCGCAGGAGAGCGCGGGCGCCGTGGCCCTCGACCGGCCGGGCCGCCGCGTGCCCGCGTACCGCGCCCTGGCCGACGGCGTGCGGCTGCTGGTGCTCGAAGGGCGCATCCCGGTGGCCACCCGGCTGCCCGCCGAGCGCGAACTTGCCGCCGCCCTCGGCGTCAGCCGCACCACCATCGCCGCGGCGTACGAACACCTGCGCGCGGCCGGCTTCCTCGAATCCCGCCGCGGCGCCGGAAGCTGGACCTCCGTGCCGGCCGGGCACCCGCTGCCCACCCGCGGTCTGGAGCCGCTGCCGCCGGACGCCACCGGCTCGATGATCGACCTCGGCTGCGCCGCGCTGCCGGCCCCCGAGCCCTGGCTCACCCGCGCGATGCACGGCGCCCTGGAGCAACTCCCGCTCTACGCCCACACCCACGGCGACTACCCCGCGGGGCTGCCGGGCCTGCGCGCGGCCATCGCCGAGCGGTACACCGCCCGCGGGGTGCCGACCATGCCCGAGCAGGTCATGATCACGACCGGCGCGATGGGCGCGATGATCGCCCTGTGCCGGCTCTTCGCCGGCCGCGGCGAGCGCATCGCGGTGGACTCACCGAGCTACGCCAACATCCTGCAGCTCATGCGGGAGGACGGCGCCCGGCTCGTGCCCGTGGCCATGGGCGAGGGGCTGACCGGCTGGGACGTCGAAACCTGGCGGCAGACCCTGCGCGACGCCGCCCCGCGGCTGGCGTACATCATCCCCGACTACCACAACCCCACCGGCGCCCTGGCCGACGACGACCAGCGCCGCGCGCTCGTCGACGCCGCCCGCCGCGCCGGCACCGTCGTCGTCGCCGACGAGACGATGAGCGAACTGCGCCTGGACGACACCGGCGAGCGCCCCCGGCCCGTCGCCGCGTACGACCCGGCGGGCTCCACCGTCGTCACCGTCGGCTCGGCCAGCAAGGCGTTCTGGGCCGGCCTGCGCATCGGCTGGGTGCGCGCCGCGCCCGAGGTGATCCGGAGCCTGGTCTCCGCCCGCGCGTACGCCGACCTCGGCTCGCCCGTGGTGGAGCAACTGGCCACCACCTGGCTGCTGGAGGGCGGCGGCTGGGCCGCAGCCACCGGTCTGCGCCGCTCCCAGGCGCGCACCAACCGCGACGCGATCGTCGCCGCCCTGCGGCGCCATCTGCCCGACTGGGAGTACACCGTGCCGCACGGCGGGCTGACCCTGTGGGTGCGCACGGGCGGTCTTTCCGGCTCGCGCATCGCCGAGGCGGGCGAGCGGGTGGGCGTACGGATCCCGTCGGGGCCGCGGTTCGGCGTCGGCGGGGCCTTCGAGGGGTACGTGCGGCTGCCGTTCACCGTCACCGGGGCGGTCGCGGAGGAGGCCGTCGGCCGGCTCGCGGCGGCGGCCCGCGCCGTGTCGGAGGGCGGCGGGCCCGTGGCGGCGGAGCCGGCGGGGGCGTTCATCGCCTGACGGACGGCACCGCCGAGGGGCGGGGGGCGCGGGCTGACGACCGGTGACCACCGCGATCACGTGTGTACGGAGCGGACCGGCGGGTCGGCACCCCGCACCTGCCTGCCGGTCCGGCCGCCGGGAGATGGCCGACGCCGTGGATACCGGGCCAGCCGCCCTGGCCGGCGCCGTTCGTCAGCCGCCGACCTGCGCCGCCGCCGTGCCGGTCGCGGAGCCGTCGGCCGGGGGCTCCGGCAGCAGTTCCAGCACCGCCCGGCGCAGCGCCTCCGGCGTCTCGCGGTGGTGCGGGTCGGGCGTCGCCGGCACCTGCAGCCGGTGCACCTCACCCTGGCCGAGGCGTACGTAGCCGCGCCCCGGCGGGACCTCGTACACCGGCGTGGTGTGCGGCGGGGCGCCGAGGATGGAGGCGACCTGGGCCGCCGAGGCGGGGCCCAGCACGACGCGGGCGCGGGTGTGGTCCCGTACGGCGGGACCCAGGGAGGCGGCGCAGTCGAACTGGTCCGCCACCACCACGGTGACGTTCGCCGCCCGGCCGTGCCGCAGCGGCACCTCCAGCAGCCCCTGCGGGTCCTCCCGCCCGGCCGCGGCGGCCAGATGGCTCAGCGCCGCGGGCCGGTCCACGACGATCCACAGCGGCCCCGCCGCCCGTCCGCCGTCCGCCGCGTCGTCCCGGGCGGCGACCGGGAGCTGCAGCCGGCGCTCCGTCTCCTCCGCCGCCCAGCGCAGCAGCGCCAGCGCGCCGGCCACCGTGGACTCCACCGCCAGCACCCCCGGCCGCCCCGCCAGGAAGGCGAACTCGCCCGCGCAGCCGCCGTCGACCACCAGCACCTCGCCGTGCGGCAGCGCCTGGAGCGCCAGCGACCGCAGCAGCGTCGTCGTGCCGGTGCCGGGCTGGCCGAGGGCGAGCAGATGGGGCTCGGTGGAGCGCGGTCCGGTACGCCAGAGCACCGGCGGCTCGTCCCGGTCGCCGGCCTCCGTGCGCACCGGCAGCGTCCGCCGGACGCCCTCGGCGTCGGTGAAGCCCAGCACCGACTCGCCGTGCGCCGTGACGTAGGGCTGCGCGCCGATGTCGGTGGGCAGCGGGTCGAGGACGGCGAGGTCGAGGCGGTTGTCGTCCTCGTGCCAGTCGAAGAGGTACTCGCGCCCGCGGCCGCACTTGGCGTACAGCAGTTGCTCGATGCGCGCCCGGGACTCCGGCTCGCCGTCGCGGAAGTACGGCGGGTAGCGCAGCCGCAGCGCGGTCAGCCGGTCGTCGCCGTCGAACCCGGCGTCCCCGAAGACCTGCTCGATGTCGCCTTCGTGGGCGTAGAGAGGGTGCGGGTCGTCGGGGGAGGAGAAGTACGGCACCAGTGCCTCGTACAGCGCCGCCAGCCGCTCCTGCCGCCGGGCCGCCGCGTCCTCGTCCGCCGCGGGGTCCGTCTCCCCCCGGCCGCGGCCCGCCCACACCGCCGCGGCCAGCAGCGCCACGGCGGCGGCGAGCGGCCCGTACGGCATCAGATACACCAGCAGCAGGCAGGCGCCGGCGAGGAAGGCCGTCGGCCCCCGCCGCTCCTTCGGGGTCGCGCTCCAGCGCCGCCGGGCGGCGGTCGCGAGCCGTCCGGCGCCGCGGGTCACGACCACCACCGGCCGCAGCACGTCCGCGGCGCCGTCCGCCGCCGTCCTGGCCAGCTCGCGGCCGCGGGCCGCCGGGGGCGTCTCGCGGCCGAGCAGCCGGGCCAACGGTCGTCGCATGCGTCGGGTCTCCGAGTCCTGGGTACGGACGCGCGGCTGGTCGGGGCGTCCTAGAGCTTGATGCCGCCCAGCAGGCTGGCGAGGCTCTGGCCGCCGGCCTTGATGCTGGGTGCGATCGCGGTGCCCGCCAAGTAGAACCCGAAGAGGGCGCAGACGATGGCATGGGACGGCTTAAGCCCGTCCTTGCGGAAGAACAGGAAGACGATCACTCCCAGCAGGACAACGCCTGAGATCGACAGAATCACGGAAATCTCCAGGGGCGACGGAGCCGTCAGAGGTCGTTTGCCAGCCTGGCAGTGAGATTTACCGAAGAAAAGCGGCAATTGGGTGATTTGCCCCATGCTCACCCGAGTGGCCGGAGAGCGGTCGCCGCGCGGTGTCGGCCGTGCTCCGGCGGGCGGGGCAGGCGAGCCGCGCGGGTGGCGTCACTCGTCCAGCCGGGGCTGGTGCGCGGGCGCGGGGCAGACGCGGCGGCCCTGCTGGTCGAAGACGTACAGGTGTTCCAGGTCGATCAGCAGCGGCACGTGCGTGCCGGGCCGGACCTGGAGGTCGGGCCCGGTCCGTACGACGAGGTCGCCCCCGGCGATCGCGGCCCGCTCGGCGCTCTGCGGCGGCGCGGCCGGCACCGGGGGCTCCTCCAGCACGCCCACCGCCCCCTCGCCCGGTTCGTCCTGGCCGAGGCCGTGCAGATGGGCCACCGCCCTGTCGCGCAGCCGCCCGAGGACGGTGCCCTCCTTGTTCTTGCGGTGGCCGCCGGGCGCGCTGTCCGTACGCGGTCCCTCCAGCGCCGGTACGAGGGCCGCGCGCGAGCCGGTGTTCAGATGCAGCAGCGCCTCGTGGCCCAGGTACTCCACGTGCTCCACGATGCCGCTCATCGCCCACTCGCCGGCGCGCGCCAGCGAAGGACGGGCGATGCGCACGGCCTCGGAGCGCAGGCCGACGATCACCGGCCGGCCCTGCTGGATGCGGAGCATCTGGTGGTCGGGGGAGAGGGGTTCCGGCAGCACCAGGCTCTGCCGGCCGAGGTCGATGGTCATGCGGCCGGGCAGCGGGGCGTGCACGACGGCTTCGAGCAGGTTGATCCGCGGAGTGCCGATGAACGCGGCGACGAAGATGTTCTTCGGCAGCGCGTACGCCTCCCGCGGCGAACCCACCTGCTGCAGCACGCCGTCGCGCATCACGGCGATCCGGTCGCCGAGCGACATCGCCTCGGCCTGGTCGTGCGTCACGTAGACCGTGGTGACCGCCAACTCGCGGTTGAGCCGGGCGACTTCCGCGCGCAGGTGGTTGCGCAGCTTGGCGTCGATGTTGGACAGCGGCTCGTCCATGAGGAACGCGGTGGGCTCCCGCGAGATCGCCCGGCCGATCGCCACGCGCTGCCGCTCGCCGCCGGAGAGCTGCGCGGGGTAGCGGTCGAGCAGGTCCTCGATGCCGAGCAGCCGGGCGGTGGCGTCCACCCGCGGGCCGACGTCGCCGCGGGCCTCCAGCTTCAGCGGGAAGCCGATGTTGTCGCGGTTGGTCATCCGCGGGTAGAGGGCGAAGTTCTGGAACACCATGGCCATGCCGCGCTGCCCGGGCGCCAGTTCGGCGGCGTCCTCGCCGTCGAGCAGCAACTGCCCCTCGGTGACGGACTCCAGGCCCGCGATCATGCGCAGCACCGTGGACTTGCCGCATCCGGAGGGGCCGAGCAGGACGACGAACTCGCCGGGTTCGATATCGAGCGAGAACCGGTCGACGGCCCTGATGCCGCGCTCGTAGACCTTGGTGACGCCGTCCAGTGATATCGCACGTGACATGGTGTTTTGTTCCGTATTTCGGCGACAAGGATGCGGTAGACGTGCACAGTTGGATTACGGGCCCCGAAAGATAGCGAAGTTCACCCGGGCTGGGAACGCCTTGCGCAGCCCGATGCGCAGGTCCGCAGGCGAATCCGCCGGAACGGGCCGGCGGCCGCCCGTACGGGGGCGGTTACAGCAGTTCCCGCTCGTCCGCCCGGACCAGTCGGGCGCCGCCGGCGCCCTCCGCGCGGGCCTGCTCCAGCCGCAGCCGGGCGGTGTCGCGGCCGCCGAGGGTGAGGGTCATCAACTGGTTGCCGAACCACGGTCCGCCGGTCTTGCGCCACTCGATCGGCGGGGCGGCGAGCCGGCCGTGCCGGGCGAGCAGCTTGCCGAGGAGCCGACCCGTGCGGCTCCAGCCGAACCGGAAGCCGGCCCTGATGGGGGCGGGAACGCTGTTGTGCATCGGTGAGCAGGTGAGCTGCGCGACCACCGGCCGCGGGCCCTCGGGACCGGCCGCCGCCGGCCACCGCGGCTCGGCCACGTAGGCGTGGTGGACGTCGCCGGAGAGCACCAGCACCGAGGCCGGCGCCCCGTCGGCGCGGCCGACCTCGGCGATGAGGTCCGCAAGTTCTGCGAAGGACCGCGGAAACGCCGACCAGTGCTCCAGGTCCGCCCGCCGCCGCAGCTTCTCGCCCAGCCGCGCCCAGCGCGCGCCCCGCTCACCTGCGCACAGCGCCGCGTTCCACCCCTCGGCGTCGTGCACCGCGGGCGGCAGCAGCCACGGCAGTGAGGTGCCGATCAGGAGGTGGTCGTACGCGCCCGGGTCGGCCAGCGCCTGCCGGCGCACCCAGTCCATCTCGTCCGGGTCGACCAGCGCGCGGCTCTTCTCCGCCAGCACCCGCGCGGCGCGCGAGTCGACCATGAGCAGCCGGGTGCGCCCGAGGTCGCGGCGGTAGCTCCAGCGCACGGCGGCCGGGTCGGCGTCGGCGCGTTCGGCGAACTCCCGGAGCAGCTCCGTGCCGTCGCCGGCCGCGCGCACGGCCGCGTAGAGCGGGTCGGCCGCCAGCTCGTCGGGGGAGAGGTTGCCGAGGTGCTGGTAGACCCAGTACGACATCAGCCCGCCGAGGATCCGCTCGCGCCACCAGGGCTCGGCGCGGATCTCCTCCAGCCAGGAGGCGGAGGTGTTCCAGTCGTCGATCACGTCGTGGTCGTCGAAGATCATGCAGGAGGGCACGGAGGCCAGCAGCCGGCGCACCTCGGGGTCGAGCCAGGACTCCTCGTACAGGTGGGTGTACTCCTCGTAGTCCGCGATCTGGTCGCCCGGCGGCACGTCGGGATCGCGGCGCCCGGCGAGGTACTCGCGGGTGGCGGCGGAGGTCTCGTCCGCGTACACCTGGTCGCCGAGGAGGAGCAGGATGTCGGGGCGCTCGGCGTCCGGGTCGGTGTCCAGCCGGCGCGAGAGGGTGTCGAGGGCGTCGGGCCCCACGGGGTCGTGGCCGCCGCCGGGCTTGGCGGCCCAGCGGCAGGAACCGAACGCCACCCGCAGCGGGGCGCCGGGGCGCGGGGTGCGGATGGTGCTCGCGGGGGCGCCGGGCAGCGGCCAGACCTCGTGGCCGTCGAGGAGCACGCGGTACGGGGTGGGGGCGCCCGGCGTCAGCCCGGTCACGGTGATCAGCGCGTAGTGGTGGCCGCCGACCTGCCAGGTGCGGGCGCTGCCGCCGGCGCCGTCCGCGCAGCGGACCTGCGCCTCGCAGGGGCCGCCGGTCTCCACCCAGACGGTGGCGCGGGAGTCGTCGGCGTACCGCAGCAGCGGCCCGAGCCGCAATTCCGCCATGGTCGCCTCCTCGTCCCGGTGGCCAGGCGCCACTGCGGGGGAACGCGCGGACCTGCCGGGAGGTTCCGTGGGGCGCGGCGGCTTCGTACCGGAGCCGGTCAGGCGACGGCCGGGGCGTGGTCGGCGCGTCCGGGCACGAGCGACTCCAGCAGGGCCAGGCAGCGGGCGAAGGACTGCCACTCGCGGTCCCGGTCGCAGTCCCCGCCGACGCCCACGTCCGCCGGGCCGCCGGTCCCGGCGGGCGCGGTGAACCGGGACCACACGGCCTTGCCGAACGGCCCCGGGGCACTCCAGCCCCACGCGTCGCTGAGCGTCGCCACTATCTGCAGCCCCCGCCCGGACTCGGCGACCTCGTCGGCCTCGCAGGGCGCCGGCACGCCCTCACCCGGGTCGAAGACCGCGCAGACGACCTCGCCGCCGCGGCGGACGAGGGTGAGGGTCACCGGCTGTGGCTCGGCGACGGGCAGCGGGGGGCAGCCGGGCACGCCGTGGCGTACGGCGTTGGTCACCAGCTCGGAGACGACGCACTCGACGCTGTCGGTCAGCTCGGCGAGATCCCAGTCACGCAGCGTGGTGCGGACCGTGCGCCGGGCTTCGGCTATCGACCGCGGATGGGCATCGAGGGCGCAGGCAGCGAACGCCGATGCCTCGGCCCGCTCCCCGAAAGCTGCCGCCATGCCGATTCCCCGATCGATGCTGTCGCCTTGGCACGTGCTGGTTGTTCAATGGTGAGTGATATGGACCTCCGGATGCAAGTACAGATGCACTTTCATCCGCAAGCACAGGTGCACGTCCCCCGGCAAGTCGGGCATACGGGCCGCACCGGGCCCGGCGGGGTGGATCCGGGGACGCGTCCGGCGCCCGGTCAGTCACGCAGCGCGTTCGCCGCCGTCGTCGTGTAGGTCTCCACGGCGTCGACCCCCGCCTTGTGGGACTCGTGCCCGTCGGAGAGGACGGCGACGAGCAGGGTGTGGCCGCCGTGCTCGACGCGGCCGATGCTGTTGATGTCCCACAGCCCGGTCGAGGAGCGCGGCAGCCAGCCGTTCTTGAGCGCCGCCGCCCCGGTGTCGTCCGCCGCCGCGGACACGCCCCAGCGCTGGTCGTCGACCACCGAGGCCATCAGCTTCCCGACGTAGTGGCGGGAGTCGCCGTCCAGCGGCGAGCGGCCGTCGCCGTACACCGCTTCGAGCAGCGTCAACTGGTCGGACGCGGTGGTCTGCGTCAGTCCCCAGGTGCCGCCGTCGCCGGGCTCGGTCTCGGTCAGGCCGAGGCGGCGGTTGGCGTCCGCGAGGCCGGAGCCGCCGCCGATGTCCGACCAGAGGGCGTCGGTGGCGTCGTTGTCGCTGCTGCGTATCATCTCCGCGGCCAGCTTCTTCTGCGCGCCGGTCAGCGTCTTGCCGTCGTCCTGGGCCTGGAGCAGCAGGGCGGCGAGGATGTCGACCTTGACGATGCTCGCGGTGTCGAAGGAGCCCTTGCCCGAGGCGTACGTGGCCTGGGCGCCCGAGTCGAGGTCCGCCACGGCGAGGTCGTACGCGCCGGCCGGCTTCGGCAGCGCCTTGAGCGCCTTCGTCACGGCCTTGTCCGCCGAGGGCGCCGGAGCCGGTGCCTTCCCGGCCGCCGGTGCGTACTGGACGTAGCGCGTGCGGGGCGCACCCGCGGCCTCCGCGGTGTCCCCCACGAGGGGAGCGGAGGACGACGCGGTGGCGGCGATCACGGCGAGCGTGCCCGCCGCGACCGCCGCGGAGCGCAGCGTGGGGAGATGATTTCTCGACACGCTGCCGGAGGCTAGAGGACCCAGGTGCGGAAACGACTGGGAATCAGATGAACATTCGATGAGAAAACGGGCGCCCGCGGTATTTATCCGGACCCGGCGTGACGCCCCGTGCGCCTTCGGTCAGCGGATGATCGACACGATGCGGCAGACGGCCTCCGCGAGGGCCCGGTCACCGGCGACCTCGGCGCGGGCCAGAGCCGCCGCCGGCTCCACGCCCCGTACGCACAGCCGCCAGGCGGTCTCGGCGTCCAGCCGCACCAGCGCGTCCGGCTCGCCCTCCCCGGGCGGCAACGCCAGCGACCAGCGGGTGCCGCCCGCGGGGGCGGGCCCGACGGCCGTCGCCGTCCAGGCGCCGCCGGCCGGTCCCGGCACCGCCATCAGGACCCGGGTCCCGGGCGGCGCGGCGGTGTCGCGCAGGGTGTGCGGCAGGGCCCGCATGAAGGTGTCGAGCACCGCGGCCAGCGGGCCGGCCTCCGGGTCGTGGGGCTGTCCCGCGGCGTGCCGGATCTGCTGCCGGTGGGTCCAGAACTCGGTGAAGTCCCGCGCCACGTCCAGCCAGCGCGGCGCCGGCTCGGCGCCCGCCCACGACACGCCCAGCGACGGGCCGCGCAGCGCGTCGCCCGCGAAGTGGGCGGCGATACCGGCGCCGGCCGCGTCGAGCGCGCCGGTCAGCGACGCGGGGCTGACCCGGGCGTGGGCGTCGACCCACTCCTGGTTGATGCGGTGGATGAACGCCGCCAGCGGCTCGCCTGCCGCGGGCGCCGGGCCGCCGGTGTGCCCGTCGCGCTCGCGGGCGAGGCGGCCGTAGAAGTCGCCGAGCAGGTGCGCGGCCACGTCGTGCACCGTCCAGCCGGGCACCGCCTCGCGCCGCCAGTCGTCCGGCCGCAGCGCGTGCAGCGCCGACATGAGCGCGCGCTGCTCGGGGGCGAACAGCGGCCGGGCGTCGATCGGCGGGCCGAGCCAGGGGAGGTCCGGCTCCGCGGGTGTCACCTGCGGTTCCATGGCCGGATCCTGCCACCCGCGGGCGGAGCGCGGCCAGCGATTACGGCCCCGGCGGGGCCTGGCCGGTCAGAATCAGAAGAGGCGGGTCAGCGCCGAGGCGTCCACCGGGTGCAGCGGCTCCTCGCCCGCCAGCAGCCGCAGCACCTCGGCGACCGCGGACTCGCCCAGCCGCTCCCGGCACTCCGCCGTGCCCGCCGCCTGGTGCGGGGTCAGCAGCACGTTCGGCAACTGCCGGAACGGGTGCCCGGCGGGCAGCGGCTCGGCGTCGAAGACGTCGAGGGCCGCGTCGATACGGCCGCCGCGCAGCTCCGCGAGCAGCGCGTCCTCGTCCACGAGCCACGAACGCGCGGTGTTCACCAGACCCGCACCGTCCGGCAGCAGCGCCAACTGCGGCGCGCCCAGCAGCCGCCGGGTCGCCTCGGTGGCCGGGGCGTGCACCGCCACGACGCGGCTGGTGCGCAGCAGCTCGTCCAGCGGCAGGATGCGTACCCCCAGCTCCGCCGCGTCCGCTTCGGACAGGAACGGGTCGGTCACCGACACCCGCGCGCCGAAGGCGCGGACCAGCTCGATGTACGCGCGGCCGGTGCGGGAGGCGCCGATGACGCCCACCGCGCTCGCACCCAGCTCGTGCCGCGGCGGCGCCTGCCCGGCGCTCTCCCAGTCCGCGCCACGGCGCATCGCGTGGTCGAAGCGGTGGATCCGGTGCAGCAGCGCGAGGGTGAACGCGAGCGCGACCTCGGCGACCGGCCGGGCCATCGCGTCCCCGGCCTGCGTGACCCGTACGCCGCGGGCGAAGGCGTCCCCCGTGACGTACGGGGCGACGGCGGAGCCGGTGTGCGCGAGGAGTTCGAGGCGGTCGGCCACCGCGAGCAGCCCGGCGTCCAACTGCGGCGCGCCCCACGCGGTGACCAGCGCCCGGGCCCCGGGCAGGGCGGCGGCCAGCGCCGCCCGGTCGCGGTGCTCGTCGAGCACCGTCAGCTCCGCGGCGTCCGCGAGCCGCCGCCACACCGCGTCGGTGAAGAACTGCGCGCGCAGCTCCGGCGGTACGCACACCACCACCCGGTCCCGGGCGGCGCCGCGGTCAGCGGAGCCAGTCATCCAGGTGCTCCTTCACGAAGTCGTCGTCGGTCAGCCACGGGTACGCGGCCGCCACGCGGCTCAGCTCGTCGGCCTGCCCCGGCGAGAGCACCTCGCCGGGGTCGAGGCACCAGGTGCCCTTGAGCAGCCCCTGCCGCCGCAGCACTTCGTGTACTCCGGCGATGCAGCCGCGGAACCCGCCCCGTACGTCGAAGACCGCGCTGTTGGCGTCGGTGAGCTGCGGCCGGCGCGCCAGGCAGCGCAGCAGCGCCTCGTGGTCCCCCGCGCGGGCCCGGCGCACGTCGGCCAGCAGCCCGGCCGCCGGCCGGGTCCACACCGCCCACTGCCCGAGGAGCCCGCCGGCGAACCAGCGCCGGCCCCCGGCCGTGTCGTACGGGGTGAGGAGGTCGCCGACGATGTCGTCGTCGTTGCCGGTGTAGAGCGCGACCTCCGGGCCGCGGTCGGCGCCGGCGACCGCGCGCACCACGTCCGCGGTGCGGTAGCGGTCGAACGGCGCGATCTTGATGGCCGCCGTCGAGGGCTGGTCGGCGAGCGCCGCCCAGAACGCGGGGGACAAGTACCGCCCGCCGACGGCCTCCTGCAGATAGAAGCCGATGACCGGCAGCACCTCGCCGACGGCGCGGGCCCGTTCCAGCAGTCCCTCCTCGTTCGCGCCCGGTACCGCGGGGCTGAGCAGCACCGCGTCGTAGCCGAGGGAGGCGGCCAGCTCCGCCTCGGCGACGGCCTGCGCGGTGTAACCGCAGGCGCCGGCTATCCTCACCGCCGGCCGGCCCGAGGCGGCGGCGCTCTCCGCCGCGGTCTCCGCGGCGAGTTCGAGCACCGGGCGCAGCAGGCCGACCTGCGGCTCGCGGATGGCGAACTGGGTGGTGTGCACGGCGACGGCGATGCCGCCGGCGCCGGCGTCGAGGTAGTAGCGGGTCAGGGCGCGCTGGCGGCGCTCGTCCAGGCGCCGGTCCGCGGTCAGGGCGAGCGGGTGGGCGGGGATGACGGCGCCGTCGGCGAGGACGTCCAGCGGGGTGGGGCGGTCGGTGGGCATGGGGCGGCTCAGAACCTTCCGTCGCGTACCTGGAACTTGGTGGGCTTGCCGGACAGCGGGAGCCCGCGGTGCAGCCAGTCGGCCTGCCAGCCGACGAGGGTGCGCAGCGGCACGTCCGGGTAGCCGAAGAGAGCGTGGCAGGCCGCGGCGTCGGAGAGGAGGGCCGTGGGGGCCTCGGTTCCCTCGAAGACCGGCTCGGTGCCGAACTCGGCGCCGAACCGGTGCGCCAGCCGGCGCACGGCGGCGGTCTCGGGCCCGGTGATGTTGAGGGTGAACGGCTCCCCGTCGCGGGCGTGCAGCAGTGCGCGCAGGGCGACTTCGTTGGCGTACCCTTGCCAGACGACGTTGACGTGGCCCGTGGTGACGTCCACGGGCGCGCCGGCGTGCACCCGCTGGGCGACGTCGGCGAGGACGCCGTAGCGCAGGTCCACCGCGTAGTTGAGGCGCAGCAGCGCGACCTTCGTGCCGTGGGTGAGCGCCGCGTGCGCGAAGAGCCGTTCGCGGCCCAGGCACGACATGGCGTACTCGCCGACCGGCCCCACCGGGTCCGACTCGGCCGAGCCGCCGGTGCCCACGGACACCAGCGGATAGACGTTGCCGGTGGAGAACGCCGCGACCCGGGCGTCCGCCCAGCGGCGTGCGACCCGCTCCGGCAGCCCCGCGTTCACCGCCCAGGCGTGCGAAGGCGCCCCGGCGGAGCCGAACTTGGCGCCGACCATGAACACGACGTTCCCCGCGTCCGGCAGCGCGGCCAGATCGGTGTCCGGGTCCATCAGGTCCGCGGCCACGGTGCGTACCCCCGCGGCCTGCAGCCGCCCGGCCGCGGCCGGGTCCGACCAGCGGGACACCGCGTGCACCGCCACGTCCGCACGCCCCGCGGCATCCAGCGCCCGCCGCGCCAGCCGGCACAGGCTCGGGCCCATCTTGCCGCCGGCGCCGAGCACCAGCAGGTCGCCTTCCAGGCGGGCCATGTCCTCGGTCAGCCCCGGCGAGGGGGTGGCCAGGCGCTCCTCAAGTGCCTTCTCGTCAGCGAACACGATCGGTTCTCACCCCTTGATCCCGGACGCCGTGACGCCCTCGGTGAAGTAGCGCTGGCCCACCAGATACGCGGCGAAGATGGGCACGAACGCGATGACGGAGCCGGACAGCACGACGTTCAGCGGCACGTTCTGCTGCTGCAGGGAGGCGATGCCGACGGTGAGTGTGCGCATGTCCGTGGACTGCCCGATGACCAGCGGCCACAGGAAGTCGTTCCAGTGCCACAGGAAGACGAAGACGCCGAGCGTGGCCAGGATGGGCTTGAGCAGCGGCAGCACGATGCGGCCGAAGATCTGCAGCTCGCTGCAGCCGTCCAGGCGCGCCGCCTCGAACAGCTCGTCCGGCAGCCCCTGGATGAACTGCCGCATGAGGAAGACCGCCTGGGCGTTGGCGAGCGTCGGCACGATCAGGCCCCAGTACGTGTCCACGCCGCCGAGCTTCGCGATCATCGCGAACGTCGGGATCATCGTGACGTGATAGGGCACCATCACCATCGACAGGAACGACCAGAACATCGCCTCGCGGCCGGGGAAGCGCTTCTTGGCGAAGGCATAGCCCGCAAGCGACGACAGCAGCAGCACGCCCACCACCGACACCAGCGAGTAGAGCAGCGTGTTGAAGAGCCAGCGCGGCACGTCCTGGGAGTTCATGACGCTCCCGTACGCCTCGCCGCCCAGCGGCCACGGCACCAGGCTGCCGGGGAACTCCACCGCCGCGGCGGGCTTCAGCGACAGCACCACCATGGCGTAGAACGGGAAGACGGTGACGACGGCGGCCAGGGCCAGCAGCAGGCCGCGGCCTATCCGGCCGGCGGTGCTGCCGCGCATCGCGTGCGGTACGGAGTCGCGGTTCGCGGCGCGGCGCAGCCGGCGCTCGTCGCGCCGGGCGGCGAGTCCGGGCGCGCGGCCCTTGCCGGGCGCGGGCGCCGGAGCCGGTCCTGCCGGTATCTCTTCGTGCGGGGTCTTCGCGGGGGCCGAGGTCATGGTCAGTCGTCCTTCCCGATCGTCAGCCGCTGGATCAGCGCGACCACCAGCGTCAGCGCGAAGAGCGCCACGCCGATCGCCGCCGCGTAGCCCAGGTCGAAGTACTTGAAGCCGGCGTCGTAGAGCTGGAAGACCAGCGTGTAGCTGGAGTTGGCGGGGCCGCCGCCGGTCATCGTGTAGACCGCGTCGAAGACCTGGAACGAGGCCGTCGTCTCGATCACCGCGAGGAAGAACAGCGCCGGCCGCAACTGCGGCAGCACGATGTGCCGGAACCGCTGCCAGGGGCCGGCCCCGTCGGTGAGTGCGGCCTCCTCCAGCTCCCGCGGGATGTCCTGCATCCGGGCCAGCAGGATGAGCATCCCGTAGCCGAACCGCGACCAGATGCCCACCAGCGCCAGCGCGGGCACCACCAGGGTGTCGTGGGAGAGCCACGACTCCTCCGGCAGCCCGATCCAGCCCATCGCCGTCGACCAGGGGCCGCCGGTGGAGAAGATCCACACGAACACGGTGGCTGCCAGCACCAGCGAGGTGACGACCGGCAGGAAGAACACCGAGCGGAAGACCTTCGAGCCGCGGAACGCCCGCCGGGTCAGCAGCGCGAGCCCCACCGAGACCGCGATGGTGCCGGGCACGGCCAGCACCGTGTAGATCACGGTGACCTTCAGCGCGTCCCAGAACAGCGGGTCGTCCTTCAGCCGGGTGAAGTTGTCGGCGCCGATGAAGCTGCCGCCCCCGGTGAGGGTGTAATCGGTGAAGCTCATCAGCACCCCGGCGACCGCGGGGCCGAACCGGAAGGCGAGGAAGAGCAGGAAGCACGGCAGGACGAACAGCAGGCCGATCCGGGCCTCGCGGCGCGCGTGCGGCCCGCTGCGGCGCCTTCGCCTGTTCCGGGTGGGTTCCGCGACGACTGCCACGGTGGGTCTCCTTGCGGTACGGGGGTGGTGCGGGCGGATGCGCGGCCCGGCCGGCGGCAGGGGTTCGGCGCCGCCGGCCGGGCGCGCGGTCCGTGGGGCCCGCGCCGGCCCGGAGCAGTCGGTGGTCCGGGCCGCGCGGGCTACGGGAGGGGAAGGGGGCCGCGGCCCCGCGGGGTCAGCGGGCGATCTGGGCGTCGGCCGCCTCGGCCGCCGCCTTCAGCGCGTCCTCGGGGCTCTTCTTGCCGAGCAGCGCGGCCTGCAGCTCGGGCGCGAGCACGCCCATCACCTCGCGCGCCTTCTCCTCCAGCGGACCCGCGTTCATCGCGGGCAGCGTGTCGGCGACCGCCTGCTGCAGCTCGTCGTCCGGGTAGAGGTCGTCGGCGGAGGTACGGGCCGGGAAGTAGCCGGCGCCCTTCTCCAGGTCCGCGGCGTTCTCCGGCTGGGCGACGAAGTTGATCCACTTGCCGGCGGCCCCGGTGTCGGCGCCCTTCAGCATCGACAGCGCGCCGACGGTGCCGTAGCCGACCGACTCCTCGCCGGTCAGCGGCGGCTGGACGACGATGTTCTCCCGGCCCCAGAACGGCTCGACGTCGGCCGGGACGTTGGTCCACGTACAGGCGACCTTGCCCTTGGCGACCGGGGTCTGCTCCAGGTTCGGCGTGGTGGTGACGAGGTCCTTGGGCGTCCAGCCCTCCTCGACGAACTCCGTCAGGTACGTCAGCGCCCCGACGCCCGCCGCGTCGTCGAACGCCACGGACTCGCCGTCCTCGGCGAACACCTCGCCGCCGGCCTGCCAGAGCAGCGGGTAAAACGTCATGTTGAGCGTCTGCGCGGTGTCACCGGTGTAGCTGAGGGCGTAGTAGCCCTCGTCCTTCATCTTCGGGCCGAGCGCCTTCAGGTCGTCCCAGGTCTCGGGGTAGGAGTCCTCGCCGACCGCGTCGAAGACGCGCTTGTCGCATATCAGCGGGTTGGCGCTGGTGAGGATCGGGGTGCCGAGCACGTCGTCGCCCACGGTCACGGACTGCAGCGCGAAGTCCGTGTAGTCGGACTCGGCGTCGGCCGGCATGTAGTCGGCGGCCGGCACGATGTCCGGCGCGTACTTCGGCAACTGGTCCGGCACCAGGTAGACCACGTCAGGCCCCTTGCCGGAGGCGATGGCGGTGCCGAGCGCGGTGTCGCGGTCGGCCCACGGGTAGGTCTCCACCTTGACCGAGATGTCCTTGTTCTCCTTCTCGAACTTCTCGACCATGCCGTCCCAGTACGCCTTGTTCTTCGCCTCGTCGAAGATCACGGGGTACGTCCACATGGTGACGGAGCCCTTCCCGCCGCCCGCGCCGTCGCTGCCGCCGCAGCCGGCGAGCGCGACGCCGGCCAGCGCGGTGGCGAGCAGCGGTACGGCGACGGCTCTGGTCCGTGAACGCCGGTGGTGGATCAGGGTCATGGCACTTCCTCCGGGGATGGGGCGGGATAAAAGGGTGTGGGGGCGGTGCGGATGTCAGCGGGCCGGCACCGCCTGGACGGTGCCGGTGTGCCGGGCGCGCTCCGCGGCGAACGCGGCGAGGTGGCTGCCGAGCGACGCGGCGGTGCCGGAGCGCAGCACGCCCGAGTCGCCGGTGGCGACGGCCCGTACGAAGGCGTCCATCAGCCCGGCGTCGCCGCCGCCGTGGCCGTCGGCCGCGTTGGAGCCGGCGGCGTCGACGGTGCGCACGGTGGTCTCGCCGGTGCGGAAGTCCTGCACGGTGACGCTCTCGCCGTCGCCGCGCAGCCAGCCGTGGGAGCCGAAGACGCGGGTCTGGCGGTGGGTCTGCTCGGTGAAGGCGACCATCTGGAAGGTGGCGGTGACCCCGCCGGACAGCAGCATCGCGAGGACCTGGTGGTCGACGACGTCGTTGTCCGCGCGGTAGGCGCACACCCCGTACGGGCCGGTGCGCAGCGCCTCGATCAGCCCGGCTTCATCAGTCGGGTCCGTCGCGCCGGTGACGTGGGTGACCGGCCAGACCGCGCCCTTGTCGCGCAGCACCGGCAGGTAGAGCTTCGGCGCGCTGTACGGGCAGTCGGCCTCGACGGCGCAGTCCGTGCAGCGCTCCCCGGCACCGGCCGGGGCGTTCTCGGGGCGGAAGTGCTTGAGCCCGCCGAAGCCGGTGACCTGCTCGATGCGGGCGCCGGTGACGTACGCGATCCAGTCCAGGTCGTGGCAGGACTTGGCCAGCAGCATCGGCGAGGACAGCTCCTCCTTGCGCCACGGGCCGCGCACGTAGCTGTGCGCGTAGTGCCACCAGCCGACCGGCTCCAGATGGTCCAGCGAGACCAGCTCGCCGAGCACGCCGGAGTCGACGACCTCCTTCACCAGGTCGGTGTACGGCATGTAGCGCATGACGTGGCAGACCGCGAAGAGCACCCCGGCCCGCTCGACGCCCTCGACGATGCGCCGGGTCTCCTCCTCGGTGGGCGCGAGCGGCTTCTCCGCCAGGACCGCGTAGCCGGCCTCGGCGAAGGCGAGCACCGGGTCGACGTGGTCGCGGTCCTGGGTGGCGACGACGACCGCGTCGGCCTCCACCCCGGCCGCGGCGAGCGCGCGCCAGTCGTCGAACTCGCGCGGCGCGCCCACCGCCGCCCGGGCGGCCGGGCTCGGGTCGGCGACCGCGACCAGTTCGGCCCGCTCCGGGTGCGCCCGCACCCAGTCGGCGTACGTGCGCCCGCGGTTCCCGGCGCCGGCGACGGCGATGCGGACGGGCCTGGCGGTGATCGGGGGATGCGTGGACACGGCAACTCCGGTGCTGGGTACGGGCGGTCGGGACAGCGGGTGCGGGGGGCGCGGGGGAGAGGTCAGAGCCGCAGGTTGCCCGCGGTGTGGACGACGCGGTCGCCCTCGTCCGGCAGGGCCGCCCGCGTCACGCCGTCCTCGACGCAGCCCGCGTGCAGCAGGTGCGAGCCGGAGTCCGCGAAGGCGGCGGGCTGCAGCTCCAGCCGGCCGCCGGTGAAGGTGCAGCCCTGCGCCCGGTAGCGGTTGACGCCGCCGTCGAGCGCGATGTGCGCGGTGCCGTCGTCCGCGGCGGTGGCGTCGACGCCGGTCAACTGCCAGGTGAC
Organism: Streptomyces sp. CMB-StM0423; assembly: GCF_002847285.1. Taxonomy (NCBI): domain Bacteria; kingdom Bacillati; phylum Actinomycetota; class Actinomycetes; order Kitasatosporales; family Streptomycetaceae; genus Streptomyces; species Streptomyces sp. CMB-StM0423. The sequence continues at coordinate 195,337 of NZ_CP025407.1, read as the reverse complement.
GGTGCGGTCCCCACCGCCGCGGGAGAGCAGCGCGCCGGCCTTGTTGGTGCCCGAGAGCCGGGCGCCGTCCAGGCGCAGCCGCTGCCCGCCCGCGCCGGTCAGCCTGATCCCGGTGTCGGTGAACACCCCGCCCTCGACGGTGAGGTCGGCGTGCGCGTACGAGACGGGCTCCGCGCCGGGGGCGCCGGTGACCCGGCAGTGGTCGAGGACCAGCGGCCCGGTGCCCCGGAACGCCGCGCCCTCGGCGCCGTCGAGCACGACGCGTTCCAGCGTCAGCGGGGCCTTCACCCCGGGGGCGGTGATCTCGGCGCCGGGCGCGAAGGAGAACGCGGAGTCGGCGATGACGTTCGGCCGTGCGGACCGGTCGGACGCCTGCGAGACGATCAGCGGCCCGCTGGCCGTACAGCCGCGCATCTGCACGCCGTCGGCGTTCACCCACAGCATCCCCGAGCCGTCCAGGGACTCCTTGCCGATGACGGTGACGTCCTCCAGCGTGAGGTCGGTGACCTTGACGCGGGCGACGAACCAGGAGCACACGTGCCGGCGGACGGTGATCCGCCTGGCCGCGCCGCCCCAGGCGGCACCGGAGTTGGCGAACGTCATCAGGCCCGAGTTGCCGGTGTAGACGAGGTCGTGCTCGAACTGGCCGTGGGTGACGAACGGGCCCTGGTCGTCACCGTCGCCGTGGCAGTTGGTGACGTAGCAGTAGGCGGAGGCGGTGAAGTCGTTGAGGTGGCGGGCGTTGGAGGTGCGGCAGTCCGTGATGTGCCCGTAGAGACAGTAGATCTGCTGGGTGAGATAGCCTGCGCCGCCGTAGGTGACGGACTTGGGGTTGGCCAGGCTGCAGTTCTCGGTACGGAACCGGGTGCACCAGCGGCGCATGATCACGGGCCAGAAGGTGCCGGTCGCCCCGATGCCGGAGACGTCGCAGCCGACGGCGTACTCGTACGCCACCGGGTGCGAGCCGGTGTACTGGTCGTCGCCGGCGCCTTCGAAGACGAGGTTGCGCACGTGCGCCCGCTCGACGGGCTCGACCCGGGTCCAGGTCAGCGTGCGCCCGGCGGCCAGCGGCCAGCCGGTCTGGTAGCCGACGCGGATGTGCGTGCCGTCGACGATCCCGGTGACCTGGACGAGCCGCTGGATCTCCTTCTCGTACTTCCCGGACCCGGCGGCGTCCGACTCGACCGCCCACCACTGGCCGACGCCGAACGCGCCGGAGTCGCCGACCTCGTACACGTCGGACAGCTCGGGCAGCTCCGCGCCGAGCTTGTGCTCGTGGACGGTGTCGGTGACCTTGCCGCGGAAGAACAGCACCGCGCCGAAGGGGTTGTCGTGCCCGTTCTCCTCGATGCCCTCGGTGAGCATCCGGTTGCCGCCGAAGTCCAGCTCGACGTCCGAGCGGTCCGTGGTGTGGCGGCGGGTGAAGAGCAGGTCGGTGTGGGCCTCGATGCGGTGGATGCTCTTGTCGGCGAGCATCTTGTCCAGCGCGTCGTCGGCCGGACGCCCGGGGCCGGAGTGGCCGTAGTCGCGGAAGTCCGCGACACCGCCCCGGCGGGGGCCGTTGTCGGCGCCGGTGCCGCGCGCGGGGGCGGCGGCCCGGGCGGTGCCGGCGGAGGCCGCGGCGGCACCGGCGGCGGCCAGGCCGGCCAGGCCGGTGACGCGCAGCATGCTGCGGCGGGCGGTGCTCGGGTGCTGCGGAACGCTCATGGCGGACTTCGCCTTCCGAGAAGGTCCGGATCGTGAGAGGCGTTCCTGCGGTGACTGCCGTGACGGCGGATGGCCTTGCGGACCGCGGGCCGCCGGCGGGGGCCGGTGGCCGGTCCCGGGCGTGAAGGGCAGGCGCCGGGGACGGGTCCAGTGCATGTCGCGCCGGTGACCGTGAGGTCGCGGCGGATGGCTGGAAAGGTACGGCCGCCCCCGCCGATCGGTCAAGAGCCGATTTTCGCGGGCCGGCCGCCGGGTGGGCGGCGGGCGCGCTAGCGGACGGCGGTCCGGGGTGCCGTGCCGTCCGGCGCGCCGGACGCGTCCGCCCCCTCGCCCGGCCAGCCCAGTTCGATGCTGATCCGGTGGGCCGCGTCGCGTACCTCGCCGCCCAACTCCTGGTAGCGCCAGGCGGGGAGGCCGAGCTTGAGGCCGGTGATGCTGACCGCCCCGGCGCAGCCGCCGCGGTCGTCCCGCACCGGCGCGCCGATGCAGATGATGCCCTCGGCATCCTCCTCGTCGTCCAGCGCGTAGCCGACGCGGGCGATGTCGCGCAGATGGGCCAGGAACGTGTCCGGGTCGGTGATCGTCCTGCCGGTGCGCCGCGGCAGGCCGTGCCGCTCGATCACGGCCGCCGCCTCCGCCTCGGGCATCGCCGACAGCAGGGCCTTGCCCAGTCCGGTGCAGTGGGGGAGTTCGCGCTCGCCCATGCGCAGGTCGAGCCGGACGCGGTTGTCGACCTCGACCTGGTCCACGACCACGGCGAGGCCGCCCTCGGGCACGGCGACGCGGGAGGCCATGCCGGTACGGGCGCTGAGGTCGCGCAGCACCGGGTGGGCCAGCCGGCGCAGGGAGACCTGGGCCCTGGCGCGGTCGCCGAGGCGGGCCAGGCCCATGCCGAGCCGGTAGCGCCGGCTCATGCCCTCGCCGTCGTCCGAGACCAGGCCGAAGGCGCGCAGCGTCTGCAGGGTGCCGAACGCGGTGCTCTTCGAGACGCCGCACCGCTGGGCGATCTCCGTGACGCTCAGCCCGTCGCCGGGCGGCGGGCTCGCCAGGGTCTCCAGGATCTCGGCCGCCCGCCCCACGCTCTTGACCCAGTACTTCGGCTCGTCGGCATCCGTTCTGTTCGTCATGACCGAACAGTCTAGGGGGTGAGGTCGGGGTTCCGTCGAGTCCAAGGGGTTGACCGGCGCTTTTTTCGGCCGTAGAGTCAGGCTCTGTTCGGTTAGGCAGAACGGTGTTCTGAAAAAGACTCAACGCATCGTTCATCACTCACCGTTCGTACGACCTTTTGCACCTTTCCTGCGACGACTGCCGGGCGGATGGCGCCAGGGTTCACGGGCCGGGCAGGGCCCGTGGAACCGAGACACTCGACGCAAGGAGCACGCACCATGAGCCCAGGCCCGGACGTCACCACCGCCGGAGCCGGAGCAGCCCTCGCCGAGCGCGCCCAGCGGGTCGTGCCCGGCGGGGTGAACAGCGGCCAGCGCAGCATCCCGGGCCTGCCCGGACTCGTCGTCGCCGGCACCGGCGGCGCCCGCTTCCGCACCGCGGACGGGGCCGAGTTCACCGACTACCACGCGGCCTTCGGCCCGCCGCTGCTCGGCCACAACGACCCCGACGTGGCCCGCGCCGCCGCCGAGGCCGGCGCCGCGCTCGGCCACATGGGCGTCGGGGTGACCGAGGGCGAGATCGAACTCGCCGAGGAACTCTGCGCGCTGGTGCCCTCGCTGGAGAAGGTGCTGCTCACCAGCACGGGCAGCGAGGCGACGTTCCACGCGCTGCGCGTCGCCAGGGCCGCCACCGGACGCCGGCTGGTGGTCAAGTTCCAGGGCTGCTACCACGGCTGGCACGACTCGGTCAGCCTCAACGTGATCTCCGCGCCCGACCGCGTCGGCGGCCACGACCCGATCTCCGCCGGCATCCTGCCCGAGGTCCTCGACGCCACCCTGGTGCTGCCGTTCAACGACAGCGCCGCCGTGCGCCGCTGCTTCGCCGCGCACGGCGAGGACATCGCCGCCGTCATCGTCGAGCCCGTACCGCACAACGTCGGCGCGCTCCTGCCGCACCAGGAGTTCCTGACCACGCTGCGCGAGGAGACCGCCGGGGCCGGCAGTGTGCTCGTCTTCGACGAGGTCATCACCGGCGTCCGGCACAGCCTCGGCGGCTGGCAGCAGATCTCCGGCGTCACCCCCGACCTCACCACCCTGGGCAAGGCCATCGCCAACGGCGCCCCCGCCGGCGCCATCGGCGGCCGGGCCGACCTGATGGAGCTGTTCTCCACCCGCCCCGGCGCCCCCGCGTTCTTCGCCGGCACGTACAACGGGCACCCCTCCGTCGTCGCCGCCGCGCTCGCCACGCTGCGCAAGCTGCGCGAGGAGCCGGTCCACGACCACGTCTTCCGGCTGGGCGAGCGGGTGCGCACCGGGCTGCGCACCGTCTACGCGCGCCTCGGCGTGCCCGTCGCCGTCACCGGCTACGGCTCCGTCTTCGTCACGTACTTCATGCCGGGCTACGACGGCGGTGCCGCCGGCGCCGAGAGCCCCACCCCGCGGACGTACACCGACCTGCTCGCCAACGACGCGGGCCTCTTCGTCGGCTACCGCCGCCGGCTGCTGGAGCACGGGATCTTCGAGCTGCCGCTGAACCTCAAGCGCAGTCACCTCTCCTACGCCCACACCGACGCCGACGTCGACCGGCTGCTGGAGGCCACCGAGGCCGCCGTCACCGCCGCGCTCGCCGACGGCGGCGCCCGCGACCTGGAGCACGCCTCCACCATGGGCGGCGCCACCCCGGCCGCCGCCGGCCGGCCGGAAGAGGCGGGCCGCTGATGCTCACCGTCGACACCACCCGCCCCACCGGACCCGCCGGCCGGATCAGCCGCGTCGAGACCCTGATGCTCGGCACCGCCTGGCGCGACTTCGGCTACGTCCGCGTGCACACCGACGAGGGCCTCTCCGGCGTCGGCGAGATCACCCACCCGTACCGCGGCCGCGAGGTCTGCGCGCTCGCCGAGGCGATGTCCCGACGCCACCTGCTGGGCGCCGACCCCTTCGACGTCGAGGAGATCTGGCTCCGGCTGCACCAGGGCGACTTCCTGCGCGGCGGCGACGTCGGCGGCATCGTCCTGTCCGGCCTCGACCAGGCGCTCTACGACCTCATGGGCAAGGCCCTCGGCGTCCCCGTCTACCGCCTCACCGGCGGCGCCTGCCGCGACGGCGTCCCCGTCTACGCCAACGGCTGGTACGACGGCGAGCGCGACCCCGAGGTGTTCGCCGCCAAGGCCCGCGCGACCGTCGCCAAGGGCTACCGCGCGCTGAAGTTCGACCCCTTCGGCTCCGGGCTGCACGAGCTGGGCCCCGCCGAGCTGCGCCGCTCCATCGGCCTCGTCGCCGCCGTCCGGGAGGCGATAGGCCCGGACGTCGAGCTGTTCGTCGAGGGCCACGCCCGCTTCGCCATGCCCACCGCGGTGCGGCTGCTGCACGAGCTGGAGCCGTACGGCATCGGCTGGCTGGAGGAGCCGCTGCCCTGGACGCACATCGAGCGCTACGCCGAACTGCGGCAGCGGGCGTCGTTCCCCATCGCCGGCGGCGAGCACTTCCACGACCGCTACGAGTACAAGCAGCTCTTCGCCACCCACGCCGTCGACATCGTGCAGCCCGACCTGTCGATGGCCGGCGGCCTCACCGAGGTGCGCAAGATCGCGGCCATCGCCGACGCGCACGGCATGCTCGTCGCCCCGCACAACTCCAACTCGCCGCTGTGCACCACCGTCTCCGTACACGCGGCGCTCGGCATCCCCAACCTCAAGGTGCTGGAGACCTTCGACGGCCTGCTGGAGCCCTACGTCTTCGAGGCCCTGCGCGGCACGCTGCCCATCGCCGACGGCAGCATCGGCCTGCCCACCGCACCCGGCCTCGGCGTCGAGCTGGCCGACGAGGTCTTCGCCGAGCACCCGCCCACCCACCGCTTCTGGAACATGTTCGAGGACGGCTGGGAGAAGCGGGACAGGAGCGCACCGGCATGATCACCGACGTCCACTCCCATCTCTTCCGGCCCGGCACGGACTTCGACGACGCGTTCCGCACCGAGGCCGCCCGCGCCCACGCGGGCGAGGTGGACCTCACGGTGCGCTGGGAGGAGTACGCGGCCGCGGCCCCCGACGGCACCCGCACCATCGTCGTCGGGGGCAAGGCCCGGCGCAGCGGGCTGTGGGTCGACGACGCCGCGGTCGCCGCGTACACCGCGGCGCACCCCGGCCGGCTGGTCGGCTACCTCTCCCTCGACCCCACCCAGCCCGGCTGGCGGGACGAACTGCGCCAGGGCCACCAGGAGCTGGGGCTGCGCGGCATCAAACTGATGCCGATGTACGCGGGCTTCGACCCCGCCGCCGAGGAGTACGACGACCTCTTCGGCTACGCCGAACGCCACGGCCTGCCGCTGCTGGTGCACACCGGCACGACGTTCGTCTCGGCCGCCCCGCTGGAGTACGCGATGCCCCGGCACCTCGACGCCGTCGCCATCCGCCACCCCGAGCTGCGCATGGTCCTCGCCCACCTCGGCCACCCCTTCGAGGGCGAGTGCCTGGCCGTCATCCGCAAGCACCCGCACGTCTACGCGGACGTCAGCGCCCTGCACTACCGGCCGTTCCAGCTCTGGCACAGCCTGCGCCTGGCACAGGACTACGGCGTCTGGCACAAGCTGCTCTTCGGCAGCGACTACCCCTTCACCACGGTCGACGCCTCGGTCGCCGGGCTGCGCGAGATCGCCCGGATCCCGGGGATCCCCGGGCTGCCGCCGCTGGACCGGGACGAGGTGGAGAAGCTGATCCACCGGCCGGCCCTCGACCTGCTGGGGCTGTCGTGAGCGGGGCGGGGGAGCGGCGGCCCGGTGCGGGGGACCGGTTCGACCTCACCGGGCGCACCGCCGTCGTCACCGGCGCCGCCCGCGGCCTCGGCCGCGCCTTCGCCACCGGGCTCGCCGGGGCCGGCGCCGACCTCGTCCTCGTCGACCTGCCGGACGCCCCCGGGCTGGCGGAGACGGCCGCGGCGGTACGGGCCCACGGCCGGCGGGTGCGGACGTACGGGCAGGACCTGGCGCGTACCGGCGAACTGGCCGGGCTCGCCGACCGGATCCGCGCGGCGGCCGGGCCGGTGCACATCCTGGTCAACAACGCGGGCACCGCGGCCCTGGAGCGCTTCAACGAGATCACCCCGGAGAGCTGGTCGCACGTCATGCGGGTGAACGCCGACGCGGTGTTCTTCCTCTCCCAGCGGCTCGCCGAGCACATGGCCGCCGACCGGGTGCCCGGCCGGATCGTCACCGTCACCTCGAAGAACGCGCTGGTCGCCGAGGCGGGGCTGGCCCACTACAACGCCGCCAAGGCCGCCGCCCAACTGCTCACCGAGACCCTGGCGGTGGAGCTGGCGCCGCACGGCATCACCGCCAACACCCTGGCGCCCGGCATGGTCGACACACCCATCGACGGCGAGTTCCCGCTGGCGCGCGAGGGGTTCGAGGCCGCGTACCGCGAGCGGATCCCGCTCGGCCGCTACGCCCGGCCCGAGGAGTGCGTCGGCGCGCTGCTGCTGCTCGCCTCGGACGCCGGGGCGTACATCACCGGCGCCAGGATCGTCGTGGACGGCGGCGTGCTCGCCGACCAGATGCCGCGGCTGCGCTTCATGCCGCCGTACCGCAGCAGCCTGCCACCGGACGACGGCGCCGGGGACGGGTGAGCAGGGAAGTCAGCCCCCGGCCAGCGGGCGGAACACCAGCCGGGCCCGCTTCGGCGGCAAGTACACCTCCGGCAGGTCCACTTCGGGCAGTGTGACCTCCGGTCCCAGCGCGAAGCCCTCGCGGCGCAGCCGGTCGATCGCGGGCCCGTTGAGCGCGTCCGGCTCGGCAACCAGCCGCCGCGCGCCCGCCGCCGCGGCGAAGCGGATGATCACCCCCATCAGCGCGGCCGTGAAACCGGGCTCCGCCGCGCCCTCGGCGGGGCCGACCAGCAGGTGGAGGCCGAGGTCGCCGGGCTCGGCGGGGTAGCACTCCGAGACCCGGTCGGCGGCCGGTTCGTACGTCTGCACCAGCGCGACCGGCGCGCCGTCGCGCAGCAGCAGGTGGGCGTGGTGGGTGGGGAGGGTGTCCATGTGCGCGTAGACGTCGCGGACCTGGGTGCGGGACAGCCCGGCCATGCCCCAGAAGCGGGCGCGCTCCGCGGTGACCCAGCCGTGCAGCAGGGCCGCGTCCGCGTCCGGGACGACCGGCACCACGCGCACCGTGCCGAAGCCGCCGGCCTGCTGCTCGTGCCGTGGCCTCCGGTCGCGGGGCGCGGGGTCAGCGGTCGTCATGGGACTCCTTCAGGGCCTGCCAGTCGGTGAGTACGGGAATCAACTCGCCGCGCTGCCAGGGAGCGAGCTGGTCGCGATGGTGCGGGGCGCCGGGGACGCCGCACGCGCCGAACGGCACCACCCAGCGGCTCTCCTCGCGGCGGGAGACGTCCCAGACGTAGCGGGCGGCGGGGCCGCGGGCACACAGGTCGGTGACGCCGGGAACGGCGGCGGTGGCCAGCACGCAGTCGTGGTCACCGGCCAGCCCGGGCCACGGCTCGCCGGGGCCGCCCGAGCCGCCGGGGCCGCCCGTGCCGCCGGGCAGCGCCTGCCAGGGCGCCAGCCGGTGCGCCTCGCCCCAGGTCGAGGGGGCGCCCGGAGCCGCCGCCGCGAGGTGCGCGGCGGTCTCCTCGGCGGCGGCCCGCACCAGCGCGGGCAGGTCGATCTCCGGCAGCCGGTCGGTGGCGAGCAGGGTGCCCAGGGCGTACCCGATCCGGGTGTGCAGGTCCAGCCAGGGCAGCAGCAGCGCGGGGTACGGGGGCGGGTCGGCCAGCGGCGTCAGCGCGGGCTGCGCGGCCAGGGCGCGGACGACGGCGGAGCGCAGCCGCGCGTACGCCAGCGCGTCGGCGCTGTCCGCCGCCATCCGCAGATCCCAGCGCAGCAGCCGGTCGCGCAACTCCGCGGCGGCGGGGCCGAGTCCGTCGACGCCGGCGAGCAGGTCCAGCAGCGGCCGGGCCGCGGCGTTGAGGGTGTCGGTGTGGACGGCGGCCATGTCCCCGGCGCGCCAGGACCCGCCGCCGGCCAGCAGCTCGCGGATGCGCTCGGCCCGGTACGGCGGGGCGAACTCGGCGCCGAACGGGGCTGCCGGGCCGCGCTCGTTGGCCATCACGGCGATCCCGCCGGCCACCGGCACCGACGGCATCGGCGCGTGCCGCCCGCGCCACGCGTACGCCGCCTCCCACGCCGGTACGGCCCCGCGCAGGTTGGCCTCGTCGCGTACCGGCACCGTCCCGGCGACCCGGTGCAGCAGCCCGCCCGCGGTGTCGGCGGCCAGCACCACGTTGACCGGCTCGACCCAGCCGTCGAGCGCCGCGTCCACGTCGGCGACTTCACGGGCCCTGAGCAGCGCGGGCAGCGCCGGGAAGCCCAGCTCCCCGTACACCCGCGGCGGATACCTGAGGCTCAGTGCCTCCCACTCGCCGTCCGCCGCGCTCCCCGGCACCTCGGCGATCACCGGCCCGCGGCCGGTCTCCACCACCTCGACCCCGGTCGCCGCCGCGCCCGCGACCTCGACGGTCTCGGTGTGTGACGCGGCCGGCTGCCAGTCGTCGGGGCCCAGCGCCTCGATCCGGCCCGCGCGGCGGCGCAGCCGCTCGATGTAGAGATCCTGGTAGTCGGCCATCGCGTTGGTGATGGCCCAGGCGACGCCGCCCGTGTGGCCGAAGTGCGGCAGCCCGGGGACGCCGGGGACGGCGAAGCCGACGACGTCGTACTCCGGGCAGGCCAGATGGATCTGCTGGTAGACCCCGGGGTTCTCGATGAACCGGTGCGGGTCCCCGGCGATCAGCGCGCCGCCGTCCGCGGTCCGCTCGCCGGAGACGAGCCAGCCATTGCTGCCCGCGGTGCCGGGACCGTCGGTGGCGAACAGCTCCACCGCCCCGGCGCCCAGGTGTGCGTCGACCATCCGGCGCCACAGCTTCGCGGGGAAGCCGGCGAAGAGGATGTGGGTGGACAGCCACACGGCCAGCGGCGTCCACGGCGACCAGCGGCCGGGCGCGAGCCCCGTGGCCGCGAACTCCGGGGCCCGCGCGGCGCCTTGGGCGAGTCCGGCGTTGACCCCGTCGACGTACGACGACACCCAGCCGGCGGTCTCGCGGTCCTCCTCGGCCAGGTGGCGGAAGCAGCGGCGCGCGGTGTCGTCCAGCCGGACCCGGCGGGCGAAGACGTCCCAGTCGCGGGCCGCCTCGCCCAGGAACGCCGCGGAGGTGCCGGCGGCGCGGTGGCGTTCGACCTCCAGTTGCCAGCCGCGGTCGAAGGCGGCGTTCTGCCCCTGGGCGTAGGCGAGTTCGCGATGATCGGCGGCGCGGATGTGGGGGATGCCCCAGGAGTCGCGGTACACCTCGATGCCCAACGCCGTCGCCACCCCTCGCTCGAAAAAGCTTAGGGTAGCCTAACCAAAAAGGTCGGGTGGGGCGCGGTCGGGGGTCCGCGCCCCACCCGGTCGGGGGCCTGCCTCAGTGCCGGATGAGGGCCGTCGGGGGGCCGTACCTCATCCGGACGAGCGGCCGCCCGGGCTCTCGTCCGCGGATTCGAGCGTGCGTTCCCCGCTGCCTGCCGGCAGCTCCGCGTGCTCGTGGTCGTGTGCGACCGCGCGGTATTCCTCGATGGTCGGCTTCTCGATGCGCGTGTGCGGGCCGAACATGGCGTGCGCCAGCTTCGCGCGCACCCGGTTGGTGATGCCGGCCGGGGGCCGGCGGACGCCGTTGGCGTCGGTCTCCGGGCCGAGTTCGTACGGCTGCGGCTGCTCGTGCGAGGTGAGCTTGTGCAGCTCCGCCTGCGGGAGCGGCTCGTGCACCTCGATGTACTCGCCGTGCGGCAGCCGCTTGATCATGCCGGTCTCGCGGCCGTGCAGCACCTTGTCCCGGTCGCGCCGCTGCAGTGCCAGGCAGATGCGCTTGGTGAGGATGAAGGTGAGCACGGGCACCACGAACACCATGATCCGCAGGGCCCAGGTGACGTTGTTGACCGACACGTGGAAGTGCGTGGCGAAGACGTCGTTGCCGCCGCCGATGAGGAACAGGGCGTAGAGCGACAGCCACGAGGTGCCGAGTGCGGTCCGCACGGGCACGTTGCGCGGCCGCTGCAGCAGGTGGTGCTCCCGCTTGTCTCCCGTGACCCACGCCTCGATGAACGGGTACGCGCCGATGACGACCAGCATGAGCGGGAAGAGTGCGATGGGTATGAACACGCCGAGCGAGAGTGTGTGACCCCAGGCGTTGATCTCCCAGCCGGGCATGATGCGCACCATGCCTTCGGCGAAGCCCAGATACCAGTCCGGTTGGGCGCCCGTCGACACTTGGTCCGGCCGGTACGGTCCCACGCTCCAGATCGGGTTGATCGACGCCACGGCCGCGATGATGGTGACGAGGCCGAAGACCAGGAAGAAGAAGCCGCCCGCCTTGGCCACGTACACCGGCATGAACGGCGCGCCGACGACGTTCTTCTCGGTCTTGCCGGCACCGCCCCACTGCGTGTGCTTGTGGTAGAAGACCAGGATCAGGTGCGCCACCAGCAGGGCGAGCATCAGCCCTGGCAGCACCAGGATATGGAGTGCGTAGAAGCGCGGGATGATGTCGTGGCCCGGGAACTCGCCGCCGAACAGGAAGAACGAGAGGTACGTTCCGATCACCGGCGTGGAGATCGTCGCACCCTCCACGAAGCGCAGGCCCGTGCCGGAGAGCAGGTCGTCCGGGAGCGAGTAGCCGAGCAGGCCCTCGAAGAGGCCGATGAACAGCATCGTCCAGCCGAACACCCAGTTGATCTCACGCGGCTTGCGGAACGAGCCGGTGAAGAAGTGCCGCATCATGTGGACGAGCATGCCGACGACGAAGATGAGCGCGGCCCAGTGGTGGATCTGACGCACCAGCAGACCGCCGCGCACGTCGAACGAGATGTCCAGCGTGGAGGCGTACGCCTCGGACATCCGCACGCCGTTCAGGGGAGCGTAGGAGCCGTCGTACACGACCTCGGTCATCGACGGGTTGAAGAACAGCGTCAGGTAGACGCCCGTCAGCAGGATGACGATGAAGCTGTAGAGGCAGATCTCGCCGAGGAGGAAGGACCAGTGGTCGGGGAACACCTTTCTTGCGTACTTACGCCCGGCGCCATGTATCCCGAGCCGGCCATCGGCCCAGTCCGCGAGGCGCTCGCCGGACTTCGCCCGGGTGGGCGGACGGGTGCCCATCGCGCCCTGCGATGAGTCTTCCGTCTGGGTTACGGACATGCGGTTGCTCCTGCCTCCCTGGTGCACTCCCACCTAAAGGACAGGAACAGGCGGCCGAATGTGACATGAAACGAGGTAGTGTGAGCCACATCACACGGGTGGTCAACTACCCGGGATCTCCTGCTCAGTCCAGACGACCTTGCCCCGGGACGAGTACCGCACACCCCAGCGGTGCGCCAACTGGGCGACGAGGAACAGCCCGCGTCCGCCTTCGTCGTTGCTCGTCGCGTGCCGCAGATGCGGCGACACATGGCTGGTGTCGGAGACCTCGCAGGTCAGCACCGACTGCAGGATGAGCTTGAGCCCGATGGGCCCGGGCGCGTGCCGGACCGCGTTGGCGAGGAGTTCGCTGACGATGAGTTCGGTGGGCAGGGTCAGCTCCCGCAGCCCCCATTCCGTGAGCCGCCGGCGCACCAGGTCGCGGGCGTCGGAGAGGGCGGAGTGGTCCACCGGCAGCCGTACCGAGACCACGCGGTCCGGCGGCAGTGCCCGGAGCCGGGCCGCCAGCAGCACCGCGTCGTCGCTCGGCCGGGCGGGCAGCAGGTCGCGTACGGCCGCGTCGCACAGGTCCTGCACCGGGCGCCCCGGGCGGGCGAGCGAACGGCGCAGCCGGGCCAGCGACTCCTCGGGCCGCTCGGGCAGCAGGCCGTTGGTGTAGAGCGCGAGCAGACTGCCCTCGGGCAGGTCGAGTTCGGCGCAGCCGTACGTGCTGGAGCCGCCGCCCAGCGCCGGGCCGGTCGCCGCCTCGACGACCTCGCTGCTGCCGTCCGTCCGGACGACGACCGGCGGCGGGTGCCCGGCGAGCGCCAGGGTCACCCGCATCGCGATGGGGTCGTGGACGGCGTAGACGCAGGTTGCCGCGGGCGTCGGCAGGTTGCGCTGCGGGTCGGCGAACGGGTCGGGCGGCTCCTGCATCAGCCGGGACACCAGCGCGTCCAGATGGGTCAGCAGCTCGTCCGGCGGCAGGTCGAGGCCGGCCATGGTGTCGATCGCCGAACGCAGCCGGCCCATGGTCGCCGCGGCGTGCAGCCCGGTGCCGGTGACGTCGCCCACCACCAGCGCCACGCGGGCGCCGGACAGCCCGATGACGTCGAACCAGTCGCCGCCCGCGCCGCCGGTGCCGGGGAAGGTGCCCGGCACGTACGCCAGGCCCGCCTCGATCGCGCTGTTCTCCGGCAGGTGCGCGGGCAGCAGGCTGCGCTGGAGGGCGGAGGCGGTGGTGTGGGTGCGGGTCTGGCGGCGGGCGTTGTCGACGCTCACCGCCGCCAGTTCTGCGACCTCGGTGGCCAGCCGCAGGTCGGCGTCGTCGAAGGGGGTGGGGCGCTCGGAGCGGTAGAGGGTGACCAGGCCGAGGAGCGCGCCGCGCGCGGTCATCGGCACGAAGATGAGCGAGTGCGCTTCGTCCGCGGCGTCGGGCAGGGTCACGGGTGCGCCCCGCTCGCCCGGGGGCCCGCTCGCGGGATCGGGCTCCGGTACGGAGTGCCCCCGGTCCCCGTCGCCGCCGACCGCGGGCCCGGCGTGCGCCGGGTGCTGGATGAGCCGCGGGCGCAGGTCCGTCAGCGCGCTGGACTGCGGGGAGGCGTACGGGTAGCGCACCTGCGCGCCGACGCCGTCCTCCTCCCGGTACGCCGACGGCGCCACCGCCGCCCGCCGCAGCGCCAGTTCCTCCACCCCCTGCGCCGGCGCCGACTGCTCGCCCCGCCACACCGAGTCGGCGATGTCGACCACCACGGCGTCCGCCAGCGCGGGCACGACGACCGCGGCCAGCTCCTGCGCCACCCGGCCGACGTCGAGCAGGGCGCCGATGCGCGCCTCCGCGGCGTACAGCAGCTCCAGCCGGGACCGGGCCCGGCGCCGCTCGGTGATGTCGCGGACGTGGGCGAGCACGGCCACGAGGGCACCCTCACCGTCGCCGTCGCTCATCGGGTAGGCGGAGACCGACAGCACCCGGTCGCCGTCGCCGGCCATCCGCACGCCGCGCACCGGGTCACCGGACGCGAGCACGTGCCGGAGCAGTTGCTGCAGCTCGGCCCCGTCGGCGACCGCCCCCACGTCCCGCGCGGACGGTGCGCCTCGTTCCGTACGCTCCCCGTCCTCCTCCGCCGGCTCCTCAGGCACTCCCGGGAGCAGGCACGCGGAGGCGTTGGCGCGCAGTAGCCGCAGCTCGGAGTCGAAGACCAGCAGCGCGGAGCGCGCCCGGTCGAAGAGGACGCCGAGCAGCAGCGCGTCGAGCTGCGCACTCGGATGGGCACCGGCCATGCCCCCAATCTCGCCTCCCCGGGGTGATCGCGCATCCGCGCACCCCGGCGGGCACCGCGCGCCGCGGTTCCGGGCTCACCCGTTCGGGTGCCGGTCGCCCTGCTGGTCCGGCCGGCCGCGCTCCTGTTCGCCCTCCTCGCCCTCGCTGCCGGTGGGCGTCGGGGTGGGCGAGTCGGAGGGGGAGGGGGACTGCGAGCCCGACGGGGTGCCGCTCGGCGCCGACACCGTCGCCCGCGAGGAGGCGGTCGACGACGGGCTGCCGGGCTCCGTGGAGCTGCCGCCGGGGCTGGGCCCGGGCGTCGTCGGGTCCGCGGTCGGTGCGGGCGGCGGGGCCGTGGAGGGCCGGGAGCGCTGCGCGCGGTCCTGCGCGTCGGCCCGCGCGGGCGGCGGGCTCGCCGCCGACGGGGTGCCGGGGGCGTCGGGGGTGCCGGCGGAGTTCGTCGGCAGCGGTCCGAACGGGGCGTCGGGGCGCTCGTCGGCGCGGTCGGCGTCGGGTCTGCCGTCACCGCCGAGCACGTTCGCCGCGACCAGCCCGCCGGAGATCGCCGCCACCCCGGCCGCCGCGAGGGCCGCGAGCCGCGCGCGGGGCGGGCGCCGGCGCCGCCCCCGGCCGTGCCGGGCCCGGCCGGGGACGACGGGCTGCTCCAGCGTGTCGTCGTCCGGGGGCACCGGCGTGTACGGGGCGGTGTCCGGGTACGCCGCGCGGCCCTCGGCGAACAGCTCCAGATCGCGCGGATCCGGCCCCGGCACCGCCGGGCCCGGCTCCTGGAGCGGGACGGGCCCGCCGCCCGCCGGGGCGTCCGGGGCCGGGCCGGTGGCGGCGGCGCACCAGGGCGCGCCGCCCGCGTCGTGCCACCTGCCGCAGCCCGGACAGTCCATCATGGCCACCTGACCTCGCCGTCCTTCCGTGGCGTGGAGGGGTCTGCCGACAAGTCCCCAGTGTGCCAGCGGGCAACAGCGGCCGTAGCGTACTGAATCGGCATATATGAGCGCCGCCTGAGACTCGTCTCACACGGCGCCCACACCGGCCTCCGCAGTTACGGCACCACCACGATCTTCCGGCCCTTCCCCGACGCGAACTGCTCCAGGGCGGCCGGGTATTGTTCCAGCGGCAGCCGGTCGCTGATGAGCAGTTCGGGGTCGAGCACGTCAGCGGCGAACAGCTCCGCCGCCCGCTCGTAGCTGTGCAGCACGGCCATCGAGCCGGTGATGGTGATCTCCTGGTTGTAGATGCGGTACGGCTCGATGGTGGCGGTCGTCGCGTAGTCCGCCACCCCGAACTGCAGGAAGGTGCCGGCCTTCCCGACCCGGCCCAGACCGTCCTGGATCGCCGCCGCGTTGCCGGTGGCGTCGATGACGACGTCCCACCCCTCCGGCTGCCCGAACTCCTCCGGCGTGGCCGCCGCCCGGCTGCACCCCACCTTCTGCGCGGTGGCCAGCCGCTCGGGGTTGAGGTCGACCACGTCCACCGCCGCGGCGCCGGTGCGCTTGGCCAGCTCCAGCATCATCAGCCCCATCGTGCCCGTGCCGTAGATGAGCACATGGGCGGCGAGCTTGCTGTTGAGCACGTCGTAGCCGCGCACCGCGCACGACAGCGGCTCGATCAGCGCCGCGTCCTGGGTGCGTACGTGGTCGGGCAGCCGGACGCAGTTGGCGACCGGCGCGACCGCGTACTCCGCCGCCCCGCCGGCGACGGTGACGCCGATGGCGCCCCACCGCTCGCACAGGTTGCCGTGGCCGGTACGGCACTTGCGGCACTCGTGGCAGTACAGCGACGGGTCCACGGCGACCCGGTCGCCGACCGCGACCTCGGTGACGTCGCGGCCGATGCCGACGACCTCGCCCGCGAACTCGTGCCCCGGCACCACCGGCAGCGTGGGCGCGAACTCGCCCTGCAGGATGTGCAGATCGGTTCCGCACAACCCGCACGCCGCCACGTCCACCACGACCTCGCGCGGGCCGGGGGTGGGGTCGGGGACGTCGGTCACGGTGACCGTGCCGGGGGCTTCGATGACGGCGGCCCTCATTTGACGGCTCCTAGGGACAGGCCCTGGACCAGCTTGTCCTGGGCGGCGAACCCGGCGGCGAGCACCGGGAGGGAGATGACGACGGAGGCGGCGCAGACCTGGGCGAGGAAGAGCCCCTGACTGGTGATGAAGCGGGTGAGGAAGACGGGGGCGGTCTCCGCCGTCACCCCCGTGAGCACCCGCGCGAACAGCATCTCGTTCCAACTGAAGATGAAGCAGATCAGCGAGGTGGCGGCGATGCCCGGGCCGGCGACCGGGGCGATCACCCGGGTCAGCACGGTGGTGAGCTTCGCCCCGTCGATCTGCGCGGCCTCCACGATCGAGACGGGGATGTCCGCGAGGAACGACTGCAGCATCCACACCGCGATCGGCAGGTTCATCGACGTGTACAGCAGGACGAGCAGCCAGATGTTGTCGAGCATCCCGGTGTTCTTGGCGAACAGGTAGATCGGGAGCAGCCCGGCGACCACCGGCAGCATCTTGGTGGAGAGGAAGAAGAACAGCACGTCGGTCCAGCGCTTCACGCGCCGGATGGACAGCGCGTACGCGGCCGGCAGCGCCAGCGCGAGCACCAGCACGGTCGAGAACACGCTCGCCATCACCGAGTTGAGCAGCGCGGGCCACGGGCTGGGGCCGCCGCCGGAGCCGAAGAACGTGCGGTAGCCGTCGAGCGTGAGCGACGCGGCGACCGCCGGCGGGTTGGCGGCGGCGTCGGTCTCCGCGTGCAGCGAGGTGAGCACCATCCACGCCACCGGCAGGAAGAACGCGATGCCGACGAGCCAGGCCAGCAGCCCGAGCCCGGCACTGCGGCGCCGCGCCTTGCGCAGGGCGGGCGGCAGCGCGGCGCGGCCGGTGCGGGCCGGCTTCCGGGCCGTCGCTACGGTCGTGGTCATGCGCGGGACGCCTCCTCCCGGAACAGGGACGACACGACGCGCAGCGCGAAGGTCGCGATGACGATGGAGCCGATGACGACGAGCACGCCGGCGGCCGAGGCCAGCCCGTACTCGTGCGCCTGGTAGAAGGTCTGGTAGATCGTGTACGGCAGGTTGGCGGTGCCGAGCCCGCCCGAGGTGATGGTGAACACCGCGTCGAAGTTCTGCACGATGTACACCGAGCCGAGCAGCACGCCCAGTTCGAGATAGCGGCGCAGATGCGGCAGCGTGAGGTAGCGGAAGATCTGGAAGCTCGTGGCGCCGTCGAGCTTGGCGGCCTCGACCATCTCCGTCGGCCGGCTCTGCAGCCCGGCCAGCAGGATCAGCATCATGAACGGTGTCCACTGCCAGATCAGCGCGGCCTCGACGGCGATCAGCGGCATGTCCGACACCCAGTCCGGCTGCGGCGGCGTGTCGTCGCCGAACAGCTCCGCGACCCAGGTGATGGCGCCGTTGAAGAGGCCGTACTCGGGGTTGTAGAGCGCGTGCTTCCACAGCAGCGCGGCCGCGACCGGCACCAGCAGGAATGGCGCGATGAGCAGCGTGCGCACCACGCCGCGGCCGGGGAACGCCCGGTCCAGCAGCAGCGCGATGAGCAGCCCGAGCACCACGCTGACCAGGACGACCGCGGCGGTCAGCACCGCCGTGGTCACCACCGACTCGCGCAGGCCCTCGTCGCTCGCCACCTGGCTGTAGTTGTCGAGTCCGGTGAAGCTGCGGTCGTCGGGGCGCAGCGAGTTCCAGTCGAAGAGGGAGATCACCAGGGTCGCCACGAACGGCAGTTGGGTGACGGCGATCAGGAACACCAGCGCCGGCAGCAGCGGCGCGCGGGTGGCCCAGGCGCGGGCCCCGCGGCCCGGCCGGCGGGGTGCCGGCCGGCCCGCGCGCGGCGCCGGGCGCTCGGTGCGTACGGCGGTCGGAGTACTCATCGGTCCCGGTACTCCCCGCCGACCTCCTCGGCCAGTTCCTGGGAGTTCTCCAGCGCGTCCTCGACGGACTGCTTGCCCGCGATGGCCGAGCTGATCTCCTGGGAGACCTTGGTGCCCAGATCGGAGAACTCGGGGATGCCGACGAACTGGATGCCGGGCGCGGGCCGCGGCTGGGTGCCCGGGTCGCGCGGGTCGGCGCCCTCGATCGCCTCGCGGGTGATGTCGGCGAAGGAGCCGGCGGCCTTCAGGTAGTCGGGGTTGGAGTACGTCGACGCGCGCTTGCCCGCGGGCGCGTTGGCCCAGCCCAGCTCCTTGCCGACCAGCTCCTCGTACTCCTTGCTCGACGCCCAGGAGATGAACTTCCAGGCGCTCTCGGGCCGTTCCGACGCCTTCTGCACGCCCCACGCCCAGGTGTAGAGCCAGCCGGAGGACTCGGTCTTGTCGACCGGCGCAGGCGCGTAGCCGATCTTGCCGCGGACGGGGGAGTCCTCGGCCTCCAGCGAGCCGGTGGCCGCGGTGGCGTCGTACCACATGGCGGTCTTGCCCTGGGTGAGGTTGTTCAGGCACTCGGCGTAGCCGGACTGGGCCGCGCCGGCCTCGCCGTGCTCGCGGACGAGGTCGACGTAGAACTTCGCCGCCTTGGTGAACTCGGGCGAGGTGAGCTGCGCCTCCCAGTTCTCGTCGAACCAGGTGCCGCCCATGGTGTTGACCACCGTCGTCAGCGGCGCGATGACCTCGCCCCAGCCGGGCAGGCCGCGCAGGCAGATGCCCTTCATGCCGGGCTCGGCGCCGTCCGCCTCGGCGGCGAGGTCGGCGACCTGCTGCCAGGTGGGCTTGTCGGGCATCTTCAGGCCGTTCTCGGCGAAGACGTCCTTGCGGTACATGAGGAAGGACGACTCGCCGTAGAAGGGCTCGGCGTACAGCTTGCCGTCCTCGGCCGTCAGCGACTCGCGCATCGGCGCGAGGACGTCCTCCTGGTCGAACTTCGCGTCGTCCGCGGCGTATTCGTCGAGCGGCAGCAGCCAGTCGTTCTCGGCGAAGAAGGGCACCTCGAAGTTGCTGATGGTGGCCACGTCGTACTGGCCCGCCTGGTTGGCGAAGTCCTGGCTGATCTTGTCGCGGACCTCGTTCTCCGGCAGCACGGTGAAGTTCACCTCGATGCCGGTCTTCTTCGTGAAGTGCTTGGCCGTCAGCTTCTGCAGCTCGACCATCTGCGGGTTGTTGACCATGACGACGTTGACGGAGTCGTCGCCCCCGGAGCTGCCGCCGCCCCCGCGCCGCTGCACGCGGCGAGCAGGGCCGCGGCGGTGGCCACGGGCACGAGGGTGCGGATGGTGCGCTTGCTGCGGGTCGGAGTGAGCATCGCATGCTCCCAAAGAGGGTCGGGGGCGGGAATCGGGGCGTACGGAGCCGGGCCACCCGGCTTGTTGCTCGTCCGGGGAGGCGTGGCGTACACGGGGTATGGGATGTGGTGTGCGGACGTAGGGAAGGGGCGCCGGTCCCGTCAGGTCCTGATGACCTGCGGGCCGAGCAGCGAATAGCGGTGGGCCTCCGCGGCGGGCAGCCCGGTGTCGGTGATGATCACGTCGAACTCGGAGACCTCCGCGAACCGGCAGAAGCTCACCGCGCCGAACTTGGTGTGGATCCCGGCGAAGACCTTCCGCCGGGCCACCCGCATCGCCTGCGCCTTGACCTCGCTGACCGCCGGGTCCGGGGTGGTCAGCCCGTAGGCGCGGGAGATGCCGTTGGCGCCGACGTACGCCAGGTCGATGACGAAGCCGGCGAGCATCCTGGTCGTCCAGTGGTCCACGGTGGCCAGGGTGCTGCCGCGCACCCGCCCACCGAGCAGTAACACGGTGACCCGGTCGTCCCCGGCCAGGGCGCTCGCGGTGGCGAGCGAGGCCGTGACGATGGTCAGCGGGCGGGGCCGCGGCAGCGCCTCGGCGATGAGCTGGGGGTTGAAGCCCTCGTCGATGAAGACCGTCTCGGCGTCCCCGAGAAGCTCCGCCGCCGCGGTGGCGATGCGCGACTTCTCCGGCACGTGCATGGTCGTGCGGTACGCGAGCGTGGTCTCGAACCCCGCGCTCTCCACCGGATACGCGCCGCCGTGCGTGCGCCGGACGAGCCCGTGGTCCTCCAGGAGCGTCAGGTCACGCCGTACGGTCTCCCGGGAGACACCCAGGTCGGCGGCCAGCTTGGCGACGTCCACCTTGCCGGCGCGCCGAGCGGTCTCCAGGATGACCCGTCTGCGTTCTTCTCCGTCCACGACGACCACCTGCCTTCGCGGTTTGGCTGTGGGGGGTGCTGTCGGAGTGGTGAAGCCCTGCCCGTTCGGGCTTCCGAAGGCATTTCTACCGGCGGCGGAACGCACCGGCCAGGCTTCATGCACCGCACGTCGTGACCGACTGTGCCCGCTTTCACGGCTGTATCACCGCTGGGGAGCGGCAGTCGGCCGGTTTCGGTGCCTGCCGGGCATGCCCGCCCCGGCCAGGACGCGTGCCCGTTCGGTGCCCGGTTGGGCAACGGGCGTGGGTTCGGGCCCGTTCGCTTCGGGAGGTGAACGCGGCGGGATCCGCCGGATCCATTGACGGCGCCCGCGCGAAGGAGTTCACTTTCGCACCGAAACAGGTCTGGACCAAGCTCGATACCCGGCTGACCAGTCGGGACGCCCGGCACCCGCGGCGTTCCCCGGTCGGCAACCCCCCACCAGAGGATCGAGGCGCACCTTCATGACCTCACGGAGCAAACGGCGTCGCCGTACGCCCGCCGTCCTGCTGCTCGCGGCCGTCTGTGCCGGGCTGAGCTGGACACCCGGCTCTGCGGGCGCCGCACCGGACGGCGCCCAGGCTGTGACCTTCGAAGACAACTTCGACGGACCCGCAGGTTCCGCCGTCGACGGCGGCAAGTGGCTGACCGAGACCGGCGACAACGTCAACAACCACGAGCGGCAGTACTACACCTCGGGCAACGCCAACGCCGCGCTCGACGGCCAGGGCAACCTGGTCATCACCGCGCGCAAGGAGAACCCGGGCGACTACCAGTGCTGGTACGGCCGGTGCGAGTACACCTCCGCCCGGCTCAACACCTCCGGGCGGTTCACCACCACGTACGGCCACGTCGAGGCGCGGATGAAGCTGCCGCGCGGGCAGGGCATATGGCCGGCGTTCTGGATGCTCGGCGACGACATCGGCCAGGTCGGCTGGCCCGCCAGCGGCGAGATCGACGTGATGGAGAACGTCGGCTTCGAGCCGGGCACCGTCCACGGCACGATCCACGGTCCCGACTACTCCGGCTCCGGCGGCATCGGGGCCGGCTACTCGCTGCCCGGCGGCGAGGCGTTCGCCGACGGCTTCCACACCTTCGCCGTCGACTGGTCGCCGAACGAGATCACCTGGTCCGTGGACGGCAACGTCTACCAGACGCGCACGCCCGCCGACCTCGGCGGCAAGCGGTGGGTGTTCGACAAGCCGTTCTTCCTGATCCTCAACCTCGCGGTCGGCGGCTACTGGCCCGGCGACCCGGACGGCAGCACCTCCTTCCCGCAGCAGCTCGTCGTGGACTACGTGCGCGTCACCACGCCCGACGCCGCGCAGTAGCCCCGCGGGCCTACGTGCCGTAGCTCTGGATCCGGCGGCCGTGGCCGCGCTCGGTCAGCGCCGCGAGGCGCGGCGCGAGCTCGGCCGCGACCTCCGGCACGTCGACGGTCAGCAGCCGCCGGTCGCGCATGAGGACCCGGCCGTCGACGATCGTCGTGCGCACGTCGCCCGCGCGGGCGCTGTGCACCAGGGTGGCGGCGAGGTCGTGCACGGGCTGCGTGTGCGGCCCCGTCAGATCGACCAGGATCACGTCGGCCCGGCGGCCGGGCGCCAGCGAACCCACCCGGTCGCCGAGGCCGACGACCCGCGCGCTCTGGGTCGTCGCGTGGTGCAGCATCTGGCGCGCGGTGGCCCAGGTGGCGTCCCGCTCGGCCGACTTCTGCACCAGCGCGGTGAGCGCCATGCTCTCCCAGACGTCGAGCGTGTTGTTGGACGCGGCCCCGTCGGTCGCCAGCCCCACCGGCACGCCGGCCGCCCGCAGCGCGCGCACGGGCGTGGTGTCCCAGCCGAACTTCAGATAGCCGCGCGGCGCGGTCGCCACCCCGGCGGCCGGCGCCCGGCCCAGCAGCTCGATGTCGGCGCCCGTGAGCCCCGTGCCGTGCGCGATCAGCACGTCCGTGTCGAGCAGCCCGCAGCGCTGGAGCACCTCGACCGGCGTCCGGCCGTGCCGGGCGAGGCTGGCCTCGGTCTGCTCCCGGTTCTCCGCGGCGTGCAGATGGACGAGCAGCCCGTGCTCCCGCGCGAGCCGGGCCGTGGCCGCCAGGTCGTCGTCCGTCACGGTGTACGGCGCGTGCGGCGCCAGGCACGTGGTGATCCGGCCGTCCGCGCCGCTGGCGCGGCGCAGCGCGAAGTCCAGGGACCGCTCGCGGCCTTCCGCGCCCTGGGAGGAGAAGTACGCCAGGCCCAGCACCGCGCGCAGCCCGGTGGCCGTGACGGCGTCGGCGACCCGGTCCATGGCGAAGTAGTGGTCGGCGAACGTCGTCACGCCGCCGCGGATCATCTCGGCGCAGGCCAGCAGCGCGCCCAACTCGACGTCCCGGTCGGTGAGGTTGCTCTCCACCGGCCAGATCCAGTCGTTGAACCACTCCTCGACCGGCACGTCCTCGGCGAACCCGCGCAGGAAGACCATCGGCGCGTGCGTATGGCAGTTGACCAGCCCCGGCAGGGCGACCTGGCCGCGGGCGTCGATGCGCTCGGCCGCCGGCACGCGCGCGGCGTCCGCCGCCGTCGTCACCGCCGCGATGGCGCCGTCCCTGATCACGATCCCGGCGTCCTCGGCGAAGTCCACCTCGCCGCCGGGGCCGTGGACCAGCGCGGTGCAGCCCTCGATCACGAGGCCGGCGGGCTCCGCGCCCGGCCCGGCGTCCGCGGTGTGCTCCGGCTGCGCCATGGTCGACTCCTCGATCGGCCCGGGGATCCCGCCGGGAACGCTACCGGCCGCGACTGACAGCGCGCGGCGCGTTCCGTCGCCGCGGACGGCGCCCGCTGCCGCGGGCCTTGACGCGCGCCGCCGTGAGTGGGTGTATGGGAGCGCTCCCAAATTCCGCGTCAACCGACTTGCGAGGAGCCGCACATGAGCGCACCGAGAACCACACCCCCCACCGCTCGCGGACGCCGCCGGCGCGGCGGGACCCGTACCGGACGCGCCCTGCTCGCCGCCCTGCTCGGCCTGGCCGCCGCCGTCGCCGGGTTCGGTACCGGCGCGCAGGCCGAGCCCGCCGCCGCGGCCGTGGGGCTGCACACCGAGGGCGGCCGGCTGCTGGAGGGCAACGGCAGCGACTTCGTGCTGCGCGGCGTGAACCACCCGCACGCCTGGTACACCGGCGAGCTGGACTCGCTGCGCGAGATCAAGCAACTGGGCGCGAACAGCGTGCGCGTGGTCCTGGCCACCGGCGACCGCTGGCCGCGCAGCGACACCGCCGACGTCGACAACGTTGTCTCGCAGTGCAAGGCGAACCGCCTGATCTGCGTGCTGGAGGTCCACGACACCACCGGCTACGGCGAGGAGGGCGCCGCCGTCTCGCTCGACCGCGCCGCCGACTACTGGATCAGCGTCCGCGACGCCCTCGCCGGCGAGGAGGACTACGTCATCGTCAACCTCGGCAACGAGCCGCACGGCAACCGGGGCTACGAGCGCTGGACCGCCGACACCCGGGGCGCCATCGCCAAGCTGCGCGCCGCCGGACTGCGGCACACCCTGATGGCCGACGCCCCCAACTGGGGCCAGGACTGGACGAACACCATGCGCGGCAACGCGCGCGCCGTCGCCGACTCCGACCCGCAGGGCGACACGCTCTTCTCGGTCCACATGTACGGCGTCTACGACACCGCCGCGGAGATCGAGGACTACCTGACGTCGTTCACCGAGGCCGGACTGCCCATCGCGGTCGGGGAGTTCGGGCATGATCACTCCGACGGCAACCCCGACGAGGACGCCGTCATGCGCCTCACCCGGGAGCTGGGCCTCGGCTATCTGGGCTGGTCGTACAGCGGCAACGGCGGCGGCGTCGAATACCTCGACATGGTGCGGAACTTCGACCCGGCCGCGCTGACGGACTGGGGGCGGCGCTTCTTCCAGGGCCAGGACGGCATCGCGGCCACCGCGAAGGAGGCCACCGTCTACGGCGGCTGAGCCCCGGCCACCGCCACACCCGCCCGGCGGTACGCGCCGGCCCCCGGCCGCCGGGCGGGCAGCGGCGCCGTGCCGCCGCCCGGCCCGTACGAGGGCCACGCCGGGCTCGTACCGCCGCCCGTGCCTGTGCTTGTGCCTGTGCCCGCTCAGCTCCCCGCGCCGCCCGGCCCGCGGAAGCTCGTGTACACCGCCGCCACGTCATCGCGGCCGTGCCCCGCCGCCGACGCCTCCCCGTACAGCCCGCGCAGCGCCGCCAGCAGCGTCGTGTCGACTCCCGCGGCGCGGGCCGCGCCGTCGATCAGGTCGACGTCCTTCAGCGCGGCGTCGAGCGCGAACTGCGGCTCGTACGAGCCCGCGAGCATCCCCTCGCCCTTCGCGTGCGCGTACCCGCAGTCCGCGGGCGCGCCCTCGATGGCCGCGAGGAACAGCTTCGGGTCCAGCCCGAGCGCCCCGGCCAGGGCGAGCGACTGGGCCGCCGCCGCCGTGATCGAGGCGATCCAGGCGTTGCACGCCAGCTTCAGCGCCGTACCCGCGCCGACCTCGGGACCCGTCCACACGGTCTTCACCGAGATGGCCGCCGTCAGCGGCTCGATCCGGGCGAAGACGGCCGGATCGCCCGCCGTCAGCAGCGTCAGCCGGCCGGTCTCCGCGGGCTGCCTGGTGCCCAGCAGCATGGCCTCGACCAGGGTGCGCCCCGCCTGCGCGGCCAGCTCCGCGGCCCCGCGGGTCCCCTCGGGGCCGACGGTGGCCGTCTGCACCCACACGGTGTCCCCGGGCGACGCCGCCAGCGCGTCGCCCAGGACGGCGAGCACGGCGTCCGCGTCGTACAGCGCGATCAGTACCGCGTCGGCGTCGCGCACCGCCTCCGCCGCGCTCGGCGCGACCCGCGCGCCGTCGGCGGCGAGCGGCTGCGCGCGCTCCGGCGTGCGGTTCCAGACGGTCACCTCGACGCCTTCGCGGAGCAGCGAGCGCGCCATGCCCGCGCCCATCACGCCCGTTCCCAGTACTGCTGCTTTCACCTTGCGGACTCCTCTGTCATTGCTCGGCTGCGCGGCGCCGTACCTGACGGACCGCGGGTCACAACTCCTCGTGTGCGTCCGGGTCGCCGCCCACGCGCCGCTGCGGCCGGCCGGCGACCGCGGCCATCTCGGCGGCCGACAGCTCGAAGCCGAAGACGCCGAGGTTCTCCCGCTGCCGCGCGGGATCCGCGGACTTCGGGATGGGCACCGCGTCGAGCTGCGCGTGCCAGCGCAGCACCGCCTGGGCGGGCGTCACGCCGTGCGCCTCGGCCACCCGCGCGATCGACGCGTCGCGCAGCACGTCGGTGCCGCGGCCCAGCGGGCTCCAGCTCTCCGTGACGATGCCCTTCCCGGCGTGGTACGAGCGCAGCTCCTCCTGCGGGAAGTGCGGGTGCAGCTCGATCTGGTTGACCGCGGGCAGCACGCCGGTCTCCCGCTCCAGCCGGTCGAGTTGGGCGACGGTGAAGTTGGAGACGCCGATGGAGCGTACGAGGTCCTCCTCGCGCAGCTTGATCATCGCGCGCCAGGAGTCGGTGTACAGGTCCACGCGGGGCAGCGGCCAGTGGATCAGGTAGAGGTCGACGTAGCCCACGCCCAGCCGCCTGCGGGACTCCTCGAAGGAGGCGAGCGTCTGCTCGTAGCCGTGGTGGCGGCCGGGGAGCTTGGTGGTGACCACGACGTCCTGACGCGGCACGCCGCTGCGGGCGATGCCGCGGCCTGTGCCCGTCTCGTTGCCGTAGTTGAGCGCGGTGTCGACCAGCCGGTAGCCGGTCTCCAGGGCGGTGGCGACCGCCCGCTCGGCCTGCGCGTCGTCCATCGGGTACGTGCCGAGGCCGAGGGCGGGGAGCTTCGTACCGTCGTTGAGCCTGCGGACCGGGACGCTGGTCACACGTGCTCCTTCCCTTTATCGTACGGTGCGTTCAGTATAAGGCGGACGCCGGAGGCGGGCATGGGCGAAACGGGTGGGCCGCGCGCGCCGCGGGGCCGGCCGCGAAGCGAGCGGGCCAGAGCCGCGGTGCTCGCCGCCGCCACGGAACTGCTGGTGGCCGGCGGGGTGCAGGCGGTCACCATGGAGGCGATCGCCGCCCGGGCGCGGGTCAGCAAGTCGACGGTCTACAAGTGGTGGCCCACGCGCGGGCACGTGATGCTCGACAGCCTGGCGCACGTCACCGGGGACCCGCCCGCCCGGCCGGCCGCCGGCACGAGCCTCGCCGACGCCCTCGCCGCCGAGGCCGGCGCGCTCGTCCGGATCGTGCGCGACACCGCCGCCGGTCCCCTGGTGGCCGACCTCGCCGCCGCCGCGCAGGCCGATCCCGGCATCCGTACCGCGCTCGACGAGCGGTGGGTGGGCCCGCGGCGCGCCGCCTGCGCACGGCTGCTCCACGACGCCGTGGCCCGCGGCGAACTGCGGCCGGACACCGACGTCGCCGCCGCCCTCGACCAGCTCTTCGCACCCGTCTACCACCGGCTGCTCCTCGGCCACGCCCCGCTCGCCGACGACCTCGCCGCCACCCTCGTACGCCAGCTCCTCGACGGCCTCGGCGGCGGCCGCGGGCGATCGGAAGAAGATCAGTGACCATCCGGGCGACCGCCCCGCACACGACCCATTCGGTGCAAGAACTCCCTTACGTCCCAAGCGGTGTGGCCGGGTGTCCGCGGACTGGACGCGATCCAGCGGCGGGCCGTAGCGTGCTCTTCCGCGCGGGCGGACAGCGAAGGAATGTGGTCGGCCTCCCGATAAACCAGCACCTGGGGGGTGCTTACCGAATGGATCCGTTCTGTATGCGCCCGGCCAGCGGGCCACGGACCGGCTGACCCGGCATGGCAGAAGCTGACGCACCGTTCGCGGAGGCGATACGCGCCGCACAGGCCGGCGACGAGACCGCGTTCGTGCATCTGTACAGATCCGTGCACCCCTGCCTCGTCCGCTACGTCGGCACCCTCGTCGGCGACGCCGCGGGCGACGGCGACGCGGAGGAGGTCACCGCGGGGGCCTGGCAGGACATCGCCCGCGATCTGCGCGCGTTCGACGGCGACGCCCTGAGCTTTCGCGCCTGGTGCGCCCGCCTCGCCCGCGCCCGCGCGCTCGCGCACCTCCGCGACCGCCCCGGCGGCCCGCGGCCCGAGGGGGTCCCGGGGCGTCCTGACGGCGGGCGTACCCTTGCCCTGATCGCCTGGCTGCCGCGCGCGGAAGCCGACGCCGTCGCGCTGCGGGCGATCGTGGGGCTGGACGCCGAGCGAGCCGCCTACGTGCTCGGCACGAGCCCCGCCGCGGCCCGCTCCGCCACCCTGCGCGGTCTGCGCCTGCTGGCGGACCAGCTCGGCGACGCCGCGGCCGGCGCCTGTCCGGCGGGCGCACCGGCAGGTGACGCGACCTGCACGGCCACGTGGATGCTCAGGGGTATGTGATGGGCGACGACGACCGGAACACCTGGCTCGACCAGCGCGCCGCCGAGCGGCTGTTCGCCGGCGAGCAGTTGGACGCCGGGCCCGCGCTGCCGCCCGCCGACCGGGACACCGCCGAGCGGCTGGCCGCGCTGCTGGACACCGCGGCCCGCGCCGGCCGCCCGGCGCTCGACACCGAACTGCCGGGGGAGCGGGCGGCGCTGGCCGCGTTCCGCGCCGCGAACGGCTCCCGCCCCGGCTGCGAGTCCCGCGTGCCGGGGCGGCGGGTGCCCGCCGAGCCGGTGGTGCGGCTCGCGCCGTCCGCCGCGGGTGCCGTTCCCGTACGCCGTACGCCCCGGCGGCTGCGGCGCCTGCGCACCGCCGCCGCGGTCACCGCGGCCGGCTGCGTGCTCGGCGGCGTCGCGCTCGGGGCCGGCGCGATCCTGCGTACGGCTCCCGACACTCCCGGCCCCTCCACGGGACCCGCCGTCTCGCCGATGGCCACACCGGAACCGGGCCCCACCGGCGGCGACTACGCCAACGAGGGGGCCGCGTCCGCGGGCGGCAACAGGCTGGACGACAGACCCGAGGGCAGACGCGACGAGCCGGACACCGGCACCGCCCCCGGCGCCGGCGGCGCCGCCGAGCCGGACGGCACGCAGGACGAGGACGCCGGCCAGGGCGGCTCCGGCCAGGGCGAGGAGCAGGGCGCGCCGGGCAACTCGGTGGAGCGGCAGTGCGAGATGTTCCGCGCCGAACGCGACGGCGGGGGCCCGGTCAACGACAACAGGTCCTGGAACCGGCTCGTCCGCGAGGCCGGCGGAGAGGAGGCCGTCGCCGGCTTCTGCGCGAAGCACTTCGGCGACGGCGGCCAAAGCGACCACGGCAGCAGCAATAGCGGAAGCGACGGCGGCCATGGTGAGGACGACGAAGGCGACGAAGGCGACGAGGGCGACGAGGGCGACGAGGACGACTGATCGCCCGGCGCCGCCGGCCGCCGCAGCGCCGGGCACCCGGCCCGTACGCCCCTCAACCGAACTGCGTCAGCACCATCGTCACCAGCCACAGCACGATGGCGCACCCGATCGTGACCACCGGCCAGCTCCGCGCCGTCTCGCCCAGCGGATGCCGCCGCCGGACCGATGTCCACACCACCCAGAACGCCTCCGCCTCCGCGGGCTCCACGCGCTCGCCGTCCAGCAGCCACAGCGCGGGCCCGTCGCCGGCCGGCGCCGCTAAGCCCGAGGGTGCGCGGTCGTCGCGCACCTGCTCGACCTCCTTCACCAGCCGGCCGCCGCAGTAGCTCTCGCGTCGGATCAAGGGGGCGTTCCTCTCGGTGGCGGATGCCGCGAAATGACGATGCACGGGCAAGGAAGCCGATCATAAGGTGAGGCCGTGACAGACGACGAACGCGAGCGCCTGCGGGCGACCTTCACCGAGGCGCCCGAGCTGTACGACCGCGCGCGGCCCCGCTACCCCCGGGAGATGTACGACGACCTCGACGCCGCCGCGCCCGGCGGCCTCGGCCCCGGCTGCCGGGTGCTGGAGATCGGCTGCGGCACCGGGCAGGCCACCGTGCCCGTCGCCGAGCGCGGCTGCCGGGTGACCGCGGTGGAGCTGGGCGCGGGCATGGCGCGGGTGGCGCGCCGCAACCTCGCCGCGTTCCCGGACGTGCATGTCGAGAACGCGGTGTTCGAGGAGTGGCCGCTGCCGCCCGAGCCGTTCGACGTGGTCCTCGCCGCCACCGCGTTCGCCTGGGTCGACCCCGCGGTCCGGGTGCCGAAGTCGGCGGACGCGCTGCGCCCCGGCGGGGTGCTGGCGACCGTCCGTACGCACCATGTGGCCGGCGGCAGCGAGGAGTTCTTCGCCGCGGCGCAGGGCTGCTACGAGCGGTTCGACCCGGCGACGCCGCCGGGCCTGCGGCTGCAGCCCGCGGCCGCCGTCCCCGAGGACCGCGACGACCTCCGCGGCGAGGAGCGCTTCGCGGCGCCGGTCTTCCACCGGTACGAGTGGGACCTGCCGTACTCCACCGCCGAGTACCTCGACGTGCTGCGCACGTACTCCGGCCACCGGGCGCTGCCCGCCGCGGCCAGGGACGCGCTGCTGGCCTGTCTCGCCGGCCTGATCGACGGACGGCACGGCGGCCGGATCGTCAAGCGCTACCTGACCGAGCTGCGGATCGCCCGCCGCCTCGGCTGACGTCCCGTCAGCCGTCCCGGTAGCGCAGCAGCAGCATCGCCGCGTCGTCGTGGAGCGGGGCCCGGACATGCTCGATCACGTCCTGGCGCAGCGCGGTCAGCGCCCCCTCCGGGTCGGGGTCCTTGAGCAGCCCGGCGCGCTGCTCCAGCGGGTAGAAGGCCCCGGCACGGTCGCGGGCCTCGGTGACGCCGTCGGTGTAGAACAGCAGTTGGTCCCCGGGCGCGAACCCCGCCGTGTGCGGCTCCGGCTTGGCGACGCCGTGCTCCCCGAGACCCAGCGGTAAGGCCCGCTGCGGCGGCGCGAGATAGCGCACGTCGCCGTCCTGGCGCACCGCCAGCGGCGCGGGGTGCCCGAAGTTGAGCAGCGTCACCTCCTGGCCCGAGCCCACCTCGGCCAGGATGGCGGTGACGAACTTCTCACCGTCGAGCTGCCGGTCGAGCGCCCGCTCCAGCCGCTCCCCGACGGCCGTCAGGTCCGGCTCGTCGTACGCGGCCTCGCGGAAGGCGCTGAGGACCACCGCCGCGGTCTCCACGGCCTCCAGGCCCTTGCCCTGCACGTCGCCGACGATCAGCCGGACGCCCGCGGGCGAGGTCACCACCTCGTACAGGTCGCCCCCGATCCGCGCCTCCGCCACGGCCGAGGTGTACGAGACCGCCGCCCGCAGCCGCCCCGCGCTGCGGGGCACCGGGCGCAGCAGCACGCGCTGCGCCACCTCGGCGATGGACCGTACGCTCGCGAGTTCCTCCTCGCGGCGATGCCGCATCCGCACGGCGAGCAGCGCGGCGACCGTGACGCCGACGACGGACAGCAGGGCCACATAGCCGCGCCGCGACTCGAACATCACGTCGGAGATGCCCAGCAGGACGCAGAGCACCAGCGCGATCCCGCCCACGAACACCGTGCGCTGCCAGCCCCCGACCAGGCCGGCGAAGGCGGGACCCAGCGAGACCAGGGGGAGGAACCCGACGTCGGGTCCCGCGGTGACGTCCACGACCGCGACGCAGCCCATGACGGCGTACGGCAGCGCGTTGAGCGTGCGGTGATGCGGCAACTTCCGGTCGGTCATGCGCTACTCGCTACTCCAGCCGCTGGTCGGCTCTGCACCTCGGACGGCGCGGAGATACGGCCCCCGTCGCGGCCGGCCCCACCCGTGAGGCTAGGCAAGGATCGGCCCATCCGGGACCGATGCGGCCGAATCGTTGTCTGTCCGGCACCGGGTCCGGCGCGCCAACCCCCGTACGGTCGGGGCAAAACCCCCGCAACCGGGCGGTGTGCGGCGGGGTTTCCCGCCGGGCGTGGCCGGATCCGAACGGGCCACGGTTGAAGCAGGTCGCGACGCGAACGAATGTCCATTGTCCCGCAGATGCGGCCCCGCTGTCATAGGTCCGGTCGAGGCAGTGGCGGCCGGCTTCCGTGCGGCGCTCCGCCCGGCGGCCCGCTGCACGCTCCCGCGCTGAGGCAACCGCTCCGGTACAACGCCCGGTTGTCCACTCGGGCGTGTTTGTTGTTTGAAACGGTCCTCGACCTGGGGCTTTGATGGCGCTTCTGACAACGCCCCGTTGTGTGAGGAGCCGTCGTGGCCAAGCCACCTTTTACGCATCTGCATGTGCACACGCAGTATTCGCTGCTGGATGGGGCGGCGCGGTTGAAGGATATGTTCGCGGCGTGCCGTGAGATGGGGATGTCGCATATCGCGATGACGGATCATGGGAATCTTCATGGCGCGTATGATTTTTTTGCGCAGGCGTCGGCGGCGGGGGTGACGCCGATCATCGGTATCGAGGCGTATGTGGCGCCGGAGTCGCGGCGGAACAAGCGGAAGGTGCAGTGGGGGCAGCCGCATCAGAAGCGTGATGACGTGTCGGGTTCCGGTGGGTATACGCACAAGACGATCTGGGCGTCTTCCCGTACGGGTTTGCATAATTTGTTCCGGTTGTCGTCTGATGCGTACAAGGAGGGGTGGCTGCAGAAGTGGCCGCGGATGGACAAGGAGGTGATCGCCGAGCATGCGGAGGGGTTGATCGCTTCTACGGGGTGTCCTTCGGGTGAGGTGCAGACGCGGTTGCGGCTGGGGCAGTTCGACGAGGCGCTGGCGGCGGCGGCGTGGTATCAGGAGGTGTTCGGGAAGCAGCGGTATTTCCTGGAGCTGATGGATCACGGGATCGAGATCGAGCGGCGGGTGCGGGACGGGCTGCTGGAGATCGGGCGGAAGCTGGGGATTCCGCCGCTGGTGACGAATGACTCGCATTACACGTATGCGCAGGAGGCGGGGGCGCATGATGCGTTGTTGTGTATTCAGACGGGGAAGAATCTTTCTGATCCGGACCGGTTCAGGTTCGACGGGACGGGTTATTACCTGAAGTCGACCGAGGAGATGTATGCGGTCGATTCCTCGGATGCCTGGCAGGAGGGGTGTGCGAACACGCTGCTGGTGGCGGAGCAGATCGATACCGCGGGGTGGTTCGAGAAGCGCGACCTGATGCCCCGGTTCGAGGTGCCCGACGGCTACAGCGAGGTCACCTGGTTCCGCGAGGAAGTGTGGAACGGCATGCGCCGCCGCTACCCGGACGGCTGGGACGAGCACTACCAGAAGCAGGCCGAGTACGAGATGGACGTCATCATCCAGATGGGGTTCCCGGGGTACTTCCTGGTGGTCGCGGACTTCATCATGTGGGCGAAGAACGCGGGGATCGCGGTCGGTCCCGGCCGTGGCTCGGCGGCGGGTTCGATCGTGTCGTACGCGATGGGGATCACGGACCTGGATCCGATCGAGCACGGGCTGATCTTCGAGCGGTTCCTGAATCCGGAGCGGGTGTCGATGCCGGATGTGGACATCGACTTCGACGAGCGCAGGCGGGCGGAGGTGATCCGCTACGTCACGGAGAAGTACGGTGCCGACAAGGTCGCGATGATCGGCACGTACGGGACGATCAAGGCGAAGAACGCGATCAAGGACTCCGCGCGGGTGCTGGGCTATCCGTACGCGATGGGCGACCGGATCACCAAGGCCATGCCCGCCGACGTCGGCGGCCACGGCATCGATCTCGCGGGCATCACCGACCCCGCGCATCCCCGCCACGCCGAGGCCGGCGAGGTGCGGTCGATGTACGAGAACGAGCCCGACGTGAAGAAGGTCATCGACACGGCGCGGGGCGTCGAGGGCCTGGTGCGGCAGATGGGTGTGCACGCGGCCGGTGTGATCATGTCCAGCGAGCCGATCGTGGACCACGTCCCGGTCTGGGTGCGGCACAGCGACCAGGTGACGATCACGCAGTGGGACTACCCGACGTGTGAGTCGCTCGGCCTGCTGAAGATGGATTTCCTCGGCCTGCGGAACCTCACCATCATGGACGACGCCGTGAAAATGGTGCGCGCCAACAAGGGGGCCGACATCGAGCTGCTGTCCCTGCCGCTGAGCGACGCCAGGACCTTCGAACTGCTGGGCCGCGGGGACACCCTCGGCGTCTTCCAGTTCGACGGCAGCGCGATGCGCTCGCTGCTCCGGCTGATGCGCCCCGACCACTTCGAGGACATCACCGCCGTCACCGCCCTCTACCGGCCGGGTCCCATGGGCATGAACTCGCACATCAACTATGCGCTGCGCAAGAACGGCCGCCAGGAGATCACCCCGATCCACCCCGCGCTTGCCGAGCCGCTGAAGGAAGTCCTCGACATCACCTACGGGCTCGTCGTCTACCAGGAGCAGGTGCAGAAAGCCGCGCAGGTGCTCGCCGGCTACACGCTCGGCCAGGCGGACCTGCTGCGCCGCGCCATGGGCAAGAAGAAACAGGAAGTGCTCGACAAGGAGTTCGTCCCCTTCCGCGACGGCTGCCGGCAGCGTGGCTATCCGGACGAGGCGGTGCAGGCGGTCTGGGACGTCCTCGTGCCCTTCGCCGGCTACGCGTACAACAAGGCGCATGCGGCGGCGTACGCGCTCGTGTCGTACTGGACGGCGTATCTCAAGGCGAACTATCCCGCCGAGTACATGGCCGCGCTGCTGACGTCCGTGCGCGACGACAAGGACAAGTCCGCGGTCTATCTCAACGAGTGCCGGAAGATGGGCATCAAGGTGCTTCCCCCGGATGTCAACGAGTCCGAGGCCGACTTCACCCCCCGCGGCGACGACACGATCGTCTTCGGCCTCACCGCCGTCCGCAACGTCGGCCGGAACGTCGTGGACTCCATCGTGCGCTGCCGCCAGTCCAAAGGGCCCTATGCCTCCTTTCCCGACTACCTCGACAAGTCGGAACCCGTCGTCTGCAACAAGCGCACCACCGAATCGCTGATCAAGGCGGGCGGGTTCGACGCCCTCGGGCACACCCGCAAAGGTCTCCTCGCCCATTACGAGCCGATGATCGACGCCGTCGTCCAGGTCAAGCGGAAGGAGGCGGAGGGCCAGTTCGACCTCTTCGGCGGCATGGGGGAGGAGGCCGCGGCGGACGAGCCGGGCTTCGGGCTCGACGTGCAGTTCACCGACGAGGAGTGGGAGAAGTCCTATCTCCTCGCCCAGGAGCGGGAGATGCTCGGCCTCTACGTCTCCGACCACCCCCTCTTCGGCATCGAGCACGTGCTGGGCGACAAGGCCGACGCCTCCATCGCGGCGCTCAACGGGGGTGACCACGCCGACGGGGCCATCGTCACCATCGGCGGCATCATCTCCGGACTGCAGCGCAAGATGACCAAGCAGGGCAACGCCTGGGCCATCGCCACCGTCGAGGACCTCGGCGGCTCCATCGACTGCATGTTCTTTCCGGCCACCTACCAGCTCGTGGCGACCCAACTCGTCGAGGACGCCATCGTGTTCGTCAAGGGACGGCTCGACAAGCGCGAGGACGTGCCGCGGCTGGTCGCCATGGAACTCGCCGTCCCCGACCTCAGCACCGCGGGCGAACGCGCCCCCGTCCGCCTCGACATCACCGAGGCCCAGGTCACGCCCGAGTCGGTGGGCCGCCTCAAGGCCGTGCTCCAGGCTCACCCCGGCCCGTCCGACGTGCACCTGCGGGTGCGCGGCCGGTCCCGTACGACGGTCTACCGCCTCGGCCACCGCATCGCGCCGCGGCCGGAGTTCTGGGCGGACCTGAAGGCGGCGGTCGCGGTGAGCAGGGAGCCCGGGGCGTAGCGGGTGCCGCCGCGGTCAGGCTGGCGGAGCCGTCGCCTCCGCGCCCGTGTACGCCACGTCGTGCTCCCCGCGCGACCGCGGCTGGGTGTGCAGCCGCCAGTAGTGCTCCGCGATCAGGTCCGGGTCGAAGTCCGTGCCGGGCGCCACCGCACCGTCGACCGTCACCGTCGCGACGTGCACACCGCCCGGCCCGTACTCCAGGTCGAGCAGCCTTGCCAGCGTGCGCACCCCGGCCTTGCCCAGCGCCTTGGGCTCGGGCATGCCGCCGGTGAGCAGGAACGAGCCGCCGCCGCGCCGGGCCATCGCCGGCGCCAGGTGCGCGGCCGCGGTCAGCGCGCTGCCGACGTTGACGGCCCAGGCGTCCAGCAGGGCGCTCTGGGCCAGCTCGCCGATCGCGTCGGCGCGGACGAGGGCCGCGTTGCAGACGACGGCGTCGGGCACCCCGAACCTGCCGGTCGCGGCATCGAGCGCGGCGCGCAGCGCCGCCTCGTCGGTGACGTCGGCGACCAGCGGGAGCGCCCCGGACCCCGGCGCAACGCCCGTACCCGTCGCGGCGACCGCCTCGGCGCCACGGGCGAGCGTGCGCTCCGAACGCGCCACCCCGGCTGCCCCGGCGTGGAGGCCCGGCTGAGCCGGGAGCACGCCAGGCTCACCGCCGACTTCGACCGCCTCGACCAGTCCCGGCGGCTGCTCGCCCGCCTGCTGGGCACGGACGCGCCGGATGCCACGGCGCCGGATGCCGCCGCGCCGCAGGACCCCGTGCCGGACGCCGCCGTGCCGGACGCCCCGCGCCCCCCGGGCGACGTGCCCCCCGGCGACGTGACCCCGGGGCGCTGCCGGCGTCAGCGCGGCGTCGGGCGGCCGCTGGCGGCCTCGTACCAGGCCAGCGAGCCGCTGATGCGGGTGGCGAGAGCCGTCTCGCGGCGGCGGGTGGCGCCGTCGAGGGCCTCGCGCAGGTTGGCGATCTCCGCGTCCAGCCGGCCGATCCAGCGCTGCCGCGCGTGGCCCGCCCGCTCCGCCTCGGCACACTCCGCGAGCCGGGCGTAGTAGTCGTCGCGGCGCCGCAGCACCTCCGCCGTCTCCCCGGCCTCCTCCAGCCGCTCCCAGGCGTAGGCGGCGACCGTCTCCAGCAGCCGGAAGCGCTCGCCGTCCCGGGAGACCAGCGACCGGTCGACCAGCCGCGCCAGCAGCCCCGGCACCTCCTCGGCCGTCAGCCCCGCGGCCGGTACCTGCTCGCCGCCGGCCTCGATGGACACCCCGCCGTCCGGGCCCGCGCCGGTGTCCGCGCAGACGTAGATCGCCCCGCTCAGCGTGCAGCCCGCGCCGTGCACCGCCAGCCGCCGCAGCGCCGCGCGCTCCCGGTCGTCCAGCAGCCGCCAGCTCCACTCCAGGGCCGCCCGCAGCGTCCGCTGCCGCTCCGGCAGGCCGCGCGGGCCGTCGTCCAGGAGCCGGAAGCGGTCGTCGAGCCCGGCGGCGAGACCCCCTATGCCCAGGCCGCGGACCCGGGACGCGGCCAGCTCCAGCGCCAGCGGGATGCCGTCGAGCCGGCGGCACACCTCGGCGACCTCCGCCGCGTTCCCGGCGCCCAGCGCGAAGCCCGGCGCGGACGCCGCGGCGCGGTCGGCGAAGAGCCGCACCGCGTCCGCCTCGGCCAGCGGTGCCACCGCCCGTACCACCTCGCCCGCGACGCCCAGCGGCTCCCGGCCGGTGGCCAGCACCCGCAGCCCGGGCGCCGCGCGCAGCAGCCGGTCGGCGAGCTTGGCGGCCTGCTCGACGACGTGCTCCGCGTTGTCGAGCAGCAGCACCGCGGGGGCGTCGGCGAGCGCCGCGGCGATCCGGTCCTCGTCGGGCACGCCGAACGCCGTCGCCACCACGTCGGCCACGCTCCCGCCGCCGGCGCCCGCCAGTTCCGCGACGTAGCCAGGATCGGGGCGCTCGCCCAGCACGGCCAGCGCCAGCCGCGTCTTGCCCACGCCGCCCGGTCCGGTGAGCGTCACCAGCCGCTCCCCGCCGAGCAGCGGCCCGAGTTCCGCCAGCTCCGCCGCCCGGCCGACCAGCGGCGTCAGCGGCGCCGGCAGCCGCGGCGGGCGCAGCCGGGGCACCGCGGGCGGCGCGGCGGCCAGCGCCTCGTCGCCCGCCAGGATCCGCTGCTGCAACCCGGCCAGCTCCGGCCCCGGGTCGAGCCCCGCCTCCTCGCGCAGCCGCACCCGCAGCGCGCGGTAGGCGGCCAGCGCCTCGCTCTGCCGGCCGGAGCCGTACAGCGCCCGCATCAGCAGCCCGGTCAGCCGCTCACGCACCGGGTGGGCGCCCACCAGGTCCGTCAACTCGGCCACCAGCGGCCCGTGTTCGCCCAGCGCCAGCCGGGCCTGCGCCAGCTCCTCCAGCGCGGTCAGCCGCTGCTCCTCCAGCCGCGCGGCGGTGGCGCGGGCGAAGGGCGCGTCCTCGTACGGGCTGAAGGCCGGCCCGCGCCACAGCGCCAGCGCCCCGGTGAGCAGGTCGGCGGCGCCCGCGGGACCCGGCGCCGTACGGGCCCGCCGGACCAGCTCCGCGAAGTCCCCGGCGTCGGTGGCGGCGTCCAGCACGTACCCCGAGGCGCCCGAGGCGACCAGCTCCCGCCCGCCCGGCTCGGCGTCCCCCAGCGCCCGGCGCAACTGGGAGACCTTCGCCCTGAGCGCACCCGTCGGCTTGCCCGGCGGATGGGCGTCCCACAGGTCGTCGACCAGCCGCCACGGCGGCACCGGCCGCCCCTCGCGGGCGAGCAGCGCGGCCAGCAGCACGCGTACCTTCAGCTCCGGGACCCGCACCGGCCGTCCGTCGTCGGTCCAGACCCGCACGGGACCGAGCACTCCGAAGCGCATGACACCACCATAAGCAAACCCGAACACCGCGCGGCGACCGTGAACCCATGACCACGACCACCGCCACGAAGGCCGGGCCCCGGGCATGGCTCGGCCTGAGCGTCCTCGCCCTGCCCATGCTGCTCGCCTCGGTCGACAACAGCGTGCTCTACCTCGCGCTGCCGCATCTGACCGCGGATCTGGAGCCGTCCCCCACCCAAGTCCTGTGGATCATGGACGTGTACGGGTTCATGATGGCCGGCTTCCTCATCACCATGGGCACCCTGGGCGACCGGATCGGCCGGCGCCGGCTGCTCACCGTCGGCGCGGCCGCCTTCGGCGCCGCGTCGGTGCTCGCCGCGTACGCCGTCAGCGCGGAGATGCTCATCGCCGCCCGCATCCTGCTCGGCGTCTCGGCCTCCGCGCTCGCGCCCTCGGCGCTGGCCCTGGTCGGCACCATGTTCACCGACGCACGCCAGCGTGCCCTGGCCATCGGCGTGTTCACCGCCTGCTTCATGGGCGGCGCGGCGCTCGGCCCGGTCGTCGGCGGGGTGATGCTGGAGAACTTCTGGTGGGGCTCGGTCTTCCTGCTCGGCGTGCCGGTGGCGCTGCTGCTGGTGCTCACGGCCAGGCCGCTGCTGCCGGAGTCGGGCGGCGAGGGTGGCGGGCGGCTGGACCCGGCGAGCGTCGGGCTGTCGCTGCTGACGGTCATCCCGCTGGTGTACGGGCTGAAGGAGCTGGCCGACGAGCCGGACGCGCGGGCGGCCCTGGCCGTCGCCGCCGGGCTCGCCTTCGGCTACGCCTTCGCCCGCCGCCAGCTCCGGCTGGCAGAACCGCTGCTCGACCTGCGGCTGTTCCGCAACCGGTCGTTCTCCGCGGCGCTGGTGGTGCTGCTGTTCACGATGCTCGTGCAGGGCGGCAGTTACTTCTTCTTCAGCCAGCACCTCCAGATGATCGAGGGCTTCTCGCCGCTGAAGGCCGGGTTCTGGATGGCGCCGCCGGCGCTGGCGCTGGTCGCCGGCTCCCTGCTGGCGCCGGTGGTGGCGCGAACGGTCCGCCCGGCGGTCGTGGTCGGCGCGGGCCTGGCGGTCTCCGCGGCCGGGTTCGTGTACGTGGCCGTCAGCGACGACCTCGTACCGCTGGTGATCGGGTTCACGCTGGGCTTCCTCGGCGCCGCGCCGGTCGGGGCGCTGGGGCTGAACCTCATCGTGGGCAGCGCGCCCCCGGAGAAGGCGGGCTCCGCCTCGGCCACCGCGGAGAGCAGCGGCGAGATGGGCATCTCGCTGGGCGTCGCCGTCTTCGGCAGCCTCGGCGCCGCCGTCTACGCCTCCGGGTTCGACCTCCCCGCGGGGGCGCCGGAGCGGGCGGGGGAGTCCCTCGCCGACGCCGACGCGGCGGCCGTCGCGCTGCCGGAACGGCTCCGCGGCGAGCTGCTCGACGCCGCCCACGCGGCCTTCGGCTCCGGGATGACCGCCGTCGCCGTGGCCGCCGCCCTGGTCTGTGCCGGCCTCGCGGTGCTGGCCGCCGTACTGCTGCGGCACCTGCGCCCGATCGGCGCGGAGGACGCCGACGGCTGAGGCGTACGGCGGCGGGTCAGGGCTGCGTCGCCGCCCGCTCGGCGGCGCTGCGCAGCACGCAGAACTCGTTGCCCTCGGGGTCGGCGAGGACGGCCCAGCCGGTGCCGTCCGGGTTGCGGTGGTCGGCGACGAAGGACGCGCCGAGGCCGAGCAGCCGCTCGACCTCCTCCTCGCGCCCGGTTTCCGGGCGCAGGCACAGATGGATCCGGTTCTTGCCGGTCTTCCGCTCCGGCACCTGGTTGAAGTGCAGCACCGGCCCCTCGGGCAGGAGTACCTGCGTCTCCGGCGAGCCCGGTCCGTCCTCCGGATGGACCGGGCTGCCGGTCACCTTGCTCCAGAAGAGCGACAGCCCGTAGGCGTCGGCACAGTCGATCGCGATGTTCAGCACCACCGAGGTCATGGACGCACCCTGCCCCAGTGCCCCGCGCGCCGCCACCGGATTACGCCCCGGCGGCCCGCCGCCGTCAGGCGGACTCCGCCGCGGCCAGCAACTGGTCCTCGGTGGTGCCGCGGCGCCAGTAGCCGGAGAACGTCACCGCCCGGCGGTCGAAGCCCCGTTCGCGCACCAGATGGCGCCGCACCGCCCTGACCGTCGCCGACTCCCCGGCGACCCAGGCGTACGGCGTACCCCCGGGCAGCTCCGCGGCCCGCAGGGCCTCCTCCACCGGCGCGTCCTCGCCGCGTACGAGCCAGGTGACCGCCGCGTCCGCCGCGGTCGCCGGCGCCAGCCGGTCGCCGGCGTCGGCCACCTCGATCCAGGCGCGGACGGGCACGTCCGCGGGCAGCGCCGCGAAGATGCCGGCGACGGCGGGCAGCGCGGTCTCGTCGGCGGTGACCAGCAGCCAGTCGGTGCCGGCCGGCGGACGGAAGTCGTACGCCACGTTCTCCGCGACGATCGGAGCCAGCACGCTGAGCCGGTCGCCGGGGGCGGCGTGCAGCGCCCAGCGGGAGCCGGCGCCGGTCTCGCCGTGCACGGCGAAGTCGACCGCGAGCCGGTCGGGGCCGCGGGTGAGGCTGCGCGTGGTGTACGTGCGCATGATGCCGCGCACCGCGGGGTCGAGCGCCTGCCAGGCCGGGTACCAGTTGCTGCCGTCGTCGTCCGGCATCACGGGCGCGTCCTGGCCGGGGTGCGGGAAGAACAGCTTGATGCGCTGGTCGCGGCCCGCGGATTCCATCGAGGCCAGCGCGGGACCCGAGAACGCGACCCGGATCATGGTGGGCGACAGGCGCTCGACGCCGGCCACGACGATGTCGAAGAAGCGGAACGGGGCGACGGTCGCGGTGCTCACCGGACCACCTGCTTCGCGTCGCGCAGGGCGTCGGCCAGCGCCTCCATGAGCGGCGCGTGGCCGGCGTAGCTGTGGTGCGCCTCGCTCTGCCACGGGATCACCTGCCCGGCGGCGACCGCGGGCAGCCGGCGCCAGGTCGGCTTGGACTCCGCGAGTTGGTGCGGCTGGAGGTTGCCGGTGCGCCGGTCGACCATGACGACGTCGGCGCGGTACCGGCCGGCGGTCTCCCAGCTCGACTCCTCCCAGAAGCCGCGGTCGCCGGCGTTGTCGAGCGTGACGAACTCGACGCCGAGTTCCTCGTAGTAACGCAGGTCGCCGAAGTCCCGGGCGACGGCGGCGTAGAGCATCTCGGTGCTGGCGGAGACGGCGAGTACCTTCAGGCCGCGGCGGTCCTCCGCGGTCTTGGCCAGGGTCTGCGACGCCTGCTCGAAACGGGACTCGGCGCGCACGACCTTCTCGGCCTGAAGGTCGGCGCCGAGCGCCGCGGCCAGCTCCGCGTAGCGCCCGATGGCGGCCTTGAGGGAGGTGCCGGAGGTGCGGATGCCGACGGCGGGGGCGAGGGAGGTGATCTCCTCGGTGCTCTCCTCCGGTACGTACCAGAGCACCGGCGGCTCCTGCATGTTGGTGACCAGCAGCTCCGGCTGCAGCGAGGCGTACTTCTCGACGTTGAACTGGCCGTAGCTGTTGCCGAGGACGGTCAGGCCGGCCACGTCGAGGTCGCCGGCCTGGAGGTCGCGCTCGCCGTCGGGCGTCGTGGTCGGGCCGAAGACGCCGGTGCACTCGATGCCGAAGTCGTGCAGCGCGGCGGCCGACGCGACGTAGCCGACGATGCGCTCGGGGGTACGGCCGGCCTTCGCGACCTCGCCGCGGTCGTCCTCGAAGCGCCAAGTGCCGCCCGCGGCACCGGAGTCCGGTCCGCCGGAGCCGGAGTCGTCGCCGCAGGCGGCGAGCACGGCGCCGAGGCCGAGCGCGCCGCCGGCGGCGAGCAGGCCGCGGCGGGTGGGGTGGGCGACGTCGGGGCGTGGCCGGTGACGGCTGTCGCGTATCAGCATGAAGGTTAGGCTAACCTAACTATCACGGGCCGGGGGAGTGGCCCGGCCCGTGACAGTCGCCCGGCCGCCGCTCCCGGCGTGCGCGCACCGCCCGACTGCCCGGCGGGCGGCGGCGGTTCAGCGGGGTGCCCCCGGCTCGCGCAGCGGCCCCAGGAGCAGCAGCCCCACCGCCGGCAGGGCGATGAGCGGGCTGAGCGCCGCGGTCAGCGACGTCGCGTCCGCGAGCACGCCGATGACCGGGCTGGCCAGCCCGCCCGCGCTCACGGCGAGACCCAGCGTGACGCCGCCCGCGGTGCCGACGTGCCGGGGCAGGTAGTCCTGGCCGAGCGTGATGTGCAGCGAGAAGGGCACGTACAGGCCGGCGGAGGTGAGGGCCACGAAGACGTAGACCGCGGGCCCCGGCACGAACACCACCCCGGCGACCGCCGGGCAGGACAGCGCGTACGACCACCGCACCACCGGCAGCCGCCCGAACCGGGAGGCCAGCCGCCCGCCCGCGACCGTGCCCACCGCGCCGCCCAG
The DNA here is from genome assembly GCF_002847285.1 of Streptomyces sp. CMB-StM0423. Taxonomy (NCBI): domain Bacteria; kingdom Bacillati; phylum Actinomycetota; class Actinomycetes; order Kitasatosporales; family Streptomycetaceae; genus Streptomyces; species Streptomyces sp. CMB-StM0423. Next base: position 152,933 of record NZ_CP025407.1, on the reverse strand, counting down.
ATAGAGCACGAACAGCGCCGCCGTGCCCGCCGCCGTCCCGCCCGCCGTGCGCCCGGGCACGTACAGCGAGACGAACGCGCTCAGTCCTACGAACACCACGGAACGGCAGACCACCGCCCCGGTCAGCCGCGCGAAGGAGGGCCAGTCGTCCCGGCCCCCGGGTATCCCCGCCGGGCCCGCGCCGTCCGCCGTCTCCGCCGGCGCGTACGGCCGCAGCCCGCGCAGCGCCGCGGCGCACAGCGCCGCCCCCGCCAGCGCCGGCAGCACCAGCAGCGGCGAGGCCCGCAGCCCGCCGGCCGCGACGACGGCGGCCACCAGCGGGGGAGCGGTGGCGAAGCCCAGGTTGCCGCCGAGGGAGAACCAGCCCATCGCCGTGTGGCTGCCCGCGCTCGCCCGCCGCGCGACCCGCGCCGCCTCCGGGTGGTACGCGGCCACCCCGATGCCCGACAGCGCGACCACCGCGAGCGTCACGGCGTACGAGCCGGAGACCCCGGCCAGCGCCACCCCCGCGCCGGCCGCCAGCGTGCTCACCGGCAGCAGCCACGGCAGCGGCCGCCGGTCCGTCACCACCCCGAACAGCGGCTGCACCACCGACGACAGCAGCGAGGCCGCCAGCACCACCCCCGAGGCCGCGGCGTACGAGTACGCCCGCTCGGCGACGAACAACGGCACCAGCGCCGCCACCGCCCCCTGGTACACGTCGACGCAGGCGTGCCCCACGGACAGCAGGGTCAGCTGCCGGAAGCGGGCGGCGCGGGGCTCGGGCATCCCCCGATCGTCACCGAGTCGCCCGTGGCGAACTTCCGATAAAGTGCCAATCGATGCCGGATATCCGCCACACCCCCGAGGCGCCCACCCGGGCCACGACGCTGGCCGCGGGCGCGCGCATCGACGCGCACCGGCACGACGATCACCAACTCGTCTACGCCGGCGCCGGCGTGCTCGCCGTCACCACCGACGCGGGCACCTGGTTCGCGCCCGGCACCCGTGCGCTGTGGGTGCCCGCGGGCTGCGTCCACGCCCACCGCGCGTACGGCCGGCTCGACCTGCACCTCATCGGCGTACCCGCCGCCACCGACCCCCTCGGGCTCGGCGCGCCCGCCGTCCTGGCCGTCAGCCCGCTGCTGCGCGAGCTGATCCTCGCCTGCACCCGCGACCCGTACGACGAGACCGCCGAGCGGCAGCGGCTGCACACCGTCCTGCTGGACCGGCTGCGCGCCGCCGCCGCAGCCGGCGCCGCGGGGCAGCCGGTGCCGCTGCCCGCGCCCGCGGACCCGCGGCTCGCCGCCGTCTGCGACGTGCTGTACGCAGACCCCGCCGACCAGCGCACGCTGGCCGTCCTGGGCCGGGCCGCGGGCGCGGGGGAGCGGACGCTCAGCCGCCTCTTTCGCCGCGAGACGGGCATGACGTTCCCGCAGTGGCGCACGCAGGTGCGCCTTTACCACGCGCTGCGGCTGCTCGCCGACGACGTGCCGGTGACGACGGTCGCGCACCGCTGCGGCTGGTCCTCGGCGAGCGCCTTCATCGACGTCTACCGCCGCGCCTACGGCACCACCCCGGGCAGCCACCGCCGGAGTTGAGACAGCCGGCGTGCGGTCAGGGCCGGGACAGCTTCCCGATCTCGGCGACCACGTACTCCGTGTGCGGACGCACCGCGGCCCTCAGCTCCTCGGTCCAGCTCTCCTCCGCGTACCGGCTGCCGAGATACAGCTCCCGCGCGTACTCCAGCACCGGCTGGTGCTCCGGCGGCAGCCGGTCCAGCGCCCACGCGGCGGCGGCGTCCTTGGGGCGGATCTCCCCGGTGGCCAGCGTGCTCCAGATCCGGGCCAGGGTGAGCAGCACGTTGCGGGTGTCGCCGTCCGCCCCGGCCAGCAGCTCCGGGATGCCGGCCGTCGCGGCGCGGGCCACGTCCTCGAACGGCACCGGGTCCAGCACCCGCGCGGGCGGCGGTCCCGCGAGCGCGTGGTCACCGGCCAGCGTCATCGTGAGCACGATCGCCAGGTCGGGCATGGGCTCCGGCCGCGGCGGCCCGCCCGCCTCGAACTCCTCGCGCAGCCACTCCCCGTACAGGAAGTCGCCGGTCGGCGGGTAGCGCCACGGCCGGATCCCGGACTCCACGACCACCGTCAGCTCCACCGGGCGCAGCCCGCCGGTGAACCCGGACACCCGCAGCAGCCCGTCGAGGAGCGCCCGCCGCTCGCCGTCGGTCAGCGAGCGGCGGGCGACGACGAGGACGTCCACGTCGCTGGCGGGGCGCAGCCCGCCGAGGACGGCGGAGCCGTGCAGGTAGGCGCCGGCGACCTCGGGGCCCAGTACGTCGTCGACCAGCGTCATGACCGTGCGCACCTGATCTTCCATCGGATCAGTGTCGGTCATGGGCGGCCGGCGCCGTGCCTCAGGTGAGCTCGATGCTGTCGAGCTCGGCGTAGTACGTGCCGCGGCCGAGGCGCACCGTGTTCCAGCCCGCGTCGAGCCGGACCCGCTGGTCGACCGTGGCCCACTTCTCCCAGCCGGTGAAGGGGTAGTCCACGCTCCCGGCCGCCTTGCCGCCGACGGTGAGCAGGTGCGACGAGGTCACCGGGGCGGAGTCGGCCAGGGAGCCGTTGGCGTAGCGGACGGAGAGGGTGCGGTGGCCGGCGGCCGGGGCGAAGACGGAGAACTCCACGTAGCTGTTCGCGTAGTCGATGTGCCCGACGGCGCCGCCGTCGTGCGCGCCGGCGGAGTCGCGGATCCGCGCGTTGTTCACGACGGCGTTCTCCGCCTGGTACAGGACCTTGCTGCCCTCCACCACGGGACGGCCGTCCGCCCAGCCGATGCCCGTCGCGTACATCGCGCGCCGCGAGCGGTCCGCGCTCCAGCCGTGGAAGAGGATCCGGTCGCGCCCGTCCGGGGCGGTGACGACGTCCTGGCCGCCGGGGCCGCGGACGGCGCCGCCGAAGGTGTCGGTGCTCAGCAGCGGGTCGGCCACCTTGGTGTACGGGCCGGTGAGGCGGTCGGCGACGGCGTAGCCCGTCTTGTAGCGGTTGCCGTCGTAGAACGAGGCGGAGTAGAGCAGTACGTACCTGCCGTCGCGCTTGACGAGCGTCGGCGCCTCGATGACGTTGCCCTCCCAGGCGCGGTCCTGGCGGATGAGCGGCGTGGGCTTGCCCCTGACGACGGTGCCGTTCGCGTTCATGGGCTGGACGTACAGCCAGGTGTCCGTGCTGCAGCAGTTGCCGTCGTTCTTCCAGAGCATGTAGCGCTGGCCGCCCTCGGTGTAACTGGAGGCGTCGATGGCGCCGCCCTGGCGTTCGGGGCAGACCAGCGGGCCGCGGCCGGCGGGCTCGAAGGGGCCTTCCGGGGTGGCGGCCAGGGCGACGCCGATGCACTGCTTGTCGCTGGCGCGGTCGCGCGCGGTGTAGTGCATGGTGAACCCGGCGCCGTTGTCGAAGACTTCGGGCGCCCAGACCAGCCCCCGGTCCGGCACTGCCCAGTCGCCGAGGCGGGGCAGTACGTCGGCGCCGTCCGGCGACCAGGAGGCGAGGTCGGTGGAGGTGGCGTGCTGGATGTTCTTGCCGGCGCCGTTGGTGGCGTAGGCGTGGTACGTGTCGCCCGCCTTGACGACGTCGGGGTCGGGGAAGTTCACGTCGAGCACCGGCGGGCCGGGGGCGGCGGCGGTTGCGGGTACGGGCTCGGCGGCCGGCTCGGCGGCGGCGGACGGGCCGGGGGCGGCGAAGGCGGCGAGTGCGGCGAGTAGGGCCGCGGCGGCGGTGACGGCTCTGAAGGGGCGCGGGGACACGGAAGCTCCTTCCGGGAGCGGACTCCGGGCGGCCGGCCGCGGGGCCGACCGCCCGGTGAGGCGAGCTGCGCGCGCTATTACATCGTTGTAATCGCCTGACACGGTAAGGAGCCGCACCAGAGGTGTCAACGACCCCCGCGGGGGCGAGTGCTGCCGGGGCGGCGGCCCGTCCCACGCCGCCGCCCCGCGCTACTGAATGGTTTCAATCACGGCTGCGGTGCACGCCGCGCGTCACGGCTTCCCCGTAAACGTCCACGAGCCGTGCGGCACCCGGTACACCGCGAAGCCGGGCTCGGTCCGTACGAACTCCGCGCCCTCCGGCTCCCGGACGTCCGCGCGCGACCCGCTCGGCACGTGCACCTCCGCCGTCGACCCCACCGGGACCCGCACCGCCAGCCGCACCGTCGCGTCGATCCGCGACCACGACACGGCCGCGGGACCGCGCACCGTGTGCAGCTCCGTACGCGCCCAGTCCACCCCGGCGCGCGCGTCCGGGCGCACCGCGAACGTGCGGTAGCCGGCGTCGCCCGGCCGCAGCCCGGCCACGTTCTCGTACAGCCACTGGACCACCGTGCCCTGGAAGTAGTGGTCCCGCGAGCGCGAGTCGAGCTGCCACATCTCCCACATGGTGTCCGCGCCGTTGTCGAACCAGTAGCCCCAACCCGGGTACGTGCGCTGCGTCGCGATGGCGTGTGCCACGTCGGCGTGCCCCTCTGCGGTCAGCGCGCGCAGCAGCACGCTGGTGCCCAGTGCGCCCGTGTTGAGGTGGTTGCCGCGCTTCTCGATGTCGGCGAGCAGCGACGCGGTGACGCTCGCCCGCGCCCCGGCCGGCACCAGGCCGAAGGCCAGCGGTATGCAGTTGTTCGTCTGCCGGTAGCCCGGGTCCTTCGCCGTGCGGTAGTGGCCCTCCGGCCCCAGGAACGCGGCGTTCAGCGCCTCCCTGAGGTCGTCGGCGGCGGCCAGGTACCGGTCCCGGGTGCCGGACTCGCCCGCCAGGTCCGCCATCGCCGCGGTGTCGGTGAGCGCCCGGTGCAGATACGAGGTGGCGGTCAGCCGGGTGTCCTCGGGCGGGTTGCCGCCGTAGCCGGGCGGCAGGTAGTCGCCGAGTGCGGTCACCGCCAGCCCGTCCACCAGCCGGTCCAGCTCCCAGTCCAGATAGCGCGTGAGCGCCGGCAGATGGTCGCGTACGACGCGCTCGTCGCCGTACACGCGGTACATCTCCCGGACCAGGAACGGGTAGACGGTCGTCCACTCCGGCGCGGGTGCCAGGTCGCGGTAGCCCCAGCCGCCGCTGGGCACGATCACCGGCACCTGCCCCTCGGCGTTCTGGCTGTCGCGGAGGTCGTCCAGCCACTTGCCGAGCATCCGGTGCATGCCCAGCGCGTACATCATCACGGGCGCGCCGACCTGCGCGTCGCCCGTCCAGCCGTTCTTCTCGTACATCGGGGTGTCGGTGGGGATGCCGTGCAGGTTGTTCTGCACGGTGCGGCGCATGGCGCGCTCCAACTGCTCGTAGAACGGCTCCGAGCAGCCGAACGTGCCGGTGTCGGCGACCGGCGTGTGCACGACGCGGCCGAGGACGTCGCCGGGCTCCGGCCTGGCGGGCAGCCCGCTGATCTGCACGTAACGGAAGCCCTTGTACGAGAACTTGGGCTCCCACACCTCCGCGGACCCGCCGCCCGCGCAGACGTACTCGTCCGTCTGGAAGCGGCCCGGCACATGTCCCGTCTCGGCGTGCACGCTGCCGTCGGCCTTCAGCTTCTCACCGTGCACGAGCCGCACGACGGTGCCCGCGGGGGCGCGTACCGACAGCCGCGACCAGCCGGCCAGGGTGCGGCCCATGTCGACGATCCAGGTGTCGCCGTGGGCGGTGACGGCGACCGGCCGGACGGTGTCGATGACCTGGATGGCGTCGTGGGGCTGGGCGCGCAGGGTCCCCTTGGGCGGGTCCTGGCGCGCGGGCCGCGCCCAGGCGGTGTCGTCGAAGCCCGGCCGGGTCCAGCCCGCGGGGTGCTCGCGGGCGTCGTAGGTCTCGCCGGCGTAGAGGCAGTCGGAGCGGGTGGGGCCCTCGGTGAGGCGCCAACTGCCGTCGGTGGCCACGGTGGTACGGGCGCCGCCCGGGTGCTCGATCTCCAACTGGGCCAGCAGCCGGGGCTCGCCGTGCCACGGCGGCTGGTGCCAGTTCCAGACGTTGGGCGTCGTCATGCCGAAGAAGCCGCGGCCCAGGGTGACGCCGATGGCGTTGGCGCCGCGCGTGACCAGGTCGGTGACGTCGTGGACGGCGTACAGCACGGTCTCGTCGTAGTCGGTGAAGCCCGGGTCGAGGACCTGGCGGCCGACGTGACGGCCGTTGATCTCGGCCTCGTAGTAGGCGAGTCCGCTGAGGTACAGCCGGGCGCGCCGCACGGGCCGGCCGACGGTGAACTCGCGGCGCAGCAGCGGCGCGGGCCGCACCTCGGCGGGCACCGCCGCGCCGCTGCCCCAGGGGCCCTGGCCGTACGGCGCGAGCACCGTCGCCGCCGCCCACGCGCCGTCGTCGAAGCCGGGCTGCTGCCAGCCGTCCTGCTCCTGATCCGCGCACCGCCAGCCGGGCCCGGTGACCAGTTCGGTGACGTCGTCGCCGCGGTGCACCATGAGGCGTACGAGCAGACCGCCCGGGTTGACCGAGGCGCCGCCCCGGTTGGTGGCCCGTACGGCGACGACCACCCGGCCGTCCGCCGCGCGGACCGCGTCGGTGACGTCGGCCTGCCGCCCGGTGCGCCAGCCGTCGGTCTGCTGCGGGGCGTGCAGTACCTGCATGCCGTCGAGGAAGAGGGTGAAGTCGTCGTCGGCGGTGGCCACGATCCGGGCCGCCGACACCTCGGCCCCGGCGGGCAGTTCGAGCGCGGCGCGGAACCAGACCGGTCCCGCGGGGGCGTTCTGCGGCGTGGCACCGGGCGCCCAGATCCACGACGCCCCGGCGAAGCCGGGCGGCGCGGGCGCGGCGCCGGCGCCGATCCAGTGGCCGCGCCAGTCGCTCTCCGCCAGCGCGGTCTCCCACCAGCTCCATCTGCTCCAGGCCGACGGCCGGCCCCGGCCGTCCCAGACCCGCACCTGCCAGTGGTAGCGGGTACGGGTCTGCAGCGCGGGACCGCCGTAGGCGACGCCGACGGTCTGCGCCGAGGCGACCCGGCCGGAGTCCCACACCACGGGACCGTCGCCCTCGGTGTCCGGCGCCACCCTGACCTGGTACGCGCTCTGCCGCGCGCCGCTGCCCGGCGCGGACAGCTCCCAGCTCAGCCGGGGTGCGGCGATGTCGGTGCCGAGGAGGGAGGGCGCGTACTCGACGGTGGTGCGCTCGACGCGCAGTCCCTCCTCGCCGCCGTCCTCGCCGTCCTCGCCGTCCCGGCCGGCCGCGGCGGCGGGGACGGCGCCCTGGCCGAGGCCGATGACGCCGGCTGTCGCGCCGGCGGCGGCGGAGGTGCGCAGAAAGGCCCGCCGGTTCCATGCACTTCCGTTGTTCGTCTCGCGCTCGTGGCTCATCGCACGTCCCTTGGTTGAGGATGGCGTGTCCGGCCCAGAATTGAATCGTTTCAATCGGGCTCTTCGAGAATCCTAGATCGACGGGTCGGACAGCTCAAGAGTCGTGCAGCGAACGGCAGCAGGCGGCGCCCCCGCCGCGACCGGGGCGGCGGGGGAGAATCCCGGCTGCGCGGGAGGGTGCCGGAGTTACGCGGAGGCCGAGGCGCCGGCCGGCGCTCCCTCGGGCCTGCGGGCCGGCCCGGGACCGCCGGCCCCGTCGAGGGCGCCGTGGCCGTCGAGCGCCTCGATCACCGCCGCGCCGTGCTGCTCCGCCCAGGTGGTCAGCGCCGCGATCGCCGGCAGCAGGGTGTGCCCCAGCTCCGTCAGCTCGTACTCCACCCGGCGGGGCACCTCGGCGTACTCGTGCCGGCGCACCATCCCGTACCGCTCCAGCCGCCGCAGCGTCTGCGTCAGCACCTTGGAGCTGACGCCGCCGATGAGTTCGCGCAGTTCACCGTGGCGCCACGGTCGGGAGCCGAGCGCGTACAGCGTCACCATGCTCCACTTGTCCGAGATCACCTCAAGCGTCAGCCGGGCCGGGCAGTCGGCGAGGAACACATCCCCTGGCCGGTCGAAACGCACGACGAACTCCCCCTGGTCCGTAGGTACCGCATGGTTCGTACGGCGCTTCCTAGCGTAGTGCGGGTTCCGGCGGCACGTCAGCGCCGGATTCGTCAACGGGAGGCAAACAAGCGTGAGTTCGGCACAGTCATCCGACGGCGTGGCGCCGCCGCGCAGCACGTCGCCGGACCCCGCACCCGGCCCGGGCGCGCCGGGCCTCTCCAAGGCGATGGTCACGCTCTTCGCGGTCGCCGCGGGGTTCGCCGTCGCCAACATCTACTACTGCCAGCCGCTGCTGACCGCGATCGCCGACACCTTCGACGTCAGCAGCGACACGGTGTCGCTGATCGTGATCGCCAGCACCGTCGGCTACGCCGCCGGGCTCGCGCTGCTGCTGCCATTGGGCGACATCGTCAACAAGAAGCGCCTGGTGGTGAATCTGCTCCTGGTCGTCGCCGCGATGCAGGCGCTGTCCGCGGCGGCCTTCTCCGTCTCCATGCTGATCGCCGCCTCCGCGGTGATGTCGCTGACCGCCGTCGTCGCGCCGATCCTGGTGCCGTTCGCCGCGGGGCTCGCCGCCCCGCAGGAGCGCGGCCGGGTCACCGGCTCGGTGATGAGCGGCGTGCTCATGGGCGTGCTGCTGGCCCGCACCGGCGGCGGGCTCATCGCCGAACTGGGCGGCTGGCGCACCGTGTTCGCGGTCGCCGCCGCGCTGATGGTCGTGCTCGCGCTGGTGCTCAGGCGGGCGCTGCCCGACGCGCCGCCGGCCGCGCAGATGCCGTACGGGAAGCTGCTGCGCTCCATCTTCACGATCATGCGGGAAGAGCCGGTGCTGCGGCTGCGCTGCCTGTACGGCTTCATGTCCTTCGCCGGCTTCAACGCGCTGTGGACCTCGATCGCGTTCCTGCTCGACGACCCGCCGTACTCCTACGGGGCCGGCGCCATCGGCCTGTTCGGCCTCGCCGGCGTCGTCGGCGCCTACGCGGCGCGGATCACCGGCCCGCAGGTCGACCGGGGCCGGGACAACGCGGTCACCGGGGTCCTGTTCACGGTGATCCTGGCGAGCTGGGGCCTGATGGGCCTGGACGGCGGCACCTGGCTGTGGGCGCTGCTGCTCGGCGTCGTCGTGCTCGACCTCGGCGTGCAGGGCATGCAGGTCGTCAACCTCGCGGTCAACTTCCGGCAGCGCCCCGAGGCGCGCAGCCGCATCACCACCGCGTACATGGTGGCCTACTTCAGCGGGGCCATCGCCGGATCGAGCGCGTCGGCGGCGGCGTACGCGGCCGGCGGCTGGGACGCCGTGGTGCTGACCGGCGCCGCCTTCGCGGCGGTCAACCTGCTGGCGTGGTGCGGCGAGATGGCGCTGCGCGCGCGCCGGGCGCCGGCCGGGCAGGCGTGACTGCGGTGCCCGCGCGGCGCGGCCCGCGGCCGGCGCGTACGGTCTCAGCCCGCGGCCGGGACCCGCTCGGTCTCCCAGCGGAAGTCCTGTCCCGCGTAGTCCCGCCGGGCCAGCTCGATGGCCTCCTCGACGGCCATCACCGGCTCCCAGCCGAAGATGCCGGCGATGGTCTCCAGCCGCTCGGGCATGGTGCCGCTGACGATGTGGTACGGGATCTCCAGCTCGTCGAGCGTCTCCAGCAGCATCCCGTCCACCGTCGCGCGGAACCGGTCGTTCATCGGGCGGTGGCCGTCGGCGGTCACGGGCAGCTCGTTGCGCAGGTGCACGTACGCGTCGAACGTCGCCTTCACGTGCTGCCGCATCGCCCGGCCGTACTGCTCCACGACCTCCGCGAAGAAGCGCATCTCGGGGGTGGCTTCGACCGGGCGGAACGACGGGTCGCCGGCGCTGGCGTTCGGGTTCATGCCGTAGCGGATGCGGCCCTCGCCGTAGAGCCACTCCTGCAGCGACGACCCGTCGGAGATGAAGCGGTCGCCGAGCCGCGCCTCGGCCACGGCGCGGCCGGTGTGCCGGCGCATCACGAGCTGGAGGAACTCCGCCGGCGTCACGTCCGCCAGCTTCCTGCCCGGCAGGGTCTCGGGCATGATCTCCCGGATCGTGCGCGCGAGAGTACGCGGAATCCCCGTGTAGTGCGAAAGTGCCATCACGGTCGACGTCTTACCGGCGGAGTAGGTGCCGGATATGGCGATCTTCATGGCGGTGAAGTCCTCGGTTCGGTCGGTGCCGGGCGGTTCGGACGAACCGGCCGGAATGCCGGGTCTGGGTCGTACACGGACCGGTTCACCGTACTACTCGGGAACCGCAGGAAAGCGGGTGGGCGGCGGTAGCAAGATATTGCTCTAAAGCGCGGGCACGGCGGGTTCCCCCACGCGGTGCCGACTATGGTGGAATGCCATCGATAACGTTTTCTCAGCCTGAATCGCGATCGGCGCAGTGGGGCCGATGCACCCCCACGTCGATACGGGCCGGAGGCCACCGACAAACGCGTCTGCACGGGGGAGAGCCCGATCATGCAATTCATCGCGCAAACAGCACAGGAGCTGTATGCAGGCTCCGTGGACGACGTTCTGGGGGACCGGCGCGAGCGATTCCTCGGCGAGGGGTTCAAACGCGTCACCAACGTCCTCACCGACATCGCCGTCCGGCCCGCGGGTGACGGCGGGCGGGCCCGTATCGACGCGACCGCGGGCTTGCGCATCGACGGCACCTGGTCGCGGAAGGGCACCGTCCGGCAGCGCCCGCACCTGTCCACGATCGACGCCATGGTCTACGGGGCGTGGCTGGCCGGCCTGCTCGTCGCCCACACCCGCGACCTGCCCGCCGAGGCGCCCTTCACGGTCCGCTCGCTGTCCGTCAAGGCGGGCAACGAGCCAGTCGAGGACGGCCTCGGCCACTTCCCGGTCGGCGCCACCGAGGACGCCGTGACCGCCGGGTCCGCGCCCGGGCTGCGGCGGACGACCGCGGACTGCCGGGTCGGGGCGATGGCCGTGCGGGTGGAGGTGGAGCACCCCGCGGGCGACCGGACCGGCGTGACGGAAGGGACGTACGCGACGGCGGAGATGCGGCCGGGCCCCTGGAACGACGCCCCCTTCGGCGCGTCCCACTTCGGCCGCAGCCAGTTCGTCACCGGCGTCGCCGCCGAGGGCGAGGAGGCGATGAGCGCGGACATGTCCGTCACCGCCGGCACAGGACCCGGCGGAGCCGGACTCAGACCCACGATGGTCGACCTGTTCGTCGCCGCGCTCCAACTCGGGCAGGTGCTCCTCTACCGCTACGACGGCATCGAGCGGGCCGCCTCCCACACGCTCTGGATGCGCACCACCTCGATCGCCCTCGACGACACGGCCGTCGCCGCCGGCGGGACGGCGCACGACGACGGCCGGCTGCGGGTGGCGCTCGGCCGCCCCGTCAAGCTGACGACCGAGCGCGGCACCTGGCGCGCCGGCCGGCTGAGCAGCACCTCCGCCGGCATGCGGCTCGCCTGCAACGTCGCGCACCTGCTGCCCTGACCCCGTAGCACGCAGTCCGCGCGCCGGCACCGCGCCGCGCCGTCCGAAGGGGGAACCACACATGACGCAGCACGCCGCGCTCATCGGGCTGGGCGCACACCTGCCGCCGCGGCAGGTGACCAACGACGACCTCAGCCGCACCCTCGACACCTCCGACGAGTGGATCAGCACCAGAACCGGCATCCGCACCCGCCGCTGGGCCACCCCGGGCCAGGCCACCGGCGACCTCGCGGTGGAGGCGGGCGAACGCGCGCTGAAGTCGGCCGGCCTGCCGGCCGAGCCGGGCGCGGTCGACGCCCTGGTCCTCGCCACCACCACCCCCGACCACCCCTGCCCGGCCACGGCGCCGCAGGTCGCGGCCCGGCTGGGCCTCGGCCCCGTGGCGGCGTACGACATGGGCGCCGCGTGCTCCGGCTTCCTCTACGGGCTGGCGGCCGCGGCGGGGCAGATCGCCGCGGGGCAGGCGCGGCGGGTGCTGGTGATCGGCGCGGAGACGATGTCGAGCCTGCTGGACAAGGAGGACCGCACGACGGCGGTGATCTTCGGCGACGGCGCTGGCGCGGCCGTGCTCGCCGCCGCGCCGGACGCTGCCGCTCCGGGGGTGCTGCTCGGCACCGACCTCGGCTCCGACGGCTCCGGCTTCGACCTCGCGTACGTGCCCGGCGGCGGTTCGAGGGAGGCCGCCGCCGGGCCCGTACGCGACCCCCTGGCCCACCGGCTGACGATGCAGGGCGAGAAGGTCTTCGCGCACGCGGTCGCCAGGATGGCGGGCTCGGTGACGGTGCTGCTGGGGCGCGTCGGCTGGGAGGCCGGCGAGGTGGACCGGCTCGTCGGCCACCAGGCGAACATACGGATCCTCACCTCCCTGGCGCGCAGGCTGGATTTCCCCGCGGACCGGCTCGTCGTCAATATCGACCGCGTGGGAAACACCTCCGCCGCCTCCATTCCGCTCGCCCTCACGGACGCTGTCACGTCCGGCGAACTGAAGGAAGGGGACCGTGTGGTCCTCGCCGCGTTCGGCGGCGGATTCTCGTGGGGATCGGTCGCGCTCACGTGGCCGGGAATCACCGCGGTATGAGCACGGAGCTACGGCCTCCGCGCACGTAGAAAATGCAGGGAAGCAAGAATGCACGGAAACGGAGAGAACTCGTGACGTCGTCGACGCGGCAATCCGCGGAAGAACTTCTGGATCTGCTCACCACCGAATTCGGGGCACCCGAGGGAAGCACGGCGGAAACGCCCTTCGACATCATGGAGTTCGACTCGCTGGTACTCGTGGAAGTCGCCGTGGAACTGAGCCGGAGGTTCGACACGGAAGTCTCCCACGAGGAAGTCCAGGAGGCGGGAAACGTCACCGGCACCGTCGAGTTACTGAAATCGAAGGGCGTGGCCGTCTGATCCGCCCCGCGGAGGGTCCCGCGGCGCGCCCCGAAGGTGCGCCGCGGCGGGCCCGCCGTCTCGTTGCCCGCCCGGACCGGCGGGCGGGAGCACGGCCGCCATGACCTCCGGATCCCCTCCGCGGCGGGCCGCCCAACGGCAGGCGGGGCGCGTGCTGTCGGCCTGCGTGCTGGCCTCGTCGCTGGTCGGCATGGACAGCCTGATGACCACCGTCGCGCTGCATGCCATCGCCGCCGCCCTCGTCACCGGCGCCGTCTCGCTCGCCGCGTTCCTGCTCTGGGAGCGCCGCGTCCGCAACCCGCTGCTGCCACCCGCGCTCTTCCGTATCCGGGCATTCGCCGCTTCGGCGCGCTCGCCGACCGCCACTGCGGCCGGCCGTTCATCGCCGGCGGCTCGCTGCTCGCCGGGCTCGGCATGCTCCTGCTGCTGCGCGCGGACGCCGGGACCTCGATGTGGACCGTCGTGCTCCCGTCCGTCCTCGTGCACGGGCTGGGCCCTGGCGATGCTCGTCGCGCCGCTCACCTCCGGCGCGAAGTCCGCCGCCCCCGCCGACCGGCCGGGGTCGCCTCCGGCATCAGCAACGCCGTAGCCCGGATCGGCAGCATGATGGCCATCGCGGTGCCCGGCGTGGTCATCTCCGTGCAGTTCTCCGCCGCGCTCGACGACGGGCTCGCCCGCGCCGGCATCGCCGCACCGGACGGCGCCGCACTCGACACGGCGCGCGCACGCCCGCTCTCCGACGGGCCGCCCGCCGCGCTCCCGGCCGCCGAACGGGCGGCGCTGGAGCCGGTGCTCGCGGACGCCTCGGCGTCGGCGTTCCGCACCTGGGCCGGTGTCGCCGGCGGCCCGGCGGTGCTGGCCGGAGCCCTCGCCTGGGCCGGCTACCGGGACCCCAGGGCGCCGGCCTACGCCGCCGCCGGCACCCTCGGCTGCCCGATCACCGGCGCCCGCGACCACACCGGGGCCCCGCCGATCGGCTCGCGCACCGGGCAGCCGGTGAGCTGACACCGCGTCCGGTCCGCACCGCACGGCGCCGGGCCGCCGATCGCACCGTACCGCCGCCACCGCGGGCCGCTCAGCCGCCGAACGCGTCCAGGATCCGCTCCGCCGCCCGCGTCGCCGTCAACTCGCCTTCCCTGACCTGCCGTTCCAGCTCCGGCGCCAGGGCGTCGACCGCCGGGTCGGCGCGCAGCCGGCCCAGCAACTCGTCGCGCACCATCGTCCACGTCCAGTCCACCTGCTGATCGCGCCGCAAGGCGGCCAGCCGCCCGGTGCTCTCCAGCAGTTCACGGTGGCGCTCCAGCCGGTCCCAGACCGTGTCGAGCCCGGTCGCCTCGCGCGCGCTGCAGTGCAGCACCGGCGGCGTCCAGAACGCGCCCCTGCCGTGCATCAGGCGCAGCGCGCCCGCCAGTTCCCGCGCCGCCGCCCGGGCGTCGCGCTCGTGCGGCCCGTCCGCCTTGTTGACGGCGATGACGTCCGCCAGCTCCAGCACACCCTTCTTGATGCCCTGCAACTGGTCCCCGGTCCTGGCCAGCGTCAGCAGCAGGAAGGAGTCGACCATGTTCGCGACGGACGTCTCGGACTGGCCGACGCCGACGGTCTCCACCAGCACCACGTCGTAGCCGGCGGCCTCCATCACCACGATCGACTCGCGCGTCGCCTTCGCGACCCCGCCGAGCGTGCCCGCGGTGGGGGAGGGGCGCACGAACGCGGCCGGATCCACGGCGAGGCGCTCCATGCGGGTCTTGTCGCCCAGGATCGAGCCGCCGGTGCGGCTGGACGACGGGTCGACGGCCAGCACCGCCACCCGGTGGCCCAGCCCCGTCAGCATGCTGCCGAAGGCGTCGACGAACGTCGACTTGCCCACCCCCGGCACCCCGCTGACCCCGATGCGCCGGGCCTTCCCGCTGTGCGGCAGCAGCTCGGTCAGCAACTCCTGGGCCAGCGCCCGGTGCTGCGGCCGGGTGGACTCCACGAGGGTGATCGCGCGGGCGACGAGCGCGCGCTTGCCGTCGAGGACGCCCTTGACGTACGTGTCGAGATCGATGGCCACCGGTTCACCCGCTCACGCGGCGTCGTGCCCGAGCCCGGCGGCCAACTGCGTCACCAGGTCGTACGCGGCGTCCGGGATCACCGTGCCCGGCGGGAACACCGCCGTCGCGCCCATCTCCAGCAGCGTCGCCACGTCCTGCGGCGGGATCACCCCGCCGACGACGACCATGATGTCCTCGCGCCCCTCCTCCGCCAGCGCTTCGCGCAGCGCCGGTACGAGCGTCAGGTGCCCGGCCGCCAGCGACGACACCCCCACGATGTGCACGTCCGCCTCCACGGCCTGCCGCGCCACCTCCGCCGGGGTCTGGAAGAGCGGGCCGACGTCCACGTCGAAGCCGAGGTCGGCGAAGGCCGTGGCGATCACCTTCTGCCCGCGGTCGTGCCCGTCCTGGCCCATCTTGGCGACCAGGATGCGCGGCCGCCGGCCCTCGGCCTCCGCGAACGCGCCCACCCGCGCCCTGGTCCGCTCCACCGACGGCGACTCGCCCGCCTCGTTCCGGTACACCCCGGAGATCGTACGGATCTGCCCGGCGTGCCGCCCGTAGCTCTTCTCCAGGGCGTACGAGATCTCGCCCACCGTCGCCCGGGCGCGCGCGGCCCGTACCGCCAGCTCCAGCAGGTTGCCGTCGCCGCCGGCCGCCCGCGTCAGGTCGTCCAGCGCGTCCCGGCACGCGGCTTCGTCGCGCTCCGCACGCAGCCGCTCCAGCTTCGCGATCTGCTGCGCCCGCACCGAGGAGTTGTCGACCTTCAGTACCTCGATCTGCTCGTCGGACGCCACCCGGTACTTGTTCACGCCGATCACCGGCTGCCGCCCCGAGTCGATACGGGCCTGGGTGCGCGCCGCCGCCTCCTCCACCCGCAGCTTCGGGATGCCCGCGTCGATCGCCTGCGCCATCCCGCCGGCCTGCTCGACCTCCTCGATGTGCTGCCAGGCCCGCCGCGCCAGGTCGTACGTCAGCCGCTCCACGTACGCGCTGCCGCCCCACGGGTCGATCACCCGGGTCGTACCGGACTCCTGCTGGAGCAGCAGTTGCGTGTTGCGGGCGATCCGGGCGGCGAAGTCCGTCGGCAGCGCCAGCGCCTCGTCCAGTGCGTTGGTGTGCAGCGACTGCGTGTGGCCCTGGGTGGCCGCCATCGCCTCGACGCAGGTGCGCGTCACGTTGTTGTAGACGTCCTGCGCCGTCAGCGACCAGCCGGAGGTCTGCGAGTGGGTGCGCAGGGACAGCGACTTGGGATTCTGCGGATCGAAGCGCTTGACGAGCTTCGCCCACAGAAGGCGTGCCGCCCGCAGCTTCGCGATCTCCATGAAGAAGTTCATGCCGATCGCCCAGAAGAACGACAGCCGCGGTGCGAACGCGTCCACGTCCAGGCCCGCTTCCCGGCCCGCCCGGATGTACTCCACGCCGTCGGCGAGGGTGTACGCCAGCTCCAGGTCGGCCGTCGCGCCCGCCTCCTGGATGTGGTAGCCGGAGATCGAGATCGAGTTGTAGCGCGGCATCTTCCGCGAGGTGAAGGCGAAGATGTCGGAGATGATCCGCATCGACGGCTTCGGGGGGTAGATGTAGGTGTTGCGGACCATGAACTCCTTGAGGATGTCGTTCTGGATGGTCCCCGCCAGCTTCTCCGGAGGCACCCCCTGCTCCTCGGCCGCCACGATGTACAGCGCAAGCACCGGCAGCACCGCGCCGTTCATCGTCATCGACACCGTCATCCGGTCCAGCGGGATGCCGTCGAAGAGCCGGCGCATGTCGAGGATCGAGTCGATCGCCACGCCCGCCATGCCGACGTCGCCCGGCACCCGCGGGTGGTCGCTGTCGTAACCGCGGTGGGTGGGCAGGTCGAAGGCGACGGACAGCCCCTTCTGGCCGGCCGCGAGATTGCGGCGGTAGAAGGCGTTGGACTCCTCGGCGGTGGAGAAGCCCGCGTACTGCCGGATCGTCCAGGGCTGGTTGACGTACATCGTCGGGTACGGGCCGCGCAGATACGGCGCGACGCCCGGATAGGTGTCCAGGAAGTCCAGGTCCGCCAGGTCCTGCCCGGTGTACAGCGGCCGGACGGCGATGCCCTCGGGCGTCTCCCAGCCGAGGTCGCCGCCGTCCCCGCCGCGCTTGACGGCGGCGCGCCACTCGTCGGCCCCCGCCGCGGGGGCCGGGGTGCCCAGCTCGATGTCCGAGAAGTCGGGGACGGTCATCGGGCCACTCCCATGCGGTCGAGTGCGTCGGTGAGCACGGCCACGGCGTCGCAGCCGGCGTGCACGTAGGTGTCGGCGCCGTCGTACGCGCCCGGGCGCCCGGCGAGGTACACGTGCCGCGCCCCCGCGGCCCGCAGCTCCGCCGCGGCGGCGGCGCCCTGCTCCGCGTACACCGAGTCGCCGGAGCACAGGCACGCCTCGCGCGCGCCGCTGTCCGCGAAGGTGCCCCCGGTGACGGGCTCGACGCCGCCGGCCTGGAACAGGTTCGCGGCGAAGGTCAGCCGCGGGGTGTGCACGGCCGCCGGGCCCAGGGCGGCGAGGAAGACGCGCGGCCGGGCGCCGGTCGCGGCCAGATGCGCATCGGAGCGTCCCCGCAGTGCCTCGAACGCCTCGTCCCTGCGCACCCGCGGCAGCCCGCCGGCCGGCGGCGCGGGCGCGGGCTCGCGGACGACGGGCTTCTCCGCCAGGTCGGGGAACTCGCTTACCCCGGTCACCGGCTCGCGGCGGGTGGCGAGCTTCTTCCGGCGCTCCGCCCAGGTCCGCGCCAGCCGCTCGCCGACCGTCCCGGAGCGCAGCGCGGCGGCCTGGCCGCCGGCCCGCTCGATCTCCTGGAAGAACGCCCAGCCGGCGTGCGCGAGTTCGTCGGTCAGCCCCTCCACGTACCAGGAGCCGCCCGCCGGGTCGATGACCCGGGCCAGGTGGGACTCCTCGACGAGGACGGCCGAGGTGTTGCGGGCGATGCGCCGCGAGAACGCGTCCGGCAGGCCGATCGCGTGGTCGAAGGGGAGCACCGTCACCGCGTCCGCGCCGCCGACCCCGGCCGCCAGGGTGGCGACCGTGGTGCGCAGCATGTTCACCCACGGGTCGCGGCGCGTCGCCATCACCGGCGAGGTCACCGCGTGCTGGAGCTGCGCGCCCGCCGCGGGCGCCCCGCAGACCTCCGCGACCCGGGCGAACAGCCGGCGCGCCGCCCGCAGCTTGGCGACCGTCAGGAACTGGTCGGCGGTGGCCGCGTAGCGGAACTCCAGTTGGGCGCACGCCTGCGCGGTGCTCAGCCCGGCCGCGGTCAGCTCCCGCAGATAGGCGACCGCGGTGGCCAGGGAGCAGCCCAGTTCCTGCGCCGCGGAGCCGCCGGCCTCGTGGTACGGCAGGGCGTCCACGGTGACGGCCCGCAGGCCCGGGTGGCGGTCGGCGCACAGC
The DNA here is from genome assembly GCF_002847285.1 of Streptomyces sp. CMB-StM0423. Taxonomy (NCBI): domain Bacteria; kingdom Bacillati; phylum Actinomycetota; class Actinomycetes; order Kitasatosporales; family Streptomycetaceae; genus Streptomyces; species Streptomyces sp. CMB-StM0423. The sequence continues at coordinate 134,724 of NZ_CP025407.1, read as the reverse complement.
CGGGCGAGTCCCGCCATCGTCTCGGGGTCCCCCGGTCGTCCGGTACGGGCCTCGTGGCCGAGCGGGTCGGCGCCCAGGCCGCCCCGGGCGGCTTCGGCGGCGACGCCGCGCTCCTCGTACAGCCGCAGCAGCTCCCGCGCGGCCGGCCCGGTCTCGGCGCCGGCGTCCAGGACGACGGGCGCGAGGTCGAGGTAGACGTCCTTCAGGACGTCCGCCAGCGCCGCCACGGGGATGCCGCCGGCGTCGCCGGCGGCGAGCCACAGGGAGGTGGCGCCGTTCTCCAGGTCGCCGAGCACGGCCTCCGCGTCCGCCACGGCGTGCCGCTGGCGTACGTCCCAGCCGCCCGCGGCGTTCCCCTCGGGCCGGCCGCCGCGGACGAAGGGCGCGAAGCCGGGCAGGCCCGGGTCGGGGGCGCGGTCGCGCGCGGTGTAGAGCGGCGGGGTGCGCAGCCCGCCCTCCAGCGCGGTGGACAGCAGGGACTCCGCCTCGGCGCCGGAGACCTCCTTGCCGGACTTGCGCAGCACGCCGGCCACCAGGTGCTGCCACTGCTCGTGCGACGCGTCGGCGAACTCGGCCGCCAGGGAGAGCCCGTCATCGGGCAGGACAGTCATGGTCGGATGCTAGCCAGGTCGGCTAATGGATAGGCGATGCCGGCCTTGGCTGTGACTTTGTTCTCGTCAAGGCCGCACCCGGCGGCCCCTCGCCGCCCGGACGTCCGGGGGCGTACGCGCCCGCCGCCGCCCGGCCCGTACGCCCGTGCCGGAACCGCGGAAAACGGGGCAACGGATATCTGGCCGAAAGTGTGCGCCATTCCGCCGGGGAAAGCGCAATACAGGACAGGGCTGTAATTTCACCGCTCCGCCAATGCCTGGTAAAGATAGTTTTCCCGATGCAGCCAAGTGGCCGGAATGCGGTTCCCGCGAGGCCGGGAAAAGGGGCACGCTGCGATCGACCGGAGTTGTGGTGCGCCGGCCGCCTCCGCGCTTTCGGCGTATCCGTCACCCGGAAGGGGTGCCACGTGGTGCGGAGCCGGACGAGAACAGGGCGGAGCGCGCGGCCGACGCCGCGGCCGAACGCCTGCTGCGAGCTGGGCAGTTACTGCGCAGATCGGCGGAGACGCCGGACGGCCGCGCCGTCTTCCGCGCGGACCACGACGTCAACGACGCCCCGTACCACGACCGTTGGGCACACGACAAAGTCGTCCGCTCGACCCACGGAGTCAACTGCACGGGTTCTTGTTCATGGCAGGTGTACGTCAAAGACGGGCTTATCACCTGGGAGACCCAGGCGTCCTGGCCGGCCGGACGGCGGTCACCGCACTGCTGCTGCACCACCGTGCCACGGCACCGGCGCGGCTGGCCGTACGCCCCTAGCCGGCCGGATCAGGGGGCGCGGAGCAGGCCGTCGAGGACGCGGGAGAAGACCCGGCGCGCGGTCCACGCCACTACCGGATCCAGCGTCCGCGGCACCCCCCGCACGCCCAGCTCCTCCCGCCACACCACCCGCACCGCGCCCGCGTCGCCGGCGTCCGCCTCCGGCCCGTACACCTCGATCTCGGCCCAACCGAGCACCACCCGCCCCCGCTTGACGAGCCGGCACCGCCCCACCGCCCGCCCGGCACCCGGCGGGGACCACTCGACGACCTCCATCGGATCGTCGAAGCCCACCCGGCCCACGCCGGTGCGTGCCGTGAACCGCGCCCCGACACCCTCCGCGGGCACGGACACGCCGACGATCCGGGTCAGCGGCACCCGCCCGCCGTGGGCCGGCCAGTCCGTCAGCCGCTCCCAGACCGCCACCGCCGGCGCCCGCACCGTACGCTCCACCTCGAACAGGGCCATGCCCCAAGGCTAGGCCGCCGCCGGATACCCTGCCGGAGGCCGGAGGCCGGAGCGGAACGGGCCGCCGCGGGCCGGAGAGGCGGGGTGCGGGTGGCGGACGCGGAACGCCGGGTGGTGCTCGTCGCGTACGACGACGCGCAGATACTCGACATCGCCTGCCCCAGCGGCGCCCTCGACGCCGCGAACCGCTTCGGCGCGGCGCCTCCGTACGCCATCGGGCTCGCCACCGCCACCGGGCGCGGCGTGCTCAGCTCCGCCGGCATCGGCGTCGGCGGCGGGCAGCGCCTCGCCGAGGTGCCGGCGCGGCCTGACACCCTCATGGTCGTCGGCGGCATCGGGCACGAGCGGGCCGCCGTGGACGGGGAGTTGGTCCGGCAGGTGCGCAGGCTCGCCACCGGCGCCCGCCGGGTCGCGGCGGTGTGCACCGGGGTGTTCGTGCTGGCCGCCGCGGGTCTCGTGGACCAGCGGCGGGTGACCACCCACTGGCGCTACGGCGCCGAACTCGCCGCCCGCCACCCGGCCGTCGCCGTCGACCCGGCCCCGCTCTACGTACGCGACGGGCACGTCTACACCTCCGCCGGGGTGACCAGCGCGCTGGACCTGACCCTCGCGCTCGTCGAGGACGACCACGGCCCCACCCTCGCGCGCGCCGTCGCCCGCGAGCTGGTGACGTACCTGCACCGCCCCGCCGACCAGGCGCAGATCAGCATGTTCCTCGCCGCCCCGCCCAGCGGCGACCGCCTCGTCCGCGACCTCCTCGGATACGTCTCGGGACACCTCGCCGACGACCTCGGCACGGGCGCGCTCGCCGCCCGCGCGGGCGTCAGCACCCGCCACCTCACCCGGCTGTTCGCCCGGCACCTCGGCACCACCCCGGCGCGCGCGGTGCGCGCCGCCCGCACCGAGGGCGCCGCCCACCTCGTCCGCTCCAGCGGGCTGACGCTCGCCGCGATCGCGCGCCGCTGCGGGTTCCGGTCCGCGGAGACGCTGCGGCAGGCGTTCCTGGAGCACTACGGGGCCACGGGGGACACGATTCGCAGGATGCCGGACATGCCGCGGGCCCGCCCCCTGCCCGACCGGCAGACTCCCGGAGCATGACGAACAGCCACACGGAGACGGACAGGAAGACCACGCGCAGGGCCGCCCTCGGCGGCGCTATGGCGCTCGCCGCGGCGGGCCTGGCGGCCGGACTCCCCGCCGGGACGGCCCGCGCCGCCGGCACGAAGGGGAACACCGCCGGACCGACCGGCCCGCGGATCGGGGTCATGCTCTACGACGGCTTCAGCCTGCTCGACCCGACGGGCCCGGTCGAGGTGCTGTCCCGGCTGCCCGGCGCGGACGTCACGATGATCGCCGAGCGCCGCGGCCCCGTCCGCACCGACACCGGGCACACCGCGGTCGTCGCCGACCGGTCGTTCGCCGAAACCGGCGAGCTGGACGTGGTCCTGGTACCGGGCGCCGGCAACCGCGGCACCATCGCCGCCATGGAGAACCCGGCGATCCTGGACTTCCTGCGCCGGGCCCACCGCCGCACCCGCTTCACCACCTCGGTGTGCACCGGCTCCCTCGTCCTCGGCGCCGCCGGCCTGCTCGGCACCCGCGCCACCACCTACTGGGCGTCGAAGGACTATCTGGAGGCGACCTTCGGCGTCACCTACGTGCCCGAACGCTACGTCCGCGACGGCAAGGTGATCACCGCCGCAGGCGTCTCCGCGGGCATCGACATGTCCGTCTACCTGGCCGCCCTGCTCACCGACGAGCTGACGGCGCGCGCGGTCCAGCTCGCCGTCGAGTACGACCCGCAGCCCCCGTACGACTCGGGCAACGCGGCCGAGGCGAGCCCCGAGTTGAAAGAACTGGCGCTGCGCCTGCTCGCGGAATCGCAGACGTAGAGGAACTGGCCGGAGGCGAGGCCGGTCTCGTGCGCGTAGATGACGGCCTGCGTACGGTCCCGCAGGCCCAGCTTCGCGAGGACCGCCGTCACATGGGTCTTCACGGTGGACCTGCCGATGCCGAGGACGGCGGCGATCTCCGGGTTGCTCAGCCCTTCGCCACCTGCCGCAGCACCTCCGCCTCCCGCTCGGTCAGCGCGTCCAGCCGGTCGTCCCGCGCCGCGCGCGGGACGACCGCGCCGGACACGAAGGCGTCGATCAGCCCGCGCACGACCGCGGGCGCCAGCAGCGCCTCGCCGGCCGCGACGGTGCGGATGGCGTTCACCAGGTCCTGCGGGTAGCAGTCCTTGAACAGAAAGCCGGACGCGCCCGCGCGCAGCGCCTCGAAGACGTAGTCGTCCCGCCGGAACGTGGTCAGGATCAGCACCCGCGCCGGCGGGACGAGCGCGGTCAGCTCCCGGGTGGCGGCCATGCCGTCCATGCAGCGCGACCCCGACCGCGGGGCTCACCGCGCGCGGCGCGAGGGCACAGCCGGCGAACGCGGCCACCTCCGCCGCGCGGGGCGGGCGGGACGGGTGGGCCGGGGCCCGGTCCCGGTCCCGGACGCGGACCGGAAGAGCGGCCCGTACGCACCACCCACCGCCACCGGCAGGTGGGTTGGCCGTCGCGGGACAGCGGCCGCTGGTCGCACGACCGGAGGGGCGCACGCCGTCCGATGTACGAACTCCCTGCTCGCCGTCACTCGCGCGCGGGCCGTTCTGCCCCCGGCCGCCGGGCGCCCCGTCAGGACCGCCCGGCCCCGCCGTCAGCCGCCCGCCCGCCGCCGCATCCCCGCAAGCCCGCGCCCGCCGGGGTGCATCGCCGCAGCCCGACCACCCTCCACCGCACGCCCGTTGGCCACCGTGAGGACCAACTCCTGTGCCCCGTCATGCAGTCGTACGGTGACGGGGGCGCCCGCCGCGTGCCGGATCGCGTTCGTCAGGGACTCCTGCGCCACCCGTACGCGGCCGTCCCGACCCCCTCCGGCAGCGCCGCAGCCCGTCACCGCCAGCGCCACCGGGAACCCCAGGTCCGCCAGCCTGCCGCAGAGCGCGGCGAGCCGCCGGTCGAGCGGGCCGTCGTCCGCCTCGTCGCCCGCGGCGTCCACCAGCCGCGCCAGTGTCGCCAGCGCCCCCCGGCCCGTGGCCGCCGCCCCCGCCCCGAAGGACGGCGCGACGGCCGCCGGCCCCGTGGTGCGGCTGCGTGCCCGGGTCACCGACCGCCTGTCGGGTGTCGGTGCGGGCGGCACCGGGGTCGAGGTCGACGGCCGCCCCGTGCCGCACCGCTTCGACCCGGCCACGGGCCGGCTCACGGCGTCGCTGACGCTGCGGCCGGGGCGGCACACGGTCCGTATCCGCGCCCGGAACGCGGCGCACGCGGCGGCGCTGGCCACGACGACGTTCACGGTCCGCGAGGGCGAACCGGGCGCCCGCTGGGGGAGCCGGGGAGGGGGCGGCGGCGGTGCCGCGGTGGCCGTCCCCCGATCCGGTCCCGGCGGGCGGACACGTCCGAAACCTTCAAGACCGCCGCCCGCGCCGCTGCCATCGTGGGCGTATGACCGCAGACCTCGCCGCCGCCGCCTCCTTCATGGCCACCCATGCGCGCCTCCTCGACCGCCGCCGCTTCGAGCTGCTGCTCGGCGGGACCGACCCCGCCGCCGTGCTCGCCGCCGTCGACGGCTACCGCAACCCCGACGGCGGCTACGGCTGGGGTCTGGAGCCGGACCTGCGGGCGCCGGAGAGCCAGCCCGGCGGCGCGCTGCACGCCTTCGAGGCGTTCGTCGACGCCGCCCCGGCCACCACCCCGCACGCGGCGCGGCTCTGCGACTGGCTGCTGTCCGTCACGCTGCCCGACGGCGGGCTGCCCTTCGCGCTGCCCGTGGCGGACCCCGCCGGCTGCGCGCCGTTCTGGACGCAGGCCGACCCGGCGGCCTCCGCCCTGCAGAGCACCGCTTTCGCCGCCGGCACCGCGCTGCGGCTGGCCGCGCACGACCCCGCCGTCGCCGCCCACCCCTGGCTGGAGCGGGCCACGCGCTACTGCCTGGACGCCATCGAGGTCATCGGCGACGAGCCGCACGCCATCGAGCTGTCCTTCGCCATCCGCTTCCTCGACGCCGCCGCCGACACCCGCCCGCAGGCCACCGCCCTGCTGGAACGGCTGCGCCCGCTCATCCCCGACGACGGGGTGCTGCCCGTCGCGGGCGGCTCGGAGGGCGAGGCGATCCGGCCGCTCGACGTCGCGCCCGAGCCCGGCCGCCCCGCGCGCACGCTGTACGCCCCGGAGGTCGTCGACGCCGAACTGCAGCGGCTGGCCGCGGGGCAGCAGGAAGACGGCGGCTGGCTGGTCGACTTCGGCTCGTTCTCGCCGGCCGCGGCACTTGAGTGGCGCGGCTACCGTACGGTCGGCGCGGTGGCGGTGCTGAAGCAGAACTCCCTGCTCTGAGCCGCCTTCGCGCGGGGCTCAGCCGCGGACGGCGGCCGGCTCCGGAACGGCACGCGCCGGCTCCGGGGCCTCAGGCACCTCGGGGGCATCGGCGCCGGGTGCCGCCTGCGCCGCCTCGGCAAGGGTGTCGACGGCGGACTGCACGAAGGCCCGTACCAGCGGCGTCTCGTGCGCCGTACGCCAGATCAGCCCCCAGACGCCCAGCGGCTGCTCCGTGATCGGCACGTACGCGATGCCCGGCCGCGGGAAGTGCCGCGCCGCCTCGCCCTGCACCACGCACACCGCGTCCCCGGCCGCGACGACCGCCTGCGCCTCCTGGAACGTGGCGATCTTCGGCCCGTCCGCGGGGATCGGCCGCCCCGACGGCGTACGCGCCGGCATCAGGGCCTCCATCCAGTACGCCGGGACCGGGTTCACCGGCTGCGGGAACGAGCAGTCCGCGAGGTCTTCGAGGCTCACGGACCCGCGGGCGGCGAAGGGGTGTCCTTCCGCGACCATCAGCACGTGCGGCTCGCGGGCCAGCACCGGGCCGACCGTCAGGTCCGGCTCGCGCACCGGGAGCCAGGTGACCTCCAGGTCCACCTCGCCCGCCCGCAGCATCCCGAACGGGTCGCTGAAGACCACCTCGCGGAAGCGCAGCTCGACCCCCGGGTAGTGCTCCTTGAAGCGCGCGAGGATCGACGCCTGGTCGAACGCCTGGGCGCACATCAGCCCCAGCGTCAGCACCCCCGTCGTGCCCCGGGCCGCCGCGGCGGCGGATTCGATACCGTCCTGGATCCGCTGATAGCCCGCCTGCAGATCGTCGTGGAGCCGGGCCCCGATGGCCGTCAGCTCCACCCGGCGGCTGGTGCGCTCGAAGAGCGGCGCGCCGATGCGGCGCTCCTGCTTGGCGATCGACTGGCTGACGCGCGCCTGCGAGACGTGCAGCCGCTCCGCGGTCCGGCCGAAGTGCAGCTCCTCGGCGAGCGCGAGGAATATCTCTATGTCCCGCAGCTCCATCCCGCACCCCCGTATCGCCTGGCCGTGGCCGGAAACCGGCTCCGCCACCGGAGCGTATCCCGGCTGCCCCGCCCCCGTCACCCTCAGGCCGCCGCGCCGTGACCTGCGGCGGAGGCGGACGCGGGGGCGGCAGCGGGGTCGGCCGCGGGGGCGGTGGCGTCCCGGCGGCGGGCCGCGGCGCCGTCGACGAGCCGCAGCAGCGCCCCGGCGTCCGGCCGCCCGCCGACGACGCTGATGTCGACGCCGACGCGCGCCGCCTCGCACGCCGCCGCCCGGCTCAGCGCCACCACCGCGCAGGTGCCGGCCCGGTCCAGCGCGGTCCCGGGAGCCCCGGGTGGGGCGACGGAGCCGCAGAGCTGCAGCAGATGTCCTGAGCGCTGCTCGTACAGCAGCGGCAGCACCGCCTGCGCGACCCACAGCGGGCCGAAGAACGCCGAGTCCATCCGCGCCCGCGCCGCCGGCTCGGGTATCCAACCGACCGGCGCGGCCGCGTCCCCGGCAGCGGTGTCGCCGGGGGAGGGGCGCGGCGGGCGGGCGTCGTTGACGACCGCGTCGAGGCGGCCGAACCGGTCGGCCGCCGCGCACACCGTGGCGTTCACCGACCAGTTGTCGGCCACGTCCAGCGCCCGTACGAACAACCTGCGCCGGTGCTCGTCGTGCCGCGCCAGCAGCCGGTCCCTGGCGGCCTCGTCCGGTACGGCGGCGGCGACCCGGTCGCCGCGCGCCAGCGCGGCCGCGGTGACGGCCCGGCCCGCGCCGTGTCCTGCCGTGGTGACGAACCAGACCCTGCCCCTACGTGCGGTGGCGGTCATGGACCTTGCGCCCCCTTCGGTGGCTGCGTGTGCTCCTGCTCTTTCCTCTGCGGGGACCAGCCTCCGCCCGGGGCGCCCACCGAACAACGGCCGATCCGGCAACGACGGATAACCCGTCGGTTATGAATCCCCCGCCCCCATCGATAACCGACGGGTTATGGCACGTTCCCGGATCGGCCGTTGTTCGCGTGGCGCGCCGCGGCGAGGCTGGAGCCATGAGTTCACCGGTGGAGATCACCGTCGTACGCGACGCCGCGCCGGCCGCCGCCGCCTGGCGCGCGGTCGTCGCCGCCGCGCGGGCGGCGGACCTGCCCGGCGTGCCCGCGCCGGTACGGGAAGAGGTCCTCGCCGGACTGCGGGGGGACGCCCACGCCGGCGGCAGGATGCCGCCGGCGTGGGCGGCCACGGGGGCGGAGGGCGAGGTGACGGCCGTCGCGGGGGTGCGGCCGGCCTCGCCCGGCCCGGCCCGTACCACCGCGGATCTCCAGCTCTACGTCCACCCCGCCGCCCGCCGCCGCGGCACCGGCACCCTGCTGCTGGCCGCCGTCGCCGCCGCGGCCCGGGAGGACGGCTGGGCCGCCCTGCGGGCGGCCGTCCCGGCGTGCACTCCGGCGGACGTCTTCTGCCTGCGCCACGGCTTCGTCCGCGAGCGCGTCGTCCACCACCTGCTGCTGCCGCTGGCCGAGGTGCACCGCGCCTGGCTGGCCGAACTGGTCTACGCCGACCACCCGGGCTACCGCCTCACCACCTGGTACGCCCCCGCCATCCCGGCGCCGGGGCCGCCCGCCCCGCCCCGTACCGGACCCGCACCGGCCGCGGGCGACGACCCCGAAGGGCTCGCCGCGGCCGTCCCCGGCTTCGCCTTCGGCACCGCCTCAGGCGCGCCGGAGCCCGGCAGCGGCCGGCTGCTGACGGTGGCCGCGCTGCATACCGGCACCGGTGCCGTCGCGGGCTACACCGAAGTGCTCATCCCGCCCGCCCCCGCCCCGCGCGCCCAGCATTCCCACCTGGCCGTGGTTCCGGCCCACCGCCGCCGCGGCCTGGGCCGCTGGGTCACCGCCGAGATGCTGCGCCGGCTGCACGCCGAGCACCCGCAGATCGGCGAGGTGGAGACCGCCGCCGCGGACGGCGACGCGGCGGTCCTCGCCCTCGGCGAGCAGCTCGGCTTCCGCCCGTACCGCCGCACCCACGACTACCGGCTGCGCCTGCCCGGCTGAGCCCGCGCCCGGTGCCGGACGGTCAGCCGGGCCCCGGGGTGGCGGCGAGCGAGCCGAGGAGCGCGAGTGCCTCGGCGCCGGGCGAGCCGGGCTCCGCGTGGTAGACGACCAGGCGCCATCGCCGCCGCGGTCTCGTACGCCCTGTCCCAGCCGCCGGAGGTGGATGTCAACGAGATCGTCGTACGGCCCGTGCACCAGCGCTGACCCCGTGCGGGCCGGTCGAGGTCGCCGCCGCCCGGGGACCGCCGCGCGGGGCGGGACCGGTACGTTGGGCACATGACAGCGGCAGCGGCGGGCCCGCCCACCGACCAGGGGACGACCGAGGACGCGCAGGCACTGCGGTCCCTCATGCGCGCGGACCTCCGCGCCGCGATGAAGGCACGCGACCGCGAAGTCGTCTCCGCGCTGCGCACCGCCCTCGCCGCCCTCGACAACGCCGAAGCCGTCGAGGCCCCCGCGGCCCCGGCGGACCAGGGGAGCGAGCACGTCGCCGGCGCCCGGTCCGGCGTCGGCTCGGCGGAGGCGGCCCGCCGGGTGCTCTCCGCCGACGACGTACGCGCCCTGCTGCGGGCGCAGATCACCGAGCGCCGCACCGAGGCCGGGGTCTACGAGACGGCCGGCCGCGCCGACTCCGCGGACCGCCTGCGCCGCGAAGCCGACGCGCTCGCCGCGTACCTCACCCCGTAGGCAGCCCGCCTCCTCCCTGGCCCAGGGCCAACCGGCCCCGGCGGCAGGGGAGTTCGGCACGGGCCGTTGTCAGTGCCCCTCGGCAGAATGAGGGCGTACGACACGTCCGACGAACGGAGGCGACGATGGCGGACGACACCGCCGAGGTGACCGCGGCCCAGGCGTACCGCCGGCTGGTGCGCAGCGCGCAGGCGGCGCTGGCCGAGCCCGGCGCGCCGGGGCTGGCCGCGGCGGTGCTGGCGGGGCCGCTGGCCGACGCCGACCGGGCGCTGGCGGCGGCCGGTCTTGCCGGGAACGAGCCGCGGTTCTTCGCCGTCGTACGCAGCGTGACGGCGATCTCCACGCCGGCGCCCGGCCCCGCATCGGCGTAGCACGCGGGACGCGGAGGTCACCGGCCGTTCCAGAAGCCGCACCGGTGGTTCGCCGCGAACGGCGTGGGCCGGCCGCGTACGGTACGCCCCGTCTCCGTGCTGTCCCCGCCGTCGCGCACGCCGCGCAGCAGCCCTCCGTCCGTCCGTACCAGAGTCGGATCGGGAGCTGCGGCGGTGGCCGGCACGCCAGCGGGGACAGCACGGAGACGGCGGCCAGGCAGAGCGCGGTGACTCGGGCACGTAACACCATGCCCCCCAGCACCGGCCGGGCCGCGCCCGCCCGCGTCCCCCGCCGGACGGCTCCGCCGCTACTCCCCGTGGCGTAGCCGCCCGCCCGCGGGACCCCTCCCGGACGCAGGGCCGCAGAGTAGGAGTCGGCAGGCCGCCTGGCGGCGCCCGTACGCAACCGATCCGCCGGCATCCCGCACCACTCTCCGCGACCACTGCCTTCCGCTCGCCCGGACGCCGCCGGCACCGCGGCCTGCGCCGACGACGTCGGCATCCAGGAAGGGGACGGCACCATGAAGACGATCGCCCGTATCGCCATGACGTCCGTGCTGGCGCTCATCGCGGTCCTCGGCCTCGCCGCCTGCGAGGACGACTCCAGCCAGGGCAAGGAGAACGCCGCCAAGCAGAGCAACTACGACGCCCTGGTGGCGAACCAGCCGGCGGGGAAGATGACCTACTCGCCGACCCGCGAGGCCATCAACGAGTGGGTGAAGACCTGGGGCAAGCGCGGCAAGCTGTCGTACGTCTACATCCAGAACGGCAAGGGCGAGTACGGGTACTTCGTCATGAAGGGCCTGCCCGTGCCCCGCTGCAAGAAGCTCACGCCGACCGAGGCGGTGGACTCCTCGTCGAACGGCAAGGTCGTGGTGGCGCAGCCGGGCATGGACGGCACGTACGACTCGGGCTCGGCGTGCAACGCCTACTTCGGCTTCGACGCGACGACGGGCGCGTACGTGGAGTTCACGGTCGGGACGAACCAGTCGTTCTTCCTCTTCGACCAGCCCATGAAGATGCCGGAATACGCGGACGCCACGCAACTCGGCCCGACGTCGGCAGGGGACGTCGCGGACTGACCCGGGTCGGGCACCCGTGCGGAGGACGGCTCCTCGGCGTCGGGAGCGGTGCCCCGGCCTGTGCCGCACCGGCCGGGGGCCGCTCACCTGTTCTCGGCGTGTCTGCGGGCCTCGTACAGCATGATCGACGCGGCCACCCCGATGTTCAGCGAGTCGACCGTGCCCCCCATGGGGATGCGCACCCGCCGGGACGCCCGCGCCAGCAGGTCCTCCGGCAGCCCCTCCCGCTCGCTGCCGAGCAGGAACGCGAGCGGCGGATCGTACGCGGCACTCCAGTGATCCTCGTCCGCGGAACCCGACGTGGCCACCACCGCGACCCCCCGCTCCGCGGCCCAGGTGAAGAACTCCGAGGCGTCGGGGGTGTGCACCACGTCGACGGCGAACAGCGACCCCATGCTGGCCTTGACCGCCGCCGGGGCGTACGGGTCCACCGTGTCCCCGATCAGGATCACCCCGGCCCCGCCCACCGCGTCCACGGTGCGGATGATCGTGCCGAGGTTGCCCGGGTTGGCGATGCGGTCCAGGGCGACGAAGACCGATCCGGGCCGGGCGTCCAGGCTGTCCAGCCCACCGTCCCGGCTGCGCAGGACGGCGGCGATGCCGCTGGGCCCGTCGCGGTCGACGAGCCGCTGGAACAGGTCCGCCCCCAGCCGCGCCACGGCCACGCCCGCCTGCTCCTGCTCCTCGACCATGCGCACCGCCGCCTGGTGCGTGAGCAACCCGGGCGCGACGAGAAGCGTCTCGACCTCCCACCCCGCCTCGACGGCGGACCACACCGGCTGCAGCCCCTCGACGACGAACGCCCCCTGACGCCGCCGGTGCTTGCGATCGGCGAGCAGCTTCACCCGCTTCGCGAGCGGGTTGGCGGCGCTGGTGATGGTGTCGGTCATGGTGCTCTTCCGTGGTCGCGGTCCGGGTGAGGGTATCGAAGCGGGCGGGAGGCGCCCAAACGGCCTCACGCAGCCGGCACCCCGCCGAATTCCCTCCCTCCGACTACCGCTGCACGGCGGGATTGCAGAGAAATGAGCGGGCATCCGATTTTCCGGCCGGAACGCTTATCCGGCTGAACGCGGCCCCTTGTTCTTCTTGATTCAGCCAGGGCGGCACAGGGCCGCTCTCCGGATCCAGGAGGATTCATGCGTAGGACTGGTGCTCTCGCCGGCGCGCTGTCGTCGGCGGCGCTGCTCGGCTTCACCGCGCTGGCCGCCGCCCCCGCGGCCTCGGCCGCGCCCGCCGGCAGCGGCGACGGGAAGGCCGCCGGGGCCGCCGCGTACGCGGCGACCGCAACCGCCGACGAGGGCAAGGGCGGCGACGAGATGCCGTACGGCCTGGCCCTGCGGATGCTCGACGACGGCTCGATCTCGGTCGTCGCGCTGACGGAGGACGACATCGACGACGACAGCGGCGACTGGCACCCCGCCGGGTAGTCCCTTCCACCGAGCGGCCTCCGGCGCCCACCCGGCGCCGGGGGCCGCGCGCCGCCGGGAGACCGAGTCGCCGATCACCTGGTGCGCACCCATGATGGAAAGGAGCATCCGTCCTGGTACCCGTACCCGCGGCCACCGGCAGCGAGGAGATGTCGTGTACGAGAAGCTGCTCCACAGGGCAGGCGGCCGGCTCGCCCCCCGCCACCACGGCCGGCAGTCCGCCACCAGCCGGACCCGCCCGGAAGAGCTCGTGCTCGACCCCGCGAAGGTACGCGGATTCCGCGCGGGCACCCTCGGCCCGCGGGACGAGGCCGCACTCGCCCTCGAAGTGGCCGGGCTGCTGCCGCACGGCTGGGATCTGCCCAACAAACTGAAGGCCGCGCTCCAGGACGTCATCGCACACCTCGGCGGCGAGGCCGGGCTGATGCAGTGGCTCGACGAATTCCCCGGCCGCCCCCGGCTCACGGCGCGGATCTACGTCTTCCGCGGCCTCCTGGACCGGTACGGCGACGCACCGGAGGTGGTCGAAGCCCTGCGGGAGGCCCGCGGCCAGGAGCCGTATCCGGCCGGCCTGCGCGACGTCCTCGTGCCGCAGACCGACTCGGAGACCCTGTCCGACCTCGGTTACCGGGTCGAGGCGTCCCTCACGGACGGGGAGGTGGAGCGGGCCGCGGAGCTGGCTCTCGCCATCGCCGACTGGCTGCGCCGGTCGCTCACGGGACCCGTAGCCGATCTGATGGGTCACGCCCGGGCGGACATCGCTCAGGCGGCCGCCGAGGCGGCCGTTCCCCGGAGTCCGGCGGGCCCGTGACGGCCGGTCTCGCCGGCCGTCCGCACATGCCCTGTGCCAGGATGCGCACCTACCCGTCGAATTGAGCAATTCCTTTAATGGCGCGCCTCTCACCGATAAGCGCCCCCTGCCTACTTGAACACTCCGCCACGGCGATGGTGCTGATCGCCGCGGTACTCGTCGCGGACTGGTTCCAGGGCCCGAACGTCGCCTTGGGCTCCGTGCTCGTGGTCGTGCCCGTGGTGGCGGCCATCGACGGCAGCCGGCGCACCACCGTGTTCTGCGGGACCCTCGCGCTGGCCGCCTTCGTGGTGCGGATGACCCTCGTCCCGGCCGCCCTCGCCCTGCTGGGCGAGTGCGCGTGGCGCCTGCCCGGGTGGCTGGACCGCGTCCTGCCGCATGTCGACATCGAAGGCGGGAACCTGCCCGACCCCGCCCCGGCACCGCACTCCGGCGAACGGCCGGTCCCCGCCCCGGCGCACGAACACGGCCACCACTGACGGGCGCGGCACCGGCGTCCGCGCATCGGCCGCCGGAAGGACGGCGTTCGTTCGCCGAACCGTGCATGTGGCGTACGCTGCCGGGCGTGAGTGAGGGAGACAAGGCCCGGTTCGACGCGGTGGACGCGCTGGTGGCGCGGTCGCGGGTGCTGCCGCCGCCGGGGGAGCGGCGCCGGCTGCGGGTGGCGCACGGCCTGACGCAGCAGGAGGTCGCCGACGCGCTGGGCGTACGGCGGGCGACGGTGGGCGCCTGGGAGAGCGATGACCCCGGCCGCAGTACGGAACCGCGCCCGCCCGAACGCGACGCCTACGCCCGCCTGCTGGAGCGGCTCACCGAGCTGTACCCGCCGCCCGCCGACGACGCCCCGACCGCACCGGAGACTCCGGCCGCGCCCCCGGCACGGCAGACCGTCCCGGCGCCTCCGCAGCCCGCGGACTCCGCGGCCGCGATGCCGCGTACGCGGCCGTCCGCAGGGAAGCCCGCGCCCACCGCCGCGTCGGTGGGGGAGGGGCGCTACCCGGCGGGCCCGCTGGCGGTGCTGGACGGTGCCGGCCTCGCCCACCTCGCCGACGGCCGTACGGCGCCCTGCCCCGCCGGCTCGGTCGTCGAACTGGTCGACTGGACCCTGCAGTCGGGGCTCGGCGCCGAGCGCCTGCACCGGCACGGGCAGGACGCCGACCCCCTGGTCGTGCTCACCGAAGCCGCCGCCGAGCGGCTCGGGTTGCCGCTCCGGCTGGACAACCGCGCCTTCGACGACGGGATGCGCCTGGCGGAGGACCACCCGGTGGTACGCGAGATCCTGGCCGCCGGCTGGAAGCTGACCCGCCGCGGGTTCGGCCCCTGGCCGCGGATCTACCGCCCCGCCGAGCACGGCCGCCGCCGCTGCGTGCAACTCGCCGTGCTGGGCTGGGACGCGCTGGAGGACCGCGCCTGGCCCGGCGCCGGCCACGTGCCCCCCGGCGAACTTGCGCGCATGCTCGGCACGTACGCCACGCGGGTGCTCACCCCCCGCGGCTCCACCGCGGTCACAGGACTGGAGCTGATGACCGCGCTGCGCCCGCCGACCCGCCCGGTCCGCGACGGCGCCGCCTGGACCTCAGGACCCGTACCCGGATCCCTCACCGCCCCGGTCGATCCCGCCCCGCCGGAGGCCCCGGAGGAGCATCCGGTCGCCGAAGGCCGGGAAGAGGGGCAGGAGCTGGACGAGGAGGCGTACGACTGGGTACGCCCCGGTGGTTTCACCGACGCCGAGTGCGAACTGCCGTACGTGATCGGCCTGGACGTCAACATGGCTTTCGCCGCGGCGGCGAACCGGCTGACCGTGGGCCTGGACGCCCCCGTCCACACCGACGGCCCCCGCTTCGACAAGAAGATCCCCGGCTCCTGGTACGTCGACCTCTCCCACATCGAGCTGGACCCCCGCCTGCCCGGCCCGTTCACCCCCGGCGGCGACCGTCCCTCCGGCCCGGCCTGGTACGCCACTCCCACCGTCGCCTACGCCGTCGAACTCGGCCACGACGTCGCGCCGCTGGAGGCATGGCTGCGCCCGGAGGCCGGCGCGTACCTGGACCCGTGGTACGAGCGGCTGCGCGACGCGTACCTGGCCACGATGGCCGACCTCGGCGTGACGAAGGACCTCACCGAGGCCGGCTACGTGGCCGCGATGGACGGCCACAAAGGAGTCGACCCGGCCGCCGCGGCGGTCCTGTCCGCGATCAAGGCGACTGTCAAGGGCGGCATCGGCAAGCTCCGCGAACGCGCCCAGGGCAAGGCCAAGTTCCGTACGAACCAGCGGTGGCCGGCCCTGGAACGGCCGACGTGGCGGCCGGACATCCGGGCCGCGGTCATCGCCACCGCGCGGGTCAACATGCACCGCAAGATGGTCAAGATGGCCGCACACGGCCGCTACCCGGTCGCCGTGCTCTCCGACTGCGTCGTCTACCCCGCCGCCACCCCCTCACCGCTGGACCTGCTGCCCCGTACCCCCGATGGCAAGCCGGCCCCCGGCGTCTTCCGCCTCGGCGTCAGCCCCGGCATGACCAAGGTGGAGGGCGTACGCGACCTGTGGTGGGCCGCCGAGGTCATCGAGCAGCACTACAACCCCGCCAGGCACATCAAGGACGACCCCACCCGCGACGGGGAGGAGTGAGCGGTGGCGACGATCGGCGAGTCACTCGAAGCGGCGCTGCAGGCCACCGCGACCCGCCCCATCCCGGTGAGCCCGCAGGCGCGGATGCGGTTCCTGGTACGCGCCGAGCGGGGCTCCACCCGCCGCGCCGCGCAACGCCTCGGCTGCTCCCGGCGCCAGGTCGAGCGCTACCTCGCAGGGCAGGCCAAACGCCCCACCCCGCGCCTGGCCGCGGCCCTGGAACGCGAGGTCCGTAAAAGCTGGCAGCCCCGCGTACGGGCCCGCGCCGTCCGGCAGGCCGCCCAGCGCGGCGTCATCGTGGAGACCCGCGCCCGCTTCGGCTTCACCGCCGCCCCCGGCTCCACCGACGACCCCCGCATGCGCCGCATCACCGAACAGCTCCCCCCGGACATCACCGCACGGCTCCTCGCCCAGCACGCCGCGGGCGCCGACGAGACCGAACTGCGCGACCTCCTCGGCGCCGGCCTGGGTCACGCCTACTTCCAGGACCGCGGCCGCCGCGCGGCGGGCCTGGAGGTGACGGTCACCGACATCGACCACCTCGACGTCGACCTGAGCTGAGCGCTTCCTCCACGTCCCCGGCGGCAGCCCGCTGTCCGGTCCGTCAGTCGGGCTGCTTCTCCATGTGCGCGAGCACGCGGTCCGAGATCCGGGCGAGCGCGGCGAGTTCCTCCTGCGTGAGGGCGTTGATGAACAGCCGGCGGACGTGTGCGACGTGGAGCGGCGCGGCTTCCTCGATCGCCTCGTAGCCGGCCGGGGTGGCCACGACGAACGCTCCGCGCCCGTCGTCGGGACAGTCTTCCTTGGTCACCAGGCCGCGTTTCATCATCCGCCCGACCTGGTGGGACATCCGGCTCTTCTCCCACTCCACCAGCTTCGTCAGGTCCATGAAGCGCATCCGCCCCTCGTCGCTCTCGGTGAGCTTGACCAGCACGATGTAGTCGGAGGCAGACATGCCGGAGTCGGCCTGGACCCGGCGGGAGAGCCGTCCGATGAGCTTCTCCTGCATCCGGATGAAACTCTCCCAGGCGGCGGTCTGCTCCGAGGTCAGCCAGCGAGGCGTTGCGTCCATGGGGGGAGCGTAACGAGGTCGCCGACGGGTCTTCTATCCGGCGGACATGGCCGATGTCGAATCAATGCCCAGAACATCCGGGACGCCGCGAGCGTCGGCACCCTGCGGTTCGCCACCGCAACGTCGACGCCCGGGCGAGGGTCGGCAAGTCGACGCCCCGGGCGTCTAGTTGACGCCTCAACGATCATTCCTTAACGTAGATGATGCGTCAACCAAATGCTGCGGCGAGGTCACCATCCGGTCGGCCCCTGCTGCCTTACGTCCGCGAACGCACAGTTCCAGAAGGGGACTCCCCATGAGCACCGAGAACAAGGCCGGACTCGACGCGCTGCTGACGCCCGAGGAGAGCGTCCTCGCGCTGATCGACCACCAGCCGTTCCAGTTCGCCAACCTGAACAGCCACGAGCCGACGATGGTCGTCAACAACGTCGTCGGACTCGCCAAGGCCGCGAAGGTGTTCGACGTCCCGACCATTCTGACGACCGTGCTGGAGGAGCGCGGGGGCCTCCTCATCCAGGGCGTGCAGGACGTGTTCCCCGAGCAGAAGCCGATCAACAGGACCTTCATCAACACCTGGCAGGACCAGCGCGTCGTGGACGCCGTCAAGGCGACCGGACGCAAGAAGCTGATCATCGCCGGCCTCTGGACGGAGATCTGTGTGGCGATGCCTGCCATACAGGCGGCGGGCGAGGGCTTCGAGGTCTTCGCCGTCACCGACGCCTCGGGTGGCGTCTCGAAGGAGGCGCACGACATGGCCGTGCAGCGCATGGTCCAGGCGGGCGTGGTGCCGATCACCTGGCTGGCGGTGATGGGCGAGTGGCAGCGCGACTGGGCCCGGGAGAAGACCATTGCGGGTGTCGCCGAGGTCCAGGCGCAGCACGGCGGCGCCAGCGGTGTGGCCTTCGCCTGGGAGATGCAGCTTCTCGCCACGCCCGCCGGAAGCGACGCCTGACGTAACGGATCGAGGCGGATCGTCGTGTCCCCGCCGGGGGCGTCCTCCGGACAGCTCTCCTTCTCCTGCGCGGAGGCTGTCGCCGCCGCGTGGCGGAGCCGGTCGGCGTTACACTCGCTCCTGCTGCAAGTTGATGCATCAACAGGATGGGTTCTGCGGGGAGCACGGTCCGCGCGGAAGGTACATGGAGGAACACGTGTCAGTGGAAGTGAGTGACGCTCCCGAGGCCAACCGGTACGAGGCCCGGGTCGACGGGGAGTCCAAGGCCGCGGGCGTCGCGGTCTACATCCGTACGCCGGAACTCATCGCGTTCGTACACACCGAGGTCTCGCCGGAGTACGAGGGCAAGGGCGTCGGCGGGGCGCTGGCCCGCGCCTCCCTCGACGAGGCGCGCGCCGCCGGCCTGCGGGTGCTGGCCACCTGCCCGTTCTACGCGGGGTGGATCGCCCGGCACCCCGAGTACAAGGACCTGCTGTATCAGTCCCGCAGCAGAGTCAGCGACTGAACACCGGGCATGGCGGAAACGGAGGCGGCATGAGCAGCAAGACCCAGAAGAAGTCCTACGAGGGCAAGTCGATCACCGTGACCTTCGAGGCCGGGCGCTGCCTGCACGCCGCCGAGTGCGTCCACGGTCTGCCGGAGGTCTTCGACCCGGACGCGCGGCCGTGGATCCGGCCGGACGGCGCCGAGGCCGAGCGCCTGGCCGAAGTGGTGCGGCGCTGTCCCTCGGGCGCGCTGCAGTACGAACGCGTGGACGGCGAGGCGGAGACCCCGGACCGGCCTACGAACGTCACGCGCAACTCCGTCGGGCAGGTGCTCGTGCGCGGCGAGTTGAGCCTGGACACGGCGGCAGGCCCGCGCGCGGAGACCAGGGCCGTTCTGTGCGGTTGCGGGCAGAGCGGTCTCCAGCCCTACTGCGACCACGCGGGGCCATGCGGTCGGACAGCGTCGGACTGACCCCGCCCGTCCACAGGTAAGTGCCCAGAACGACCAGGAGCCGAGCAGTTGTCCCTCACAGTGCAGTTCTCCGAGTACGGCACCCCTGACGTGCTGCGTGTCGTCGATGTCCCGCCGCCCACCGCGGGCCCCGGACAGGTGCGGCTCGCGGTACGGGCCGCGGGAGTCAATCCGATCGACTGGAAGATCCTGCACGGCGACATGCGCCAGGTGATGCCACTCGACCTCCCCGGCGGGCTCGGATCCGACGTGGCCGGCGTGGTCGACCAGGTGGGCGAAGGCGTGACCGCTTTCCGCGTGGGGGACGAGGTGCTGGGAGGCTCCCTCACCCCGTCCTACGCGCAGTTCGCGCTCGCCGACCCGGCCGCGCTGGTCGCCAGGCCGGCGGCCGTCCCGTGGGAGGTGGCCGGAACCCTGGCCGGCCCTGGCATCACCGCCTGGGCGGTGCTGGACAAGCTCAGGGTCGCCAGGGGCGAGACGCTCCTGGTGCATGCCGCCGCCGGTGGCGTGGGCACGTTCGCCGTGCAGCTCGCCGTCGACCGCGGGGTGCGCGTCATCGGCACCGCGAGCGAGGCCAACCACGACCGGCTCCGCGCCTTCGGAGCGGAGCCGGTCACGTACGGCCCGGGGCTGGTCGACCGCGTACGGGCCCTCTCGCCGCAGGGAGTCGACGCGGTCCTCGACGCCTCCGGCCGCGGTGAGATCCCGGACTCGATCGAACTCGCCGGCGGCCCGGAACGTGTGCTGTCCCTCGTGGCCTTCGACGCGGCCGGGAGCGGAATCCAGCTCCACCAGACCGAGCCCGGAGCGGGCGGGGCCCGAGTGCTCAGGGACGTCGTCGCCCTGATCGAGGCGGGCCGGCTGAGCGTCCCGATCCAGCGGACGTACCCCCTCGGCGAGGCGGCGGACGCGCTGGAGGTCAGCAAGTCGGGGCATCTGGGAGGCAGGCTCGTCGTGCTCCCCGGGTAGGGCGCGACGCCCGGGTCGTCCACTGGGACGTCGTCCAGGACCTCACTCCTCCGGACGCGACCGTCAGCGGCAACCCGATGGTCTGACACCGGGCAGGCACAGTCCGCAGGACCGACATCGACGGAGCATCCATGTCAGACGTTTTCATCATCGGTATCACCGGCGGCGTCGGCCGTCTGCTCGCACAGAAACTGCGCTGGCGAGGAGACTCCGTACGCGGGCTCGTCCGCCGGGACGACCAGCGGGCCGAACTCGCAACACAGGGCGTGGACACACGAGTCGGCGATATCTCCGGCATGACCGTCGACGAGCTGGCGGCGGCGTTCGCCGGCGCCGGCGCGATCGTCTTCAGCGCCGGGTCGAACGGCGGCAGCAGGGAGGTCACGAAGGCCGTCGACGGCGACGGGGTGGCCAAGGCGATCGCGGCGGCACGCCTGGCCGGTGTCGGGCGCTTCGCGCTGGTCTCCGTGCTCCCGGAATCGTGGCGGGAACGGGACCTCGGCGAGGAGGTCGAGTACTACTTCGCCGTGAAGAAGGCAGCGGACATCGCGCTCAGCCGCAGTGAGCTGAACTGGCTCATTCTCCGTCCCTCACTACTTGTCGACGGCCCGGGAGCCGGCGCCGTGTCCCTCGGCCCGGCGGAGTTCCACGGCCAGATCACCCGCGAGGACGTTGCCGCCACCCTGGCCGAACTGCTCCATGAGCCCCGTATCGGCCGGCAGATCCTCGAACTCGACACGGGCTCCACGCCGATCGAAGAGGCGGTCCGCGCGAATGTCCGCTGACGAGCGAGTCTTCCACGCCGAGGAGCACGAATGCGGTCAGTGATTCCCGACTATCTGGCCGAGGCGCTCGGCGACGTCGAGTCGGACTCTTCCGGAGTGCAGGCGGGATACATCCCCGAGCTCGCGGCGGCAGACCCCGAGCGCCTCGGTGCGGCCCTCGCCACCGTCGACGGCAAGGTCTACGGTGCCGGCGACGTCGATGCCGCGTTCACGATCCAGTCGATCTCCAAGCCGTTCGCGTATGCGCTGGCCCTGGCAGATCGCGGCTTCGACCCCGTGCTCGCCAAGGTCGGTGTCGAGCCGTCGGGAGAGGCGTTCAACCAGATCTCCCTCGAAAGCGACACCGGGCGCCCGCTCAATCCCATGATCAACGCCGGGGCGATCACCACCCACGCGCTGGCAGGCTCGGCGGACCTGGACCCGGCAGCGCGCGTGGAGCGCGTGGTCACGGGCCTCTCGGCGTTCGCCGGCCGGCCGCTGAAGATCGACGAGGCAGTGTGCGTATCGGAGATGGAGCACGCGCACCGCAACCTCGCCATCGCCCACATGCTCCGCAGCCACGGCGTCCTCACCGAGGACCCGGACGCCGTCGTCGACGGCTACACCCGCCAGTGCGCCGTGCTCGTCACCGCGCGTGACCTGGCCATGATGGCCGCGACGCTGGCCAACCGCGGGGTGAATCCCCTCTCGGGTGAGCAGGTGGTGCGCGAACCGGTGGTGCGTCAGGTGCTGAGCGTCATGTTCACCTGCGGCATGTACGACGCGGCCGGTGACTGGGCGACCCAGGTCGGCATCCCGGCGAAGAGCGGCGTGGCCGGTGGCCTGATCGGCGCACTCCCCGGCCAGGTCGGCATCGCCACCTTTTCCCCGCGACTTGACCAGCACGGGAACAGCGTGCGCGGGGTGTCGCTGTTCGAGCGCTTCTCCTCCGACATGGGCATGCACGTGATGCAGGTCCCGCCCCCGGCGCGTGCGGTCGTGCGCTCCAACCACGTCGTCGGCAGCGGGCCGAACGCGGTCCGGGTCCTCCAACTGCAGGGCGGGATCGGCTTCTCCGGAGCCGAGAAAGTCGTCCGGGAAGCCGTGGACACGGCACCCGCGGAGGTCGGGGTGGCCCTGGACCTCACGATGGTCTACTCGATCGAGGACGTGGCACGGCGCATGTTGCTGGAGGTCGTGCGCCGGCTCACGCTGGACGGTCACGAGGTCTTCCTCGTCGACCCGGAATCGGTCATGCCGGACCCCGACCCCGGAGACGGCGGCCGCGTCACCGTCGTGGGCAACGTGGACCAAGCCGTGGTTCCGCCGCACAAGACGGCCCAGCGCTAGCAGCCGCACTTCCTGAAGGACGTGCTATTTGCCTAATCAGATTAGGTAGATGCATAATCGACTCTGGAAGGACTCGGAGTCGATTCGGAGGATGGGTATGGCTCGGGCAGGACTGACCACGGAGCGCCTGGTCCGCGCGGGCGCGGATCTCGCCGACGAGATCGGCTTCGAGCAGACGACCCCCGCCGAGCTGGCCCGGCGCTTCGGCGTCAAGACCGCGAGCCTGTACTCGCACGTGAAGAACGCCCACGACCTCAAGACCGGGATCGCGTTGCTGGCCCTGGAGGAACTCGCCGACCAGGTGTCCGCCGCGGTGGCCGGGCGGGCCGGCAAGGACGCCCTGACCGCCTTCGCGAACGTCTACCGCGACTACGCCCTCGCGCACCCGGGCCGCTTCGCCGCCGCCCGGTTCCCGCTCGACCCCGAGACCGCAGCCGCCAGCGCGGGCGTCCGGCACGCCCGGACGACGCGGGCGATCCTGCGCGGATACGACCTGGCAGAACCGCACCAGACGCACGCGGTACGGCTGCTGGGCAGCGTCTTCAGCGGCTACGTCGGCCTGGAAGCCGCCGGCGGCTTCAGCCACAGCACCCCCGACTCGCAGGAGAGCTGGACCGAGATCCTCGACGCGCTCGACGTCCTGCTGCGCACCTGGCCCACCGCCTCCTGACCAGCCCTTCCGGCCGCCCCCTGAGCGAAGAGACCGAGGACATGAACACCGAGCGCACGTGGACCACCACCCCCGTCACCGCCGACCTGCTGCGCGGAGCCGTCGACGTGGAGCACACCGAACGCGGCGTCCTGCCCCACCGGCTGCCCGCGCTCGCCCGCCGGCAGATCCCCGACGGCCAGATGGCGATGGCGGAGTCGGAGCCCTCCGGCGTACGACTGGTCTTCCGCACCCCGGCCACCGCCGTCGAGCTGGACGTCGTGGCCACCAAGCGGGTCTACGTCGGCGCACCGGCACGCCCCGACGGGGTGTACGAGCTGCTCGTCGACGGACGGCTCGCCGGCCGGGCCGGCGTGACGGACGGCGACGTACTCACCATCGACATGGCCGCCGGGACCGCGGAAACCCGGCCCGGGCCGCTGCGGACCGTGCGGTTCACCGGCCTGCCCGGCGACGACAAGGACGTCGAGATCTGGCTGCCACACGACGAGACCACCCGGCTGGTCGCCCTGCGCACCGACGCCCCCGTCCGGACCGCGCCGCCCGACGGCCGCAGGGTCTGGCTGCACCACGGCAGTTCGATCAGCCACGGCTCCAACGCCACCACCCCGACCGGGACCTGGCCCGCCGTGGCCGCGGCCCTGGGCGAGGTGGCGCTGGTGAACCTCGGGTTCGGCGGCGGTGCCCTGCTCGACCCCTTCACCGCCCGCACGATGCGCGACACCCCCGCCGACCTGATCAGCGTCAAGATCGGCATCAATGTCGTCAACGCCGACCTGATGCGGCTGCGCGCCTTCGGCCCGGCCGTCCACGGCTTCCTCGACACCGTCCGCGAGGGTCACCCCACCACGCCTCTCCTGGTCGCCTCCTCGATCTACTGCGCCATCCACGAGAACACCCCCGGGCCCAGCGCCCCGGACGTCGGCGCGATGAGCGAGGGGCGGATGCGGTTCATGAGCACCGGCGACCCCGCGCAGACCGCCGCCGGGAAGCTGACCCTGACCGTGATCCGCGACGAGCTGACCCGCGTCGTCCGGCAGCGCGCCGGCACCGACCCGAATCTGCACTATCTCGACGGTCTCGACCTCTACGGCGAGACCGACTACGCGGAACGGCCGCTGCCGGACGAACTCCACCCGGACCCAGCCACCCACCAGCACATCGGCGAGCGCTTCGCCACCCTCGCCTTCGGCGACGGCGGCCCCTTCGCCCCCGCGCGCCGCTGACCGGCAGGGGACAGGGGTACGCCGCGGGGATCAGCCGACGGGTCCGCCGGCCGTGGTGAAGGTGTGGGAGACCGCGAAGGGTCCGTGGCCGTACGACACGGTGACCCTGTCGCCGTGGCCCGCCTCCACCGCGGTCAGGTCCAGGGTCGCGCGGAACGTCCTCGCGTTCTGCCCGGCCTGCGTGACGGTCAGGGGCACGGCGGCCCGATCGCCCACCCGCACCTCGACCGAGCCCTGGTCGACGGCGGCCGCGTCCAGGTTCAGCGGTGCCGTCAGCTCCACCGTCACCTTCGCGTGACGGGGCACCACGCGGGCGGGGACGCCGCCGCGGGTACGTACCTCGATGCCGGTCTGATCGGCGGCGCGCCAGGCGAGCGAGGCGTTCCAGGCGCTGTTGAACGCCACCCAGCCCTCGGTGTGGCCGATGTTCCCCTGGTCCGGGTTGAAGGGGTAGTGGCCGTTCTTGGGGCTGCCGTCGAGTACGCCGGGCAGATCCTCCAGCAGGCCGGCGCCGCCGCGGTACTCGGAGAACCAGCCGCGTTCCACGCCCTCGAAGCCGGCCGTGCCGCTGGGCGCGTCGTACGAGGCGTGCCGCCCGGTGGGGTTGCGGCCGAAGATGTTGTCGACGTGTGCCGCCGCGATCTCACGCAGCCGGCCGGCCAGCGGGTCGTCGCCGAGCAGTTGGGCCGCGGCGAGTGCCGGCGCGGCGAAGCCGGCCACGTTGCCGGTCTCGTTGGGGTCGTCGGCGCCGCCGCCGGTGAAGGCGGGGATGGTCCAGCGGTCGTCGGAGTAGCGGCGGAAGTCCCAGAGGTTGTCCGAGCGGCTGGTCACGGTCTGCGCCCAGTCGCGGACGAAGTCCTCGATCCCCGCGGGTGCCTGGTCCGGGTACACCTCGGCGAACTGCACCAGACCCGTGATCAGCACGTGCTCGCTCTGCCGCTGCCCCTTGGTGGTCCGCGGGTCGCCGACGTCGAGGTTCCCGATCAGCCAGGCGGCCTGGTCCTGCGCGGCGCGCAGGTAGCGCTCCGCGTCGTCGCGGCCCTCCCGCTGCGCGACCTCGTACATCATCAGGTTCGGCCACACCGAGTGGCCCGGCGCGAGTTCGCCCTTCCCGGTGCCGATCTGGGTGTACGTCTGGAAGAGGTCCCCGGTGTGAGGGGTGAACGCCTGCCAGTAGTAGCGGTCGCGGGCGGTCGCGCCCCAGGAGGCGAAGAGGTGGTCGAGGGCGCGCTCGTAGACGCCGGCCGGTATCCACTCGGCGAGTTGCGGATAGGCGTAGGCGAAGGCCGCGAGCTGCTCCCTCAACTGGGGGTCGTTGACGTCCGCTTCGAGGAGCAGTTCGACGCCCCAGTGGATGAGCCGCACGATCTCCGGCGTGCCGTCGGGAAGCGTCACCGGAAGCCCCTTGTAGACCGCGTCGTCCACGGTGATCTGCTCGAACGCGCTCGGGTTGGCCAGATAGAGGTCGACGAGCGTCTGGATCTCCTTCGAGTACTGGGCCCCGTCCCGCCAGGTCACCGCCTTCATGCACGCGCGGTGGCCGTACTCGTCGCTGATCAGTCCCGGCCCTTCCGCCTTGCGGGTGAAGTCGCCGAAGTAGCAGCGGCTGCCCGACATGAACTCGATGGCCCTGCTGTACGAGACCCGGTCGATCCAGTACGCCCCGACGCCGAACGGCACCGAAGTGCCCGCGCCCGCCGCACCCTTGACGGTGACGACGAAGTCCCCGGTGTCGCGGGGGTCGAACGCGGTGAAGTCCCCGACGCCGTCGGTGACCTCGCCCCGGTACCTGACCTTCCCGGCGGCGTCGGTGACCGTGAACGCCGCCCCGTCCTCGGCCCGTGGGGCGGTGAACCGCTTCGGCTCGCCCAGACCGAACCCGCTCTGGTTCAGCAGCACCGGCTGGTCGGCCCGCGGATCGCCGGGCGCCAGGCCGCTGACAGCGGCCGGCTCGGCCGGCGCCGCGACCGCGGTCGCCGGGAGGGCGCCGAGGCAGAGCACACCGGCGGTGATGAACGCCTGGACCTTCATACGTGCCTCCAACTTGCTCATCTGCAAGGGAAATTCACGATGCGCATGCTTCAGTCATCATGTGCAACGCGTCAACCCCTGCTGCATGTGAAAGTGGAAGCCGGTGTCGTCGTATGCGCCGCCGCACGCGGCCGCCGTCCACGCGGGCGCACCGAACTTGCCCAGCCCCGGGCAGGGGTTCGGGCCGGAGTGCTAGGCCCGTGCCAGGAACCGGCGTTGGGCGGCGAGGAGATCCGCTTCCTCCGCCGCCTCGCCGGGGTGCGGGAAGTGGCCCGCGGTGAGCACGTGCAACTCCTTCGGGCCCGGCAGGGCGTTGTGTACGGCGAACTGCCCCGGCGGCGGGACGGCCGGGTCGAAGAGCGCGGCTCCGACGTGCACCGGGATGCCGATGTGCCGCGCCGCGGTGGCGGCGTCGAAGTACGCCAGCACGTCCGCGACTTCCGGATGCACGGCGTGGTGCTGCCGGACCGGCTCGCCGCTCCCGGTGCACGGCAGCGTCAGCCGCAGCGGGTGGTTGCCGAAACTGGGCACGGTCAGCACGGCGGCCACGAACCGCTCGTCCCACGGCAGCGCCAGCGCCCCGATGCCGCCGCCGAGGCTCGCCCCCGCGTACGTGAGCCGCCGCGCCGACGTGGGTACGAGTTCCGCGAGCGCCGTCGCCGCGCACCAGACGTCGGCGGCGCAGCCCCCGTGCACGTACGACCGCCGGGAGCCGATGCCGTGCAGGACGTGCGCGGCCGCCTCGGACGGCAGGTCCGGCTGGCGGCTGCGTGCCCCCTGCCCGCGCAGGCACGGCCAGATGGCCGCCGTGCCGGGCGGCAGCAGCGCCGGGTCCGGGGCTTCCCGGCCGTCATAGCCGTGCGTGACGACGCAGCCCTGGCGCACCTGCCCGTCCGCGGGCAGCGTCACCCAGCCGCCGATGCGGCGTCCGCCGAGCGAGGTGTACGCGACCTCGTGCACCGCCACCGCTTCCGGCCCGCCGATGGTCTCCGTGCATCTGCCGAGGCGGGGCGCGACCCGCGTGCCGCGGGCCTCGGCGTGCAGAGCGCGCCAGAACTCCCCGAAGCCGGAGGGGGCTTCGGGGGCGGGCACGGCGAGCAGCCGGTCGAGGTCGTAGCCGTGCGTGGGGTCGAAAGGCAGGCCGTGTACGAGGCCGGCCGCCTGCCCGCGCGGGCGGTGGCCGTGACCGCCGCCATCCGTCCGTACCACCCGAGCCTCCAGCCCCGCACCGCCGTTCGCCCCAACGTACCCGGGGTGATCCACGCCGGCGAGGGCGCGGTCCTCAAGTCCGGGAAACCCCCCGGAAATTCGTTCGCCACCGCCTGTTGACGGGGCCATGCCCCGCTCCTATGGTCGCTGCTACGAAACAGCAAGAGGGGCTCAAGTCCTGCTAATTAGCTGCTGATACGTAACAGCAAGGGGTTCCTTTGTCAGTCAAACGCCGTCGCGGGGCACCGACCCAGGCCGACGTCGCCCGCCGTGCGGGCGTGTCGCAGGCGACCGTCTCCGCCGTCGTGAACGGTCGTGCCACCGACCACCGGATACCCGTCGAGACGGAGGAACTGGTCCGCCAGGCCGTCCGCGACCTCGGCTACGCGGCGAATCCCGCCGCCCGCAGCCTCAAGGGCAAGCGCAACCGGATGATCGGGGTGCACACCTTCGAGTCGGTCTTCCCGATCGGCAGCCGCGACTTCTACCACGAGTTCCTGGTCGGAGTGGAGGAGCAGGCCGTCGCCGAGGGCCACGACCTGGTGCTGTTCACCTCCACGGAGGGCCCCGACGGCCAGCGTCAGCTCTACAGCGACGGCTCGAACCGGCTCAACGTCGCCGACGGCAGCGTGCTGCTGGGCGTCGCGCACGATCACTCCGACCTCGCCCGCCTCAGCCGGGAGGGCTACCCCTTCGTCCACATCGGCCGCCGCGACGTCCCGGGCGCCGACATCGCCTGGGTCGGCGCCGACTACGCCGAGGCGACCCGGGACGCCGTCGCCCGGCTGGTCTCGCTGGGCCACCGCCGGGTCGGCTACCTCGGCATCACGCACCGGGTCGAGGCCGTCGTCGACCGCGAGGCCGGCTACCGCGCCGCCTGCGCGGACGCCGGCATCCCGCAGCTACCGGTGCTGATGAACGCCGGGGACCTCACGCAGGAGTGGTTCGACCTGGCCCTGGCGTCCGGGATGACGGCGTTCGTCGCCGAGGACGAGTCGTTCGCCGGCCGCATCGCCGCATTCGCCGCCGCCCGGGACCTGGCGATACCCGCGCAGCTCTCGCTCGTCGTGCTGCGGGGTACGGAGACGGGCCCGTATCCCGGGACCGGCTGGAGCTGCGTGGAAATACCCCGCCGGGAGATCGGCCGCGAGGCCGTGCGGCTGCTCCTGCGGCTGCTCGACACACCGGACGCGCCGCGCGAGGACCAGATCCTGCTGTCCTGCACCCCGCCCGGCGAGGAGACCGTCGCCGCGGCCCCGGCGAGCGCTCCGGAGGCAGAGGCATGACGGAGCTGCGCACCGACATAGCCGTCGTCGGGGGCGGGCTCGGCGGCGTGGCCGCCGCGCTGGCCGCCGCCCGCTCCGGCCACAGGGTCCTGCTCACCGAGGAGTACGACTGGGTCGGGGGCCAGTTGACCGTCCAGGGCACGCCGCCCGACGAGCACCCCTGGATCGAGCAGTTCGGCTGCACCGCGAGTTACCGCCGGCTCCGGGACGGGATCCGCGACTACTACCGGCACTGGTATCCGCTGTCGGCGGCGGCGCGCCGGCAACCGGCCCTCAACCCCGGCGCAGGCCGGGTGAGCGCGCTGTGCGCGGAGCCGAGCGCGGCGCATGCCGTGCTACGGGCCATGCTCGCGCCGTACCGGGCGAGCGGCCTGCTCGACCTGCGGCTCAGGCACCGCCCCGTCGCGGCGAGCACCGACGGCGACGCCGTCACGAGCGTGACGCTGCGCGACCTCGACTCCGGCGACGACGTCACGGTGACCGCCCGGTACTTCCTGGACGCCACGGAGACCGGCGAGCTGCTGCCCCTCACCGGCACCGAGTACGTCACGGGGTTCGAGTCGCAGGCCGACACCGGGGAGCCCAGCGCCCCCGCGGAGCGCGCACCGCTCAACATGCAGGCCGCCTCCTGGTGCTTCGCCGTCGAGCACCGCGCCGGCGAGGACCACACCATCGACAAGCCCGACGACTACGGCTTCTGGCGCGACTACCGCCCCCCGTACTGGCCCGACCGGATGTTCAGCATGGTCGCGCCCAAGCCGCAGACGCTGCGGCCGACGACCCGCGTGCTGATCCCCAACCCCGCGCCGGACGAGCCCGCGCTGCAGGGACTCGCGGGCGACCTCGACCTGTGGGCCTTCCGCCGCGTCCTCGCCCGCTCCTCCTTCGAGGACGGCACGCTCGCCAGTGACGTCGTCATCGTCAACTGGCCGATGATCGACTACGTCGAGGGGCCGCTGTACGAGGTCGAGCCCGCGTCGGCCGCGCGCCACCTGGCCGGCGCGCGGCAGATGAGCCTGTCCTTCCTGTACTGGATGCAGACGGAGATGCCGCGCCCCGACGGGAGCACCGGGCTGCCCGGGCTGCGGCTGCGC
Source organism: Streptomyces sp. CMB-StM0423 (assembly GCF_002847285.1). Taxonomy (NCBI): domain Bacteria; kingdom Bacillati; phylum Actinomycetota; class Actinomycetes; order Kitasatosporales; family Streptomycetaceae; genus Streptomyces; species Streptomyces sp. CMB-StM0423. The sequence continues at coordinate 104,895 of NZ_CP025407.1, read as the reverse complement.
GGCGACGTCCTGGGCACGGCGGACGGGCTGTGCATGGGCCCGTACATCCGCGAGTCCCGGCGCATCCGGGCGGTGTACACGGTGACGGAACAGGACGTCTCCCTCGCGGTACGGGGCGATCGCGGGGCGGTCGCGTACGAGGACTCGGCCGGCATCGGCTCGTACCGCATCGACCTGCACCCCTCCACCGGCGGCGACAACTACATCGACGTGGGCTCCTCGCCCTTCAGCATCCCGCTGGGCGCCCTGCTGCCCGAGCGGATGCGCAACCTGCTGCCCGCCGCCAAGAACATCGGCACCACCCACCTCACCAACGGCTGCTACCGGCTGCACCCGGTGGAGTGGAACGCCGGCGAGGCCGCGGGACTGCTCGCCGCGTACTGCCTGCGCCACCGCACCACCCCGCACCAGGTCCGCGCCCAGCCCGCCCGACTCGCGGACTACCAGAGCGCGTTGACCGGCCACGGCGTCGAACTCGCCTGGCCCGACATCCGCGGTTACTGAACCCGAGGGAGCGAGAAGATGACGGGACGCATCGACAGGAGAAGGCTGCTGATGGCCGGCGGGTCGCTGGTGGCGGCCGGGGCCGTCGGCGGACTCACGCTGAACGGCTGCGACTTCAGTACGGATCCGGCGGGCGGCGGGGACGCGGGACCGGTCGAGGGGAAAGGCCAGGCGCCCGAGCTGCAGCGGCTGGTCGACGAGGGGAAGCTGCCCGCGCTGTCCAAGCGGCTGCCCGCGGAGCCGCTCGTGGTCCGCCCCGTCGACCGGGCGGCGGCCTACGGCGGCACCTGGCGCAACGCGCTCATCGGCGCGGGCGACGCCGGCCGCCTCGGCTACGCCTTCGCGTACGAGAACCTCGTCCGCTGGGACCGGGACTGGAAGAAGATCATCCCCAACGTCGCCGAGTCGTTCACCGAGAGCGAGGACGCCACCCGGGTGACGTTCCGGCTCCGCAAGGGCCTGAAGTGGTCCGACGGCGAGCCGTTCACCGCGGACGACATCGAGTTCGCCTTCCGGGACCTGATCACGAACAAGGAGATCATCCCGGACACGCCGGGCCAGTACACCGTCGGCGGCGGCCCGGCGAAGCTGCGGAAGATCGACGCGTACACCGTGGAGTTCACCTTCGCCGGGCCCAACGCCCTCTATCTGACGGGCATGGCCAACGAAGTCTACGACATGCTGACCCGGCTGCCCAAGCACTACCTCGGGCAGTTCCACCCCGACCTCAGCCCGGACGCCGAGAAGGCGGCCACGGAGATGGACTACGCGGGCCCGATGGAACTGCTCCAGGACGCGCTCTACGCGGGCATGCTCTGGAAGGACCCGCGGCTGCCCCGGCTGCACGCCTGGCTGCCCGACGACGCCATAGGCGCCGGCACGCGGATGCGGTTCACCCGCAATCCGTACTACTTCAAGGTCGACCCGGAGGGCAACCAACTGCCCTACCTCGACGGCGTCGACTTCGCCATGGCCCAGGACGCCGAAGTGGTGCTGCTCAACGTGCTCCGGGGCGATATCGACATGATCGAGCGCAACGTCACCACCACCAAGAACAAGCCGGTGCTGGCCAAGGACAGGACGAAGGGGCACTACCGCTTCTTCGACCTGGCGTCCGACAAGCTCAACACCCTCACGATCATGCTCAACCTCACCTGCAAGGACGAGACGAAGCGGGAGGTCTTCGGCAACCGCGACTTCCGCATCGGCCTGTCGTACGCCATCGACCGCCGGAAGGTCATCAAGGCGGTGCACGCCCGGCAGGGCGAGCCCTGGCAGGTCGCCCCCGCGCGCGACTCCGGCTTCTTCGACGAGGAGATGGCCAAGCAGTACACCGAGTACGACCCGGACAAGGCGAACGAGCACCTGGACCTGGCCGGTCTGCGCCGCGACGGCGACGGGCCGCGGCGCGGCCCGGACGGCGAGCCGGTCTCCTTCCGCATCCTGGTCAGCGCCGGGGCCGGGAAGCCCGAGCTGGCCGACGCGCTGGAGATCATCAAGCCCATGTGGGAGGCCGTCGGCGTGCGGATGATCGTGCAGGCCGAGGACGAGACCCTGCGCATGCAGCTCATCCAGGGAAACGGCCACGAGGCTCTCGCCTGGGACGGGGACGGCGCCCTGGACCCGGTCAGCACCCCCGCCTTCTTCATGCCGGAGTGGGGCGAGAACAACGCCTTCTGCCCCGAGTGGTTCACCTGGCTGGCCACCGGAGGGCAGGAGGGCATGGAGCCGCCGGCGCACGCCGAGGAGCAGTACCGCCTCTACCACGGGGAAATCGCGGCCGAGACGGACGAGAAGCGGCGTGCCGCGACGATGAAGCGGATCCTCGCCATCGCGAAGGAGCAGTTCTACACCATCGGGATCAGCACCCCGCTGCCCGGCTACGGCATCGTCGGCGAGACCTTCCGCAACGTGCCGGAGAAGAGCTTCTTCGCCGCCAAGTTCCCCATGCCGGGCGCCATGAACCCCGAGCAGTTCGCCATCGGCGCGTAACCGGCACACGGCTGACGGGACGGTCGAGCAGTGTTGAGCTACCTGGCACGTCGGTGCCTCTACATGATCCCCACGCTCTTCGGGATCTCCGTGGTGGCCTTCGCCATCATCCAGTTGCCCCCGGGTGACTTCCTGACCACCCTCGCCGCCCGGCTGGAGAACCAGGGCGAGCGGATGGACGAGGCGCAGATGTCCGCGCTGCGCGAGCGCTACGGACTCGGCGAGCCGGTGTACGAGCAGTACTGGAAGTGGGTCTCCGCGATCGTGCTGCACGGCGACTTCGGGGAGTCCTTCGAGTACGGGAAGTCCGTGTCCAGCCTGGTCATGGACCGGCTGCCGCTGACCGTGGTGCTCGCGGTCTCGACCCTCCTGGCGACCTGGCTGCTGGCGTTCCCCGTCGGCCTGTACTCGGCGGTGCGGCAGTACTCGGCCGGCGACTACGTCGCCACCACGGTCGGGTTCCTGGGCCTCGCCATCCCCAACTTCATGATTGCGCTCGTCCTGATGTACCTCGGCCACAGCGTCTTCGGGATGAGCGTCGGGGGACTCTACTCGCCCGAGTACGAGGACGCCGCCTGGAACCTGGGCAAGTTCCTCGACCTCCTCAGCCACCTGTGGGTGCCCGTCCTGGTGCTCGGCGCGGCGGGCACCGCCGGCCTGGTACGGGTGCTGCGCGCCAACCTGCTGGACGAGCTGCGCAAGCCGTACGTCGTCGCCGCCCGGGCGCGCGGCATGCCGGAGCGCAGGCTGGTCCTGAAGTATCCGCTGCGGGTCGCGCTCAACCCGTTCGTCTCCAACGTCGGCTACGTACTTCCGGCGCTGGTGTCGGGCGAGGTCATCGTCTCCCAGGTGCTGTCGCTGCCCACCACCGGGCCCCTGCTGCTGGGCGCGCTGCGCAGCCAGGACATGTACCTGGCCAGCTCCATCATTCTCATCGTCAGCCTGCTGACCGTGATCGGCACCCTGCTCTCCGACGTACTGCTGGCCTGGCTGGACCCGCGGGTCCGGCTGGCCCAGGGATGAGGGACGACCATGCGCATACGCACCCGGCCCGCGCCGGCCGCAGCACCGGCCAGGCACGGCGCCTCCCAATGGCGGCTCATCTGGCGCCGGTTCCGCAGGCACAAGCTCGCCATGGCCGGCCTGATCGTCACCGTCGCCTTCTACTTCGTCGCGCTGTTCGCGGAGTTCCTGGCGCCCTACGGCACGGACTACCTCAACGACGACTACCCGTACGCCCCGCCGCAGACGGTCCAGTTCAGCGGCGGCCTGCACGTCGACGGCTACACGACGACCGTGGACGACGAGACGTACGAGCAGACCTTCACCACCGACCCCTCGGCGGAAGTCCCCATCGGCTTCTTCGTCAAGGGCGACGAATACCACCTCTTCGGCCTCATCCCCTGGGACCGCCACCTCATCGGCCCCAAGGAGCCAGGCGCCGCGATGTTCCTGCTGGGAGCCGACCGCAACGGGCACGACCTGCTCTCCGAACTCATCCACGGCACCCGGGTGTCGATGACCATCGGACTGGTCGGCGTCGTGGTGGCGTTCCTGCTCGGCGTGACGCTCGGCGGGATCTCCGGCTATCTGGGCGGCAGAACCGACACCGCGATCCAGCGGGTCGTCGAGTTCTTCATGTCCCTGCCCCACCTGCCGCTGTGGCTGGGCCTGGCGGCGGCCCTGCCACCGGACTGGGGGCCGCTGCGGCGGTACTTCGCCATCACCGTCGTGCTGGCCATGATCGGCTGGACCCATCTGGCCCGGGAGGTACGCGGCCGCTTCCTCGCCCTGCGCCAGGAGGAGTTCGTCACCGCGGCCCGCCTGGACGGCTGCACCCGGCGCCGGGTGATCTTCCGGCACCTGCTGCCGTCCACCAGCAGCCACCTCATCGCCCAGCTCTCGCTGTCCATCCCGGCGATGATCCTGGCCGAGACCGCGCTGAGCTTCCTCGGCCTGGGCCTCCAGGCGCCCGTCGTGAGCTGGGGCGTGCTGCTGCAGGACGCGCAGAACATCCGCGTGCTCTCCTCCGCCCCGTGGCTGATGCTCCCCGGCCTCGCCGTCGTCACCGCGGTACTGGCCCTCAATTTCGCCGGCGACGGGTTGCGCGACGCCGCGGACCCCTACAGGAAGTGACGGAACGAGACGATGGCCCCTGAACCGGACCCCCCGTTGCTCGACATCAGCGACCTGAAGACGCACTTCGACACCCAGGAGGGCACCGTCCGCGCCGTGGACGGGGTGAGCTTCACCGTCCCGCGCGGCAGGATCGTCTGTGTCGTGGGGGAGTCGGGCTGCGGCAAGAGCGTGACCGCGCGCTCCGTACTCGGCCTGGTCGAGGAGCCGGGCCGGATCGTCGGCGGCTCGATCCGCTTCTACACCGATGGGGCCGCGGACGCCGAAGCCGCCGCGGACCCCGAAGCCGCCGCGGACGACGAAGGCCCCGCGGACGGTGCTGCGGCCGGGGATGCCGCGGACACCGCGCAGGCCCGGTCCGTCGACCTGGCCGCGCTCGACCCGCGGGGCGAGGAGATCCGTGCCGTCCGCGGCGGCCGGATCGCGATGGTCTTCCAGGAACCGATGGCCGCCCTGTCGCCCATGTACACCGTCGGCGACCAGCTCGTCGAGGCCATCCGGCTGCACCTGCCGCTGAGCCGGGAGGCGGCCCGCGCGCGGGCCGTGCACCTGCTGGAGCGGGTCGGCATCCCCGGCGCCGGGCGGCGCATGGACGCGTACTCCTTCCAGCTCTCCGGCGGCATGTGCCAGCGCGTGATGATCGCCATCGCGCTCTCCTGCGACCCCGAGCTGCTCATCGCCGACGAGCCGACCACCGCGCTGGACGTCACCACCCAGGCCCGGATACTGGACCTGCTGACCGAGATCCAGGCGGACTCCGGCATGTCGGTCCTCTTCATCACCCACGACCTCGGTGTGGTCGCCGAGATCGCGGACGAGGTGGTGGTGATGTACCTCGGCACGGTGGTCGAGCAGGGCCCCGTGGACGCCGTCTTCCACGACCCCGCGCACCCCTACACCCGGGCCCTCCTCGGCTCCGTACCCCGCATGGGCGCGGGTGCCCGGCAGCGGCTGGCCTCCATCCGCGGGAACGTACCGCATCCGTCCGAGCGCCCCGCCGGCTGCCCGTTCCACCCGCGCTGCGCGAGCGCGGTCGCCGGGGTATGCGATACGGCGGAGCCGCCCGAGACGGCGCTGTCCGCTGACCGCAGGGTCCGCTGCGTACTGCACGGCGACACGTCGCCGGTCCCCGCGGCGGCCACGGCCGAAGGAGCCCAGGCATGACCGGCACCGCGCTCCCGGACACCGCCGCGGCCGCGCGCACGGCCCCGGTCCTCGAAGTCCGCGGCCTGCGCACGCACTTCCCCGTCAAGCGCGGCTTCCTCGGCCGCACCGTCGGCCACGTCCGCGCCGTCGACGGCGTCGACCTCTCCGTCCGGCCCGGTGAAACCCTGGGCCTGGTGGGGGAGTCGGGCTGCGGCAAGACCACGCTGGGCCGCAGCGTCGCCCGGATCCTCCAGCCCACCTCGGGCCGGATCTCCTACCGGCCGGAGGCGGGGGCGGAGCCGGTGGACGTCGCCGCGCTGTCCGGCCGCGGGCTGCGCGCGTACCAGCGGCAGGTCCGGGTCGTCTTCCAGGACCCCTTCTCCTCGCTCAACCCCCGGATGACGCTGCTGCAGATCGTCGGCGAGCCGCTGCGCTCGTACGGGATCGCCACCGGGGCGGAGCTGGAGGACCGGGTGGCGGCGATGCTCACCCGCGTCGGGCTGTCGCCGAAGTACCTGCACCGTTACCCGCACGCGTTCTCCGGCGGCGAGCGGCAGCGCGTCAGCATCGCCCGCGCGCTGATCGTGGACCCGAAGCTGGTCGTCGCCGACGAGCCGGTGTCCGCGCTCGACGTGTCCGTCCGCGCCCAGATCCTGAACCTGCTCCGGGACCTCCAGGACGAGTACGCGCTGACCTATCTCTTCATCTCCCACGACCTGTCGGTGGTGGAGAGCGTCTGCGACCGGGTCGCCGTGATGTACCTCGGCAGGATCGTCGAACTGGCCGGGACGGACGAGCTGTACGCCCGCCCCCGCCACCCCTACACCGAGGCGCTGCTGTCCGCGGTACCCCGCCCGGACCCGCGGCTGCGCGGCACCGCCCGCCGTATCCGGCTCTCCGACGACCTGCCCGACCCGGCGCACCCGCCGGCCGGCTGCTCGTTCCGCACCCGCTGCCGCTTCGCCCGCCCCGGCCTCTGCGACGTCCCGGAGAAGCCGCCCGAGCCGGTTCCCGCCACCGGCGGTGCCGGCACGGGACACCGGGTCGCCTGCCACCTCGCCGACGAGCTCACGCTGTCCGGAGTCCACGAAACCCCTGGAGCGACCCCATGACCGACAGGACCGACACGGAGTCCACCGCCGCAGCACTGCGGGGCCTCGTCGGCAAGCTCACCCTGGAGCAGAAGGTACGGCTGCTCACCGGCGCCGACAACTGGGCCCTGCACGCCGAGCCCGCCGTCGGCCTGCGCCGGATCGTCCTGTCCGACGGGCCCAGCGGGGTGCGCGGCGAGAGCTGGGACGGCCGCTTCACGGCGCTCAACCTGCCCTCCGCCACCGCCCTGGCCGCCTCCTGGGACCCCCGGATCGCCTACCGTTACGGCGCGATCATCGCCTGCGAGGCCCGCCGCATGGGCGTCGACGTCATCCTCGGCCCCACCATCAACCTGCACCGCAGCCCGCTGGGCGGCCGGCACTTCGAGACGTACTCCGAGGATCCGCTGCTCACCTCGCAGCTCGCCGCCGCGTTCGTCCGCGGGGTCCAGGACGGCGGCGTCGGCGCCACACCCAAGCACTACGTCGCCAACGACGCGGAGACCGACCGCTTCACCGTCGACAACCGCATCGGCGAGCGCGCCCTGCGCGAGCTGTACCTCGCCGCCTTCGAGGACACCGTGGCCGGCGAGCGGCCCTGGATGGTGATGTCCGCCTACAACTCCGTCAACGGCACCACGATGAGCGAGCACCCGCTGCTCGCCGAGCCGCTGTGCGGCGAGTGGGGCTTCGACGGCGTCGTGGTCTCCGACTGGTGGGCCGTCCGCAGCACAGAGCCCGCCGCGCTGGCGCGCCAGGACCTGGTGATGCCGGGACCCGAAGGACCGTGGGGCGACAGGCTCACCGAGGCCGTGCGGGAAGGCCGGGTGCCGGAGGAGGCCGTCGACGAGAAGGTGCTGCGGATCCTGCGGCTCGCGGTCCGGGTGGGTGCGCTGGAGGGCTTCGCGCCGGCCGTCGCCGCACCGCCCGCCGGGGAGGACGGGCCCGCGCTCGCCCGGGAGGTGGCCGCCGCCGGCACCGTGCTCGTATGTAACAGCGGCGAGCTGCCCTGGCCGGCGACCGGTCTGCGCTCCGTGGCCGTCATCGGGCACCTCGGCTTCCTGCCCCGCACCCAGGGCGGCGGCAGCGCCACCGTCGAGCCCGACCGGGCCGTCTCCCCGCTGGAGGGCCTGCGGGCCGCGCTGCCCGGCACCCGCGTCGACTGGCACCTCGGCGCCCTCGCCCAGCGCGGCATCGCCCCCTTCGCGGGCACCGACCTCACCGATCCGGTCAGCGGCCGGCCGGGCGTGCGCCTGGTGTGCCGCGGCGCCGACGGCACCGTGATCCTCGACGAGCACCGCCGCGACGCCAACCTCGCCCGCATGGGCTCGGCCCGGCTCGCCCACACCGCGACCGTCGAGGTCACCACGCGCTATCTCCCGGCGCGCTCCGGCCGCGTACGGATCGGGGTCGCGGGCGCCGGCACCCTCCGGCTCCTCATCGACGGCACCGAACTCCTGCGGGAAGAACTCGTCCACACCGGCGAGGAGTTCGGCGGCGGACTCGTCTCCCCGCCGCACGCGAGCGTGCCCGTCGAACCCGCCGCCGGCGAGCCGCTGGACATCACCGTCCACCTCGACCTGCCGCCGCGGCAGGGCCCGGACTCCGGCGTCACGCTCGTCGCCGGGCTCGACCTCGACACCGGCACACCCGACGCCGAGATCGCCGCCGCGGCCGCGGCGGCACGCGACGCCGACGCCGCTCTCGTCGTCGTCGGCACCGGCCCCGAGGTGGAGAGCGAAGGCTTCGACCGCACCACCCTCGTCCTCCCCGGCCGGCAGGACGACCTGGTCCGCGCGGTCGCGGCGGCCAACCCCCGCACCGTGGTCGCCGTGAACGCGGGCGCACCGGTGCTGCTGCCGTGGCGCGACGACGCCGCCGCCGTGCTGCTCACCTGGTTCGGCGGCCAGGAGTTCGGCCACGCCCTCGCCGACGTGCTGCTCGGCGCGGTGGAGCCCGGCGGCCGGCTGCCCACGACCTGGCCGGCGGACGAGGCGGACGTACCCGTGCTGTCCACCACGCCGGCGGTGGGGCGGCTCCCGTACGACGAAGGCATCCGCATCGGCTACCGCGCCTGGCTGGAGTCCGGCGCCGAGCCGGCGTACCCGTTCGGGCACGGCCTCGGATACACCACCTGGGACCCGCCGACGGCCGAGATCCCCGCCGAACTCGCCGCCGGCGACGACCTGCTGCTCACCGCCGGCCTCCGCAACACCGGAGAGCGCCGCGGCAAGCAGGTCGTCCAGGCGTACCTGTCCCGCCCGGCCGGCGAAGTCGACCGGCCGGTGCGCTGGCTCGCCGGGCACGTGACCGTGACGGCCGGCCCGGGACAGACGGCCACCGCCGGCCTGCGGATCCCGGCCCGCGCATTCCAGCACTGGGACGGCGCCTGGCACACCGAACCGGGCGACTACCGGGTGCACCTCGGCTTCAGCTCGGCGGATCTCGCGGTCACCGGGACCGTACGGATCCGCTGAGACCACCCCGTACCGAGAGGAGGACCGCAACCGCATCGGCACCACCCCCCACCGAACCTTTCGTTCCCAGGAGAGCCGCATGCACAGAAAAGCACGAAAGCTCCTGCTCGCCCTGCTCGCCGCGGTGGCGGTGCTCGTCACCGTCATCGCCCCGGGACAGGCCACCGCAGGACCGGCGCCCGAAAGCGCCGCTCCCGCAGACGTCGCCCCCGAGGCCGCCGTGCCGTGGCTGAAGACCGAGGGCAACCGCATCAAGGACGCGGCGGGCAACCCCGTCACGCTGCGCGGCGTATCGATGATCGGGCCGCGCCACAACAACGAGTGCACCGCGTGCAACCCCAAGCCGATGTCGGAGCTCATCAACCGGGCCACCGACCCCGCCCTGGGCTGGTACTCCAAGGTGGTCCGGCTGCCCGTCACCGAATGGGCGCCCAACGACTCGCTCAGCCTGGAGGAGAACTTCCGCCAGCACATCGACCCGTACGTCAAGCAGGCCGTCGCCCGCGGTGTCTACATCATCGTGGACCTGCACAAGGTGCAGGACTACGGCGGCACGAGCGGCATGCCGCAACAGCGCGTCCTGGACTTCTGGTCGTACGTCGCACCGAAGTACAAGGACATCCCGAACGTCATCTTCGAGGTCTACAACGAGCCCATCAACCCCGACTCGTGGGCGACCTGGAAGAGCTACATCCAGCCCGTCGTGAACAAGGTCCGCGCCGCCGCCCCGAAGAACCTCATCCTCATGGGCGGCCCGCAGTGGAGCACCCGCGTCAACCAGGCCGCCGCCGACCCCATCAGCGGCGGGAACATCGCGTACGTCTACCACCTCTACCCCAACCAGGGCGCGGCGACCGCCGCCAACCTCGACGCGAAGTTCGGCAACGCCGCGAAGAAGATCCCGGTGATCCTCACCGAGTTCGGCTGGAACCCGGAGGGCCCCTGGTCCGACCCGGTCACCAAGGGCACCACCTCGGGCTGGGGCACGCCGCTGCGCCAGTACCTGGACGCACGCCCGGAGATCAGTTGGGTCGCGTGGGCCTACAGCAACTACTGGAAGCCCATGATGTACGACCACAACTGGAACCTGCTCGGCGGTGAGCACCAGGGCCAGTTCATCAAGCAGTGGCTGGCCGACAAGAAGACCGCCAACCAGCCCGCGCACGGCTGACCCCGGCACACCGGCTCCGCCGCCCCCGGCGGCGGCGGAGCCCGCCCGTGGGAGGCCCCGCGGCCGGGCCATCCGCCGGGAAGCGACCCCCGGAAAAACCCAAGGCCCTTTCTGCCGCGCGCTGTCACGGCTGAGTCCGCCGCGAAGCGAAGCCCGGGGTTACTTCCCTTTCACCGGCGAACGAGTCCCTGCGAAAACGAAGCGGGTGCGGGCTGCCCCTCAGCCGTGCGAGAACTGGGCCGGAGGACGTCGGTGTCGGAGGCGATCCCGGGGTGCCGATGTTCGGCGTCAACACCACCGGCTACGGCAAGGCGTCGATCGACACCGCCCGGCCGCACCGGTACGAGATCGCCGGCTTCAGCGACGCCCTGTTCCGCCTGGTGGACCTCCTCGGCCGGAACCGCACCACCGGCTGGCCCTGGGAGAACTGACCGCACGCCGTGGAGCCCCCGCCGCCTCCGGCCGGCGGGTGTCCGGTGCTGCCGCGCGGGCTCGGCTCCTGGTTGCACCGCGCCGGTGGCCTTGCCGCGCTTGCGGCCGGATACGTGGCCTTCGGGAGCGCGCGGATGCACTCGCGCTTCATGCCGGGCCGGTGCGCCCGCAGTGGCGCCCGGCCAGGTGATCCACAGGCGCCGGGTCGCGTGTTGGGCGATGCCCCCGTGTGGGGACGGGGGAACCTCGGGTCACCAGGCCGCCGGCGGCGGCTCCTTTCCTCTCCGCATCGGAGGTACCTGTGCGTACGGGAAGTGCCCTGGCAGCCCTGATCCTGGCCTCGGCCGCCGTTCTCGCCTCCACCGGAACCGCCGCTGCGGACAACGGGTTCGAGTACGTGGCGAGCCCGCAGGGCTTCACCGCCACCTCCGGAGACGCCGCGGGGGCAACGGGTACGAGTTCGTCGCGGACCCGCAGGGCGTGAAGTTGCGGTGCCCCACCGACCCCTTCACCTCCGTCCTCGCCGGCTGCTGACATAGCGGCGCGCGGTCGCGTTCCACTCCGTACGTGTCTGCGCAGTCGTACGCGGTCGTCGGCAGGCGTCAGGGGGCACCGTAGCGCTCGGCGTGGTCGGCCCGGAGGGCGGCGTCGAACTCCTCGATGCGGGCCGTGAGCGTCGTGACGAGTTCGGGGTAGTGCCGGGAGAGGTCGTAGCACTCCCCGGGATCGCGGGCGAGGTCGAAGAGCTGCGGCAGTTCCTCGGTGGGGGAGAAGGCGCGGCCGGTGAAGTACGGTCCGGGTACGCGGCGCACGTGCAGCTTCCAGTCCCCGCGCCGGACGGCGTTGCAGTTGCCGACGGACGGTGTCCGCTGGTCGTCGTAGGAGAAGAGGTCGCCGCGGTCCACCCGGCGGCCGGTGGTCAGGGCATGCAGGATGCTGCGGCCGTCGATGGTGCGCTCCGGGTCGGGCTCGACGCCCGCGGCCTCCAGGAGGGTCGGGAGAACGTCCACGAGCGAGGTGGGCTGGCGGTAGGTGACCCCGGCCGGCACGACGGCGGGCCACTCGACCACGAACGGCACCCGCTGGCCGCCCTCGTACGTCTCGGCCTTGCGGCCGTACAGGTCCCCGGCGCTGCCGACGTACCACGGCCCGTTGTCGCTGGTGAAGATCACGCAGGTGTTGTCGCGGACGCCGAGGGCGTCGAGTTCGTCCAGCAGCACGCCCACGTAGTGGTCGATCTCCTCCACCGAGTCGCCGTGCGGGCCCGCCGCCGAGCGGCCCGCGAACTCCGAGGCGAGGGGCTCGTGCGGTTGGGTGATGGCGAGGTAGACGAAGAACGGCCGGCCGGCGTGGGCCCGGATGAAGGAGACCGTCTCCTCTGTGTAACGCCGCGTCAGGCTCGCCTGGTCCGGCGGCTGTTCGACGATCTCGCGGTCGTCGTAGAGCGGCAGCGGCGCCATGTCGTTGGAGTACGGCAGACCGAAGTAGCGGTCGAAGCCGTGCTCCATGGGGTGCAGTCCGGGGTCGACGGCGGGGTTGCCGAGGTGCCACTTGCCGATGTGGGCCGTCGCGTAGCCCGCGCCCCTGAGGTACGTGGCCAGCGTCGTCTCCCGCGCCGACATCCCGTTGGTGTGGTCGGGGAAGAGCACGGTCGCGAGGTTCACGCGCGGCGCGTAGCAGCCGGTCAGCAGCGAGGCGCGGGACGGGGTGCAGGTGGGAGCGCCCGCGTAGAAGTCGGTGAAGCGCATACCGCGGCGCGCCATGCCGTCGATGACGGGCGTGTCCACCAGCGGCGAGCCGTAGCAGCCGGGGTCGCCGTAGCCGAGGTCGTCGCAGTAGACGATCACGACGTTCGGCGCGGCGGCCCCCTCGCCGTGGGCGGGGGCGGCCGCGGTGACGCCGGCGACGGCGGCCAGGCCCATGGCGCCGGAGCCCTTCAGGATGGTCCGTCGGGTGGCGGATGCCGTAGAAGAAGTGGCTTCTCCGGGTTGGACGCTCATACGGTCGTCGTCTCCTTCCGTGCCGCGGCCTCGGCGGCGACGTCGTCGCGCAGCTCCTCCAACGGCCCGCGCAGCCGCTCCACGACACCGGGGTGGAGCGCGGCCAGGTTGTACGCCTCGCGGACGTCGGCGGTGACGTCGAACAACTGCGGCATGTACGCGGTCCTGTCGGCACCGAACGCGACGTGCAGCTTCCAGCGGTCGCTGCGCACGGCGTTCAGCCACTGGTCGAAGAAGAGGTAGACCGGTCCCCGGCCGGGGGAGGGACGGCCGGACAGCAGCGCGGACATGTCCTCGCCGTCGAGGCCGTCCGGCGGGCCCACCCCGGCGAGCGCGCACAGCGACGGCGTCAGGTCCAGCAACGAGCGCGGCGTCGCGTCGCGGGTGCGGCGGGTGACGGACGGCCAGGAGGCGAGGAACGGCACGCGGACGCCGCCGTCGAAGACCTCGGGTTTGCGGCCGCGCCGCTCCTGGGTGCGCCCCTCGTAGCGCGGGCCGTTGTCGCTGGTGACGATCACCAGCGTCCGGCGGGTCAGTCTCCTGCGGTCGAGGTGACGCAGGAGCACGCCGAGGTAGTGGTCGAGTTGCTCGACCAGGTCGCCGTAGGCGCCCGCGGCCGACGCGCCGTGGAAGCGGGGCTCGACCCGGTAGGGGGCGTGCGGTCCGAGGTGGGAGAGGACGGCGAGGAACGGGCCGTCGCGGTGGTCGTCGACGAAGTCGAGGGCGGCGTCGGTGAGGTGGCGCGCGGACTGCGCCGGGTCGGCGTCGTCCACGACGGCCTTCCGCCCCTCGTACCAGGCCAGCGGCGTGACGTCGGTGCCGTACAGGGTGCCCTCGAAGCGGCCGAAGCCGTGATCGAGCGGGTGCCGGCCGGGCTGCGCGCCGAGCCGCCACTGACCGAACAGCCCGGTGGCGTAGCCCGCGCTCCCGAGCAGCTTCGCGACGGTGACCGCGTCCGGTGGCAGGCCGGCGTCGGTGCCGGGGCCGGTGGAGGCGGGCAGGCCGTAGCGTGCCCCGTAGCGGCCGGTGAGCAGGCCGGCGCGTGACGGCGTGTCGGTCGAGGCGGCGGCGTACATCGCCTCGCAGACAACGCCGTTGGCCGCGAGCCGGGTCATCGCGGGCGTACGGATGAGGCGCGAGCCGTAAGGACTGAGATCACCGACGCCCAGGTCGTCCGCCAGAACCACGACAACGTTCGGTGGCACCATGACCCGCCTCTCTCTCAATGACAGGGACATGTCGACCATAGAAGGCTTCCATCGCGCAGCCAACATCTTTGGCGGTAGAAGTGCGAACTTTCTCCTCTGTGAGGCGAAAGTGGTGAGGTCCTCGCTGACGGCGGTACGACTGCCGCTTGGCCGCCCACCGCACCGAGGACGCCCCGGTGGCCGGTCCGCTCCGGTCACCGGGGACGCGGCGGTCACCGCACCGTCGGCTCTACCACTCGGGGGAGGGCTCGCCGGGCGCGAGCGGCGTGGGGGTGCCGGTCTCTTCGGGGACGGGCGTCGGCTCCTCCGGCTCCTTGCTCGGAGTGCCGGGCTCTGAGGGAGCGGCTGTCGGCTCTTCCGGCATCTCGCTCGGAGTGCCGGCGTCCGAGGGGATCGGTGACGGCTCGCCGGGCGTCTCGGCCGGTGTGCCGGGCTCCGAGGGGACGGGGGTCGGTTCGCTGGGCATCTCGCTCGGCGTGGCGGACTCCTGCGAGCCGGGGCCGCCGGCCGGATTCTCGGTGCCGGTGGTGGCGTGGGCGAGGGCGCCCAGGCCGCCGATGGCCAGGACGCCCGCGGCGGTTGCCGTGAGGATCAGACGGCGCGGACGCCTGGGGTGACGGGTCGTCAAGGTGACTCCTGATGCGTGGTGGTCGACCGGCCCCGGCTGTCGCCGAAGCCCTTGCATGAGAGGAGTACGGGGTCGGGGACGCCTCAGGTTGCACGGCCTGTCCGGGAGAATTTCCGCCCGGCGGCGTGCAACCTCCCGCCGCCCGCTCACGTAGAGGACTGTGAGAAGCGTCGTGTCATCCGAAGGGTGGGGTGGGTGAGGGAAGCGGTACGGGAGCGGGAGTTCCGGGAGTTCGCCGAGGCCCGGCAGACGGACCTCAGGCGCAGCGCGTACCTGCTCTGCGGTGACTGGCACCAGGCCCAGGACCTGACTCAGACCACGCTTATGAAGCTCTACGCGGCCTGGGGGCGGGTCCGCCGGGACGGCAATGTGGACGCGTACGCCCGTACGATCCTCACCCGCGTCTTCATCGACCAGCTCCGCCGCCGGGCCTGGCGGGAGGAGCTGATGGAGGATGTGCCCGAGGCGCAGCCGGCGCCCCCGGCCACCCGGGAACTGCGGCTGGTGATGCAGTCCGCGCTGATGGAACTGCCGCCCCGGTACCGGGCGGTGCTGGTGCTGCGGTACTGGGAGGACTGGAGTGTGGAGCAGACCGCCGAAGCGCTCCGGGTGAGCCCGGGAACGGTCAAGAGCCAGAGCACGCGGGGGCTGCGCCGGCTGCGTCAGCTCCTCGGCGCGCTCGCCCACGAGGTGAACGGAAGGTGAGGCGGGAGATGGGCGAGCGTGAATCCGCTGACCTGCACCGCGCCTTCGCGGCGCTGGTGGACGACTCCACGGCGCCGCCGATGCCCAGCCTTACGGACGCGGCCGTCGCCGGTGGACGCCGTATCCGCCGCCGTCGCGCCGCGGCCGCCGCCGGCGGCGCGCTGGCGGTGGTCGCCCTTGCCGTCAGTCTGGCGGCGGGCCTGCCCGGTCCTGGCGCCGAGGACCGTTCCAGGCCCGCCACCCCGCCGCCCAGTAGCCCACCGGCGTCGCCCACGCCACCCACGCCGTCCGGGCCTCCGTCGGAGGTCCCCAGCGGGATTCCCACCCCGACGCGGAACGACGACCACGCCGAGACCCCGGCAGTGCCGTCCACCGGGAGTTCCCCGTCCACCGACTCTGAGTAGGACGGTGCACCCCGGCGACGGCACCAGAGTCGGGTGCGCACCAGAGCGGCGCGGCAGAGCCGCGAGAGGGGCTGCGTCTACTCGAAGAACTTCAGGCTGTAGCCCACGTTGGTGGTACTTCCGGGGACGTTGGCGCGCCGGTACGTGGTGTTGCTCCACCAGACCGCCGTCCCGGAGTACCAGAAGCGGTTGGACCACGTGTACGGGGTGCCCTTGGCCACCGCGTGGAACATCGTGGGGAAACGGTTGCCGGAGGGCGGGCCGGCGTTGACGTCGCCCTGCGGAAGGATGAACGTGTGGTGGCCGGGACCGTTGACGTTCACCGTCGGTGTCCAGCCGGACATCATGGACGGCGCGTGCGAGCCGAACAGGCAGCCGTTGCTCTTGTACCAGTCCCAGACGTAGGTGGGATCGCCGCCGGCCCTCAGCCGCAGGTCGGCGATGCAGTACTTGTCGCTCCAACTGCCGTTAGCGGAGTAGACGACGTGCAACTGGCCGCTCGGGTCGACGATCGGCTGGGGCGCTTCGTTGATGAACGGGTTGCCCACCACGCGCTCCCACGGCTCACGCGGCTGCGAGATGATGTAGCGGCCGCCGGTGGAGGCGGTGGGGCTGCTCATCCGGGCGACGTAGAGGTTCTGTTCGACGTTGGTGTCGCCGGCCCAGCCCGACCACACGAACCAGCGCTGCCCGCCGAACGTGAAGGGCACCCCGTCGATGGCCCACTTGTCGCCGGGCAGGGCCACCTTGACGGCCGCGGAGTATCCGGACGTCGGGTTCGGGGAGCCGATGTGGTACATCCGGTGGGCCGCGCCGCGGCCGGCGGCGAAGTAGATGCGGTACTGGCCGTCGTGATGGACGATCTCCGGCGCCCAGACCTCGCCCAGACTCGCGGTGTCCTGCCACACCTGGTGCTTGGGGGCGGTGGCCACGGCCTCCGGCGTGGACGCCGTCCGCACCGCGATCCCTCCGTCCACCGATTTTGCCGAGACGTAGAGGCTGCCCACCTTGATGACGCTGGGGTCGGCGCCGCCCACCAGGGCACTGCCGAGCGTGGAAGGCGGATCGGCCGTCGCAGCCGTCGCCGCTTCCTGAGCTGATCCGCCGGTGGGTCCGTCCCCGGGCTTGGCGGCGGTGGCGGCTTGTCCGAGAGCGAGTACGCCGATCAGCCCTAACGGAACGGCACCGGCGAGCCAACGGGAAGGTCGCATCAGATCCTCCTGGCGTGTACATGACGTAGAGAGCGCTCTCAACTGTCACAGCGGCGGGGGAAACCTGTCAAGGAACGGAGCCGGGGCACTGCGCCAGGGCTGGACGGCGCCACCCTGTCGCGGCATGTGCGCACAGGGTGGCGCTCGCCCCAGCCCGGAGCCGGCGTGGGGGATCCGGGTCAGCGTCCGTACACCTCGAACGAGAACAGCGAGTACCCGTACTGGGTGTTGCGCTGCGTCCCGTACATACGGACGTATCGTGCGTCGGCGGAGACGGGGATCGTCTCCACCCCGCCCGGTCCGCTGGTCGTGGAGTGGACGTCGGTCCAGTCGCTGCCGTCGTCCGAGACCTGGAGCCGGTAGCTCTTGGCGCTGGCCGTCTCCCAGTGGAGTTTCACGGTGCCGATGGCCGTCGTGGCACCCAGGTCGATGCTCAGCCACTGCGGGTCCGAGTAGTCGGATCCCCAGCGGGTGTTGTCCTGCCCGTCCGTGGCGTTGGCCGGGGCCAGTTCGGCGACGCGGGTCGAGGAGGCGGTGGCGGGCTTGCCGCGTGCCAGGTCCGGAGCCGCATGGACCTCAAGGCCCCGCAGCGCGAAGCCCCGGCCGGCGTGCCGCTCGGTGAGGTCCAGGCGGACGAACCGCACCGGCTGGGGGGTGAGGGCCAGGGTCCGGGTTCCGCCCGTTCCGGCGGTGGTCGAGTGGACGGTCCGCCAGGTCTCCCCGTCGGGGGAGACCTGGACGGCGTACGTCTGCGCATAGGCCGTGTCCCAGTGCAGCGTCACCGCATCGGCGAACTGCGGTGTCAGCAGGTCGACCATCGCCCATTCGCCGTCCGAGGGCGCCGAACCCCAGCGGGTGCGGGGGTTGCCGTCGGTCAGGAAGTGGGCCCCGACGGAGGTGTCCTGTTCGGAGGAGGTGAGCACCGGGCGGCGCAGGGCGACGTTGTTCGCCGTCGCGCCGAGGGTGACTCCCGCTCCCTGGCGGTCGCCGTCGGGGAGGGTGGCGGTCCGGCGGGTGACCTTTCCGGAACGGGTGAGGGTGACGGCGACGGTGACGCCGGGTTTCTGCGGGGCGGAGACGGTGATGACAGGCGCGCCGGACCCCGACTCGTCGAGGATGACCATGCAGGGCTGGTCGACGGCCAGGGTCACTCCCTTGCGGACTTCGGCGGTGCCGGGGGAGTAGAAGAGGAGCTGGGAGATGCCCAGACCGTCGTGGCGTACGCCTTGCAGGGACGTGGTGTTGGCGAGCACGCGCACGGGGAGGTGCTGCGCGTACGCGACGGCCTGGCCCTGGTTGACGCCGGGCCGGACGACGTAGGCGTAGGTCGCGTCGCTCGGCTGCGCACCGTGGTCGAGCCAGAGGCCGAACACGTCCTGGGTGACGGGGGTGGGGTCCTGGCCGGTGGCGACGTCGGCCCAGGATCCGGTGACGGTCTCGTTCTTGACGGTCATGGCGACGGGCTCGAAGAAGCCATCGACGGTCACGGCCGGGTCACGCGGACTCGTGAGCGCATCGTGAAGGGCGAGGCGCGCCTTGACCGCGAGTGGCGTTTGTCCGCGCCGTACGCACGAGACCTGACCGAACGGGGGGGCAATCTGAAGGTGGACGCAATCCAGCAGGTGCTGTCCATGTCGACCGAGCAGCGGGAGGCGTGGCTGACGGCGATGATCCAAGCAGAGGGGCACGTGGCGCCTAAGAAGGGTGGGCGTCAGCCGATCACGCAGATCTCGCAGACGGCTGGTCAGGTGGCTGAGGCGATCGTGCTGGCCGTCTACCTATCCGGTCGGCGACCGTCGGTCTACGTGTCCAAGCGGCGCAGCAGTCGAGACGGCGACGCTCCTAACTGGACGATCACCATCACCGCGCCCCACACGGGGAGCCCCGAGAGACGGTAGGCGGCCGGGTGTGCTTCACGGACGTCTCCCTCGGTGTGCAGGACGTGTGGTGCGTGACGACCGAGCTGGGAACGTGGACTGTCCGTCAGGAGACCAACGTCTTCCTGACCGGCAACAGCTTCCCCGCGTCGAAGATGGCGTCGGCCGGCTCCGACTGGCGCACCAACCCTGCCACGCAGATCAAGTGGGGCCTGGGGTACATCAAGGGCCGCTACGGCAGCCCGGCGTCCGCCTGGTCCTTCTGGAACCGGCAGTCCCCGCACTGGTACGACCAGGGCGGCTGGCTCCCCGCGGGCGGCATCGGCCTCAACGGGCTGTCGCAGCCCGAAGCCGTCCTCACGCCGCAGCAATTCCAGGCGAAGGAGGGCGCCGCGGCGGTCGGCGTCACCGGCGCCCGCGGCGGCAACACCTCGGTCACGTACGAGATCAACGCGAAGACCGCGGACTTCACCTTGCGGGATCTCGACCGCGTCCAGCGGCAGCAGTACGCCCGGCTCCGCGCCGGCCGCCCGCACTGACCCAGACCGCAGCGCCGACGCAGGAGGCGTACCCCGAAGCCATCTTCCAGGCGCACGCGGACTTCGCCGATCTCCACGACATCCCCCGCCCCCGCCGAGTCCGCATCCGGCGGCCGGACGACCCGCTCACCCCGACGCCAGCCGGCCCATGATTAATCTCAGCGCCGACCACGGTCCGATTGATCCCCGGGGCGGACTGACCACGTCGCGACCCGGTGACCCACCCGACTCGGACACCCAAACCGAGTCACACACGGACCATGATCGTTCTGGCCGATAACCGCTGCACCGATAGACAGCCACCCGCTTGGTCACCGAGGCCGGCGGCACCTGGAGCCGATACGTCCACGGCGACCACACACGGTGATTGACAGGCCGATCAATCACCGCTGCGCGGCCTTTCACACTGGGTGAGGCGGTCGACGGTCAGGCGACGGCTGGCTGAACCGTCAAGGTTCCCGTTCTGACCGCGACCGCGCTCGCGGCCACCACCCGTGTGCTGGCTGCGGTGTTCACCGGGGACGACATCGCCGCCGGGCTGCGCGAGAACCTGACCGCCGTGCTCGTCCTCGTGCTCGCCGGCTGCGGCCGCTACCTCCTCGATGCCGCCGCCCGCGCTGCCGCGGCTCAGCTTGCGCCGAAAGCCGTACGCGAAGCCGACCTCGCGGTCATCACCGCCGCCACCGGCGCCGAGCTTGTCGCCTACGAGGACCCCGACTTCGAAGACGCCCACGCAGCCGCATCCGACGGGGCGGACAGGACCGGCGACCTCATCATCGACTCCCAGATGCTGACCTCCGCCGCAGCCCAACTCGCCGCCGCGGCGACCGTCGTCACCGTGCTGCCCCCGGTGCTGCTGCCGCTGCTGGTCCTCTCCGTCATCCCGTGCGCCTGGGGCGCGCGCAAAGAGACATCTTACGCTCGGGCGATCCGGACCAGGAGACTGAGCGGGGGATCGGATCGTCCGTACTCGATCCGGTGGATCGTCTTGTGGTCGGCACCGACCAGTTCGCCGAGCTGCCACTGCGTCAGATTGGACTCGACGCGCAGTTCGCGTATGCGTGCCCCGACCGCCTGGCGGTAGGTGAGGGTCTCGTCGTGGGCTGACATCGCGCAGACAACAGTCTGACGATCATGACGGCAGGTCTTTACCCAACCCGGTGAAATTTCCGGATCAAAAGATTCGGGACACGGCCGGGCTGCGCTGTGACACCCGTGCCCGGGCTGGGAGAAGCTCGGCGGCGGAACCCGCCCGGGCACGGGGCCGAAAGCCCGCCCGCCGACGTCGTCGGCGGGCCGGCTCACCGCGCGGGGAGCGCGACCTCCAGCGTCGTCCCCGACTCCGGGTCGCGCAACGTCACCAGCGGCACGGTGTCGTCCGCCTCCGGACGCCGGCAGGACCTGGCGGGCCAGCCGGCTCCCGCCCCCGAGGGAGACCTCAGCGCCCTCCTGCCTCGTACCCCAGCCCGTACGGGCGCACGTCGCCATTCCATTCCACCGCAGCGGCTGCAGCACGATCCACGCAAGCTTGGGGTCCCGTTAACGAGCCGCGAACCAACCGACAGATAGCTGATTGTGATGCTTGGGCCTCTGGTGGGGTGTGGCGGCGGCGCGGGCATCCGATCGGAAGGCCCGTCATCCATCACTGAAGCTGGTGTAGCGGTCCACGATGAGGAAGTATCGGGTGCCTGCTGCGAGGGGCGAGCGCTGAATTGGGGATCGGGGAAGAACCCATGGTTCGATTGGTAGACAGCGCGGATCTCGAAGTGCGGGTCAGCTTTCATCTGTTCGGTCTCGCCGATGCCGCGGCGGACGAGGACCTGCCGGAGGCCGGGCGGCCGAACCCGTGGTTGGGTGTAGGGGAATCGGTTCTGGTCTTCGAGAGCGAGGAGGATCTGGTGCGGGCCCGTCTGCGGATCGAGCTGTGGGACGGTCCGGCCGAGGTTGGTAAAGGTCAGTGGCCGGACACTGTGGAGACGGGCTGGACTCTTCCCAGCGGTGTCCTGAGCCTCGACGAGTTGACGGCTGGGGCCGTCCCGGACGTCTTCGAAGTGCCAGCCGGGAAGTACAGGATGCGGCTGGGCTGGAGAGCCGAAGGCGCGGCGCTCGTGCAGTTGTGGCCGGGGTGACCACGTTTGGGCACCGTGGCACCCGTCCTTCAGAGGACGGGTGCCACGGCGGTGCGGTCGTCAGCGCGCGGGTGTGGGGATGAAGAACCGGTCGTGGTCGAGGATGCGGTCGTTGACGTACCAGCGACCCAGACGGCGCCCCGCTTCCTGGTTGTGCGTGCGCTTGACCCATCGCGCCGACCAGAAGTTCTGAAGGTGGGAACCCTCGTACCGGTAGCGCGCGGCGCCTTCGTAGGTTGAAGCGAAGGGGTACTCATCGCAGTCGTAGGGCCCGCCCTGGCCGGGCTGCTGGGGCATGCCGGTGCGGCAGAAGCCGTTACGTGACAGTGCTTCGTTGGCCGCGAAGCGGTCCTGTTGCCAGGTGCCGGCGCCCGGTGCGAGCCGCCGGATGGGGTCGTCGCGGGTGGCGCCGGGCAGGTGCTTGGTGGCGTTGTTGTTGGCCGACACCGGGATCGTCGCTCTCGGGTTCGTGCGCGCCTCATGGATGTGCTTGGCCAACTGAGCGATCGGGCGGTTGTTGCGCCTGTGGGTCAGCCCAGGACGGGACCGATCGAAGACCGAGCCGAGCTGTTCCTTCCGGTTGGTGGTCAGGTACCACGCACTGTCGAAGCGCATCCCGCCCTCGGGCATCCGCCACTCCTTCTCTCCGGCGGGGGCCCAGGTGAGCACGAAGTGAGGTCGGAAGGTGCCAACGGCGATCTGCGGGCTGCGGCTCGCGTCGGGCGGATAGGCGTCGGAGATGATCTCCATGGTCGTCGTGCGGTTCCTCAGCCAGCCGGGAACCGTGTCGCTGCGGCCGTTCGCCTTACCCGCGTAGCAGGCGCGGGAGTTGGGCAGGCCGATGTCGTTGCGGTAGTCGCCGGAGCACTCCATGTTCACCGACATGCGTGAGGTGGGCTGCCGGAAGCGACCGGTGACATTGAGTGGCGTGACCTTGAAGGTGAACTTCGCCCACCGGTTCGCCGCGTTGGCGACGTGGCCGCCGATCTTGCCCTCGCCGAGGATGGTGTGCCGCGCTATGTACCGGGCCGTGACACGGCACCGGGGTGGGAACGGCGGGATGTTGCAGGTGGTGACCGGCACAGCCACGATCTCGGTCTTGCAGAAGCTGTAGCGGTTCTTGATCCACCCCTGGTCGCGCCACGCATTCGTCTGCCCGAGGCAGGCGGCTTCCGTGGTGTACTGGTACGGGTCGGCCGGCTTGCGGCCCCGGTTGAACCGCTGACTGTCCACCGCGTAGGAGGCGGGGACCTCGGCCCTCGTGCTGGGCCCCTGGGACGGTCGTGCGGCTGAGTCCTTGAGGGGTTCGACGCCGAGCTTCTCCAGACCGCCGGGCTGCTTGGATGCCTTGATCACCTTTTCAGGGTGTTTGATCAGGTCCGGTTGCGTGATGACGTACATCTTCGCCTGCTCGGTGGTCTTCTGCTTCTGTACCGCGCCCGTCGCGTCCGTGGCGGTGGCGGGGAAGGCCAAGATGCTGGCCAGCGCACCGACGGCGAGGACTCTCAAACCTTGTCGTGCTAACCGTCCCGTTCCACTCATGTATCCCCCTGTGCTCGTGGTCCGGCACAAAGTGAACGAAAGGCCCGCGAGCCGTAACATCCGCCGCTCGGCGATCCCCTGCTACGAAAGGGTTGAACAGCCGCGTGTCCCCCTGAGCCCCCTGTGCGAGCACCGGCTCTGGCGGCACTCAGTTATTGACGGTAGCACGTCAATATCCAGATAAGACGCCTACTTTAAGCCCTCTATGGGTTCGCCAGCAGCCCGAATGTGCACCGCCACACGGCGGCGAGGCGTACGGGCTGCCCGTCGGCCCAGGAAGCGCCGTTGACGGCGTGGTGTGCGGCCCAGCCCGTGAGGGCAGCGAGGGTGAAGGCCCGCGGCCAGGAGCGCGCCGCCGCGGTGCATCACGGCGGCGCGCTCCTGGTTTCCTCGGTGCCCGGCCCCTCACCGCTCGCCGGCGGCACGGTCTCGGCGGAACCGCATACGGATGAGCAGGGCGCCGGCGGCCACCGCGGCGGCGGGGATGAGCAGCAGCTTCCAGCCGGTGATGGTGCCGACGCCTCCGATGGTCACGGCGAGGGCGCCGCCGTGCGGGCGAGCGGAGCGTTGTCGGACATGCGGTCCTCCTCTGCCGGGAAGATGATGTCCTGTGCCTCGCCGAGCAGTTCGAGCACGGCACGGAGGGGGCCCTCGCGGTCCGCGGGGCTCACCGGCCGGCCGGACGGTTCAGGCCGGCCACGCCGGCGGCGAGCATCACCGCGGGGACGGCGGCCGCCCACTCGGCTGCGAGGACGAGGCCGGCCGGGGCGCCCGCGACGACGGCCACGAAGGCCGCGGTGCCGGCGGCCGCGACGGCGGCCATGCAGTAGGCGACGACCATGGTTACCGCCCCGCCTTCGTGATGGTCCCGGTCCACTCGGGGTCCGTGGCGGTCCAGTCGGTGTCGCCGGTGACCCGGGAGAGGGTGACGCGGACCTTGCTGCCGTACGAGTCGTCGATGACGAACTCGCTCGTCTTCGTGGTTTTCACGCCGGCGTCGATGCGGCCGGCGATCTCCTTCGACCCGGTCTCCACGTACTGCCACTCGACGGCGCCGCGCCGTTGGTCGCCCCTTCGGCTTCGAGGAACATCTCGTCCAAGTCGACGGGCGCGGCGGTACGGTTGTCGAGGGTCATGGTGACGCGGAACGGGGTCTGGCCCGCCGGGGGCGGGTCGTCCCACTCGCCGAACTCGGTGATCTCGCTGATCGAGTCGACGGTGGCGGTGAAGCCGTCCTGGTGTCCACGTTGTTCGTCACGTGGATGCCCTCGTCGTCGCCTCCGCCACCGCCCCTTGGCATTGGTCATCCAGTGAGGTTCGTCCAGTCACCGGTACGCAGAAAGGACCGCGGCATGTCCAGCGACCGTCTCATGCGCATCCACAGCGCCGAGTTCCAGGCCATGGCCGAGAGGGTCCTGCGGGTCACCAAGCTCACTTCCCGCCTGAACGTCCTGCCTTTCGAAGACGAAGCGGGCAAGGCGGATCTGTTTGAGCAGATTCTCGGCAAGCCTCTGCCGCCGAGAGTCACGATCTATCCGCCCTTCTTCACGGACCATGGCCTGAACCTCGACCTCGCAGAACGCGTCTTCATCAACCAGAACTGCACGTTCCTGGACTATGCCGGCATCCGCCTCGGCGAGCGCGTGATGATAGGACCGAAGGTCACGTTCATCACCAGCGGCCACCCGGTTGATCCCGAGGAGCGGCGGCTGTACCTCACCGGCGCACCCATCAACGTGGCGGAGAACGTGTGGATCGGTGCCGGTGCCACCATCCTGCCCGGTGTCACCATCGGCCGTGACGCCGTGGTCGCCGCAGGTGCAGTCGTGGCCGATGACGTTCCGCCGGCAAGCCTGGTGACCGGCAGCAAGGCGACTGTGCACCGAAAGTGGAGCTCAAGTGAGGAATGACGCTACGACAAGGTCTGCCACCCTTGGAGCCCCGCCGCGTGCTGCGCGGCAGGGCTCGAAGGGTGATTTGCTGAGGGGCCGTCAACTGGTCCGGTTGTAGATCGCCGTGCCGGGGCAGCCGGAGTAGCCGAGGCGGGTGCCGCAGCCGGTGTACTGGCTGGAGCCGTTCCACCAGGTCCAGCCGCCGATGGTGCGGCCGTTCAGCCAGGTGTACTGGCCGACGAGGTTGGCGTCGTACGTGCGCAGGCTCCAGTGCACGTGGGCGCCGGTCGCCGAACCGCCGGCGCAGACGTCGGTGCCGATCGTGCCGAGCAGGGCGCTGCTCCCGATCGATGTCCCGTTGTAGTAGGTCGTGTTCCACATGTGGTAGTAGTCCGTCGAGAAGCCGCCGGGGTGGATCACCCTGGTCCAGCCGCCGCCGGCACCGCACATCGAGGTCGCCGTGCCTTCACGGGACGATCGGACCCGCCCGCTGGCGTTGCCGCCGGCGAAGTCGAGGCTGCTCCAGTAGCCGGTCCCGCCGGTGTGGGAGTGGGGACCGCCGGTCACGGTCATGTAGTAGTCGGGCATCCAGGGCAACAGCAGACCGCCGGTGTTGGCCGTAGCCCTCGTTGGTGACGCCTTCTTCTCCGGGGTCACCTTGCGCTGCGCGTAGTCCGTCATGGCTTTCCGCTCGGCCTTGCCGACCAGCGGTGAGGTCGCTACGTGCGCGGTGAACTCGCGGTCGCCTTCGAGACCGGCAATCCAACGCCCGTTCTCGCGGTGAGCGAGGTAGAGCCAGCCCTCCGGCTGGCCGTGGGCCTTGCGCGAGGCTTCGACGTACGCCACCCCGCGGGCCCATCCGGGCGAGACGGTGCGGACGTCGACGACCACCTTGCGGCCCTCGGCGGCGAGTTTGCTGACGGCCTTTGCCGGGGCGAGGCCCTTGGCATCGTGGGAGCGGGAGAGGACATCCGCGGAGACGGCGTCGATCAGCGCTTTGCGGCCGGAGCCGAGACGGTCGGCAACCTTGTCCGGCATCTTCACGGTGACACCGGCGGACGGCGACGTGGCGGACGCCGGTGTCGCGAGGGGTCTTTCTGCCGTCTCCGGGGAGGTGGCCACTGCCGAGGGCGCGGTGGCGACCAGCCCGGTGATGGCGAGAGCGGCGAGGGTGGTTCTCACGGACAGCTTGGAGAGCAAGGGTGGTACCCCATTTCCGTACGCGAGGCCCTGTCGGGTGAACAGGTCAGCGGGATTCTGACACAACGCGGTCACGCTCTGCGAGCGTTGGAAGTCAGGGAATTTGCAGACTGGATGACCAATGTCTCTCTTGCGTCCCAACCGCTGTTAACTGGCTGACTCTGGCCGGTGATTACGCGAATTACTCTGACACCTGAAACCGCCTGACAATGACTGGTCCCGGTCGCGTGCATCCAGTAGTGGTAATACGGGGAGCGCCGCCCACCACGCGCCGGCACCGCACCGTCGCAGGTCGCCCGCCCCGCCGGAGACCGGTGGGAGTAGCATCCGGACGGGGACCGGAGTTCGAACGTCCCGTAGGGAGGGAGGCCGGAGATGGCGGAGGCCGCGGCGGAGGATCCTGAGCCGGACATACGGCTACGCGAGCTGGAGTCGCTGCTGGACGCGATCACCGACTACGCCATCCTCAGGCTCGGCCCCGGCGGCCGGATCGCCGGCTGGAACAGCGGCGCCCGGGAGCTGCACGGTTATGGCGACGACGAGGCCCTGGGGCAGCCGGCCACCCTGCTCTACCCCGCCGACGAACGCGCCGCCGGGCGGCCCGAGCAGGCGCTGGCCGCCGCCCGGGAGAGCGGGCGGCATACGTCCGAGGGGTGGCGGCAGCGCGGGAACGGCACCCGGTTCTGGGCGAGTTCGGTGCTCACCGCGATCCGCGACGCGAACGGCGAGGTGTCCGGCTTCGCCGAGGTGGTCAAGGACGCCAGCGAGCAGCGCCGCGCGGACGCCCTCTTTCAGGGCCTGCTGGAGTCGGCGCCGGACGCCATGGTCATCATCGGCCCCGACGGCCGCATCAGGCTTGCCAACCGGCAGACGGACCTCCTCTTCGGATACGACGAGGGACAGCTCATCGGCCAGGAGGTCGAGGTCCTGGTTCCGCCGCGGTTCCGCAAGCACCACTACGGACACCGCGCCGGCTACCTCGCCGACCCGCGGACCCGCCCGATGGGCGTGGGCCTGGAGTTGTCGGGCCTGCGCCGCGACGGCACCGAGTTCCCCGTCGAGATCAGCCTCAGTCCGCTGGAGACCGATGAGGGGACCCTGGTCGCCGCCGCCATCCGCGACGTCACCGAACGCCGCGAGACGGAGCAGCGCCTGGTGCGGCAGCGCGACGAGATCATGGAGCTTTCGACCCCGGTGATCCAGGTGTGGGACCGGGTGCTGGCCCTGCCGCTCATCGGCACCCTCGACTCCGTCCGGGCGGCGCGGCTGACCGAGGGGCTGCTGGAGCGTATCGCCGAGACGCAGGCCGAGGTGGCGATCCTCGACATCAGCGGCGTACCGACCATCGACACCCAGGTCGCCCAGCACCTGCTGCGGACCGTCCAGGCCGCCGCGCTGATGGGTACGGAAAGCATCTTGAGCGGCGTACGGCCCGAGACCGCCCAGTCCATGGTCCATCTCGGCATCGACATGGGGCGGCTGCGTTCCCGCAACACCCTTCGTGACGCGCTGCAGTTGGCGCTGGCTCTCCTCCGGGAGCGCGACGACGTGGCGCCCCCGTCCGCGGACCCGCTGCGGGGGTCCCTGTGAGTGGCGGGCCCGTGCCGGTCATGCAGATCGGTGACACGCTGCTGGTCGCGTTGCAGGGCGATCTCGACGACACGACCGTCGTCAGCATCGAGGAGCATCTGACGAGCGAGGTTGCACGTACGGGCGCCGGGGGCATGCTGATCGACGTCAGCGGGCTCAGCGTGGTCGATTCGTTCATCGCCCGGGTGCTTACGCGGATGGTCGCCATGGTGCGGCTCCTCGGTGCGCAGGTGGCGGTGGTCGGCATCCAGCCGGCCGTGGCGATCACCTTGGTGGAACTCGGCGTTCCGATGGGCGGTTTGGACACCGCCCTGAACGCCGAGCAGGGACTGGCCCTGCTGGCGCGGTTGCGCCGCGCCGATCGCCGTGCGGGCTGATGCGGGGACGGCGGTGTCGGGCACGGACGACATCGTCATCGCCGACCAGACGGATCTGATACGGGTGCGCCAGGCCCTGCGCGCGCAGGCGCGAAGCGCCGGCCTGGGCCTGGTGGACGAGACCAAGCTCATCACCGCCGGGAGCGAGCTGGCCCGCAACATCCTGAAATACGCGACCGGCTCCCGCGGCCGGTTGCGCGTGGAGCAGGTCGCCGCCGGGGGTCGGCGGGGCGTACGGGCGACGTTCACCGACGAGGGCCCGGGCATCGAGGACGTCGACGCCGCGCTCACCGACGGGTTCAGCACGAGCGGCAGCCTGGGCCTCGGTCTGCCCGGGGCGCGCCGGCTGGTGGACCGGCTGACGCTGACCTCGGCACCGCGCTCGGGTACCACGGTGGTGATCGAGAAGTGGCAGCGGTGACCGGGACCCCGCACCTGCGTTTCCCTGTCGGTACGGAGGAGGATGTCGGCGCCCTGCGTCGCGCGGTCGCCCGGGTCGCCGCCGGCCGACCCGGGCTGCGTGCAGGCGAGGCGGAGCTGGCCGCCACGGAGCTGGGCACCAACCTGCTGCGCCACGCCCACCCCGGCGGTTACGTGCTGTTCCGCCCCGCGGGCGACGGCATCGAGCTGATCTCGGTCGATCACGGCCCCGGGATACCGCCGGAGCGGATGCCCCCGCCGCCGTACGGCCCACCCGCCCCCGTACCAGGGGAGCGGCTCCGCGCCGGCGGCGGGCTCGGCGCCGGACTCCCCGCCGTACGCCGCCTGGCCCGCGACTTCGACTGCTACAGCACCCGCACCGGCACCGTCGTCCTGGCCCGCCTCGACCGGACCCCCCGGCCAGCCCCCTCCCGCTGGCGCCTGGGCGGTGTCAACGTCCCGTACGCGGGCGAGGACGAATCCGGCGACGGCTGGGCGGTGCGCCCCGGTGACGGCAGGCTGGAGGCCGTCGTCGTCGACGGCCTGGGCCACGGGCCCGCGGCGGCGGTGGCCGCGCGTGCGGCACTGGCGGAATTCGGGCGGCAGTTGGTGACCGACCCGGTCGCGTACCTGGCCCGTGCGCACGAGGCGATGCGGGCGACCCGCGGCGGCGTGCTCGGCGTGTGCCGGATCGACGCCGACGGCGGCGCGCTGGCGTTCGCCGGGATCGGCAACGTCACCGGGCGTGTTCTGCACGGCGGCGGGAGCAGTCCGCTCCTCGGCCGTCCCGGCACCCTGGGCACGCGGCCGGCGCCGCCGAGCCCGTACGTCGAGCGCGTCCCCTGGGCGCCGGGCGCCACCCTGGTGCTGACCTCCGACGGGATCCGCAGCGGCTGGGACCTCGCCGGGCACCGCGGCCTGCTGCGGCACGACCCCGTGCTGGTCGCCGCCGTGCTCCACCGGGACCACGGCCGGCCGGCCGACGACGCGACCGTGCTGATCGTCAGGGAGGTTCCGTCATGGGAGCGGGGAGGCCCGTACAGCGAGGGGGAGGCGACGTGACCAGCACACCCCCGCCGCGTACGCTCGCCGAGGCGCAGGAGGCGCTCCGGCGGCGGGAGAGAGAACTGGCCGAGGCCGGGCGGCAGATCGCCGAGCTGAGCCGCGAGCTGAGCGACGCCGACCACGGCCTCATCGCCCTGCACACCGAACTGGAGGAGGCGCGCGGCGCCGCCGCACGGCTCGCCGCCATCGTCGTGGCCTCCGGGGACGCAGTGATCTCCATCGATCCGCTGCGTACGATCCAGACCTGGAACCCGGGCGCGGCCCGTCTCCTGGGCCACGACGCCGACGCCATCGTGGGCCGCTCCGCCGACGAACTCCTTCCCGAGGGTGCGCTGCCGGCGTTCGAGGACGCGCTGGCCGGTGCGGCGGCGGGGGAGCACGCCGAGCCGGTGGAGACCCGCTGGCACCGTGCCGACGGCGGCCTGGTCGACGTATCCGTGACCGTGTCCGCCATGCGGGGAAGCGACGGGGCGGTCACCGGCTACGCGATCGTGGCCCAGGACATCGGCCGGCGGCTGGTTCTGCAGTCAGAGCTGGCCGCCGCCCGCGCGGAGCGGGAGGTGATGGCCGACCGCGAGCGGATCGCGCGCGACCTGCACGACATGGTCATCCAGCGGGTGTTCGCCGCCGGTCTGACGCTGCAGAGCGTTACCGCCCTCCTCGACCACGACCGGGCCGTCGACCGCATCGACGGGGTAGTCGGCGAACTCGACGCCACCATCGAGGAACTGCGCAACGCGATCTTCGATCTGCACCGCGCCCCACAGCAGGCGACGAGCCTGCGGGCGCAGATCTTCGACGCGGCCTCCGCCGCCCGCCGCCCTCTCGGCTTCGCGCCCACCGTCACCTTCGACGGGCCGGTCGACACCGCCATACCGCAGGAGGTCGGCGTCCATCTGCTGGCCGTGCTGCGCGAAGCGCTGTCCAACATCGGCAAGCACGCCAAGGCTTCCGCCGCCGAGGTCGTGCTCGACACCGGCACGGAGCTACTGCTGACCGTCAGCGACAACGGCCGCGGCCTCGGCCCCGGTACGCGCCGCAGCGGGCTGGCCAACCTGCGTGAGCGCGCGACGCAGTTGGGCGGCACCTTCGAGGTCACCGGCCGGCCGGGCGGCGGCACCCGGCTGGCGTGGCGCGTCCCCCTGACCGGGCACCCCGGCGGATCCGACCGGCCCTGAGCACGACCGCCCGCCACGGCCGGGTCAGTGGCGGCCGTCCGCCCGCTTGCCGTCCGCCCGCTTGCCGTCCGCCCGCTTGCCGTCCGCGCCCGCCCCCCTGGCCTGGCTGGCGATCATCGCTGCCTGGATGCGCCGCTCGACGCCGAGTTTGGCCAGCATGCGGGAGATGTGGTTCTTGACGGTCTTTTCGGAGAGGTAGAGCTGCGTGCCGATCTCCCGGTTGGTCAGCCCGTCGCCGATGAGGTCGAGGACGTCGCGTTCGCGGTCGGTCAGCGAGGCCAGCGCCGCGTCCTCGGGGTCGGGCTCGGCCTCCTGGCGCAGGGTGTCCATCAGCCGGGTGGTGGTGGCCGGGTCGAGCATCGACTGGCCGGTGGCGACGGTGCGTACCGCGTTGACGATCTCGGCGCCGCGTATCTGCTTGAGGACGTAGCCGGAGGCGCCGGCGAGGATGGCGTCGAGCAGGGCCTGGTCGTCGTCGAAGGACGTGAGCATCAGGCAGGCCAGGCCGGGCATGCGGGAGCGCAGCTCGCGGCAGACGGTGATCCCGTCGCCGTCGGGCAGCCGCACGTCCAGGACCGCGACGTCGGGCTGCAGGGCCGGGCCGCGGGCGAGGGCTTCGGCGGCGTTGGCGGCGTCCCCGACGACTTCGATGTCGGGCTGGGCGTCGAGGAGGTCGTGCAGGCCGCGCCGTACGACTTCGTGGTCGTCGAGCAGGAAGACGCGTATCGGACGCTGGACGGTGGATGCGGGGGTGTCGGCCATGGGTCTCCTCGGGAATCGGTCGCACGCCCGCTGCCATACGGGTACGTGAGTACCTGAACGCAGCACGATTATCCGCCCCGCACGAGCCGGTGGCAGGGGCCGGGTAGACCCGGGGGAGAAGGCGGGCCGGGCCGCCGGTCTTCCGCTACGTCCCGGGAGCCGGGAGCCGGACGGCCCCTGCGCCGCGTCCCGTACGGCCCTACGCGCCCGCCGCCGCGGCGACGGACGCTGGCCGGAAGTCCGGCGCCGGCGAAAACCGGCGACCGGAAAGTCGTTGCCCAGTGCCGCTGGCGCGCAACGGCTCTGCCGAAGGGACGAGGGCATGCCAGGGGAGGAAGCCACACGCACCCGCGGGCGGGCGCCCCGGCTGCGGCTGGACGACCTGCTGGGAGAACTGCAGTTGCACATCGAGCAGGTCCGCGGCACCCGCGACCGGCTGCACGGTCTGCTGGACGCCGTAGTGAACGTCGGCCGTGACCTGGAACTCGGCCAGGTCCTGAGCCGCATCGTCGAGGCAGCCGTCGACCTGGTCGACGCGCGCTACGGTGCCCTGGGCATCCTCGCCGAGGAGGGCCGCGGCGACCGGCGGCTCGCGCGGTTCCTGCCGGTCGGCGTCGGCGAAGAGCAGGCGGCGGCCATCGGCGGCCCGCCGTGCGGACGGGGCGTCCTGGGCATGCTCATCGACCACCCGGAGCCCCTGCGGCTGCGGGACATATCCGCGCACCCCGCCGCGTACGGCTTCCCCGCCCAACACCCCGAGATGCGCACCTTCCTGGGCGTCCCGGTCCGGGTGCGCGACGAGGTCTTCGGCAACCTCTACCTGACCGACAAGCGCGGCGGCGAGGAATTCGACACCGAGGACGAGACCGTGCTCGCCGCGCTCGCCGCCGCCGCGGGCGTGGCCATCGAGAACGCCCGGCTGTACGAGGAATCCCGCCGCCGTCAGGGGTGGCTCGCCGCCTCAGCGGAGGTGACCGCCGCGCTGCTGTCCGGCGAACCCGAGGGGATGGTGCTCGACTTGATCGTCAGACGGGCGCGGGAGCAACTGGGCGCGCGGCTGGGCTCGGTGGCGCTACCCGTTCCCGGAGCCGCACGGCTGAGGGTGGCGCTCGCCCGCGGCCCCGGCGCCGAGGCACACCGGGGCCGGCTACTCCCCGTCCACGACTCACTGTCCGGCCTCGCCTACGCCGGCGGCGAACCCGTACTCAGCGACGACGTACAGAACGAGCCCCGCCTGTACGGCAGCACACTGCGCGACACCGGCCTCGGCCCCGCGGTCGCCGTGCCGATGGGCACCAAGGTGGGCCGCCGCGGCGTGCTGCTCCTCGCCCGCGCCGCCGGCGATCCGGCGTTCACGCCCGGGGAGACGGCGCCGCTGCGGGGCTTCGCCGGTCAGGCGGCACTGGCCCTGGAACTCGCCGACCGCCGCCGCGACGCCGAACGGCTGGCGCTGTCCTCGGACCGCGAGCGGATCGCACACGATCTGCACGATCTGGCCATCCAGCGGCTCTTCGCCACCGGGATGACCCTGCAGAGCACGGTCCGCCTGGAGCGCTCCGCGGAGGGCGAGGAGAAACTGCTGCGCGCGGTGCGCGAGCTCGACGAGACCGTCGAGATCATCCGGTCCACGATCTTCGACCTGCGTACCCACGCAGAGCACAACCACGGCACCGGGCACGCCGACCCCGACACGGTCCCACCGCCCGCCGCCGGCTGACGGGACCCTGCCTGCTGGACCAGCCCGATCGTGTGCCAGGCGCGTAGCCGGCGGTCGTGGACCTCCTGCCGCCGCGCGGACCCGGCCCGCCGGTCGAACTCCCGGGCTACCGCCCGAAGGCTTCGGCGCGAAGCCGTGCTCGGGCGCTTGCCTCAACTGCTAAGACCGGCCGTCTGGGCTCGCGTATACGTCAGCGACGTAGCGTGGTGGATGGGGACTCGCGGAACCGCTGGCGATAGTGGGCTGAGAAGCGGCCGAGGTGCGTGAATCCCCAGCGTGTCGCGACTGCAGTCACCGTGGTTGTCGAAGGATCAGATGCGACGAGCTCCTGCCGGACACGCTGAAGCCTGGTTTCGCGCAGGAACCCCATCGGCGTGGAATCCATTTGGTGGCGGAACCCTGCCATGAGGGCGCGGACGCTGATCCCTACGGCTTCGGCGATGTCTGCCATGGTGATCGGCTCCGCTGCATGCGCCTCGATCAACTCCACTGCTCGATGGATTGTCGTGGACGGCGTGGGCCGGGGGTGGGCTGCGGTGGCGAGGAGGGCCTGCGTCTCGGCGGTCAGGGCATCGTCGGGGGCTGCGCCGTTCTGGCGGGCGGAGCCACGCAGGTAGTGGCTCAGACCTGCCGTGAGGACGACATCGATCTCCTTGTGGTCGAGACGCCCCAGCGCCCGGGCCCAGTGCGGGGCGAGTGGAACGTTGAGAGTTGCCTGCGGATTGCGTGGGGCGGCCCAGGTGCCCACCATCGCTTTCAGGACCTGGTGACGCTGCAGTGTGCTGGGGCCGTCCGGACGCACGTTGCCGGCATGCCTGGAGGCCGTGGTGGCGAGTTGCCACGCCTGCCTCCACTGGCCCAGCGTGCGCTCACCGCTGGCGCCGCAGCCGAGAAGGAAGGCTTCGCACTGCTCCCAGGTAGGGCATCGGCACTGCCGGTTGACGATGCGGGACACGGTGGCGAGAGGGAGGCGGAACACCTCCGGCCAGTCCGCGCTGTTGATGGAGTGTGTGATGGTGCCGGCGCGTTGCTGGAGGGTACGCAGAGGCGGCGCGCCTGCGAGCTCGTAGGCAGCAGCGAGTGCGGCGGTCAGATCGGCGGGAGTGCGGATGTTGTCGACTGCGGGGGCCTGCAGTTGGTGCAGCCTGCCGCGTTCCTCGACACGGGCCTCTCGCCACAGCTCCAGCGCCGTGTGTTCGTGCTTGTCGGTGGCACCGCATCCGCGGGCGAACGCCACGACGGTGGTCTCCTTGGGCACGGGCCGGCAGGCGGCCGCCCGCTTGAGAGTGGCTGAGGAAACAGCCGAGTAGTCGCCCCCGAGGGCACCAGTGCGCCCGGCGAGGCCGGCGAACGTCAGACCAGCGGTGCACCGGAGCTTGTCGAGATACTTACTGAGCAGGGCAGCGCGATACCGCGCGGGACGGATCTGGACGGCACGCATGGCGGGCGTCGACCTTACTTGCCGGCCGCGGCATTCAGTGCGGCGGCGAGGGCCTCAAGGAGGCGGCGGCCGCCGCCTCCGATAGCGAAGACAGCCGCGCCGATCCCCCCGCAACCGGCGAGCAGGACGAGCACATCCTGTACCGGCATACCGGTCAGGGCGAGGACCGAGCCCAGAAGAGGAAAGGCAATGATGCCTGCGACGTGCGCGGCACTGGCGGGCGCGCGGCCTTGACGGTCGGACCGGCCGGACCGGTCGTGGAGCGGCGCTGCACCACCAGGGCGGATAGCGGACATGACGGGTTATGCCTCCCTCAGACGGGCGACCGGTCAGTATCAAGCACACCGATCGGCCACACAGTGAACGTGCTACTGGCCGCAAACCCCGGTGCCGTGTGCGCAGTTGACGCTGCGCCGGCTTCCGAGATGAGTGCAGCATGGCACGAGGCTTGCGAGGCATGCACCGGCCCGGCTCATTGGTGTTCCAAGCCCGGAGATCGCTCAGCAGCCGTCTGAGAGGCGGCCAGACGGTGTACTGACCAGATGGTTCGCCTGAATGGACACCGGGCGGCATCGTTCCTCGGCTCAACAGTGTTCGAGGTGTATAGCCCCGGCGATGACGCAAGCAGGATGGTGAACCTCAGCCCCGAGCGACAGAGCTCGCCCGGGGCGGACTCCCTGACCTGCTACTGGCCGCAAACCATGCATCCAGGGAACAGTGGTGTGTTGACGCGCACCCGTTGCAGAAGAGGGACCGTCTTCGCAGGGACTGTCCCTCTTCGCGGGAGAACCCCGGGACGCTTTCACTCTGACTGATGGAACCACCACCGCCAGCGCACCGGAACCCGGCTGCTCACCGCTGGCCATTTGCCGCTGCGTTACCGCCCGCCACCGAACGACCTGCCGCGCATGTTCGGCCGCGAGGGGCGCCCGACCGTGCTGGAGGTGGCGTTCGCCGAGCACGGGCGATCACGAAGACCGCTGCGCCGCCCGGCGGTCCTGGCCCGGCCGGGCGGGAGTTCGCCGCCCGCCGCCGCCTGGCGGCGGTTGACGGGGCCTGCCTGCACGGGGGGCTGCGCTGTCCGGCGTGGTCAGGGCCACACCCGGCGGGAGTTCGCCGCCTACTCGCGGCCCTGACCCTCCCTGCGGGCGCCCCGGCAGGGTCAGGGCCGTGCCCCGCTGCCGTGGGGTCCGTACAGGTCGAGTAGGCGGGTGCGGGCTGACTGCAGCCGGTGGCCGATGATCTCGGCGACCCGCCGGGCGACGGCCCGGCCGGTGACGGGATCCGCCTCGCACAGGGCCCGTACCACCCGGGCGTCGAACTCCAGGGCACGCACCGGGCTCAGGGCCTGCGCCCCCAGATGCCACTGATAGGGCGGGAACAGCCAGGACCAGCCCAGCAAGTCGCCGGAACCGAGGGTCTCCACGGTGGCGGCCCGGCGCCCAGGCACATGCACGTCGAGGGTGACGGAGCCGGTGTGAAGTATCCAGAACCGGTCGGCGCGCTGCCCTTCGTCGAAGATCCGCTGTCCGGCGTCGAAGGCCACGCTCCGCGCGGTTTCCAGGAGTCGTTCCCGTGTCCCGGGCTGCAGTGCACCGAGCAGCCCGGCACTCGTGTTGATCACGGCGTGTCTCCCTCCGGTCGTGGTCCCCCTGCTGGCACTGGGGCCACGACCAGAATCCGGCGCCGGCCCCGTACGCCTCAGGTGCCGTCCGGGCGCGTCCGGAGGGCCGATGGACCCGCCACGACCGGCCGCCAGGTCCCCGGAGACGGCCGCCCCTCCGCCGCGCGCGTACGCGTGCCCGGAGCCTGGCCGAACCCGAACCGCCCTGCCGCAGGGGGAACGTCCGCCCCCGACCGGACCCCGAAACGCCCCTTCGCCCGTACGCGTCTCCTGTTCATGCTCGGCGGTGTCACGTCCCGTCGGCGGAAGGCAGTGCGATGAGCGCAGAGCGAGTGGTGGTGGGCTTCGACGGTTCGCTGCCCGCGGTACGGGCCCTGGACCTGGCGGCGGAGGAAGCGGTGCTGCGCCGTGCCGAGTTGGAGATCGTCTACGCCCTCCCGGACACCGACGCCGCCGCGCCCGTCCTGACCGCCGCGCAGGACCGCGTACGGGCCCGGCACCCGGAACTTCCCACCTCCGCCCTGCCGGAAGCCGGCGACCCGGCACGGGCGTTGCTCCGCCGCGGCCGGTCGGCCGCCCTCACTGTCGTCGGCTGCCGCGAACACGGCGGCGTCGCCGGCCTGCTGACCGGTTCGGTCAGCAGGCGCGTCATCGCACGGGCGCACGGGCCGGTGCTGGTCGCCCGCGGCGGGCGAAGGGGCCGGCGACCCGCTCAGGGCGGCGGTTTCGTGCTGCTCATCGCCGGCGGCGGTGACGTGGACGCGGCCGTGTTCGCCTTCGCGGAGGCCCAGCGCCGCGGCGTGGAACTCCGCGTGCGGCACGCGCGCATGCACACACCGCCCCCGGCCCTCAACACCACGCCCCCGCGGCACACCGCCCCCACCCCCGCCCACCCGCCGCCCCCCTCGGACACACCCCGCCCGCCCCGCGCCCGCCCCGCCCCACCGGCCGGCGCCCCACCGCCCCCGGACACCGGCGAAGCGCTGCTCGTGGTCGCCGCCTGCCGGCCGAGCCGGGGCCGGCACACCGCGGCACGGGCAGTCCTGCAGCCAGCCGACTGCCCGATCGTCCTCGTGCCCGCCCACTAGGCCGCAGCGCCGGGCCCGATGAGCCCTACGCTTCGGCGACCTTCGGCCCCGTACGAACGCCCTCGTCAGACCATCCGCAGACAGCGCCCCAGCGGGAGATTGGAGGTGCACCGACCGGATGGCAACGAGATCTCACGCAAAAGGGAGCGCACACCATGGCAGTGCACCAGCAGCCCCCACGGCACTCCGCCCTCCGCCTGCCGCAGCGGCGTGCGGCGCGCTCGACGAACGGGACCGGCACCGAGGCGGCGACGGGTGAGAGGGTCACGTCCCCGGTGGTCGGCTACGTCCTGGCCGGCGTCCGGATGATCACCGGTCTCGTGTTCCTCTGGGCCTTCCTGGACAAGGTCTTCGGCCTCGGCTACTCGACCCCCGGCAACGGCGCCTGGGTCGACGGGGGCTCACCCACCGAGGGCTTCCTCGGCAGCGTGGCGGTCGGCCCGATGGAGGACACCTTCCACTCCTGGGCAGGGGATGCCTGGGCGGACTGGCTGTTCATGCTCGGTCTGCTCGGCATCGGCCTCGCCCTGGTCCTCGGCGTGGCGCTGCGGCTGGCCGCGGCGGGGACCACGGTGATGATGGCGCTGATGTGGATCGCGGAGTGGCCGCCGGCGAAGCATCTGTCGGACGGCTCGCCGAGCATGTCGACGAACCCCGTGATCGACTACCACGTCATCTACGCGGCCGTGGCCGTCGCCCTCGCCGTCACCTACGCCGGCCACACCTGGGGCATGGGCCGCACCTGGTCCCGGCTCCCCGTCATCCGAGACCACCGCTCCCTCCAGTAACCACACACCCCCCGACACGGCGGTCCGGGCCCCCCGCCCGGACCGCCGTCTTCATGCGCTTCGCTCGGGACCCTACGGGTTCGGTGGGCAGGCTCTCGCCACCGCCCGTGCCGCGGGCGTGGATCAGCCGCCCGCCCGGACAAGGACACCCTGCTGCTCACGACCCACGGTTGACGGGCACGAACCGATACGGCTCTGCTTATGTTTTCGGTACCACCATGGTGATGAGCATGCGGCCTTGCGAGGGGTCGGCCTCGACATGCGGCATCGGGGGTGGGCACGCCGCGTGGGCGGAGAACTCGGTTTCCCAGTCGGCCCAGGGATCCAGCGGCACGTCCGCGCGGGCTGCCTCGACATCCCGCACCTTCTGCTGCCCGGCGGGCGCAGACCCGGGGAAGAGGTGCCCGGAGTTATCGGTGCGGCGATGCCTCCCGCGGGGAATGGTCGGAGAGTCGGGATCAGGGAGAAGCCCCTGGGTGGAGAGCGTCTTGAGGCGGTCGACCACGGTATTCACCTCCACGCCGGCCTCCGCGGCCAGCGCGTGCAGGTCCACGCCGCTGCGCCAGCCCTCCGCCAGCGCCTCGTCCATCGCCGACAGCGGCAGCGGACCGGCGGGCGCCGGCGCATCGGATTCGTCCGTACGGCCACCGCCTTCGGAACCTTCCCGGGTGGCGCGCTGGTGGAAGGAAGCCAGCAACTCGTCGGCCACACTGCGGGCTTCTTTCCTGCCGACGCTGCGGCGCGCGGCCCGCACATCGCGCTCGGCCAGCCCCAGCAAGTCGGCCGCCGAGCGGTCCCGCCCGAGGCTGACCGCGAAAGCGGCCAACGCGTGCTGGCGTGCGCTCTGGGCCTGGGCAAGTACCGTCTGGGCGATCCTGACCTGCTCGTCGTAATAGCAGAACTCCTCGGCAATCGCCCGATTCTGCACCCAGGAGTGTCGTGGATCCATATCCGGATCAACGGCGTATCTGAAGGGAAGTGCTGATTCAGTAACTTTAGCCACTCCAATGGCGTAACCGGAGGCTCGCGGACGAACCTGCCCCCGGGGCCCGCTTGGCCGTGATCAGCTAGGTGCGAGTCGTCGCGCGTCGGCGGTATCTGCCGGGGGAGAGACCGAAGTGGCGTGTGAACGCGGCGGCGAAGGCGAAGTCGGAGGAGTAGCCGACACGGGTGGCCACGGCATCGAGCCGGGCGGCCGGGTCGGCCTCCAGCAACCGGGCCGCAAGGTTCATCCGCCACCACGTCAGGTACATCAACGGCGGCTGCCTGACGAGGGTGGCGAAGCGGCGGGAGAGCGTGGCCCGCGACATCCGCGCTGTGTCGGCCAGTTCTTGCACTGTACCGGATCACCGGGCGATGCCGCGGGCCGTCCGCTCCGTCAGGAGCGGGGGCCGTCGGAAGGCAGCGTGACGCGGTTCGGGATGGCGTCGTAGACGCCCGTGTCGAGGGAGTTCACCGAGCCGTCCGCGACGGCGTCGACCAGGCCGCCGAGCCCGGTCTCGACTTGCTCGGTGAGCATGCCGTTGCGCTTCATGCCGTCGTACTGGGTCTGCGAGGACGTCTCGAAGAGAACCACCGCAGAGCCGCGAAGCTGGTACGAACCGAGCGCGGTGCCCGGCAGGTTGGTGGACTGGGGGTAGAGGGTCAGCTTGCCGTAGCCGGACTTGCCCCGCTCCTGGAGCGCCTGGTAGACGGCGACGTTGGCCCGCTTGGAGGCGTCCAGGTCGAACTTGGGCCAGTTGCCGAACTCGGCCGGGTTGTCGATGAACTTGGCCGAGATGGACAGCGGCGACATGCTCTCCATGTCTTCGGTGGCGTAGCAGGACCACTGGTTGTGCAGGTCGACGAAGTAATCGACCGTGCCGAACTCCTGCTCCAGCGAACGGTAGACATTGCGGGAGGTCTGCGCCTCGGGAGTGATGTACCAGCCGGTGTCGGCGCTGTTGCCCGGGAAGTCCTCGGCGGCGGGAACGTAGTCCAGGTTCGGGTTGAAGTCACGGTTGATGTCGAAACCGCCGACCCGGGAGTTGTAGTTCCACGCCGGGGACGCACCCGATAGCTGCGGGAAGTCGGCGACGACCTCGTTCCAGGTCATGTCGTTCTGCCGCTGGTCGAGCTCGCCTCCGTCGACGTTCAGCCGGGGGACGACCACCACGGTGACGTTCTCCCGCAGCTTCTTGGCCTCCGGGGTGTTGGAGCCCCACCGCTTGAGCAGCTCCAGGGCCGCCTCGGTGCCGTGCATCTCGTTGCCGTGGATCTGCGTCTGCACGTACACGACCTTGTCGCCCTCGCCGACGCGCGCGGTGTGGATGGCGCGGCCCTGGTTGGAGTACCCGGCCACCTCCACGTCGACGATGCCGCCGGTGCTGGTCTCCAACTGCTGGAGAGCGGTGGTCAGTTGCCGGTAGTTGACGAAGCCGTTGTTGCCGGATCCGGATGCCTCGGTGCCGCAGTGCGACACGGGCGGGATCGCGCCGGCGGTGGGATTGTCGGCGGCGTTGGCGGCGACGGTGGAGAGGCCGGCGACCAGGGCGGTGCTCGCCAGTGCGGCGACCCAATTTCGTGCGGACATTCACTGCTCCTCAGGCGTCGTAAAGGCACTACTGAGGGGGGCGTGCGTCACTCTAGGCGCTCAGGAGACATCTGTGAACGGGGTGTTGCTCCTGTCGCATACGCACCTGGCCCGGCGGGCGGCCGTCCTGCCTGCAACGGCCGTGCACTTCGCGGTATTTCCTCGCCAAATGCTCTGATCTGCAGTAACGCCACCGGGCGTCTACGAGATGCGGGAGATCGTCAACGCGATCCTGTACCAGAACCGGACCGGCTGTCAGTGGGACTTCCTGCCGCACGACCTGCCGAAGGTTCACGATCCGTGACGCCGAGTGGGACTTGTACGTTCCCGTGCACCGTGATCCGGTGACCGGCGTCGTCCTGGCGACCATCCCGCCCCGCCGGGAGTTCCACGGCGCATGAGTTCTGCGATGGCGGAGACGGCGGCCGCGCATAGCTCGGACCCTGGGCAGTAGAGCGGGATCCTGCTTCCGCACAGCGGTGGCGCGCCATGCCACATCGACACCCAGATCGACCAGGGGCTGCCGCCGCCCTGCGGTAGGTCTGTCCGCGCCGGGAGTCGCTCAATGAGGCGCAGGATCGTCCGTCCTGGGCGCCCGCCCTGCGGCGAGAATCCGCACAACTGGGCTGCCCCAGGCGGCGCCTGGCCTGCTGGGTTCGATCGGTGCCAGGCCCGCGCCCGCCCACACCCTCACCGTCAGCGCCATCGACAAGCGAATGAGCTTCGATGACTACAGGTACGGGGCCCGGCTCACCAAGGTCGACTCGACGTCCACGGAAGCGGACATGAAGCCCTTCCTCGTACGAGGTTCAACTTGCCTACAGCAGCAAGAGCATGCGCTGCCATTATGCGCCGCCGGCGGTGTTCGGCGTACGGGAGGGCGTGCTCATCGCCCTGCCCGCGCCGCTCAGCACGGACGAGCCGTCGAACCCCTTCTGCGACAGTTTCTTTGAGGCGTACCGCTACACAGACGCGGACGGGACCGACCTCGACGCACTACCGCTTGACAGGGAGTGGGATGTCTACGGGTGGCGTGGCTGTGGCCCTGGAAGCCCTGACCGGCGGCCCGCCGCCAGCTCACCTTCTCCAGGTGGCGTCCCCGGTTTCGCGCCCGGATCCCGGAGCCTGAGTGTGCCTTGCGGAACCGTACCCGGGCGGGCGAGGGCCGGGTCCCGGGCAGGCCGGCTTGTTCGCCCGGCGGCCCCGCCACGCGGGCCCTGCCCTGGCTGTAGGTGGTGGCTCGCGTCAAAGTGTCCTCAAAAACTCACGTCTGTCTGTCCACCCCTATGACAGCACCCATGACGCATCAGCTCAGGTCACAGCACCTCCCGGCTGGACACTCCGACGCGAACAAGTCCTCCACTTCCACGCGATTCATCAGCGGTGGTGCGCGGGCGCCTTCGGTTTGCGGGCCGCTGCCCGGAGACCGCCCCACAGCGCCGCCGCGGCGGCCTCCGCCGGGAGCGTCGCCGTCGGCGGGGCGGCCGGGGCAGGGGAGGGGGCGGTGGGGGGTGTCGGGGGCGGGGCAAGGGAGCGGAGGTTGCCGGCTACGCGGACGCCGGCGGCGGTGATGCCCGCGACTATCTCGTTCGCCACCGCCGCCGCGGCCTGGGTCGCCCAGCGCGGGGTCGTGATGCGGGGGGCGTCCGGCGGGGGTGCGTACGTCTGGTCGAGGTGGCGCATCACGCCGTTGCGGATCACCTTGTGGTAGCGGTCGCCCGACCAGCCGCGGGCCTCCGCCTCGATGTTCAGCTGCCGCAGCAGCTCCACCTCGCCGAGCGTCAGCGAGCGGTTGATCACCCCGTCCTCCGGCACCAGCGTCCCCGCCGCGACCCCCAGCAGCTCCTCGAAGACCCGCAACTGCATGTCGCGGTCGGTCTCGTCGACCACCACCACCGTCAGCCGGTCAGGGCCCACCGCCCGCGCCCACCGCGCCACCAGCTCGTCGTGCCGGTGCCGCAGCCAGAACGTCGCCGCCACCGGATCCTTCCGCGGGACGCGGAAGACGGTCTCCAGCCACTCCTCGTACGGCGTGCAGAGCCCGTCCTTGACCTCCTGCTGCCACTGCGAGGGCACGATCTTCACC
Source organism: Streptomyces sp. CMB-StM0423 (assembly GCF_002847285.1). NCBI lineage: Bacteria > Bacillati > Actinomycetota > Actinomycetes > Kitasatosporales > Streptomycetaceae > Streptomyces > Streptomyces sp. CMB-StM0423. The sequence goes on along the minus strand of NZ_CP025407.1, from coordinate 61,903 downwards.
AGCGGCCGCAGCGTCACCGCCACGTGGACGCGCTCCCCGCCGAGCCCCTCGACCGCCCGCCGCGCCGCGTCCGCCTCCGCGTTACAGAACGCCTCGCTGCTGATCATCACCCGGCGCTCCCCGGCCGCCGCCACCTCCGCGCACAGCCCGTCCCAGTCGGCGGCCGTCGGCGTCACCGAGCCCTTGCGTAGCCGCGCCCCCGTCACCGCCGCCGCTGCCACCCGCGCCTGCCGGCCCCTCCCCGCGTACACCGCGCCGCCCGCGGCCAGCCGCTCCCGCGACTGGTGGAACGCGCCCTGCAGCGCGGTCGTGCCCGTCTTGTACGGGCCTATGTGCAGCAGGCGCGTACCCGCCGCGAGTGTCAGCCGCTGTTCCGTCATCCGCGCGTCCGATCCCCTTGGTCCCCTGGGCCGCCCTCGGCCTCCCCGCGGGAGCGGGGAACAGGACTAAACCACAGGGCGCGCCCCGCGCCGCCCGGCGGGGTCGGGGTTCTCGGGCGGCGCGGGGCACGGGGAGGGCGGGGCTGCAGCGCATTCCTGCTTCAAGGCAAGATCGGCACCATCCGCGGTGTCATGGCGGCCGCCACCGTCCTGGGAATGCTCCGCCGGACCTGCATCGGCGCCGCCCTGCTCGGCCACGTGAATCTCCAGACCACTCGGGGGTACGTCGCGGTCTTCGCCGAGGACATCGTCAAGTCCAGTCTCCGCGGCCCGGCCGGTGACAGCGGGAGCGGTCGGCCGGATCGCGCATGACCCACGGAGACGGGGCGGCTCTGTCGGTGTCGACCACAACACCGAGGCTCGACGCTCCTCCACGTTGCCGAGTCCCGAGCGCAGACCTCGGTTGATCTACGGGCCTTGCCGGCGAGTCATGTCGCTCAACCCGGCGAGAGCCGTGTTCTCGGCGCGAGGGTGTGTGGCGCAGCAGTCAAGTCACCCTCGGAAACACTGTTTGTGCATATCTGCCGAATTTCGGCGTGCGGGTTCGGCGCCCGCATCTTGCTCAGGGGAGGGATGGGCGTTTGTGCTGTGACCAGTCCCTGCACGGTCAGCGGGCGTGGGGTCGGCCGAGGCGGATCTTTTCCTCTTTGGGGGTTCCGACAATGGTCCGTACCTGTCGTAAACATTGCCAGAATTTTACAAGAAGTGCTTGGTGGGTGGCAGAACTTTGTCCTGTGTGCCAGGCGCATCATTCAGCGGTGGCGGCTCCAGAATGTTCGAGTGTCCTCCGGGCGGCTTGCCTTCGCGCTTGACGTCCCGGCGGCCTGTCGATATATCAAGCCTGTATACGCGCGTATACAGGGCAAGACCCCGAACCTGGCGGGACGGGTGCATGTGAACGTGGGGGTTGCGTGCATGGATGCACATGCGGTCAGAGTGGAGGAGGGCTTCAGGGCTTTCGTAAGCGGTAAGGAATCTTTGCCAGTTCATGAGCACGCCGGGACGTCCTCGATGTCGTGCTCACGGAAGTGCTAAGAGGGGCTACGTGTCCGATATATTCCATGAGCGACTAGTCTCCCGCGATACTCACTCATTTCTCATCAGCTCCCTGTTGCCTGCGGACTCCCCGCGCCTGGCGGGCGAGATCGAAGAGCACGCGCGGGCACTTGCCGAGTCGAGCGCGCCCTTACCGCCCATCGTCGTCAACCGCTCCACGATGCGAGTCGTGGACGGCATGCACCGGCTGCGCGCCGCGAGACTGCGCGGCGCGCAGCACATCGAAGGCTGGTTCGTGGAGGGCACGGCGGAGGACGCCTTCGTGCTCGCCGTGGAGCTCAACGCCAAGCACGGGCTGCCGTTGTCCCGGAAGGACCGCAGCGCGGCGGCGCGGCGCATCGTCGAGAGCCACCCGCACTGGTCGGACCGGCGGATAGCGTCCGCGACGGGCCTGTCCCCGGGGGTGGTGGGCGCGCTGCGCGGCGACGTCGACGTGCCAGTGGCTCACTTGTCCCTGCGCGTCGGCCGGGACGGGCGTGCCCGCCCGCTGAACAGCGCCTCCGGTCGCATCGCCGCCAGCCAGGTCATCGCCGAATCCCCCACCGCTTCATTGCGGGAGATCGCCAGCAGGGCGGGGGTCGCCCTCGCCACCGCCCGCGACGTACGCAACCGTATGCGAAGGGGTCTGGATCCGGTGCCTCCCAAGCTGCGGGCCGCCGAGTCGGACTTTGCCCCGGCGGCCGGACGCGGGCCGACGGCAGCGGGGACGGCGTCAGTGCCCGACCAGGATGCGGCGAGCTATGAGAACGTGCTGGCCAGGATGCGCCGTGATCCCTCGCTGCGCATGTCACAGAACGGCCGGACACTGATACGCCTGCTGCTCTCGCAGCACCTTGCGGACGACCAGTGGGGGGATCTTGCGGCGGGTGTCCCAGCCCATCGCGCGGTCGACGTGGCGCACGCAGCCCAGCTGTGCGCCGACAGGTGGCTGAAGTTCGCCGCCGAAGTCCGGGTGCGTCGGGCCCAGTCCGAGGACGCGGCACCGGAGGGCGGCGGCCCCCGGCAGCTCTCACCAGGCGCCTGAGCTTGATGCACCCCCGGCAGGCCGGAAACCACGAGAGGACATGAGGCCATGACGGATACGGTCAACGCGTTCGACGTTCCCGACGAGCGGTACCACGTGCTGGTCAACTCCGAGGGCCAGTACTCACTGTGGCCGGCGCTCACCGATGTGCCGGCCGGTTGGGAGCCGGTGCACGGCCCAGCGGGACGGGCGCAGTGCCTGGAGTACGTCGAGAGCAACTGGACTGACATGCGGCCCAGAACGCTGACAGTCGCCCTCGACGAGGGGTGATCTGGTGGGGACAGACCGGCGGGGGTGGGTTCGCGTGCGGCGCCGGCCCGCCCCCCCGGCGAGGTTCTGCTCTGCTGGAGGCCCCTCACCCGGCCGCCGGAACCCGACCGGTGCGGAACCTGTTGATCGCCGTCTGGTGGCGCGCGCGCAGTTCGGGGTCCCGGACCCCGAGCCCCTCCCGGGGTGCCAGGCACAGGACGCCGACCTTGCCCTGGTGCAGGTTGCGGTGTACGACGTGCACCGCCTGCGCTGTCTGCTCCAGCGGAACCACCTCCGACAACGTGGGGTGAATCCGGCCCTGGACGATGAGCCGGTTGGCGGCCCACGCCTCGCGGTAGTTGGCGAAGTGCGTTCCGACGATTCGCTTGAGGTGCATCCACAGGTAGCGGTTGTCGTACGTGTGCTGGAAGCCCGAGGTGGACGCGCAGCTGACGATCGTGCCGCCACGGCGAGCCACGTACACGCTGGCGCCGAAGGTCTCCCGCCCCGGGTGCTCGAACACGATGTCCGGGTCCTCGCCGCCTGTCAGTTCCCTGAGCCGGGTGCCGAACCGCCGCCACTCGCCCTGGTCCTGCGTGTGCTCGTCCCTCCAGAACCGGTAGCCCTCCGCGCTCCGATCGATGATCAGCTCCGCGCCCATCCGGCGGCACACCTCGGCCTTCTCCGGGCTGGAGACCACGCACACCGGCGTCGCCCCCCCGTTGAGCACCAACTGCGTGGCGTACGAGCCGAGGCCGCCGGAGGCGCCCCAGATCAGCACGGTGTCGCCCTGCTTGAGCCGGGCGCCGTTGGCCGACACCAACTGCCGGTACGCGGTGGAGTTGACCAACCCCGAGGCGGCGGCCTCCTCCCAGGTCAGGTGGCCGGGCTTGGGCATGAGCTGGTTGGCCTTGACCAGCGCCAGCTCGGCCAGACCGCCGAAGTTCGTCTCGAACCCCCAGATCCGTTGCTCAGGATCGAGCATGGTGTCCCCGTGCCCGTCGGGGTGGTGCAGCTCGACCGACAGGCAGTGGGCCACGACCTCATCCCCGGGCCGCCACGGCGTCACCCCCTCGCCACAGCGGAGCACCACGCCCGCGAGGTCCGAGCCGAGGACGTGGAACGGCAGGTCGTGCCGCGCCCCCTGCGGTGAAGCCTTGCCGTAGCGGGACAGGAAAGCGAATGTCGGCAGCGGTTCGAAGATCGAGGACCACACCGTGTTGTGGTTGATCCCACTGGCCAGCACCGCGACCAGAACCTCACCGGCGGCCGGCTGCGGCGTCGGCACCTCCTCCAGGTGCAGGGACTTGCGCGGATCCTTGTCGCCGCTCGCCACTCCGTCGAACATCGTCGCCTCGTCGGCGTGGAGGGTGACGCCCCGGTAGAAGTCGGGCACCCGAAGGCGCCCTACTTCGCCGGGTGTGCCCGCGATGATCGCGTCGAGGATCTCTTGCATGACTCCAGCCCTCTTTCCGGTTTACTCCGCGAGCACCGCAGAACGTGGGTGATGCGAGGTTCCCGTAGGGAAGTATTCGAGCCGCTACGGATGTCCGTTTCGCTGTCGCCTTGCCGAATTGTCGCGGCAAGTGCGCGGTTCATGCTGGCACTCGGCGGACGGCGCAGTCCAGCCGCCCCGGCCCGGAACCGATGTGCTGTGGACACCGAGGTGGCGCCGAGGTGTTCAACTGACTGGGAAAGGCAGTTGAACGGAGGGCGCACAGATGCCGTGGTTCGCCATTTCTTGACGGGTCTCGGAGCTTCCTGGAGGCTGACTCGCCAGTCATGGGAGCCGCTTGGGAAATGTACCGGTCGGCTGGCCGGGTTAATTCACCACCCGCTGAGTAATCGGCGGTGTGATGCTTCGGATCGTGCTCGCTCTTTTCGGAACGATGCGGGCGCGCGGTGATTTCGCGCCACCGGCCCGGACTCGGTCCGCGGGTAGGCGCGCCTGAGTCGAGCATGTGAGAGGGCAGTCGGATGCTGAGACGCGATTCCGAATCGCTTGTTGACCATTTCCGTACGGTCTTCGAGGAGCACCCGGAGCAACGGATCTTCCGGTTCCTGGTGGATGGCGAGGGCGAGCCGGAGTCCGTGGCCAACGACTCGTTCGACCTGCGGGTCCGTGCGATCGCCGCGGCGCTCCGGGAGCGCGTTCCTGCCGGGGAGCGGGCGCTCATCATGTGCCCGGCCGGGCTGGACTACGTGACCTCCTTCTTCGCCTGCTTGTACGCCGGCGTCCTCGCCGTGCCCGTCTACCCGCCCGACCCGGCCTTCCTGATGCGCACCCTGCCGAGGCTGACCGGGGTCATCGAGGATGCCGATCCCGGAGTGATCCTGGCCCCGGCCGAGACCGTCGCCCTGGCCGACCGGTTCGCCGAACAAGCTCCGGCGCTGCGGGACATCGCCTGGCTGACAGTCGACGACCTCGACCCGGCCGCCGCCGACGCCTGGCGCCACCCCGGATCGGTCCGCGAGGACATCGCCTTCCTGCAGTACACCTCGGGCTCGACCAGCCGCCCCAAGGGCGTGATGGTCAGCCACGGCAACCTGCTGCACAACATCGCGGCGATGAACAGCCGGTTCTTCGCCGGGGACCCGGCCCAGCACATGGTCAGTTGGCTCCCGCCGTTCCACGACATGGGTCTGATCTTCGGCCTGCTCACCCCCGCCTACGTCGGCTTCCCGGTGACTTTCATGTCGCCGTTCTCCTTCCTCAAGCGGCCGCTGCGCTGGCTGCGGGCGATCTCGGAAGCCGGCGGTACCGCGTGCGCGGCGCCCAACTTCGCCTACGACCTCGCTGTCCGCAAGGTGACCGAGGAGGAGCGGCGCACCCTGGACCTGAGCACCTGGCGGGTCGCCGCGAACGGCGCCGAGCCCGTCCGGCAGCAGACCATGGAGCGCTTCTCCCGCACGTTCGCCGACTGCGGCTTCCGGCCGTCGGCGCACGCCCCCTCCTACGGACTGGCCGAGGGCACGCTTCTGGTCTCCACCGGCGACCCCCGTGCCGAACCGCTCAGCAGAAGGCTGCGGGTGAGCGGACTGCTGTCCGGGGCGGCCGAGGACGCCGGACCCGACGAGGCCGCGCGGACACTGCCCAGCTGCGGCACTTCGGTGCACGACCAGCGGGTCGTCGCGGTGGACCCAGAGACCCTCGGCCCGATGCTCGACGGCCGGATCGGGGAGCTGTGGGTCGCGGGGCAGAGTGTCGCCGGCGGGTACTGGCGGCGCAGCCGGGAGACCGAGGAGACCTTCGGCGCCCGTCTCGCCGGGAGCGGCGAGGGACCTTTCCTGCGCACCGGCGACCTCGGCTTCACCGACGGCGACCAGATCTACGTCACCGGCCGTATCAAGGACGTCATCATCATGGCGGGCCGCAACCACTACCCGCACGACATCGAACGCACCGTCGAGGCCGTCGACGACGGCCTGCGGTCGGGCTGCGGCGTGGCGGGCGTTCGCGACATCGACGGCGAGGAGCGCCTGATCGTCGTCCAGGAGTACCGGGGGAGCCGTTCTCCGGGGGACCGTGCCCGCATCATCGCCGCCATCCGGGCCGAGGTCGCACGCGAACACGGTCTGCAGGCGTTCCTCGTCGCGCTGGCGCGCCCCGGTAGCGTACCGAAGACGTCCAGCGGAAAGCTCCAGCGCCAGGCGTGCCTGGACGCGGTGCTCGGTGGGACCCTGAACCCGCTGGCACAGTGGCGGGCGGACGAGGCGGCTCGGGACGGCCGGGCGGACGCGCCCGAGCACCCGCCCGGTCCGGCCGGTGCGCACAGCACCGGCCGGACCGCCCCGGGCGCGGCCGAAATTGAGCAGTGGCTGCGGGAGGCGCTTGCCGCCACGACCGGCGGCCGGACCGAGGCAATCGACCCCGGGCTGCCGTTCGCCGGATACGGGTTGCGCTCGGTCGACATGGTCACCATGGTCGGCGACCTCGAACAACGGCTCGGAGTGCCGCTCTCGCCGACGGTGGTGTGGGAGCATCCCACCCCCGCCAAGCTCGCCGAGCACCTGGAAGGCGTTGTCCCGGCGGTGTTCCCCGGGACACCGGTCGCGGTGGACCAGAGACCCGTTGGCGCCACCGAAACCGGCGCCCGCCTTGCTGAAACCGACGCCCGCCTTGCCCGTCGGGCCGAGCCCGCCGCCGCGCCCGACCCCGTCGCGATCGTCGGCATCGGATGCCGCTTCCCCGGCGGCGTCGACGGCCCCGACGACTTCTGGCGGCTGCTGACCGAGGGGCGGGACGCGGTCACCGAGGTCCCGGCGGACCGTTGGGACATTGAGCAGTACGCCTCCGACGACCCCGCCGCCCCCGGCCGCACCACCAGCCGCTGGGGTGGGTTCCTCGACGGCGTCGACCGGTTCGACGCGGGCTTCTTCGGCATCTCCCGCCAGGAAGCTACGCGCATGGACCCGCAACAGCGCCTCCTCACCGAAGTCGCGTTCGAGGCGCTGGAAAACGCCGGGATGCCCTCCGACCGGCTCGCAGGCTCGCCCACCGGCGTGTTCGTCGGGATCTCCACCTTCGACTACGCCACGGGCCAACTGCGCGACCTGGCCGCCATCGACCCCTACACGGGCACCGGCAGCGCCCTGAGCATCTCCGCGAACCGCCTGTCCTACTTGCTGGACCTGCGCGGCCCCAGCCTCGCGGTGGACACCGCCTGCTCCTCCTCGCTCGTCGCGGTCCTCCAGGCGTGCATGAGCCTGGAGCGCGGTGACTGCGAACTGGCCCTCGCCGGCGGCGTCAACCTCGTTCTCTCTCCCGCCTTCGCCATCAACTTCAGCAAGGCCGGGGCGATGTCCGCGGACGGCCGGTGCAAGCCGTTCGACTCCCGTGCCGACGGATACGTGCGCTCCGAGGGCGCAGGCGTCGTCGTACTCAAACCGCTCAGCCGCGCGCTCGCCGACGGAGATCCCGTGTACGCCGTGATCCGCGGGGGCGCCGTCAACCAGGACGGCGCCAGCAACGGCCTGATGGCGCCCAACCCGCAGGCCCAGGAAGAGGTGCTGCGCGCCGCCCACCGCAACGCCGGCGTGCGCGGCGCGGACATCGGGTACGTCGAGGCCCACGGCACCGGCACGGCCCTCGGCGACCCGATCGAGGCCAAGGCGCTCGGTGCCGTCCTGAGGGAGGGGCGTGACCCCGCCCGGCCGTGCCTGATCGGCTCGGTGAAGTCCAACCTGGGGCACATGGAGGCCGCCGCGGGCATCGGCGGGCTGATCAAGGCTGCGCTGGCGGTCCGCCACCGCACCGTGCCGGCGACCCTGCACTACCGCGAGCCCAACCCGCACATTCCCTTCGACGATCTCGCCCTACGGGTCGCCCACATCCTCCAGCCCTGGCCGGCCGGCGAGGACGGCATTGCGCTGGCCGGAGTGAGTTCGTTCGGTTTCGGTGGCACCAACGCCCACGTGGTGCTGGAGCAACCCCCGGCCACCGACCCCGCGCCCCGGCAGGACCCGGCTGACGACACCGTCCTGCTGACCGTCTCGGCGCGCGACGAACACGCCCTGCGCGACCTCGCCGCGGCCTACGCCGACAAGCTCGCCGCGCCCGGCCTGTCCTTGGGCGACTTCGCCGCCGCCGTGGCAGTCCGCCGCACCCACCACGAGCACCGGCTGGCCTGCACCGGCTCGTCGGCGGACGAACTGCGCACCGCGCTCGCCGCGTTCGGCCGAGGCGCGGAGGTGCCCGGCCTGTCCAGCGGCGTCCGGCGCGTGGGCTGGCACCCCAAGCCGGTGTTCGTCTTCTCCGGCCAGGGGCCCCGGTGGTGGCCCCTGGCCGACGACCTGCTCGCCGGGGAGCCGGTCTTCCGCGCGGTCGTCGAACGCTGCGACGCCCTGCTGCGCCGGCACACCGACTGGTCGTTGCTGGACCAGCTCACCGCCGACCCTGCCAGGTCCCGTCTGCTGGACACCGCCGTCGGGCAGCCCGCTCTCACCGCCGCGCAGATCGCCCTCGCCGCCCTGTGGCGCTCCTGGGGTATCGAACCGGCCGCCGTCGTCGGCCACAGCGTCGGTGAGATCGCCGCTGCACATCTTTCCGGTGCGATCGGGCTGGAGGACGCCCTCGTCATCGCGCTGCACCGCGGTGCCGCCCTGCACAGCGCCACCGGCAGGGGCAGGATGGCGGTCGTCGGCGTCGGTCTGGAACGGGCCCGGGAGATCCTGGCCGAACGTCGCCCCGGACAGGTGTGGATCGCGGCGGGCAACAGCCCTGGCTCCACCGTTTTCTCGGGAGAGAGCACCGCCCTGGAGACGCTGGCCGAGGCACTTCAGGAAGAGGGCCTGTACTGCCGCGTCCTGGAGTCGGTCGAATTCGCCTCCCACTGTCCGCTGATGGAGCCCGTCGCACAGGAGCTGTGGGGGCTGCTGTCGGACCTGCGTCCGCGCACCGGCACCCTTCCCATGATCTCCACCGTCACCGGAAAGCCGGTCGACGGGGGCCGGCTGGACGCCGAGTACTGGGCGTCCAACCTCACCCGGCCGGTGCTCTTCGACACCGCGGTCACCGAGCTGGCCGAGTCCGGTCACGACGTCTTCGTCGAGATGTCGCCGCACCCGATGCTCACCGACGCCGTCACCGAGCGCATGTCGTCGTACGGCCACACGGTCGCCGTCTCGTCCCTGCGCAGCGACCGGCCGGGTCGCGCCACCCTCCGCGCGGAGCTCGGCCGGCTCTACACCGCCGGCTACCACGTCGACTGGACCCGGGTGTACGGCCCGGCCGCGCCTATGGCCGACCTTCCCACGTACCCGTGGCAGCGCACCCGCTTCTGGTACGCCGAGCACACCCGCTACCGGTCCGAGCGCCGCGGGCACCCCGTCCTCCGCACCGCCGTGCGGTCCGCCCTGCCCCCGCACGCCGCCCACTGGTCCGCGCCGGTCGACCTGGACGACTTCGGTTACCTGACCGACCACCAGGTCGGCGGCAGCGCCGCCCTGCCCGGCGCGTTCGTCTTGGACGCCGGGCTCGCGGCGGCGCGCGAGCACCTCGGCGGTCCGGCCACCCTCGCGGACGTCCACTTCACCCGGCTGACCGTGGTGCCCGAGCACGCCCAGGACGCCACGCTGCAACTCGTCCTCGTCCCCGAGACCGCCGACACGGGTTCGCTGCGGCTGTTCACCCGCGCCGATGCCGACGACGAATGGGCCGAGGCCGCCCACGGCGCCTTCCGCCGCGGCGCGCCCGAATCCGGTGGCGAACCACTGTCCGCCGTACGCAACCGCTGCTCCACCCCCGTCGACACCGACGACCACTACGCCGCGCTGCACCGGGCCGGGCTGGCGTACGGCCCGGCCTTCCGGGGCGTCGAGGAGCTGTGGTCCGGTACCGGCGAGGCCGTTGCCCGGCTGCGCGACCGGGCCGCCCTGACCGCGGACCGCGGCGAGCACTTGGTGCACCCGGCCGTTCTCGACAGCGCGTTGCAGACGCTCATGGCCGCCCTGTCGCCCCCCACCGGCGGGGACGACGCCGTCGCGAGCACCTATCTGCCGATGCGCGTCGGCTGCTTCGCCCTCTTCGCCGAGCGGGCCGAACCACGCTGGGCACACGCCGCGGTCACCGCGCCGGAACCGGGCGCCGAGGAGATCACCGATGCCACCGTCGTTCTCTACGACGCGTCCGGGGCCCCGGTCGGCGAGGTCACGGGCATCGCCCTCAAACGCCTGGACGGCGAGACCGCCGCCGACCCGCTCGGGGAAGCCCTGTACGACGTGGCCTGGCGGCAGACCCCCGGTGAGTCCGGCACGGACGCCGAGCCCGGCACCTGGCTGGTGTTCGCCGACGCCGGCGGCACCTGCGACACGCTCGTCACCGGACTGCGCGCCCGCGGCGGCACCTGCGTCACCGCGACCGTAGGCCCCGGCTACGGCAGACCCGCTCCGGACCACTACGTGCTGGATCCCGCGCGGCACGAGGACGTCGCCGCACTGCTGGCCGACCTGGCCGCGACCGGCGTCCGTCCCGACGGCATCGTGCACGGCTGGGCCCTCGATGCCGCGCTGGCCGAGGACGACACCCCCACGCGGCTGCTCGCCGTCCAGGACTCCGCCACCGTGCCCGCCCTGCACCTGGTCCAGGAGATCACCCGCGCCGGACAGGACTCCGCACCTCGCCTGGTGCTGCTCACCCGCGGCGCCCAGCAGGCCGGCGACGGCGACGAACTGTCCGTCGGCCAGGCGCCGCTGTGGGGACTGGCCCGCGTGATCGGCCTGGAACACACCGAACTGCGCCCCACCGTCGTCGACCTGGACCCCGCCCGCCCCGAGGGCGAAGCGGAATTGCTCCTGGCCGAGGTGCTGCGCCCCGGCGACGACGGCCAGGTCGCCCTGCGCCACGGCGAGCGCCTGACACCCGCACTCCAGAGGTGGACTGCCCCCGACGCGACCCCGGACACTCGGCCCACCTGGGCCTTCGACGCGGCGCGCGACGGCAACCACCGGCTGCTCGCGACCCGCCCCGGCCGCCTCGCCAGCCTCAGAGCGACTTGGGGGTACCGCACCCCGCCGGGGCCCGGCCAGGTGGAGATCGAGGTCGCCGCCGCCGGCCTGAACTTCAGCGACGTCCTGAAGGCCCTGGAGACCTACCCCGGCGCGGAGGGCATCGTCCCGCTCGGCGCCGAGTGCGCGGGCCGCGTCGTCGCCGTCGGCGAGGGCGTGACCCGTCACCGCGTCGGCGACCGGGTGATCGCGGTCGGCGCGCACAGCATGGCGGCGTTCACCACGGTCGGCGAGGACCTGGTTGCCGCCGCGCCGCCGGCCCTGGGCGAGGACGAGGCCGCCGCCGTGCCCATCGCCTTCCTCACCGCCGTCCACGCCCTGGAGCGCCTTGCCCGGCTGCGCAAGGGCGAGACCGTGCTCGTCCACTCCGCGACCGGCGGTGTCGGGCTGGCCGCGCTGCAGGTCGCCCGGCGCCGCGGCGCCCGCGTCTACGCCACGGCCGGTACGGAGGAGAAGCGTGAACTGCTCCGCAGCCTCGGCGTGGAGCACGCCATGGACTCGCGCACGCTCGCCTTCGCCGACGAGATCACCGAACGCACCGGCGGCCGGGGCGTCGATGTCGTGCTCAACTCCGCCACCGGCGAGGCCCTGGTGCGCAGCCTGCGGCTGCTGGCCCCGGGCGGCCGGTTCGTCGAGATCGGCAAGCGGGACGTCTACGGCAACAGCCATATCGGGCTGGAGCTCTTCAAGGACAACCGCGCCTTCTTCGCCGTGGACCTGGAACGCACCATCCGCGAGCGGCCCGAGGAGATCGCCGAGCTGTTCGCCGACATTGTCCAGGGTTTCGACGGCGGCGAGTTCACGGCCCTGCCCGTCACCGGCCACCCCTTTTCCGACGCGCCGGCCGCCTTCAGCGCCATGGCGCAGGCGCGGCACACCGGCAAGCTGGTGCTGCGGCCCGACCCCCACGAGCGGATCACCACCGCTCCGGGCGCCGCTCCCGTACGGCCGGACGTCTCCTACCTGATCACCGGCGGGCTCGGCGCGCTCGGCCTGGAGACCGCCCGCTATCTGGCCGGACAGGGCGCCCGCCACCTCGTGCTGGCCGGCCGCAGCGCCCCCTCGGCCGCCGCCGAACGGGCCGTCGCCGAGCTGCGCGACTGCGCCGAGGTCGCCGTCGTCAGGGCCGACGTGTCCGAGCGCGCCGCCCTCGACGGGGTCCTGGCGCGCATCGACGCCACCATGCCGCGGCTGGCCGGAGTCGTGCACGCCGCCGGAATCCTCGACGACGGCCTGCTGACCGGCCTGGACCGGGAAAGGTTCCGCTCGGTTGCCGGGCCCAAGTCCACCGCCGCCTGGCACCTGCACCACGCCACGTCGGACCGCGAACTGGACTTCTTCGTCCTGTACTCCTCGGCCGCCGCCGTGCTCGGCTCGGCCAGCCAGGCCAACTACGCCGCCGCCAGCGCCCTCCTCGACACCCTCGCCCACCACCGGCGTGCCCGCGGACTGCCCGCGCTCAGCATCGACTGGGGCCCTTGGTCGGACATCGGCCTCGCCGCCCGCCCCGACCGCGGCGGAGCCCTCGCCGCCCGCGGCATCGAGAGCATCAGCCCCGGCGACGGCATAGCGACCCTCGACCGGCTGCTGCGCACCGACGCCGCCCAGGTCTGCGTCCTGCCCCTGGACCGGGACAAGCTGGGCGACCACCCCGGAGGCAGTCTCCTCGCCACCCTGCTCGGGGACGCGCCCGGAGAGTCCCCGGCGGGCCGGCCGGCCACGAGCGAGGTGCGCCGCCGGCTCCTCGCCGTGGAGCCGGGTCGCCGCCGCCGAGCCCTCCTGACCGAGCACTGCCGGGCCGTCGCGGCCCGCGTGGTGGGCGCCGAGCCCGGCAGGATCGACACCAGCGCCCCCATGAACAGCATGGGGTTCGACTCGCTGCTCTCCCTCGAACTGCGCAACTCGCTGGTGTCGTCGCTTCGGGTGCAGCTGCCCTCGACCATCGCCTGGCGCTTTCCGACCATCGACGCGCTGGTGCCCTATCTGGCGGAGCGCATGGACGTCCAGCTGGAACCCGGCCGAACGGCCCCCGATCGCCCCGCCGGGAAGGCCGCGTCCGATCCACCCGGTCCGCTCCCCGGTGACCAGGGGAGCGCCAGCCCGCTCCCGACGAGCGCCTCGGCCGGCCTCAACGCGATGTCCACCGCCGACCTCGAGGCGCTCCTGCTGGCCAAGACGAAGCAGATCGACGAAGGGGGTCGGCGATGACGTCACCGGAACGCACCCTGGTGTCGGCTGACACGCTCAAGAACGCCTACCTGACGATGGAGCGCCTGCAGCGCCGGATCGAGGAGTACGAGCGGGCGCGCACCGAGCCCGTCGCCGTCGTCGGCGTCGGCTGCCGCTTCCCCGGCGGCGTCACCGACATCGCCACGTACTGGCGGATGCTCACCGACGGCATCGACGCCGTCGGCGACATCCCCGCAGACCGGTGGGACCACGACGCCTTCTACGACGAGGAAGCCGGCAAGCCGGGCAAGATCTACACGCGCTCCGGCGCGTTCATCGAGGGTCTCGACCGGTTCGACCACGACTTCTTCGGGGTCTCCCGCCGCGAGGCGCTGGCGATGGACCCCCACCAGCGCCTGACTCTCGAAGTGTGCTGGGAAGCCCTGGAGGATGCCGGCCAGGCGCCCTCCGGCCTGGCCGGCAGCGACACCGGCGTGTTCATGGGCACCGCCAGCTCGGACCACGTCACCTCCCGGATCCGCCACCCCGAGGACGTCACCGCGTACACCAGTTCGGGCGCCGCGGCCAGCTTCGTCCCGGCCCGCATCTCCTACCTCCTCGACCTGCGCGGCCCCAACCTCGCCGTCGACACGGCGTGCTCCTCCTCGCTGCTGGCCGTCCACCAGGCATGCCAGAGCCTGCGTACGGGGGAGTGCGACATGGCGCTGGCCGGTGGCGTCAACGTCGTGCTGTCCCCGGTCCTGCTGATCTCCCAGTCGCAGTTCGGCTCGGTGTCCCGGCAGGGGCGGGCGATGACCTTCTCCGACGCCGCCGACGGCTACGTACGCGGCGAGGGCTGCGGTGTCGTCGTGCTCAAGCGGCTCTCGGACGCCGTACGCGACCGGGACCGGATCCTCGCCGTCGTACGCGGCGGCGCGGTCAACCAGGACGGGCGCAGCGCCGGCATCACCGCCCCCAACGGCGCCGCCCAGGTGGGCGTGTACCGCCGCGCCCTGGCAGCCGGCGGGGTCCGGCCCGAGCACGTCGGGTACATCGAGACACACGGCACCGGCACCCGCCTCGGCGACCCGATCGAGGCCGGGGCACTCGCCGAGGTATACGGGCGCGACCACGGCGCACCCGTATACCTCGGCGCCGTCAAGACCAACATCGGCCACCTGGAGGCCGCGGCGGGAATCGCCGGGCTGATCAAGGCCGCGCTGTGCGTCTCCCACGGAGCCATCCCGCCCAACCTGCATTTCACCCGGCTGAACTCCAACATCTCCTTCGAGGGCACCACCTTCGACGTGCCCACCCGCGTCACCCCCTGGCCGGAGACCGAAGGCCCGCGCACCGCCGCCGTGAGCAGCTTCGGCCTCAGCGGCACGAATGTGCACGTGATCCTGGAACAGGCGCCGTCAGCCGCCCCGCCGCCCGCGGACCACCGGCGGCCGGCCGGAGTCCTGGCACTGTCCGCCCGCACCGAAACGGCGCTGACCGCTCTGGCCCGCCGGTACGCCGACCGGCTCGCCGACGGCGACGGCACGCCCCTCGCCGACCTGTGCCACTCGGCCGCCACCGGCCGCACCCACTTCCGGCACCGCCTCGCCGCCGTCGGGACCACGCGCGAGGAAGTTGCCGACCGGCTCGCCGGCTTCGTCCGCGGCGATACCGGACCCGGCCTGGCGCTCGGCGAGGCACACGGCTCCGACGTGGTCTTCCTGTTCACCGGGCAGGGCGCCCAGCGCCCCGGCATGGCCCGCGGGCTGTACGACACCCAGCCCACCTTCCGGCGCGCCGTCGACGAGTGCGCGCGGATCCTCGAACCGCTCCTCGACCGCCCGCTGCTGTCGGTGCTCTTCCCGGACGATCCGGAGGACCGGCAGATCAACGAGACGGCGTACGCCCAGCCCGCGACCTTCGCGGTGGAGTACGCGATGGCCGAGCTGTGGCGCTCCTGGGGGGTGACTCCCGCGGCGGTGCTCGGCCACAGCTTCGGCGAGTGCGTCGCCGCATGCGTCGCGGGCGTGATGTCGCCGGCGGACGGGCTGGCGTTCACGGTGCAACGCGCCCGCGTCATCCAGGAGCACTCGCTGCCGGGCACCATGGCCGCGGTGTTCGCTCCCGAGGAAGAGGTGGCCGCCGAGATCGCCGCGCACCCGGACCGGATCGCCGTCGCCGCGGTCAACGGTCCGGCCAGCACCACCATCTCCGGCGACCGCGACCTGGTCGAGGTCGTCTGCGCCGCCTTCGCCGCCCGCGGCGTCAAGGCCAAGCCCCTGCACATCGCCTCCGCCGGCCACTCGCCGCTGATGGAGCCCGCCGTCGAGCCGCTGCGCCGCGCCGCGGACAAGATCGCGTTCGCCGCTCCCCGCATCCCCCTCGTCTCCAACGTCAGCGGCGAGCTGTGGCCATGGGAGCAGGTCCCCGGGGCCGACTACTGGGGCCGGCACGTCCGGGACACGGTGCGCTTCGCCGACGGCGTGCAGACCCTGCGCGACATGGGCCACCACACCTTCGTCGAGGTCGGCCCCGCCCCGACCCTGCTCGGCGTCCTCAGCGACGCCCTGCCGCCCGACCATGACGACCTGCTGCTGCCCAGCCTGCGCCCCAAGCACGACGACTGGGAGGTGCTGCTGGAGACGGTCGCCGAGCTGTACGCGGCCGGTGTCGACATCGACTGGCACGGGTTCGACGGCGACTACACCCGCACCAAGGCCCCGCTGCCCACCTACCCCTTCGAACCGACCCGCTGCTGGGAGCCACCCCGGCCCTGGCACGGGGACCGGCCGGCCGCGCCCGCCGCCGAGAGCACCGCCGAGGCGGGGGACGACTCCCATACCCGCCCCGCCCGGTCCTCCCGGCGCTCCTCGCGCACCCGGCGCCGCCCTAGCCGCATCCCCACCGCCACCGAACTCCGCGGGCTGGCCGAGCCCGAGCAACTGGACACCCTGGCTGCCCGGTTCGTGCTGAGTGTCAAGGACGTCCTCGGCTCCGCCTCCGGCGACGTCGGCCTGGACGAGCCGCTGACCGGTTTCGGCCTGGACTCCCTGATGGCCGTCGAACTGCGCAACGAGATCCAGGACAGGCTCGGCCTCACCCTGCAGATCACCGACTTCCTCGGCGGCGCGACCATCCGCAGCGTCGCCGAGCGCCTCGTCAAGGAACTGGCTGCGACCGGCGGCGACTCCGAGACGGATACACCGCACGACCGCTCCGGGGCACCGACCGCGATCCGGCGCGTGCCCCGGGCGGCCGACACGGCCGCCGCCCTGCTCGCCGAGTTCACCAGTCCGCCCCAGGGCTCCGCCGCACAGAACTCCGGCCCGGAGGGACGGCAGTGACCGACGACGAGCTGGCCCGGAAGCTGGCCGCCCTCACTCCCGAGCAGCGCGCCCGCTTCGACGTCCTGCTCGCCGAGCGGACACCTGCCGAGGACACCTTCCCACTCGCGGTCCTGCAGCGCGGCACCTGGTTCCTCGAACAGCTCCGGCCCCGCAACCCGGGCTACATCGTGCCCGGCGCGGTCCGTATCGAGGGCCACCTCGACACCGGCGTGCTGCGCGCGGCGGTCGACGAGATCGTCCGCCGCCACGAGGCCCTGCGCACCACCTTCCAGCTCCGCAACGGCACCCCCGTCCAGGTCGTCCACCCCAGTCCGGCCGTCGACATCCCGGACA
The DNA here is from genome assembly GCF_002847285.1 of Streptomyces sp. CMB-StM0423. Classification (NCBI taxonomy): domain Bacteria; kingdom Bacillati; phylum Actinomycetota; class Actinomycetes; order Kitasatosporales; family Streptomycetaceae; genus Streptomyces; species Streptomyces sp. CMB-StM0423. The sequence goes on along the minus strand of NZ_CP025407.1, from coordinate 44,780 downwards.
CCGACCTCGGCGGCCCGGGGTACACCGACGCCGACCGCCAGAAGTGGATCGACGACGCCCTTGCCGAACCCTTCGACATCGACACCGGCCCGCTGCTGCGCGTCCGGCTGCTGCGCACCGGCCCCGAGCGGGCCGTGCTCGTCGTCGCGATGCACCACCTCGTCTCCGACCGCTGGTCCACCGAGGTCTTCCTCGCCGAACTGTCCGAGCTGTACGAGGCGTTCGCCGCCGACGCGCCTTCGCCGCTGCCCGACCTCGCCATCCAGTACGGAGACTTCGCCACTTGGCAGCACCAGCAGCTCGACGGCCGCGGTTGGCAGCAGGACCTGGCGTACTGGCGCGGCCACCTGGCCGGCGCGCCCACCGTGCTGGACCTGCCCACCGACCGCCCCCGGCCCGCCGCCCAGGGATTCAACGGGGGCTCCGTCCCCGTCGACCTGCCGCCGGCTCTGATCCGCGAACTGGCCGCGCTGGCCGGCCGGCACGGCGCCACTCCGTACATGGCGCTCCTGGCCGTCTTCCACATTCTGCTGCACCGTTACACCGGCCAGGAGGACATCGTCGTCGGCGTGCCCACCGCCCTGCGCGGTCGCGCCGAAGTCGAGCCGCTTATCGGCTATTTCGTCAACACCTTGCCCCTCAGGGCGGATCTGTCCGGTAACCCCGCCTTCGCGCAGGTCCTCACCCGCGTCCGGGACGCCTGCCTGGGCGCGTACGCCCACCAGGACGTTCCCTTCGAGCTGATCGTCGCCGATCTCAACATCCCACGCGACCTCAGCCGACCCCCCGTCTATCAGGTCAGTTTCAGCTACGGCCGGGAGCCCGTGCCCACCCTCGCGATGGCCGGCGCCCGCCTCACCCGGCTCCGGGTCAGGAGCGAAGGCGCCCGCTTCGACCTGGAGTTGCAGGCGTTCGACACCGACGGCGGGATCACCGGCTGGTTCGAGTACGACCGCGATCTGTTCGACGAGTCCACCGTCGTCCGCCTCGCCGGCCATTTCCACCGCCTGGTCGAGCAGGTCGTCGCCCGGCCCGGCACCCCCGTCGACGGCCTGGACCTCCTCGACGAGAGGGAACGACACCGCCTCCTCACCGAGTGGAACGCCACCGACAGGAAATGGCCCCACGGACTGGTCCACGAGTGTGTCGAGGAGCAGGCACGCAGGACCCCCCAAGCCGAGGCCGTCCGGTACGCCGGCACCTCCCTCACCTACGCGGAGCTGAACCGGCGCGCCAACCGCCTCGCGCACTTCCTGCGCGCCCGCGGTGTAGGCCGCGACGCCCTGGTCGGCGTCGCCATGGAGCGCTCCTTCGACCTCGTCGTCGCACTGCTCGCCGTCCTCAAGGCCGGTGCCGCGTACGTGCCGTTCGACACCGAGTTGCCGCCCGCCCGGCTCGCCGCCATCGCCGACGACGCCCGGCCGCCGGTGGTCCTCACCCAAGGTGCCCTGTCGGGCCGGCTGCCGGCGCTCGACTGCCCCGTGCTGCGCGTGGACGATCTCGCCGCGGAGCTGGCCGCGCAGTCCCCGGACGACCCCGGTGTAGCGGTGGACGGGGAGGATCTGGCGTACGTCATCTTCACCTCCGGCTCGACGGGCCGCCCGAAGGGGGTGATGAACGTCCACGCCGCTCTGCGCAACCGGCTGCTGTGGATGCAGGACGCCTACGGCCTGGACGCCACCGACCGCGTGCTGCAGAAGACGCCGTTCTCCTTCGACGTGTCGGTGTGGGAGTTCTTCTGGCCGCTGATGGCCGGCGCGACCCTCGTCGTGGCCCGGCCCGGCGGGCACCGTGACAGCGCCTATCTCGCCGACACCATCGCCGCCGACCGGATCACCACCGTCCACTTCGTGCCGTCCATGCTCCAGCTCTTCCTCACGGAACCCCCGGGGAAGTCCGCCGGGCTGCGCCGCGTCTTCTGCAGCGGCGAGGAGCTGCCCCGCGCCCTGCACGACCGCTTCCTGGAACTCCACCGGGCCGAGCTGCACAACCTGTACGGCCCCACCGAGGCCGCCATCGACGTCACCGCCTGGCACTGCCGTCCGGGACCGGATCCCCGACCGGTGCCCATCGGCCGCCCCATCGCCAACACCCGCATGTACGTCCTGGACCGCCGGGGCCGTCCAGTCCCGGCCGGGGTGCCCGGCGAACTGTGCATCGGCGGCCGGGGCCTGGCACGCGGCTACCTCAACCGACCGGACCTGACCGCCGAGCGCTTCACCGACGATCCCTTCGTGCCCGGCGCCCGCATCTACCGCACCGGCGACCTCGCCCGGCACCGCGCCGACGGCGCGCTGGAGTTCCTCGGCCGCCTCGACCACCAGGTCAAGCTCCGTGGCCAGCGCATCGAGCTCGGCGAGATCGAGGCGGTCCTGGTCCGGCACGACACCGTACGCGAAGCCGTCGTGGTCGCCCGCGAGCACGCCCCCGGTGACGTCCGTCTCGCCGCCTACGTCACCGCCGCGGGCGCTGCGGCGCCCACCCCCGGCGATCTCGCCGCCCACCTGCGGGAGTATCTGCCCGAGTACATGGTCCCGGCCTCCTTCACCGCGCTCGACGCACTGCCCCTCACCGCCAGCGGCAAGGCCGACCGCAAGGCCCTCCCCGAGCCGCGTACCGGCCGCCCCGACCTCGAAGCCCGGTTCGTCGCACCCGAGGACGGCCTGGAGCACGCGCTCGCCGAGATGTGGCGCGGCCTGCTCGGCGTCGAGCGCGTCGGAGCGCGGGACAACTTCTTCGATCTGGGCGGCCATTCCCTCCTCATGGCCGAGTTCCGCACCCGCCTGCTGGCCACCCTCGATCACGAGCTGACGATGGTCGAGCTGTTCCAGCACCCCACCGTCGAATCTCTGGCCGCGTACCTCGGCGGCTCCCGCACCGGGTCCGAGAGCGCCGGACACGGAGCCAGGCAGCGTGCGGAAAACCGTCGTCAGTCCCGCAGCCGGCGGCAACAGGCGGCCGAGCGCCGGGCTTCCTCCCGCGGAGACAGGTGATCGAAGTGTCACAGCCACAGCAGGACCCGACCCGCGTACCCGGTGAGGACCGGGGGCAGGATCTCGACCGCGTCGCCGTCATCGGCATGGCCGGCCGCTTCCCGGGCGCCGGTGACGTGGAGACGTTCTGGGCCAACCTCGCCCAGGGCCGGGTGGGCATCACCGCCTTCTCGGACGAGGAACTGGCCGCTTCCGGCGTCGACCCGGCGCTCCTGGCCCAGGACGGCTACGTCAGGGCCAAGGGGGTGCTGGAGGATGCGGACCTGTTCGACGAGGGGTTCTTCGGATACAGCCCCCGCGAGGCCGAACTCCTCGATCCCCAGCACCGGGTCTTCCTCGAATGCGCCTGGCAGGCCCTGGAATCCGCCGGGGTCGACCCCGGCAGCTTCGACGGCCGCATCGGCGTGTTCGCCGGCGCCGGACTCAATTCGTACCTGCTGTTCAACCTCATGAACAACGAGCAGGTCCGCGACGCGGCCGGCATGTATCAGGTGCTGCTCGCCTCCGACAAGGACTTCCTGGCCACCCGAGTCGCGTACAAACTGGATCTCACCGGGCCGGCCGTCACGGTCCAGACAGCCTGCTCCACCTCGCTGACCGCCGTGCACCTGGCCTGCCAGAGCCTGGTCAACGGCGAGTGCGACATCGCGCTGGCCGGCGGCGTCTCGGTCTCGGCGCCCATGCGCGCCGGTTACGCCCACGAGCCCGGCGGCATCCTGTCCCCGGACGGCACCTGCCGCGCCTTCGACGCCGACGCCTCCGGGACCGTCGCCGGCAACGGCGCCGGCATCGTCGTCCTGCGCCGGCTAGCGGACGCCCGCACCGACGGCGACGGCGTCGACGCGGTGATCCTGGCCACCGCCGTCAACAACGACGGCTCCCTGAAGGCCGGATACACCGCGCCGAGCGTCGACGGCCAGGCTGATGTCGTCGCCGAGGCCCTGGCCCTGGCCGACATCGACCCGGCCACCGTCGGCTTCGTAGAGGCCCACGGCACCGGCACCCCGCTCGGCGACCCCATCGAGGTCGCCGCCCTCACCCGCGCCTTCCGCCCCGGCACGGAGGAGCGGGGCTTCTGTGCCCTGGGCTCGGTCAAGAGCAACGTCGGCCACCTCGACGCCGCCGCCGGCGTCACCGGCCTGATCAAGGCCGTCCTCGCACTCAGGAACGAGGCCATCCCCCCGACTGCGCACTACGAACGGCCCAACCCCGCCCTGGAGCTGGAGACCAGCCCCTTCTACGTCAACACCGACCTGCGCCCCTGGCCGCGCCGGACCGAGCCGCGGCGGGCCGGCGTCAGTTCCTTCGGCATCGGCGGCACCAACGTCCACGTGGTCCTCGAAGAGGCCCCCGCCGACCCGCGGGCCGGGGACTCCGGCGGCAACCGGCCGACCGGCCAGGCCGCCGCCGAGCCCCCGGCGCGATTGCTGCCGCTGTCCGCGAAGTCCGCCCCCGCGCTCGCAGAAGGTGCCGGACGCCTGGCAGACCACCTCGAAGCCCACCCCGATACTCCGCTCGACGCCGTGGCCCACACCCTGGCCCGCCGCCGTGCCCGCTTTCCCCACCGCACCGCCGCGGTCGCCCGCACCACGGAGGAGGCCGTCACCGCGCTGCGGCTGCTCGCGGCCGACGCGGCCTCCGCCGTCGCCGCCCCCGACAGCGCCCCGGTCGCGTTCCTCTTCCCCGGGCAGGGCGCCCAGTACCCCGGCATGGCCCGCGGTCTGCACGCCCGCGAGCCGGTCTTCGCCGCCGAATTCGACCGCTGTGCCGACCTGTTCGCCCCGCATCTGGGGGAGGACCTGCGTGCCCTCGTCCTCGTCCCGGACGACCCGTGGACCGGGCAGGATCCCGGCGAGCTGCTGCGGCAGACCGGATTCGCCCAGCCCGCGCTGTTCTGCGTCGAGTACGCCCTCGCCCGGCTGTGGCAGTCCTGGGGCGTCCAGCCGCGCGCCATGGCCGGCCACAGCGTCGGCGAGTACGTTGCCGCCTGCCTCGCGGGGGTGTTCTCGCTGGAGGACGCCGTACGCCTCGTCGCCGCCCGCGGCCGGCTCGTCCAGAAGACGCCGGGCGGCGCCATGCTCAGCGTCTTCCTGCCCGAGCGGGAGACCACGGCCCGCCTCGGCGACAGCCTGTCCATCGCCGCCGTCAACTCCACCGCGCTCTGCGTGGTCTCCGGGGACCCGGAGGACGTCGACGGCCTCGAACGACGGCTCAAGGACGAGGGGGTGGGGTGCCGCCGCCTGCATACCTCGCACGCCTTCCACTCGCCGGCGGTCGATGCCGCCGTGGCTCCCTTCACCGACGAGGTGCGCGGTGTCCGGCTCCATCCCCCGGCGATTCCGTTTCTCTCCGGCGTCACCGGGACCTGGATCACCGACGAGCAGGCCACCAGCCCCGACTACTGGGGCAGCCACCTTCGGCAGCCGGTACGGTTCCGGGACGCCCTCGACGTTCTGCTCGCCGACCCCGCACTGGTGCTGGTGGAGGTCGGCCCCGGCCAGACCCTGGCCAACTTCGCCCGCGCGCACCGCTCCTGGACCCCGGGCCGTACCGCCGCCGGGTCACTGAGGCACCCCGGGGAGGACATCCGCGACGACGCGCACCTGCTGACGAGCCTCGGCTCCGTGTGGAGCGCGGGAGCCGCCGTGGACTGGGCCGCCGTCCAGGGGGAGGACCGGCACCTCCCGCTCCGGCTGCCGGGCTACGCCTTCCAGCGCCGCCGCTACTGGGTCGAACCCGCCGAGACCCCGCGCGGCACCCGGCCCGCCGCCACCGCGGACGACTGGTTCCACGCCCCCGGCTGGCAGCGGGTCACCCTGCCCGCCCGGCGCACGGCAGGACCCACCGGCGACGTCTGGGTGGTGCTGGGTGCCGGCCTCGCCCTGGGCGGCGCCCTCGCCGACCGGCTGGCCGCCGCCGGCGACCGGGTCGTCCGGGTCACCGCGGGCCGCGCCCTCGCCGGCAGCGGCGACACCTGGACCGTGGACCCGGCCGACCGGGACCACCTCACCGCGCTCGTCTCCTCGCTCGCCGGGCTGCACACCGCGGCCGGAGACGGGGTGCGCCTGCGCTTCGTCCACCTGTGGAGCACCGAGGCAGGCCCCGCCGGCGATCCGCCGCCGGGGGAGCCGCCCACCCCCGAACGCGTGGATGCCGCACGCCGAACCGGCTTCGACAGCCTCCTCGCGCTGGCACAGGCACTGGCCTCCGGCGAGCGTCCCGCCGCGCCCGTCACCGTAGACGTGGTGTGCCGCGGCGTGTACGACGTCACCGGCGACGAGACTCTGCGGCCCGAACACGCCCTGCTGCTCGGTGCCACCACCGTCATCCCCCAGGAGACCGCCGACACCGCCTGCCGCGTCCTGGACATCACCGGCACCGACCCCATGGCCCCCCACGACCACGCCGTACGTGCCCTGCTCACCGCCCTCACCGGGGCCGCGGAGGAACCCGAACTCGCCCTGCGCGGCCGCCACTGGTGGCGCCGCACCTTCGCCGCCGCCCCGCTCGCTGCCGACGGTACCGGCTTGCGCGACGAGGGCGTCTACCTGATCACCGGCGGCCTCGGCGGCCTCGGCCTTGCCATGGCCGAGCACATCGCCGCCACCGCCGAGCGGCCCGTACTCGCCCTGCTCGGCCGCTCCGCCTTCCCCGCACCCGGGGACTGGGACGCCCACCTGGCCGCCCACGGCGAGAACGACCCGGTCAGCCTGCGGATCCTGCGCTTGCGCCGCATCCGGGACCTTGGCGCGCGCGTACACCTCCTGCGCGCCGACATCACCGACGAGGAACAGACGCAGCGGGCAGTACGCGAACTCCGCGCGGCCGCCGGACCGCTGAACGGCGTCGTGCACGCCGCCGGCAGCCCCTCCCGGGGGATGATCGTCGCGAAGTCCCCGGCCGACGCCGACCAGGTGCTCGCGGCCAAGACCCACGGCCTGCTCGTATTGGACAGAGCCTGCTGCGACGACGACCTGGACTTCATGCTGCTGTGCTCCTCCGTGACCGGGGTACTCGGCGGACCCGGCCAGAGCGACTACGCCGCCGCCAACGCCTTCCTCGATGCCTTCGCCCAGTGGAAGCGACGTGAGACCGCCGTTCCGGTCACGGCCATCGGCTGGGACACCTGGCACGAGGTCGGCATGGCCGCCGACCTAGGCGCCCGCTTCGGCACGGCTGCTGCGGGAACCGGCGGCCACCCCCTGATCCAGCGCCTGGTGCGCAGCACCCCCACGTCCCGTACGTACGCCACCGTCTTCAGCACGGCCGAGAGCTGGATCGTCCGCGACCACCGCATCCAGGAACACGGGCTCGTCCCGGGCACCGCCTACCTGGAACTTGTCCGGGCCGCCGTGGCCGAGCAGGCCGCCGGGAGGGACATCGAGATCGGTGATGTGCAGTACACGATCCCCGTCGTCGTGCCGGAGGGGCAGACCCGCGAGGTCTTCACCACCGTCGAAGAACGCGACGGCCACTGGCACTTCCTCGTGCGGAGCCGGACGGGGGCGCCCGGGCCCGCGGCCTGGCACGACCATGCGAGCGGCACCGTCGCCTTCCCCGAACGCGAACCCGATACCGTGCGCGACCTCGCCGAACTCCGCGCCGCCTGCGAGGTGAAGGAGGTCCTCGACACCGACGAGGCGATCACGCTCGGCCTCGGCCTGGACCGGTTCCAGCAGGGCGGGCCCATCGAGTTCTCCTTCGGGCCGCGCTGGAACTGCATGCGCGAGATCGCGGTCGGCCCGCGGCGGGTCATGGCCACGCTGCGGCTGGACGAGGAGTTCCACGGCGACCTCGACCACTACCTGCTGCATCCCGCGCTGCTCGATGCGGCCGGCGGCACCGCCCGCGTGCACGCCCCCGACACCTACTACCTGCCGTTCAGCTACCGCAGCCTGCGCTTCCACCACGGTCTGACCGGCACCGTCCACGCCCATGTCGAGCTGAAGGAGTCCGCCGACTCCACGGGCGAGACCAGCACCTGCGACATCGAGATCCTCGACCCCGAGGGCCGGGTCCTGGTCCGCATCGGCGACTTCACCATCAAACGCATCAACGACCTGGACGGCCTGCGCGACCAGATCGCCCGCGCCGCCGAGCCGCCCGCGCCCGGCCACGGCCACGACGCCGGCGGGGACGGCGCCGGCATCCTGCGGGCCCTGGCCGAGGGGATCACCGAGCAGCAGGGCAAGGACGCCTTCGCCCGTATCCTCGCCGCCCCGGACCTGCCAGGCCACCTCGTCGTCTCCCACCGCGACTTCACCGCCGTCCGCGAGCTGGCCCGCTCCCTGACCCCGGCGCTGCTGGCCCGGGAAATGGACGAGCTGGCGCTGCCCGTCGCCACCCACCCGCGCCCCGACCTGCCGACCCCCTACGCGGCCCCCCGCACGCCCCGCGAACAGGCCGTCGCCGACGTCTGGCAGGAGGTGCTGGGCCTGGACCGGGTCGGCGTCGACGACGACTTCTTCGCTCTGGGCGGCCACTCCCTGGCCGCCGTGCAGATCGGCACCCGGCTGAAGTCCCGTCTCGGCACCGAACTCGACCTGCGCGCCTTCTTCGAACGCCCCACCGTTGCCCGCACCGTCGAGGTCCTGGACTCTCGTGCGGGCGCCCCGGCCACCGGCCCGGACGACGCGATCGAAGTCCTGGCCCGGGACGACGCCGCCGGCACGGACCTCGACGCGCTCGCGCACCTCACCGACGACGAGGTGGAGGCCCGGCTGCGCGAACTGCTGACAGCGGAGGAGGACCAGGCGTGAGCAGGTCCCACACCCCAACCGACACGACGGCGACACCGGCGCCCCGGCCACGGGAGAGCGTATGAGCGGCCATTCCCCGACTCCCGTCGCCCTGGTGGCGGGCGGCTCGCGCGGCATCGGGCGGGCCGTCGCCCTGCGGCTCGCCCGGGACGGCTACGACCTCGCCGTGTGCTACGCGTCCGACGACTCGGCCGCCCGCGAAGTGGAAAAGGAGATCACCGCCACCGGCCGCCGTGCCCTGGTCCGGCGCACCGACGTCGCCGACCCCGACGCCGTCGAGACGTTCGTCGACTCCGTCGAGGACACCCTCGGGCCCGTGCACGCCGCCGTCACCTCCGCGGCCGTACTGCGCGACCAGCCTCTGAAGCTGATGGAGGACGAGGACTGGCGCGATGTGCTGCGCATCAACCTCGACGGCGTCTTCCATGTCTGCAGAGCCGTCGTCGGGGCCATGATCGAAAGCCGCCGCGGCGCGATCGTCACCCTGTCCTCTGTCGCCGGCCTGCACGGCAACGCGGGACAGACCAACTACGCCGCGTCCAAAGCCGGGATAGTCGGCTTCACCAAGTCCCTGGCCCGGGAGGTCGGCCGGTACGGCATCCGGGCCAACACGGTCGCACCCGGCTTCATCGCCACCGACCCCGTGCTCGCTCTGGAACCGGGCATCCGCGAGCGGTTCGAGCAGCGCATCGCGCTCGGCCGGCTCGGCCGTCCCGAGGAGGTTGCCGATCTCGTGTCGTTCCTCGTCTCGAACCGGGCCGGCTACCTCACGGGCGCCACCTTCACCATCGACGGCGGCATGGCCACCTGACCCGCCGCCCCCGCCGCCGACTCCCGCCCCTCGTGAACAGGAGGATGCCGACCATGCGCATCGAGGCCGACACCGACACCTGTGTCGGCTCGGGCATGTGCGTCCTGACCACACCCGAGCTGTTCGACCAGTCGGACAAGGACGGAACAGTCGTACTGCTGCGCTCCGTACCGACGGACGCACAGCTCAAAGACGCCGAGGACGCGGTGCGTCGCTGTCCGTCGGGCGCTCTGAGCCTGGCGGACTGACCGGCGGTCCGTCCGGATGTTCCGGCGGGCGCGAGACGAAGGAGGACGGAAAGGTGCCCAACCCGTGGTTCGGCCGCAGCGAGCCCGCACAGGGGGCCGCGTTCCGGCTGTTCTGCCTGCCCTACGCCGGCGGCAGCGCTGCTGCCTACCGCGACTGGCACGCACTGGCGCCCCACGACATCCAGATCTGCCCGCTCGAACTGCCCGGCCGCGGCAGCCGCATCCTTGAGCCACCGCTTACCAGGCTGCCGCAGCTCAGCGGTGCGCTGGCCGAAGCGCTGGCCCCCCACCTGGACCGGCCCTTCGCCGTGTTCGGCCACAGCATGGGCGGCCTGCTCGCGTTCGAACTGACCAGGACCTTGCGCCGCTGCAGACGACCGCTGCCTGCCCACCTGTTCGTGTCAGCCGTCGCCGGGCCCGACGCCCCCCGGACCCGGCCCCCGGTGCACCGGGCATCCGACGCCGACGTCGTCGACGAACTGCGCGCGCTCGGCGGCACCCCGCGCGAACTGCTTGAGGACGAGGAGCTGATGAGGTTGATGCTGCCCACGATCCGGGCCGACTTCTCGGCGCTGGAGACCTACCGGTACCGCCCCGAGCCGCCGTTGCCGGTCCCCCTCACTGTGCTCGGCGGCACCGACGATCCGCTGGTGCCCGTACCCGGCCTGGAGGGCTGGCACCGCCAGACCGACGTGGACGCCGCCGTGCGCCTCCTGCCGGGGGGGCATTTCTTCCTCCACTCCGCCGCTGCCGGCGTCATGGCCGTCATTGCCGAAACCTTCGGCATTCCCGCGCCCGTAACCCGGTGCCTCTGATCCGGTATTCCGCCCGCGCCGGAAGAGTCCGAACAGCAGAGAATAACCCGTTGTTCGCCGGTGGTGGCCGAACCGCGTTCAACTGGCCAGAGCGGACAGTTGAACACCGCCCCCTTGCAGACCACGGCGTATGACGACGGTGGACTGGCCGGTTCACCTGGTGCCAGCATGCATCGCGCCCCTGCAATTCCGTTACGGGGCAGGGCAGTCGCGCACCCGGAAATCCCGCAACAACCCGATTCCCTCCCACCGGCACTTGGAATTTCGCCTGTTCCGCCGTCGAGACCAACGATCAGGAGATTCGCGCATGACCGAGTTCGACCTGACCAGCCTCACGGCGGAGCAGAAGCGCAAACTCCTGGCGGAGCGGCTGCGGCGCACGGACGGCAATCCTCCGCCGCCGCGCCGGCGGAGCTTCGCCGCGTCGTTCCCTCAGCAGCGCATGTGGTTCCTGGACCAGCTGAACCTGGGCAGCGCGGCCTACAACATCCCGGCGGCGGTGCGGCTGCACGGCCCGCTGGACGTGGAGCTCTGGCGCCGGAGCCTGGCGGAGATCGTCCGCAGGCACGAGTCGCTGCGCACCACCTTCGACGAGGTCGACGGCGAGCCAGTGCAGGTCGTGCACGACTCCGGTGAGCTGGAACTGACCGTCGAGGAATGCGGGCACCTGCGCGGCCCCGGCGGCCAGGCGGGCATCGACGAGCTGGCGCGCCGGGAGTTCGCCCGCCCCTTCGGCCTGGGCACCGGGCCGCTCATGCGGATGACGTTCCTGCGGCTGGCTCCCGACGAGCACGTCCTGCTGCTCACCATGCACCACATCGTCGCCGACCTGTGGTCGACTTCGGTGCTCATCGGCGAGCTGGTCGCGCTGTACCAGGGCTATCTCACCGGCACCGAGGCCAGGCTGCCGGAGCTGCCCGTCCAGTACGCCGACTATGCGGCCTGGCAGCGCAAGAAGCTGGCCGGCCCCGGTCTGGCGGCCGAGCTGGAGTACTGGAAGGAAGCGCTCCACGGCGCCGCACCCATCCTGGAGCTCCCCACCGACCGGCCGCGGCCCGCCGTGCTGGGCACGGCCGGGGGCTCGCGGCCCTTCCACCTGTCCGCCGCCGTGATGAACGGGGTGCGGGAGCTCAGCCGAACCGCCGGCGTCACTCCGTTCATGACCCTGCTCGCCGCCTACGTCGTGCTGCTGCACCGGTACAGCAGGGAAGAGGACGTCGTCGTCGGCGTGCCCGTGGCCAACCGCGGGCAGCCCGAGGTCGAGCGGCTCATCGGCTACTTCGTCAACACGCTCGCGATCCGCAACGACGTCTCCGGCAACCCGTCCTTCACGGAGTTGCTCGGCCGGGTGCGCGGCGCGGCTCTCGGCGCCTTCGCCCACCAAGAGGTGCCGTTCGAGCGGCTGGTAGAGGAGCTGCACCCGGAGCGAGACCTGTCCCGGTCGCCGATCTTCCAGGTGTCGTTCGTCTTCCAGAACATCCCGATGCCCGAGTTCGAGGCCGGCGGGCTGCGCCTGGAGCTGATGGAGGTGGCCAGTTCGACCGCACGGTTCGATCTCGAACTGCAGGTGTTCGAGCAGGGCGACGCCCTCAGCGGCTGGTTCGAGTACAACACCGAGCTGTTCGACGCCGCCACCATCGACCGCATGGCCGGCCACCTGAAGGTGCTGCTGGACAACCTGCTCGCCGACCCGCAGCGGCCGATCCTGGACGTCGCGCTGCTGACCGAGGAAGAGGAGCGCGAGCAGCGCAGGGAGCGGACGGACACCCGCAACGAGTGGCCCGACCAGTTGCTCACGCACCAGCGCATCGAACGGCAGGCGGCGCTGCGACCGGACGCGGAGGCGGTGTACTGCCGGGGCGAGATGCTCACCTACGCCCAGCTCGACGCGTCCGCGAACCGACTGGCCCGCAGGCTGAAGCGCCTCGGTGTCGGGCGCGACGTGATGGCCGGGATCTGCCTGGAGCGCTCGCTCGACATGGTCGTGGCGGTGCTGGCCGTTCTCAAGGCGGGCGGCGCCTACGTGCCGATCGATCCGGAGCTGCCCGCGGACCGCATGGCGTTCATGATCGAGGACGCCCGGCTGCCGGTCCTGATCACCCAGCGCTCGGTGGCGCCCGGCCTGCCGGAGTCCGCGGCCGCCACGTTGTGCGTGGACGAACTGCGCGAGGAGATCGCCGCCGAGCCTGCCGAGGCGCTCGATGAGCCGGTGACGGGCGTGGACCTCGCCTATGTGATCTACACGTCCGGCTCGACCGGCCGCCCCAAGGGCGTCCAACTGCCGCACCGTGCGCTGCGCAACCTCTTCTGGGCCATGAAGCAGTGGCCGGGCATCGACGCCGACGACAGCCTGCTTGCGGTCACCACGCTGTCGTTCGACATCGCGACCCTGGAGCTGCTGTTCCCACTGGTCGAGGGCGCCCGGGTGGTGCTTGCCACCCGGGAGGTGGCCACCGACGGCGGACTGCTGGCCGCGGAGATGGCAGCCACCGGCGCGACCGTGATGCAGGCGACCCCGTCCACATGGCGGATGCTGCTCGACGCCGGCTGGCCGGGCAGCCCGGGGTTGCGCGGATTCATCTGCGGCGAGGCGCTGCCGCCGGACCTGGCGCGCCGCCTGCTGGCCGGGGGCGTGGACCTGTGGAACATGTACGGTCCGAGCGAGACCACGATCTACTCGCTGGGCACCCGGATCGTGGACGACACGATCACCATCGGCGGACCGATCGCCAACACCGAGGTGCACATTCTCGACCCCGAAGGCCGCCCGGTGCCGCCGGGTGTCCCCGGCGAACTGTGCATCGGCGGCGACGGGCTGGCGCGGGGATACGTCGACCGGCCGGAGCTGACGGCGAAGCAGTTCATCGACAATCCGTTCGAATCTGACCTCGCCGACCGTCTCTACCGCACCGGGGACCTGGCGCGGCGCCGGGTGGACGGCAGGGTCGACTACCTCGGCAGGCTCGACCACCAGGTCAAGCTGCGCGGCTACCGGATCGAACTCGGCGAGATCGAGACGGTGCTGATGTGGCAGGAGCAGGTCAAGGAATCGGTGGTGGTGGTCCGCGAGGACCGGCCCGGCGATCAGCGCCTGGTCGCCTACCTGGTACCGGACCCGGCGGCCGGCCCACTCGACGAGCTGAGTCGTCACCTGAGGGCCGGGCTGAACGACCAGCTGCCCGCCTACATGGTTCCGTCGGCGTTCGTGTTCCTCGATGAGCTGCCGCGCACCCCCAGTGGCAAGACCGACCGCGGTGCGCTGCCCGCGCCCGAGCCGGGCCAGGGCACCCGCGCGGCCACGGCCCATGCCGCACCCCGCGACGCCGGGGAGAAGGCCCTGTGCGCTCTGTTCGCCCAGGTGTTGAACCTGCCCGAGGTGGGCATCGACGACAACTTCTTCGACCTTGGTGGGCACTCGCTGCTGGTCACCCGGCTGGTGGCGAGGATCCGCGGCATGCTCGGCGTCGAGGTGCCGGTACGCGGCCTGTTCGAGAGGCCGACCGTTGCCCAACTGGCCGAGCTGATCCGGCAGGGCGGCGGCGATGCGCGGCCCGCGCTGAGCCCCATGCCCCGGCCCGATCCGCTGCCGCTGTCGTTCGCTCAGCGGCGGCTGTGGTTCCTGCACCAGATGGAGGGCCCCTCGGCCACGTACAACCTTCCGGTGGTGCTGCGTCTGACCGGGGCGCTGGATGCGGACTGCCTGCGGGCCGCCCTCGTCGACGTGGTCGCGCGCCATGAGTCCCTGCGAACCGTCTTCCAGGACCCGGGAGCGGTGCCCTGCCAGCACGTCCTCGCCCCCGAACAGGCCCGGCCCGCGCTGCCTGTGCGAGAGATCGGCGAGGACAGCCTGAACGACGCGGTGGCCGCCGCGGTCCGGCACTCGATCGACCTGACCACCGAGATCCCGCTGCACGCGGAACTGTTCAGGGTCGGCGCCGAGGCACACGTGCTGGTCGTCGTCGTCCACCACATCGCGGCCGACGGCTGGTCGCTGGCCCCGCTGCGCCACGACCTGGCGGTCGCCTACCGCGCGCGGCTGGCCGGCCACGCACCCGAGTGGGCGCCACTGCCCGTGCAGTACGCCGACCACACCCTCTGGCAGCGCCGGTACCTCGGCGCACAGGACGACCCCGAGAGCACGTGGTCGCGCCAACTCGACCACTGGCGCGGTGCGCTGGACGGCCTGCCCGAGCGGATCGCCCTCCCGGTCGACCGGCAGCACCCCGCCGAGGCGTCCCACGACGGAGACACCCTCACCTTCCGCTGGGACGCGGACCTGCACGAGGGCCTGGCACGCCTGGCCCGCGGCTGCGACGTAAGCATGTTCATGATCCTCAACGCGGCGCTGGCAGTGTTGCTCCGCCGGCTCGGCGCCGGTGCGGACATCCCCGTCGGCGTGGCCACCGCAGGCCGCGACGACCAGGCCACCGAAAACCTCATCGGCTTCTTCGCCAACACCCTCGTGCTGCGCACGCAGCTCTCGGACCGCCAGACGTTCCGTGAACTGCTCGGGGCGGTGCGGGAAGGAACCCTTGAGGCGCTCGCCCATCAGGACATCCCGTTCGAGGCCCTCGTGGACAGCCTGCGGCCGACCCGGTCGATGGCCCACCACCCGCTCGTGCAGGTCATGCTCTCCTGGCAGAGCGTGACCGACGCGAGCCTGGAGCTGCCCGGGGTCGAGGCGGCGCCGATGGTGGTGAGCACCGGCACGGCACGGATGGACCTGGTCTTCCTGCTCCACGAGCGCCTTGCGGCCGACGGCACGCCGGGCGGTATCGAAGGCGGCATCGAATACAACACCGACGTCTTCGACCAGGAGACGATACGCACCATGGCGCACAGGCTGCGCCAGGTGCTGTTGGCGATGATCAGGCACCCCGACCGACCGGTCGGCGACCTCGACCTGCTCACCCCCGCCGAGCGGCACCACGTGCTCGAAGAGTGGAACGGCCCGGCCTGCGAGATGCCCGTGGCCACGCTGCCCGAGCTGTTCGAGGCGCAGGTGGCCCGCACCCCGGACGCCGTCGCGGTCAGCCACGGCGACGAGCGGCTGACCTACGCCGGGCTGGCCGCCGCCGCGGACCGGCTCGCCGCTCGGCTGCGTGAGCTGGGGATCGGCGCCGGCGGCGGCGAGGACGCGGTGTGCCTGCTGATGGAGCGCTCCGTGCGGCTGCCCGTGGCGATCCTCGCCGTGGCCAAGGCCGGTGGCGTATACGTGCCGCTGGACCCCCGCTATCCCGGGGCCCGCATGCGGCTGATCATGGCCGACACCCGAGCGAGCGTGCTCCTCGTGGACGGGCAGGATCCGGAGCACCCCGTCCCCGCGGGGGTGCACGTGCTCGACGTGGCCGCCGAACTCTCCGCCGGCACAGGCACCGGAGAGGAGGCCGTCGGCCTCGCGCCCGAAGGCGGTCCGGACCGCGTCGCCTACGTCATGTACACCTCCGGATCCACCGGACGGCCGAAGGGCGTGGCGGTCACCCACCGGAACGTGGTGGGCCTCGCCTTCGACCGCGCATGGCGCGGCGGCAACCACACGCGGGTGCTGATGCACTCCCCGGCCGCGTTCGACGCCTCCACCTACGAGCTGTGGGTGCCGCTGCTGTCCGGCGGTGAGGTGGTCGTCGCACCAGCCGGTGAACTCAATCCCGACACCCTGGTGCGCACCATCGGCGAACGCCGCGTCACCGCTGTGTTCCTCACGACCGCCCTGTTCAATCTGCTGGTCGAACGCGATCCCGCGGAGCTGGCCGGAGTGGCCGAGGTATGGACCGGCGGCGAGGCCCACTCGCCCCTGGCGTTCGCTAGGGCGCTGGCCGCGTGGCCGCAGACCTCACTCGTTCACGTGTACGGGCCGACGGAGACGACGACGTTCGCCGTCCGGCAGACCACCTGCAATGTGGTCGACGGCATCGTGCCGATCGGCATGCCGATGGACGACACCCGGGCGTACGTGCTCGACGAGCGGCTGCGACCGGTGCCCGTCGGCGTCCCGGGCGAGTTGTATCTCGCTGGCACGGGCGTGGCCCGCGGCTACCTCGGGCAACCCGGGCTGACCGCACAGCGGTTCGTCGCCTGCCCGTACGGAGCGCCGGGGACGCGGATGTACCGGACCGGTGACCTGGTCCGCCGGCGTACGGACGGGCGAATCGTGTACCTCGGCCGTACCGACGACCAGGTCAAGATCCGCGGCTTCCGCATCGAACCCGGCGAGATCGAGAAGGCCCTCGACGCACACCCCGCCGTGGCGGGCGCCGCGGTGGTGGTGCGTGATAAGCCCTCCGGCGGCAAGTACCTCGTCGGCTACGTCGTGCTCGCCCGGGGCGCCCACGCCGAGCCTGCCAGGTTGCGGGCGTTCGTGGCCGAACGGTTGCCGCAGTACATGGTGCCGGTCGCGGTGATGGTGCTCGACGCGTTCCCGATGACCGGCAACGGCAAGCTCGACCGCCGCACGCTGCCGGCACCGGACCTCGGCGCGGGCACGGATTCCCGGGCGGCGGTGACGCCGGTCGAGCGGACACTCGCCGGGGTGTACGCCGAGGTACTCGGGGTCCCCGAAGTCGGCGCCGAGGCCGGTTTCTTCGACCTTGGCGGGGACAGCATCCAGGCCACCCAACTCGTCGCACAGGCCCGCACGGCCGGACTGGTGTTCACCGTCAGGGACGTGTTCGTACACCAGACGGTGGCCGGCATCGCCCAGGTCGCCCGCTCGGCAGGCGAGGTCACCGCCGCGAGCGTCGCGGACGTCGGCACAGGCGCGATCCCGCTGCTGCCGGTCATGGAACGGCAGCGGCAACTGGGCGGCTCCGTGGTGGGCTTCGACCTCTCCGCGACCGTCGGCCTGCCCTCCGATGTGGATGAAGTCCGGCTCACCGCGGCACTGCAGGCCGTCGTCGACCGGCACGACGCGCTGCGCACCAGGCTGGTGACCGGCCCCGACGGGCAGTGGTCGCTCTTCGCGGACGAGCCTGGCGCGGTACGGGTCGCGGACGTCCTGCGCCGCGTCGACACCAGCGGGCTGACCGACGCGGAGGCGCGGGCGCTGACCGACGAGGAGACCGCCGCCGCCAAGCACCGGCTCGACCCCGCCGCGGGCGCCATGCTCCAGCCGGTGTGGTTCGACGCCGGAGCGGGCCGCGCGGGCAGGCTGCTGCTTGCCGTGCACCACTTCGCGGTCGACGGAGTGTCGTGGCGGATCCTCCTCACCGACCTCGCCGCCGCGTGGGACGCGGTGTCCGCGGGCCGCGAACCGGACCTCGCTCCTGCGACGACGTCGCTGCGTGGCTGGGCAGCCGGAGTGGCCTCCGCCGCAAGCACCACACGGCACCGCGCCGAACTGCCGGTGTGGGAGCGCATCCTGCGGGACGCAGCGCCGCTGGTGGACGGGGAACTGGACGCCGACCGCGACGTCACCGGCACCTCGGGCCGGCTGTCGGTGACCCTGCCGGCCGAGGACACCGCAACGCTCGTCGGGCAGGCGCCCGCAGCATTCCACCGCGGCATCCAGGACGTGCTGCTGACGGCCTTCGGGCTCGCCGTCCAGCGGTGGCACGCCCACCGGACGGGGGCGGACGACGCTCCGGTGGTGCTGGATGTGGAGAGCCACGGCAGGCACGAGCACCTGGTCGAGGGCGTCGACCTATCCCGCACGGTGGGCTGGTTCACCAGCGTCCACCCCGTCCGCCTCGACTTCGGTGGGCTGACCTGGGACGACGTGACCAGGGCGGGCAGCGGGCTGGCAGCCGCAGTCGCGGGGACCGGCAGACACCTGCGATCGATCCCGGAGCGCGGCCTCGGCTACGGGCTGCTGCGCTACCTCGACCTGCAGACCGCGCCGACGCTCGCCGCACTGCCCGCGCCGCAGGTGCTGTTCAACTACCTCGGCCGCGTGCCCGTCACCGACGAGGGGAAGCCGTGGATGCCGCTGCGCGACGACAGCGCGCCCGGCACCACCGGGGTCCGGCCGCTGCTCCACCCCTTGGAGGTCAACGCCGTCACGCAGGACGGCCCGGACGGCCCGCAGTTGGTGGCCAACTGGAGCTGGGCGGCCTCGCTCCTCTCGGAGGACGAGGTGCGCGAGCTGGCCGACACCTGGTTTGACGCGCTGCGCGCCGTCGCCCGGTGCGCCCGCGAGATCGAGGCCGGCGCGGTCGAGCCGGTCCGCGAGGACGACGAGCGCGCCGCTACGGTCGACGCGGCCGACCTGCTGCACGCGCCGATCCCCAAGGCCGATCGCGGCGACGGCGTCGGACTGTCCTTCGGACAGCTTGAGTTCCTGCTCCAGCCGGTGGGCCCCGACCACCCGCATCACGGCGTCATCACCGCGTGGCGCGTGCGGGGCGAGCTGGACGTCGCCGCGCTGCGTCGCGGCCTGGACGACCTGGTGCGGCGGCACGACATCCTGCGCACCCGCTACGTCCGGCAGGGCTCGGTGACCCGGCAAGTCGCCGACGGCAGCCCCGCGTGGCCGATCGACACCGTCAACCTGAGCGTGCACCGGGGGCAGGCCCAGCGCGAGAAGCTGCGCGAGCTGCTCACCGCAGAGACGAACCGGCCGTTCCGTATCGAGGACGGGAACCTGGTCCGCGGTCTGCTCGTGCGGCTCTCCGACCAGGAGTACGCGCTGGTACTCGTCGCCCACCACATCCTGGTGGACCACTGGGGTTTCATCGTGATCGTCAACGAGCTGTCGGAGCTGTACGCGGCCCACTCCTCCGGGCGGCGGCCGAAACTCCCCGAGGTGATGGTCCAGCACCTGGACTACGCGGTGTGGGAGCAGGAACTGCTGGCCGTCGGCGCGCTCGACGAGCACATCGAGCACTGGCGCGGGGAGCTGGACGGCGCGGCACACACGCTGGTCTTCGACGCGCCGGAGCACCAGAAGGACGACTTCATCGAGGGCTACAGCCAGGCGGTCGTGATCGGAGCGGAGGCCATGGCCGCGGTGCGGAAGGCCGCCCGCCGCGAGGGCGTGACCCTGTTCATGATGCTGATGTCCGCGTTCCACGTGCTGCTGCACAGTTACTCGGACGCCACCGATATCGCGGTCAGCCATCCGCTGGCCGGCCGCGAACGGCCGGAGACCAAGTCGATGGTCGGCCCGTTCATCAACGTCATCCTGAACCGCTCGCGGATGGCGGACGACCCGACCCTCCGCGAGCTGATCCAGCAGGTCCTGCAGGCCGAGCTTGACGCGTACGCGCATCAGAACGTACCGATGCGTGCGCTGATCGAGGACGGCGTCATCGGGGACGGCAATCAGTTGCCCCTGCGCGTGATGCTCAACCTGCTCGGCGTACCGAGCACCACGCTGGCACTGGACGGACTCGACGTGACGCCGCTGGATGTGCGGATCGGCGACGAGACCCCGCTTCCGGAGCTGATCGCCGCCATCGAGCCGCACAACGTCGACCTCTACCTGGTGGCCCGCGAGGTGGCGGGAGAACTGCGCGGCCTGTGGGTGTACTCGCCGGACCGCATCGCGCCGCCGGTGATGGGCGCGCTGGTGCGCCAGTGGCCGCGGGTGCTGGAGCTGGTCGCGCGCCACCCGGAGCTCACCGTCTCGCAGCTGCGCGACCGCGTGCGGGCCGAAGAGGGCGAGGCGCCGGGCGACCAGTAGGTGCCATCAGACCGGCTCGATATCCATCCACCGGAGCCGTCAGACCGACGGCGGAATGAAGGTAGACATGACTGACGACGCGACGTGTCCCCTCTCCAACGGGCTGCCCACGCTCCGGGAGCGGCCGTTCGACCCTCCGGAGGCGCTGCGCGCCCAGGAGCCGGTCTCCCGTATGACCTTCCCCGACGGGTACGAGGGCTGGCTCGTCACCAGCTACAAGCTGGGCCGGTCGATCCTGTCGGACAAGCGGTTCAGCTCGGCCCCGACGAACAAGCACCTGGCGTTCCCGTCCAACCGCGCGGCGGACCTGGAAGCGGACATCCCAGGCCTGTTCGAGCACATGGACCCGCCGGACCACACCCGCTTCCGGCGGCAGCTCGCCGGCCAGTTCACCCTGCGCCGGATGCGCCTGCTTGCGCCGCGCATCGAGGAGATCACCGCGCACTACGCCGACGCGATGCTGGCCAAGGGGTCGCCCGCGGACCTGGTCGCGGACTATGCGGTGCCGGTGTCCTCGCAGGTGATCTGTGAGCTGCTGGGTGTGCCGGTCGCCGACCGGGACCGCTTCGAGGGCGACTCGGAGAAGCTGCTGAGTCTGGACGTCGAGCCCCAGGAGGTGCAGCAGGCGCTGGGAGACCTCGTCGAGCTGACCGGTGAGCTCCTCGCACGCAAGAAGGCCGAGCCGGCGGACGACGTCCTGAGCGTACTGGTGTCGGGGGAGGAGATCAGCCTGCCGGAGTCGATCGGCGCCACGCTGCTGCTGCTCGTCGCCGGGCACGAGACCACGGCGAACATGCTCTCGCTCGGCACGTACGCGCTGCTGAGCAACCCGCGCCAGATGGAAGTGTTGCGCGCGGACGAGTCGCTCATGGAAGGCGCGGTCGAGGAGCTGCTGCGCTACCTCACCGTCGTGCATGTGGGCGTGCAGCGCACCGCCACCGAGGACGTCGAGCTCGACGGGTTGACCCTGGGCAAGGGGGACACGGTGCTGATCCATCTGCCCAGCGTGAACCGTGACCCGAACCAGTTCCCGGACCCGGACCGCCTCGACATCACCCAGGGCGAGGTCGGCCACCTCACCTTCAGCCACGGCATCCACCAGTGCCTCGGGCAGCAGTTGGCCCGCCTGGAGCTGCGCATCGGGTACTCCACGCTGCTCCGGCGGTTCCCGGGCCTGCGGCTGGCCGCAAAGCCGGACGAGATCCCGACGCGCTCGAACATGACCGTCTACGGCGTGCACCGGCTGCCGGTGGCGTGGTGACGGGCAGCCACGGCGGCACCGGCGGCCCGGCACCGTCCGCCCGGTGAGCACGACCGCGCCGGTGAAGCGCTCACCTATGCGGAGCGGGCAATTCCGCAGGGTCATCGTCGCTGAGTTCGTCTCCTCCATCGGCACTCAGATGACGACACTGGCGTTGCCGTGGTTCGTCCTGATGACCACCGGCTCGCCGGCGCGGATGGGGCTGGTGTTCGTCGTCCAGATCCTGCCGGTGCCCTTGCTGAGCATGCCTGCCGGCCTGCTCGTGGCCCGGTGGGGTGCCCGCCGGGTGTCCATCGTGGGCGACGCCGTCGGCGCGGTTCTGATCGCGACGGTGCCCACGCTGTACCTGGCGGGGGCGCTGCCATTCTGGGCGTTGCTGGTCATCGTGGCCCTCCTCGGCTGCATCGCGTCGGCCTACCTGCCCTCGCAGCGGATGCTGCTGGTCGAGACCCTCGGGTCGGACGAGCGGATCGTCACCGCGGCCAACGCCCTGTTCGAGACCGCGACCTCGACGGCGCGGCTGGTCGGCCCGGCGGCCGCCGGATTCCTGATCGCCGGGTTCGGCCCGCTTCACGTGCTGTGGGTCGACGCCGCCACGTTCGCGCTGTCGGCGGTGCTGCTGCTCGGGCTGCCGCACCGCAAGCGGACGCCGGAGCCGATATCGGCGAGCAAGATGGCGGAGGGCCTGTCCTTCGTGCTCCGGGACCCGGTGCTGAAACGGATGTCGCTCGCCGCCTTCGGGTACGGCCTGCTCATGCCAGTCGTGCTGCTCGCACTGCCGGTGATGGCCAAGACCCGCTACGACTCCGATCCGCATGTGGTCGGCTGGCTGATGGCCGCGTGGGGCGGCGGAACCGCCGTGGGCACCGTCGTCGTCGCCAGGCTGGCCGGCCGGATCCCACCGGTGCACTTCGCGGCATGCGGCGGTGTGGGCGCCGCCGTCATGCTGTGGCTGCTGCCGTGGGACCAGCCGGCCGTCACCGCGGCCCTCACCATCGGGGCCTGCTGCATGTTCCTGCCCGGAGTGACCGCGCCCGCCGTCGCGCTGCTGACGCTGCGACCGCCGGCTGACCTGCGCCCGCACGTCATTCCGCTGTTCGGCGCCGCCGTCTTCGTGGCCAGCCCTCTCGCGTACGGGACGGCGGGCGTGCTGTTCGAGCACCTCGCGGTGGCCGCCGTACTCGCGGCGGTCGCCGCGGGGGCGACCCTGTGCGCGCTGGTACTGCTGAGCCTGGTCCGCCACCCGGCGGCCGGCCCGCGCGGGGCGTCCCGCCGGGGAGCGGAGGACGGTGCAGCGAACGGAACCACGCGGTGATATGAGGCAACGCGGCGACGTGTTCGCCGAAAAGGCGGGAGGTGCCGTTCATACCCTGGGCGACCATCGGGGGTTCCGTTGCAAGCCGTGCCGGCACTGGCGCTCGTAGCGTGCCCGGGGGCAGTGCCGGCGCTGTGGCCGGGGCAACCTCCCGCTGCGCGATGGTCGCTGTCGTGGCTGCCACCCGTACCGCATCCTCGACGAGGCCCGACCCGCCACGGCTGCACAGCCGCTGATCGACCTGCCGATCGGCGTGGGTGGCCCGGCGCGGCCGTTCCCGGTCGACGCACCACCAGTAGACGACGACCACGAGGCGCCCGCGTGGCATACGGGCCGTGGGCAAGAGCCGCTGTTGACGCTGCGGCGCGACTGGTCACCCGTGCTCGCCCGGCTGCGTCGCCGGCCTTCCGGTGAGCTGCCGCTGACCGAGGCGGCCCGACGGCTGGTGGAGGAGTCCGCCCGACTTCGACGGAACGGGTAGTCGCCGGACTACCGCAAGAACATCCGCACGCTCACCACCCTCGTGTACCGGCTCGGCGCCGAGGCCGCCATCTTCGAGGGCGACGTCCACGACATGGCCCGGCTCGATCCGAACTTCGGGGCCGGGCCCGTCTGCCAGTGAACGGCGCCGGGATCACCAGCACCGGACTCCTGCTCGTCTCGTGGAAGAACGCCCCGCTTCGCCGCCGACTCGGCCTTGCCCGCCGCCAGCTTCTCCCGGCTCGCAGGGGCCTGGCTATCGCTCGACGGCGGCTCGTCATCGCTGAACCAGTCCTTGACGGTATCTACCACGCCACCCGCCACGGGCGAGGACCCGCCGGAAAGCCGGCTGCGGCAATGCGGTGCCCAGACGCGGCGTAGGCCCGGCTGGGGCGTGGCGGTGCGTCAACCGGGCGGTGGCGTGGAAAGTACGTCGGGTGCGGGCCCCACTGCTCGCCGAGTGCCTCGGCAACTCGGGTTCCCCGCTGCTGGCCAGGCGTACACGTACACATCGGCCGCCGCAGCAGGAACCCGGTCAAGACGGGTAGGAACACGTCGTACTGCGGGGGGCACCCGGATACGCGAACAGGTCTCCGCGTCTGCGGTCTGCCACCTCGAGTCTTTGGCATGTACAGTCCATCTTGCTCCCCACAGGATGCGGCGCGGCAGTCAACCGCGTTGGCCCGCCCTGTGGTTGGGACACCGCATCCTTTTTCCCCTTGGATCGCTTACGGGAAGGATGCCTGCCATGTCTCACTCGTTATGGAACAGACGCCGCGTCCTCGCCACGATCGCCGGCGCAGCCGCAGCCCCTGCTCTGCCCTCCATCGTCACCTGGTCCGCCACGCCGGCCCACGCCGTCGGCACCCGCAGTACGGACACCGGCTTGCCGGACACGGAACGGGGGCAAGCCGTCTGGGCCTACAAGACCGGCGGCCGCCGGGTTCAGGAAGCCGCGGCCGCTGCCCTGACGGGGAGCCCGGCTGCGATCTCCGTATTCCTCACCACCGAACTGCCCGTGCTGCAGGCGGAGGACAACCGCTTCGCCATCGTCGCCGCTCTCCCCTACGCCGACCGGGCCGTGCAAGGTTCGGCGGACACGGCCCTGTCCGGCGGGGACGACGCGGTCACCGCCTATCTGGCGGGGGGCTTCCAGCCCTCCCTGATGGAGGATCTGCGGGTCGCGGTCACCGTCATCATGAACAACTCCGACACCACGGTCCGGCAGAAGGCGTCGGAGGCTCTGGACGCGGGTAGCGAGACCGCCCTGCGCGCCTTCCTGGACGACATCCAGTACACGGCCAGGAACGAGGACGAGCGGGTGGAGGTCGTCTACCTGCTCGCGACAGCCACGCCGTGGGTGAGGGAGTACGCACAGCGAGCCCTGGACGACGGATCACCCGAGGCCATTCACCGGTTCCTCGTCTCCGGCCAGTACATCGCCCGCGCCCGGGACGAAGAGGCCGCGAAGATCGAGCAGTTGGTCGAGATCGTGGAGCGCGAAGGCGAGAAGGCCAAGCTCAGTACGGAGCAGGCCGTCGCCGCCTCCGAGAAGGCGAAGGAGGCCGCCGAGAAGGCCAAGGCCGCCGCTCTGGAGGCTGCCGAGGAAGCAGCGGCCGCCCAGGGGGACGTGCGCAGGTCGGCGCGGGCCGCGAACAACGCCGCGAGTGCCGCCCGCGGAGCCGCGAGTGCCGCCCGTACGGCTATCGCCGCGTCCCGGCAGGCACAGAACGCATCCCAGCGTGCCGCCCGGGCGGCACAGGCAGCCGCTGCCGCCGCCGCGGCGGCCGGTCGGGCCGCCTCGCGTGCCTACCGGTCCGCCATCGCCGCATCCAAGGACGCCTCCCAGGCGTCGGCCGCCCGTGCCGCCGCCGAGGGTGCCCGTGACGCCGCGCGCCGCGCCCGCACCGCTGCTGCGGCCGCCGATCAGGCTGCCATCGCCTCGTCCAAGGCATCGTCCGCCGGCTCCGCCGCCGCGAGCGCGGCCCAGAACGCCGCGGCGGCGGCCGGTGCCGCCGCGGCCGCCGCCACGTCCGCCGGTGCCGCCCAGGCGCAGGCAGCCGAGGCCCGCCGGGCCGCCGCCGAGGCCAATGCCGCCGCCGCCAGGGCCACCCGGGCCGCGACTACCTCTCAGGCGCTGTCGAACAGGGCGGCGGCCGCGGCACGCGTCGCACGCGACGCCGCCAACAGCGCGGCGAACCACGCCGACAAGGCGGCGGCCGCCGCCGAGGAAGCGGCGGAGCACGCCGGGGAGGCGATCGAGTACGCCAAGCGGTCCACCGAGTACGCGACGGCGGCGGTGCTGGCGGCCAACACCGCCTCCGACGCGGTCAAGGAGGCCGCGGAGGTGGAACAGGCGGCACGGGATGCCGACATGGCCAAGCTGGCCGAGGACACCCAGATCGGCGTCGAGGAGGCCCGGGTGCTCGCGCAGGAGGAGGCGGAGGACACCCGCCTGCTTCAGCAGGACCTCGACCAGTCGGGCCAGACGTCCCAGGCGATCAAGGACCTGATCGCCGCTGCCGAGGCGGCGTACCAGTCCGGTGACACCGCCACAGCGGTCACCGAGGGCCGCAGGGCCGCCGTCAGGCTCCTGGACGCGACCGGCTCCTGGACCAGGGAGGCGGCCGAGTTCGCGCTGTCCGGCAGCGAGGACGACGTCCTCAACTGGATCGACGTGGACCGTCCGCTCGCCCAACGCCAGGACGACCAGGAGAACACCCTCACGCTGGCGAAGTCCGCCGTCTCCGATGTGGTGGCGGCGGCTGTCTCGGCGCTGGCGAGCACCGACCCGGACGCGCCGGCCGCGTTTCTGACGCACGGGGCCATCGAGGCCGCGGCCGAGGAGTACCGCATACAGATCGTGCGGATCCTGGGCGCCGACACGGGGCGGGCCGTGCAGGCGAAGGCCCAGGCGGCACTGGATGCCGGGACGGCTGAGGCGATGCACCGCTTCCTGACCTACGAGTGGGCGGAGGCGGTCAAGGAGGACGACCGGGTCGAGGTGGCCACTCTCCTCGACTCCGGCGGCCCGTACATGAAGGCCGCGTGTCAGATCGTGCTGGAGGGCTCGGCCCGGATGCGGCGCGCCTTCGTGCTGAAGGACAAGTTCAACATCGCCCGGATCGACGAGGACCACGCGGCCCATGTGGCGGCCATGCGGGCCGCCATCGCCCACGCGGCCAGGATCGCCGCCCAGGCGCAGGAGGACGCCGCGGTGGCCTCCAAGGCCGCGGCCGAGGCCCGGCAGGCCGCCGAGGAGGCCGCCGAGTGGGCGTCGAAGGCACAGGGCTGGGCGAAGGCCGCCGCGGACTCGGCCGCCGAGGCGAAGCAGAACGCGGATGACGCCGACGCCTCGGCCGCCGCCGCCAAGCAGTCGGCGCAGTCCGCGAAGGCGGCGGCGGCCACCGCGCGGGGTGCGGCCCGTACGGCCAACTACTCGGCCAAGCGGGCGGCCCTGTCCGCCGGGCAGGCGGTGGCGTCCGCGCTGCAGGCGCAGTCCTCCGCCACCGCCGCCAGGGCCTCCGCCATCCAGGCCGGGAAGGACGCACGGGCCGCCGCCGTGGCCGCCACCGAGGCGCACCAGATCGCCGCGGAGAAGCTGAAAGCCGAACTCAAACGGCAGGCGGAAGAAGAGCTGGAGCGGCAACGGGAGGCGGAGCAGTACCACATCCATCCCGCCGACAACGAGGAGAACGACGACGACGGCGACACAAAGTGGCTCGGTCTGTGGCCGGAAGACATATACGACCCAAAGGACTGGGCGGAGGCTCTGGGCCACTGGAGCACGTATGCCGGAGGTCTCGCCGTCATTTCCGGGCTCGTCGCCCTGTTCCCGCCGGCCGCACCGATCGCCGCCCCACTCGCGGTGAGCCTCGGACTCTTCTCCTGGGCCATGCAGGGCGGCAGCGCCATCATCAGCGGATTCGCCTACGGCTGGGGAAGCAGCGAATTCTGGAAGGCGCTCGGAGCCGCCGCGCTACCGCCCGTGCTCTCCAAGATTGGCCGGGCTGTCCGGCACATCGGACTGGTCAAGGAGGCCGGGAAGAAGGTGGTCGACATCGGAAGCGACGCCTATACCACGGTGATCGGCTGGGTCACCTGGTAACCGACTCCACGGAATCGACCGGAAACATGCCGAGTGTGACTCTGACGCCTGCACAGTGGTGGATTCCCGCCAGCGCTGCCGGACTTGCCTTGTCAATGGCGTTGCAGTTCTTCGCGACCACGCCGCGGCAGCGGTTCCTCATCGGCGCGACTCCGCTGCTGGGGTTCGCTTCCATCGCGCTGTCCGCCGTGGTGCGTGGAGACCCGGTTGAGACGGCGCTGAAGCTCTTCACCGCGGGGGCGCTGGGAGCGGCCGTGGCACGGGTGGTTTTCACGCCGTATGTCAGGCGTCAGGTCGCACGAAGGCGGTCGGGACTGCCGTTCGAGCAGCTCTCCGGCCCGAAAGCGGCGTTCTTCCTGGTAGTTCTGACAGCCGCCACGCTCGGCGTGGCGGCCACCCTGTCAGTACTCGAATAACACCGGTGGCGTACCGGAGAAACGAGAATCCATGAGGTTGATCAGGCGTGCACTGATGACGGGCATGGTCGCGGCTCTCGCGGCGGTGGCCTACGCTGTTGCGGCACCTGCCGGACAGCAGAATGTGTCTCCCGCACCCGCGGCGGTGGGTGATCCGGGGTACGCGGTGGAGGATTTCTCCTATCCGAACGCGGACCAGATCCTGACGGAGCGCGGGATCCTGCTGAAGCGCGGTAACGGGCACATTGTGCTGTCCCCCACGTGCGCCGACGGCCTGCTGCGCGTATGGGCCCGCGGCAAGCCGGAGTTCTGCTTCAAGGTAACCGGCGACAGCGGTTATCTCTCGCTCGAACTTCCTGCGGTCTACACGATCAGGGGCATCGACTACGACACCACGATCACCATGACCGTCGATGACGAGACCAAGACCTACGACATCCCCCGCAACCAGTGGGAGGCGGTCGGGGAGGGTGCCGATCCGGAACGGCGCGATCACACGCTGGTGGAGATCAGGACCAGTAAGTGACGGCGTTCTCCACGTGTTTCGACTGCCGGCGCAGTCAGTACCGGATCCCCTGAACCCGATCGAGGAAGAGGCCATGAAAAAACCACGTACGGCCCGAAGCGTGTGGGCCGCCCTCACCGCGGTCGCCACAGCGGCTCCGCTCGCACTGGCCGCGACACCGGCCGCGGCCGTGGTCGGCACCCCGCAGGGCGACAACACCTACGGTTTCACCAGCAGGCTCATCATCGGAGACTTCCATCGCGGGTGCTCCGCCACCTTGGTCGACCAGGAGTGGCTGCTCACCGCGGCCAGTTGCTTCGCCGATGACCCGGCCACGGACATCGCCGTCGCACCGGGCAAGCCGAAGGTCAAGACCGTGGCCACCATCGGCCGCACCAACGTGTCCGATACGTCCGCCGGCCAGGTCCGCGACGTTGTCGAGCTGGTGCCCTATGCCGGCCGCGATGTGGTGCTGGCCCGGCTGGCCCGACCAGTGTTCGGCGTACCTCCGGTGGCCGTCAGCGCCACCGCACCCTCCGCGGGTGAGGAGCTCCGGGTGGCCGGCTACGGCCGCACCGCAGCGGACTGGGCCCCGGACAAGCTGCACACGGGCGCCTTCACCGTTGACACCATCGGCACCGCCGATCTCACCATCTCCGGCCAGGACGGCGCCGCTGTCTGCGGCGGCGACACCGGCGGTCCCGCCGTCCGCGTGGTGAACGGCACCGCCGAGCTCGTCGCGCTGAGCTCCCGCTCGTACCAGGTCGGCTGCTTCGGCATCGAAACCGCTGACGGCACCCCGAACAGTGCCGTCAGCGCCCGCGTCGACGATCTGCGCTCCTGGATCGACGGCACTGTCGGGCGCCCGCGGTACACCGACTTCAACTGCGACGGCGCCGAGGACGTCGCGATCGCCGACCCCAACGTCACGGTGGGGGGCGCCGCCAACGCCGGCCTCGTGCGCATCGTCTTCGGCGGCGGCAAGGGCACCGCCGAGATCACGCAGAACCTTGCCGGCGTCCCGGGCGGAGCCGAGCCGAACGACCAGTTCGGCCGCGCACTGGCCACCTACGACCAGAACGAGGACGGCTGCACCGACCTCGTCGTCGGTATTCCGTACGAGGACCTCGGCGGCGCCGCGGACGCCGGCATGGCCAGTCTCCTCTACGGCGCCCCGGGCGGCCTGACCACCGGACAGACCTCGGTCAACTATGAACAAGGCTCTGGCTCCGGCGACATCGCCGCCTCTGTGTCCGAGGCCGGTGACCGCATGGGCGCCGCGCTGGCCGCCGGGCACACCACCACGGGCGAGCCCTACCTGGTCATCGGGGATCCCGGTGAGGACGTCGGCTCCGGGAGCACGGCCGCCGTCGACGCCGGCGGGGCCTACTATCTGCGCGGCACCGTCAACGAAGGGTTTGTCCAGGGTGCGGACGGGGTGTCCGGGGGGCCGGAGAGCGGCGATGACTTCGGCGCCACCCTCGCGGCCACGCCGCAGCACATCGCCATCGGCGTACCCGGTGAGGGCCTTGGCAGCAACGCCGACGCGGGCGGGGTGCAGATCCTTGAGCACACGCTGTCCACAGCCGGCATCCCCAGACCGATCGGAGTGGTGAACCAGGACCAGGACGACGTCACCGGCGCCGGCGAGGCCGGCGACCGGTTCTCCGACGGCCTGGCCGGCGTCCCCTACCGACCGGCCGGCTCCGCCGCGGCCACCGACTCGATTTTCTTCGTGGGTGCCCCGGGTGAGGACGTCACAGTCGACGGCACCGCCCGCGCCGACGCCGGCGGTGTCTTCAACATCCAGGTGACCGGGGCCGGCGTCATCAGCCAGCACAGCACGATCTGGCAGGGCAACGCGGGCGTCTCCGGCGGGCCGGAGAACGGGGACCGCTTCGGCGCGACGTTCGCCGCGGCGAACACCAGGCCGAAGGAACTGAGCTCCGCCGACAACCTCGCGCTGGCCGTCGGCGCTCCCGGAGAAGACCTCGATGGGGTCGCGAACGCCGGCGCCGTCCAGACCTTCGCCCCCCTGTGGTCGCCGGGCGACTCCGACCGCTGGATCCAGGCGGGCTCCGCCGGGCTGCCCGGCAGCCTGGGCGCCAACCAGCAGGTGGGCAGCAACATCCAGGGCACCGGCCGGAACCTGTACGTCGGCATGCCCTACGGCCCCTCCCCTTACGGCGCCATGCACGCGCTGCCGTGGCCGAACGTACGCGGCTGGCCCGACACCTCCTCGGTGACCAGCCACGAACCCGGCAAGAACGGCCTGCCGGCCGTGGGCACGCGGTTCGGCTGGGCCATGCAGTGACCCGCCGAGCGCCCCGTACCGGCTAACCTCGCGCTTTCACGAGGCGGGCTGTCCGGCTGGTGACCGCGAAAGCAGAAAGTGCCTCTGACCAGCGATAATGAGGATTGCTGAGATCCTTGTTCCCGCGACCGTCGGAGGCACTTTCCAGGTGAAGAGGGTATCGGGTCCTACCCGCGTGTCCGCGTCGAGGCGGCGGTCGCGGAGTGGTTTCGCAGGCCGGTGCGGTGCCGCTGGTCGAGACGGTCCGCAAGACCGGCCTGGATGCGGCGATATCGGCGGCACTCGCCCCGTGGCGCAAGCAGCGGCCGTCCACGACGCGGGCAAG
Organism: Streptomyces sp. CMB-StM0423; assembly: GCF_002847285.1. NCBI lineage: Bacteria > Bacillati > Actinomycetota > Actinomycetes > Kitasatosporales > Streptomycetaceae > Streptomyces > Streptomyces sp. CMB-StM0423. The sequence goes on along the minus strand of NZ_CP025407.1, from coordinate 13,811 downwards.
GTCCTCCTCGACGTTGCCCGCGGTCGCGCTGAGCGGGGACTGCCTGGCCGATGTGGGCATGCTGCGGGCGGAGCCCGCTGTGTTCGGGCCGGTGGCCTCCGACCCGACGGTCTCCCGACTCCTGCTCGCCCGGGGCGGGAAGCGGGCTCTGACTGCACTGCGCACGGCCCGCGCCGGAGTACGCGAACACGTCTGGAAGTTGGCCGACCAGGCGGCGCCGCGGGCGGGCAGGTGATCGTGGACATCGACGGCGTCCTCGTCATCGCGCACTCCGCGAAGCAGGACGGCGCCGCGATCTGGAAGAAGACGTTCGCACCACCCGCTGAGGGGGTTCGTCGACCACGGCCGGGGCGGGTCCGGCGAGTTGGTCGTCGGGTTGCTGCGGCCCGGCAACGCGGGCTCCAACACCGCCGCGGACCACATCGAAGCCACCAGGCTGGCCCTGGCCCAGATGCCGAAACGACTGCGGCCCGGACGTCAGACGCTGATCCGCACCGACTCCGGCGGCGGCACCCACGAGTTCGTCGCCTGGCTCGCCCAGCGCGGGAGGTGGCTGTCGTACTCGGTCGGGATGACCATCACCGACGCCATCCACCAGGCCGTCCTGAAGGTCCCGGCCTCGGCCCGGACGCCGGCCGCCGAACCCGACGGCCGGCGTCCGCGATGGCGCCTGGGTCGCCGAGATCGACGCCGGCAGCGATTGCCTGACGGGCTGGCCGAAGGGACTGCGGCTGATCGTGCGCAAGGAACGGCCGTACCCCGGCGCCCAGTTGCGCTTCACCGACGCCGACGGCAGGGCGGTTGACCTCCTTCGCCAACCAACACAGCCAGCGAGGCGATCGCCACCCTCGAACTGCGCCACCGGCAGAGGGCCCGGGCCGAGGACCGCATATCCGCGCCGCCCGCGCCACCGGCCTGCGCAACTTCCCCCTCCACGACGCCGCGCAGCACCAGATCTGGCTGGAGATCGCGCAGATCGCCCTGGACCTGCTGGCCTGGATGCCCCTGCTCGTCTCGCCGGCACCGCTCGGCTCTGGGAGCCCTGCCGCCTGCGGCTTCGGTTGTTCTCCACCGCCACCCAGCTCGTCACCACCGGCCGCCGCCGCTACCTCCGCCTCGCCAAGCACTGGCCCGACGTGATCACCGACGCTCTGGACCGGCTCCACGCCCTCCCGAACCCAGGCTGACCAGCATCTTCCCATCCCTGCGAGCAGCACGAGCCCACCGGAGCCGTGGAACCCGGCGCACACCCGACGCGACAGCCGGGCTCTCAACCTGCTCAGACTCCGAAATCCCCACCGACACTCACCCCAAAGGGCCCGTCAGCAAGCTGACGGACCCTCACGAATGATCGAGGCTAAGCTTGTCTTTTAACCTTCGCCCGTCTGGTGCCTATTTGTTGTGGCTTCGTGAGCCGCGAGTTCTTCCGGGGTGCCCAGGAAGGCAGGACCGCAGCACGCCGGAAGACGCTGGACCACCGTGGCGATGGCCTCTTGTGCTGTAGCTGCCGGGCCAACCGTCTGGCTTCGAAGAGGGCCGGAGACCCGGTAGGCGCCCTCAGCGGCGGGCTGAATGTAGGGGATGTCCCAGGTCCACCGCGGCTCGGTGCAACGGCTGAAGTGAAGTTCTCCCATCCCGGTCCAGGGGAACAGTTGCCGCAGGCAGGGCTCGGCGTAGGCCACGTCCAACAGTTCTACCCGTACTCGCCCGTCGTCTCTTACTGCCTGCCAGCCTGCTTCAACGACGGAATCGCGTGCTGCATCCCTGTTCACCTCACCATCGTGCACGAGGCGCGGCCGAACCGAGGCCCCTTGATTGACCTAATAGTCCCTCGAACTTGTTCACCCGGGATGGGAACGGCCAGACGCGAGAGCGGCCCTCGCCCGATCCTTTGCTCCGTCACAGAGTCAGGGGACAGCACGAAGGCGGTGGTCGTGAGTCTGATGCATCAGGGTGTCCTGCGGAATGCAATCGCGGACGTGTCATGCTTCCGGACGGAGTTGTACGCGTGTCTGACCACTCGGCGCGGCGCGCTGCTGTGCACGGACGGGCCGGGGCGGACGCTGGTCGACCTGGCGCTCGCGCCGGAACAGCGCCGCGGGCACGGGGCTCTCTACGGCGGCCTGAATCAGGGACGGATTGATGTGGCCCGGCTGCGTCGCGCGCTGGCCTCGGTTCCGTTGCCGAGGGCGACGGACGGTCGGATGCTGGGCACCAGCTCAATGGCTCCAACCACGGCTGCACAGGGGAAACCGCATCGATCACGATCACCAGTCGGGATCGGCGGACCGACAGTCTCCGTCTCAGAAACGAACGGTCCATTCGCGCACTGGGATGGGAAGCCGTCGGCGGCGGCGCCAGCGGACGACGGCCTGCGTCACGCAGTCTGAGCCGACGACGTGCATCCGAGTCGCGCCGCCCGGGTTGAGGATCGGCACGGTGAGTTCCAGCAGAACGCTGTCAGTCCAGCCGCTACCGTTCTCGGAGCACGAGAACACCACCCTGATCGGGAAGAGCGGCTCTTCGCTGATGTTGGTGAGCCGCCAGAAGTCCTCTCCGTCGACCCTGCGCAGTTCCCAGCTACTACCCCTGGCTACCTGTAACGATGTCATGCTCCGGCAGCCTAGCTCGCGGAGCAGGGAGGGGTCCCCGAGAGGTCCGGCCCTGGTTGAGGCCGTCGTACATCGCGCCATGTCCACGGCGGTGTTCGGGCAGGAGCGTCAGCTCGACCGCCGAGTGCACCGCACCTGGCGCACACAGCACCGCGTCCGCGAGCTCGAACAGCTCATCGCCACGTCTGGTCAGACACGCGTACAACTCGTTCGGGTCTGATGCAGATTCGGGTGACAGGTTGACCTGCCCTACCTCTCAGGTTCCAGTTCTGGTGGCTAACTGACAGCCCTTCACGGAAGGCTGGCAGTCATGCCTCGTCCCTATCCTCCGGAGTTCCGGGCGCGTGCCATCGCGCTGGTCCGCGCCGGCAAGCAGGCCAGACAAACGGCGGTGGAGCTCGGCATCCATCCCGTCACGTTGTCGAAGTGGTTGCGGCAAGACGACATCGACAACGGGCGGCGGCCGGGAACGCCGTCGAGCGAGTCTGCTGAGTTGCGAGCCGCTCGCCGGCGGATCCATGAGCTGGAAACCGAGCTGGCGATCGTCCGGCAGACGGCGAAGTTCCTTGGCGAGGACAAGCCGGCCCCAAAAGGCTCTACCCGGTGATCGACCGACTCGTCGATGCCGGGGCACCGGTCAACAGGTGCTGCCGGATCCTTGGTGTCGCCCGGCAGAACTACTACAAGCACAAGCGCACACCGACCACTCCACGGCAGCTACGGCGGGACTGGCTGACCGGGCTGATCCGAGAGGTTCACGTCGCTTCCCGCGGCACCTACGGCTACCGCCGCATCCACGCCGAGCTCACCCTGGGCATGGGCCTTCGGGTCTGCACCAGGACCGTGTCGGTGCTGATGACACAGGCCGGGATCCACGGCCTGCCCGGACCGGTGCGCGTCAAGCGGCTGCGTGGCATCGTCACCGCTGAGGACCTCGTCAATCGCAAGTTCCATCGGTTGCGTCCCGACGAGCTGTGGGTCACCGACATCACGCAGCATCGCACGAGGGAAGGGTGGGTCTACTGCGCGGCGGTCCTGGATGCGTTCAGCCGCAGGATCGTGGGCTGGTCCATCGACTCACGGCAGGACTCCACCCTCGTGGTCAACGCGCTGGACATGGCCATCCGCAACCGCCGCCCCGAGCCGGGCGGGATCGTTCACGCCGATCACGGCACCCAGTTCACCTCCTGGGTCTTCGGGGAACGGATCCGCTCCGCCGGCCTCCTGCCGTCGTTCGGCACCGTCGGGGACGGCCTGGACAACGCGATGATGGAATCGTTCTGGTCCTCGATGCAGATCGAGCTGCTCAACCGCAAGCGCTGGAAGACCCGGGTTGAACTGGCCAACGCGATCTTCGAGTTCATCGAGATCTTCTACAACCGCCAGAGACGACATTCAGCACTGGGCTACCGCACCCCCGTCGAGTACGAACTACTCTCCCCACAAGACACCATCCACGCCGCCAGTTAGCCACCGCAGCTGGAACCCAAACCGTGGGGCAGGTCAAGATGTCACCCGATCGTGCATCAGACCCGAGTTCCACGACCGGCTGTGCAGCCGGGTTCGCGAAAGCCAGGGGCGGGAGAGGGAACCAACGGCCGCGATCGTCGACTCGCAGTCGGTCAAGGCAGCCGCATCCGTCCCGGCACGGTCACGGGGCTTCGACGGGGCCAAGAACATCAACGGCCGCAAGCGGCACCTGATCGTGGACTGCCTTGGTCTGCTGCTGATGGTGCTGGTCACCCCGGCCGACGTCACTGACCGGGACGCCGCCTGCGGCATGCTGCCCCGCCTGCTGGCCCGTCACCGCAAGATCCGGCTCGTGTGGGCCGACGGCGGCTACACAGGCCGCCTCGTTGACTGGGCCAGGAACAAACTCCGCCTCACCCTGGAGATCGTCAAACGCAGCGACAATACCCGTGGCTTCGTCGTACTGCCCCGACGCTGGTGCGTCGAGCGCACCCTGGCCTGGCTGATGCGCTCCCGCCGCCTGACCCGCGACTACGAGACCCGCCCCGCCACCAGCGAAGCCGTGGTGCACTGGTCGATGGCCATACTCATGGGACGCCGCCTCGCCCGCCGCCGCACCTGATCACTCACTGCGCCGGACATCGCAGGATGAACAGACCCGGCCGGTCCTCCGCCAGCCAGCCCCGCGCGACCAGCCGCTTCGCCTTCACCCGCACACCCTCGACCTTCGCCGGCACCAACTCCAGACCCAATCGGGCAGCCAGGCCCCTCGCCCGCAGTCCCTGGCCGCCACTGTCGGCCTCCAGCACCGCCAGCAACCTGCGGTACTCAGGAGCAAGCACCTGGGCCGTGACACCCTCGCGCCACACGGGGACCACCGAACCGGCCGCGGGCTCCCTCACCTCGACCGGAACCGGCGCCGGCCCGACCGGCTCTGGCAGCACAGCACCCGCAGCCAGGACCTCGGCCAGCTCCGCAAGCGCGACGACCCGCCGGCCCAGCACGGCTTCCGCCTCTACCAGCTCAACCCGAACCCGGTCCGCCTCGGCACGCAGTTCCTCCACCCGCACCCGGGCAGCCGACTCCCGAGCCTCCAACATCCCCATCACCGACGGCACCCGCATACCTCCCCGACGACACAACACGACGTGTCGTCCCTGCCGCAGAACCACCGACATCATGCCTGAACAGCGAAAACACAGCGATCACATTCGGAAAGACAACGGCTTCTTATGTGTTCTGTGTTGAGTGGGGCTGGGTCTGTTGTAGTTGGTTCTAGCGTGTAAAAGCCCCGATTGGTGTTTGTGCTGGTCAGGGCTGTTCTGCCTGCTCAGTGGGCGTGGGCTATCGGCTTCGGCGGGGGCGGTGGTGGGTTTCGGCGAGGTGGTCGAGGCGGATGGTGTCGAGGGTGGTTTTGGTGATGCGTTCGGTGCCGTCGTGGATGGCGGTGATCGCGGCTTGGCGGATGAGGCGGGTGAGGGATCCGATGCGGCCGGCGGTGCGCTGGTGGAGGTAGGGGGTGTGGCGGGGGAGGGTGCCGGGTTTGTGCTGCTGGAGGTCGAGATGGTTTTCGATGTCGGTGATGACGTCGCGGAACGGGTGGCGGGTGCCGTGGCGGGCGGGTAGGGGGCCGCAGTCGACGAGGGTGGCGCGTCCGGCGAGTTGGGCGCCCCGCGTCCCGGTGAACAGGGGTGTGTCGGTGACGTTGATGCCGGCGTAGACGAACGTGGCGGGAAGGCGTTCGCTGAGGTCCTTGATGAGGTCGGCGGTTTGGGCGCCGGTGGTGGTGCGGGGGTTGAGGCGGTGGATCTCGTCGATGAGGACGAGTTGGACGCCGGCCTGGGTGTAGGTGTGGCAGACGGCTTCGGTGATCTGGGTCTGGGTCATGCGCGCGGTTGTGGGGATACCGAGGTAGCGGGCGAACTCGGTGATGAGGGTCTTCGCGGTCGCGCCGGGCGGGACCAGAACATACGCGACCGGTACCGCGGCATGCGCTGATCCCGGTGGCGGCGGGTTCTTGCGGGTGTGGGCGAGGTGGCAGATACGCCCGACGTTCAGGAGGGCGGTGGTTTTTCCTGCTGCGGCGCGTCCGGTGACGATGAGGGAGGGCCGGGCGGTGGTCTGCTGGTGGCGTCCGAGGATCATTAGGGTGCGGACCTGAGTGGCCAGGGCGTGGATGGCGGGGGTGCGGATGGTGACGAAGCTGGAGTGGTAGGCCAGGCGTTCCTCCGCACTACGGGGCGGGTCGCCGGGCCGGGGCGGGACGACGGGGTCGGTGGTCGCGAAGCGGTGCCAGCCCTGCCAGGTGGTCAGCGGCCAGGACGGCTCGGCTCCGCCGACGCCGCCGGCTGGTGTGCTGCTCGCGCTTGTCTGGCTGGGGTTCACCATGTGGCGGCTTCCTCGTGCGCGTTGTAGAGCCCGAATCCGGTGGCCGGGGCGGGGCTGACGTCGTCGTCGGGCAGGTCGTCGATGCTGTCGTCGTTGCCTTCGTCGCCTTGCTGCGCCGGGCTGCCAGCGGGTGCTTCGGTGCCGTGGTCCCCATCGCGGGCTTCGGGGAGCGGGAGGCGAGCGGTGCGGGCCATGAGTGCCTGCTCCGCTGTGGTGGCGTGGCCGCTGTGGACGCGGCGCATGAGCTGGTCGAGGGCATCGGCGAGGCCGGCTTCGTACTGCTCGGCATCACCGTGGTTGCCGTCAACGGCCTGGGCGCGGATGTGCTGCCAGGTGCGTTCGTCGAAGGGCCGGTGGACGTGGTCGCGGTGGATCCACGGAATCTCGGTGAGTTCACCGTCGGGAAGCCGGACCCAGACCTGGCGCACGTCGTGCGGGTTGTAGTGGATCTCCCATTTCCCGCCGCGGCCGGCGACGGGGGAGGCCTGGCCGCGGTGCGGGGCGAGGAGATCCGCGTCGTAGGTGCGGTGGTGGATGGTGATGCCGGCGGGGGTGATGGCCTGCCAGCGCACGGGCAGCAGTTCGAGGTAGTCGCGCCCGGTCAACGGGACGGGTACGTATCCGGCGACGGCGACGAGCGCGGCCCACATCTCGTTCGGCGTGAGTGCCTTCCTGGGCATCATCGGGTGGCGCAGCCCTTCGTGGGGCCGGTGGTGGTAGTGCACCAGCCACTCATCGAGGAGGTCCTGGAGCTGGGCGACGCTGTAGCAGGCGTCTTTCTCGGTGTCGGGGCCGCGGCGGGTGACGTCGGATCCGGTGTAGCCGGGCAGGTGCTGGCAGAACAGGGCGTTGATGGAGCCGAAGGTGCGCTCGACGATGCCCTTCGCGGTGGGGGCGCGGGGCGGGGCGGGCTGGACGCTGATGCCGAGGCTCTCGCAGGCGGCGGTGAACGCCCGGGAGACGAAGATTTTGCCCCGGTCGACGACGATCATCTCGGGCAACACGACCGGCCGGGCCGCCGCACCGGCCAGACGCTCGTCCACAGTGGCCAGACGCTCGTGGGGAAGTGTGCGGGCGTGGTCCATGCGCAGGATGTCCGGCCAGGTCGGGCGGGCGGGGTGGGGGACGGCCATCTCCGCGAGCAGCAGGGCCGCATCCACGGCTTTGGTCGCGCTGGGGCACAGCACGGCGGCGAGGATGGCGCGGGTGGCGACGTCGACGGCGATAGTCAGCTCGGGCCGGGCCAGGCGCCCGTCGTCGAAGAGGGCCAGGACATCCAGGCGGGTGGTGTCGATCTGGACCTGCTCGCCCGGCCGCAGCGCCATGGCGGGGGTGAAAGCCCGCCCCTCGACACTCGCGGGCACCTGCCGCACCGGACCACTGGGCAGTTCACCGGGGCGGGCGAGGGAGGTGACGAGCCGGTACAGCGTGGCCTGGGACGGCACGGGCACCGCACCGGGGCCGTGCCGGTCCTTGAGGATCTGGTTGATCAGAGGGAACAGGCCGTTGATGGTGCCCGTGGAACGCCCGCGCCGGCGGCGCAGCGCCTCACGGACGGCGTCGACGACCCGTTCGTCGGAACGTCCGGTGGGGCTGGAGGCGCGGGTGGTCCGGTGGTCCAAGAGCCCCCACAGTCCCTGCTTGCGGTAGGCCAGGCGCATGCGCTGCACCGTCGTACGCGACACCCGCCCGAACCCCAGGACGGTCAGCTCCTCGGCCTTGGCCTGCTCCCGCTCGGCCAGCGTGTGCTGCTCGGGGTCGTACTGCGGCCGCACCACTCCACCGCTGCCGGGCCCGTCGGCAAGGCCGCATTCGACTTCCCGTACATGCCGCTGCCAGGCCAGGGCCTTCTCGCGCGCCGCGGCGGGCGCGGTCTCGAACAGCCCCCACTGCGGGGCCGCCTGCGGCACGTCGGCCCCGATGATGCTGAAGCCGGGATCGGCGAACAGGTACCCGGCGAGCACCGCCTCACCGCCGCCGTCCGGGCCGACGAGGTGAACGGTCTGCCCGGACAGGGCGGCCACCTGCCACTTCACACCGCGGAACCGGACCTGCGCCCCGACCTTCACCGCCGGCCGCGCGTTGCGCCGCGCGCTCACCCGGCACCTCCCGTCTCGTCCGGACCGTTCCAGTCCCTGGGGCCGACGAGGGCGCACTCGTGCAGCGGCGCCTCCAGGTTGGTCGTGAGCTCTCCGTGCCACAGGGCGTGGAAGACGGCGGGAAGAACCTCGATCGGGTCACCGACAGCTTCGGCTCCCTCGATCAGCGGCCGCGGCCGCGCGAACGCCTCCAGAACCGCGGGCGTCAGGCCCAGGCGCCCGGCGTTGCGGGGATGGCGGTAGCCGGCCAGCCACTTCAGATTGGCGGCCGGTACATCGTCGAGCGGCGCAAGGCGCCGGTAGGTCCAGCCGATCTCCTCACACGCCTCGCCCATCGCTTCGGCAGCCTTCAAAGCACGGTCGCCGCCGGCTTCCGGGTGGCTGGGGCAGTCGGCCAGCAGAACCTGTGCCGTCGAGGTACCGGGCGAACAGCTGCGGCACCCAGGAGCGCACCCGTCCCCGTTCGTCGCGCCAGATCACTCGTACCGGCCGCCCCGCGAGCCCGGTCACGTGCGGGTCGCGGTCCAGGACCATCAGCTGGGTGCGCATCGCGTTCGATCCCGCGGCCACGTGCCGGCCGGTGGTTGCTGACCACCACACGCCCGGTCCCCAGCGCCGTCCCGGGATCACCGGGAAGGCCGACACCGGCGGCAACTCCTCGAACGCCACGGTCATGGCGGCATCCGCCCACCGCTGCTGGACCGACTGTCCCACCGGGTCGAGGAAAACCGCCTCGAACCCGCTCCCTCGACCTACGGCCGCTCGCCCTGCCCAGCCCCCGGACCGGGCCGCTCCTGTGCTGCTCACCAGCGTCAGTCAAGCTGCTCCCGTAGGCAGCCACCGCTGTTTTCAGTATTTCTGCCACAAGCGAGTGCTCTATCAGCTAACCGCCGATGCACTCGCCCCTGGTCGTTCTCAGGCGCCGTCTTCCTGCCCGCCCGCCGTCAGCATCGTCCTGAGCACCTCGACGGGAATGTCCGCCCACCGGGCCACCTCCTCCAGCGGCACTCCGCCGTTCACCGCTGCCACCGCGGTCCGCTTCCAGGCCGCCTCGATCAGACCGGCACTGTGACCGAGGCTGCGCAGCAGTTGCCGGGCAACCTCGGCGGTAGGCCCAGTCTGCACGCCGCGCAGTTGGAGCAGCTGTTCCTCGGCACTGTCGATGAGGCTGCCGATCCGTGCCCGCTGCTCGGGCGGTATCACCGCCCTCCACATCGTCCCCGAGCCCGGCGCCCGTTTCTCCTTGCCGAGCACCCGCAACTGCCCAGCCATCGTCACCGGCTGATGCTCCTGGCGCACCCACCACGGGTCGTCCGCGTACCCGGGCGGGCCGTCGGCTGTGCGGCGCTGGCGGATGATGCTGCCCATCCAGGCGATCAGCGGACCGCCGTGATCCGTCGCCGCCAGCGGCCCCAGCCACGTGCGCCCGGCCCTCTCCCCGAGCCGCCGGCAGAACATTCCCGTCAGCGGGCAGCGCCCGCGGCCGCCCCGCACCACTGTCCACCCACACCAGCTCCGCCATGGTCCGGTCGAGCAGCGCGTCGGCGACCGCCACCACCTCCGGGAAGACAACCGCGTCCCGCCCCACGATCCGCCACCGCTCCAGATCACCACCGGCGTCACCGCCCGCGACCTGATGCAGCCGCCGCGGCCAGATCGTCTCCCGCTCCCAGTGCAAGGCCTGGTCCCACCACCGGGCCACCACTGCATGCGCCAAAGCGAACACCCGCTCCGGCTCTGCTCCCGCCCGCACGGCCCGCCGCACCACACCCGCCCACCGCCGCTGCGCCGCGACCACTTCCGGCAGGTGCCGCACGTCCAGATGCTCCAGGGCCTGGTCAGCGTCCGCGTCCAGCAGCCACCGCCCGTGCCGGGCACACACCCGCTGCCAGCGCGGCAGATACCGCACCGCCCGCACCGGCTGCCCGGTCCGCCGCGCGGTGCACGACCGGCAGGTGAACGCCGCTTCTCCCGCCACCGCTCTCGCCGCCCGCCACCGCGCCTGCGCCACGGCTGCCTCCCGGCCGCTGCTGATCTTGGGATCATCCACGGTGAACGCGGGCAGAGCGCGGGCCAGCACCTGCGGTTCCACCCCGCACAGCTCGGCGAGCACACCCCGCCCGGCTTCGTTGAGCACGACCTCCGCATCGGCCCGCACGCCGCCGCCGTCGTCGTGCCGGGCGGGGGAGTTGGCGAACGTCCACAGCCGCAGCACATTGGCAGCCGCCAGACCGTAGCGGTCGGCGGCCCGGTTGATCAGTGACGCGGTCAGCTCCCCAGCCAGCGGCACGGTCCGTAACGCCCCTGCTGCCACAGCTCTCCCCGACTCCCCTCCCTGTTTCCGGTCCAGCGCTCTGACCGGCTACAACTCGAAGCGGCCTTCGCGGTGGGCGAACCTCACCTTCGTCTACGTCCACCGGAGTCCGAGTTCGTTCAGCGCTTCGGCGCGCTCCGGCGTCAGCGTCCCGCGGCGGCTCTTGACGTTGGTGAGCCATACCCCCAGCCGGACGCTTGCCTCTTCTCCGGTCACCGGATCGACCACGACCTCGGTGTGTTTGCGGCTCACGGCGTCGAGGGTGCCTTCGCGTTCGCGGTACTGCCGCGCGGCGGCCAGGCCGCGTTCGAAGGCCGCAGCGCGAGCGCCGCCCGGGGGAGGGGCTGTACGCCCGTCTGCGGGCCTCACGGCGGCCGCGACACCCAACTCCGCGAGCCGGTGCTGTTGCTCGGCGTTGAGGGCGTCCCAGCCCTCCTGCTGGCGCTTCAGCCACCGCCCGACGTCCTCGCCCCCGACCCGTACGCCCGGCGCCAGCTCTTCGAGGGAAGCCCCGTCGTCCAGGCAGGTCTTGACCTTGACGTAGTTGCGCTGCCAGTCGACGGTCCACCCGAGTTCGCGGGGGTTCCACTCGGGGTCGATCGCGGCCAGGTCCGCGGCCCGCTGCGCCGCCTTGATCGGGTCCTTCCCGAGCCCGCCCGGGCGGCGCAGGTTGGTGAGCCACTGCCCGACCGGCTTCCCTGCCGCCGCGGCGCCTTGGGGAGCGCACAGCGTGCCGTGTTCGGCGTAGTACTCCCGCGCGGCGGCGAGGTTCTCCTCCCACGCCAGGTCGGGCGCCGACCACACCATGCCGATCTCATCGAGGCGCCGGCGGCGGTCCCCGCCTTCGCCGTCGTCCATCCGCCCGGCCGCGTACTCCGTGCGTTGGTCCGAGATCCAGCGCCCCACCGGATGCTGCGTACGCGGGTCGCGGTACGTCAGCGGCACCCTCAGGTGCCCGAACTCGCCGAGGAAGCGGACCGCGGCGGCGTACCCATTCGCCCAGGAGGCGCGCACGGGGTTGATCACCTGCATGTCCACGAACCGCCGGATCGCCTCCGGACTCCGCCGGCTGGAGAACCGAAGCAGCAACCGCTGCTCCTCTTCACCCTCCGCGGGCGCCGTCCCGATCGACGTGGACGGCTCCACCGGCGACGTGTGATCCTGCGGCACCGCCAGCATCTCGACCATCTTGGAATCGTGCGCCCGCAGAGCGGACATCACTTTCACAAGCGGCCCAAAGCTCCCCGAGGAATACATGTCCTCGGGTTCCTCGTCCCTTTCCAAGAACACCGGGACGATGATGGTCGCAATCTTCCCCTGACGAGGTTTCTGCCGCAGCGCCCGGCCGATCGCCTGGACAATGTCCACGACCGAACCCTTCGGATCAATAATGGCAATACTGTCGACCGCCGGAACGTCCACGCCTTCCGACAGGACACGGCAATTCGAAAGAAAGGCGCGGCTTACTGGACGCCCCTGTGAGTTTACTCCTTCACCGAACTGCCGGAGTACGGAGCGGCGGTTTTCGGGCTCGTGTTCCCCGCACAGCCAGTCCGCCCAGACAAGCCTGCGGTCCGGGTGCCGCTCGGGAACCTTGGCGTGCAGCTTGGCCGCCACCGCGGGCAGGCCGGCCGCGAACGCCTCCGCCTCCATAGTGCGATGATGAAACGTGATCATGGTCCGCAGACCGTGCTCGGCGGCCGCCTCCAGCACCGCCGTCTGTAGCGCAGCCATCCGCTTCCCACGGACCATCTCGGTACGTTTTTCCTCCCCGAGAAGCTGCCCCTCATCCAATTCCGGATCACGCAGCTCGACCACCGCGATCTGGAACTGCGCAAGCAATTCACGGCGGACCGCCTCGGCCAATGGGAGCTCATACACGGTCGGGCCGAAGATGCTCTCATCCGTCATGGACGCGGCCATCTCCTCCGGCAGCGCCTCCCGCAGCCCCTCGCGGACCTCCGTCGGCGGCCGTGCCTCCCAGATCCGCGGCGTAGCCGTCAGGTACAGCCGGCGGTCCGCCGGAAGCAGCGCCTGGTTGTGGACGTCGGCCCATGCCTTGCCCATGGATCCGGAGGTGCGGTGGGCTTCGTCGACGACGACCAGGTCCCAGCGATCGAGCTGCTGGCCGTAGGTGCCTTCGTGGGCCTCGATGAGGACGGGGAGGCTGGAGTAGGTCCCGAAGACGGTCACGTGGCTCTTCCCGGCCAGCCAGAGGGCCAACTGGGGCGGGCTGGTGGTCACCTGCACGCCGGCGTTCCACAGCACGGGGTCGTCGGTGAGCGAGCACACTGCCACCGCCATGCCGTCCCGCCCTTCGGCCTGCCAGGCCGCCACGGTCTGCGACAGCAGATCCAGTGTGGGCACGAGGACCAGGACGCGGCCGTACGGAGCGATGCGCATCGCGGCATGCGCCGCCGTGATCGTCTTACCGGTGCCGCACGCGGACACTACCGTCGCCCGCAGCCCGTCCGGCGGGAAGGACTTCCCGGGCTTCGGCTCTAACGCCCTTACCGCGGCGTCCGTTGCTTCCACTTGATGCGGGCGGAGAGTGCTCGGTCCCGTGTGCATCAATTCCTCCCTTGAGGCGAGAGCGTATGCTGCTGGAGCTGCTGAATTCGGGTCTATGAAGGCGATGTTGGAGCCTCGCGCCCGGCGGTTCGATCAGCCGCTGACAGGGCTCCGGAGGTAGTGCTTATCTCGGGATTCTACATGAAGCATCTGAACGATGCACCACGCTGGGCTCCCTTCCCTCGATCGGGTGGGAGTGGTACGCGCGTCGCGCGCGGCTCATTGAGCGGCTGGCGCACAACCGATTGGGTCCTGGGCCTCCCCGGGGCCAGTCAAGGCATCCGCACGGGGTGCGGCGAGACTCTGCGGCTCCACCCTCCGCCGTTCCTGATGTACCGTCAACTAAGGGGTGTAGGC